>NZ_JAHXSA010000001.1 GCF_019429565.1 Schaalia sp. ORNL0103 | reverse complement strand
ACACCGAGCAGCCCGGCCCAGCAGGCGGTCGGGCGTGACAGCGCCCGGAACACCAGCGGCCTCCGCTGTAACGGCGTGCCTACAGCTTCTCTGCCAGGCCCTTCTTGACGGCGCGGTCGCGCTGGTAGCGGAAGACTTCGAGGAAGATGCCGCCGAAGAAGATCAGCGCGATGGCGGTCCATACGCCGGGGGGAGCGTCGCGCCCGTACATGAGGAAGTACACGTAGGGGGCCAGGAAGGTCACGGAGGCGGTGATGGCGCCGACGACGCGGTGCCAGAGCTTTTGCCCGGCGACCATTTCGATGAGGCCCCACGTGTAGGGGATGGCGGTGATCATGTCGATGGCCCACAGGACGCGCCAGTCGCCCCGGAAGTCGGGGACGTACATGACGGGCAGGGCTCGCGCCATCGAGTAAACGAGCACGACGACGTAGGCGATGAATTTGGGGTTGCGGCACAGCCGGAGGAACGCTGAGCGTTCGATGATGGAGGCGCCGACGGCGCGCGAGGCGTGGGTGGCGTGTGACGAGGTCGTGAGCGTGTCGAGTCCGGCCATGGCGACGCGCATGAATTCGCGTTGCTCGTCGGTGCCGGCCGCCCAGTGCTCCAGCAGCTCGAGGGGGGACAGGGCGATGGGGGTGTAGCCGTCGCGTGGCTGGCCGGCCTCGTGGACGAGGTCGTCGCCGAGGGCTTCGCGCAGGCGGGCAAGCTGTTCGGTGGGGATTTCAGCGATCCACAGGCGGACGCGGCGTTGGATGGCGTCGTGGAGTTCGTGGGAGAGCGCGTGTCCTGCGGCGGAGTGGGGGGAGAAGCCTTCGGAGGCGATGTCTGCGAGGGCTCCGGGATATTCGACGATGCGGGTCGTGAGGTCGCCGGCTCGGTCGACACCGGAGACTTTAATGATGGTGGCCGCGTCCCACTGGTAGCTGCGTGCGATCTCGATGTCGAGGATCGAACGTAGCGTAATCAGGGAAGCTATGTCGGTCACGGGTGGCCTCTCGTCGGAAGTGATGTATCCATTGTGCCTGACAAGACGGTCGGAATGCACGCCCGAGGGCGGGGTGGCAGCGCCGCGTAGAATCGGGGTATGGCGAAACGACGGATTGACCCCGGTGAGGGGATGGTGGCGCTGCGTTCGTGGCGCGATGCCGTGGAGCGCGGCGAGGAGCCTGCGCGCGCGGTTGTGTTGACGGCGGTGCGCTTCACCCTCGAGGAGCTCGGCATCTCGCATCCGGGCCGTTCGGTCGAGGTGCGTGTGCCTCCCGCCGGCGCCGTGCAGATCCTGCCGGGGACGACGCATCGGCGCGGTACGCCGCCCGCCGTCGTGGAGACCGACGCGCGCACGTGGCTGTCGCTCGCGTGCGGGCTTCTCACGTGGGACGAGGCCGTGGCCGCCTCCCGCGTCAGCGCGTCGGGGGAGCGTACGGACCTGGGGCCCCTCCTGCCGCTCGTGTGATCGTAGGGGAGGGGCGCCGGTCTGCGGCGCTCAGGCCTCCAGCTGGGGCACGCCGAAGCGAGCCTCGAGCTTAGGGGCAAGCCACTTCTGCGAGCCCTTGTACGCATAGCGCTGGGCGACGGCCGCGATGGCCGCGGAGGTGGCTGCGAAGAGGACCAGCGAGGCGATGGTGACGTCGTCGGAGTCTTCGGCGGGGATGGGGCGTCCGGTGGCGACCTTCCAGCCGGCTTCGAAGACCTTGGAGGCGGCGAAGGCCGCTCCGGCGATGACGGCGGTTGTGGCGAGCTTTTCGATGGTGGCTGAGTCCATGGTTGCCTCCTGGCGTGGGGGTTGGTTGTCCCTGTGCGCGTGCGCACGCTTCCATGATGCCCCACGCGGCGCTCTTGCGCGAGGCCCACAGGCGCCCTGTCTTATGCTTGAACGGTAGTGTTCCCGTCTGAAGGATTCCTTATGGCTCGCGCCCGCTCTGTTTTTGCGTTGTCTGCCCTCCTTGTTGCGGCGACGACGGTGGCGGCTTGTACGCCGTCCGTGTCCTCGAGTGCGCCTCGGGATCCGTTTGCGTCGCCGATCGTTCCGGGCCAGAGTGCGCGCGCCTCGTCGAGCACGGCGGGGCATGGGACGATCGACGCTCCGACTCCTCGTAGCGGTTCGGGCACGGTGACCGTCGCCCTGGTGGGCGGCGCGCAGCTGCCGATGGAGACCGCGCAGGAGTTCACGAAGGCGACGGGCTTTACGGTTGCAGTGGTGCCGGTGGATGGCGTGGATGCGCTGTCGAAGGCGGGCGCGGACGTGGTGCTCGGCCTGGACGGCGCGGATGCCCTGCAGGCGAGCGCGGCGGGCACGATCGCTGCGTCGGCGCCTCAGGATACTGCGACGCTTGCCGGCACGGTCGTGGATGGTGCCGCTGCGGCGATCGCCTACGGGCGCGACGACGTGTGCGTCATCGCCGACAAGTCGTGGATGAGTGCGAATGGCCGCCCGCTGCCGACCTCGTTCGGCGATCTGACTTCTCCCCGTATCCGCGCGCTGCTGACGGTCCCGGACCCGGCCTCTTCGTCGGTGGGCCGCGCCTTCGTGCAGGAGGCAGCCGCGCAGACGGGCGAGGGGTTGGGTTCTTTCGCGCAGTCCCTCAACCCGCGTGTGGATTCCTCCCTGGGTGGCACCATCGCTGCGTGGACGGCCGGCGCGCACGTGTCCGAGGGGTACCTGTCCGAGGTCGTGGGAGCCTCTGCGGGTTCTTCCGGCGCGTATCCGCTGATCGTTGCCCCGCGTTCGCTGGCGGCCGCTGCGGCGACGAATACGGGAGCTGATTCCTACGGCACCGCGATCTCCTCGACGTGCATCGCCCGCATCATGTACGCGGCCCCCACGTCCTCGCCCGCGTCGGACGGCGCAGAGTCCCTGATTGCCTGGCTGCAGGGTGAGACCGCGCAGCGCTCCTTGGCCACGACGGGCGCCGTCTACCCGATCGATGGTGTGCTCGCCGCCGACACGGAGGCCGGCTGGCTGATGGGCATCACCGGCGATCCGATCGTCGCCGACGAGACCGTCGGTTCCCTCGACGCGATGAGCGCGTGGCTGGCCACGTGGACCTCGGCGCTGGCCTCCCCGGCGCCGGCCACGCCGAGTACTCCCGATCCGGTGACGGATCCGGGCACGCAGGACGTCGAACCGGAGCCGGCTCCCGCGGATAACCCTGCGACCGACACGGGATATGAGGATTCGAGCGACGACGCGGAGTAATCCCCGCCGGACGCATTCCTGTGGAGTCAGCCTCGCAGCATTGCGGGGCTGACTTTGCATTCCTCTCCGATGCGCATGGGGGCGATGAGGCCCGCTTCGCGCAGCTCGAGGAGGCGCGGCACGGTGCGCTCGACGACCTTCCACGGGTCGATCGTGTTGAGGTAGATGCGCGTGCCACCCTCGAAACCTGCGAGCGTCGAGATGCGCCACTTGAGCAGGATGCGCCAGCGCATGGGTGTGGACACGGTGGGCGGGCGGTGGTACCACTCCTCGTTGGCGGGCACCTCCACGCCCGTCGCAGCGTGCGCGGCGTGCAGGATGTCGGAGATCCCCCGCATGGCCTCGGGGCTGACCTCCCACGGGTTTTTCGGCTCGCCCAGGGGCCAGATTGCGATGCCGGGGAAGCGATGCCCGAAGCCAGCCAAGGCGACGGCGTGCTCGTTCTGGGCGATGAGGAGCTTGCGCGTGGCCGCGACCGTGAAGATCTGGTCGTAGATGTCGGGCTGGGCGCGCAGGCGCTCCAGCTCAGCCTCGGTCTGCACGGACATGTCGTCGATCGCGACGAGCTGCTTGTGCAGGTGGTCGAAGGACGCGCCCGCGGGGCGCAGCCAGTTCTGGAATGTCGCTACGTAGCGGACCGCGGGATCCAGGTCGTACAGGTCGCGCATCGAGCGGGCCGTGTAGGCGGTGTACTGCTCGTGTTCCTCGGGGGTGAGGGTGCCGGACCCGGCCAGCTGGTGGGCCTCGGTGGCGCCGTCGACGAAGTGGCGCTTGCCGATGATCAGGTCGTGCCCGCCGGAGAAAAAGCCGTTGGCGGCCTGCAGGCGCGCGGTCTCGCTGGTGGCTGCGAACTCGCCTTCGCTCATGCCCGAGGCCAACATGCGCGAGCGAACGACGTTCATGACGTGCTCGTAGCCCGCGTCCGAGGCCAGGTAGTGGGCCATGCGGCGACGGTCGTCCTCGGAGGGGACGTGCCCGTGGTTGAGATGCCAGTAGTTGTAGGAGACGATCTCGAACAGGTTAGGAATGCGTCGGAATTCGGCGACCGTTTCGCCGAGCTGATCGGCGCCGAGGGCGTCCAGCTGCTCCCAGGACCCGTCCTCGTGGCGCACTAGGCGCGACTTTTCGGGCGGGGTCTCGAGGTAACGGCCGGAACAGAACGCGCAGTGGTGCCCGTCAGCCTCGTGGTTGATCGGGTTGTGGTCCGTGTGCGGCGCGGTCAGAGGCCGGTTGCCGCGGCCCGGAACGGTCCACACCTCTGTACCCGTGAGGAGGTTCTGCTGTTTGACGGTGCCATCGGCCAGTCGAACGATGGCGCGGTCGGCGCGCGTGAGCTTGGAAGCCATACCTGTATCGTACCCGTCCTCAGAGTCGGTCCATGGTGGCCGGATGCGATCCCATGCGACCGGACTCGCCCGCGTCGAGAGCGTCGATGCGCGCGGTCTGTTCGGGATCCAGCGAGAAGGAGAACACGTCGAAGTTGGCGGCCATTCGTTCGCGGCTCAGGGTCTTGGGGAAGACGACGTGGCCCCGATCCAGCGCCCAACGTAGCGCGACCTGCGTCGGGCCCACGCCGAGCTCGGCGCCGATTTCGACGAGCACCCGGTCGGTGACCGCGCGTCCGCGCGCCAAGGGGGACCATGCCTCGAAGACCATGCCGAGCCCCTGTGCGTAGGCGCGCAGGTTGGCGTTGGGGAAGAAGGGGTGGGATTCAACTTGGAGGACGTGCGGGGCGACCGTCGCGACCGCGCGGACGGCCTCGACGTGCTCGCGCTCGTAGTTCGACAGGCCGATCGCGCGTGCGCCGCCTGCGTTGAAGGCGTCCTCGAGGGCGGGCCAGGGCAGGGCGACGTCGCCCCCGTAGAGCGTGGGCAGTGGCCAGTGCACGAGGAGGAGGTCCACGTAGTCGGTGCGCAGGTCCTCGAGGGAGCGTCGGATGGATGTGGCTGCCCGATCGGGCTCGTGGTTGGAGTTGTCGACCTTCGTCGTGACGAACAGGTCCTCACGCGCGATGCCCGATGCCTCGAGCGCCGCCCCGACCTCGGCCTCGTTGCCGTACATCTGAGCGGTGTCGATATGACGGTACCCGACCTCGAGGGCGCGGCTCACCGCGTCGTACGTATCCTCGGGCGCGACCTTGTAGGTGCCGAAACCGAGCACGGGGATGGGTGATCCCGTCGGGAGCATCAAGGTCGGAATCGGGGACGAGGCCGGGGCGTGGCCTGCGGGAAGCGGGGTGTTCATCGGTGAATCCTCCTAGTCGTTCCCAGTGTAGCCTCCCGCACGCGCTGCGGTCGCCGTCGTCCGCGGGCACGGTCGGTGCGCATGTCGTAGCGTTGTCCTCGTTTCAAAGCCGTGCGCGGCGACGACCTGAGAGCACAGGAGGAATCATGATCAATGCCTACGAGACGGAGGACGGCGTCGTCTTCGATATGAGCGGGCTCGAGTGCGAGGCGCTGCGCTCATACGCCGACGGACTCCTGACTGACCCCGAGCATCCGTTCGTTGAGCTGCTGCGCAGCCAGGGCCTCGTCGTTGGTGATACTCCCGTTCCGCACCTCGCTGCTCTCCTTCAGGCGTTCTCGCAGGCGACGAAGGTGCTGACCGCCTGGGTCGTCGCTCCGGCTGGGTGCCGGCGATCCACCTTCTTCGTTGGCCCGCGCTCCGTCGCGGTGTTGCGCTGCGATGATGGGGGTATGTACGGCGGCGAGGAAGACATGCTGTCGGTGTGGGCGATTGATGTTGCGCAGCTGAGGGAGATGTTCCTCGAGCTCAGCGCCTTGGGAGAGCCGTCGGGCGAGGGGATTGTGCCGACGGCGGTGCCCGAGGTGATCTTCACTGCCCTGGAACGGGGTGACGTCCCACAGATCCTCCTGCAGGTGCCGAGGGTTGCTCGCGAGATCGCCGAGGTGATCGATGCCGAGGTCGACGAGGCGACGGGAGCATTCTGGGCGGACGTTGCGGACGAGGCGTGGGTCGGGCTCGCTGTGCGGGTCGTCGATGCGGTGTCGTACCCGAGTCTGTCGGGCGAGAGCTGGCGATTGCTCGCCACCAGCGAGGAGGTCTGCGAGGTGCTGGCCGGCATTGAATTCACCGAGCTGTACCCCGACGAGGTGCCCTTGCTGGCGGATAAGGATGGCGAATTCTGGGCGGCTGTTGCGCCGTCGTCGCCGGAGGTGCTCTGGGAAGATATCGAGGATGTTCTCTCCGAGTAGTCCAACTCCTGAACCGCAGATCTCACAGTCTGAGAACGTCGGGTGACAAATTATTTCTGTCCTGGCGGTCAGTCGGCCTGTTTGCGGTGTTTTTCCCGGTTTTGGACGCTCGCTGTCCTCTCTTTTGAGGGGTCTGACCGCGTGAGTAGAGAAGCGCTGAAATGTCGCTGAAAAACCCTTGAATGGTGTCTGCAATGTGGTTGACACTTAAATTGGTATAACGGTCAATATCTGTGATATAGCGCGAAAATTCGGGGACTCCTGTCTAACCATACGGTAGGCTTTATGTTAGGTAACCCACCGTGAATTCCCCGCTCTAAGAGCAAAATTCGCGTACGATAGATACTGTTCAACCACGATCGTCTACACGTCCAGACAACGAACGGAGAGTTATGTCGGTTCGCAATGCCCTGCTGGCGCTTGTTGCGCAGCAGCCCGCCGGTGTCTACCGCCTGAAGCAGATGTTCGAGGAGCAGACGTGCGGAGCATGGCCGCTGAATATCGGCCAGGTCTACCAGACGATGCAGCGCCTCGAGCGCGACGGCCAGGTTGTGTCTCACGCTGAGACCAATGCCGGCCGTGATTCCGAGGTCTTCGAGCTGACCGATGCCGGTCGCGACGTCCTCAACGCCTGGTGGTCCACCCCTGTTCCCCGCGAACACCCCGAGCGCGATGAGCTCGTCATGAAGCTCGCCGTGGCCGCCGCCGACCCCACGGTCGACGTCGAGGCCATGATCCAGACCCAGCGTCGCTCGACCCTGGGCTCCCTGCGTGACGTCACCCGCCTGAAGGCTTCGGCCGACGAGGGTGAGCTCGCGTGGAAGCTCATCCTGGAGCGTCACATCTTCGACCTTGAGGCCGAGCTCAACTGGCTCGATCACATCGAGTCCGGTGCTGTTTCCGAGGCCGCTCGTCGCGCCGCCTTCGCTGCCGCGAAGGGTCGCTCGATGAACTGGGCTCAGACGGAAGCCGGCATTTCGGAGCGTGCCGGGGTGCGATGAGCCAGCCTGTGCCGCTACCGATCAGGATGGCGGGTGTCGGACATGAGTTCGGCGCCGACGGCGTCCGAGTGAGAGCGCTCGACGGGATCGACCTTGAGGTCGCCCCCGGCGAGCTTCTCGCTGTTATGGGCCCCTCTGGATCCGGCAAGTCGACTCTACTGTCGATCGCTGGCGGACTGGAGCGTCCGACGCACGGAAGTGTCTTTATTAACGGCGTCGATATGGCCACGATGGATGCGGCTCACCGTGCTGAGGTGCGTCGCCGGTCCATCGGTTACGTCTTCCAGGACTACAACCTGATCCCGTCCCTGTCGGCCCTCGAAAACGTTGAGATGCCGCTGCAACTGGACGGGGTTAGCCCGTCGAAGGTGCGCGAGGCCGCCATGGCTGCCCTCGAAGAGGTCGGCGTTGCCGAACTCGCGGATCGCTTCCCCGAGCGTCTGTCGGGTGGTCAGCGTCAGCGCATCGCGATCGCCCGAGGCCTCGTGGGTAACCGCTCGGTCATTCTTGCGGATGAGCCGACGGGCGCGCTGGACTCGCACACCAGCGACCAGATCATGTTGGTGTTGCGTGACCACATTGATGCGGGTGCAGCCGGTATCCTCGTTACTCATGAGGCCCGAATGGCCGCATGGGCGGACCGCACAGTCTTCCTCCGCGACGGTCGCATCGTCGACCGCTCGCGCGGAGACTCACTGAGGGATCTGCTGGCTGACACTGCACCAAGGATCTGATGAGTCGACTCAACACACGAATGAGGCGATGGGGACTAGTACTCCGCATCGCCTCTCGTGATGCGCGCCAAAGCCTGGGGCGCACGCTGACGGCGGTTTTTCTCATCTCGTTGCCGATCATTATCGCGATCGGCTCGATCACGTTCTGGGACGTGACGACCTCTCAGCGCTACCAGGCAGCGTCGTGGCTCGGCCACCGTTCCGACGTTCAGGCGGTCACCTTGCACCGCTCGTCGACGGCCATCGAGCAAGACATCACCGCTGACTTTCTGTCGAAGACGGCCTCTGATGAGGAAGTGACGGTTACCCAGAGCACCCTCACCAACTGGGTGCCGGCGGGGGACCAACTGATCGCCGTCGACACCCTCTACCAGCTCCACCTCACGACGCAGGACGGAACGGGGTACACGGTTGACTCAGGCACCCAGACGGCCACGCTGGATGCCCCACGCGTGAATGCGGGTGGAAAGAGCGGTGCGCTCGCTGCGAACCACGCCGTCATTTCGGACGAGGTTGCGCGGGCGCTCAAGGCCGAGGTGGGCGATACACTCACGCTGTCGCTGACTGTTGCCAAGGATCGCACCACTCAGGCCCTCACGGGAAGCGTCGTCATTGACGAGATCATTCCCGGTACGAATCGGGCGATTGTCGGTGACGGCACGCTCGAGATTGACCGTCTCGCGGTGGCGGGACGCACGCAGACGGCCTGGTTCGTCACCGGCCCGACTCCGGTGACCTGGGACCATGTTCGTCAGATCAACCAGTCGGGATTCTCCGTTGTCTCGCGACAGGTACTCGCTGATCCGCCGGACGTTTCGGCTCTGCCTGCCCAGTTCGCTCAGTACGAGGTCGACCAAAACAATCGGGCTACTAATCCCTGGCAGTACCTTCTGCTGGTCGCAGGCATCCTCCTCATCCTCACCGAGATGATCCTGCTCATCTCGCCGCTCTACACCGTCGCGCAGCGATCGGTCATGCGCACGGCAGCCATGATCGTCGCCAACGGTGGCGACCAGTCCGACGGTCGTCGCCTGACGATCGCCCACGGCCTCGTCATCGGCCTGTATTCGGGGCTTGTCTCCGTCGCGCTGTCCGCGTGCGGCATGGTGGGCATCGGTGTCTGGTCGGGCCTCGGCATCGGCATCGTGCCGTGGTGGCCGCTGGCCCTGTCGATGCTCCTGCCGATCCTGCTGTCCCTCATGGCGTCCGTGTCGCCGGCGCACACCTCGTCGCGCATCAACACGTCCGCGGTCATCGGCGGGCGCGTGTGGGAGCCCTCCCGCCTCGTGCGTCGTCGCATGATATACCCCCTGGCGCTGCTGGCTGGACTCCCGCTGCTGGGGATTGCCGCCTGGCGCGGGTGGGTGCTCGCCCTCGTTGTTGGTGTCGGTCTACTCGAGGCCGGCCTCATTGGGTCGATCCCCTACATCTTCACCCGCTGGCGCGCGCCCAATCGTCGCGCGTCGATGAGCATGCGCCTGGCGCTTCGCGACGCCGTGCGTAACGGCCACCGGACGTTCCCCGCCATGGCCTCGATCCTGACGACCGTGTTCGTCGCCTGCGGCCTGCTCATCACGCTGTCCTCGTCGAACGAGGCCGGCTGGAACTCGCGCCCGCACGCGGGACAGCGTGGGCAGGTCTTCCTCTCGACGGTCGATAAGACCGATTCGGTGACGCGCACCCGTAACCTTCTTCAGTCGGCCCAGCAGGTCGTCGACGGGGAGCGCACGGTCACCTCCAGCACCATCATGAACGGCATGGCCTGGAATAGTGGCCCTGGTGGCCCGGAGACGATGGTCGAGGCCGTCAACCCCATCGACAAGTCCACGTTCACGATGCACACCGAGATGGGCACGATGGCGGAAATCGACGTTGCCTACATCGTCGACGACGGTACCTACCTGCGCGAGGCCGGCTATCTGAACGAGGACGACATGGTCCGCGCGATCGCCACCCTGAAAGCCGGGGGCGTCCTCGTGCCCGACCCGAAGCTGATCAACGGCGCCGGCCAGGCGGACCTGCGTAGCCTCGACATGTCGGCAATCGCCGCAGCCAAGGCCGCTGGCGCATCCGACGACGACCTACCGGACGCCCACGTGCAAAGGACGATGACCTTCCCGGCCTCGCCCCTCACGCGCATCAACGTCATGGTCCTATCCCCGCAGGCCTCCGAAGCCCTCGGCCTGCGCGCCGTGCCCCTCGGCGAGCTCCTCACCGTCGAGAAGCCGGTGAACCCGGTGGACGCGCCCACGTTCCAGACGACGATTGCGCGCCAGGTCCCCGGTGCCTCCGCCCAGGTGATCGCCCCGACGATGCGGTCGCTGGTTCTTCCCTACGTTGCCGCCCTGATTGCTGTCGTCGCGGCTGCGGCGACGGTTGCCCTCGTGGTGGCGCTGTCTTCCTCGGATATGCGCCCGGACCTCGACACCCTCGATGCGATCGGTGCTGCTCCCTCGATGCGCCGCCACGTCACTACGTGGCAGGGTGTGGTGCTTGCGCTCAACGCGATTCCGACGGCTGTGCTCTCTGGCCTCATTGTGGGCGTGCTGGCCGTCATCACCTTCGCGAATTCGGGGATTTTCCCGACGTTGACGACGACGTTGCGCCCCATCGTTCCTTGGGGAGCCCTGCTGGGCATGCTGATCGGCATGCCGATCCTGTGCGCCCTCGTTGCGATCATCCTGACGCCCCGCCACCAGAAGCGCATCCGCCGCATCAACTAGGCGGTCGCGATGAGTGAGACCCCCGAAGAAGTCGTTATCCCCGCGGGTGCCCTCGCCTCGTCGGCCGTGCGCGTCGATACGTGGCTGTGGGCGACCCGCCAGCTCAAGTCCAGGTCGCAGGCGACGGCTGCCGTGCGCGCTGGGCATGTGCGCGTCAACGGCGAGCCCGTCAAGGCCGCCTACAAGGTGCGAGTCGGCGACGAGGTGCGCCTGCGCATCGAGGGCTTCGACCGCATCCTGGGGGTCAACCTGCTGCTGAACAAGCGCGTGTCCTACCCGCAGGCGCGCACGGCCTACGACGATCGCACGCCCGAGCGCCCGCGCGTGCACATTCCCGTCGCCATGCGTGAGAAGGGGAGCGGGCGCCCCACGAAGAAGGAACGGCGAGAGCTGGATCGGCTGCGCGGATACGACTCACACGAGCACTACTAAGCGCCTGAGCGAGGCCGTGGCGGGGCTGCGCGGCAATGTGGACCGCGCTCCTACCGCTCGTGAATGCACGTGGTCCCGCCGCCCGGAATGGGGCGACGGGACCAGTATGTTCGATCAGAGTGCCTGGCTCACGCGTTCGGGAAGTACTTCGTGACCGCGACCTTGTAGTGGGAGCCCCAGCTCGGGTCGTAGGGTGTCGTGAACTCGAGGGACACCTTCTCGCCCTTCGTCATTGTCGCCGTCGCGACGTCATCGATGACGTGATCGGGGGTACCGACAACAAACATCGAATCATCAAACGAAATCTGCAGCGTCAGGTCGGTCGTTGGGAAGGCCTCGAGCTTGGTCTTCGTCGTGTCGCTGACGGGTGAGATGTCCACGGAGCAGTGCAGTGTGGTCTGAGCGTCGTCCAGCGCACAGGTGGGCTCCACCTTGAACGCGTCCTTGGCGTCCTGGAACTTGAGCAGCTGGACGGCGTCAACGCGGTCCTTGCACTCCTTCTTCACGGATTCCTGAGCTTCCGGGGACATCCTGTCGTACTTGGAGTACAGCTCGTCGACCTTGTCGACGTTGTCCGGGGTCACCTGCTCGCACCAGGCCGGGGCGGCGAGGGCGGCGGTCTGCTCCTTGATCGTCTGGATCTCATCCTTCATGTCCTTCTCCGCCTTCGTCTTCTGGACGGCGAAGGCGAACAGGGTGGTCGTCGCGATGACGAGGACGAGGAGGAGAACGAGCGCGACGCGGTTGAAGATCGACAGTCCCTTGCTCTTCGGGGCCTTGGTCGCGACCGTCACGGGAGCCGGGGTGGTTGCCTCGGGCGTGGGGATGTTGTTGTCACTCACTTGGCGGCCTCCTGCGCTTCCTGAAGCTCCTGCTGGACGGTGCTGAGCTCTTCCTGGGTCTCGGTGAGGTCCTTGCTCTTCAGGGAGTAGATGCCGGCAGCCATAAGGGTCGTAATGGCAAAGAGGACGACGAGGACCGACGTGATGACGGCGATCGCAATCTGCCCGCCCGTCGCGCGCGGGCGCGGGGCAGTCAGCGGGGTGAACGTCGGCGTGGCCGCCGCGACCGCGGGGCTCGGTGCCGCCGGCACCTGACCGGCGGGGGAAATGGGGGAGCCAGCCGCTTCTTCAGGCAGGCCGGGGGTGGGGGTGCTCACGGGGAGACTCCTTTCACTGTGTCTCCCCAATTCTATACGAGTTGAAAAAATTGGATTTGCTGCGGTGATGGGATTCACCGCGCATCACAGGTTGGAGGGCCACCAGCTGGTCATCGTCGCACCGCACTCGGTCTTGTCGGTCATCGCGGGATCGTACGGAATCGACAGCGTGAAAGTGGCGGGCGAGCCGGGCGTCAGAGTGATCGTTGTCGTGCCCTGGTACGGCGAGCCGGGGCTGGGGTTCTTACCCTTGTCCGCGGTAAACCCGTTGATCTCCACATCGAGTGTGCCCAGCGACGCGATCTGGGAAGAGTCCTTGAGGGTGAGCGTTCCGTTCACCGTGGTCGTCACCTGGTCGGTCGTGCATTCGCCCACCGCGATGGAAAAGTCAGCGTCCTTGTTGGTGCGGTAGACCTGCGCGAGGGTCTCCTTGGCTGCACACTGTTCGTGGATCGCGTCCTTGGTGGCCTGAGTCGCCGAATCGTAGGTCTTGAGCGAGTCTCGGATCGACGCGGCGGATTCGCGCGTGATCGAATCGCACCAGCTCTCGGCGTCCTTGCGCACGGTGGCAGCATCCAGCGCGGCCTTTGCCTCCGTGATCTGTTGATCGACCGTGGCCTTGTCGGACTGGGCCTGCTCAGCCTGTGCCTCGTACGTGGATGCAGAATGCGTGCGCCACGCGTTGATGCCCCCGACGATGGCTGAGAGGACGATGAACGCCGTGGCGAGGATGGCGCCCGCGACGGTTGCGGCACGCAGGGGTGCGGGAGCGCTCACTTGGTGGCCTCCTGGAGCTGCTGGTTGATGGACTCGAGCGTCGAGCGGGCCGTGTCGAGCTCGTTCTGGGCGGTCTCGGCGCGGCTCTTCGCGTCCTCCTGGATGCGGCCGCTGGCCCCCAGGTGCGACCAGGCAATGACGAGCACGGTAATGAACACCGCGACGAGCACCCACGATGCTGCGCATGCGAGAACCCACTTGAGCGTTCCGCTCTTCTCGGGTGCGTCCGCCTCGTCGCTGTCTTTTTCATCGCTGGGGGAGCCGGGCATCGGAATCGGCGCGACCGGTGCCTCCGCTACCGACGAGGCTGGGGTGACCTCCTGCGGGAGGGAGGCCTCGGGCATGGGGATAGGTGTACCGGCGGAAGTGGCGGCCCACTCCTCGGTGGACGAAGCCGGGAAGGCCTCGTCCACCGCCGGAACTGCGACCTCAACCTCCTGAGGAGAGGGCACCTGTGCCTCGTACGGCTCGACGTAGTCCGTCCATGCGTGGCCGTCCCACCAGCGCAGTTGATTTGCGCCACTGGGATCGGCGTACCAGCCTTCCGCGGGTTCACTCATCGGGGTTCCTGCTCTCGTGTTGGGAGATCGCTGTGGATGTGGGGCTTACAGACCGGTGGGCCAGATACTCACCGGTTCGATCGAGCAGTGCGTCTCGTTGCCCGAGATCGGCATGGATGTGGACAGGGGACCCGACCCGCTCGAAGGAACGGTGGCGGTTGCTGTCCCAAGCGGAGTATCGGATTTGGTGATCGCGTGATCGGCTGCGAACACGTTGTAAGTAACATCCATGCTGCCATACGCCAGGAGCGAGGGAGCAGTAATTGTGACAGTGGCCGTAATCGTCATCGTCTTGCCGTCTTTCTGGCAATCGAGGCTCGAGGGGGTGATCATTTCGGTATTTGCTTTTGCGTCTTGCGCGAAAGCTTCAATGAAGGCCTTTTTCTGGGAACAGAGATTATCGACTGCGTCGCGCGTGGGTTGATTCATCGACTTGAGGGCGCTTCCCTGACTGCGAAGCTTCGTCTCCGTTGCATTCTCACGGGTGACGTCATCGCACCACTTCTGAGCCTCTTTCTTCCCCTTGGCCGCGGCGATCTGCTCCTTAGTGGATGTGATTTCGCTGTCGATTTCCACGGTCTTAGCGTCCGCGGACTGGATCTCAGCCCGCATATCCTCGATCTCCTGCGCCTTCGAGCGAGCGCTGACGTACATGGTGGCGCTCATAAGGAGGAAGATGACGGCGAGAACCGAGCAGATGATCGTCAGGATCTTAGGAAGGCCGGAGGGCTTCTTCACCTGGGGCTGGAATCCGTTGCTCACTTCTGTGCCTCCTCGAGTTCTTCCTTCACATCGTTGAGTTCATCCTGTTTATTGTCGAGGCTGATCTTTGTGGAGTTGCGCTGCTCCTGCACGTCGCGCCACTCGACGTTCTGAGCGCGCAGATGCATGCCCGAGTACACCATCGTGCCGAAGAAAACGACCATGAGGAGAACGGAGACAATAGTGCCGATGACCCATCCGCGACCGCTCTTCGGAGCGGCGTCTCCCGCCTGCGGGTCCATTCCAGTGGCGCCCAGCTGCGGGGCAACACCCGCCGGATTGTAGGGGTCGGAGGAAACGGTCGGAGCCTGCGACTGGGCGGGCATGTACTGCCCCGCCGCCTGGTCTACGGGCATTTGCTGCGCGACAGGCGCTCCCTGCTGCGGCATATCGTGGAATTGTTCGGTCCACTCGCCGCCGTTCCACCAGCGAAGGCGCTGGCTTCCTGCGGGATCGGGGTACCATCCGGGTGCTGGTTGAGGCATGACCGTCCTTTCAGTTTCTGGCACCAGTGTAACCAATCCGTGAGGTTCTTAACGCAGGCAATCTGACAGTCGTGGGGAACGTCGGACGCATGACAGGTACTCTGAAAGCTATGGCCTCTCTTTTCGCGTCTTCACCCCTGCTCGCGCTGTTTGTCGTTGTTGCGTTGGGCGCGGCGATCGGGGCCATTCGGATCGGCCCGCTGCGCTTCGGAGCGGCGGGTGCGCTCTTCGTCGGCCTCATCGTTTCGGCTTTGCATCCCGAGGTTGTCAGCACCCACATGTCGATCGTCCAGCCGATGGGCCTGGCCTTCTTCGTGTATTGCGTCGGCATTTCCGCGGGCGCGACCTTCTTCCAAGATTTGCGTAAGCAGACGAACCTCCTCGCGTTGACGACGATCGTGTGTATTGTCGGCGCGGCTATCGCGCTCGCGGGCGGACGTCTCCTCGGACTGTCGTCCGGCCTGACTTCGGGCCTGTTCACGGGAGCTCTGACGGCCGCGCCCGCCCTCGATACGGCCACCCGCCTCACGGGAGATCCCCACGCGGCGGTCGGATACGCCTTCGGCTATCCGGTGGGCGTCATCGGTGGCATTCTCATTGTGACGATCACCGTGACGAGGAAGTGGGTCGGCCCCAAGGACACGCCCTCCCTGGCGGGTGCGTCCCTTGAGGCTGTCAGCGTGCACGTGACCAAGCAGATCAACACCCGTGACATTGATGCGTGGCGCGACCAGCGCGTGCGCCTGTCCTACCTGTGCCGCGACGGGCGCACCCGCGTCACCGCTCCCGGTGAGGACCTGCTGCCGGGCGACCACGTCGTCATGGTCGGCGATCCCGCGTCGATCAAGGAGACGGCACCCCTCGTCGGCGAGATCCTCGACCACAACCTCGAGGACGACCGTTCCGACCTTGCCTTCGAGCGCATCGTCGTATCCAACCCCGACGTCGCCGGCCGCAGCGTCTCCGAGCTCAACGTCACCAAGCGCTTCGGTGCCGTCATCACGCGCGTGCGCCGCGGTGACCTGGACCTCCTGGCGCGCGACGACCTTGACCTGCAGCTCGGCGATCACGTCGCCGTCGTCGTTCCCACGGACGAGCTCGACGACATTGCTGAGTGGCTCGGCGACTCCGAGCGCCGCGTCGCCGAGGTTGATGGCATGGCCTTCGGCATTGGCCTCGTCCTCGGTCTGCTCCTGGGTATCGTCTCCTTCCCGCTGCCCGGTGGCCAGGGCTTCCAGCTGGGCGCCGCCGCCGGCCCCCTGATCGTCGGCATGCTGCTCGGCGCACTGCGCCGCACCGGACCGCTCGTGTGGACCCTGCCCGCCGCCGCGAACCTGACGATCCGACAGATCGGCCTCATGCTCTTCCTCGCGGCCCTCGGCCTGAATGCCGGACCGCAGTTCGCGAGCCTGCTCGGCAGCCCTGAGGGTTGGCGCGCCGCGCTCCTCGCCGCCGTCATGGTTGTCGTCTGCTGCGTCATCCAGGCCCTCGGCGCAAAGTTCATCGGCCTGTCCTCCGCGCGCGCCGCGGGTGGCATTGCGGGCTTCCTCGGCCAGCCGGCAGTCCTGCAGGCCGCCGACGCCCGCGTCACCGACGAGCGCATCGAGGCCGCCTACGCGACCCTCTTCGCGTTTGCGATTATCGTCAAGATCCTGCTCCTGCCGCTCATCACCTCCTTCCTGTGAGCGCCGTAGACTAGGGCCATGGCTACCCCCGACTTCGTCCTCGAACTGCGCCGTCACGTCGGCCATGCGCCCCTGTGGATGCCCGGCACGACCGTCGTTATCGCGCGCCCCGCCCCCGGTCGGGCGGCGATCGACTGGGAGCACCCCATCGCTCCTGAGGATGTCGAGGTTCTCTGCGTGCGTCGCTCGGATAACGGCGCCTGGACCCCCGTGACAGGCATCGTCGACCCGGGCGAGGAGCCCGCGATCGCCGCCGCCCGCGAGGCCTTGGAGGAAGCCGACGTTCGCATCGAGGTGCGCCGCCTCCTGTCCGTCGAGGTCGTCGGTCCCGTCACCTACGACAACGGAGACGTCACCACCTACCTGGACGTCGCCTTCGCCGCGCAGTGGGTGAGCGGCGAGCCGAGCCCCGCCGACGGCGAAAACAGCGAGACCGTGTTCTTCCGCGGCGACCAGCTCCCTCCCATGAACGACCGCTTCCGCCGCGCCGTCGCCAAGGCGCTGAGCGCCCGCCCCGACGCGGACTTCCTCACCGCCTGACCTCGCGTGAGCAGAGGGGCGCGTCCCGGCCTCGTCGAGGTGAGCGCGAAAACGCTTGTGTTTGTGTCAAACCCCTTGCGGGACTGAAGTCCTAGTGGTGGAATGGGTGCATGGATACACCTAGCAAGATTGCATACTCCGTCACCGCCGACTCCACCGGTGGTCGCGCCGGCACCTCCTCCGTCCCCGCGCTCGGCATCAGCCACGTCATGCGCATGCCCAAGGAACTGGGCGGCCCCGGCGACGGCCCCAACCCCGAAGCCCTCTTCGCCATGGGCTACGGCGCCTGCTTCCAGGGTGCCATGGGCCTGGCCGCCAAGGAACTCGGTATCGACACCAAGGACTCCGTCGTGCGCACCACGATCGGCCTCGGCCCCGAGGGCGACTCCTTCGCCCTCACCGCCGACATTGAGGTCTTCATCCCCGGCGTCGAACTCGACCGGGCCCAGGCCCTCGTCGACCGCGCCCACCAGCTGTGCCCCTACTCCAAGGCCACGCGCGGCAACGTGCCCGTCACCGTCACCGCCGTCGCCAACCTCTGAGCGCACCCGATAGACACAAACCCCGGCCTCGTCACGATGGACGAGGCCGGGGTTGCTCTATGCGCTCAGGGCGCGGGCGTCAGGCTCCCTGCTGCGGGTGCCGCGCGCACGGCTTCGCCCTTTGGGCTCACCGCGCGCGGGCGTCAGGCGCCCTGGTGCGGGTGCCGCGCGCACGGCTTCGCCCTTTGGGCTCACCGCGCGCGGGCGTCAGGCGCCCTGCCAGTACGCCTCAAGCACCCGGGCTAGGTCGAGGAGATCATCCACGTGGCTCATCTCGCGCGCCGAGTGCATCGACAACAGGCCCACGCCCACGTCCACCGTCAGAATCCCCAGACGGGTCGCCGTGATCGGACCAATCGTCGTCCCGCACGGCATCGCGTTGTTACCCACGAATTTCTGCGAAGCGACACCTGCCGCCGCGCACGCGCGATTCCACAGGGCGATGCCCTCCGCGTCCGTCGCGTAACGCTGCTTCGAGTTGATCTTGACGATCGGGCCGCGGCCCATCATCGGGCGGTTATCCGGATCGTGGTGGCCCGCGTAGTTCGGGTGCACCGAATGCGCCGCGTCCGCGCTCACGCACGACGAGGCAGCGAGCATGCGCTCGAAACCGTCCTCGTCGCGGCCCAGCGCCTTCGCCGTGCGGCGCAACACCGTCTCCAGGATCGGGCCGGCCGCGCCCGTGCGCGACTCCGAGCCCACCTCCTCGTGATCGAAGCACATGAATACCGTGACGTCGCCGCCCGCGGGCGTCCCCTGCGCGGCCAGGCGCTCCAAGGCCACCAGACCCGGGTGCACGCTCGACAGGTTGTCCTGGCGCGAGGCCGCGATGAACTGGCCCTTATCGCCGAAGAAGCCCGGCCCCTGGCTGGGCGTGAGGATCAGGTCGAACGCCGCAACCTGCGACGCGTCGTCCAGGCCCGCTGTGCGCGCCACATACTCGAGCACGTTGCCGTACGGGTTATCCACCGTCCACACAGGGTGCAGGTGCTTCTGAGGATCCAGCTTCAGCCCTCCCGGATTCACGTCGCGATCCAGGTGAATGGCCAGCTGCGGGATGCGCGCAATCGGGCCCGTGCGAGCCAGGACGACCTCGCCACTGTTCAGGACCAGGCGGCCCGCCAGCGTCAGCTCACGATCCAGCCACGAGTTCCACATCATGCCGCCGTACACCTCGACGTCAATCTGACCCCAGCCATCCGGCGTCGTCGACTGCACCGACGGCTTCACCGACAACGCCGGCGAATCCGTATGCGCGCCCACGATGCGAAAGCCCGCGTCGTCAGCCACCGTCTCGGGAACAAACCACGCGGCCACCGCGCCGCCGCGCACCATCACGTGACCACCCGGGGAGGCGTCCCACGCGCCCTTCTCGTCGACGCGCGTAAAGCCGGCGTCCACCAGGCGCTGAGCCACGACCTCGGCCGCGTGATAGGGAGAAGGAGAATCAAGAAGGAAATGCTGATAGTCCACCGCGTTCGCGTGGACCTCGTCCAGTTCAAGCTGTGCCATACCTCAATGGTAGAACTCTCTGTGGGGCGAGGCCTACGATTGACACATGAGTGAGATCCCCGCGTACACCCTGAACGACGGCCTGGACGTCCCCGCGATCGCGCTGGGGACCTACAACCTGCGCGGTGCCTCGGGCGTGGCCTCCATGGTGGCCGGCATCGAGGCCGGGTATCGCATGCTGGATAGCGCCTTCAACTACGAGAACGAGGGCGCCCTCGGGGCGGCCGTGCGCCGCTGCGGCGTGCCCCGCGAGGACCTGCGCCTGGTCTCCAAACTCCCCGGGCGCCACCAACGCTACGATGAGGCCGTCTACACCCTCGAAGAATCCCTCATGCGTGCCGGCCTGGACTACTGGGACATGTATCTGATCCACTGGCCCAACCCCAAGCGTGGCCTATACGTCGAGGCCTTCCAGGCGCTGCTGGACGCGCGCGACCGCGGCCTCATTCGCTCCGTCGGCGTGTGCAACTTCCTGCCCGAACACCTCGACCGCGTGCACGCCGAGACCGGCGAGTACCCGAGCGTCAACCAGATCGAGCTGCACCCGTACTTCCCGCAGGCCTGTGCGCTGGAGTATCACGCGCAGGTCGGCGTGCTCACCGAATCCTGGAGCCCGCTGGGGCGCAAGTGGCGCATCGTCGAAGACCCTGCGATCGTTGCACTGGCATCCGAGGTGGGTGTGTCCCCGTCGCGTCTCATCCTGCGCTGGCACTACCAGCTCGGCACGATGCCCCTGCCCAAGTCCGGCAACCCCGAGCGCCAGCGCGAGAACCTCGACATTTTCTCCTTCTCGCTGGCGCCTGAGCAGATGGCTGCGATCAGTGCCCTCGGCCGCCCCGACGGCCGCCAGGCCGACCAAAACCCGGAGTACTACGAGGAGTTCTGAGGCTTCTCCGTTCGGTGGTGCTTGCGGCCCCGCCAGATCTCCGGCCGCCGCGTGGCCTGCCCGCCCGCTCGTCGTCCGCGCCGCGAGCTTCGCTCGGCGCGTCGTCTCGAAGCCCGGCCAGGCCCCGCAGGCCCCGCGGCGGCCTCCAATCGGGCGGGGCTTGTCGCTGTGCGTGGCTTGCCCGTGCCCTCCGGCCCCTCCGGCGCCCTCTACACCAGTGGGGCCGGGTCGCTGTTTGGTGGTTCAGCACGGCCGATCTCGAAGCCCGCCCGTGCCCTCCGGACCCGCCGGCGCCCTTCACACCAGTGGGGTCTGGTCGCTGTTTGGTGGTTCAGCACGGCCGATCTCGAAGCCCGCCCGTGCCCTCCGGACCCGCCGGCGCCCTCCTCACCGGCGGCTCTCGGTTGATGCTTTGCAATTTCGCATGCAATTCCCTGATGTCTGCAGCCCGTGGCTCCACGAAAAGCCCGGAATTTCAACGGCTATATTCCAAAATTTGAAGTGTCATCGGTCGAATTGCATGCGACATTGGGGGATGGTGGCCTTGTTGGGGTGAGGTGGGGTCTTGGGGCGTGACTTTTTTCGCCCTGCTCAGCTGGTTTGCCGCGTACGCGTGACAAAACTCGCCCAGCGCGCGCAAAACACCCCAAATTCGGCGCTTTTGTGTCAGCAGGGCGAATTTTGTCTCGCACAAGGCCAGATATGCCTCGTGTTGGGCGAAGAATGTCTCGCCAATGGGTGCTGCAATCAGGCTCGCAGCCCACGCGGCGACCTCCACGCCAGCCGCGTTCGGGTGCTAGTGAGTGCTTGCCCTGAGTAATTTCGCACGTAATTCCACTGCGGCTACTTCAAACCATGAAGTTGCAACGTTGCAATTGCAACGTTTGTGGATGGTCTCCAAAAGTGACCGCGGGAAATTATGTGCGACTTTTGTCTGGCTCTGGTTCTGGCCCTGCCGCGGCCCGCGCGCATCGGAAATCTCTCTCGTGAAACCGCCGTCGCCTTTGCTCGCTCGTATGTGCCCGGGGTTGAAACCGCCATCGCCTTTGCGGGTGAGAAATGGGCATTTTTGGTGCGTATTTTGTTTGCAGTGGTGTTGTCGGTTTCAACGGTTGCTGTTCAGCGGCGCGCAGTGGTGATGGGGGTTTCATGCTGGCCTGCATCAGTGGCTGCAGAGGTGTCATTGGTTTCAAAGTCGCCACGGGCGGGGTCCTGTGCGCGAAAAAGTTCGCCCAGCTTGGCCCAGGTCGGTCGCGCGTTCAGCAGCGTACATGAAGCGCCCGCCCCCGCATCATGCGGGGGTGGGCGGTATCGCAAAGAATGTATGGGGTGTCAGCAAAGCGAGCAACACGTGGAACGCTAGCGCCACCAAGCATCAGCACGCAACGTAAGCGTCACAACCGAAACTAGCTATGCAAGCGCCGCGTGCTCACTTCTTCTCGAGCGTCACTCGGTACACGTTGGTCTCGCGCAGCTGGAAGCCGGCGCGCTGGTACAGGCGGTTCGCGGCCTCGCGCGAGGGGCGCGAAGTGAGGTCGACGGTGCGGGCACCGATCTTCTGGGCGTGCTCGATCGCGGCGACCACGAGGGACTGGCCGGCGCCCTGGCCGCGGGCGGCCTCGTCGACGACGACGTCCTCGACCCATGCGCGCACGCCCGTGGGGATCTCGAAGGTGGCCAGCGACAGCATGCCGAGGATCGGGTGGTTGCCTTCGGCGTCGGCCGTCTCGGAGCGGAACACGAAGAAGTGCACGCCGGACTGGGAGAGGAAGCGCTCCACGTCGGCCTCGCTCATGGGGGCGGCGGAGCGGGAGAGCTGGGGGATCAGGCGCCCCATGGCCTCGTGGATCTCGGGCGTGGCGGCGGTGATAAGTTCGACGGTCATGTTTCTCCTAACGTTAGGTCCAATTGTAACGGTCCGAGGCCGCGGTGGGCCGCGCGATCGGAGCTACCTATGCGCGATCGAGGAGGAGGGCGACTTCGGCGTGGGTCGTGTGCGGGAACATGTCGAAGATGCGGCCCTCGACGGGGCGCAGCGTGGGCATGGCCGCCAGGTCTGTGGCCAGCGAGGCGGGGTTGCACGAGGAGTAGATGACGCGGGGTGCGCCGCACGCGTTCAGGTAGGCGGCCAGGTCGGCACCGATGCCTCGACGCGGCGGGTTCACGACGATCACGTCGGGCACGTCCTCGGGCGCCTGAGCGCGAGCCCACGAGGTCGCGTCGTCCGCGATGAAAGACGCAGCCGACCGTGGCAGGCCCGCGTGGCGGGCGGCGCTGATCGCCGAGGAGATCGCCCCGGAGGACACTTCGACGCCGGTGACGCGCGGGAATCCGGCGCGCGCGGCAGCGAGGGCGAAGCCGCCGACGCCGCAGTACAGGTCCCACAGGCTCTCGGGCAGACGTCCGTCGGCGAAGGGGCGCGATGCCCACACGGAGGCCTGCTCGTACAGGGCAGAGGCGACGGACGCGTTGGTCTGTGCGAAGGAGCGAGGCCCCAGCTCGAGGCCCTCCACGGACAGAGGCAGCGTGCGCGCCCGCGTCAGGATGATCTCGTCGGGGCCCTCCACGATGGCCTCGTGCGTGGGGTGAATGTTCGCGGTGACGACGTGGGCACCGGGCACGAGGTTGCGCAGGAGCGGCAGCGCCGAGCGAATGTCGGAGACGCGGTCGCGCGTGCGCAGCACGAAGCGGATCATGAGCCGTTCGCCGTCGCCCACGGTGATGAGGATGTTCTTGAGCTCCCCGCGCTTGGTGGGGACGTCGTAGGGCGTCAGATCGAGGGAGCGAATGAAGCGCTTGAGGCCGGGCGTTGCGCGGTTGATGGCGGGGTGCTGGATGGGACAGCCGGGCAGGTCGACGCCGCGGCGGTCGGGCCCCAGGATGCCCAGGGTGGGGCGGCGGCGGGTTCCTCCGACGACGAGCTTCGCGCTCGTGCGAAATCCCTTCTCCGGGGACGAGGCCGGGGCCAGCCAGGTGATATCGCCGGCTCCGGGGACGGGGGAGAGGGTGGCCGCGACGGCCTCCACCTTGCCGGCGAGCTGGCGCTCGTAGGGCTGGGGGAGGAGGGTGCAGGACCGGCAGGTCCCGGCGTCAAAGTGGTCGCAGCGCATTGCTCCAGTGTAAGTGGGGGCGGGGCGTACCGTCAGGTACGCCCCGCCCCCATCTGTGGTGGTTAAGCCCACGCGGTGCTTAGGCCTTGGCCAGGCGCGAGCGGCGGATGAACGCCGTGCCCGCTCCCGCGGCGATCAGCGCGGCTGCCACAGCGAGCAGCGCGTTGGTGCCGGTGCGTGCCAGGCCGCCCTTACCGCCCTGCTCGGGGGCGGGCGCCGGGGCCGCGGAGGGCTGCTCGCTCGGAGCGGCGCTCGGGTCTTCGGCGGGTGCCGGCGGTGCGGTGACCGTCAGCGGTGCGGAGGCCGTCACGGCGGGCGTGGTGGACTCGGCGACGACCGTGTGCTCGCCGGCCTCGGTGTCGGCGGGAACCGTCACCTCGGCGGTGAAGTCGCCGTTCGCGTCCGTGGTGGCCTTTCCGACCTCGACGGGCTCAGAGTGCAGCGTGATCGTCACGGCGGACTCGGGCGCGAAGCCAGTGCCCTTCACTGTGACGTTCTTGCCGGCCTCGACGGTCGACGGCTTGACGGTCACGGCGGGGGTCGAGAGCTTCTCGGCCTTGACGGTGACCGACTTGACGGTCGTGTCCTTGCCGAAGCCCTTGAGGGCGTACGCCGGGTTGTCGTATTCCAGGGTCACGCGAGCGGTCTGGTTCGCTCCGATCGCGAAGGGGCCGACGCCCTCCTTGAGCTCGGCAACGGTGAGGTTCTTGATGACCTGTCCGTCGACGCTGACCTTGTACTTCGCGTAGGCGTCCGTGAAGCCCTCGGTGTCGAAGGCGACGCTCACGCCCGAGGCGACCTGGTCACCCGAGGTGATGGAGGCCGTGAAGCTGGTCTCGCCGGTCTTGGGGGTGGGGGCCTTGAACTTTTCGAGGCCGGAGGCGGGGATCGTGGTCGCCTCGGTGCCGATGGTGGTCAGGCCGGTGGGCACGTAGTTGGGCGTGCCGTTCGTGGTGACCGTGACGACGGGGAGGATCTCGTCGGGCTGCGCGGGCAGCGTGATGACGAGGTCGTTGCCCTCGACCTTGTAGGTCAGAGCCGCGTCGGATCCGTCCAGCTTCACCGAGGAGATGTCGTTGGCGCCGGCGCCGCGCAGCGTGATCGTGCCGTCGGCGGGCCACTTCTCGATGCCCAGGTAGATGTGCGAATCATCGACCATGGTCTTGCCCCAGGTCTCGATGGGGAAGTGGGTCGGGCGCGAGTTGTTGAGGATGCCGGGGTGCGCGCGGTTCCAGTCGCCGATGCCCTTGAGGACAGAGGCGTCCCACGGGTCGTAGGAGCCGTCGAACTTGGGGCCGACGTTGAAGAGGAACTGGCCGCCCAGGGCCACGGTCGAGAACATGTTGCCCACGATCTCGGTGGTCTTAGTGTGGGCACCGCCCGGGGCCTTACGCAACGCCGTCGTGTTGTCGACGTCGATCATGTGGTCCCAGTCTTCCTCGGAGTAGTCCGGGTAGCCGGTGTCCTTGAACTTGGGAGCAGCGTCGTCCCAGTTCGCGTAGCCCCAGGTCTTGTGGAAGATCGAGACGGCCGACTCCCAGGGGCCCTGGGTCTGCTCGGACTGCATCTCGTTGTCCCAGCCGACCTCGAAGTCCGCGCGGTCGTTACCGACGCGCGAGTTGATCATGATGTTCGGCTGGAGCTCGTGCGCCCACTGGCGCAGCTGGTCGGACTGCTCGGGGTTCGGCTTGCCCATGTCGTACCAGAGCTCGGCGATCTCGCCGTACTTGCCACCGAGGAGTTCCTTGAGCTGGGCATGGATGTAGTCCATGTAGCCCTCTTCGTTCAGCGTGTTGTCGTTACGCCACGGGTTCTCGGGCTGCTTCTCCCAGTCGATGTTGGAGAAGTAGAGGCCGAACTTGATGCCGACCTGCTTGCAGGCCTGCGACAGCTCAAGGAGCGGGTCACGGTGCGAGGGTGACTGCTTCGTGAAGTTGTAGTCGGTCGTGGCCGTGTCCCACATGGCGAAGCCGTCGTGGTGCTTGGAGGTGATGAGCAGCATCTTCATGCCGCTGTCCTTGGCCTGCTGACACCACGCGGTCGCGTCGAAGTTGGGGGCCTCGAAGGTCTGGGCGGTGGCCAGGTACTCCTCGCGAGGGATGCCCTGCAGCGGGATACGGGAATCCCAGGTCTGCTGGTGGCCCCATGCCTTGATCTGCTCGGGGTAGCCCACTTCCTGCTTCTGGCCCTTGTACCAGCCTGCGTAGGAGGAGTAGACGCCCCAGTGGATGAACATGGCGTACTTCATGTCCTGCCACTCGGATACCTTCGCCTCGCTCGAGGCGGCGACGGCTGCGGGGATCGCGTAGCGCGCGTCGTAGGTGGCCTGGGGGGCGGGGGTGCCGGACTGGGCTCCGTCGGCTGCTGGCGTGTCGGCCAAGGCGGGACCTGCCATTCCTAGTGTCAGTAGGCCGGCGAGGAGGCCGCCAGCCAGTCGGTTCGTGATGCGCATCAAGTCTCCATTGATTGACGGGACTCTCGGTCGTTGAGAGCGTTACTAGTTTGCCAGAGGAGGGGTGTAGTACGCCACTTTCGAATTTTGCAAAAACTAACGACGAGCTTTCGTTCGACTTACGACTGTTTGACACTGCGCAAATTTCCGCACGATGTGGCCGCGTTCTGCCTGGCCAGGTCAGATGGAATAAAACCGCGAAAAGAAAGTTGAGTACATCAGACTCAGGTTTTGAGTAGCTCAAGCTTGTGGGCGCCGGTGATGGAATAAAAGTCGGTCCTGCAAAGTTGAGTGAATCAGACTCAAGTTTGAGAGCTTCGGGTTGCGGAATAAAAACCCTGCTCCTAAAGTTGAGTACAACAGACTCAAGGATGTGTCGGGACCTTCCCGGCACCACATAGACCACACAGACCAACGCGAGCCGCTCCGGAAGCGGAGACGGCTGAGCGAACGAAAGGACAACAACCATGGCACGTGCAGTCGGCATCGACCTCGGTACCACCAACTCCGCTATCGCCGTCCTCGAAGGCGGCGAGCCCACCATCATCCCCAACGCCGAAGGCGCCCGCACGACCCCCTCGGTCGTCGCCTTCTCCAAGACCGGTGAGGTCCTGGTTGGCGAGATCGCCAAGCGCCAGGCCGTCACCAACGTTGACCGCACCATTTCCTCCGTCAAGCGCCACATGGGCACCGACTGGACCACGGAGATCGACGGCAAGAAGTACACCGCGCAGGAAATCTCCGCGCGCATCCTCATGAAGCTGAAGGCTGACGCCGAGGCCTACCTGGGTGAGCCCGTCACCGAGGCCGTCATCACCGTCCCCGCCTACTTCAACGACGCTCAGCGCCAGGCCACCAAGGATGCCGGTCAGATCGCCGGCCTGAAGGTCGAGCGCATCGTCAACGAGCCCACCGCCGCGGCCCTGGCCTACGGCCTCGAAAAGGGCAAGGAAGACGAGCTCATCCTGGTCTTCGACCTCGGTGGCGGCACCTTCGACGTGTCCCTCCTCGAGGTGGGCAAGGACGACGACGGCTTCTCCACCATCCAGGTGCGCGCCACCTCCGGCGACAACAACCTGGGTGGCGACGACTGGGATCAGCGCATCGTCAACTGGCTGATCGACCAGGTCAAGGCCAAGACCGGCGCCGACCTGTCCAAGGACGCGGTCGCCCTCCAGCGCCTGAAGGAAGCCGCTGAGCAGGCGAAGAAGGAGCTGTCCTCCGCGACCTCCACGAACATCTCGCTGCAGTACCTGTCCATGACCGCTGACGGCCCCATCCACCTGGATGAGTCCCTGACGCGCGCCAAGTTCGAGGAGCTGACCTCCGACCTGCTCGAGCGCACCAAGAAGCCTTTCCGCGATGTCATGGCCGAGGCCGGCGTGACCGTCTCCGAGATCGACCACGTCGTGCTCGTCGGCGGCTCCACCCGTATGCCCGCCGTCACCGAGGTCGTCAAGGAGCTGACCGGCGGTCGCGAGCCCAACAAGGGCGTCAACCCCGATGAGGTCGTCGCCGTGGGCGCCGCCCTGCAGGCCGGCGTCATCCAGGGTGACCGCAAGGACGTCCTGCTCATCGACGTGACCCCGCTGTCGCTCGGCATCGAGACCAAGGGCGGCGTCATGACCAAGCTCATCGACCGCAACACGGCCATCCCGACCAAGGCCTCGGAGATCTTCTCCACCGCCGAGGACGGCCAGCCCTCCGTGCTCATCCAGGTCTACCAGGGCGAGCGTGAGTTCGCCCGTGACAACAAGCTGCTCGGCACCTTCGAGCTGTCCGGCATTGCCCCGGCCCCCCGCGGTGTGCCGCAGATCGAGGTCACCTTCGACATCGACGCGAACGGCATCGTTCACGTCTCCGCGAAGGACCGCGGCACCGGCAAGGAGCAGTCGGTGACGATCACCGGCGGTTCGTCCCTGCCCAAGGAGGACATCGACCGCATGGTGCGCGAGGCCGAGGAGCACGCCGCCGAGGACAAGAAGCGCCGCGAAGAGGCCGACACCCGCAACCAGGCTGAGCAGACCGTCTACGCGACGGAGAAGCTGCTCAAGGACGAGGCCGACAAGATCTCTGAGGAGACCCGCGAGGCCGTCCAGAAGGACGTCGACGCCGTCAAGGAAGCCCTCAAGGGTGACGACATCGAGGCCGTGAAGACCGCCATGGCGACCCTGTCCGAGTCCGGCATGAAGATCGGCCAGGAGATCTACGCCAAGCAGCAGGCCGACGAGGCCGGCGCCCAGTCCGCGCCCGCGCAGGACGACGTCGTGGACGCCGAGATCGTTGACGAGGACAACAAGTGAGCACCGAAGAAACCAACGGTTTCTCGGCGCCCAACGAAGACGCCAACGTCGCCGGGGCCGACTCCTTCGAGTCGGCCCCGGCCGGCCAGGCGGCCGAGAACAACGAGACCGCACCCGGCGCGGATGACGCTGCCCAGGCCTCGTCCGAGGGTTCGACCGACGACATGAGTGCCTTCGAGGAGCAGATCGAGGACTCCGACCTCGCCAAGGCCCTCGAGCGCATCGCGAGCGTCGAGGACCAGCTGGCCCGCGCCAACGCGGAGCTGTATAACCAGGGCCAGGAGTACGCCAACTACGTGCGTCGCTCCAAGGAGGCCATCCCCGGCCATAAGACCGCGGGCCAGGACGAGGTCATCGAGTCGCTCATCAGCGTCCTCGACGACATTGCCGCCGCCCGCGCGCACGGCGACCTGGAGGACGGCCCCTTCGCGTCGATCGCCACGAAGCTCGAGGAGACGCTCAAGACGCGTTTCGAGCTGGAGCGCTACGGCGCCCCGGGCGACGACTTCGACCCCGCCCTGCACGACGCCCTCATGGCGACCACCAGCCCGGATGTCGACCATCCCGTCATCGGACAGGTCCTCACCAGTGGCTACCGCCGCGGAGACCGCGTGGTGCGCGCCGCGAAGGTGCTGGTGAACAACCCTGAATGACATCGACACGCTCGCAACTGAAAGAGAGGTGACACGCGCGTGAGTGAACAGGAATGGTTCTCCAAGGACTTCTACAAGGTCCTCGGAGTCGACAAGACGGCGGATAAGAAGGCCATCACCAAGGCCTACCGCAAGCTGGCTCGGCAGTGGCACCCGGATCAGAACCCGGGCGACAAGGCCGCGGAGGCCAAGTTCAAGGAGATCGGCGAGGCCTACGCCGTCCTGTCCAATGAAGAGGATCGCAAGCGCTATGACGCGATCCGCGCGATGGCCGGCGGTGGGGCGCGCTTCTCCGCCGGATCGGGCGGCACGGGCGGCTTCGAGGACCTCTTCGGTGCCTTCGGCGGCGCCGGCGGCTTCGGTGGAGGCGGCCATAACGTGCGCTTCCAGACCTCCGGCATGCCCGGCGGCGGGGCTGGCTTTGAGGACATCCTCTCCGGCCTCTTCGGTGGTGGCGGCGGTGGCGCGCGATTTGGAGGCGACCCCTACGGCTCACCCTTCGGCGCCGCCGGTCACGCCCAGCAGGCGGCACCCACCCCTGAAAAGGGCGGGACCGTGCGCGCAAAGCTGGCCATTTCCTTCCGTCAGGCCCTGAACGGCGCGACCTTGACCATCAGGGTTGGCGGCTCTCCGATCAAGGTCCGCATTCCCGCGGCCATTAAGGACGGCCAGAAGGTCCGCGTCAAGGGCCACGGTAAGCCCGGCATCAACGGCGGTCCCGCGGGCGACCTCGAGGTCGCCGTGACGGTCAAGCCGCATCCCGTGTTCTCGCGCGAGGGTGACGACCTGGTCCTCACCCTGCCCGTGACCGTGTCCGAGGCCATCCTTGGCACCGTCGTCGACGTGCCGATGATCGACGGCAACACGGCCACGGTCAAGGTGCCCGCGGGCTCCTCCTCGGGCGCTGAGATCCGCGTGCGCGGCGGGGGAGTGAAGACCTCCAAGGCGACGGGTGACCTGATTGCCCGCGTGGCCATCCAGGTTCCCGCCAAGCCGAGCCGCGACCTCAAGAAGCTCGCGAAGGAGATCGCGAATGCCGAGGGCGACCTCGACGTCCGCGCCTCCCTGTTCGAGGCCGTGGAGGAGTAAGCCATGGCGAAGACGGGATCGGACGATGCGATCACGTTCGTCATCTCGGTTGCGGCCGAGCTGGCGGGCATGCATCCGCAGACCCTGCGCCAGTATGACCGTCTCGGCCTGGTGATCCCCGCCCGTACTAAGGGGCGGGGACGCCGCTATACGAAGCGGGACGTGCAGCGTCTGCGCGACGTGCAGCGGATGAGCCAGGAAGAGGGCATCAACCTGGCGGGAATCCGACGCATCCTCGAGCTCGAGCGGCGCGTCGAGGCCTTGGAAGAGGAGCGGGATGCCCTGCGTGGGGCGGTCGCAGCGGCCGAAGCCAAGCGCAATCGCGTGTTCGCTGCGTCCGCTGACGGTCAGGTTATGCCGATGCGGCGAGGCCAGCGCCCGTGGGATAGCTCCTCGAGGTCTGAGGCTCGCTCCGGAGGCTCTCTCACCGTGTGGAATCCGGTGCGGGCGCTCGCGGCGCTCGCCTCCTCCGAGGCTTCGGCGCGTTCGGCCCTTCCGGCTGCGCCGCGATCGAATGGGCGCGCGGTGATTGAGGGGACGATCGTCTCTCGCCGCTAGGCATCGAGATATAAAGGACTGCGGGACCCATCCAAAGGATGGGTCCCGCAGCATATTCGATCGAGGATCCGGGGGCACACAGGATCCCCGACCGAAGCCTGGAACAGGCGACAGGCTTTCGCCTGCTGAACATAGTTTTACCAGGTCACGGCAGGTTTCGATAGTTGATTATTCGGGTGTGGACCGCTTGGCACAAACGTGCAGGGGCCGCGTGAAATGCGTGCGTCAGATTCGCTACTATTTTTTTGGAAATGCCCTCTGACCTGCAATTTTGTCGGCGGGTGCGCCTTTTCCTTGAAAATGCTCATGTTGTGGGCCGATGGGACGATGCTCTTGGGTGGCTCATCGGTCGATATTGACCGGTGGGACATATCGACGCCATCACAGAGAGATGGCGTGGATAACGTCGATATGCAATACGTAACTATCTGTGCAGGTCAGGTACGTATCAGCGTGTCGCGCGAGGAAAGCGGTCGCCGCGGCGCCCCTCGTTCGTGTCCTGATAGAAAGGGTCGAGATGCGTCAGCGGCGCGACCGATGCCCCGCATGCGTTAACGTGGACGCATGACGAAATCTTCGCATCACCTCTCGGTGCGCTCGCGCGTGGCCAAAGCGGCCGGCGGTGCCGCCCGCTTCGCCTCCCGGGCCCTCGGACGCGGATCCGGCGGCATGATCGGCGGTGAGGTTGCCATGCGCATCTCGCCGAAGTTCCTCTCAGAGCTGGCAGCCCCCTACTCCTCCGTCATCGTGACCGGTACGAACGGAAAATCGACGACGACCCGCATGGTGCGGGCGGCCCTCGAAAGCGCCGGACCCGTCGCCTCCAACATCAACGGCGACAACATGACCTCGGGCGTCATTACGGCCCTCATGCAGGGTAAGGGGGCGACGCGAGCGGCCCTCGAGGTCGACGAGATGCACGTGCCCGCCGTCGCCGCCGACGTCAATCCAGCGGTCTTCGTGTACCTGAATCTCTCGCGCGATCAGCTCGACCGCGTCGGCGAAATTGGCTCCGTCGAGCGTCGCCTGCGTGACGGGGCCTCGGCCCACCCGGGCGCCGTCGTCGTTGCGAACTGCGACGACCCGCTGATCGTTTCCGCTGCCGCCGACAATCCGAACGTCGTGTGGGTGGCCGCAGGCGCCGGTTGGGGAGGTGACTCCGCCGCATACCCGCGCGGTGGCCGCGTCGTCCGCTCCGGCGAGGACTGGCACCTGATCCCCGCCTTCGACGGTGAGGAACTCCCTGAGCTCAGCAGCCGTCCTCAGCCTCAGTGGTGGCTCGAGGACGTCGAGCTGGCCCCCGAGGGCCCGCGTGCGACGCTGCGGGGACCCGACGGCGTCAGCGTCCCCCTCGAACTGAAGCTTCCCGGGCGCGCCAACCTTGGCAATGCCGCGCAGGCCGTCGCCGCCGCCGTCGCGATGGGCATCGACCCCGCGGCTGCCGCCGCGGCCGTCAGCAGCGTCACCGAAGTCGCGGGACGCTACTCCGTCCACGACGTCAACGGACGCAGTGCGCGCCTCATGCTCGCCAAGAACCCCGCCGGATGGCAGGAAGCCATGACGATGATCGACCCGCGCGTCGACCAGGTTGTCATCGGTGTCAACGGCCAGGTGCCCGACGGCCAGGACCTCTCCTGGCTGTGGGACGTAGACTTTTCCGCCGTCAAGCAGCCCGGCCGCCGCGTCGTGGCCTGCGGCGAGCGAGGCGCCGACCTGGCCGTGCGCCTCGAATACGCGGGCGTCCACTGCGACCTCGTTCCGCTGCCCATGGACGCTCTCGCCGCGTGCGAGCCTGGCCGCGTCGAGATGCTCCTCAACTACACGGCCATGCGCGACTTCAAGGTCCTGCTCGATCGAAAGGAAGGCACGCGATGAGCACCTCCACGCTGCGAATCGGCGTCCTCATGCCCGAGGTCCTGGGCACCTACGGCGACAGCGGTAACGCGCTGATCCTCGCCGAGCGCGCCCGCAGGCGCGGCATCGATGCCGAGGTCGTCCACGTCGGCTTGACCGAGGAGATCCCGGACAGCCTGGACATTTACACTCTCGGAGGCGGCGAGGATACCGCCCAGGCGCTCGCGGCCGACAAGTTCCGCGGTACCTCCGGTCTCGCCCGCGCCCTTGACGCGGGGCGCCCGCTCCTCGCGATCTGCGCCTCCCTGCAGGTTCTCGGCCACTGGTACGAGGACGCGCGGGGCGTGCGCGTTCCCGGTATGGGCGTCCTCGACATTACGACGCGCCCCCAGGGGCACCGAGCGATTGGCGAGCTCGTCTGTGAACCCGTCCTTAATGGCCTGACACAGACCCTTACAGGCTTCGAAAATCACGGGGGCGGCACCGTTCTTGGCCCCGACGCCTCCCCGCTGGGACGCGTCATCTCGGGTGTCGGAAACGGCACACCCCAGGGAGAAGAAGTGCCCGAGGTGCGCTACGACGGCGCTGTTCAGGGATCCGTCATCGCCACCTACATGCACGGCCCCGCTCTCGCTCGTAACCCCGAGCTGGCGGACCTTCTGCTCGAGCGAGCCACGGGCGCAACGCTGGAACCGCTCGACGTTCCGGGTGTCGCTGAGCTGCGGGAGGAGCGCCTGAGCGGAGTTTCGCTAAGCTGATACGTGACCAGAGCTCGGAATTTTTGACCGCCGATTCCGCGCAGCGGTCGCCGGTGTGCTATGTTGGCACGTTCTCGTCAATCTGCGCGGCTTACTCACGAGTCGAGTAGATGTCTCATCAGAAAGGCACAGACATGTCGAATCCCTCCTACGGTCCCGCGGGCCAGCCCGGCGCGGTGCCCACGAACGGCACTTCCTACCCGGGTGCCGCAGCCCCGCAGGGCTACGGCGCTCCCGCGCCCGTGGCCATGCCGAAGCTGCCCGGCCGAGGTGGCGCCGTCACCACGCTCGTTCTCGGTGTGGTGCTCATGATCATCGTTGCACCGATTGTCTTCTTTGCCACGATGATCGCCGGCGTGGCTGGCACCGATGGGAACGCGGTCAAGGGTGGTACCACCGCCAACGGCAGCGTCGTCACCGTGACTGCGGATGGTGTCTTCATGGTGCGGGGCGACGCGCACAAGGACCCCTCATGCTCGCTGATCGGCGCAGACGACAAGAGCTACGAGCTGGAACCCTACGCTGACAGCGAGGACGTGTACCTGGTGGAGCACGTGCCCGCGGGCTCGTACGTGCTGCAGTGTGACGGCATCGCCAACGGCGCGAACATCACCGCATTCAACGCATCGCCTGAGGTCGTGGCAAAGGTCTTCGCCATGCCCTTCGTGTGGGGCACCGTCGTCGGCGTTGTCGGCCTGATCCTCCTGATCGTCGGCATCGTCCTCCTGGTGAAGGTGAACGGCAAGCGCCGCCGCATCACGCAGGAAGCCATGCTGAGCGCCGTGCGCTGACTCAGATTCCAACAAGGGGACGAGGCCGGGGAACTATCCCCTGCCTCGTCCCCTTTGCGCTTCCCGCTGACGCTTTCCCCTACGGCAGGAAACAGCGTACGATCGAGGGGTATTCGAGCGTTCCGATCGCGTCGGCGCACTGTTCAGTCCGCGTGCCGCATTGTTATGCTTAAGCAAAATTTCCTTCAGGAAGGCACACGCATGTCGAATCCCACCTACGGTGTCCCCGGCAATCAGGGCACACCCTGGCCCCAGTACGGAGACAACGGAGCGGGAGCTCCGATGCAGGGTATGCCCATGCAGGGCATGCCCATGCAGGGAGGGCCTCAGAACTTCCAGGGCTACGGTGGTCCGGCCCCGATGCCGATCGTAAAGGGCCCCAGCAAGGCCCCCGGCACCATTCTGATCGTCCTGGGCGTCCTCATGTCTTTTGTCGCCGCACCCATCCTTTTCTTCGTCCTCATGTTCCAGGGGCTCTCGGGTATTGCGCAAAATATGGCCGCCGGCACTGTCGTGCCAAATGGTGGGAACGTCGAGGTTGGCACTAACGGCAGCTACACGGTGTCTCTCTCGCCCGATAAGGCGTCCTCGTGCGCGCTGATCAATGCAAGTAACCAGAGCTTCGAGATGAAGCAGCTGCAGGGCAGCGCGGAGGTGTTTTACCTCGATGGTCTGGCGCAGGGCACTTACAGGATCCAGTGCCAGGGCCTGCCGTCTGACGCGAGGATCACGGGCCTGCCCGCGAGCGGTGAGGACATGGTGAGTTCGACCAGCGGCGCGTTCCTGTGGAGTACCGTGGTTGGCGTCACCGGCATCGTCCTGCTGATCGTGGGTATCATCCTCGTTGTTCGAGCCGGCAGCAAGACCAAAGAGCTTCAGCAGCAGGCCATGATGCAAGCGATGTACTGACCCGCGCGACGCGATCAGGGGCGAGGCCCGGACACACTCTCCGGCCTCGCCCCTTTGTCACACTGACACCACGACGAGTAAGGACGCCATGCATACCCTGTCTTTCACGGGAGAACGCCAGCTTCGATACCCGGCCCCCGACGTCGCGCGCGGCTTTATGCTTGCGCTCATTGCGCTCGCAAACGTCCCCTTCTGGCTCAGGTACTTCCCGGAGGCGCCTCACGCCGGGCATGCGGCGCTTTCGGCTATGGGCAGCGCCGACCAGTGGTGGTACCTGGCGCGGACCCTGTTCGTTGACCGCAGGGCCTACCCGCTCTTCTCGATCCTGTTCGGTTTCGGCATGGCGATCATGGCCTCGCGCACGATGGAGCGCGAGCGTAGGGCCATTGCAGACATTTTCCCCGCCGAGGTGGTCGCCGGCTGGCATCCCGTCCAACGACAGATTCTCGAGGAGAACATCGAGCGTCACGTTCGCCGCACAGCCTCGCGCCTGATTCGCCGCCGCGGCTGGTGGATGCTGGCCTTCGGCCTGGTGCACGCTGTCTTCTTCTCGGGTGACATCATCGGGGCGTACGGCCTGGTTGCGGTGATTTTTGCTGAGGTGATCGTCATGACGCGCGCATGGTTGCGTGTGCTGGTCGGCGTATTCATCGGCTCCTTGAGCCTGCTGGGAATCTGGTCGATGGCGGCGTGGGTGGGCCGAGAACCGATGATGTTGGAGTTTCACGATCCCGTATCGCTGGACGCGGGGTATCCGCTGGTGTCTGTTGCCTCCTGGCTCATCGCGACGCCGATGACTGTCCTCACGGCTCTGGTGGTTCCCTGCGTCATGATTGGTGTGGGCGTGGCGCGCTGGGGCCTCCTCCAGGATCCGCGCGGGCGTGGGGCGTTGCTGTCCGGCATTGCGGCGTGCGGCCTGGGCATCGGAGCGCTCGGGGGGCTGCCTTTCGCGCTGATGCAGCTGGATTGGGCGTTCGTGGGATCGGCCGCCTGGTCTTATCCGCTGTTCCACGCCTCGGGGGTCGCGGGTGCGTGCGGCTGGCTGGCTCTTCTGGCCCTCGTGGGCGGCGGCCCGCGCGAGAAGCTGGGCACCGCGTGCGCTTTCCTCAGCGCGATCGGTCGCCGTTCGATGACCGCCTACCTGTCCCAAACGCTGCTCTTCATCCTCATCTGTGGGTTGGCGATCTCCTACGGTGTGCGTTCGCTGGGCGTCGCCGTGTCCGGCCTGATTGCGCTCGTCGTGTGGGCGCTGATCGGCCTGGGCTGCGCCATTGCCGAGGCTTTGGGATCGTCGCGCGGTCCCGCTGAGTGGGCGCTGCGCTGGCTGGTCGCGAAGAGCGCCAAGAAGAGGCCGATGCCGGCCTTCGTGCCCGTTCCCGTCGTTCGCTCGGATGCGCCCGCAGGAGTCGCGCAGGCCTCGTCGTCCCCGGCGGCTCCGGTCCTCGCGCCGGGTGTCGAGCCCAATGGGCGTGCGCAGGGGAGTGCGTGCGAAAGTGAGCGAAATTTTCCTATTTAATAGAAATAAGCTCTGCTTGCAAGGGCTATATCGAAATGTGAGCGACTATACATTTATTACGAAGTGGTGTGATCACTGCGGGGTGAGCTGCGACGATGGTGACGTGCCGTCTTGTTGCGCGTCTCCTCCGCGTGCCTGAATCAGCCAAGGGCGTTGGTTTTTCGCGGTTTCTGCGCTACTGTGAAGTTACCAAGACACGTGCTGGTAACACGATGAGGTGAGCTGAGGAGGCGCCAATGGGTATGCATGTGCAGACCGCAGTCAGGGGCGATCGGCGCGCTCTCGCCCCATCGGTAGCGACGCAGTGGCGCGTCATCAATCATCGGCACGACTAGGGGTACATCATGGGCTGGCTATGGCGGGCGGATGCCGACGGAGGAACCGACGGTGAGGAGACGCCTCGCCGCCGTGAACTGCCGGACGATACCGCCTCTGATATGGAACAATGGGGAGGTAGCAATGCAGCACCTCCGGAAGGAATTGTCACGGGTAATTCGGAGTTTGAAGCCAATCGTTTCGATATGGTTCGCCCCATCACGCAGGAGCGCCTAGGGCTCCTTTTCGACTCTGAGGGGTGGGCTTGGCGTATCGATAGCGATGGGGACCTCTGCGGTTTTTGGGAGGGGCACCTGTTCTGCTTCCGCTTCCTCGGTGACTCGCGCGAGGTGCTGTCGATCGTCGCCTTCATGAGGAGCCTCGTTCCCGTTGAATTCGGCGAGGATCTGCGTGACTTCCTGCAGGCGTGGCACGGCGAGTTCCTGTGGCCCAAGGCCTACGTCGCTGATCAGGACGAGGGGGACCGTGTCGTCGCCGAGGTGAATGCTGATTACGAGTATGGCGCGACGGATGCGCAGCTCGTGCAGCAGGTGATGTGTGCGCTGGCAACGACCCTTCAGCTTTTCCGTGCGCTCGAGGAGCGCTATGGCCTCGATGACGATGAAGGGTCTGGTCCTGCCGGTGGGCATCAGCGCGGGTTTGATGGCCCTGCCTGGCTGCCCGAGAACTGACTCACATCCTTCCCAAAATTGAAGTTGAGTGGAATAGACTCAACTTTGGCTTCGTTGTGTCTGTCAGAAGGCGTTGAGTGACTCGACGCCACCAGACAAACCATTTGGAGGAGTGATTTCATGGCACGTGAAATGACGACAAAGGCGCAGGAGGCCGTCTCCTCTGCGCTCCAGGCTGCCGGTGCAGCCGGTAACCCGCAGGTGGAGCCCATCCACCTGCTCGAAGCATTGATCGAACAGCGCGAGGGCATCGCGCTCTCCCTGCTCGAGGCCGTTGGGGCCGACGTGCGTGCGATCGGCGCGCGCACCCGCAATGCCCTCGTGGCGCTCCCGAGTGCCCAGGGCGCATCCACCGGAAGCGCCCAGCCCTCGAACGCTCTGCTCGCGGTCGTTCGTGACGCTGGCGAGCGCGCCGAGGCCGGCGGCGACCAGTACATCTCGACCGAGCACCTGCTGATCGCGCTGGCTGCGTCGCAGACCGAGGCGGGTCGCATCCTTACCCAGGGTGGCGTCGAAGCTGATGCGCTGACGCAGGCCCTCGCGCAGCTGCGCCCCGATCCGATCACCTCGGCTGACCCCGAGGGTTCCTTCGAGGCCCTGTCCAAGTATGGGCGCGACCTGACGGAGGTGGCGCGCGAAGGCAAGCTCGATCCGGTCATCGGCCGCGACAACGAGATTCGCCGCGTCGTGCAGGTCCTGTCCCGTCGCACCAAGAACAACCCGGTTCTGATCGGTGAGCCCGGCGTCGGCAAGACGGCCGTCGTCGAAGGCCTCGCCCAGCGCATCGTCGCGGGCGACGTCCCGGAGTCCCTGCGCGACAAGCGCCTCGTCTCCCTCGACGTTGCGTCGATGGTTGCTGGCGCGAAGTACCGCGGTGAATTCGAGGAGCGCCTGAAGGCGGTTCTGTCCGAGATTTCTCGCTCGGACGGGCAGATCATCACCTTCATCGACGAGCTGCACACCGTCGTTGGTGCGGGCGGCGGCTCTGAGGGTGCGATGGATGCGGGCAATATGCTCAAGCCCATGCTCGCGCGCGGCGAGCTGCGCATGGTCGGCGCGACGACTCTCGACGAGTACCGCGAGAACATCGAAAAGGATCCGGCGCTGGAGCGCCGCTTCCAGCAGGTGTTCGTCGGTGAGCCCTCGGTCGAGGACACCGTCGCGATCCTGCGCGGTATCGCGCCGAAGTACGAGGCACACCACAAGGTGACTATCTCCGACGGTGCCCTCGTTGCTGCGGCGACCCTGTCGAACCGCTACATCACGGGGCGCCAGCTGCCCGACAAGGCGATCGACCTGATCGACGAGGCCGCCTCGCGCCTGCGCATGGAGCTGGACTCTTCGCCCGTCGAAATCGACGAGCTGCGCCGCAGCGTGGATCGTCTCCGCATGGAGGAGTCCTACCTGACCGAGTCTGATCCGGAGGGCCTGGATGAGGCTACCCAGGAGCGGCTGAGCAAACTGCGTGCCGACCTCGCCGACCGGGAGGAGAGCCTGCGTGCTCTGACGGCTCGCTGGGAGGCTGAGAAGGCCGGTCACAACCGCGTTGGTGACCTGCGCGTCCAGCTCGACTCGCTGCGTACCCAGCTGGACCTGGCCGTGCGCGAGGGGCGCTGGGAGGAGGCCGGGCGTCTGCAGAACGGTGAAATCCCGGCAGTCGAGCGTCAGATCGCCGAGGCGGAAGCGCAGGCCGAGGAGCAGGATGCTCGAAGCGACGACGAGCCGATGATCGCAGAGAAGGTCGGCCCCGCAGAGATCGCCGAGGTCATCGAGGCGTGGACCGGAATTCCGACGGGCAAGCTCCTGCAAACGGAGACTGACAAGCTCCTGCACATGGAGGACGAGCTCGGAAAGCGCCTCATCGGTCAGAAAGATGCTGTGCGTGCGGTGTCCGATGCGGTCCGGCGCTCCCGCGCGGGCCTGTCCGACCCGAACCGTCCGACAGGTTCGTTCCTTTTCCTCGGCCCGACGGGTGTGGGTAAGACAGAGCTGGCCAAGGCTCTCGCGGAGTTCCTCTTCGACGACGAGCGTGCGATGGTGCGTATCGACATGTCCGAGTACTCCGAAAAGCACTCGGTGGCACGCCTCGTCGGTGCCCCTCCGGGGTACGTGGGCTACGAGCAGGGCGGTCAGCTGACCGAGGCGGTGCGCCGTCGCCCCTATTCCGTGGTTCTGCTGGACGAAGTTGAGAAGGCCGATCCTGAGATTTTCGACATTCTTTTGCAGGTTCTGGATGATGGACGTCTCACTGACGGACAGGGGCGGACGGTCGACTTCCGCAACACCATTCTGATCCTCACCTCGAACCTTGGATCGCAGTTCCTGGCGGACCCCGACTTGACACCCGAAGAAAAGCGGGAGTCTGTCATGTCCGTCGTGTCGGCGGCCTTCCGTCCGGAGTTCCTCAATAGGTTGGATGAGACGGTCATGTTTGACGCGCTTACCCGCGAAAATCTGGGCGAGATCGTCGATTTGCTCGTTGCATCGCTGGAGTCTCGCCTGCGCGAGCGTCGCATCGGTTTGACAGTAACCGAACCGGCCCGTGGATGGCTTGCTCGAGTCGGCTATGATCCGGCCTTCGGAGCGCGTCCGCTGCGCCGCTTGATTCAGCGCGAGATTGGCGATCGACTGGCCAAGCTGCTGCTCAGTGGAGACGTTCAAGATGGTCAGAATGTGACAGTTGACATCAACGATTCCCTTGACGGGCTTGTCATGAATGTTGATAAACCCTGAGATTGCGCGGTACACTGACTACCAGTGTGTATTTCGGACGCTCGGTATGTGGTGCCCGCAACAGCAGGAGATGATATGACAACCCAGAGGAAGGCCCGTGGCGCCTACTCCGTAGGACAGGCGACGCGTGAATCCATCCTCTCGGCAGCGATGGTTCTGATTGCAGAGCGAGGCTATAACGGCTTTTCCCTGCGTGACCTTGGCCGCCGAGTCGGCATTTCGCACCCGGCGGTGGTCTATCACTTCCCGTCGAAGGAAGCCATCCTGCGCAGCGCGATCCAGCGTCACGAGGAAATGAACGCGCTCTTCGACGTCTCCATTAACGAAGAGGCCGAAGGTGGGTTCGACGAGGGCGGTATCACCGCAGGCTCGTTTGTCGACTGGGCGGTCGGGGAAATGCGCTTCGCCATGAAGCCCGGCGCCGACGCGGCCATCGCACTGGACTGTGTCCTGTGGGCCGAGTCCTCGTCTGAGACGCACCCCGCACACGCACACTACAAGTACCGCACCCAGCAGATGGAGGAAGCCCTCACTGCGATGATCCAGACCTTCGTGGATGAGGAAGGCGCCGAGATCGGCACTACTCCTCGCACGCTTGCGAGGATCCTCATCCGCTACTGGTACGGCTCCGTCGTCTCGGCTCGCTACAACGACGAACCGATCGACGCTCGTGAGTTCGTCGCGGACTTCCTTGCTGTGTGTGTGCAGCTCCTGCGCCTGCCTGCGCACTACGTGCTGCAGCTCGGGGCCTCGGTCCCCGAGGAGGTCGCAGAAGTTTACGCGCGCACGCTGCGTAAGATCAGCGAAAAGACCACCGCAGCCGCCGAGGCAGGTGCGGCTCCGGCTCCGGAGGCCACCGCGTGATCGGCCCACTGCCATCCTTTGATGTCGCCCTCGTCCTTCGCGTCGGGGGCGACGTCGTCTTTGCGCACGGAGACGTCGATCGTGTCTTCCCGCTTGCGTCGGTAACCAAGCCGATCGTCGCCTGGTCGGTGCTGGTCGCAGTCGAACGAGGCCTGATGTCCCTCGATGATCCCGCGGGTCCCGAGGGGGCGACGGTCCGTCACCTGCTCGCCCACGCCTCGGGCCTGCCGTTCGAAGGGCGTCGCCCCGTCGCTGCTCCCGAGAAGCGCCGGATCTACTCGAACGAGGGCTTCGACGTCCTCGGCGAGGTGATTGAGGCCGCGACCGGCGTCGGCGTTGCGCAGTGGGTGCGCGAGACGGTCTTCGAGCCGCTCGGCATGGCGACGGCCGATATTCCCGGTAGCCCCGCCCACGCGGGGATCGCCAGTGCGTCCGACGTCAGCCTCTTCGGCGCCGAGCTCGCGAGCCCAACCCTGGTGGGCGGCCCCTTGGCTGCGCTCGCCGCACTATCGCAGTTTCCTGCGCTCGCAGGCGTTGTGCCCGGCTACGGGCGCTTCAATCCCTGCCCGTGGGGCCTTGGCATCGAGATTCGCGGTGAGAAGTCGCCGCACTGGACCGCGCCCGACGCCTCTCCGCGCACGATCGGGCACTTCGGACAATCCGGCTCCTTCGTGTGGGCGGACCGCGACCTTCGCGCCAGCGCCGCCTTCGTTGGCGCGGAGCCTTTCGGGCAGTGGCATCACGACAACTGGTCGGCCCTCAATACTGAGCTGCTGCGCCTCGCGCGCGAGCACGCGTAATCGATACGGAACGAGGCCTGGGCGCGTGCCCAGGCCTCGACCCATGTCGGCCGGCTGAGTTCCGGCCTCGTTTACCTTTCAGTCGACGTCGACGATGACGGGCACGTGGTCGGAGGCGCCCTTTCCCTTGCGCTCGTCGCGGTCGATCTGTGCGCCGCTCACGCGCGCAGCGAGGGCCGGCGAGCAGTAGGCGAAGTCGATGCGCATACCCTCGTTCTTGGGGAAGCGCAGCTTTTGGTAGTCCCAGTAGGTGTAGTTTGTGACGCGCTCGCGCGTGACCTCAACCCAGCCGTCCGCGGCGAAAGCGGCGAAGGCCTCGCGCTCGGGCGCCGACACGTGCGTGGCTCCCTCGAAGGCGCTCATGTCCCACACGTCCTCGTCCAGGGGAGCGACGTTCCAGTCGCCGACGAGGGCAATCAGGGCGCTCGGGTCGGTGAGCCAGCCGCGGCCCTGCTCGGCGAGGTTTGCGAGCCACTCCAGCTTGTAGGCGTAGTGCGCGTGCGTAAGCTCGCGGCCGTTGGGCACGTACAGGCTCCAGATCGTCATCGACGAGGCCTGCCCGTCCTGGGAGGGGAGAGCGTCGGTCGTGTCGACGGTGACGCCGAGCGCGCGGGCCTCGACCACGGGTGGTTCGCCAAAAGCGGGCTGGGTGGGGAAGTGGTCCTGCACATCCAGGATGGGCAGACGCGAGGCGACGGCGACGCCGTTCCACTGGTTGAGACCGTGGATGGCAACGTGGTAGCCGGCTGCCTCGAAGGGTTCGACGGGAAACTGGTCGGGGCGGCACTTGATTTCCTGCATGGCCAGCACGTCCGTGCCTGAGCGCTCCAGAAAGGCGATGACGCGATCGACGCGCGTGCGGATGGAGTTGACGTTCCAGGTCGCAAATCTCATGGGGTCGAGCCTATCGGTGGGGCAGGGGAGTGGCCGCGTGAAACGCGCGTGAAACATGTCTGGCCCGTGTGAGTTGTGTGTTCACTTATTTAGAGTGATAATGATTCTCACCTGCAACATAGCTAGAAAAGGCACCCGAATGTCACACCTGCGACGCATCAGCACGGCTGCGCTCGCCCTCTTCCTGGCGCTGACCCCCGCCGCCGCGTGGGCCGGTCCCGACCAGGACAAGGATTGGATCGTCACCGGACAGCACGTCGATGCACCCATCCCCGTCTGGCATGACGACACCAACAGCTTCTCGCTCAACACCATCAACCTACCGATGGAGAAGACCGCGCTGTGGATCCCAAAGGCCTGGACGGGCACCGGCGAGAAGGACGAAGCGAAGTCGCAGCTCGTCATCCCGGCGAAGCGTCCCGACCTATCCTTCCTGGGTGCCGAGGGCACCGTCCTGAACGCTGCCCCCCAGAACCCCGGCCCCGGTAACACGCCCATCTGGGCAGGCCTCGGCGCCGGCGAAATCGGCGACACCGACAAGTTCGAAGGTGAGACCTACACGCTCGACCTCATCAGCGTCGACGGCCCGGGCCGCATGGAGATGTTCATCGACAACGGCGACAGCGTGAACCGCTTCCTCTCCAGCCACGACACCGCCTACCGCAGCGTCTACAACCCGCGCCACACGCACCTGTACACGACCTTCACGCAGCCGGGCCGCTACGTCGCGAACTACAAGATGACCGCGCGCAGCGCCGATGGCACTGCCATCTACTCCTCGCCGATCACGCCGCTGGTCTGGCAGGTCGGCGGCGCGAATCCCGCCGACGGCACGATCAAGGACATCGTGTCCGCCTATAACGGGGCGCGCGCCGAGCGCACCGACGGAAACGCCGCCACCCCGACCCTCACCGTGTCGCACCACGGCGAGCGCGAGCACCCAGGCGACAACCACCTGACCGACATCACGATCGACACCGGTGTCGCCACCGACACGGGTCGCGCGTGGATCACCGTCAACGGTTACTTCCTGACCGAGGTTCCCGTTGAAGGTGGCCGAGCGACGGTCTCCGAGCTGCTCGGCGCCGATACTGCCGCTGTTCAGGCGGTCTACATCCCCGGCGACAGTGCTTCGGCCCGCTGGATCTCGCAGACCGTCCAGTACTCGCAGAAGGACACCGAACCCGTCACCGTCGGTGGTACCGACACGATCCTCGGCCCCTCGAACCCGGATCCCGCCCCCGTGTGGAACCCCGATCACCTGCCGATCTCCTCGCGCCGCGTCGACGTCTCCTACGATCTGATCCCCGGCTCGACGGACCAGTACACCGCCACTGTTCGCGCCAACGACCCGACCCTGCGCGCCACCTACAAGATCGAGTTCCTCGAATCCAAGTGGGATTTCAGCCCCTGGTGCTCCATGGAAGGCACCCTGGGTGCGGGCGGCATGGACATGAAGGCACAGGACCTCGGTGTGTGCCAGTCCGACCCCATGTTCATGCGCGTCACCCTGCGCCCCCACCCGCTCTCGGACGCGGTCATGACCGTCGCTGAAGCCTCCGACGTCACGGTCGGCTCTCACGTCGGCCTCACCGCCATGCTGAAGATGCGCGATGGCATCGCCGCCCCCGAGGAACCGGAGCCCGCGCCGAACCCGACGCCCGCGCCTGCTCCCGCGCCCGATAACGGCGGAAACAACGCGACGCCGGACCCGGCCTCGTCCCTACTGAGCGACCCCGTGGAGATCGCGCGCGGACACCTGGACGTGCGCCTCACCCAGGCCAGCGGCGAAAACGGCACCACCTACGGCCTGGCCGTCAAGGACGACTCCCTGACCGCCGCGCGTACCTCCGTGCTACGCACCGTTGGCTCGACGACTCTCACGGTCGCCCCCAACGCGCGCTTCGTGCGCCCCGCCTCCCTGTCGGATGCGAGCTACGACGTGCTCGGACCGGTGGGCACCGCCACCTACGTGCTGCCCGAGACGCAGAACAGCGACATCGTGTGGCCCGGTCTGTCCACCGAGGGCATCGACTACGCGGCCCTGCCCGAGGGAGCCGACCTGACCCTGCACCTCGCGCAGGCCCCCGAAGGCGCTCGCGTCGCGTTCTTCCAGGGCGGCACCTTCGGTGCGGGCGCGAAGGTCCACTTCGACTCCTCCAAGGGCGACGGCCTCGTCCACACGACCGAGGCGACGCACATGCACGGCAACTGGGTCTTCAGCGCGCCCGGCACCTACCGCATCGAGGTGGGCGCGCGCAGCGGCGACCGCAGCCTTGTCGAGCCTCAGTCTTTCACCGTGATCGTCCGATCCGGACGCCACAATGAGCAGCCCGCGCCGGTCGAGGAAGAACCCGTGCCGACGCCGTCGCCCGGGCCCTCCCCGGTGCCGGAGCCGGTCCCCACCCCGGCACCCGAGCCGACGCCCGCACCCGCGCCGAGTGTGGATCCCGCCCCGGCTCCGAGCGTTGATCCGGCCCCCGCCCCGATGCCGACGCCTTTCCCGGCGCCCACGACGGACCCGGCGCCCGTCCCCGCCCCGAGCCTCGATCCGACTCCGGCCCCCGCGCCGAGCGCTGATCCGGCCCCCGCACCGACGACGGACCCGGCTCCGGCTCCGAGTGTGGACCCCGCTCCGGCTCCGACCGCGGATCCTGCACCCGCTCCGGCTCCGACCGCAGATCCTGCACCGATGCCGCGCCCCTTCCCGGCTCCCGCTCCCACTGGCGGCCCGGTTCGAGTGCCCGCAGCGCCCGCGACAAACGCAGGCACCCCGGCCTCGTCCGGCACGACTCGTACGCCGGCCTCCGCGGCGACCGGTGGCAGCGCGACCGGCGCTCCGGCTGCTCGCAGCAACGGAGTGGCAAGTGGAACGACAGGTGCGGCCAGCTCGGCGCCCGTGACCGCCCCGAAGGCGGCTCCCGCGGCCACCCCGTCCGCGAGCCCCTCGGCTGCGCCCCAGAGCGGTGCGCAGAGCGGTGAGGTCGCGCAGAGTGGCGGCATGGCCGCCCCCGAGAACGGGACAGCCGACGCAGCTGGTGCAATGCCCATCGCAGCGGCTATTGACGGAGGACGCTCCGGCGGATGGAGCCCCTACTGGCTGGTCCTCCTCGTCATCCCGGCGGCCCTCGCCGGCGGTGGAGCCGGATACCTGATCCGGACTCGATGACACGCCAAGCCGGGGCGGGACGCACGCGCGTTCCCGCCCCGGCTTCGTGCTGCGCGCACCATGCGGCGCTAGACTTCCCCCATGGGAACAGCGCTGGTCACCGGAGCAACCTCCGGCATTGGTGAAGAATTCTGTTGGCAACTGGCCGCCGCGGGCCACGACCTGGTGCTCGTCGCGCGCAGCGAAGACACCCTGCGTGCGCTCGCGGACTCGCTCGCGAACGTCGCCGGCGTGCGCGCCGAGGTGATCGCCGCCGACCTGTCGACCGATGAGGGCTGCGCGCGCGTCGCTGCCCGCCTCGACGTGGGAGGGCCCGCAGACCGCGACAAGCCTGACCTGGCTCCCGTCGACCTCCTCGTCAATAACGCCGGCTTCGGACTGGGAACCGACTTCCTGGACAACAGCCTTGAGAACGAAATCAACGGCCTGAACGTCATGGTCCGTGCCGTCATGACCCTGGCCCACCACGCCGGCATCTCCATGCGCTCGCGTGGACGCGGCGCCATCCTCAATGTCGGCTCTGTCGCCTCGCGCACGGGTGCGGGCACTTACTCCGCCCACAAGGCCTGGGTCGTCGCCTTCACCGAGGGCCTCGCCGCCGAGCTCAAGGGATCGGGAATTACCGCCACAGTCGTGTGCCCCGGCCCCGTCGACACACCCTTCTTCGAGCGCGCGGGCGTCGACATGCGTGCGACCCCCTCCTGGCTCATGGCCAGCCCCGAAGAGGTCGTCACGGAGGCCCTCGACGCCGTGCGTGCGGGCCGCGTTCAGGTCACCCCCACCATCCCCTACAAGGTCGCCATGGGCGCCATGAAGGTCGCCCCGCGATGGGTGACCGCGCGCGCCATGCGCTCCGTCCCCCACATGTGAGGGCGCGCGCACCGATACGAGGCCGGGGCCAGGTTCACGTAGAACCAGGCCCCGGCCTCGTCAATGCAAGCTGAATCAGGCCAGGCCGATGTCCTCCAGGCCCAGCGCGTAGAAGTACGGGAAGCCCTCGGCCTCAATGCGCTCCTTCGCGCCCGTCGCGCGGTCCACGATCACTGCGACGGCGACGACGTTCGCGCCGGCCTCGCGCAGGGCGAGAGCGGCCTCCAGCGGGGAACCGCCGGTCGTGGACGTGTCCTCGAGGACGACGACGTTCTTGCCCACGACGTCCGGGCCCTCGATGCGGCGCTTCATGCCGTGGTCCTTCGCGGCCTTACGCACGACGAACGCATCCAGGTCCAGGCCGCGCGACGCGGCGGCGTGCATCATCGCGGTCGCGACGGGATCCGCGCCCATCGTCAGGCCGCCGACGGCCACGTACTCTTCGCCGACCGCGAAGCCGGACTCCTCCAGGAGGTCCAGCATGACGTGGCCGATGAGCGGGGCCGCCTCGTGGTGGAGGGTCGAGCGGCGCATGTCGACGTAGAAGTCGGACTTGCGCCCCGACGCCAGGGTGACCTTCTCGTGGATGACAGAAAGCTCCTGGACGAGAGCAGCCAGGCGCGCCTTGTGGGAATCGTTGGTCATGGGTGTTCCTTCCGGATCGGTGTGGGTCAGTGCGCCGCCTCGACGAGCTCGATGAGATCGCCGATGCCCTCGTGGATGCCGAAGGGGCGGAACGGGAAATTGTTGATGTCCTCGCGGGCCGTGGAACCCGACAGGACCAGGTGGGTGCGCAGGCCGGCCTCGACACCCGCGCGCACGTCCGTGTCCATGCGGTCGCCGACCATTGCGGCGCTCTCGGAGTGCGCGCCGATCTTGTTCAGGCCAGCGCGGATCATGACGGGGTTCGGCTTGCCCACGAAGTAGGGCTTCTGTCCGGTTGCGGCCGTGATCATTGCGGCGATGGCGCCGCAGGCGGGGAGGGTGCCCTCGTCGGAGGGGCCCGACACGTCAGGGTTGGTCGCGATGAACTTTGCGCCGCCCTCAATGAGGCGGATCGCGTGGGTTAGCGCGTGGAAGTCGTAGGAACGCACCTCGCCGAGCACCACGAACTCGGGATCGATCTCAGTCATGACGTATCCCGCGGCGTGGATAGCGGTGGTCAGGCCGGCCTCGCCGATGACGTACGCGGTTGAGCCGGGCGACTGCTGGTGCAGGAACGCGGCCGTCGCGTTCGCGGAGGTCCAGATGTTCTCCTCCGGGATGTCCAGGCCGGAGTTCGCCAGGCGTGCGGACAGGTCGCGGTTCGTGAACACCGAATTGTTGGTGAGGACCAGGAAAGGGATATTCTTCCCGCGCAGAGCGGCGAGGAACTCGTTCGCGCCCGGAAGCGCCCGATTCTCCTTGACCAGGACACCGTCCATGTCGGAGAGCCACGCGGTGACGGGAGGCAAATCGGTCAGTGGTGTCGGTTTGTGCGTCAGGGCAGTCATGCCTCCATTCTACGGTGCCGCTAGGGTGGGATCCGTGAACGAGTTCGAAAACGGATGTGACATCGCGCGTGACGGCGTGTGCGGGAACGACGAGGCCGGGGCCGCGCAGTCCGGGCAGGTCGGGGTCGGTCCGTGGCCGGGTGGGGAGGCCGCCTGGCCGGTCGGCGAGCATTACGATCGGGAGCTCCTGAAGGCGGGGGATCGGCGCAACGTCGAAGACCGCTACCGCTACTGGACGATGGAGGCGATTCGCGCGGACATTGCTGCCCGCTCGCTGCCCTTCGAGGTCGCAGTGGAGAATCTTGATCACGACTTCAACATCGGGTCGATTGTGCGAACGGCGAATGCTATGGGTGCGCGCCGCGTGCACGTCGTGGGGCGCAAGCGGTGGAACCGACGCGGCGCGATGGTCACCGACCGCTACCTGCCGGTGGATCACCATCCCGAAGTGCGTGAACTCGTTGAGCATTGCTCGAAGGAAGGCTTGACACTCGTCGGCGTCGACAACGTTGAGGGGTCCGTCGCGCTCGAAGGCGCGGTGCTGCCCGAGCGCGCGTGCCTGGTGTTCGGATCGGAGGCCTCCGGATTGAGCGAGGAGATGATCCGGGCGTGCGAAATCATCGTCGCCATTACTCAGCGCGGTTCGACTCGATCCATGAATGTTGGTCATGCCGCCGCGATCGTTATGTGGGCGCATGCGTCGCGTCTGGAGGGCGCACAAAACTAGTGACTTGTGGGCGAAGTGTCAAACTGAAATGCACTAATTAACCCGGTTGGCCGATATTCTCACTGATCAACTGATCTTTTACCGTTTCTATTGTTTTTATCCTCCGATCTTTGATAGTATTCGCAAGCTAAAAAGTAGTCGGAATGGATACGGAGCATCCGTTTTAATTCGGGCTTTGGACAGTTTGCGTGGAAGCAAACCGTTGAACAGGAGAATTAATGCCTCAGTCATCGCCAAGCCATGCGCGGGCGCCGCGGCTCGCGCGCACCCGAGCGAAAGTCGCACTCATCCTCACGTCCGTGTGCGCCCTCGTCGCCGCGGTCCTCGTACCATTGACCTCCCACCTGAACGCGCAGGCGGCCAGCCAGGTCCCCGGAACGATCCCCTCCCTCGAAGGATGGGCCTCGGCCTCGGGCTCCTGGACCCCTGCCAGCGGACTGCAGATCGTCCGCACTGACTCCGCCGACGCTGCCGGCGTCAGTGCCCTGCTGAGCCGCGCTCTCACTGACGCCGGCATCACCGGCATCACCGAGGGCACCGGCGCGGCCCCCGCCTCCAACGCCGTCACCCTCACGATCAACGCGTCCCGCACCGACCTCGGTGATGAGGGCTACCAGCTGACCGTCAACGCAAACGGCGCCCAGGTCGTGGCTGCCACCCGCGCCGGCCTCCTGTGGGGCGCCCGCACCATCGAGCAGGCAGTGCGCGCCGGCCAGGGCACCGTGCCCGCCGGAAGCATCACCGACATCCCGCGCTTCGCCGACCGTGGCGCGACCCTGTGCGCCTGCGGCACCCACATCACCCCGGACTGGATCATCCGACAGATCGACCGCATGTCCGACCTGAAGATGAACTACCTGTCCCTTGAGCTGCGCATCAAGTCCGACAAGTACCCCGCCACCACCTCCTTCTCCTACTATACGAAGGATGAGGTCAAGGCCATCGTCGAGCACGGTCGTGAGGTCGGCGTTCGCGTCGTTCCGCTCCTCAACGCCCCCGGCCACACCGGCACCATCCTCGGCAACTTCCCGCAGTACCAGGTCGCTGACGACTCCGGTAAGAAGAGCCCCAACCACCTCAACTTCATCGACCCCGCCGCCCAGCAGTTCTACTTCGACCTCATCGACGAGTACATGGACACCTTCGGCTCCACCGAATGGCACATGGGCGCCGACGAGTTCTTCTTCAAGCAGGGCCCCGGCGACTTCAAGAAGTACCTCGCACAGATCCGCAACCACTACGGCGACCAGTCGATGACCTTCGACGCCGCGTTCAACGACTTCATCAACAAGGTCAACGCGCACGTCAAGTCCCGCGGCGGCACGCTGCGCGTGTGGAACGACGGAATCGCCGATATCTCGCGCATCGCGGTCGACAAGGACGTCATCATCGAATACTGGGGCAAGGGCGAGTCCAGCAAGAAGGACGCCAACCGCGGCCTGCCCGTCAAGGCCCTCGTTGACGCGGGTTACACCGTCGTCAACGCCTCCTCCGCCCTGTACTACTACCGTGATCAGCCGTCCTCCTACGTCATGCAGGTGAAGGGCCTGGAAGGCGTCTACGGAACGTGGACGATGAACTCGTTCTACCAGAACAACGGCTACACGGTTCCCGACGCCTCCATCCGCGGCGGCAAGGTCTCCATCTGGCAGGGCGGCCACGGCAAGGTCACTGACCACGAGGCCGAAGCGTGGGTCACCGAAGGCCTGCGCTACGGCGCCCAGATGTTCTGGAACGCCAAGACCCCCAAGGCCGACGGAAACGTTGAGGCTTTCAAGGCGCGCATCAAGGCCCTGGGTGAACCCTCCACCTACGTCGACCCCACGCGCGACACCCTCGCCCCCGGCCAGTACACGATCGCACTGGCCGACGGACGAGCCCTGAGCGTGTCGGGTGGTACCCCGACCGCGGGCACTGCCTCCGATAACTGGGATCTGACCGCCACGCCCGACGGCTACTACCAGATCCGCTCGGTCAACGCGAACCGCTGCCTCGCCGTCTACTCCGAGGAAACGCCGAACTCCGAGACCCACGTGTCGACGACCCCCGGACACCCTGCGGTCGCCTACGCATGCGCTGACACGAGCCAGGAGTTCACCCCCACGTTCCAGGGCGACTATGCGACGCGTAACCCCCAGAAGTGGGTTGCTGAGCCCGCCGGCGATGGCTTCCGCCTGCGTAACGCCATGACGAACCAGTACCTGAGCGTCATCGACTCCGGCTACCTGTCGCGCCGCCCCAACGGTGGCGAGAAGACTGCCGAAGGTACCGTCGCCCAGCTGCCGCTCGACGTCACCGTCGACAGCCACTCGGTCTTCACCCTCACCTCCCAGGCCTCCTCGGCCCTCGATGTCAGCATCGAACGTGAAGGTGACGAGGCCTACCCGAAGACCGCCCTGTCCGGCATGGATCGCAACTCTCTGCCCATCGTCGGCGACGAGAACTGGGGCGAAACCGTCCTCAAGGTCTCCGTCACCAACAAGGGCACCACGGACGCCACCAAGATCCACCTGACCCCCGCGGTCTCCAACTCCTGGAAGCTCGCCAACGGCCCCCAGCCGATCGACCGCCTCGCCCCAGGCGAGACCCGCGTCGTGAAGTTCTGGGCGCGCCCCACCACCGAATTCGGTGAAGCGACCTTCACCGTCACTGTCTCGCACTCCGGTGAGAAGACCGTCGCCAGCGAAGGCCTGATCGGCGTGTGCGGCCCGCGCATCGAGGCCAAGGCCGTGGCAGCCGACTCTGTCGAAACCCGCTGGGAGCGCGGCAAGGAATCCATGGCCACCGACGGTGACCCCGCTACCTACTGGCACTCCCAGTACATCGATGCCAACAAGGCCAAGCTGCCCGGCACCGACAACGCCCGCAAGTGGCCCCACTGGATCGACCTGAAGATCGGCAACGGCTCCACCGGATACGACGTCTGTGCCGTCTCCTACACGCCGCGCGCCGGTAACGGCCCCAAGGCCTCGGGCCGCGCCAAGGACGTCCAGATCTACCTCGCCGGCTCGCGCGACGCCCTCAAGGGTCAGGGTGACAACAAGGGCAACCCGAGCGCACAGGGTAACCCCGTCCTCGTGACCTCCCTGGCGAATGTCCCCGGCACCGTGGACATCCCGGTTGCGGGCAACGGCTCCTACCTCCGATTCCGCGGCACCTCGGCCCAGGCTGACGTTGCTAAGGACCTGACGGACGTCATGTCTGTCGCCGAACTCGGAGTCCGCATCGGCCGCTCCAACTGACGCATAGCAGTCGGGGAGGGGTTGGAAGAAAACCGTCCAAACGGGACTTCCTTCCCCTCCCCGCTCGTGCAAAATGTGAGAGAATCTAACACGACAAAACTGTCACTCGATTAGGAGGCTCCAAGTGCCTATCGCAACCCCTGAGGTCTACGCAGAGATGCTGAATCGCGCACGGGATGGCAAGTTCGCCTACCCCGCGATCAACGTGACCTCGTCCCAGACCATCACCGCCGCCCTCCAGGGCTTCGCCGAGGCCGAGTCCGACGGTATCCTCCAGGTGTCCGTTGGCGGCGCCGAGTACGGCTCCGGCTCCACCATCAAGAACCGCGTCACCGGCTCGCTGGCCCTCGCTGCCTACGCGACCGAGGTTGCCAAGAACTACGGCATCACCGTGGCTCTGCACACCGACCACTGCGCCAAGCAGAACATCGACTCCTGGGTCCGCCCCCTCCTCGAGATCGAGGCCGGCCAGGTTGCCGAAGGCAAGCTGCCCACCTTCCAGTCCCACATGTGGGACGGTTCCGCCATCGACCTCGATGAGAACCTCGAGATCGCCAAGGAACTGCTCGCCCTGTCCGTCAAGGCCAACACGATCCTCGAGATCGAGGTCGGCGCTGTCGGTGGCGAGGAAGACGGCGTCGTTGGCGAGATCAACGAGAAGCTGTACACCACCACCGCCGACGCCATCAAGACCGTCGAGGCCCTGGGCCTGGGTGAGAACGGCCGCTACCTGACCGCTCTGACCTTCGGTAACGTGCACGGCGCCTACAAGCCCGGCCACGTGAAGCTGCGTCCCGAGCTGCTCGGCACCATCCAGAAGGAGGTCGCTGAGCACTACGGCCTCGACCACCGTCCCTTCGACCTGGTCATGCACGGCGGCTCCGGCTCCACCGCCGAGGAGATCGCCACCGCTGTCGCCAACGGCGTCATCAAGATGAACGTCGACACCGACACGCAGTACGCGTTCACCCGCCCGGTCGTTGACCACATGCTGCGCAACTACGACGGTGTCCTCAAGATCGACGGCGAGGTCGGCATCAAGAAGCAGTACGACCCGCGTACGTGGGGCAAGTCGGCCGAGGCCGGCATGGCCGCCCGCGTTGTCGAGGCCTGCGAGCGCCTGGGCGCTGCCGGCACGCAGATGCGCTGAAACAATCGCTGAGAGCCGCCTAGCGGCCTGATGCGTGAGCCGCCCGGCCCCTGTGGGGCCGGGCGGCTTTGTGTTGTTTGTGGCCCCGACAGATCTCCGGCCGCCGCGCGGCCTGCCTTGATGGGCCCGGCCGCTGTGTGTGCCGGTGGGCGGCGGCCCGCCCGCGAGATCGCCACACGCGAGCCTGCGGCTCGGAGTGGTCGATCTCGAGGCCCGCCCTGGCCCTGCCGCCACCCACCGGCACCGCGGCCTGGCCCCGCGGCGGCCTCCAATCGGTCGGGGCTTATTGTCCGTGTGTTGCCCGGCCTGGTCCTATGCGGGATTTGCGGCGCGTGCGCCGAGCATGAGGAGGCGTGCGATTGTTGCCGACAGGATGAGCGTGCCGACGCACACGTACATAAAGGGGCCGGGTGCCTCTCCAATAAGGAACCCCTCGAGCAGCCAGGTGAGCAGGAAGAGACCGAAGAAGCTCCACATGCATCTTGCTGCGCTCGTCATCAGCTGCTGTAGCGACAGAGTGCGGATGCGAAGTGCGACAAACCCGAAGAAGAAAGCGAGCGGGAGTGGAATGAGCGCGCCGAGCACAGTAAAGACAGTGTGATAGGCGAGTTGTGGATACGTGTCGTAGACGTCGGCGACCAACAGGTAGGCCAGTCCTGCCACACCGAGAAGAACGAGGCTGCTCAGAGCGGCCCCAACCCTCACGAGGAGGGAGCCTTTCGCTATGGGTTCGATGCTTAAGTATAAGTAGGTGGCTACGTCGTGTGGAGGGTTTTGGTGGCTTCTTTGCTCTAGGTTCTCGCTAGGTTCGGCTGGATTCTAGTGGTGCTTGTAACGCCGGGAAGCCAGATCGTGACACATGAAGGTTTCCCACCAACGTCGCACGTAATTCCCCCGTGGCTACTTAAAGGTATGAAATAGCATTGTTGGAATTACAACGTTTTCTAGCTATCTCAAAAAGTGACCGGATTAAATTACGTGCGATTTTTTTTGGGGGGGGGGGAGCGGAGCGTCGGTTGTGGAGAAGGGCACCGATGGGGGAGGAGGGTGTGACAGTGGGGTGGAAAGCCGATAGCGGGGTGGGGTACCGACGGTGGGAAAACTGGGGATAGCAGCGGGGCGGGATCCCGTAGGATCCCGCCCCGTATCACGAGCGGTCCGTGTCGCGAGCCCGCCTCACGCGTGGTCGCACCTCACGCTCGGGCGTGCTTCGTGCGCACGCCTCACAGGTGGCTGCTGCCCGCGTTGTGCGCGAGCCTCGCTCACTCCTGCGGAGGATTCGGGACGGAGGCGTCGCGCACGCCCTCCGCAACCGCGTCGGAGATCGTCGGGGAGACGACCTTGGCGCCCACGAGCGCCGTGAACAGCTGCTGCAGGTCCAGGCCGAGCGAATCGCCCAGGCCCGCGTTGATCTGGCTGATCGACTTCGTAATGTCGCCGACCATCTGGGCGTTGTTGCCCTCGCCGTACATGGTGATCGTCTCGACCTTGGAGAGGGGCTCGGCCACGGCGCGCGCCACCTCGGGCAGGGCACGGAAGTACATCTCCAGAACGGCCGCCTGGTTCATCTTGGTCATGGCCTCGGCCTTCTTTTCGAGGCCCTCGGCCTCGGCCGTCAGCTTGGCGCCGATCGCGGAGGCCTCCGCGCGGCCTCGAGCCTCGATACCCTGGGCTTCGGCGAGCATGGCCTGCTTGTCGGCATCGGCCTTCTTGGTGCGCTCGAACGCCTCGGCCTCGGCCTGGCGCTGGCGCGCGTACAGGGCCGCGTCTGCCTTCTTCTCGGCGGCGTAGCGGTCGGCGTCGGCCTTCGCGTTCACCTCGGCCTGCAGGGCCTGCTTGGTGACGACGACTTCCTTCTCCTTGATGACGGCCTGCTGCTCCTGCTTGACGATGTCGGCCTGCGCGGTCTCGCGCTCGATGTCGCGGCGCTGAATCTGCGACTGGATCTCGTAGGCGGCGTCGGCCTTCGCCTTCTCGGTGTCGGCCTCGACCTTCAGGGCGGCCTGGCGCTTGGCGAGGTCCGTCTGCTTCTGGGCGATCTCAAGCTGGGAGGCAACCTGTGCGTCGTTCGCTTCCTTCTGGGCGACGGCGGTCGCCTGCGCGACCTCCTTCTGGGCGTTCGCCTTCGCGATGGCCGCGGTCTTACGGATCTGCTCGGTGTTGTCGATACCGAGGTTGTCGATGACGCCGTTCTGGTCGGTCACGTTCTGGATGTTGAAGGCAACGATCTCAAGACCCATCTCCTCCAGGTCCTGCTTCGCGTTCTCCTGGACGCGCTCGGAGAAGGCAGCGCGGTCGGTGATGATGTCGGTGAGGCGCATCTGGCCGATGATGGCGCGCAGGTGGCCCTCCAGGGTGTCGCGCACCTCCTCGGAAATCTCGGAGGTCGTCTTGTACAGGAAGTTACGCGTCGCAGCGCGGAAGAGCGTCGGATCATCGGTCGCGATACGGACCTTGACGGCGGCGTCGACACGCACGTTGATGTAGTCGTTCGTGGGGACGAAGTCCGTGGTCTGAGCGTCGACGGAAATCATCGAGGCGGTCATGGTGTCCACGCGCTCCAGCAGGGGGACCTTCCAGCCCGTCTTGCCGTGGAGGACGCGCTGGCCTCGGGGGCCGGAGATCACCTTAATTTCGCCCGGCGACGCGGAGACGAAGCTCGCCCACAGGAATAGGAGAAAGAGGACAGTGGCGGCGACGGCGATTGCTGCGGTGCTGAGGAGAGGCATGATAGCTGCTTTCACGTGAGGGATGCGGCCCCCTTGTCCGTAGAGCCGCGTAACGGGTCAGGATAGCAGCGTATGACGAAGGACTCAAACCTGTCGATGTGTGACGCCTCGTGCCTCCCTCGTCTCGGCCGTTCAGGGCACAATGCCTCTTGAAACCGGCTGTTTGCGCGCCGTATGATGAGGTAACTGCGGAATGAACCGCAGCGAGGACCACCCAATGACGGGCGTCGGATACTGAAAGAATGATGTGCTTTGGACCCAGGCCGCGTGGACCGTGATGATCGTGGCAGGCGCAGCAACACAAAATCTCGTAACTGACCGCGCGGGCGAGCGAAATAGCGACCTACGCGACACAATGGAACTATAGAGTGGTGAGACGATGTCACCACGGACAGGAAGGTAGCGACATGGCCCAGGAATGGACTCGCATTGAAGGCATGATCATCGGCCACGATCTGGATCCCAGCGTGGTCGCCGGCGAGCTGAAGGAGCGTTCGATCCTTGCCCAGCTCGAGTGGTTCCCCTCCTCGCCCCAGCTGCTTGGCCTGAACGTCGCGGTCGACAAGGAGCGCGTCGCCACTGTCCCCGCCGGCTCGACCGAGGTTGTTCCCGGCCCCACCCCCGCGGAACTGGCCGACGAGCTCGCCATTCTGTTCGACGCTGAGGTGCGCATCGGCAACGCAACCGCCGATCACCTGCCCGAGGGCGACTCCCCGCTGGGCAAGGTCTGGCCTTCCGATGAGGAGGAGGCTACCGCCGTCGAACCCACCCCGACTCGTATCGTCGAGATCGGTCGCACCCCTGCCTCGTCCGTGCCGCTCCTCGCGGCCCTTGAGGGCGTGGATCTCGGTGACCTCGAGCTCGCCGATGATCACCGCGCGCTTCTCGCTGAGCTGCCCGCTGAGAAGGAGGGGTGGAACTTTGGTGATCTGCCGCTCGTGACTCTCTCCGTGACGGACGGTGAATTCCAGGTATTCCTGGTCACCGACGATCACCTCGAGCACATCATCTCCCACAACTGGGGTATGGATGCAGCGATCGTCCCCGGCGGACACGACCGCACCTCGGAGCTGCCCGGCGAGGTCATTGATCTCGTGGGTGACCGTCTCGATCTCCTGGAGATTGCCGAGGCCGTCCCGGGCTCCGACGCCGACGCCCTGTGGGCCTCCGTGGCCACGACCGGCGAGGAATCGGTGTGGAAGGTCGTGCGCGCCCTCGGCCTGCCCGGCTCCGTCGCCGGCTTCCTCCTGGGCACCACTGACCTCGAGGACGTCGAGGGCGTCTCCGTGCACCTGGCTCGCGGCATCTCCAACGCGATTGGTCGTAGCGTCGACATCATGATGGGACAGCCGCAGTCGGTCGTGAAGCCCCTGTGGAACTCCTACGAGTCCGTGGCCGTCGAGCGCCCGTGGATCATCCACGCCGCCGTCGCCGCCGAGGCCATCGTCGGCACCGGCATGCTTGTGGCCGCGGTGCGCGCCTCGTCGCCGCGCTCGGGCTGGATGCGCTTCGCGGGCATCGTGGGCGGCCTGATGGTCGTCGACTCGATCGCCGAGTTGTCCCTGGCCAAGCACGTCTCTAAGCGCTTCGCGCGCCGCGCGGGCGAGGCGTAGGAAGCCGTCCGCCGCATACGTATGAAGCAGCCGTGGTCGCGTGAGCGACCCCGGCTGCTTTGTCTGTCGACGCTGGCGCGGAAGTGCGCATATTCGTAGGAAATCAGGTCGACGCTGGCGCGGAAGTGCGCGTATTCGTAGGAAATCAGGTCGGTGGTGGCGCGGAAGCGCCCGCACTCGTCAGGCCTTCAGGGCCTCGGCGGGGAAGTCCTGCGGGCGATCCGTGAAGATGCCGGTGACGCCCCACGAGGCCAGCTCGCGAGCCTGCTCGACGTTGTTGACGGTCCACACGTTGACCTCGAAGCCCGCGTCGCGCATCGCGCGCACGTCGGACTCGGTGAGGCCCTCAACGCCCGGGTGAATCGCTGTCGCACCCAGGGCGGCCGCGCCCTCGCGCCACTCCTCGGAGGCGCGCTCGATCAACCAGCCGAGCGCAACCGTCGGGCACGCCTCGTGGAAGGCCGCGAGGAGGTCGTGGTCGAAGGAGGAGACGATGAGTCGGGACGGAACCTTGTCTCCGGCCAGCGTGACGGCCAGGGCCTCGATCAGGCGCTCGCGCAGACGATCCCCGCCCGCGCAGGGTTTGATCTCCAGGTTCGCGCCCATCTGCTGGGCATGCGCGAATGCGAGGGCATCCGCGGCCTCGGGAATGCGCTCGAAGCGGTACGTGTCAGAGAACCAGCGGCCGGCGTCGAGTCGGCGGATGTCCGAGAACCCGAGCTGGTAGTACGAGCCGGACCCCGTCGTCGTGCGGTCCAGGGTGTCGTCGTGAATGACGATCAGCGAGCCGTCGCCCGTGATGTCCACGTCGAACTCGAACCAGCGCGCGCCGACCTCCATGGCCTTGGCGAACGCGGCGATCGTGTTCTCGGGAGCCAGCGAGGATGCGCCCCTGTGGGCAAAGATGCGGGGGAATTCAGACATAGGTGCTCCTAACGTGAACGGGATGGGGCGTTGTGCCCCCTCACCATAGGTCGGGGTTCGCCTCGGCGCTGAGCATGGACGCGCGACCTGGGGCGGGCTCGATGAGGATGGCCTCGTCGCGCTTGGAGGGCAGGATCGTCTCCACGTACGAGGCCAAGGCATCGTCTCGTGATACGTCGTGGCCGGCCTGCTGGGCCATGTACCAGCGGTGCTCGAGATACTCGTGGTAGAGCTGCGCGGGCTCCAGCTTGCCCGCCAGCTCGCGCGGAATCGCACGCACGACGGGGGCGAACACGTCGGTGAGCCACTCGTGGGCGGCCTCCTCGAGGGGAAGATCTTGGAAGCCGTTCGTCGCGCGCCACACGTCGATGTCAGCGAGGAGGCGCGCCGCCTGGTGCTCGCCGACGTCCATGCCGGTCAGGCGCATGAACTTGCGGTTGTGGTGACCGGCGTCGACCACCTTGGGCTGAATGACGAGGCGCTCGCCGGACGAATCGGTGGACATATGCAGCTCGGCGACGTCGAAACCGAGGTCGTTGAGGCGGCGAATGCGCTCACTGACGAGGTACTGGCGCTGCTCGTTGGGAATGGATTCCTCGGCGGTGACTTCGGTCCACAGCAGGTCGTACTGGGTGCGTATGCGGTCGCCGACGTCGATCGGGTCGGCGTCTTCGGGGAAGAAACCGCCGGCCTGGAGGTCCATGAGTTCGCCGATGATGTTCGTGCGGGCTAGGTCGACGTCGTACTCGCGCTGGCCGGGGGTGAGCTTGGGGTGTAGTTCGCCGGTTTCGGCGTCGACCAGGTAGGCGGCGAACTCGCCCGCGTCGCGGCGGAACAGCGTGTTCGACAGGGAGACGTCGCCCCAGTAGAAGCCGAGGAGGTGGAGGCGCACGAGGAGGAGGGCGAGCGCGTCGATGAGGCGGGTCGCGGTGTCCTCACGCATCGACAGGGAGAACAGCGCGCGGTAGGGGAGGGAGAACTGCAGGTGCTCGGTGATGAGGGCCGCGTTGAGCTCCTCGCCCTCGGGGCTTTCGCGTCCCGTGACGACGGCGACCGGCTGGACGGACGGGGCATCCAGACGCTTCAGGTCGCGCAGGCGGTCGTACTCGTGGTGGGCGACCGTCGGACCGATCTCCTTGACCGCGAGCACGCGGCCAGACAGATTCACGAAGCGCACGATGTGGCGGGAAATGCCGCGGGGGAGCGCCGCGAGTAGGTTGGACGGCCACTCCTCGAGGGGAACATCCCACGGGAGGTCCAAAAGGGCGGGGTCGACTGCGGCCGCCGTAATGTCCAAAGCCATGAGAACGATTATCGCATCTCGAGCGCCGTGCGTATAGCCCCGACGCGGCATGTGCGCTAGTCGCGGCCAAGAACACATGTGGGCATAGCGAAACCCCGGCCTCGTCCTGGAGGTACGAGTGGACGAGGCCGGGGCCGATTATCGCTGTGCGTGAGCGCTATGCGTCACTCGGGCAGGCGAACGCCCGTCGCAGCGGAGAAGTTGTGCTGCTGACCCTCGCGGATGCGCACGTGCAGGACGCCGCCGCGCGCGGGGGCAGTACGCGGGGGAACGCGCACGATCAGCTGCTTGCCGGTGCCCTCGGAGCCGGAGCCCAGGGTCTCGCCCTCGGCGGCGCCGGCCAGGTGGCCGTACACGTAGGCGTCCGAGCCGAGCTCCTCGACGAAGTCGACCTCGACGGGGATGGAGCCCTCGGAGTTGTCTTCAACGACATCCAGGCCCTCGGGGCGGAAGCCGATCTTGATCTTTCCGCCGTCCTCATCGGTCATCGCGGCGCGGGCGGCCTCGGAGACGCGCACGCGTGCGGGGCCGAGCTTTGCCCATTCGCCCTCGACCGTGAAGGTTCCCAGGTTCATGGCGGGGGAGCCGATGAAGCCAGCGACGAACTCGTTGGCGGGACGCTCGTACATCTCCTGCGGGGTGCCGCACTGCTGGAGGAGGCCGCCGGCGAGGACCGCGATGCGGTCGCCCATCGTCAGAGCCTCGGTCTGGTCGTGGGTGACGTACACGGTGGTGACGCCGAGCTCACGCTGCAGGGAGGCGATCTGCGTACGGGTCTGGACACGCAGCTTCGCGTCCAGGTTCGACAGGGGCTCGTCCATGAGGAACACCTGGGGCTTACGGACGATCGCGCGGCCCATGGCGACACGCTGACGCTGGCCGCCGGACAGGGCCTTGGGCTTGCGGTCCAGGTAGGGCTCCAGGTCGAGGATCTTAGCGGCCTCTTCGACGCGCTTGTTGATCTCTTCCTTCGGGGTGCCGGCGATCTTCAGGGCGAAGCCCATGTTCTCGCGCACCGACATGTGGGGGTAGAGAGCGTAGTTCTGGAAGACCATCGCGATGTCGCGGTTCTTCGGCGGAACGTCCGTGACGTCCTTGTCGCCGATGAGGATGCGGCCGGAGTTCACGTCCTCCAGGCCGGCGAGCATACGCAGCGAGGTCGACTTACCACAGCCGGAGGGGCCGACGAGAACGAGGAATTCGCCGTCCTTGATCTCGAGGTCGAGCTGGTCAACGGCGGGCTTGTCAGAACCCGGGTAGACGCGGGTGGCCTTGTCAAAGGTAACGGTTGCCATGGAGTTTTCCTTCCCACCGGCAGGTACGTGCCGGACGATCCGTAGTGGGGTGACCGTGGAGCGTCTTCGCCCACGGAGTGCGAACGCGGATCGTTCCGCGCGCGCGACTAATAGCGAAGTTAGCACGCTCGCTCGCGGGTGTACAGTTCGGGCCACATGATGGATTGACAGTGTGTGTTCGCTCGTCTCATTTAGGGACGAGGCCGGGGCCGCCCCGCGCGGGTGGCCGCAGATGGGGGAGGGGCCAGGTACGCTGAGGGCGTGGAAGAAGGCGAGGAACTGGGCGGCTACAGGCTGATCCGTCGGCTCGGTACGGGCGGGGCGGGGACGGTCTGGCTCGCCGAAGACGGGGGCGGCACGCGTGTCGCCCTCAAAGCCATGCACCCGGCGATGGCCGCCTCGGAGGAGTCGCGTCAGCGGCTGGAGCGCGAGACTCGCACTGTGAACTCTGTGCGCTCGCCCTTCGTCGCGCACATTGTCGATGCGGAAACCGAGGCCTCCCAGCCTTTCGTCGTCTCGGAGTACGTGGAGGGCCCAACCCTCGCGGAAATCCTCGTCTCCGGGCCGGTTCCTCTGCGCGGCGTCGCCGCCCTGTCCTATCACCTGGCGTCCACGATCGCGGCCGTTCATCACGCGAACATCATCCACCGCGACATTAAGCCTTCCAACATCATCTGTTCGCCGCGCGGCCCGGTCCTCATCGACTTCGGTATCGCGATGGCGACCTCCGATCAGCACCTGACCAGCACCGGCCTCGTGTCGGGGACGGCCGGGTACACCGCGCCCGAACTCCTGCAGGGCCACGGTGCCACGAAGGAGTCGGACTGGTGGGCGTGGTGTGCCACCCTGCTGTCCTGCGCCACCGGGCGCCCGCCCTTTGGCAAGGGCGACGTGTCCGCAACGATGCTGCGCGTCCTCGAAGGGGACCCCGACCTCGCCGGACTGCACCCCATGGTCGCCGACGCGCTCGCGGGCGGGCTCGCCCCCGATCCGGACGATCGTCCGTCACCTTCCCTGATTGTTGCCGATCTCATGAGCGCCGTCGGGTGGGCTCCCGGCGAACTCGACTACGTGACCGTGAACTGGGCGCAGCTGCTCGACACCGGCATGCGCACGCAGATGGTGAACTCGGACCCCCAGGAGATCGCCGCGCCTCCCGAGTGGGAGGATGCAGGGCAACGCCCGGACGCCTCCGGCGCGCGCGCCGTCTCCTATCCGCAGCACCCGCGCCGCGACGCCTCGGAGTTCACCGCGGCCAACGACCATACCGACGTGGTGGACACCGCGTCCGTTGCACAGGGGTATGGCGACTGGTCCGATGACACCGGGGAAGTCGCCTGGCACGACGACGCCACCGACACCTGGCAGCGCGTCGACGACTCGGATCCCACCGAGGTCATGGCCCCCTACGCTCAGCCTCAGTACCCGGGTCCGCAGGGCGCGTATGATCCCGGTTTTGCCCCCGGCTATGGGCAGCAGCCCTATCTGCAGGCCGGAGTCCCCGCACAGCAGATGACAGCGGGTCCCCAGTGGAATCCCAACCCGGCGATGGGGGTGGGCGACGCTCAGGCGGAGCGGGCCTCGTCCGCGGCGAAGGGGACGTGGATTTCGGGCGGTGCGCTGATGGCCCTCCTGGCCTCCTTGCCCTTCCTTTTCGGACTCACCGGATCCATGATCGTGGGGATTGCGCTCACTGCTTTTGGTCTGATCGGTGCTATGTCGCGCTGGCTGTCGCGTCGTCGGATTCTGCGAGGAGCAAAGGCTAGTGACACTGCGGCCGTCATCGCCATGTCGCCGATCCTGCTGGTGCGCTCGATCCTATCGACCGCGCTTGGCCTCGTCGTCGGGGGCCTCGTTCCGTACGGGATCTGGGCCTTCGTGTCCTACTCGCGCGAGGGGCGCGTCCTGTGGTCATGGCCTGCCGATGTCGTCGCATCCACCGGTGTTGATCGCACGGACTATTGGCTGAGCGACCCGCGCGGAACGATCGTCGTGTGGGCACTCGCTGCGCTCATGATGCTGACTGCCTGGCTCATGCCGTTTGCTGCCGATCTGAGGGTTGGTGTGTCCACAACGCTGCGCTCGGCCGTGCGTCCTGCCTGGGGGCGAGGCCTCCTCGCGGTAGGCTGTGTGGGGTTCCTTGCGGGTGCGTGGTTCATCGTCACAGGTGGGCTGCCGCACTAAGCGCGGCCACGCTGCGCCCGATATTCTTGCAACATTCAACTACTTTCGGAAGGTGAGTCCATGGCTCAGAAGAAGAAGCCGGCCGTCGACCCCGTGCGCGCCAAAGCCGCGCAGATGCGCCAGGCGCAGGAGCGCGCTGACCGCCGCACCCGCATCATCGTCATCTCCGCCGTCGCCGCGATCGTCCTCGCGGTCGTCGCAGCCGTCGGCGGCGTGATCTGGAAGCAGCAGGCGCAGGTCAACGCCGCGCGCAACGTCGACGCCTCCGACGTCCTCGGCATCTACGCCGACGGCCGACCGGTCATCGTCAACGGGAATGGCGTCGTCACCGAGGCAGACCCGAACCTGCCCACTCTCACCGAATACTTCGACTACACCTGCCACGTGTGCGCCGACCTCGATGTCGCCGCCGGCAAGGACCTCACCACCTGGGCAGCCCAGGGGCACTACAACCTCGAGCTCCAGCCGGTCATCACCGTCAACATGGACTACCTGAAGCCCGCGACCAGCGCCTCGCTGATCGTCGCCCAGAAGGCGCCCGATAAGTGGGTGGACTTCCACCACGCGCTGCTCGCCTACTTCGCCAGCCAGTACCAGGCGTCCAACGGCACCGTCGTCCAGAACCTCGAGGCCTCCTGGAAGCAGGTCAAGACGATCGCCGCCGAGGTGGGTGTCCCCTCCGACGTCATCGACACCTTCCCGCTCAACGCCGCCGAGGACTACCTCAAGGCCTCAACCACCGCTTGGCAGAACGCCGGTTACAGCGGCCGTAACAACGGGCTCGGCACCCCCGAGCTGATCAAGGATCACTCGACCGTCATCGCGCTGCACACCCCGCTGACCTCGGCCAAGCAGACGATCGCGGAGGTATTCGGCATCACCGATTCCGCGAGCCAGGGCACCACCGAGACCCCGGCACCCGAGGCCACCGAGCCCTCCCAGAGCGGCGCCGGCGAAGCCCAGAGCTCCGAGACGACCGACAGCTCCAACTGAGCCTTCGCATACTGTGGGGTGGGACCGCTAAGCGGCCCCACCCCACAGTTTTTTGTTCCGAGCGGGCGACGCGCACGTCAACCCGACTTTTTCGCCAGTCTTCCGGCCCGCCCGAGCCTGATCCGGCGGCACCCATGGCGCACAAAACCACACAGCCCGCCCGCGCGCACCAGCCCCCACCTGTGGCACACTAGTGTCCGCCGCCGGCTTAGCTCAGTTGGTAGAGCAGCTGTCTTGTAAACAGCAGGTCATCGGTTCGAGTCCGATAGCCGGCTCCACGGAGTCCCTCACCGCGGCACCGCAGCCGCAACCCACCTCGCCCGTTCGGGTGAGGTACCCCGGCCTCGTCAATGAGAAGCGCCCAGCGACCAATCCACGCCCGACGCGCCCTGCGCCTCCAACAGTTCATTTGCGCGAGAGAACGGCTTCGACCCAAAAAACCCTCGATACGCCGAGAGCGGCGACGGGTGGGCGGACGCAATGATCGGCGTGTCACCCAGGCGCGGCGCGAGCGACTGCGCGTCCTTGCCCCACAAAATCGCCACGAGGGGAGCGCGCGAGCCATCCTCGCGCTTCCGAGACACCAGGGCGTCAATCGCGCACTGCGTCACTTCCTCCCAGCCCCGGCCTCGATGCGACGCGGGGGCACCCGGGCGCACCGTCAACACGCGGTTGAGCAGGCACACGCCCTGCTCGCTCCACGGCGTCAAATCCCCGGACGCCGGAGCGGGAACGCCCATGTCCTCGCTCAGCTCGCGGAAGATGTTGATGAGCGACTTGGGCAACGCCACCCCGGGGCGCACCGAAAAGGACAAGCCCATCGCGTGCCCCGGCGTCGGATACGGATCCTGCCCGACAATCAGGACCTTCACCTTTTCGAAGGGGTACGTGAAGGCGCGGAGAACATCCGTGCCCGCAGGCAGGTAGCCGCGTCCCGCCTCGACCTCAGCGGCCAACATCGCGCCCAACTCGTGGACGCGCCCCTCCACCGGAGCCAGCGCCCGAGCCCAGCCCGGATCAATCAACTCGGCCAACGGACGCGGATTGTGTTCACTCATAGCACCAGCCTAATGCCGCACAGGCCACGCCACATTCCCCGCGCGCCACTCGCGCCCCGCTCCCTCTTTTCCGATAGTCTGAACGCGTGAGTTCTCAGTACCCCAGGGATGAATTTGACCGCGCCGGCGAAGATATGCCCGTCGGCATGCACCGCCCCAAGCCGTCCAAGTGGAAGAACGTCTGGCCTTTCCTGGCCATCCTCGTGATCGTTCCCGCCCTTGGATGGGCAGCGGCGACCGCCCTGTCGCGCCAGCAGGCCACTGTCAGCAACGCGCCCAGCCCCGCCGCGACCACCCCGAGCGCCGCCGCTCCCTCGGCGGCGCCCACGCCCGAGGCCACCCCTTCCGCTGAGCCCACGCCTTCCGCCAGCTCCTCCTCCCCGTCGGCTTCCTCTGAGCCCGACCACGGAGCTGTCATCCAGGTCCTCAACGGCACCGGCACCCAAGGTTTCGCGGGCCAGCAGGCTCAGATCCTGAACCAGGCCGGGTACGCGGGCACCTCCGCCGCGAACGCCGACGGCTGGGCCACGCAGACCTCCACCGTCTTCTACGAGGATCCCCGCATGGAGGGAACCGCGAAGGACGTTGCCGCCAAGCTCGGCATTTCCAACGTTCGCCAGGAGAGTGGCCTCGGAGACCCCGACATCATCGTTGTTCTGCGATGAGCCTCTGATACTGACTGAGCCGCCCGGCCCCTGTAGGGCCGGGCGGTTTTGTTGTGCCTATGTGGCGTGTTGCGCCGCTGGTGTTGCGGGCGCCGGCGGGCCCGGCCGCCCGCGAGATCGCCACACGCGAGCCTGACGGCTCGGAGTGGTCGATCTCGAAGCCCGCCCGTGCCCTCCGGACCCTCCGGCGCCCCCCACACCAGTGGGACCTGGTGCGCTGACGTGTGGCTTGGTGCGTTGGGTCGAAGCCCGGCCGGCCCCGCCGCCGCCCACGGGCACCGCAGCCGGCCCCACCACCACTATGGGCACCGCAGCCTGGCCCTGTAGGCCAGCTGGGGCGGTTGTCTGAAACCGTCATCGCCTTTGCGGGTGCGAAATGGGTGTTTTTGGTGCAGTTTTCGGGTGCAGAGGTGATGCCGGTTTCAGCGGTCCCCTGTTGGGGGCGAGCAGTGGTGTTGGTGGTTTCAACGTCGCCACGTTGTAGCGCCAATCGGCCCTGCGCCCAGGTCTTGTAGGCGACGTGGCGCACGAGGCTGGCTGCGGTGGGGGTTTTGCAGCATTAGAAGCTGGTTGGAGGCGTGTCGCCGGCGTGTCGTACCTCTAATGACGCCATTTCCCCCGGATGGTGGCGGCCCGGCTGGGCCGCCACCATCCGCACCGGCGGCACGTGGTGTACAGGCGCGCTCAGCGAGCCTAGCCCGGCCTCGTCCGTGCGTGTTACGCCCTGAGCGCATCGGACTCATATCGCGCAACCTCGTCTTGCACTCAAGGGTGGTGAGTGCCAAAATCGTAGTTAGCACTCCGACATGGAGAGTGATAAGACCACCGGTTCGATGAGGCCACCTCAAAAGCGTGGCCGTCCGTCGCGGGCATCGAACCCGATCCGCATCGCGGAAGGACACATTTCCAATGAGCAAGATCATCAAGTTTGATGAGGATGCCCGTCGTGGCATGGAGAACGGCCTCAACCTGCTGGCCGACACCGTCAAGGTGACGCTTGGCCCCAAGGGCCGCAACGTCGTGCTCGACAAGAAGTGGGGCGCCCCTACGATCACCAAGGATGGCGTCTCCGTCGCTAAGGAAATCGACCTCGACGATCCGTTCGAGCGCATCGGCGCCGAGCTGGTGAAGGAAGTCGCCAAGAAGACCGATGACGTCGCAGGTGACGGCACCACCACCGCGACCGTTCTGGCCCAGGCCCTGGTCCACGAGGGCCTGCGTAACGTCGCCGCCGGCTCCAACCCGATCGCCCTCAAGCGCGGCATCGACCAGGCCGTCGAGGCCATCGTTGAGCAGCTGCACGCCGACGCCAAGCCCGTCGAGACCACCGAGCAGATCGCTGCCACGGCCTCCATCTCCGCCAACGATCCCGCCATCGGCAAGCTCATCGCCGAGGCCTTCGAGAAGGTCGGCGCCGAGGGCGTCGTCACCGTCGAGGAGACCAACTCCTTCGACACCACCCTGGAGACCACCGAGGGTATGCGCTTCGACAAGGGCTACCTGTCGGCCTACTTCGTGACCGACCAGGAGCGCCAGGAAGCCGTCCTCGAGGACGCTTACGTTCTCCTCATGGACTCCAAGATCTCCAACGTCAAGGACATCGTCCCCGTCCTGGAGAAGGTCATGCAGACCGGCAAGCCCCTCGCGATCATCGCCGAGGACGTCGAGGGCGAAGCCCTCGCCACGCTGGTCGTCAACAAGATCCGCGGTACCTTCAAGTCCGTGGCCGTCAAGGCCCCCGGCTTCGGCGAGCGACGCAAGGCGATGCTGCAGGACATGGCCATCCTGACGGGCGGCCAGGTCATCTCCGAGACCGTCGGCCTCTCCCTCGAGAACGCTGACCTCGAGCTGCTGGGCCGCGCCCGCAAGATCGTCGTCTCCAAGGACGAGACCACCATCGTCGAGGGCGCTGGCGACAAGGACATGCTGGATGCCCGCGTGCGCCAGATCCGCCAGGAGATCGAGAACACCGACTCCGACTACGACCGCGAGAAGCTGCAGGAGCGCCTCGCCAAGCTGGCCGGCGGCGTCGCCGTCATCAAGTCCGGCGCGGCCACCGAGGTTGAGCTCAAGGAGCGCAAGCACCGCATCGAGGACGCCGTTCGTAACGCTCGCGCGGCTTCCGAAGAGGGCCTGGTCGCCGGCGGCGGCGTCGCCCTGATCCAGGCTGCCACCGTGGCGCTGCCCAAGCTCGATGCCCTCACCGGCGACGAGGCGACCGGCGTCAACATCGTGCGCCTGGCCATCTCCGCCCCGCTCAAGCAGATCGCTGAGAACGCGGGCGTCGAGGGTGGCGTGGTTGCCGACCGCGTTGCGCACATGGAGCCCGGCCACGGCCTGAACGCCGCGACCGGCGAGTACACCGACCTCATGGCCGCCGGCATCTCCGACCCGGTCAAGGTCACCCGTTCCGCGCTGCAGAACGCTGCGTCGATCGCAGGCATGTTCCTGACGACCGAGGCCGTTGTCGCCGACAAGCCCGAGGCTCCGGCCGCCGGTGGCGACGACGCTGGCGCTGGCATGGGCGGCATGTACTGATCCGCTCGGCGTTAAGCTGATCCGCCTGGGGGCGGGACTCGTGAGGGTCCCGCCCCCAGGCGTTTCTGTCTGTCTGCGCCGGTGTGCCACGAGGTCGCGGTGCCTCGCGGGAACAGGGGCGTAGTGCGCGGTGTCAGACCCCCGCAAAGAGGGAAGCGGAATGCGTCTCTGCGTCGGCGTAGGTGGAGGCTGCGACCTGCATCTGCGAGGAGATAGCGTCCAAGGCGTCGTGTGTCTGCGCCTGGATGCTCTGCCACTGCGTGATAGTCGCCTGGAAGTTCACCTGCGCCCCGCCCGTCCAGGTGTCTTGAAGGGCGAGCAGCTGGGCCATCATCGTGTCCACTTCGGTGCGGATGGTGGATGCGGTTGTGTAGGCCTGCGCGGAGGCGGCAGCAATTTGTTCGGCGTCGACGGCGTATGCGGTCATGATGTCACTCCTTTGTGGGACCCTGGGTGGGTCCGTCGACATCGACGCTACGCGCGTGACGACGCGTGATCCAGGCAGAAACGAAGCCCTGTGGATAACCGCCCGCACCGAAAAGTGCCTGTGGATAGCCCCGAGGTATGCCCGTGCTGCTGACGGGCAAGCTACTGGAGGGCCTGGTCGCGGTGCCGGTGGGTGGCGGCAGGGCCAGGGCGGGCCTCGAGATCGATCACTCCGAGCCGCAGGCTCGTGTGTGGCGATCTCGCGGGCGGGCCGCCGCCCACCGGCACACACAGCGGCCAGGCTCCACAGGTGTGGAGGGTGCCTGGAAAACCCGTGGAGCCAAGAACAACATGCGACATCATGCTGGGCCGCCGCCCACGGGCGCATCGAGCAGCTTGAACCTGCAGGGCAGAGTGATGAAGCCGCCCAACCCCAGTGGGGGAGAGCGGCTTCATGCGGCGACGTATCAGACAGTCCGAGCAGGCAAAATCAGCCGCGGCCTCGTCAGTCGGAGGTCGGCAGATCCAGGGATTCGACGGCGGACTCGAGGGAGGAGGTCGCCTCCTCGTCCTCGTCCGACTCGGTGTCTTCCTCGATCTTGCGGGGCAGGATGCCGGTGGACGTTGCCTCGTCGTCCGGGGACGCGACGGGGATGCGCTTCTTGATCGAGCGGCGCTTGATGATCAGCGTGCCGGTCGTCGTCGTGGAGTCCTCCACGACCTCGTCGGTGTCGTCCGCATCCTCGGTATCGTCCGTGTCTTCGGCCTGGGCGGCCTGGCACAGCTGGGCCTTCTCGCGCTCGAGGCGGGTGAGCTCGACCTCGAGGTTTGCACGGGCGGTGTCCTCCCACGCGGAGCCGAGGGGGGACTGGTAGATCGTCTCGTAGCTCAGGAGCTTCTTGACGAGTGCCATACGCGCCTTGGTGAACTGCAGGTCGTCGAGCTCGCTGAGTTCGGCGCGCAGCGACGTGCGGAGCTTCTTGTAGTCCTGCGGGCTGCAGGCCAGGCCCGCCAGGTCCGCGTCGACGAGCACCTGCGCGTCGAAGTCGGTGCGGGGCGCACGGTGGCGCGTGAGGAAGGCGATCAGCTCGTCGATGCGGGCGACGACCTCCTCGGGAACGCCGAGGTTGGTGAGGCGGTTGTGCGCGTGATCGATGCATCGGGTGGAGGCGAAGTTTGCCTGGAATCCGCCGAGCTTGATCTCGAGCGCCTTGTTGAGGAAGGCGCCGTGGTACCACGCGGCGACGCGCAGGATGTCGGGATCGTGCGCGGACGACGAGATTTCATCGATGTGGGTGAGCGTGTTCATGAGCCGACGCACGTTGTGCATCTGGCGTTCGGGCGCGCTCCAGCGTTCCGCGAGGTCGACGCTCTCTTTTTCGAGGTCGGACTGGGTCGCGGTTGCGCCGATTTGCTGCATGGCGTCAACGAAAGACGTCAGCAGCCACTGAGGTGCTTGAGCACCCATGGGCCACTCTCCTTGCTGAGGAATACCCGAGCCATGCTAGTGCGCTTTTGAGCGAAGGTCACGTTCGTTGGTAAAAAATCGGGGAAAATCCCGATGGATTTCGTGAAACTGTCAGGTGAAAAATGGCGAAAACTGAGCGAAAAAGCCGTGTGTGCTGACCGGTACGTTACGTCTTTCACGCTGTGGGGAGTTCGATGCGAACGGTGAGGCCGCCGCCTTTCGTTTTGGTGAGTGATGCGTTGCCCTTGTGAGCTGCGAGGATGCCGGAGACGATCGCGAGGCCGAGGCCGGAGCCGCCGGACTTGCGGTTGCGCGACGTGTCCGCGCGGTAGAAGCGTTCGAAGACGCGTCCGCGGTCAGTTTCGTCGATGCCGGGCCCGTGGTCGCGCAGTTCGACGATGGCGGTGTCGCCGCTGCGTCCGAGCGCGATTTCGACGGGGGAGCCTTCGGGGGTGTAGCGCACGATGTTGCCGATGAGGTTGGTGAAGACCTGCGAGAGGCGGTCGCGGTCGCCGGGGACGATGAGGGTCATCGGGGGTGTGCGGCTGTTGATGCCGGTGAGTCCGACCGTGCGCGTGGGGTCGAGGGCTTGAAGGTCGAAGACGGCGTTATCGGCGAGCTTGACGAGGTCGATGTCGGTGATCTCGAGGGGGCGTCCTTCGTCGAGGCGGGCGAGGGTGAGGAGGTCTTCGACGAGGGTGGCCATGCGCGAGGATTCGGAGGCGATGCGCCCCATGACTTCTTCGATGCGCTCGGCGGGCACGCCGCCCATGGCGTAGAGCTCGCAGTAGCCGGAGATGGCCGCGAGGGGGGTGCGCAGCTCGTGGGAGGCGTCGGAGACGAATCGTTTGATCTTTTGTTCCGAGGCCTGGCGTGCTTCGAAGGATTGCTCGACCTGGGTGAGCATGGCGTTGAGTGAGAGTGAGAGTGAGCCGACCTCGGTTGTGGGAGGGTGTGGGGTGACGCGTTTGGTGAGGTCGCCGGCGGCGATTTTTCCGGCGGTGGATTCGATGGAGCGCAGGGGGAGGAGGGCGCGGCGCACGAGGACGCGCCCGGTCCAGCCCCCGATGAGGACGATAATGATGCCGGCGACCGCGAAGTACGAGGCCGTGGTGCGCAGGGTGTGCTGCATGTCCGACAGGGGTAGGGCGATCGTCATGTATCCGGAGAACTGGCCGGAGTCCTGCTCATACACGGGGACGACCAGGGCGCGCCAGCCGAGGCCGGCCTTGGAAGAGGAGACGGTGACCGGGAGGGTACGGAAGGAAGAGACGGGCGCGGAGCTCGTGTCGACCAGCTCCGGCAGGTGGGGCTTGCCCGAGGCCTTGAGGGTGTCCTCCGAGTAGAAGTACCGATCGCCCCCGGCGGTGTCGTGGATGTGGATGTAGTAGAGGGTGGGGATGCCGCCCTGGCCGTCGGCAGAGAAGGTCGCCGCCGATCCGGAGATCTGCATGGTGTGCGCGGTGGCGACGAGCTGGTCGTCGATCTGAGAGATGAGGTGGCGCTGGAGGAGGCCGATCATGACCGTGCCGGACAGGGACAGTCCGATGGCCAGGAGTAGCGTGATGAGCGTGACGAGCTGCGCGGATAGCGGCTTGGAGTCCCACCATGCCTCGATGCGTTGGGCCAGGCTGCGGTGCACGTCAGTCCTCAGCGCGCAGGATGTAGCCGACCCCACGCTTGGTGTGGATCAGCTCCCCGGAGGCTCCCTCGACGGCGAGCTTGCGCCGCAGGTAGGAGATGTAGGACTCGACGATGGCGACTTCGCCGTCCCAGTCGTATTCCCACACGTGGTCGAGGATCTGCATCTTGGAGACGACGCGCCCCGCGTTGATGACGAGGTAGCGCAGGAGCTTGAATTCGGTGGGGGATAGGTCGATGGGGACGCCGGCGCGCGTGACTTCGTGGGCGTCCTCGTCGATGACGAGGTCTCCGACGCGCAGGAACGCGTCGTCTTCTTCGGAGCCCATGGTGCGGCGCAGGATGGCGCGGATACGGGCGACGACCTCTTCGAGGCCAAAGGGCTTGGTGACGTAGTCGTCGCCGCCGACGGTTAGGCCCTGGATCTTGTCGCGCATGTCGTCGCGTGCGGTGAGGAACAGGACCGGGGTGGTGATGCCGGCGTCGCGCAGGCGCCTGGTGACGGTGAAGCCGTCCATGTCGGGGAGCATGACGTCGAGGACGATGAGGTCGGGGCGCGAGGCCTGGGCTTCGTGAAATGCGCCGCTGCCATCCTCGGCGGTGACGACGTCGAAGCCTGCGAAACGCAGGGAGGAGGCGAGGAGGTCGCGGATGTTGGGCTCATCGTCGACGACGAGCAGTTTTGCTTCGGTTCCCGGGGTGCTCATGGAACTAGTGTCGCCCATGTGTCTGAATGTTTCCTGTGAGGTAGGTGGGAGTGATGGCGCTACTCCTGTTTGCTTCGTCACCTCGGTTGGTCGCGCGGCAATAAAGGACAAGAAAAGGAGTGGAAAAGATGTGCAAGAATTGAAGCATGTCATCTCAGAACGCAGCAGACGTCATGTCTCCCGACGGCGTCGACTTCCAGCACGTGTCCCCCAAACTCGCGACTCTGCGCCTCGGTAACGCCCTCGCGCTGTGCGGCGCCCTGTGCGGCGCGATCTCCGGCCTCGTCCTCATCGTCGACATCCCTGCGCTGTGGTGGCTCATGCTCGTGCCCGCCGCCATCGCACTCTTCTGTCTGTGGCTCGTGCCCGCCCAGGTGCGCGCCCTGCGCTACGCACTGGCCGACACGGACTTCGTGATCCGCCGCGGCGTCTTCAGTCGCTCGTTGACCCTCGTGCCCTACGGCCGCATCCAGTACGTCGACATCTACCAGGGCCCCGTGCTGCGCCTGCTCGGCATCTCCACGATCAAGCTGTCGACCGCGAGCGCGAAGACCGACGCGACGCTGAGTGGTGTGCCCGTCGCGGACGCAGCCCGTCTGCGTGACGTCCTGGCGGAGCGCGGCTCGGCGGAGCTGATGGGCCTATGAGCGCGGACCTCTCCTCCGACGGCATCGCTCCCGAGGACTGGAAGCCGCTTCACCCGCTCACATACGTCCCCCGCGTCGCGGGAAGTGTCACGGGTGTCGTCGGTGCGGTGTCCCTGAGCAACGCCTCCGTGATCGGGCGCATGCTCAACGGTGAGACGCCGCAGTGGTTTGAAACCACCGGCATCTTCCTCGGTCTGGCGTTTATCGCTGGCCTCGTTCTCGCCATCGCGGGTGCGTACTGCTACCTGTCGTGGACGAAGACTCGCTACGCGGTGAGCAACACGGCGATCTGGTATCGCGCCGGCATCCTCAAGCGCACGCAGCGCCACGCGAGGCTCTCGCGCATCCAGACAATCAACGTGTCCTACTCGCTCGTCGGTCGCCTCCTGCGCCTGGGGTATCTGGACATCGAGGTCGCGGGCGGCACCGATTCGAGCATCAAGCTGGGACTGCTGCCCGCGCAGCGCCTCGAGGAACTGCGTGCCCTCCTTCTCGCGCTCGCTTCGGGCGCGATCGACGAGGTCGTGGATCCCGCCGGCCGCACCGGAGCCTCGGCCCGCGTGGCGACGGCGAAAACCCCGCTGGAGGCCCCTGAGCGCCCCGTGTTCAAGGTCGGGTTCGTCAAGCTCCTGGCGTCCATGCTGGCGACCATCGACAATGCGATCGCGCTGTTCTTCGGCATCTTCCTCCTGGGCCTCAACGGCTTCCTCGTGGGTGTTGTCGGGGTGTCGTCGATCATGAGCTTCCTGGGCATACTGGCGGGCGCGTTCAGCCTCCTGGTGGGCGTCTGGGCGCGTTTCGATCGAGAGTTCGGCTTTACCGCGGCGATCGCTGCCGATGGCGTGCGTATTAACCGTGGTCTGACGGCTCGCCGTCACGTGACGATCCCTCCGGGGCGCATCCACGCCATCGAGGTGACGCAGCCGCTGATCTGGCGACTGTTTGGCTGGTATCGCGTGGAGATCACGCAGGCCGGCAATACGGCGCACACGACGGACGAGAAGAACAAGGGCATGCAGGTGGACGTGGCTTCCGACGTGCTGCTTCCCGTCGGAAGCCGCGTGGAGGTTATCCAGGCGATTGCGATGGCGATCCCGGACCTGGGGACCGATGATCCTGACGGCTTCCTCGAGTCCCTTCGCGTGGGCACGGGCGAGGACCGTTGGATGACACCGATCCCGCCCAGCGCGAGGATTCTGGATCCTCTCGTGTACAAGCGTCGAGCCTTTGGCCTGACCGATGCCGTGTTTGCGATCCGCGACGGCTTCTTCAACCTGCGCTTCTCGATCATCCCTCTGACGCGCATCCAGTCGGTGTCGCTGCATCAGGGGCCCATTCAGCGGTGGCGCCGCGTCGCTTCGGTGCGCGCCGAGCTGGTCCCCGGACCGGTGGCATCTATGGCCGAGCACGTCGAGGCGGGCCGCTCTCTGGAGCTGTGGGCGCAGCTGTCGCAGGCCTCGAAGGTCCGCCGTGAGGCCGAGGTTCCCGAGCGCTGGCTCTCGCGTGTCACCGAGATCGTCGAGGCGACCTCGCAGCGTGCGGAGGGCGACAAGTAGCCCGATGATCGGTGACAATGGAGGCATGAGTACCCCCGGACGCCTCGGAATCGGCATCATCGGCATGGGCCACGTCGGGCCCGTCATCGGCTCTGCGCTGCGCGCGGTCGGGCATCAGATCGTCGCCGTTTCCGCGTCGTCGGACGCCTCGCGCGAGCGCGCCGACGCGATGCTCCCCGGCGTGCCGATCGCCACGCCCGAAGAGGTCGTGCGACGCTCCGAGGTGGTCATCGTGGCCGTTCCTGATGACCAGATCGGCCCCCTCGTGAGCGGCCTGGCTGACCTGGGCGCCTGGCAGAGTGGACACATCGTCATTCATCTGTCGGGTGCCTCCGGCGTGGGGCTGCTCGGCGCCGCCGCGGGAGCGGGGGCGATCCCGCTCGCCATCCACCCGGCGATGACGTTCACCGGCACCAGCGTTGACGTGGCGCGCCTCGTGGGCACGCCCTTCGCGGTGACGGCTGCGGCACCCTTCCTGCCGATCGCCCAGGCCCTCGTCGTCGAAATGGGCGGCGAGCCCGTCGTCGTCGCCGAGGAGGACCGCCCCCTCTACCACGCGGGCCTCGCCCACGGCGCCAACTTCATCGCGGGCATCACTGTGCAGACGACGCGGATTCTCGCCGAGGCCGGCATCGAGAATCCCGCTCTGTACGTGCGCCCGCTTCTCGAGGCCGCGCTTGACCGAGCCCTCACCGAGGGGGTCGCGGGCATCTCCGGGCCCGCCGCCCGCGGGGATGCGGGAACGATCACCGCGCACGCCCGCAGCCTCGGGGCCAGGGAAGGTCTCTCGGGGGAACGCGACACCTACGCGGACATGACCCGCGCCCTGACCCGTCTGCTGCGCGACGCTCGTCTCCTCGACGAACGGGCCGCCATCAGCGTCGAGGCCGCCCTTCTCGACCCGGGCGCCTGATACCCACACACCCAACGAGCCCAAAACGCGGGAGAGAGAATGCGCGCAACCCCGGCCTCGTCGCGCAAACGCGAGGCGTGAGGAAAGCGACTCTATTACGCACCGGCGGGCCGAAGTTGCAAGAATAGAAACATGACCCATCGCCCTGTCCTCACCCACACGCGCGCCGAGTTGGCCGACGCCCTGTCGCGCCTGCCCGGCACGAAGGCCCTCGTGATGACCATGGGTGCCCTCCACTCCGGGCACCTGCAGCTCGTGCGCGAAGCCCGCGAACTGGCCGATCACGTGATCGTCACGATCTTCGTCAACCCGACGCAGTTCGCGCCCGGCGAGGACTTCGACGCCTATCCGCGCACCCTGGACGCGGACATGGACGCGCTCGAGACGGTGGGGGCAGACCTCGTGTGGGCACCCGCGCCCCAGGACGTGTACCCCACGCCCGCGACCGTGACAATCGACCCGGGCCCCATCGCGCGCGTTCTCGAAGGCAAGACGCGCCCCACGCACTTCGCGGGCGTCGCGCTCGTGTGCACCAAGGTCGTCAACCTCGTGCGCCCCGACGTGGCCCTGTACGGACAGAAGGACGCCCAGCAGCTGGCCGTCCTGCGCACCGTTTTCTCCCAGCTGGACATCCCCGTGCGCGTCCACCCTGTGCCGATCGTGCGCGCCGAGGACGGGGTCGCCCTGTCCAGCCGCAACCAGTACCTGAGCGACGATGAGCGCATCCGCGCCCGTGCCCTCTCGCGCGCGCTTCGTCGCGGCGCCGAGGCCGCCGAGGCCGGGGCGCAGCCCGCGCAGATCGTCGCCGAGTGCCGCTCGGTTATCGACGCCGAGGGCGGCATCGACCTGGACTACATTGCGCTCGTGGACGCGGGGACTTTCGAGATCCTCGCGGGCACCGAGTCCGTGCCCGTCGGCGAGGGGGCTGCCGCGCCCACGATCCTGTCGGACGGCTCGCGTGAGGGACGCATCCTCATCGCCGCCAAGGTGGGCACGACGCGCCTCATCGACAACATGGAGGTGCCGCTGCGCGACGCCTCCGGTCCTGCCGGCCGTCTCGCAGAACGCGCGGGGGACCTCGCATGATGGAAATGACCCGTGAGATGGCCATCGGCAAGATCCATCGCGCCGTCGTCACCGGCGCCGACCTGCACTACGTCGGCTCGATCACGGTGGATGAGGACCTGCTGGACGCCGCGAACATCGTGCCCGGGCAGAAGGTCGACATCGTCGACGTCAACAACGGCGAGCGCCTCTCGACCTACACGATCGCGGGCGAGCGAGGCAGCGGCACGATTCAGCTCAACGGCGCGGCCGCCCACAAGGTGACCGTCGGCGACCTGGTCATCATCATGGCCTACGCTCAGGTGCCCGAATCTCTCGTGCGTCAGGTGAAGCCGTCCGTCGTCTTCGTCGACGAGGCCAACAAAATCGTGAGCGCTGGCAACCACGCGGGAACCGTCCCCGAGGATTCGCCCCGTGCCCGCGAGCTGGGGCTGAAAAGCTCTGGCCTCTGATTGACGCGCCGACAGGAGCGTCCACTCACTCGAGTGGACGCTCCCTTGTTTTGCCTCGTTTCGTGCACCTTTGCTCGTTTGACGGCATGCGATGTTCACAATTGTCCATACCTTGTCTTCGCCCGGCGCTGATACGCCCGTCACACCTATCCTCGAAGAACCGAACGAAAGGAAGGTGGGGCATGAGCAAGCGAGCGTCTCGCACGCGCCACGCACTCATCGGATACGCGTTCCTGTCGCCCGCCCTCATCGGCGTCCTCATCTTCATGGTTGTACCCATCGGCGTCATCATGTGGGTGAGCCTGTACCGGTGGGATCTGATTGGGGATACGCGATACGTGGGCCTGGCCAACGTCACGAACGTGCTGAGCGACCCGGCCTTCCTGTCGTCCCTGCGCACGACGGTCCTCTTCGTCCTCCTCGTGGTCCCCATTCAGATCATCCTGGGCCTCCTCCTCGCGAACCTGCTGACCAAGGGCGTGCGAGGAACCGTCGTCTATCGCACGCTCATCGTCATCCCGTGGATCGCGCCTCCGCTGGCCCTCGGTGTCGTATGGTCGTGGATCTTCGCCCCCACAGGTGGTCTTCTTTCCGCGCTGGCGGGCACGCGACTAGAAATTCTCGTGTCGCCCACCTGGGCGCTGCCCGCGGCGGCTTTCGTCGTCGTCTGGTCGAACGTGGGGTACACGGCGCTCTTCTTCATCGCGGGATTGCTCGCGATCCCGCGTGAGCTCACCGAGGCCGCGACCGTGGACGGGGCATCCTCCTCGCAGGTGTTCTGGCACATCAAGATGCCCCTCCTGCGCCCGACCTTCTTCTTCGTCTCGGTCACCTCCGTGATCTCGGTCTTCAACGTTTTCGATCAGATCTACGCCCTCACCAAGGGGGGCCCATCCGGCTCCACCGAGGTCCTCGCCTACCTGATCTACAAGGAGGCCTTCGAGACCGGAAATGTCGGCCGCGCCGCAGTCATGGCGTGCGTGATGATGCTGCTCCTTATGGGATTGACGCTGGCTCAGAACCTGTACTTCCGGAAGAGGACCACGTATGAGCTCGTCTAAGTCGCACTCGCGTCGGCCCTGGTGGTCGACCCTGGGGATCTACGCGGGGCTGTCGCTGGCCGCGTTCATCATGGTCGTCCCGCTCCTCTTCAGCTTTGTCACGGCCTTTAAGTCGCCGCAGGACTTCGCCTCGCACTCGCCCTTTGCGCTGCCCTCCCCGCCCTCCCTGGCCTCGTTCCAGGCGATCCTCACGGGACGGGTCAACTTCGCCGACGCGATCATCACGACGCTTCTCATGGTCGTGGTGATGGTCGTCGGGCAGCTGGTGTCTTCCGTGCTGGCCGCCTACGCGTTCGCCCGCATCGAGTTCCCGGGGCGCGAGGTCATCTTTTGGCTCTTCCTGGGCACCATGATGATTCCGGCGTCGGTCCTCGTCATCCCGCTATACCTCATGATGGCGAAGATGGGGCTCAACAACACCTTCTGGGGCATCGTCCTCCCCTTCGTGTTTGCCTCGCCCTACGCGGTGTTCCTGCTGCGTCAGTCGTTCCGTCAGATCCCCCAGGAAATCATCGACGCGGCGACCATGGACGGCGCCGGGCAGATGCGCATCCTCTTCTCCATCGTCGTTCCCGTGTCGAAGCCGATCATTTCGACGCTCGTGCTCATCACGGTTGTGAGCCAGTGGAACTCGTTCATGTGGCCGCGGATCATTGCCGCGACCAGGCCACGCGTCCTCACGGTTGCGACGGCTGCTCTGCAGAGCCAGTACAACGCGAATTGGACGTACGTCATGGCGGCGACGACCATCGCGCTCGTGCCGCTGATCGCTCTGTTCATTGTCTTTCAACGACACATCGTTGAATCGATTGCCCTGACGGGCATCAAGTAACAACACAACCCATCACAACTGGAGGTCTTCATGAAAAGGCGTTTTGTTACCGCTACCGCTCTGATTGGTGCCGCGTCGATGCTGATGGCCGCCTGCTCGCAGGGTGGCAGCGCGTCGAGCGAGGCGGGCACGTCCTTGACCCTGCGTCTGTGGGATGATCAGGCTGCCCAGGCGTACGAGGCGGCGCTCCCCGCGTTCACCGAGGAAACGGGGATCACGGTCAATGTCGAGGTCGTCCCGTGGTCGGACTACTTCACAGGCCTGCGTTCCGAGCTCGCGGCGGGCACCGGACCGGACGTCTTCTGGTCCAACACGAACAACTACACGGAGTACGCCCGCGGCGGCAAGATCGTCAACATTGACGAGGAGTTCCCCGCCTCTGAGCGCGACGGCTGGCTTCAGGGTGCCATCGATCAGTACACGGTTGATGGAAAGCTCTACGGCGTCCCGGTCCTCACCGACCCGTCGATCGCGGTGTACTACAACAAGTCGCTGCTGGACGCGGCCGGCGTGAGCATCGATGACCTGCAGAACCTGTCGTGGGACCCGAGTGCCTCCACCGACTCTCTGCGAGAGATCACCCGCAAGCTGACGCTGGACTCGTCCGGCCGCAACGCGGCTGATCCCGCCTTCGACGCGGACCACATCGTCCAGTACGGATACAACGCCGCGCTGGATGGCCAGGCCATGTTCATTCCGTACCTGGGCTCAGCCGGCGCCACCCTGCAGGACGAGAGCGGGCACTTTACGTTCGCGAGCCCCGAGGGTGACGCCGCGGTCGGCTACCTGGTGGACCTCATCAACAAGGAGCACGTGGCCCCCTCGGCGGCCGATACGAACGACAACGGTGACTTCAGCCGCGATCAGTTCCTGCAGGGCAAGATTGCTCTGTTCCAGTCCGGTGCCTACAACCTGGCGAACGTGGCCGAGGGCGCTTCCTTCGAGTGGGGCCTGGCTCCCCAGCCGAAGGGCCCCGCAGGTGCCGTGACGGTCGGTAACTCCGTCGTCGCCGCCGGTTCGACGGCGAGCGCGAACCCCGAGGCTCAGCACAAGCTGCTGGCGTGGCTGGCTGGCAAGGACGGCGGTGCCGCACTGGGCAAGACTGGCGCCGGCTTCCCCGCGAACGAGAAGGCCCAGGCGACGTGGACCGCCTACTGGTCGGACAAGGGCGTCGACACTTCGGTGATGGCGAAGACTCCTTCGGGCACGATCATGGCTCCCTTCGGCGCGAAGCTGGGCGCGGCAATGGACGCGTACAACGGCGTGCTCAAGGAGGTCTTCCTGGGACGCACCGGCGTGCATGAGGGTGTCCAGGCCGCCCAGGATGCCGCAAACGCGGCGATTGATCAGTAGCCGTCACAGACTCGGGACAGGCGCCGGCGGGACAGGTTCTCGCCGGCGCCTCACTAAGGAGAACGCGAATGGATACCGTGCTGGGTATTTACGCCCACCCCGATGATGCGGACGTGGACGCGGGCGGGACGCTCGCTCGCTTCGTGCGCGAAGGATCGAGGGTCGTCGTCGCAGTCGTCACGGATGGTGACGCGGGCGGCTCCGACCAGGATCTGCATCAGCAGATGGGGGAGTTGCGTCGTGATGAACAGCGCCGCGCGTGCGAGCAGCTGGGCGTCACGGAGCTCGTCTTCTTCGACGGCTACCCCGACGGTATGGTGACCCCGTCCCACGGGCTCGTGCGCGATATCGTCGCCCTCATTCGGCGCGTGAAGCCGAACCTGATCCTCACCCTCTCGCCTGAATACAACTGGTCGTCCATCTACGCCAATCACCCGGACCACCGAGCCGTGGGCGCCGCGGTCACGGACGCCGTCTACCCGACCGCGCGCAACCCCTTCGCGTTCCCTGAACTACTCGACGAGGGTCTGGCCCCCCACGTCGTCGAAGAAGTGTGGTTCCAGGGCGGCCCGTCGACGAACCACGTCGTCGAGCTGGACCAGGCAGACATCGACGCCAAGGTCAGGGCAGTGCGGGAACACGTCACCCAATTCGACGACCTCGACCGGATGGAGTCTTGGATCCGACAGGGCACCCGCGACGTGGGACACCCCCACGGCTATGCGGGGGGAGAAGAGTTCTTCCGCTGGGACACGCGCGGGTGAGGGCCCGCTAGCCGGCCTGTTTGCCGCACTGTGCCCCCGCCTCGTCCGTACGAGGCAGGGGCACAGTGCGTTGATGGGCGCCGCTCAGTCGAAGGCAGCGGCGACCAGCGGGTTTGTGCGGATCGCCTGGTCGAGCACGTCGCGCGCGACGTTGACCGAGTCGACCAGGGGGTGCAGCGCCAGCGCCTGCCACGCGAGGCTGCGGTCGCGCTCGCGGGCGGCGTCGATGACGAGATTCTCGCAGGCCTTCACGGATTGGACAAGGCCGAGAGCGGCCCCTTCCAAGGGGGCGACCGGAATCGGATGAACGCCCGAGGCGTCGACGTCGCAGGGAACCTCGACGACGTCCGTGTCGCGCAGCGTCGGAATCGAGGAGAACCCGCCGTCGCCGTTAGCGACGTTGAGGATCATGCGCGCCGGAGTATTCGTAGCGAGCGCGTTCATGAGGTCGAGGGCCACCTTCTGGTAGCCGCCGCCCGCGATGTCCTCGGCGCGCCTGCCGGAACGCTCGTCGACGTCGCGGGCCTCGGCCATGTACGTCGCCTCCCGGTCGGCGAGCGCATCGATCCACGTCCGGCCCGCCTGCTCAGGGCTCGAGAGGACAGTGTTGTAGAAGGCTTCCTGCTGATCGCGCAGGTACTCGCCGCGGGTTTGGTCCTGGTGGATGCGGGCCATGGCTTCGCGGTGGCAGTAGTAGTAGAAGAGGTATTCGTTGGGCAGGGCGCCCAGCGCGCGAATCCAGTCCGTGCCGATGGCGCGGGATTCTTCCATGGATCCCAGGGCCGCCTCGTCGGCGAAGAGGCGCGGGAGAATGTCGTGGCCGTCGACTGAGAGCGAGCGCAGCCAGCCGAGGTGGTTGAGGCCCACGTAGTCGAAGGACACGTCGGTGCGCTCCTCCTCGGTAATGCCCAGGGCGTTCAGCGTGCGGTTGACGAGGCCGATGGGAGTGTCGCAGATGCCGATGACGCGCTCGCCGAGCACGGAACGCATCGCCTGGGTGATGATGCCGGCCGGGTTCGTGAAGTTGATGAGCCAGGCGTTTGGGCACAGGCGCTTGGCGGCGCGTGCCAGCTCGAGTGCCGGTCCGAGCGAGCGGAACGCATAGCAGTAGCCGCCCACGCCGACGGTCTCCTGCCCCAACAAGCCGTTGTCGAGGCCGCAGTGCTCGTCGAGGACCCTTCCGCAGGTCCCACCCACGCGCATCGCGGAGAAGACGAAGTCGGCTCCGGGAAGGGCCTCGTTGATGTCGGTCGTCGCACGCACGGTCGGGGAGTGCGGGAAGTTAAGCGAGGACAGCACGGCCATCATCGCGTCGAGCCTGCGCGCGTCGGTGTCGTACAGGACGACGCGGTCGACGTCGAGGGACGCGTAGGCGCCCTGACCCGATCGTGAGCGGGCTAAGACGTCGATCATCGCGGGGACCCGGAAGCCCCCTCCTCCGACGATGGTGAGCTGCATGGCGGGCATCCTCTCTGGATACGTATAGTGGTGGCTCAGTGACATATTGTAGTCGCGCTCACGTCTAGGAGGACCCGTGGCTTCTCGTGTACCCGCCGCATCTCAGTTCGCGGTGTACGGTCCGACGTTTCTCGACGTCGTGATGGGTCCCCTCGACGGGCCTCCGGTTCCCGGCCGCGAGGCCTGGGTGGAGGGAGCTCTCATGTGCGCGGGCGGCGCGGCGAATCAGGCGATTGCGCTGGCTCGCCTGGGTGCGCCCGTGCGCCTGCACTCTCGCGTGGGCGTCGATCAGATGGGAGCATTCGTGGATGAGATGCTCGCGTGCGAGGGCGTGGACACCTCCTCGTGCGAGCGCGTGGGCGATCAAAACGTGACCGTCTCCCTGTCCTTCGGCGGCGATCGCGCGATGACCACGCGCGGGACGACCGCGCTGCCACGCTTGGGAGGTGATGCGCCGGGGTGCCTGCTCGCGGACGTGCGGGGGATCGGCGCGAACAGTGAGGTCGTGTCCTCCTGGCGCGAGCGCGGGACCTGGGTGCTGGCGGACACTGCCTGGGACGAGGCCGGGGCCTGGGACGAGGCGGACCTAGAGTCTTTGCGTCTGGCTGACGTGTGCACGCCCAACGAGGAGGAGGCGCTCGCCTACGCGCGCACCGAGAGCGTGGAGGACGCCGCGCGGTGGTTCGCGTCGTTTGGGTGCGACTGCGTGGTCACCTGCGGCAAGAACGGCGTAGTTGCGTGCGTTGACGGGCAGATCCTGCGCGTGCCGGCGCCCGCGGTGAGGGCGGTCGATACGACGGGCGCGGGGGATGTTTTTTCGGCGGCGCTGGCCTGGGCGCTCCGAGCCCGCCGCATGCCGTGGGCCGAGGCGCTCGCCCTCGCCTGCGCGGCCGCCGCTCACTCCACGCAGGGGATCGGCGGATCCGCATCCGCTCCCTACGCGGCCGACCTCCCGGGTGCGTGAGGAGCCCAACCGGGCCCCTGCCTCGTCGCGAGGCCAAATCCCGGTACGATAGGCGCATGACCGATTCTTCTTCCACGCCCACGCAAGCACCCGCAGACGACACCCCCGAGCAGGTCAAGGTTCGCGCGGCCAAGCGCGCGCGCCTCATGGAGGCCGGTATCCCCGCCTACCCCGTGCGCCTGCCGATCACGACCACCATTAAGGCGGTGCGTGAGAAGTACGCCCACCTCGAGGCCGGCGAAGAGACCGAGGACTACGTGGGCCTGGCGGGCCGCGTCATCCTCGCGCGCAACGGCGGCAAGCTCTGCTTCGCGACCCTCATGGACGGTGAGGGCAACAAGATCCAGGTCATGCTATCGGCCGCCTCCGTCGGCGCCGAGTCCCTGGCCGCCTACAAGAACGACGTCGACCTGGGCGACCACCTCTTCGTCCACGGCCGCGTGATCTCCTCGCGCCGCGGCGAGCTGTCGATCTTCGCGACCCCCGCCGAGGTCACGCCCGAAGCCCAGGCCGAGTACGACGCCGCGCCCACCGCGCTGCCCGCTCCCGACGCCTCGTGGGCCATTGCCTCCAAGGCGATCCGCCCCCTGCCCAAGACCTGGACCACCGAGGACGGCGAAGAGATCACCCTGTCCGAGGACCAGCGCATCCGCCGCCGCGAGCTCGACCTGATCACGCGCCCCGCCGCGCGCGACATGATCCGCATCCGCGCGGCCGTCAACCGTTCGATCCGCGAGAACTTCTTCCGCCGCGACTACATCGAGCTCGAGACGCCGATGCTGCAGATGATCCACGGTGGCGCGGCTGCCCGCCCCTTCACGACGCACATGAACGCGCTCGATACCGATCTGTACCTGCGCATCGCGACGGAGATCTACCTCAAGCGCGCGGTCGTCGGCGGCGTGGACCGCGTCTTCGAGATGAACCGCAACTTCCGCAACGAGGGCATGGATTCCTCGCACAGCCCCGAGTTCACCTCCCTGGAGGCCTACGAGGCCTACTCGGACTACAACGGCATGGCTGAGTTGACCCGCGACCTCATCCAGCAGGCCGCGCGCGACGCCTTCGACCTCTCCGAGGGCGAGGAAATCGTGCGTCTGGCCGACGGCACCGAGTACGACCTGTCGGGCGAGTGGGACCGCATTGACCTGTACGGCTCCACCTCCGAGGCCCTGGGCGAGGAGATCACGGTGGAGACGCCGCGCGAGACCCTCGTCAAGTACGCCGAGCGCATCGGCCTGGAGGCCGACGACTACGCCGTGTCCGGCAAGATCGTCGAAGACATCTTCGAGGAGCTCGTCGCCTCCAAGCTGTGGGCGCCGACCTTCGTCTACGACTTCCCGGAGGACACCTCCCCGCTGACCCGCTACCACCGCTCGCGCCCTGGCCTCACCGAAAAGTGGGACCTGTACGTGCGCGGCTTCGAGACGGGCACCGCCTACTCCGAGCTGGCCGACCCGGTCGTCCAGCGTGAGCGCTTCGAGGCGCAGGCTCTCGCGGCTGCCAACGGCGACCCCGAGGCCATGGTCATGGACGAGGACTTCCTCATCGCCATGGAGCAGGGCTTCCCGCCGTGCGGCGGCATGGGCATGGGCATCGACCGTCTGCTCATGGTCCTCACCGGCCAGGGCATCCGCGAGACGATTCCGTTCCCGCTGGTCAAGCGCCTGGGCTGATCTGAGCCGAGTAAAGGGCCCGGGCCTCGTTCCCATCATGGACGAGGCCAGGGCCCTTTCTCGTGCGTGGGTGTCCCCTCGTTCAGACGTAGGAGCGTCGGGGTGACATGCGCGTGTGGACGAGGTCGAGGAGCTCGTGTGCGGCCCCGTCGTCGAGGACGAGGTCGGTGGCGACCCCGGCGCGCAGTGCCCCGAGGAGCGGGAGGGCCTTCGAGGCGCCGGACACGATGCAGAGGCGGCGCGGGATCTTCTTCAGCGTGGCCGGGCTCGGGCCCGAGGCGCGCTCGTTGAGGTGCATGTTCGTGGAGCCGTCCTCGCGGATGAGGACGGTGCACACGTCGCCGACGACCCCGTCGTTCTGTGCCGCCGCGATCTCGTTGGGGTCGAGGAAGCCCCCCGAGTAGACGTGGGAGGGGAGGCGGGCCGACATGGAGCCGACGCCGAACAGGGCGACGTCTGCGCTGTCGATCGTGTTGAGGACCGACTGGACGGAGCGTTCGCGCCAGAGCGCCTCTTTGGTGTCCGCGTAGTCGAAGAACGCGGGCACGGGGAAGTTGACGATGCGCCCGCCGATGGCCTTCGCTGCGCGAGCGATGATGGCCTCGGCGTAGGGCATGCCCGACTCGGTGGCGGTGGCCGCTCCGTTGAGCTGGACGACGGTGGAACCCGCAAAAGACACGTGGGGCATGGCCCGCGTCACTTCTGCGGTGGTGTTCCCCCAGGCGATGCCGAGGGTAACGCCGGGGAAGAGCATGTCGATGAGGTGTTCCGCCGCGACGAGCGCAACGTTGTGCAGGCGGTTGACCTCGGTGTGGACGTCGTGAACGGGAACGACGGAGACCTGGACTCCAAAGAGGTCGGCAATTTGTCCCGCGAGGGTGCCCTTGAGGCCGGGGGAGGCAGACACCGAGATACGCACCAGGCCGACCTCCCGCGCGTGGGCGAGAAGTCGCGAGACCGAGGAGCGTGATATCTGCAGGTGGCGGGCGATTGTCTCCATCGTCTGCCCCTGGAGGTAGTACATCGAGGCGGCCTCATGCGCCTGTTCGTCACGTATTGTCACGTTTTCTAGTGTGCCATGCACAAGCGTGCAGATGTGTGTGTTTGAACATTGACTTCCGTGCGGGGGTGAGTAGATTAATCTTCGTCAGATGGTCAGGGTCACACATGAGAGCATGCACGGATGTGCACTCAGTTTGGGCTAACGTGCAACAGGTGACATACTTGGTGTGACCCACGGATCGCTATCTCAGTTGATAGTGTTCGATGGCACATTATTCGCGGTGGGAAGCCACCGGTGACCGGCGCGACGACGCGCTGGAGAAAGATAGGGAAACATGCTCACAACACTGCTCCCGGCAGCCGCCGATGCGGCTGTCCCTACCACGGGCCAGCTTTTCTGGTCTGAGTTCCTCGGCACGGCTGTCCTGCTGCTCCTCGGTGGCGGCGTCGTCGCCACGAACCTGCTGCCCAAGTCCAAGGGCAAGGGCGGCGGCTGGCTGGTCATCAACTGGGGATGGGGCCTCGCGGTCTTCGCCGGCGTCTACGTCGCGTTCCGCTCCGGCGGTCACCTGAACCCCGCCGTGACGATCGCTAAGGCTGTCGGCCACGCCTTCGACTCCTCTGTTGAGCTCGCCCCCGGCGTCGCGGTCAACGCGACCAACATCCTCGTCTACATCGTTGCTCAGTTCCTCGGTGCCTTCGTCGGCGCCGTTCTGTGCTGGCTGACCTTCAAGAAGCACTTCGACGAGGACTGCGACCCCGCCCTCAAGCTCGGCGTCTTCTCCACCGGCCCCGAGATCCGCTCCTACGGTTGGAACTGCCTCACTGAGGCCATCGGCACTGCCGTGCTCGTCCTGTGGGTCTTCGTATCCGGTCACACCGAGACTGCGGTCGGTCCGCTCGGCGTCGCGCTCATCATCGTCGTCATCGGTAACTCGCTCGGTGGCCCCACCGGATACGCCATCAACCCGGCCCGTGACCTCGCCCCCCGTATCGCCCACGCGATCCTGCCAATCAAGGGCAAGGGCGGCTCCGACTGGGGCTACTCCTGGGTCCCCGTCGTCGGCCCGATCGTCGGCGCCATCGTCGGCACCGTTCTCTACTTCCTCACCCTCGCCTGAGAGTGAGTGCGCGGGCGAGGCCACCGCGGCCTCGCCCGCGTCATACCCCGCCGCCGGGGTGACATTTTGTGGGACTGCGAAGTCCCGCCCGCCGCGCAGGTGGATCGACGCGGCACACACAACGACGTGATAACGCCTCCGAAAGGACACTCATGACCACCGAAAAGTTCGTTCTCGCCATCGATCAGGGCACCACCTCGACCCGTGCGATCATCTTCAACCACTCTGGCGAGATCGTCTCCGTCGGACAGCAGGAATTTACCCAGATCTTCCCGAACCCGGGCTGGGTGGAGCACAACCCCATCGAAATCTGGGACACCACCCGCACCGTCGTCGCCGAGGCTCTGCAGAAGGCGGAGATCAACCGCCACAACCTCGCGGCCGTCGGCATCACCAACCAGCGTGAGACCACCGTCGTGTGGGACAAGAACACCGGCGAGCCCGTCTACAATGCGATCGTCTGGCAGGACATGCGTACCTCCGACATCGTCAAGGAACTCGAGGGTGACGAGGGCCCGGACCGCTTCCGCCAGATCTGTGGCCTCGGTCTGTCCCCCTACTTCTCCGGCTCCAAGATCAAGTGGATCCTCGACAACGTCGAGGGCGCCCGCGAGCGCGCCGAGGCCGGTGACCTGCTCTTCGGCAACACCGACTGCTGGGTCCTGTGGAACCTGACGGGCGGCATCAACGGCGGCGTGCACTGCACCGACGTCACCAACGCCTCGCGCACCATGCTCATGGATATCCGCACCCTTCAGTGGCGTGAGGACGTCTGCGAGATCTTCGGCATCCCGATGTCGATGCTCCCCGAGATCAAGTCCTCCTCCGAGATCTACGGCTACGGCCGCAAGAACGGTCTGCTCATCGACACCCCGATCGCGGGCATCCTCGGCGACCAGCAGGCGGCCACCTTCGGCCAGGCCTGCTTCGAGAAGGGCATGGCGAAGAACACCTACGGCACCGGCTGCTTCATGCTCATGAACACCGGCACCGAGCCCGTGTTCTCCGACAACGGCCTGCTCACCACCGTGGCCTACAAGATCGGCGATCAGCCGGCCGTCTACGCCCTCGAGGGTTCGATCGCCGTCGCCGGTTCGCTGGTCCAGTGGCTGCGCGACAACCTGGGCATGATCGTCAAGTCCTCGGACATCGGCGAGCTGGCCAGCACGGTCGAGGACAACGGTGGCGTCTACTTCGTCCCCGCCTTCTCCGGCCTGTTCGCCCCCTACTGGCGTGCGGACGCTCGCGGCGCGATCGTGGGCCTGACCCGCTACGTCAACAAGGGCCACATCGCCCGCGCCGTCGAGGAGTCGACCGCGTTCCAGAGTGCCGAGGTCCTCGACGCGATGAACGCCGACTCCGGCGTGCCGCTCAAGGAGCTCAAGGTTGACGGCGGCATGACGCACGACGACCTGGTCATGCAGTTCCAGGCCGACCTGTGCGGTGTCGACGTCGTTCGCCCGAAGGGCATCGAGACGACCGCTCTGGGTGCCGCCTACGCCGCCGGTATGGCCGTGGGCTACTGGTCGGGCACCGACGATGTTGTGGCCAACTGGCAGGAAGGCAAGCGTTGGACGCCGTCCATGGAGCCGGCCGAGCGCGACCGCACCTACCGCCTGTGGAAGAAGGCTGTCACGCGTACGCTCGACTGGGTTGACGACGACGTGAAGTGATTGTCACTCCATAGAAATTGACGAGGCCGGGGCTGCGTTGAGTAGTCCCGGCCTCGCTCTATCGGGTTATACATAGGACTCAAGGCCGCATAGGTATAGACAATCGTCAGTTACTCTATTCCCATGGAAAACCCTAATAATCAAACAACATATCTCGTCGTAGACGGCGAAAATATCGATGCCACGCTGGGCCTTTCTGTCCTTGATCGTCGCCCGAACCCCGAGGAGCGCCCCCGCTGGGATCGTGTCCTCGAGAGCGCGCACGGCCGCTGGGGTCAGAAGGCCAAGGGCCTGTTCTTCCTCAACGGTTCATCCGGCTTCCTGCCGATGGGCTTCGTCCAGGCGCTCACGGCGATGGACTACTCGGTCATCCCCCTGTCGGGTCCGGCCGACATGAAGGTCGTCGACGTCGGCCTCCAGCGCACCATGGATGCGATTGCACAGCTCGGCACAGGCGACGTCATCCTGGCCAGCCACGACGCCGACTTCCTGCCTCAGATCGAGACCCTCCTCGACCAGGGCCGCCGCGTCGCGGTCATGTGCTTCAAGGAGTTCCTCTCCTCCCAACTCCACGAGCTGGAGGAACGAGGCCTGGAAATCATCGACCTCGAATATGACGTGCACGCCTTCCAGGTGCGCCTGCCCAGGCTCCACATCATCGACATCGACGACTTCGACCCGATGTCCTTCCTGTAAACCCTGGCTCCGCGTCCGCGAGCGGGCGCGTTGCCGCCGACATGACGAACCGGGCGGCCCCGCAAGGGGCCGCCCGGCCTGTCTATGTGTGCGGCTGGGCCGCGTTGCTCACGCCTGGGTGTTGTTGCCCTTCAGGGCGGCCAGGCGAGCCTCGATCTCCACCTGCGAGGAGTCGGTCTGCAGCTCAGCAAACTGGGCGTCCAGCGAGGAAGCGGCCAGTTCCATCTTGCCCTGGGCGAGGGCCTCCTGCTGGCGCACGCGGTCCTCGAAGCGGCCGAGCTCGCTCGTGGGGTCCAGGATGTTGATCGAGCCGAGGGCCTCCGTGACCTGAGCCTGAGCCTTGGCGGTCTTCTCGCGGGCGATCAGCTGGTCGCGGCGGGTCTTGAGCTCGGAGAGCTTGTCCTTCATCTGAGCGAGGCCGGTCTTCAGGCGCTCAGCGACATCGCGCTGAGAAGCGAGAGCGGGCTCCTCGGTCTTGACCTCATTCTCGAACTGGATCTGCTTGCCGAGGGCAACCTTGGCCAGGTTGTCCCACTTGTCGGCTCCGGCCTCGTCGCCGGCGGTGCGCAGGGAGTCAGCCTTCGCGGAAGCGGCGGCGGCCTTCTGGCCCCAGTCAGCAGCGGCCTTGACGTCTTCCTCGTAGTCGCGCTCGGCCATGCGCAGGTTGCCCAGGGTCTGAGCGATTGCGTTCTCGGCCTCGATGATCGAGTTGGTGTAGTCGCGGATGAGCTGGTCGATCATCTTCTGCGGGTCCTCGGCCTTGTCGAGGAGGGCGTTGATGTTCGCCTTGGCGAGCTGAGCGATACGGCCCAGGATCGTCTGCTTTTCGGCCATGATGTTCTCCTTTGAGGTGGTGCGCATCTGCGCGGTTTGGGTTGGTGCGCGTGCGCGCGGGTTGTGAGCGAGACGTTGTCTCGCACGATTGGTAGGTGGACGAGGACTAGTCCATACCGGTCCGTGGGCCGGTGGCTGTGGGGGAGGGGCTTGTTGTGTTCACCGTGTTCCTCCCGATGAGCGCCCGGCGTTGCGAAGCGGATCGAGCGTGGCGTCCAGCTTGACCTCGACGGTGCGAGCGTGCTCGAGCGCGTCGAGCGGATTGTCGTTGTGAATAAGGGCTTCCTGAGCTCGTGTGATTGCCGCACGAGCATCGGTGATGAGGGGGGCGAGCAGCGTACGATCGGTCTGCAGGCGGTCGGCCTCCTCAATGTCCGAGGAGAGGGACGCAATAGCGGCTCCCAGTCGATCCTCGATGTGGTCCAGGTCTTGTTTCGCCGTGAAGATCGCGTTCATCTCGTGGTAGGCCATGAGGAGCGCGCGCTCGGCGGTGTCAACGGCGGAGGTTGCCAGCTCAGTGTCGGTGTCAATGATTGCCTGGGCGGACTCAATGGCGCTGCGCGCAGAGGTGAGCAGCGACGCGGCCTTGTCGGGATTGTCCTCGAGTGCAGCCAGGACAGTACCGGGGTAGATGCTGGCAATTGTCGCCAGCTCTTCCCTGGATCGCTCCACGTCCGCCAGCTCTTCCGCGAGGCGCTCCTGAGCCTCTGCCAGGCGGGTCGGCAGTGCGGTGCGCTCGGAGCGTTTCGTGCTGAAGGGGGCCTGTGCGTCGCGCAGCAAACCCAGCTGCGTGTCGAGTTCGTTGATGATCTGCGACGCAAGGCTCTCTTTTTTCGCCGGGTCGTACGCCGTGCGGCACTGCTTGTAGAGGGCATCCCCGCGAGACAGGGCCTCCTTCGCCTCCTTGATGCGGTTGCGGAACTGTTCGGTCGCGGCGATGCCGAACTGCGCGCGGGCGTAGTCCCACTCCTTCTCGGCGTCGCGTACCTCCTGATCGGCCTTGGACAGGCGTTCCTTCGCCTGCTCGACCAACCTATCGGCGTTTCGCTGTGCGGCCTTGTCTTCACGCTCGTCCCTGCGGCGCGAGATGCGCCATGCTGCCGTTTCAATTTCTATGGCGTGTGCTTCTTCCTCGCGCTTCTGTCTCCATAGCCCGAAGAACAAGCTGCAGATGACGAGTAGGCCCGTGACAAGGAATGCAATGATGCCCTTGATTGTTTCTGTCCGGCTCTCATCCGCCAGTTGCTGGTTGAATTGCTTGCGATGCGATTCAATCTGCTCGTACGACCAATAGGAGCTGTGCAGGTGTTCGATGAGGGCAGTGGGACCTGCCGCTGCCTCGTCGGGGGTCAGCGGAGTTGATTTGTATGCTCGACGAGCTTCCGATAGCGCGCCGCTCACGTACGATCCACCAACTGAATTGTTGCGGATCCACTCAGCCATCTCCGGGCCAGGGCAGTAAATGTCCTGACTGTCCTCGTAGGCAACGACGTAGAGGAGTGCCTTGTCGTTGTTCTGGATGTTGGCGAGGGTAGCTCGGCACCATGCGGCCGGTTCCTGGTCGGAAAAGTTGGGGACGATGACGGTGTAGACGGGAACGTGATACTTGGAGTTGAGGGATTCTGCGCGGGTCTCGATATTCGCGCGCTGTTTGTCACTGAGGAAGCTATCCGAATCAGTGACGTAGCTGCTCGGCGCGAGCGGATCGGTCGCGAACGCGGGCACGCCACCGACCAGCATCACTGCGGCCATGACGGCCGCGATGCCCAGGCGTCGAATCCGTGGCATGTGATCCTCCTTGGTGAGTGGCGAACAGATCAAGATACACCATTGTGGGTCGCGGTGTCTCTATAGTCGCGTGTCTTGTGTCACACTCTGGTGGTGCAAGACCAGTGTACGTGACGGTTGTGTGCGGGTGGAAATAAGTTTGCGTGAACCTCCTCTATCGTCGCCCTGGCGCCGCAAGTGCGCGGTTGGTGAGCGTCGTGGCCCGCGAGGCCGCTGCGCTCGCTCGTAGGGGATCCTCGTCGAGAACCTCGCGTGCCTCGGTCATCGCCTGTTCGGCTTCGCTCATCAGCTTGTTCACGTCGAGGAGAGCCGAACCCTCGTGGTCCTTCAGGTACTTGCGTGCCCAGGTGAGGGCTGCGTCGGCGTCGCGAATATGGCGCTGAGCGGTCTCTTTCGCCTTGCGCTTCGCCTGTTCCTGAGTCATCAGCGGGGCGAGGACCGCTTCTAGTCTGAGCTCCACCTCGCGAAGTTTTTCGAGCGCGCCGAGGGGGTCCTCGTTGCTGACCAGTGCACGCTGTCCCCTGGTGATGGCGGCCTCGGCCTCGTCCAGAAGGGGAGAGAAGGCGTCGGAGGAATCGAGCCGCTTCGCGTCCGTTAGGGCGGTGGACACGGATCCGATGGAAGAAGTGAGCCGCTCGAGGAACGCGTCAAGATCGGTCTTCGCAGAGAAGATCGCATCCGTCTGCGCATTGGCCATGGTCAGTGCGCGCTGAGCGGTATCCAGGGCGGAGGCTGCTCGGGTGGCGTCGCTCTCGAGATGCGCGTCGGCCGTCTCCAACGCCGCGCGAGCGGACTCCAGCAGTTGTGCCGCACGCTGCGGATTGTCCTGGAGCGAAGCGAGCATGGACTCGGAGTAGAGGCCCGCAATGCTGGAGAGTTCTTCCTTCGAGCGCTCCAAATCGGCGAGCTCCTCGACGAGGCGTTCGCGAGCGTCGGCAAGCTGGGTGGGCAGCGATGATCGCTTCTCGCGTTGTGCGGCGAACTCCTTGCTTGCATCCTGCAGGGGCGGCAGGTTCTTGTCGAGATCCTCCGTGATTGTTGTGGCGAGACGACGCTTGGAGTGAGAATCAGGGGTTTGCTCGATCTGTTTGAGGGTGTCGAAGCCGCGTGCAATAGCCTCTTTCGCCGCCTCGAGGCGGCGTCCGTACTCTTCAGCCGCGGCGCTACCGAACTGGGCGCGAGCAAAGTTCCAGTCTTCTTCGGCGGCGCGCACCTGTTCCTCGGCCTCTGACAGACGCCGCCGTGCTTCCGCGGCTGCCCTCAGGGCGTCGCGCCGTACCGTGTCCACGATCGGTGTGGGTTCCGTATCCTCATCCACAGTTGGGGGTTCGGCGTAGTCGTATTCTCTCTGTTTGCGGATCCACACCCATAGGTTGGAGACAATGGCAATCACAATGACCGCGGATATGATGATGTTAGCGCCGCGATTCCTCTTGGCTTCTTCCTTCTTTTGCTCCTCGCGCCTTTTCTCCTCCTCTTGCCGTCTCTTGCTGTTCTCGGCAGCGTTGCGTGCCCTGAAGTCGTAATCGCTGCGTAGAGCGTCGATGAACGCGCGAGAGCCCGCCACTGCCTCTTCGGGGGTCAGTGGGGTGGTTTTATGCTTGTAACGGGCGGCGCTTAGCGCGCCGTCCAGCATCAGCCTGGTAATCGAATCTTTCGCTAGCTCCGAACCCGCGCAGGAGACGTTCGTACCATCCTCATAGGCGACAACGTAGAGGATGCCCTTTTGTGCGCTGCGCGATTGCTCGAGGGTCGCCTCGCACCACGCTAATGGCTTCTGGCCGGAGAAGTTGGGAATGACGGCGACGTCGATGTACGTGGTGTATGTGGAATAAAACGATTTCGCTGGGGTCTCAATAGTTTCGCGTTGCTCGTCGCTCAGAAAGCCGTCGGGGTCGGTGACGTGTCCGCTCGTGGTGAGCGGCTCGGTCGCGAACGCGGGCGCGCCGCCGACCAGCATCGCAACCATCATGATGGCTGCGACACCCAGGCGTCGGATCCGTGACACGGTGCCTCCTGCTCGTCGATGAAGCGATAAACCTCTGCCGTGCGGCTCGAAAGCGGCGACAGTGCATTGTGTGGCGCGGTGCCGCTTGCGATCGTTCTTAGTTTACGAGGAAATATGCCGAGCTGCGACGGCCTCGCTCATGTTTCCGAAGACCCCGGCGGCAGTGTGAGGCCCGCAAGTAATGATTGTTGCGGGTCTCACGGGTGGGCAACACTCAGAAGCTACCGGAAGCGGAGGACCAGCCGCCCGAACCCCAGTCGGAGCTGCTCGAGCTCGAACCCCAGTCAGAGCCGCCGCCGGAAGCGAAGGACCAGCCGGATCCGGACGAGCTGGAGCCACTGTGGAAGGGATCGAAGTCGTCTCGGTGGTGCGAACCGGAATTCGAGAACAGCGTCGACCACAGGAGGAAGTCGCCCAGGGACGAGCCCGTGTAGGACCCGTTGCCCGTGGTGGGCTGCCCCCACGACCCGCCGAAGTTCTGGATGGGGGTCGCCATGACGCTGTCAGCGAGGGCGCGTGCGTTCATCGCGTGCGTCGACGCGGCCTCGGGATCGTCCTCGAGTGAGCGTTGAGCGGTGCTCAGGGCGCTCTCAGCGTTGTTCAGGGTCGAACGCAGCTCAAGGTCGATGGCTCCACGTCGGCCCTGCACGTAGCGCTGGGCCTGGGCGACGGCGGACTCGGCCAACGAAATCTGAGCCTCGGCAGCTGTGTATGCCTTCTCGTAGGCCTCCTCCTTGGTGCGCAGCGGCTCGAGCGCCGCGTCCAGGGTGGCCTCGGACATGCGCAGGTGCTCGAGGGCTGCGAGCGGATCGCCTGTGTTTGCCAGGGCCGCCTGGGCCTCGGCGATGGCCGCGTGAGCGTCAGCCACCAGCGGGTTGAACACCGCCGGATCCGTGTGCAGTTCGTTGACGTCGGTGATGTCCGAGGAGATCGAGCTGATCGCCGCGACGAGGCGATCGCGGATCGCGTCAAGGTCGGACTTCGCCGAGAAGATCGCGTCGGTCTGGTGGTTGGCCATTGTCAGGGCGCGCAGGGCCGTGTCGAGGGCGCTCGCGGCGTGCGCGCGATCGGTGGACGCGGATGCTTCTGCGGTGTCGATGGCGGTGCGTGCCGAGGTGAGTAGGGCCGAGGCCTGGTCCGGGTTGTCCTGGAGGGAAGCGAGCATCTGCGCAGGGTAGAGCGCCGAAATGCTGGCCAGCTCGGACTTTGCGCGCTCCAGATCGGTCAGCTCTTCCGCGAGGCGCTCGCGGGCCTCGGCGATTCGCTCGGGGAGCGAGGCCTGCTCGGCGCGCTTGGTGGCGAACGACGCCTGGATGGCGCTGAGCGGGTTCATGTTGGCACCCAGATCCTGCATGATTGCGGTGGCCAGGCGGAGCTGCTCGGCGGGCAGGGCCGCGGAGTTCATCTGCCCCTGGGCGCTGAAGCCGCGCGAGACTGCTGCCTTCCCGGCCTCGATGGCTCGGGCGAATTCGTCCGTGGAGCTCAGGCCGAATTGTGCGCGCGCATAGTTGAGCTCGTCCGTCGCGGTGCGCACCTGCTCGTCCGCGGACAGGAGCTGCCGATTCGCTTCCTGAGCGGCACGCGCCGCGCTCTCGGCGTCGACCTGTGCGGCCTGCTGGGCGGCGACCCTGTTGCGACGCGACGAGCGCGCAACTGCGATGGCGACGGCAATCACGCCGCCCACGAGCAGCAGGAACATGACGAACATGCCGAAAAGCGAGCTCGTGTCGTCGGAGGACGAGCTGGAGCTGCGCGACGAGCTTGAGCTCGTGGAGCTCGAGCTCGTGGAACTGGAGTTGTAGGAGCTGTTTACGTAGGTATTAACGAATGCGTTGACTCCGTTGGCGACGGCGGAAGATGTCAGCGGATTGGGCGTCAACTGGGCCTCGGATGCGCGCACGGCGTTCTGGAGGGAGGTGCCAGATGGCCCGTTGTAGGAGCAGGCCGCGTCGCGGCGCTGCGAGTATGCGATGACGTAGACGACGGTGCCGTTGGCCAGGGAGGAGCGCTCGGCGGTCTGCTTGCACCAGGACTCTGCGTCCGTACCCGAGAAGTTGGCGACGAGGACGACCTTGACGGGTTTGCCGGAGGACGCGGCCCTGCTGGTCGCAGACTCGATCGTGGAACGGTCTGCGCTGGCAAGCCAGCCGTCGGGATCGGTGACCGAATCGCTGATGGACATGGGCGACGCTGCGAGCGCGGGAAGGCCCAGCGCAAGCAGTATCGCTGTGAGAACAGCGATGAGGCTGAAACGGCGGATTCGTGTCACGGGGTCCTCCTGCGATGTGGCGAACAGGTCAACATACACCATGTGCGTCGTGTGCGTCTAGCGTGTGACGCACCGCGGCGTCGGTGGTTGTTTCCGTGGGGTCAGTCTACGTGAAGGGGGAGGAAGAATGTGGGCGGCGGTGCTGTTCGCTACAGGGATCGGCCGCTCTCCCGCGCGCGGAGGAAGAGCGCCCTATGATAGGGAGAGCCCATATGGGCTTTCAGACTATTGAGAGAAGGAGGGGACCATGCCCACCGGTAAAGTGAGGTTCTTCGACGCAGATCGCGGTTTTGGCTTCATTGCGGGAGATGACGGCGCTGATGTCTTCCTCCACTCGTCCGCGCTGCCGGCCGACCACGCTAACCCGCGAGTGGGTGCTCGCGTGGAGTATTCGGTGGCCGACGGACGAAAGGGACCGCAGGCTCTGAGCGTGCGTTTCCTGAAGGAGACAGCTTCCGTTGCCCGAGCCAAGCGCCGCAAGCCGCAGGCGATGGTGCCCGTCGTCGAGGACCTGATTAAGCTCCTCGACTCGTCGAGCGCCGCGCTGCGCCGCGGTTCCTACCCGGACAACGCGACCAAGATCGCGAAGGTGCTGCGCGCCGTCGCAGAGGAATTTGATGCCTAAGACTAGTGCCCGCCTGCGGGCAGTGAAGAAGGACGCCGTCCTCGAGGCCGCCGTCGATGTTGCGCGCGCCGGTGCCGAGGCCGTCGCGCACCCGCGTCCCGTCGGCGAGCACGTCGGATTCGAGATGGTGTCGGAGCGCCTGGCTACCCACTATTTCGCGTCGACCGACGCGGGGTACGTGGGCTGGTGCTGGGCCGTGACCGTCGCCCGTGTGCCGCGCGGACGCGTCGCCACCGTGTGTGAAGTCGATATGACCCCTCGTGAGGGTGCGCTTCTGGCCCCCGAGTGGGTTCCGTGGGAGGACCGCCTGCGTCCCTCGGATATTTCTCGCGACGACGTCCTGCCTTACAAGGCGGACGATGAGCGTCTCGTGCAGAGCTTCGAGGACACGAGCGTGGACCCGGACCTGCCGGTCGTGCGAGAGCTCGGCTTAGGGAGGGTGCGCGTCCTCTCGCCGGAAGGACACAGTCAGGCCGCGAAGCGCTGGTATGAGTCGGAGCGCGGCCCGAAGTCCGGGCGTCGCCCGCGTAACACGTGTTCGACGTGCGGCTTCCTCGTGAAGATGGGCGGGGACATGCGCACGATGTTTGGCGTGTGTGCGAACGAGTGGGCGACCGACGACGGCGCCGTGGTCTCTCTGGATCACACGTGCGGTTCCCACTCGGAGACCGACGTTCCCAAGAACGGCACCGCATGGCCCGTGCGTCCCTCGCGTGTGAACGAGGGGGCGCTCGACGCCGAGCCGATGCCGCGCGCATCGAACGAGGTGAAGAAAGACGAGGCCGTGGTCGCCGAAGTGACGTCCGATCAGGCCGAGGCCCCGACGGGTGAGGAACAGGAAGGCTGACGTTTCCTTCCGCTATAAACTGGCAGAAAGCACTCGGGACTGACTCCTGGGTGCTTTCTCAGCAAGTGGGCAAATGGTGAGTTTGTTTGCGCGTGGGCGGCCGAACAGGCACGATTATCCGGTGAGCACACAAGAAAAGACCGCCCCGTCCCACGGCGGCTTCGCACAGTCACTTGATTCGTTCTTCCAGATCTCCAAGCGCGGCTCGACTATTAGTCACGAAATCCGCGGTGGAATTGTCACCTTCTTCGCGATGGCATATATCCTGGTCGTCAACCCGGCGATCCTGGGCAATGCCGTTCCCAAAGACGGCTCCATCACGACCCAGGGCATCGCAGCCGGCACCGCGCTCGTCGCGGGCATCATGACGATCCTCATGGGCGTTGTCGCGAACTACCCCCTGGCGCTTGCCGCAGGCCTTGGCCTCAACGCGGTCGTCGCCTTTACCCTGGTCCTCGGTGCCGGCCTCAGCTACGGCGAGGCCATGGGCATCATCGCCTGGGAAGGTATCCTCATCTTCCTGCTCGTCCTCACGGGCTTCCGCGAGGCTGTTTTCCGTGCGGTTCCCGCCGCCCTTAAGACCGCCATCACGGTGGGCCTGGGCCTCTTCGTGGCCCTCATCGGCCTCGTGAACGCGGGCATTGTGCGTACCGGCGCGACCCCCGTCCAGTTCGGCATCTCGGGCTCGCTTGACGGCTGGCCGGCCCTCGTCTTCGTGTTCGGCCTGTTCCTCATGATGATCCTCTACGTGCGCAAGGTGAAGGGCGCGGTGCTGATCTCGATCATCGCCTCCACGATCCTCGCAGTCATCGTTCAGGCCTTCGCCCACATCGATCGCATCTCCGACACTAACCCGACCGGCTGGGGCCAGACCGTCCCCGAGCTCAAGGGTTCCCCGATCGCGGTTCCCGTGTTCGACACGCTCGGCAAGGTGGATCTGTTCGGCGGCTTCGGCAAGCTCGGCGTCGTCTCCGTGATCCTGCTGGTCTTCTCGCTCATGCTCGCGGACTTCTTCGACACGATGGGCACCATGGTGGCCGTCGGTGCCGAGGGCAACCTGCTGGACAAGGACGGCAATCCGCCTAAGACCCGCCAGATCCTGATCGTCGACTCCCTGGCCGCGGTGGCCGGCGGCGTCGGCGGCGTCTCCTCGAACACCTCCTACGTCGAGTCCGCCTCGGGTGTCGCCGAGGGTGCTCGTACCGGCCTGGCCTCCGTGGTCACCGGCATCCTGTTCCTGCTGTCGACCTTCCTGGCGCCCCTCGTCGAGCTGGTCCCGACCGAGGCGGCCTCCACGGCCCTCGTGTTCGTCGGCTTCCTCATGATGACCCAGGTGACCGGCATCGACTGGGATTCGCCGGAGGTTGCGATCCCCGCCTTCATGACGATCGCCTTCATGCCCTTCGGCTACTCCGTGTCCGTCGGCATCGGCGTGGGCTTCGTGACCTATGCGGTCATCCAGCTCGTCAAGGGCAAGGCCGCCAAGGTGCACCCGCTCATGTGGCTGGTCGCCGCCCTGTTCGTCATCTACTTCCTGATGGGCCCGATCCAGCGCCTCCTCGGCGTCGGCTGATTCGTCACGCTTTATACCCTTCCCGCCCCGCCGGAGCCTTTCTCCGGCGGGGCGGTCGTATCCTGGGAACGTGCACCGATGGGGGCCGGTCAGCGCCGCCAGCCCCTGCCTCGTACAGTGCGCGAATTGAGAGAGGGAGGAACGGTATGTCGGCAACGTTTGCATCCATGCGCTACGTGAACTACCGGTACTGGTTCGTTGCCTCCCTCATTGCGTCGACGGGCGTGTGGCTTCAGCGCGTCGCCCAGGACTGGTACGTGCTGACGGTTCTCACCGATCACGATGCCTCGCAGGTTGGCGTGGTCACCGCTCTGCAGTTCTTGCCGATCATCCTGTTTTCGGCGTGGGCGGGGGTCCTCGCGGATCGCATCCCGGGGCGCCGTCTCCTGCAGTGCACGCAGACGGGGGTCGGCCTCGTCTCCCTCATCATCGGCATCGTCGTCCTGACGGGGACTGGCGAACTCTGGCACCAGTACATCCTGGCGTTTATCTCGGGCACGATCTCCGCCGTCGATACCCCGGCGCGCCAGGCCTTTGTGGGAGAGCTCGTGCCCCACGAGAAGATGGCGAACGCTGTCGCCCTTAACGCGACCGCTTTTCATACCGCGCGCCTGATTGGCCCGGCGTCGGCGGGTTTCTTCATCGACTGGTGGGGTATCGGTCCGGTCTTCGTCATCGATGCGGTCATGTTCCTCGCCCCCGTCATCGCGCTGGCGCTCATGCGCGGCGACCAACTGTATCCGCGCACGCTCGTGCCGCGCGCCCGGGGCCAGCTGCGTGAGTCCGTGATCTACGTGCACAGTCGCACCGATATCCGCATTATTCTCGCGCTGATCTTCGTTGTGAGCGCGCTCGGCATGAACTTCCAGATGACGAGCGCGCTGATGGCGACGACCGTGTTCGGTAAGGCGGCGGGTTCCTTCGGTATTCTCTCGACTTTCATGGCCTTCGGTTCGATTCTCGGATCCACGGGAGCGGCGCGCCGCGCTCCTCGCCTGCGCACGATTCTCATGGGTGCCGCCTTCTATGGGACCGCCGAGATCCTGCTGGGTCTATCGCCCTCGTACTGGTGGTTTGCCCTCCTGTCGATTCCCACGGGCTTTGGCATGCTGACGATGAATACGAGTGCGAACGCCCTCGTGCAGACGCGCACCGATCCTGACAAGCGCGGACGCGTCATGGCGCTATATTCCCTCGTGTTCCTCGGAGCGACGCCGATCGGCTCGCCGCTCGTCGGCTGGGTGGGGACCATGTTTGGAGCGCGCTGGTCGATCCTGGTCGGCGGCATCGCATCGCTGGGCATCGCGCTCATCTGCGGAGCGTGGGCAATGATCCACTGGAAGGGGCGCGTCGTGCGCCGCCGCTCGTTCCCGTGGGTGGGCATCGAGGCAGATTCCTCCGTGGACGCGCCGCGCCGCTCGGTCGACCCGCTCTGATCGGCGCCGGGCGAGGGACTTAGAGCACGCGCTCCAGGCAGTAGTCGATGCAGGCAAGGAGGGCCTCCACGTCCTCGACCTCCACGCTCGGCCACGTGCCAATGCGCAGCTGGTTGGCGCCCACACCGCGGTAGGCGCCGATGTCGACGATCCCTCGCGCGCGCAGGTGCGCGGCCAGCTCGGAGGCGTTCGCGGCCTCGTCGATCTCGATCGTGGCGGTCACGGGGGATCGCCACGCCGGGTTGTCCACGAAGGGGCCTGCGGCCAGGTTTGCTTCGGCCCAGTCGTAGATGAGGGACGAGGCCTGGGCGCAGTGGGCGCTCACCGCGTCCATCCCGCCGCGCTCGAGGAGCCAGCGGACCTGGCGCTCCGCCATGATGATCGTGGCCAGCGCGGGCGTGTTGAGGGTCTGGTCCTTGCGCGAGTTGTCGATGGCTGTGGACAGGGAGAGGAACTGCGGGACCCATCGCCCGTCGGCGCTCTCCTCGACGCGGCGGGCGCGCTCGACTGCGGCGGGGGAGAGGATCGCGACCCACAGGCCGCCGTCTGACCCGAGGGCCTTTTGGAGGGAGAAGTAGTAGGCGTCGACCTGGGTCAGGTCGACGGGTGCGGCCCCCGCGATCGACGTGCCGTCCACGAGAGTGAGCGCGTCGGGCGCCTCGACCCGGTAGACGGGGGAGGTGACGCCGGTGGAGGTCTCGTTGTGGGGGTAGGCGTAGACATCGACGCCCTCTGAAGTCCCGTGCGGGGACACGGTGACGAGCGAACCGTGCGCGGCCTCGTCAATGAGGGGGGCAGTGAGGTGAGGTGCGTGGGCGGCCTCGGAGGCGAACTTCGCGCCGAATGCACCCCAGGAGCCGAACGTCGCGCGCGAAGAGATAAGGCACGCGCAGGCCACGTCCCAGAAAGCGGAGGCGCCGCCGTTACCCAGGACGACCTCGTAGTCGCTAGGGACCGACAGAAGGGTGCGCAGCCCGTCTTTCAGCGAGGCGACCACGTCTCGCACGGGCGCGGCGCGGTGGGAGGTGCCCATGAGGAGGGGGGAGGAGAGGGCCTCGATCTGTGCGGCGCGCACCTTGGAGGGGCCGCAGCCGAAGCGTCCGTCAGCGGGGAGGAGGGCCTGGGGGATGTCGGGGAAAGCCACCATGGCAACAGCCTAGTCTCCTGACGCTGGGTATTTCCATCACGTTCATTAATCGAATTATCGTGAGGGGGCACACGCCGACACGCCTGTTTTTCCGCATCAACGCGTCGTTGCGCCTGCTGGAAGGAAGGTGACCCTATTCTGTGTTTATTACCTGCCTGATGAAGGAGGCCGACGTGGCAGACCTGATCGACACCACCGAGATGTACCTCAAGACCATCCTCGAGCTCGAGGAGGACGGGGTCACCCCCCTGCGCGCGCGCATCGTCGACCGCCTGGGGCACTCCGGCCCGACGGTCTCGCAGACGGTCGCGCGTATGGAGCGCGACGGGCTGCTGCACGTCATGGGCGATCGTCGCCTCGAGCTAACAGACACTGGCCGTGCGCACGCCACCGAGGTGCTGCGTAAGCATCGCCTGGCCGAGCGCCTCCTCCTCGATGTGATCGGTATGGACTGGGCGCAGGTGCACGACGAGGCATGCCGCTGGGAGCACGTGATGAGTGATGCCGTCGAGGCTCGCCTGGAGGAGCTGCTGAGCAACACCTGCGTGGACCCTTACGGCAATCCCATGCCCGGCTGTGCGCCGCTGGAGGGCGCCTATTCTGCCGAGCTGGCGGTGCGTTCGCTCGAGGCCGGTGCCCTCACGCTGGCACGCATCGGCGAACCGATTCAGGCGGATGCTGAGCTGCTCGCTTCCTTCGATGAACTGGGCCTGCGTCCGGGTGCTCGCGTGGGGCTTTCGGCGCACGGTGACGTCGTGCGCGTCGCCGCTCTCGACGAGGCCGGCGAGGTTCGCGGTTACCTGACGATCCCGATGGCACTGGCCGCGCACCTTTTTGTACGAGGTGAGTGAGCGCTGACGATCGACGAAAGCCGGGCAAACAGCCCCGGCTTTCGTCGTCTACGGGGTGTGTCTCGAATCGCGAAACGTGTGAGGGAGTGGGGTTTTTCCTGAGATTGCGGGACCCAAATGTCACGGAATGGTAACGATGAGGAGGGTCACTGTTACCAGAACGTGACATTGGCTGGGTGGTCAAGGTATAGTTCATATCGGTCATCAGACCACCCGCCCATTCGGAACCCGAAGTGAGACGTCGGATGGAGCGGAAAAATCGTCTCACGCGGGGAACCCAGATGTGGCTCCTTGAGCCTTGGGGTGAAGCTCGCACGCCGAGCCGGACCTCCCGTCCGAACCCGACAGCTAACCTCGCAGGGAAACAGGGAGAACATGAGTGAAGACTATTAAGCCTGCTCCGCGTCACCGCATGGCACGTCGCCCGCTGACCGATTCCGTGGTCGAGGGTGTGAACGTTTCTGGCGCCGCTCGTCCGATCGCTTTCGCGTCGGCCGCCGGTGTTGCGCTGACCGCGATTGCCGCCGGCGTTGCGAACGCCGCCCCGGCGACCCCCCAGTCTGAGCCGCAGAGCGCTGACCTCAACACGACGACCGTCGCCGTCGATGACGTGACCACCGTTGAGGTTCCGGACATCGAGTGGACCGCCGAAGAGGATGTCACCGCTTCCGCGACCGCTGAGGCTCCCGCGCCGGCCCCCGCCGCCGCGACCCCGGCCGCCGATCAGTCCGACTCGGCTGCTTCTCGCTCGGAGACCCGTTCCGACGCGACCTCCGACACCTCCGCCCGTCAGGCCAGCCTGAACGCGGCTGGCGGCGACATCGTCTCCGTCGCCCTCGGCCTGACCGGTATCCCGTACGTCTACGGTGGCGAGACCCTCGGCGGCCTCGACTGCTCCGGCCTGGTCAAGTACGCGTACGCGGCTGCCGGCATTAACCTGCCGCACTCCTCGTCCGCTCAGGCCGCTGGCGGCACCATCGTGTCCGACCCGCAGCCCGGCGACATCGTGTCCTACCCCGGCCACGTCGCCATCTACATCGGCGGCGGCCAGATGGTTGAGGCCACGGTGCCCGGCCGTCTCTCCCAGGTTTCGCCGGTCCGCGCTGGCGCCACCTACGTGCGCTACTGAGCCTGCGATACATAGCTGATGATCCCCGCAGCCCCTACGGGCTGCGGGGATCGCTGTTTATGCTCCGGTTGGGCTTTCGCGGATCGTTAAAATACGGCACAATATAAGTGACTGCCACCACGAGGAGGACATCATGAGTTCTACCGAAGTCATTCTGGTCGGTGTCGATGGCTCGACGGAGAGCCTTGCCGCCGTCAAATGGGCCGCTGATCGCGGCGCGCGCACCGGAGCGCGTATCCATTGCCTGTGCACCTACGCGCTGGCCTCGTACTCTGCGGCCGCCCTGGACGGCGGATACGCCGTTCTCGACGATGAGGCCCTGAAGGCGGGCGCTGAACAGGTCGTCGAGGAGGCAAAGGCCCTGGCTCGCGAACGCGGAGCAACGCATGTCTCCGGTTCGACCGAGCCCGGAGACCCGGCGGGGGTGCTCATCGACTTCTCCGCCGAGGTGGACATGATCGTCGTCGGTTCCCGCGGCGGTGGCGGATTCGCCGATCGTCTCCTCGGTACCGTTTCGTCGGCTCTGCCCGCGCACTCGAAGTGCCCCGTCGTCGTCGTTCCCCGCCACACCTCGGGCAAGAAATTCACGCCCGTCGAGCGCGTCGTCGTCGGTATCGACGGCACCGATCAGCCCTCGTGCGCGCTCAAGCGCGCGATCGGCGAGGCTCGCCTGTGGGATGCGCGCCTGACCGCGGTGTCCGCCGTGCCGATCGCGGTGGGCCCGTCCGTCATGACGTGGACCCCCACGGGCGTCGATCACTCGGCCCTGCTCGCGCAGGTGCGCGAGGGAATGGATGCCGCGATCGCCGCCGCCCTGGACGGAGATGACGTGCACGTCTCCCGCCACGCCCTCGACGGCTCAGCGGCTTCTCTGCTCATCGAGTTCTCCACCGCGGTCGACCTGGTCGTCGTCGGCACCCGCGGGCGCGGAGGACTGGCCGGCGTGCTCCTCGGTTCGACGTCGCAGACGGTGCTCGGGCACTCGACCTGCCCGGTCATGATCGTTCCCTCCGCCCACCTCGGGGACACGGGAACGGCCGTGCACACCGAATGGGAGCGCCGCTAAACGCATACGGTCACGAGGCTGGGGTTCCCACGTGGGTGCCCCGGCCTCGTGCGTGTGTGGGGTTCAAAGCCCCGCCGAGGTGAGGCTCCCCGCACGGCGACGCAGGACAGCGGTGCGCGCACTTTGCTACAGTGGGCGCGGACAACTTGTCACGCCCTCGTAGCTCAGGGGATAGAGCACCGCTCTCCTAAAGCGGGTGTCGGACGTTCGAATCGTCTCGGGGGCACAGTAGAAGGACGCCATGCGCAACGCTCTCGGGTATCTCGTGACCGTCGTTCCGCCCGATGTCGTGCTCGCCATGTTTATCACCGTCGTCCTCGGCACCGCCGTCGCCTCCACCGCCTTCCTGTGGGGTGTGGACCGCATTGGGCCAGTCAAGGCGTCGCTCATCGGGAGCCTCGAGCCCATCGCTGCGACCGCCTTTTCCGCCCTCGTCATGGGAAGCTCCTACACGGGCTTCGATATTGTCGGTATGGCCCTCATCGTCGGCGCCGTTGTGACCATTTCCGTTGTCGACCTCCTCCGGGCGCGCCGCGTCACACAATAGGGTGGTGCTGCCGTAGGGTTAAAACGTGGTTCCTAGTATCTTTTCGCGCCGTTCCGCCCCTGAGCCCGAGGCCCCCAAAGCCTCGTCCACCTCGACGCACCCGACCACCCTCGTCGGCTCTGCGCGCGAGAAGTGGCGCTCACGCCTCGACCAGGACATCGCCGCAGACTCCACGTCTCTGCCGACGCTGTCCCTGTCCGGCGCGCACCCCGGAGGCCTCGCCCAGCTCTACACGGAACACCCCGTCCGCCTGAGTCTCCTCATCCGCGAACCCATCGCCCTGGGTCGCGCCCTCGAGCGCGCCCGGTCCATCATCGCGCGCTCCGAGCAGCGTGCCTCAGTGCACGGCACAGGACCCATCCACCTGGGAATCGGCACGGCCTCGTGGCGTAACGGAACCGACGCCGTCACCGTCCCGGCCCTTCTGCGCCCCGTGCGCCTCGTGCGTCGCGACGACGACGTGCTCATTGCGCTCGGACGCGGAGGCCTGCTCGCCCCCGAACTGGCCGAGGCCCTGCGTAGCCACGGCCTTGACGTGGACGGGGACACGATCCTCGCCCAGGCCAGCGGAGCCCACGGGTTCTCCTCATCGCAGGCAATGACCGCCCTGCGCGATGCCTGCGCCGCCCTGCCGCGTTTCGAGGTCCGAGACGACCTCGTGATCGGCCTGTTCTGCCACCCGGCCGGCGCCCTCGCCGCCAGCCTGGCCGAGGACGTGACAGCCCTCGAAGACTCTCAGGTGATCCGCGCGCTCGCGGGCGACCAGGACGCGCGCAACGACCTGCGCTCCGAGGCTCCGGTCCCCAACCCCGCCGACCGCGACCCGTGGGCAGAAAAGGGCGTCGGCGACCTGATTCCCTCCCAGCAGGACGCGGTCGAGGCCGCCTCCGACGGACGCAGCGTCTTCATCGACATCCCCGCGCACAGCGACGACGCGTCGGTCGTCGCGGCCATCCTCGCGGATGCGGCCGCCACCGGTCGGTCGGTCCTGCACGTGTCGACCTCCCCGTCGCGTTCGATCGCCGCCTACACGCGCCTGGCCGATCTGGGCCTCGCCGACATCGTGGCGAACATCGACGGCTACTCCGACGCGCGCAAGACCCTCGCAGCGCGCGTGAGCGCAGCGATGGAGGACACCTCGCCCGTCGTCGACCAGGCAAGCGTTGACGAGATGCGTGCCCGCCTGCGTCAGGTGCGCGGTCAATTGGCCTCGTACGCGACCGCGCTCCACCAGCCCTACGGCCGCTTCGGCGTGTGCGCGGCCGACGCGCTGCGCGCTCTCACCGACCTGACGAGCGGCGAGAATGCGCCCACGACCCGCGTGCGCCTGGACGAAAAGACCCTCTACGAGATTGCAGTCGATCAGGGTGAGAACGCCCGCGCCCTGCTGCGCGAGGCCCTGGCGTCAGGGACCCTCAGCGGCTCCGCCTCCTTCGCGTGGGGCAACGCCGTCCTGACCTCCGACGAACAGGCCTCCGACGTCCTGCTGCGCGTCGACCGCCTCTCCAAGACCCTGCCCGAGCTGCGCGTGCACATAGCGGCCGTCGCCGGCGAGGCCGGCATCAAGCCTGCCGGCACGCTCGCCCAGTGGGACCGCCAGCTCGCCATGTTCGACGGCATCGCCGACGTCCTCGACGTCTTCCTGCCCCGCGTGTTCGAACGCAGCGCCGCCGACATGGTGATCGCAACCGCGCCCAAGCAGTGGCGCAAGGATCACGATATTTCGATGGGTCGCTCCGAGCGCAACCGCCTCGTCAAGCAGGCACAGGACCTCGTGCGCCCGGGCGTGCACGTGCCCGACCTGCATCGTGCCCTCATCCGCGTCCAGGAGCGCCGCGACGCGTGGTGCGCGGTCTGTGGCGACGACTCGTGGCCCATCCTGCCCGCGAAGATCGGCGAGATTTCGGCCCTGACGGACGCCGTGCGCGATGACCTCGACGCCATCGCCCCCGTGTTCGCGGCCGAGGAGCCGGACCTGGTGGGCACCCACCTGCAGCGCCTGACGACCCTCATCGAACGCTGGGCCGGCGACACTTCCGCCGCCCGCGAGGTGCCCGCGCGCCTTCAGATGCGCGAGCGCCTGGCCGCTCACGGCCTCGACAAGCTCGCCCAGGACCTGGCCGATCGCGAGGTCGAAGACGCCGCGATCGACAACGAGCTCGACCTCGCGTGGTGGGCGTCGCTGTTGCGCGCCATGCTCGCCTCCCAGCCCGCCCTCGGCGGGGTGGACCCCGCCTCTCTCGAAGACCTGGCGCGTGAGGGCTGCGAGCTTGACGAGGCACAGGTGGCCTCGCTCATCCCGCAGGCCATCACGGGCGTGCGTCGAATCCGCACGAACGCCCTGGCGGCACGACCCAGCCAGTACGAGGAGCTTCGCGACCTGCTCGCCGACGGGACGGCTCCCTCCGACCTGGACCTGCTCACGTCGTACCCGCTCGTGCGCCACCTGCTGCCCGTCCTCATGACGGTGCCTGCGATGGTTCCGGCCCTTGCGCCGACGGGGCGCACCGTCGACGTCGTTGTTCTGGACGGCGCTGACGGCCTGCCGCTCGCCGAGCTGGCGCCCATCATCGCGCGCGGCCACCAGCTGGTCGTGATCGACGATCTGACCGGCGCCTCGGAAGGCGGCGCGACCCGCGAGCTGGCGGGCGTCCTACCGGTCGTGCGTGTCGAGCCCGGTCCGCGCCGCCTCAACGATCAGGTTGCCCTGCTGCTCGCCCGCTACGGCTATGAGCACGCCGGTATCCCCGTCCCGTGGACCGCCGCGAACGCGCCCGTGTCCGCCCGCTGGGTGGAGGCGACGGGCATGCCCGCGCCCGGTGCGCACGCGATCGAATCGACCGCCGCCGAGGTGCGTGCAGTTGTCGACGCCGTCATCGAACACGCAGTCGAGGCCCCGGAGCGTTCCCTCGCGGTCGTCGCCCTGTCCGAGCGGCACGCGCAGCGCATCCGCGAGGCCCTGGAGAGCGTGAAGGCCGACGAGCCCGGCCTGGCCTCGTTCTTCGATCCCGCGACCCCGGAACCTTTCGTCGTCGTCGGCCCCGATCAGGTGGCCGGCCTGACCCGCGAATCGCTCATCCTGTCCGTCGGGTTCGCGAAGACCCCGCACGGGCGCGTCATTCACGACTTCGGCGTCCTGTCGAGCGAGGAGGGCGCGGACGCGCTCGCCGAGGTCCTGCGCGTCGTACGCGGCGACCTGACGCTCGTGTCCGCCCTGCACAGTGCGGAGATCGATCGTGAGCGCCTCGGCCACGAGGGCTCGCGTATGCTCGTCGACCTCCTGGAGATCGCCGAGGGGCACGCGGGCGAGGGCATGGATGCCTGGCCCGTCCTGGCCGGCGAACCGGACCGCCTGCTCGTCGACCTCGCCGAGCACCTGTACTCGCGAGGCCTCGAGGTCGTCGCGAACGTCGGTATCCCCGGCGGCATGCGGATCCCGCTCGCGATCGGTCACCCTGAGTCTCCGGGGCGCCTGCTCCTCGCGGTGCTCACGGATGACGAGGAGTACCTGGCGGAACCCAGCCAGCGCGTGCGCGACCGCGCTCGTCCCCGCTGGCTCGAAGCCCAGGGTTGGGCGGTCTACACCGCCCTGTCAATGCCCCTGTTCATCGATCCCGACAAGGAAGCATCGCTCGTTGTCGACGCCGTCCTAGACGCGCTCGAGAATCTGCGCGCCACCGACGACGAGCCCGTCGTCGAGGTCCCCGAGCGTATCGCCGATAACGAGGCCGCGGACGAGCGCGTGGAAGAGCGCGTGGAAGAGGCTTCCTCCGATGATGGTGACGGCGACGAGGGGGCGGACGAGACTGAGGACTCCTCGGAGGCCTCGGCTCCGCGCATGCCGATGCTGGACGACGGCCTCGACGAGGAATCCAAGCGCCGCAAGAAGGCAGACGAAGACACCACCGGCATGCTGCTGGCCATCAAGCGCAAGGAGCACGCCTCCGAGGAGAACCGTGGGCCGCGCCCCGCGATCGCTAAGGGCCTGCCGCTGGCCGCCTACTCCGACGACCAGCTAGACGAGATGGCCGCCTGGGTGCGTTCCGACGGCGTCGAGCGCACCGACCTGGAGACCGCCGAAGAGCTGCGCGAGGCACTGGGCATCACGCGACGCGGCTTCCAATCCGACGCGGTCCTGGGCAACGTCGTGCGCCGCACGAAGCCCGCGGCCAGCGCGCAGGAATCTGACGAGGCCTCGGCTTCCGATGACGCGCAGCCGGAGGAATCCTCCGATGAGTGAGCCGACGCCGCGCAAGCGACGCCGCGTCGCCCGCTACGTGTCCGAGGTGGACCGCCGCCTCATTGAGGAGGGCCTGCCGCCCTCGTGGGAGGATCGCGTGCGCCCCGAGGACACGCGCCCCGGCTCGATGGCTGATGCCCCCGACCGGGGCGACGGTGCCAACGACGCGCGGCTGCTCGAGAACGTGCCGCCGCACGCGCAGGCGCGGGCGTAGGTTGGCGTAGGCGCGGGTGTCCGGATAGGTTGTGCACATCTGGATAGGTTGTGCACATCCGGATAGGTTATGCGCATCTGGATAGGTTATTAAGCTATCCGGATCTTCATTACCTATCCGGATGTTGTTTACCTATCCGGATAGGCGTGTTATCCGGGCGGCGCTGCCCGACAGATGTTCGTGCGGGGGCCTGTGGAGTGGCTCCTCGCTCGATCACGTCGTTCCCACCAATCTCGCACGTAATTCCTCGCAGACTATTTAAGCTATTGAAATAACGTCGTTGCAATTACAGCGTTTTCTTGGGGTAATCAAAAGTGACCGGGTTGAATTATGTGCGAGATTTGAGGGGAAGTGTGCGTGATGGGGTGCTGCAGCACAACGACGGTGGGAGGGAGCCGGGGCGGCCGGAGCGCTGTTAATACAAAAAGGCGGGGCCGATGCAATCGCATCGGCCCCGCGTCCCTCACAAGGAGGGATCAGATGCTTAGTGGCGCGGCGTGCCCTGGGCGAGGGCGTCGCGGATCTCCGTGAGGAGCTTGACCTCGTCGGAGACCTCGGGCTCGGGAGCCTCGTCCGCAGCCTTCTGGCGGCGGGCGTTGAGGGCGTTCACGGGCACCACGATGCAGAAGTAGATCGCGAAGGCCATGAGGATGAAGTTGATGACGGCGGTGATCAGCAGGCCGAACTTCACGTCGCTACCGTTCAGGGTGAGGATGAAGGCGTCCGAGAAATCGGGCTTGCCGATGATGGCCGCGATCAGCGGGTTGATGATGCCGTCGACCAGGGCGTCGACGATGTTCTTGAAGGCAGCACCGATGATGACACCGACGGCGAGCTCGACGACGTTACCGCGAGAGATGAATTCCTTGAAACCCTTGAGCATGGCTTCTCCTGTGTTGAATGAGGCCGGCCGGGCCGGCAAGTCTGAATCGCCGAAGTGCCTCGGCGTGGCGGCTCTGTGCCACCGGGGAGCGCGCGCCGCGTCGGCGCTCGTTTACCGTTGAAAACACTAGTGGGGACTTTCGTCTTACGAACAGTGATTAGGGAGTAATGTTCGTCGCACTTTTTGTAATTCGGTCAGCGATCTGCGGATTTACGCCGAAAAGTCCGTTGTGAGAGGTGTGTGACAAACGCTTGTGAGGGGTGTGACTGACAGGAAAAACCGTGGAAAAAGGCCTATCGGATGCTTGTTGTGATCATGCGTGTCGGCGTCACAATCGCGTCGACGGGAACGTCGTGAGGCTCCGCAGGAATTATTCCGGCCTCCAGTACCTCGTCGTCGAAAATCACCGCAACGACCGGGACGCCGGGGGAGCGGTGCGTGAGCGCGCGGTCGTACCAGCCTCCTCCCTGGCCGAGGCGAGTCCCGTCCGCGGATGCAGCGAGCGCCGGAATGACGATCAGATCTGCATTCTTGAGCGACTCCGCTCCCAACACCTCACCGTCCGGCTGAGCGGGTGGTCGCCCAAGCGTCACCAACGCCCGGCCCGGCTCCCACAATCCCCAGCGCGATCCGCCGAGGGGAGCCCCGGCCTCGTCGAGGAGGACCGGGAGGAGCGCACGTTCAAATAGCCCGAGTGCAAGGGACATGTCGGGCTCGAGGGGGGTGGGTACGAACAGTGCGGGCAGAGTGACTGCGTCCATCGACGAGGTCAGGGAGCGAATCTGGTGAGCGAGCCCTTCTGCTTCGGCGCGGTCGCGCACCGGGATGGGGGAGTGGCTCGTGCCGGGGGAGAATAGCTGTCCCGTTGCGAGAGAGTCGGCGCGCCGGGCGCGGCGCCTGCTACGAATCTCCGCGCGGAGAGTTGTTTTTGTGGCCATCGTCTCCCTTTCGGGCGGTTTCTTCGCTACTCTGTGAAGTATGTCAGATAAAAACCAGCCAGTAGTGCACGCCGTCGTTCCCTCGGCCGGTCGCGGAACCCGCTTCCTGCCCATCACGAAGTCTGTGCCCAAGGAAATGTTGCCCGTCGTCGACCGGCCCTCGATCGAGTACATCGTGCGCGAGGCCACGGATGCCGGCATCGAAGACATCCTCTTCGTGACCCGCGCCGGCAAGCAGTCGATCGAAGACTACTTCGACGCCGAACCCGGCCTCGAGGCTGACCTGGAGAAGGCCGGCAAGGAGAAGGCCCTCGAGTACGTCAACGAGTACAAGAAGTACGCGCGCGTCCACTCCGTGCGCCAGGGCCACCCCCTCGGCCTCGGCCATGCGATCCTGCAGGCCAAGTCCCACGTGGGCGACGCCCCCTGCGCGGTCCTGCTGCCCGACGACCTCATGGAGCCCGGCTCGCAGCTGCTGCGCAAGATGATCCAGGTGCGAGGCGCCCTGGGTGGCACCGTCGTCGCCCTGCTGAAGGTCACCCCCGAGCAGGCCACCGCATACGCATCGACCGCCGTCGAGGTTCTGCCGATCCCCGAGGGCGTCGACCTCGAAGAGGGCCAGCTCATGCGCATCACCGACGTCACCGAGAAGCCCCCGCTCGAAGAGGTCAAGTCCGAGTACGCGGTCGTCGGCCGCTACCTGCTCGACCCGGCTGTGTTCACGGCCCTCGAGAACATCGAACCGGGCGCCGGCGGTGAGTATCAGCTCACAGATGGATACGCGCGCATGATCGACCTCCCCGAAGAAGAGGGTGGAGGGTTGTACGGTGTAGTCATCGACGAGCGACGCTTCGATACCGGGGACAAACTCGGCTACCTCGAAGCCAACGTCACGCTCGCCCTTGAGGACCCGGCGCTTGGAGCGGAACTCAAGGAGTTCCTGCGCTCCAAGCTCGAGGACTAACAACTATGCGAAGCGTTGCCGACTTCTACCAGGACTGCATGGCCGTTGCCCACGCGCTGCCGCCGCTCGACGTTCAGCTCGCTGACGCGGTCAGCTGCGTGCTCGCAGAGGACGTGCGGGCCCCCTTCAACCTCCCGGTCGCCGACCTGTCGGCGTGCGACGGATACGCCGTTCGCATCCGCGACTGTGAGGGAGCCACCCTGGAGTCGCCGGTGACGCTTCCTGTCACCGAGGAGATCCGCGCCGGCGCTGTCGACCCGGCGGCCCTCGTGCCCGGCACCGCGATCCGTATCGCGTCCGGCGCGCCCATGCCCTCCGGCGCCGAGGCCGTGGTCTCCCTCGAGTTCACGGATCACGGCATCGCCCAGGTCGCCCTGCGTACCGCCCCCGCCAGCGGCGAGAACATTCGCCGTCGCGCGGAGGACGTTGCGCAGGGTGACACGGTGCTGCGCTCCGGCACGCGTATCGGTGCCCGCCAGATGGCGCTCCTCGCCGGCGTTGGCCGCGATCGCGTCCTGGTTCACCCGCGCCCGCGCGTCGTCATCATCTCGATCGGCGACGAGATCGTCGAGCCCGGTGGCGAGGCCCGCCCCGGCACTGTCTTCGACGCGAACGGTCACGCCCTGTCGACGGCCGTTGCTGACGCCGGCGCACAGACCTTCCGCGTCGCCGCGGTCCCGGATGAGCGCGCTCGCCTGCGCGAGACCATCGAGGACCAGCTGGTGCGCGCAGACCTGATCCTGACGACTGGCGGCATCTCCTACGGCAGCGGCGACACCGTCCGTGAGGTCCTCGGTGCGCTCGGAACCGTCCGCTTCGACAACGTCGCCGCCTGGCCCGGCCACATCATGGGCGTGGGCACCGTCGGCGCCGAGGACGGCCAGCCCGGCACACCTATCGTCTGTCTGCCCGGTGACCCCGTCTCCGCCCAGGTCTGCTTCGAGGTGTTCGTCCGCCCCGCGCTGCGCCACATGCAGGGCTGGACCGCCGTCAACCGTCCCGTCGTGCGCGCCGCCATCGACCGCTCCTGGTACTCCCCGCGCGGCCGCCGCGAGTTCGTGCGCGTGCGACTGACCGGCTCCCCCCGCTCCGGCTACAACGCCGCCGTCATGGGAACCCCGGCCTCGTTGCTGCTGTCCGCGCTCGCGGACTCTAACGCTCTCGCGGTCGTCCCCGAGGATGTGACGACGGTGCGCGCGGGTGACCGCCTGCAGTGCCTGGTCCTCGAATGAAATGCTTCCTCCGCCGTTCCCGGTGCGTGTGGGGGCGCGACATTGAGATGCTCACGCTGCGCGTGGCCGACCCGGTCGGTCGCGGATTTCTGCGCAGCGGCACCGAGTCGAATCCGCGCCCGCGCGAGCTCGTCGTGCGCCCCGTGCGCGGCGAAGAGCATCGCACGCTCGACGCCGTGCGCCGCACCGATGGGCACTGGCTGCGCCCGTGGGAGGCGACCCTGCCCCCGGACACGCTCGAACACATTCCGACGTTCTCGCAGTACATGCGTCGCGCCGATCGGGACCATCGCGAGGGGACCGGCCTGATCTTCGGCGTCCAGATCGACGGGCGCTTCGTCGGCCAGTTTTCCGTTTCCAACGTGCACTGGGGTGCCATGTCGACGGGCATGCTTGGCTACTGGATCGTCTCGGAATGGTCGGGCCGAGGCCTGGGTTCCCTGGTCGCGGCGCTCGTCCTCGACCTCGTCGTCGGCGAGTTGGGGCTGCATCGGGTCGAGGTGTGTGTGCGCCCCGAGAATGAGCGCTCTTTGGGTGTGTGCAGAGGCCTCGGTCTCGTCGAGGAGGGTCTGCGCCCCCGCTTCATGCACATCGGTGGCCAGTGGGCCGACCATATCGCTTTCTTCATCGATTCCGAGTCCCTGCCCGAGGGAGGCCTCGTGCGACGTCGGTGGGGGAGTTCGGCGATCGACTGAGCGTCGTCGTTCGTTCTCTTCCTGGGGTCTGCCGATCCTGGGTTCGAGGGCATGCCGCAGTGGTGCAAATGGTGCAAATGTTACAGGTGTGACACCTGTGGTTACTTCTCTTTTTACCGAAAGGTTTGAGAGCTCGACACGCGCCCATCGCACAAAGCGCAGCGCCACAAACGCCCGTACTTTGTGAGGGTGGAGATTGGTGGACTCGTCATTGCAGCGATATTCGTCGCGCTCATCGCGACGGTACCGTCGCTCGTTGCACGCAGGACAGCAATCGTTCAGTCTCGAGAAATTGACCGTTTCTCCCCGAGGCTGCGCATGATCCACACGAATGAGCCAGAATTAGACACATGTGACCACGCCAGCGGAACAATCCTGGCGCGGGGCGCATTGACGAGCGGAGGCAGCATGCACCAGGGCACCACGGGGCGCACGCGTCCCGTTATCGACCGTCGCAACAACAAGGCGGTCCGTGAGATCGCGAAGCTGCGCGCCCGCCGCGCCGCCCGTCTCGCCGCCGAAAGCGCCGCCGGCCGCCGCCGCATGGTCATCACCGGCGTGTGCGCGCTTGCAACCGTCGCGCTCGGCATCGTCATCGCGGCGACCTCCATCGCGTGGGCGTGGATCGCCATCCCGGCCGCCGCGCTCGTCGCCTCCCTGGCTACCTCCCGCGTCGCCGCCGTGCGCTCCCAGCGCGCCTCCGAGCGTGAGCTCGAGCTGCTGACCAAGCTTCGCGGCGATGTGCGCGGTGCTGGGCGTGCTACTGCTGCAGCCCCTGCGGAGCAGGCCCCTGTCGCCGAGGAGACCGTCGAAGCTGCTGTCGAGGCATCCGAACCCCAGACCGGCTCCGTCCCCTCCCTTGTCTTCAACGTCGAGGTGCCCGAGGTCGTTGAGGTCGCGGACACCCCGGCCCGCGCCTGGACCGTCGCGCCGATCCCCGCACCCACCTACGCCTCGCGCGAGCGCGTGCGCGGCCGCATCGTCCACGCCGACACCGACCTGCGTGGTATTCCGCGCATCGCCGCCGCAGTCCCGGCTCGCCCGATCGCCCAGACTGCCCAGGTGGGCGCCCGCTCCACCGCCGAGGTCGTCGCCGACCAGGCCGTCGCCCTCGACCTGGATGCCGTCCTGGACGCGCGACGCGCCCAATAGGGGACCTCTCAGCTGCTGATGCCGCGCCGCGGGCCTTCGGGCTCGCGGCGCGGTCGTATGCCGGGGCTGATGGCGGGGTTGCATACAGGAGGGTTGATGGCGGGGTTGCGTGCGGGCCCACCTAGATAGCCTCGACCGAGAACAGTTGCATGCGGGGGCTGGCGGAAGGGTTGCTTTCGGGGGCTGAAAAACGGTTGTCGCCGACAAGGGCTTGAGTCCTCGCGGTTGCCAGCTTCATCGTCGTCTATTGGTCCGGAGCGTTCCCAGTCCGGTGCGTCGTACGCGAGCACGTTCCTGCGTAATACGTAGCGTCTGGACGCTGTGCTGGCGCTGCCCATTCATCGAGCCTCATGCGCGTTCCGCAGTGTTGGGTAACGGCGTGGCGTAGTGTTGGGTAACGGCGTGGCGTAGACCGGCGAATCGCTGCGTTTCTTCCTATCCGTGGTGTCCCGCACGTGGTCGTGGTCGGCTTGCGTCGCTGATCGCCATGGTGCTAAGCTGTTCGAGTCCTTGGGGCTATGGCGCAGTTGGTAGCGCGTCTCGTTCGCAATGAGAAGGTCGGGGGTTCGAATCCCCCTAGCTCCACCACAGGCCGACATCCGATCCGGATGTCGGTTTTTTGTATGCCTGGGCGCGTTGGTGTGGTGCCTGTTGTTGTGTTGCTCGTGGCGCCGCTGGTGTTCCGGCCGCCGCGTGGCTTACCTTGATGGGCCGGGCCGCTGTGTGTGCCGGTGGGCGGCGGCCCGCCCCATTGATGGTGCTGCTTGTAGCCCCACGGGTGTTCCGGGCGCCGGAGGGCCCGGCCGCCCGCGAGGCTAGGGCCTCACTTCGTTCGGCGCCGCGCCTCGAAGCCCGCCCGTGCCCTCCGGCGCCCTCCACACCAGTGGGGCCTGGTGTGCTGGCGTGTGGCTTGGTGCGTCGTTTCGAAGCCCGGCCAGGCCCCGCCACCGCCCACCGGTGCGGCCGGCGAGTCACGTGAAACCGTCATCGCCTTTGCTGGCGTGTGCTCTGTCTCCGGTGAAACCGACGACACCATTGCAAGCCAGATACACCTGATTTTGGTGCTATTTCATCGAGCAAAGGTGTCATGGGTTTCATGGAGGCGTCCTGAGGCTCCCGCATTGGTGCCGACGGTTACATCTCGTGGCGCGGTAAGCAGCATGGGCGCGACAAAGTTCGCCCAGCGCTGGCAAAATGGCCCAAAACGAGTGTTTTATGGCGTGCCGGGCGAGTTTTTTCGCGAGTGTGGGTGGGTGGGGTGTCTGTTGGGCGAATTTTGGCGCTCTCCGGCACCGTAATCAGGTCCCGAAGCCCCCATCGGCACTGAAGCCGGGCCATTCCATGCGTGCCTACCCTCCAGACCGGCGAAACCTGCCGCGTACGCGGATAGGTTATTGCGTTATGGATAGGTTATGAGCATGCGGATAGCTTATTTTCCTATCCGCATGCCGATAACCTATCCGCATCATGACAAGCTATCCGCATGGGTCCAGATCTGATCCTCGCGCGCTTGCCGCGCCGTCGGTCGTGGGGGTTTTGCAGCATTAGAAGGCGGCTATCGGCGTGTCGCCGGCGTGTCGGATCTCTAATGATGCAATTCCCCCCCGATCAACGGTGTGCAAGCCATGACTCACGAGGGTTGGTGCCCAAAACGCAGACCACCTCGGTGAAATACGTTGAAAATGGGCTCTTGTAGGTGAGGTGGTCTGCGTTTTGGGCAAATCGGCAGCTGATGGGGCGCGTTGTTCGCGCGTGAACCCGCTGTTCCGAGCGCTAACCTGCGCTGTTGGCTGGCCGACCTGCAACGATGCTGCGCGTCGGAGGAGTTACCGATGCCCCGCACTAGCCTTGATATCGTTGAACCGTCGCGCTGATGCGCCAAAAACAGGGGAGCGCCGGAACTTCTCCGCAGACAGGAGGCCACACACGATGGACACCATCAGGAAAGCGGACAGCCGCCGCGGGCGGATCGCCTACGAGGTTGCGGGCCTTGCGTGGCTCGCTGAGGCCTCGGACCCTGGCGCCCCCGTCGTGCCCGTTCTCGATCACGGTGCGACGTGGCTTGAGGAGCCCCGCCTGGTGTCCGTCTCGCCAACCCCTCGGGCGGCGGAGGAGTTCGGCAGCGCCCTCGCCCATACGCACGCCGCCGGAGCCAGCCACCTGGGTGCGCCGCCGCCCGGATTCGAGGGCGATGGCTGGATGGGGGAGGCCCACCTCTCGCTACCGGACCGCCCAAGCCTGGCCCCGGCCTCGTCCCAAGGCGAATCCTGGGGCGCCTTCTACGCGCGCGAGCGCATCGCCCCCTACCTCGACGACCGCATCTTCACGGCCGCCGAACGAACGCTCATCGACAAGCTCTGCGAACGCCTCGAGTCCGGCGCGCTCGACCACGGCCAGCCGAGCCTCGTCGAAGAAGCGAAAAGCCGCCACAGCAACATCGGCGCCGCCCGCACCCATGGCGACCTGTGGAGCGGCAATGTCATGTGGACCCCCGAGGGTGCCGTCCTCATCGACCCCGCCGCGCAGGGAGGCCACGCCGAGGAGGACCTCGCGGCCCTCGCGGTCTTCGGCTGCCCGCACTACGAGCGAATCCTCGCCGCCTATCACGAGGCCTCGCCCCTGGAGGATGGCTGGCGCGAGCGCGTCGCCCTGCATCAAATGCACATCATCATGATCCACTGCGCCGTCTTCGGGCGCTCCTACGTGCCCGAGGCCGCGGCGATCGCCCGCAGGTACGCATAGACCACGCCTCCCACCGTGCGTCCGCACGCGCATGCGTGGAGACGAGGAGGGAGGCGTGGTACCGCTCGAAGGCAGAGATTCTCAGGCGCGAGCGTCGTAGTGCTGCAGGCCAGAGTCCTCTCGCGAGCCGCCCTGGCCGTCACCCACGTCGTGGTAGTCGTGGATCCACTCGAGGCGGCGCACCCACTTGACCATCTTGTAGCCGTGCTGGGAATCGGCGCGCAGGCGTAGAGGGCCGCCGTAGACCTCGGGCAGAGGCTCATCGTTCATGCCCCAGGCGAGGATGCACTCGTCGTCGTCGATCATCGACGGGTCGATGCACTCGTAGTAGGGCTCGGTCGGGCGCCCGTCGTAGGTGTGCCCGACGTGTCCGAAGGAGGTGGCCATCAGGTAGTGCGCGCCCTCCGTGGGCGTGACCTGCTCGAGGAGATCCTTGAGACGGATGCCCTCCCACTTCGCGATGCCCGTCCATCCCTGCATGCAGGTGTGCATCGTAATGTTCGTGACCTTGCCCAGGGCCTTCAGCTCGTCGATGGAGAAAGACTTCTCCTCCTCGACCAGGCCGCCGATCTCGAGGCGGAAGTCCTTGAAGTCGTCCTCGCGCAGGGCGATGTACTCCTCGGACTGCTCCTGTGTCGGCGGGCGCGTGTTGACCCAGTGGAACGGGGAAATGTCGTCCTCGGTGAAGGTCTTCTTCGCGACCTGACGCGACTTCAGGCGGTCGATCGTGAGCGCGCGAATCGGCTGCGTCGCACCCCAGATCCAGCGCTGGGTGCGGCGCAGGTTCGACAGGGACCAGTAGGAGGCTCCGATCCACAGGGCGAAGGCGACGACGATGCCGATGATCAGCATGGTGACGGCCTGAGCGAATTGTGCCGCCGTGATGTCGTTGTAGTTTTCGCCCAGCATCATGTGCGCGATGTTGTACCTCGGGTGGACGATGAAGACGAGCGCGACGTGCATGACAACGAAGAAGCAGTAGAAGGCCATGCCCAGGAAGTGAATGGAGCGAGCAGTCTGACGGTTGCGGAAGAGCTTGACATACCCGGGGAAGCGTCCCGCGAAGGTGGGGGACATGATGGGGCCGGTCGCGATCATGAGGGGCGCGACGATGAAGACGACCGTGAAGTACATGAGCTTCTGGAGGGCGTCATAGGGCTGGAAGTGCTCGATGGAGGGGATCTGGAGACCCATGTAGATCTTGGCGCTCTCCCAGGCCTCGGGGAAGATGGACCACGAGGTGGGGACGATGCGTCGCCACTGGCCTGTCCCGAAGAGGAGGGCGACGTACACGAAGCCGTTAATGAGCCAGATGGCTGTGACGAGCGCGTGCCACGCGCGGCCCAGGCCGATCTGTCCGCGTCCGGGCAGGGAGATCAGCGGGTGGAGGTTGCGCTGGTCGTCGCGCGCCGTGAACTCGCCGGGAACGGTCGACACCTTGTCCTTCGTGAACTTCAGCCACTCGGATCCGGGTGTGCAGTGATTGTTCCAGTACAGACGTGGGTGTGATGCGAGGACCTCCCAGCCGGAACGGATGAGGAAGCCCATCATGATGAAGTTGATGAAGTGGGTGATCCTCAGCCAAGCGGGAAAAGTGTCGAGGTCGACGGCACCGGCTGCGCTGGCCATTGCTGCGAGCGCGTGCATTGCGGTTCCTCCTGTGTGGCGTGAACGATAGAACGCCTCGCATATTAGAGGGGAAATGCGCGCATAAATAGCTGTCAAATCATATTTGAGCGCAGCGAGCCTCAAGTTGTCTACTTATCAAGCGATATTTGAGTTGGAAAAAGCCAGTCTTTTAGAAAAATGAATGTTGATAAAATACGGATTGAAGCCATGAAAAACGAGGCCGAGGCCAGGTCGTGCGTTGACCCAGCCCCGGCCTCGTCCCCGGAGATGTGAATGGCCTACAGGCGCGGGATGTTGCGCATGTTGGAGGTGGCCATCGAGAAAGCCTCGGCGATGCCGCGGTTGAGAACGATCTTGCTCATCGCGGTCGCGAAGCCGACGACCTGGCCGCCCGTGATGGCCGGCGGAAGCGACAGCGCGTTCGGATCCGTGATGACCTCAACGAGGGCGGGGCCGGGCGCGGCGAACGCCTCGCGGTACGCGTCCTCCAGGCGAGAAGCGTCCTCGACGCGCTCCGCGTGGAAGCCAATTGCGCGGGCGATCTCCGCGTAATTCGTGTCCGGGACATCTGTCTGGAAGTCAGGCAGGCCGTTGACCAGCATCTCCAGCTTCACCATGCCCAGCGTCGAATTGTTGAAGACGACCACCTTGACCGGCAGGTCGTACATCTTTGCGGTGATGAGCTCGCCGAGAAGCATCGAGAGCCCGCCGTCGCCCGACACTGACACGACCTGGCGATCCGGGTAGGCGACCTGAGCGCCCAGGGCCATCGGCAGGGCGTTCGCCATCGACCCGTGCAGCAGGGAGCCGATGAGGCGGCGGGTGCCGAGCGGATCAATGTAGCGGGCGGTCCACACGTTGCACATGCCCGTGTCCGCGGTGAAAATCGCGTCCTTCGCGGCCGTCTCGTTGAGGAGGTGGGCGGCGTACTCGGGGTGGATCGGGCGCATCTTCTCCACGTTGCGCGTGTAGGCGCCCACGGGGGCGTGCATGATCTCCGAGTGCTTCTTGATCTTGGACTTCAGGAAGGAATCGGAGCGGTTCGCGCGCAGGTGGGGGAGGAGTGCTTCGATGAAGGGCTTCACCTGCGCGTGGATCGCGAGGCCGACGTCCGTGCGGCGGCCCAGCTTCTCCGCGTGCGTGTCCACCTGGATGGTCGGTGTGGACGGCAGGAACTGGTCGTAGGGGAAATCGGTGCCCAGCAGGATCAGCACGTCGGCGTCGTTCATGCCCTCAGCTGCTGCGCCGTAGCCCAGCAGGCCCGTCATACCCACGTCGAAGGGGTTGTCGTACTGGATGAAGTGCTTGCCGCGCAGCGAGTGGCCGATCGGTGCCTTGAGAGCATCCGCCAGGGCGATGACCTCGTCATGGGCGCCCTCGACGCCGGCGCCGGCGAAAATGGCGACCTTGTCGGCCTTGTTGAGGAGGGCTGCGGCCTCTTCAATGTCGGCGGCATTGGGAGCCAGTGTCGCGGGGCGCGCGGGCGCGTAGGTGGGAACGTGCTCAACGGCCTTGAGGTCGGAGACGTCGCCGGGCAGGGTGATGACCGAGACGCCGCCCAAGCCGACCGCGTGGCGGATCGCCGAGTTCACGGTGCGCGGCGACTGTGCTGCGGAGGAGATGAGCTCGTTGTAGACCGAGCACTCCTCGAAAATTCGGTCCGGGTGGGTCTCCTGGAAGTACGTCGTGCCGATCTGCACGCTCGGGATGTGCGAGGCGATGGCGAGGACGGGCGCACCCGTGCGGTTCGCGTCGTACAGGCCGTTGATGAGGTGCAGGTTGCCCGGGCCGCACGAGCCCGCACACACGGCGAGCTTGCCTGTCAGCTGAGCTTCGGCCGACGCTGCGAACGCCGCCGCTTCCTCGTGGCGCACGTGGATCCAGTCGATACCACCCTTCTTTGAGCCACCGGTCTTGCGCACGGCGTCAACGATGGGGTTGAGCGAGTCACCGACAATGCCGTAGATCCGGTGGACACCAGCGTCAACGAGCTGAGCCACGATCTGTTCTGCGACGTTCATGCCATCTCCTTATTTTTCGGCTGTGAACTGGTACAACAACCATACGAATGACTAATGTCCCATGTCGCTGCAGCGTGATTGACGGATCACAGTGAGGTGTCAGTGGAAGAGGTCCGCGTTCCTCCGATAGGATGGCACCGCCCCAATAGCTCAGTCGGTCAGAGCAGCGGACTCATAATCCGTGGGTCGTCGGTTCAAGCCCGACTTGGGGCACCACCACTACGCGGGCTCGATGCGCGTGGCTGGGCTAAGTTGTCGAAGCCTGATGCTGATGTTCTCTGGAGGTATAGAGAAAGCCCATCGAACGGACGGAGGTATCTCTTATCCGTAGTCTTTCCCGTGATCGTTCCGCAAGCTATGAGTGCCCACTTGCTTGGCTCAATTTTTGCTAGATGGACACGCGGCCGCAGTGACGCGTAGTGCTCAGCTCCAATCATGATTGAGACTTTTGTGGGGCCGCCGTTTGGTCGGCATAGTCGAACGAAATATGTGTTTGGTGCTGTTCCTTGGCTGATGCTGTGCAGCTGGCCGAAAGCTATGATCGCATGGCTGTTATAAGGTGCGTAGAGCAGTCGCTCAGCTGGGTAAATGAACTGCCGTGCTGGCCCCTTTTTGCCTTCCAGCGACACAGTATCTGTGTCGCTGATGATGTCTCGAGCGTAGTCCAACGCCGCCTTGCGAATTCCGCACTGAAGTGTCATGGGACGCACGTACTCTCTCGGTGCGGAGGCGCGGTGGTGGCCGATGCGGCTCGTGAGCATGTGGGGTGCGTTGTTTGTGGCCCGTGCAGCGGAAGCCTCCGGATGTCGGAGTTCAATCTGAACGCGCCGTTCGGGTCCACGTGGTGCTTCTTTCCCCTTGATGCCTCTCCTGTCTGTGGTTTTATCTGCTGGATTAACGCGAGTGGAACTCTCCGTGCAACCGGCGATGTGGTCCTTCACTCGCCCTACGCGGAAATATGGATGTTTGTGGTCAGAGTCCAACGCTGCCGGTGTGACCGCCGCTAAACATGGTGATCCATCAGGGCTCAGCCCTGGGCACAACAACTTGTTGGGTTGCGCTTGGGGAGGCATATGTTTGACATCGAATGCGCTGACATAGGTGTTATCAAGCGGGTTTCTCGCGATTAACATGCTCCTACTCTCCAATCGGGAACCTCTAGGTGGGTGTCTCTGGGGTATGTAGTCCCAGAAGGATCGTTACAGTCCCCATGCTCATTTGCGTCCGTCGTGTGCTAAGTGCCGTGTGTGATTGTGAAAGTGAGTGCCGCTGTACCTTGCGATCAGTGCCTATCGCTGCTGCGCTTGTCGAGTGCGTGATGGTGGAAGTTATGGCCTTGATATCGATGTTGGGACTGTGAGGAGTAAAATCGGATTGTGCGCGTGTGAGTACATGAGTGGGTGTTCAGTGAATACATGCCTGTGTAAAAGAACTGGTTACAAGTGGTGTCGCCACCCAAGCCTGGGTATTGCCAGCGTCGCGCCTGACGAACAAGCTGGCCACGGCCTCGTTCCCGTGAAACCCTGCACATATCACACGCTGCCTTGACTCGCGATGCGACTCACGGTAGCCTGGGTATTTGCGCCTTATCATGCCCGAGGTGACCCGTATCCAGCCGTCGTAACAGGCGCTTGACGGACCAGGACGCGTCAGATAATGGGTGATAAGGCAGCGTGCGCACCGTTAATGCAGGGAAGGATCCCCTTTGGCTGCCAACAGCACCGCCAAACAGCCCAAGCACCGCATCTCGTTCGCCAAGCTTCGTGAACCCCTCCAGGCCCCCAATCTGCTGGGCCTGCAGGTCGAAAGCTTCGACTGGCTGCTGGGCAACGACGCGTGGAAGGCCCGCGTCGAAGCCGCTCAGGCATCTGGCCAAGGCGACGTCCCCGACGTCTCCGGCCTCGAAGAAATCTTCCATGAGATTTCCCCCATTGAGGACGTTGCAGGCACCATGAGCCTGTCGTTCCACGACCACCGCCTCGAATCCCCCAAGTACTCCATGGAGGAAGCCAAGGCGAAGGACTACACGTACTCCGCACCGATGTACGTGACCGCCGAGTTCATGAACTATGAGACCGGCGAAATCAAGTCCCAGACCGTGTTCATGGGCGACTTCCCGCTCATGACCCCCCGCGGTACCTTCATCATCAACGGCACCGAGCGTGTCGTCGTCTCCCAGCTCGTGCGTTCCCCCGGCGTGTACTTCGAGAAGCTCTCGGACCGCTCGTCGGACAAGGAGACCTTCGGCGCGAAGGTCATCCCCTCCCGTGGCGCATGGCTCGAGTTCGAGATCGACAAGCGCGACGCCGTCGGCGTGCGCATCGACCGCAAGCGTAAGCAGTCGGTGACCCACTTCCTCAAGGCCGTCGGCATGACCGAATCCGAGATTCGCGAAACCTTCGCCGCCTACCCCGTCCTCCTCGAGACCCTCGAGAAGGACACGGTCGCCACGCAGGAAGAGGCCCTGCTCGACATCTACCGCAAGCTGCGCCCCGGCGAGCCCGCGAACGTCGACGCCGCCCAGACGCTGCTCAACAACTTCTACTTCGACTCTCGTCGCTACGACCTCGCCAAGGTCGGCCGCTACAAGATCAACAAGAAGCTGGCCATCGAAGCCGACCCCAAGGCCTCGACCCTGTCCCTCGAGGACATCGTCGCGACCGTCAAGTACCTCCTCGCCCTGCACCAGGGCGACAAGACCTTCGCCGGCACCCGCAATGGCGAGGCCGTCGAGGTCCGCGTTGAGGTCGACGACATCGACAACTTCGCCAACCGTCGCATCCGCGCCGTCGGCGAGCTCATCCAGGGCCAGGTCCGCACCGGCCTCGCCCGCATGGAGCGCACCGTGCGCGAGCGCATGACCACCCAGGAGACGGACTCGATCACGCCCCAGACGCTGATCAACATCCGCCCCGTCGTGGCCGCGATCAAGGAGTTCTTCGGAACCTCCCAGCTCTCGCAGTTCATGGACCAGAACAACCCCCTCGCCGGCCTGACCCACAAGCGCCGTCTGTCGGCCCTGGGCCCCGGCGGTCTGTCGCGTGACCGCGCGGGCATGGAAGTTCGAGACGTCCACCCCTCGCACTACGGTCGTATGTGCCCGATCGAGTCCCCTGAAGGTCCGAACATCGGCCTCATCGGCTCGCTCGCGACCTTCGCGCGCATCAACCCCTTCGGCTTCATTGAGACGCCCTACCGCGTCGTCAAGGACGGCAAGGTCACCGACGAAATCCGCTACCTCACCGCGGACGACGAGAAGGGCCACTACATCGCCCAGGCCTCGTCGCCCCTCGAGGCCGACGGTTCCTTCGCCGAGCACGACGTCCTGTGCCGTGTTGCCGGCGACGACCCGACCCTGATCGCCCGCGATCGCGTGGACTACATGGACGTCTCCGCACGTCAGATGGTGTCCGTCGCCGCGGCGTTCATTCCCTTCCTCGAGCACGACGACGCTAACCGAGCCCTCATGGGCGCGAACATGCAGCGTCAGGCCGTGCCGCTGCTCACCACGGAAGCCCCGCTGGTCGGCACCGGCATGGAGATGCGCGCCGCGCACGACTCCGGCGAAATGATCCTCGCCGCGCACTCCGGCGTCGTCTCCGAGGTCTCCGCGGACCTGATCGTCGTCTCCACGGACGAGGGCGGCCGCGACTCCTACCGCCTCGAGAAGTTCGAGCGCTCCAACCCCGGTAACTGCACCAACCAGCGCGTTATCGTGGACGAGGGCGACCGCGTCGAGGTCGGCGACGTCCTGGCTGACGGCCCCGCCACCTCCAACGGTGAGGTCGCGCTCGGCAAGAACCTTCTCGTCGCCTACATGTCCTGGGAAGGCCTCAACTACGAGGACGCCATCATCCTGAGCCGTCGCGTCGTGGAAGAAGACATCCTCACCTCGATCCACATCGAGGAGTACGAGGTCGACGCCCGCGAGACCAAGCTCGGTGAAGAAGAGATCACCCGCGATATCCCCAACGTCTCCGAGGAATCCCTCGCTGACCTGGACGAGCGCGGCATCATCCGCATCGGCGCCGAGGTCACCGCCGGCGACATCCTCGTCGGTAAGGTCACCCCGAAGGGCGAGACCGAGCTGACCTCCGAGGAGCGCCTGCTGCGCGCCATCTTCGGTGAGAAGGCCCGCGAGGTGCGCGACACCTCCCTGCGCGTCCCCCACGGCGAAGAGGGCATCGTCATCGGCGTCCGCGAATTCAACGACGACGAAGACGACCTCAACCCCGGCGTCCGCCAGACCGTGCGCGTCTACGTCGCCCAGCGACGCAAGATCACGATCGGCGACAAGATGGCCGGCCGCCACGGTAACAAGGGCGTCGTGTCCAAGATCCTCCCGGTCGAGGACATGCCCTTCCTCGCCGACGGCACGCCCGTCGACATCATCCTCAACCCGCTGGGTGTCCCTGGCCGAATGAACGTCGGTCAGGTTCTCGAGTACCACCTCGGTTGGCTCGCCCACCAGGGCTGGGATGCCTCGGCCGCTGTCGAGGCCGGCGAAGAGTGGGCGGCACACCTGCCCACCGACGGCATCAAGACCGAGCCCGGCACGCCCGTTGCTACCCCCGTGTTCGACGGCCTCGAGGCCGACGAGCTCGCGGGTCTGCTGCGCAACGTGAACCCGAACCGCGACGGCGACGTCCTCACCAACTATGAGGGCAAGGCACGCCTGTTCGACGGCCGCTCCGGCGAGCCGTTCCCGTACCCGATCTCGGTGGGCTACACCTACATGCTCAAGCTCCACCACCTGGTCGACGACAAGATCCACGCCCGCTCCACGGGCCCGTACTCGATGATCACGCAGCAGCCGTTGGGCGGTAAGGCCCAGTTCGGCGGCCAGCGCTTCGGCGAGATGGAGGTGTGGGCCCTGGAAGCTTACGGCGCCGCCTACGCCCTCCAGGAGCTGCTGACCATCAAGTCGGACGACACCACCGGCCGCGTCAAGGTGTACGAGGCCATCGTTAAGGGCGAGGATATCCCCGAGCCCGGCATCCCCGAGTCCTTCCGAGTCCTCATCCAGGAAATGCGCTCGCTGTGCCTGAACGTCGAAGCTCTCGACGCGGCCGGCAACGTCATTGACCTGCGTGAGCAGGACGAAGACTTCAATGCGCGTGAGGATCTGGGCATCACTCTTGAAGCCCGTCCGAACGCTGCGGCGACCATCGATGCGATCTGATAGGGAGAGATAACTTTGCTGGACGCCAAAACGTTCGACAGCCTGAAGATCACCCTGGCCACCGGCGACGACATCGCCGTCTGGAGCCACGGTGAGGTTAAGAAGCCGGAGACCATCAACTACCGTACGCTCAAGCCCGAGCGCGACGGCCTGTTCGGTGAGCAGATCTTCGGCCCCACCCGCGACTGGGAGTGCGCGTGTGGCAAGTACAAGCGCGTGCGCTACAAGGGCATCGTGTGCGAAAAGTGCGGTGTCGAGGTCACTCGCTCGCGCGTTCGTCGTGAGCGCATGGGTCACATCGACCTGGCTGCCCCCGTCACGCACATCTGGTACTTCAAGGGTGTTCCCTCGCGCCTGGGCTACGTGCTCAACCTCGCGCCCAAGGACCTCGAGAAGGTCATCTACTTCGCTGCCTACATGATCACCGAGGTCGACGAAAAGGGTCGCCACGAGGATCTGGCTGAACTGCGCGCCGAACTTGAGGTGCAGAAGAAGCAGATGGAGAACAACCGCGACGCGACGATCAACGACTTCGCGGAGCAGCTCGAGTCCGACATGGCCGCCCTGGAGAAGGACGGCGCCTCGCAGGCCGAGCGCGAGCGCGCTCGCAAGCAGGGCGAACGCGAGATGGCCAAGATTCGCCGCCGCTTCGACGGCGACATCGAAGGCCTCGAGGCCGTGTGGGAGCGCTTCAAGGACCTCAAGGTCGGCGACCTTGAGGGCGACGAGCGCCTCTACCGTGCGATGGTGGCCCGCTATGGCACCTACTTCAAGGGTGACATGGGCGCTGCCGCCATCCAGAAGCGCCTGGAGACCTTCGACCTGGAGGCCGAGGTCGCCGCGCTGCGTCAGACCATCGCCTCTGACTCCGGCCCGCGCAAGGCTCGCGCCATCAAGCGCCTGAAGGTCATCAACGCATTCGTCGCGACCGGTAACTCGCCGGCCTCGATGGTCCTCACCAAGATCCCCGTGATCCCGCCGGACCTGCGCCCGATGGTTCAGCTGGACGGTGGCCGCTTCGCGACCTCCGACCTCAACGACCTGTACCGTCGCGTCATCAACCGCAACACCCGACTCAAGCGTCTGCTCGAGCTGGGCGCCCCCGAGATCATCGTCAACAACGAGAAGCGCATGCTTCAGGAGTCCGTTGACGCCCTCTTCGACAACGGCCGCCGTGGCCGCCCCGTCGCGGGCCCGGGCAACCGTCCGCTGAAGTCGATCTCGGACATGCTCAAGGGTAAGCAGGGTCGTTTCCGTCAGAACCTGCTCGGTAAGCGCGTCGACTACTCGGGTCGTTCCGTTATCGTCGTCGGCCCGCAGCTGCAGCTCCACCAGTGTGGTCTGCCCAAGCAGATGGCCCTGGAGCTGTTCAAGCCCTTCGTCATGAAGCGCCTGGTTGAGAAGAACTACGCGCAGAACGTCAAGGCCGCTAAGCGCAAGGTTGAGCGTCAGCGCCCCGAGGTTTGGGACGTCCTCGACGACGTCATCCGCGAGCACCCCGTGCTGCTGAACCGTGCACCTACGCTGCACCGCCTCGGCATCCAGGCGTTCGAGCCCCAGCTGATTGAGGGTAAGGCTATCCAGCTGCACCCCCTCGCCTGTGGCGCCTTCAACGCCGACTTCGACGGCGACCAGATGGCTGTCCACCTGCCGCTGGGCGCTGAGGCGCAGGCCGAGGCCCGCATCCTCATGCTGTCGACGAACAACATCCTCAAGCCCTCCGACGGCCGCCCCGTGGCCATGCCGTCGCAGGACATGATCATCGGTCTGTTCCACCTGACCTCGACGCCCGACCCGTCGGTGCCCGTCGAAAAGGACGAAGACGGAAACCCCGTGATTCCGTACTTCTCCAGCCAGGCGGAAGCCCAGATGGCGTACGACGCCGGCAACCTGCACCTGAACGCGACCGCGCGCATCCGCTTCGCCGACGGCACCGTGCCGCCCGAGGGCTGGGAAGCCCCCGAGGGCTGGGAGCCCGGCGACGAGCTGATCCTCGAGACCAGCCTCGGCCGCGCGATCTTCAACGAGCAGCTGCCCACCGACTACCCGTTCGTCAACGAGGTCGTCGGCAAGAAGCAGCTCGGCAACATCGTGAACACGCTGACCCAGCGTTACCCGAACGTGCTCGTGGCGGACTGCCTCGACGCGCTCAAGTCGGCCGGCTTCCACTGGTCGACCTGGTCGGGCATCACGATCGCGTTCTCCGACATTCAGGCCTCGCCGCGTAAGCGCGAGATCCTGGCCCGCTACGAGGCCAAGGCCGCCGAGATCGTCGAGCAGTTCGAGACGGGTATCATCCTCGAGGAGACCCGTTACGAGGAGCTCGTGAAGCTGTGGTTGCAGTGCACCGAAGAGGTCGCCGACGACATGCGCGCGAACTTCGACGAGCGCAACACCGTGTACCGCATGGTGAACTCCGGCGCCCGTGGTAACTGGTCGCAGGTTCAGCAGATCGCCGGTATGCGTGGCCTCGTGTCCGACCCGAAGCAGAAGCTGATCGAGCAGCCCATTAAGGCGAACTACCGCGAGGGCCTGACGGTTCTCGAGTACTTCATCGCCACGCACGGCGCCCGTAAGGGCCTGGTCGATACGGCTCTGCGTACCGCCGAGTCGGGCTACCTGACCCGTCGTCTGGTCGACGTCTCGCAGGACGTTATCGTCCGCGAGGCCGACTGTGGCACCCGCGCCGGCCTGAAGATCGACATCGCTCACAAGAACGAGTTCGGTGAGTGGGAGGCGTCCGAGACCATCGAGACGACCGCCTACGCCCGTAACCTCGCCCGTGACGCGGTGAACGAGGCCGGAGAGGTCGTCATGCCGGCGGGCACCGACCTGGGTGACGACCAGCTCGCCGAGCTCGTCGCAGCCGGCGTCGAGCAGATCGTCTGCCGTTCCGTCCTCACCTGTGAGTCGCAGGTCGGCACCTGTGCGGCCTGCTACGGTCGCTCGCTGGCCACCGGCAAGCAGGTCGACATCGGCGAGGCCGTTGGCATTATCGCCGCCCAGTCGATTGGCGAGCCCGGCACGCAGCTGACGATGCGTACGTTCCACACCGGTGGCGCCGCCTCCGCTGCGGATATTACGCAGGGTCTGCCCCGTGTCCAGGAACTCTTCGAGGCCCGCAGCCCGAAGGTCGAGGCGAAGATGAATGAGGCCGCCGGCCGCGTCCACATCGACGACGAAGACCCGAGCGCTCGTAAGGTCGTCATCACCCGTGACGACGGCAAGGAAGACCTGGTCATCGAGGTCTCGCGTCGCCAGAAGCTCCTCGTCTCCGAGGGCCAGCACGTCGAGGCCGGCACCCCGCTGACCGAGGGCCAGCTGGATCCCAAGGAAATCCTGCGCATCATGGGCCGCAACGTGTCCCAGAAGATGCTCGTGGACGAGGTCCAGAAGGTGTACCGCGACCAGGGCGTGGGCATTCACGCCAAGCACATCGAGGTCATCGTCCGTCAGATGCTGCGCCGCGTCACCATCCTGGAGCCCGGCGACACGACGTTCATGCCCGGCGAGCTCGTCGACCGCATGGCGTACCTGACGCAGAACCGTCGCGTCGCAGCCGAGGGCGGCCAGCCCGCCTCCGGTCGCCAGATGCTGATGGGCATCACGAAGGCGTCGCTGGCCACGGATTCGTGGCTGAGCGCCGCGTCCTTCCAGGAGACCACCAAGGTCCTGACCGAGGCCGCCATGAACGGCAAGTCGGACTCCCTGGTGGGCCTCAAGGAGAACGTCATCCTCGGTAAGCTCATCCCGGCTGGTACCGGCCTGTCGCGCTACAACGACGTCATCGTCGAGCCGACGGCTGAGGCCATGGCGAACTCGAACTACTCCGAGGCCGACTTCGGTGACGGCTCCGTGTCCGAGGACTTCCTCGACGCGCTGGGCGCCATCGACTTTGGCATGAACTTCCGCGAGTAATCCGGTTCGTGACTGCTTGGGGCCCCGGCCTCGTCCGTAAGAACGTGACGAGGCCGGGGCCCCTTGTCGTGTCTGCTCGCTTGCCCTGAGCGTGCCGGGGATGTCTCACGGCGACGCGGATTGAGTGCCAGCTGCGACGGTCAAACATGAAAGTTCAACCAGTTGGAAAGCTGTCGTACGGATGCTAGATTGGTTGCACAATATCCATCAACGCTTAAGGATGTCTCCTCATGCGCCTGTCCAAGAAACTGGCCATTGCTGCGCTTGGCTCCGCGACCCTCGTTCTCAACCCGTTGGCGGCCCTTGCGGCTGGTCCCACGATTGAGGATACGGACGGACCGCTCGTTCGGATTGCTATCTCCGACACGCTCAACTGCTCGATCAACTATCAGGGCGATAGGCACAACGAGTTCTACAATGATCGATCCGCTCAGAATCCAGCCGACTGTGGAACCTTCCTCGCTGTGGGATCCGAGCTCTTCGGTCCGGGGGAGCTGAATTCGCGAGCTGCGACGAAGATGGGGACGATCGCCTGGACGCCGGTCTCGCAATCCAAGTCAGGAACGGGCACTCAAGCCGATCCGTGGGTCCTCACGACTGTTGTTCGCGGCGGTGGATTCGAGATCACGCAGACGGATACCTACACAACGGGCAATGAGTTCTACGCGACGACCTCGTCGGTGAAGAACATCTCTGATGCTGCTCGGGACTTTACTCTTTACCACGCGGCAGATTGCTACCTCCAGGACGACGATTACGGCTTCGGCGAGTACGACGCGAACACGGGGACGGTCATCTGCCGAGCGAAGGATTCGGAAACCGGCACGCATACGGATCGTGGTCGAGTCGAGCAGTTCGTCCCGACGACCGCCGGTTCGAGCTACTACTACGGTGCCTTCTACGAGGTCTGGGGTAAGCTCAAGGATCGTGCACCGCTGCCCAACATGCTTGAGGGAGCAGATTCCAACCGGGATAACGGCATGGCGCTGAGCTGGACTCGTACCCTCGAGCCGAATACGACCGCCGACTACTCTCTCATCACCTCCTTCTCGCCGAAGGGCCAGGTCGCGCTGTCCTCCGCGACATGCGCCGTCGCCCAGCCGGGCGCCGACTCCACCGCCACGCGCACCATCGGAGTGACGATCACGAACCCGAACCGTGATGTCAAGTCGGTTCAGACGGTCATCGCGACCCTGTCGGACGACGCCACCTACGTTCCCCAGTCGGCCAGCGGCGCCCCTGAGCCGACGGTCGAGGGCAAGGTGCTTACCTTCAAGGATCTCGAGCTTCCCGCCAACGGTTCGGTGAAGTTCTCGTTCCTTATCACCGGCAGCGCTGAGGTTACTCCGCTCGTGAAGATCTCGGGGACGACGACGAGTGGCGCAGCCATCGCCGAGTCCGATACCTCGGCGTCTTCGACGTGCGATTTCCCCGAGCTTCCGACTCCCGAGCAGCCCCAGCCGACTGTCGAGCAGCCGCAGCCCACCGCTGAGCAGCCGCAGCCGACTGTCGAGCAGTCCCAGCCTGCGGGCGGTACGAGCACTGAAGGCAACAAGCTGGCCAGTACCGGCGCGAACACCGGCGTTGCCATCGCGCTCGTTGGCCTGCTCGGCGTCGCCGGCGTCGGCCTCGTGGTGGCGAGGCGCCGCGCACGCTGATCGGAGATCCGGTCGACAACGTCATTGGGCCCGGTCCCCGCGAGGGGGCCGGGCCCTCGTGCATCCCCTGTGTTCGCCTTCGTCGGTGGTGGGGCAGGCGGGCAGAGTCCCTTCCCGCGTAGGCGGTGATGTCCGCGGGGCGCCAGCGAGCCCATCCTGACAGATTGTGCGCGCAATCCGACAGAACACACGAGGTCCCACATAAGGCGACTGACCGTGCAGTTGAATAGGTGGTAGCGGCTCCCAACCGCCCTCTGGTCTGCGGCGACCTGCGTCGATGGAGACATACACAGGGAAGGCAAGGGAGCTGGTCTGGCTCTGGGATGCAGGGTTTCGGAACTGAAAGAGGACATTAACAATGCTTTCCATCAACTGGTCTGATGTGTGGAAGATGGTTGAGTCGATCAAGGTTCCCTTGATCGTCATTGGCGTGGCGCTGGCGCTCGCCATCATCGTCTCCCTCGCTGTTTTTAAGATGGGCAAGCCTGCCCGCAAGCTGACGCGCTCGACGGCCTGGGTCGCGGCGTTCGTCGTCGTCGTCGTGGCGGTCGTGTCGATGATGTACGGCGGCTTGAAGACGGTGCTCGACCTGGCGGCCGGCACCGGTGCCCTCACGGACGCGTCGAAGGCCCAGGTGGAGGATCTGGGCAACGACATTTCTGATGAGGGCATGGTCCTCCTGAAGAACCAGGGCGGTGCCCTGCCTCTCGCAAAGGGCTCCGCGATCAACGTGTGGGGTTGGGGCTCGACGAACCCGATCTACGGCGGCACCGGCTCCGGCTCGCTGTCGAAGGACAACCCGACGACGACCCTGCTTGATGGCCTGCACAACGCTGGCTTCATGACGAATGATGAGCTGACGAACCTGTACACCGCCTACCGCGCTGAGCGCCCCGAGGTCGGCATGTTCAAGGCCGACTGGTCGCTGCCCGAGCCCACGCAGGACAAGTACTCTGACGACCTGCTCTCCAACGCCACCGCCTTCGGTGACACCGCGGTCGTGACGATCGCCCGCTCGGGCGGCGAGGGCTTCGACCTGCCCCGCGACGTTAACAAGGAGATGGCTGACAACCCGTACTTCAGCTACACGAACAACTCCGAGGACTACACGGACTTCGAGGATGGCCAGGGCTACCTCGAGCTGACGCGTCCCGAAAAGGACATGATCGAGCTGGCGAAGAAGACCTCGACGAAGACGATCGTCGTTGTCAACGCCGCCAACGTCTTCCAGCTCGGTGACCTTCAGGACGACCCGGAGATCGACGCGATCGTGTGGGCGATCCCCGGAGGCCAGGTTGGCTTCAACGCGCTGGGACGCATCCTGGATGGCGAGGTCAACCCCTCGGCGAAGACCCCCGACACCTTCCCGCGTGACATCAAGGAGGGCCCCGCTGCGAACAACTTCGGCGACTTCCAGTACACGAACATGACGGAGTTCGCCCAGGACGACCCCTTCAACAAGGGCACCCAGACACAGCCGTCCTTCGTCAACTACAACGACTCGATCTACGTTGGCTACCGCTGGTACGAGACGGCTGCCGCTGAGGGTGTCATCGACTACAGCAACGAGGTCGTCTACCCGTTCGGATTCGGCCTGTCCTACACGACGTTCTCCCAGTCGATGAGCGACATCTCGGTCGACGAGGCCACGGGAACCATGTCCGCGGACGTGACCGTCACGAACACCGGCCAGGTCGCCGGTAAGGACATCGTCCAGATCTATGACAACCCGCCCTACACGGACGGTGGCATCGAAAAGGCTTCCGCGAACCTGCTGTCGTTCGAGAAGACGAAGCTGCTGGAGCCCGGTGAGTCCCAGACGCTGACGGTCAGCTGGAACCGCGATTCGCTCGCCTCCTACGACTCGGTGAATGCGAAGGCCTACGTGCTTGAGGCCGGCGACTACAAGATCTCCGCGCGCTCCAATTCGCACGACCTCATCGACGAGAAGACGTACACGGTCGATGCGACGCAGACCTTCAACACCGCCGACAACACGCACGACGGTGACAAGGTTGTGGCCACCAACCAGTTCGACGACGCGAAGGGTGACGTCACCTACCTGTCGCGCGCGGGCCGCTTCGCCAACCTCGCGGAGGCAACCGCGGCTCCCACGAACTTCGAGATGAGCGAGGCCAACAAGGCGAAGTTCCTCGCGACGTCGAACTACGACGCAGCAACCGCCGACGCTGACAGCAGCGCGACGATGCCGACCACGGGTGCGAAGAACGGCCTCGTCCTGGGTGACCTCGCGGGCCTCGATTACGACGACCCGAAGTGGGATCAGCTCCTCGACCAGCTCACCGTCAAGGAAATGAACACCCTCATCTCCAAGGGTGGCTACGGCTCCCCGGCGATCTCCTCGATCGGCAAGCTGCGCGTCTCCGACGTGGACGGCCCCGCCTCGCTGAACAACAACTTCACGGGTGTCGGCTCGATCGGCCTGCCCTCCGCGGTGTCCGTGGCGGCCACCTTCAACAAGGAGCTCGCGCGTTCCTTCGGTGATGCGATTGGCACGATGGCGCACGACATGCAGGTCTCGGGCTGGTACGCGCCGGCAACGAACACGCACCGCTACGCCTACGCGGGACGTAACTTCGAGTACTTCTCGGAGGACCCGGTCCTGGCCGGCTCGCAGGTTGCCGAGGAGATCAAGGGCGCCCAGGCAAAGGGCGTGTACGCCTTCCTCAAGCACTTCGCCCTCAACGACCAGGAAACCAACCGCACGCACATGCTGGCGACCTGGACGAACGAGCAGGCGATGCGTGAAATCTACCTGCGTTCCTTCGAGATCGGCGTCAAGGACGGCGGCGCACACGCGATCATGAGCGCGTTCAACTACATCGGCCCCGAGTACGCGGGTGCCAACTCGGCACTGCTCAATAACGTCCTGCGCGACGAGTGGGGCTTCCGCGGCATGGTCCTCACCGACTACTTCGCGGGCTACGGATACCAGAACGCCGACCAGATCACGCGTAACGGCGGTGATCTGATGCTCGCGACACTCGATATGCCGATCGCGACGGTGAACGTGCAGGACGCGGCGGGCGTCAGCTCTCTGCGTCGCGCCTCGCACAACATCCTCTACACGGTCGCAAACTCGTGGATGTACGAGAACGGCCAGCCCGAGGTGACCCGGAACGCGTGGGAGTACATCACCTGGGTGGCGGCAGCGGCAGCGATCCTCGCCCTGCTCGGCCTTGAGGTGGTGGCGATCCGCCGCTATCGCACTCGCAAGGCCGAGGCCGTGATCACCGTCGAGCCCAACGCTTCGATCGACGAGGCCGGGGCTGACAAGGCGGAGGAGTGACCGATCCGGGAACAACCGGACGGAGCATAATCCCCGGGTGACATTGAGTGCCGTTCACCCGTGGGGGAGGGGCCCGCAGGCAAGCGCCTGCGGGCCCCTCTGCGTGCCTATTCGTGGGCGCGATGTGGCCACAGTGAGCACTCCGGCATAGCTCGCAAGAGTGCCTGCGCCTTCCCGCAAACGTCAGGTGATCCCCGTTGTCTGCCCCGGCCTCGTCGATGAGGGGGGAACCACAATGCACCCCCTTTGACGAACGGCGACGTTTCCCACTATCCTTGAGGGTGGTTCCCGCTTCTGTGGAACCTCTGTGCCCGGGAAACCGGGAGCGGGCTCCGTCCGTCGGAGCTCCGGGCGTCATTCTCTGACCCACGTGGTTATCATGGCGCGCCGGCCCCCAGGCGGACACGTGTGCCCACACGGGGGTGACAGCAGTCGCGGAAGACTGACAATCAGGGCCGCCCCTTAGAACAAGGGGAGGCCGCCGACGGAAAGAAACTGGAGACCCAGTGCCTACCATTCAGCAGCTCGTCCGCAAGGGACGTGTCTCGAAGCGCGCGAAGGTGAAGACCCCCGCGCTGAAGGGCTCCCCCCAGCGTCGCGGCGTGTGCACCCGTGTGTACACCACCACGCCGAAGAAGCCGAACTCGGCTCTGCGAAAGGTCGCTCGTGTGCGCCTTTCGTCCGGCATCGAAGTCACCGCCTACATTCCCGGTGAGGGCCACAACCTGCAGGAGCACTCGATCGTGCTCGTGCGCGGTGGTCGTGTGAAGGACCTGCCCGGCGTGCGTTACCGCATCGTCCGCGGCTCGCTCGACACCCAGGGTGTCCGCGGCCGTCAGCAGGCTCGTTCCCGTTACGGCGCGAAGAAGGAGAAGAAGTAATGCCTCGTAAGGGCCCCGCTCCCCGTCGCCCCCTCGTCGATGACCCGGTTTACGGCTCCAAGGTCGTGACCCAGCTGGTCAACCGCGTTCTCCTCGACGGCAAGAAGACCGTCGCCGAGCGCATCGTCTACGGCGCACTTGAAACCGTTCGCGAGCGCACCGAGCAGGAGCCCGTCTCCGTGCTCAAGCGCGCTCTCGAGAACATTCGTCCGGCCCTCGAGGTCCGCTCCCGCCGTGTCGGTGGCGCGACCTACCAGGTCCCCGTCGAGGTTCGCCCCGCGCGCGCCACGACGCTGGCCCTGCGCTGGCTGGTTGACTTCTCGCGTCAGCGTCGCGAGAAGACCATGACCGAGCGTCTCGCCAACGAGATCCTCGACGCCTCCAACGGCCTCGGCGCCGCTGTGAAGCGCCGTGAGGACATGCACAAGATGGCTGAGTCCAACCGCGCCTTCGCGCACTACCGCTGGTGATTTAAAGACGAGGCCTGGGCAACCGGGCCTCGTCTCACGCAGCAAGAACACCCATTACTTCGAACGAAGGAACCACACTCGTGGCACTAGAGGTGCTGACGGACCTCAACAAGGTCCGCAACATTGGCATCATGGCTCACATCGATGCCGGCAAGACGACCGTGACCGAACGAATCCTGTTCTACACGGGCATCAACTACAAGATCGGCGAGACGCACGACGGCGCCTCGACGACCGACTGGATGGAACAGGAAAAGGAACGCGGCATCACGATTACGTCCGCCGCCGTTACCTCTTTCTGGAACGGTAACCAGATCAACATCATTGACACCCCCGGTCACGTTGACTTCACCGTTGAGGTTGAGCGCTCGCTGCGCGTCCTCGACGGCGCTGTTGCCGTGTTCGACGGCAAGGAGGGCGTTGAGCCCCAGTCCGAGACCGTGTGGCGTCAGGCCGACAAGTACGACGTCCCCCGTATCTGCTTCATCAACAAGATGGACAAGATGGGCGCCGACTTCTACTTCTCGGTTGGTACCATCCGCGACCGCCTGCACGCGACCCCGATCGTCATGCAGCTCCCGATGGGCGCCGAGAACGACTTCGTCGGCAACATCGACCTGCTGACCATGGAGGCCCTGACCTACCCGGCCAAGGACGACAAGGGCAACGACACGCTCGGCTCCGTCGTCGAGCGCGGCCCGATCCCCGCCGAGTACCAGGAAAAGGCTGAAGAGTACCGCGAGGCGCTCGTTGAGGCCGCCGCCGAGGGCTCTGACGAGCTGACCGAGGCCTACCTGGAGAACGGCGAGCTGACGCTTGAGCAGATCAAGGAAGGCATCCGCCTTCTGACCATCTCCTCGCGCGCGTTCCCCGTGTACTGCGGTACCGCTCTGCGCAACATGGGCGTGCAGCCCGTCCTCGACGCCGTCGTGGACTTCCTGCCCTCCCCGCTCGACATCGGCGACGTTCGCGGCTTCCTCCCCGGCTCTGAGACCGAGGAAGAGACCGAGGTTCGTAAGCCCGACGAGAACGAGCCCTTCTCCGCTCTGGCGTTCAAGATCGCCGCTCACCCCTTCTACGGCAAGCTCACCTTCATCCGCGTGTACTCCGGTAAGGTCGAGTCCGGCGCCCAGGTCCTCAACTCGACCAAGGGCAAGAAGGAGCGCATCGGCAAGATCTTCCAGATGCACTCGAACAAGGAGAACCCCGTCGACGTGGCGCACGCTGGCCACATCTACGCGGTGATCGGCCTCAAGGACACCACGACCGGCGACACCCTGTCCGCGATGGACAAGCCGATCGTCCTCGAGTCGATGACGTTCCCCGCCCCCGTTATCCAGGTCGCCGTCGAGCCCAAGTCGAAGGCCGACCAGGAGAAGATGGGCGTCGCCATCCAGAAGCTGGCGGAAGAGGACCCGACGTTCACCGTCGAGCTCGACGCTGAGACCGGCCAGACCATCATCGGTGGTATGGGTGAGCTCCACCTCGACATCATCGTCGACCGTATGCGTCGCGAGTTCAAGGTCGAGGCCAACGTGGGTAACCCGATGGTTGCCTACCGTGAGACCATCCGCAAGACGGTCGAGAAGTACGAATACACGCACAAGAAGCAGACCGGTGGTTCCGGTCAGTTCGCGCGTGTCATCATCGCCCTGGAGCCCCTCCCGGCCGACTCCGAGGAAGAGTACATGTTCGAGGACAAGGTCACCGGTGGCCGCGTTCCTCGCGAGTACATCCCGTCGGTCGACGCGGGCATCAAGGACGCCATGCAGTCCGGCGTTCTCGCCGGCTACCCGATGGTCGACATCAAGGCCACGCTGCTCGACGGCGCCTACCACGAGGTTGACTCCTCCGAAATGGCGTTCAAGGTTGCTGGCTCGATGGCGCTGAAGGAAGCTGCCAAGAAGGCTAACCCCGTCCTCCTCGAGCCGATCATGGCCGTTGAGGTTCGTACTCCCGAGGAGTACATGGGCGATGTCATCGGCGACCTCAACTCTCGCCGTGGCCAGATCTCGTCGATGGACGAGCAGCACGGCGTGCGCGTCGTCAAGGCTCAGGTCCCGCTGTCCGAGATGTTCGGATACGTTGGCGACCTGCGCTCCAAGACGCAGGGCCGCGCTGTCTACTCCATGGAGTTCGACAGCTACGCCGAGGTTCCGCGCGCCGTCGCGGACGAGATCGTCGGCAAGTCTCGGGGCAACTGAGTCCCACCGGGGGCTCGTGGGGCAGGGTGACCTGCCCTGCGAGCCGCCTCACACACAAGTAAACCCAGTAGGTCTCAAGCCCCAGGGGTGTTAAAGTGGCACCTAGCCGTAGGCTGAGAATATCTACCCGAGTCCAGGAGGACACAAGTGGCGAAGGCCAAGTTTGAGCGCACCAAGCCGCACGTCAACATCGGCACGATTGGTCACGTTGACCACGGCAAGACGACGCTGACGGCAGCTATCACCAAGGTGCTGCACGACAAGTACCCCGAACTCAACGAGTTCACCCCCTTCGATCAGGTCGACAACGCTCCCGAGGAGCGCGATCGTGGTATTACGATCAACGTCTCCCACGTCGAGTACCAGACCGAGGCGCGTCACTACGCGCACGTTGACGCCCCCGGCCACGCCGACTACGTCAAGAACATGATCACCGGCGCGGCCCAGATGGACGGCGCGATCCTCGTGGTCGCAGCCACCGACGGCCCCATGGCCCAGACCCGTGAGCACGTTCTGCTCGCCCGTCAGGTCGGCGTCCCCACCATCCTCATCGCCCTCAACAAGGCCGACATGGTCGACGACGAGGAGATGCTGGAGCTGGTTGAGGAAGAGTGCCGCGACCTGCTCGAGTCCCAGGACTTCGATCGCGACGCCCCGATCATCCAGGTTTCCGCTCTGAAGGCCCTCGAGGGCGACCCGGAGTGGGTTGCCAAGGTCGAGGAGCTCATGGACGCGGTGGATTCCTACATCCCCACCCCCGAGCGCGACATGGACAAGCCCTTCCTCATGCCGATCGAGGACGTCTTCACGATCACCGGTCGTGGCACGGTCGTCACCGGTCGTGTTGAGCGTGGCAAGCTGCCCATCAACTCCGAGGTCGAGATCCTCGGTATCCGTGAGCCCCAGAAGACCACGGTTACCGGCATCGAGATGTTCCACAAGTCGATGGACGAGGCCTGGGCAGGCGAGAACTGTGGTCTGCTCCTCCGCGGCACCAAGCGCGACGAGGTCGAGCGTGGCCAGGTTGTGGCCGTTCCCGGCTCCATCACGCCTCACACCGACTTCGAGGGCCAGGTCTACATCCTCAAGAAGGAAGAGGGCGGCCGTCACAACCCGTTCTTCTCGAACTACCGTCCGCAGTTCTACTTCCGTACCACGGACGTGACCGGTGTCATCACCCTCCCCGAGGGCACCGACATGGTCATGCCTGGCGACACCACCGAGATCTCCGTCCAGCTGATCCAGCCGATCGCTATGGAGCCCGGCCTCGGCTTCGCCATCCGTGAGGGTGGCCGCACCGTTGGTTCCGGTCGTGTCACCAAGATCATCAAGTGAATCGACCTCTGAGACTTTCTCAGATTTGATTCGCTGCTGATCCAGCGGCATTGAAGGCCCCGCCTCTTCCGAGAGGCGGGGCCTTTCGCTATTCGGCTCGTCAGTGAATGGTTGTGCTCGTGGAGGCGCTGTGTGCATGTGAATGCTCTGTGCTGCGTATTTTGTGACATCGGTGGCTTAAGGGGTGTATGGGCATAATGTGCTTCGGCGCTACGTGGTGTATTCGTGTGGCTGCCCCGCCCTCGTTCGTGGAAATGTGACCGATCCCCGGTTGCGACACGCCCGAGTGCGGGGTACGGTAGTTTCTTGGTGACGGTCCGGGCTGTTATGCGCAGCTTGGGCCGCTATCCACGCCAATCTGTCGGTGGTTTCACATGCGAGAACCCCCTTCCGGGTTTGTGCTCGCGGGTGGAACTCTGACAGAATGGCACGGTTGCCTCAGCATCTCTGGGGTGGTCCATGCGTGCCATCACGTATGGATCGGGCAATATGCCCAAGATCTTTGGACAAGACGTCGGTCCAGCGCGAGCAATCGCGCGCACAACGGCTGCGACACGCCCGAGTGCGGGGACCGGCGGCGAATCTGTACGAGAAGAGGTAAGACGGCATGGCGGGACAGAAGATCCGCATCCGGCTCAAGTCGTATGACCACGAGGTCATCGACAGCTCCGCGCGCAAGATCGTGGACACCGTACAGCGTGCTGGCGCCACGGTCGTGGGCCCGGTGCCGCTGCCGACCGAGAAGAACGTTTTCGTCGTTATTCGGTCGCCCCACAAGTACAAGGACAGCCGCGAGCACTTTGAAATGCGCACGCACAAGCGGCTCATCGACATCATCGATCCGACCCCCAAGGCCGTCGACTCGCTCATGCGCCTCGACCTGCCTGCGGACGTCAACATCGAGATCAAGCTCTGAGGACATCTGCAATGACTAACAAGAAGCAGCACGCTGGCGCGCCCATCAAGGCGCTGCTCGGCCGCAAGCTCGGCATGACCCAGGTGTGGGATGCCGACGGCCACCTCGTGCCCCTGACTGTCGTGCAGGTCGGCACCAACGTCGTGACCCAGGTTCGTACCGAAGAGGTCGACGGCTACTCCGCTATTCAGCTTGGCTTCGGTGAGATTGACTCCCGTAAGGTCACCAAGCCCCTCCAGGGCCACTTCGAGAAGGCCGGGGTTGCCCCCCGTCGCCACCTCGTTGAGGTTCGCACGTCCGAGCACGACTCTTACGAGGTCGGCAAGGAACTCGACGCCACCACCTTCGAGGCTGGCGAAGGCGTCGACGTCTCCGGCACCACCAAGGGCAAGGGTTTTGCCGGCGTTATGAAGCGTCACGGCTTCGCTGGCGTTTCCGCCTCCCACGGTGCGCACCGCAACCACCGCAAGCCCGGCTCGATCGGCGCCTGCGCAACCCCCGGTCGCATCTTCAAGGGCCTGCGCATGGCCGGCCGCATGGGTGGCAACCGTCGTACTGTCCAGAACCTGACGATCCAGGCCGTGGACGCCGAGAAGGGCCTGCTGCTCATCAGCGGCGCCATCCCGGGTCCGAAGAACGGCGTGGTCCTGGTTCGCTCCTCCGTGAAGGGTGCGTGATCATGGCTGACGATCGTAACGTTGACGTCATCGACATCAAGGGCAAGAAGGCGGGCTCCGTCGTTCTCCCCGGTTCGATTTTTGACGTCCCCACCAACATTCCGCTGATGCACCAGGTTGTCGTCGCTCAGCTTGCGGCCGCTCGTCAGGGCACGCACGCGACGAAGACCCGCGGTGAGGTCGCTGGCGGCGGCAAGAAGCCGTTCCGTCAGAAGGGCACCGGTAACGCCCGTCAGGGCTCCATCCGTGCGCCTCACTTCACCGGCGGTGGCATCGTCCACGGCCCTCAGCCGCGTGACTACGACCAGCGCACCCCCAAGAAGATGAAGCAGGGCGCTCTGCGTTCCGCTCTCTCCGACCGTGCGCGCGCCGACCGCATCCACGTTGTCACCGCCCTGTTCGAAGGCGACAAGCCCTCGACCAAGGCTGCTCTCGCCGCTCTGAGCGCGATCGTCGAGGACCGTCAGGCTCTCGTCGTCCTCGAGCGTGGCAACGAACTGACCGCGCTGTCCCTGCGCAACGTTCCCGAGGTTCACGTCCTGTGGGCCGACCAGCTGAACACGTACGACGTCCTGGACGCCGATGACATCGTCTTCACGCAGGCCGCCCTTGAGTCCTTCCTCGGTACCAAGGAGGAGACCAAGTGAGCACGATTGAAGCGGGTAAGAACCCCCGCGACATCATCCTGAAGCCGGTCACCACCGAGAAGTCGCTCGCCCTCATGGACCTGGGCAAGTACACCTTCGAGGTTGACCCCCGCGCGAACAAGACCGAGATCAAGATTGCCCTCGAGCGTATCTTCGGCGTCAAGATCGGTTCCATCGCCACCCAGAACCGCAAGGGCAAGACCTACCGCACCCGCAACGGGATCGGTAAGCGCAAGGACGTCAAGCGTGCCATCGTCACCGTGCGTGAGGGCACCATCGACATCTTCGGCGATCAGGCCTGAGGACCGAAGGGACATTTGAACAATGGGAATTCGCAAGTACAAGCCCACGACTCCGGGCCGTCGCTTCTCGTCCGTCTCTGACTTTGTCGAGATCACCCGCGACACCCCCGAGAAGTCGCTGCTGCGCCCGCTGCACAAGACCGGTGGCCGTAACAACAACGGCCGCGTGACCTCCCGCCACCGCGGCGGCGGCCACAAGCGTCAGTACCGCGTGATCGACTTCCGTCGTCACGACAAGGACGGCGTCCCGGCGACGGTCGCTCACATCGAGTACGACCCCAACCGCACCGCTCGCATCGCTCTCCTGCACTACGCGGATGGCGAGAAGCGCTACATCCTCGCTCCGACCGGCCTCAAGCAGGGCGATCACATCGAGGCTGGCGTTGGCGCTGACATCAAGCCCGGCAACTCGCTGCAGCTGCGCAACATCCCCCTGGGTACCGTTGTGCACGCCGTTGAGCTCTACCCGGGTGGCGGCGCCAAGATCGCCCGCTCCGCTGGCACCTCCGTGCAGCTCGTCGCTAAGGAAGGCCGCTTCGCCCAGCTGCGTATGCCCTCCGGCGAGATCCGCAACGTCGAGGCCACCTGCCGCGCCACCATCGGCGAGGTCGGCAACGCTGAGCAGTCGAACATCAACTGGGGCAAGGCCGGCCGTATGCGCTGGAAGGGCAAGCGCCCGCACGTCCGTGGTGTCGTTATGAACCCGGTTGATCACCCGCACGGCGGTGGTGAAGGCCGCACGTCCGGTGGTCGTCACCCCGTGTCGCCTTGGGGCAAGCCCGAGGGCCGTACGCGTCGTCCGAAGAAGGCGTCCGATCGCATGATCGTCCGCCGTCGCAAGACCGGCAAGAACCGCTGAGTAGGAGTCGATTGAAATGCCGCGTAGTTTGAAGAAGGGCCCGTTCGTCGACGACCACCTGCTCAAGAAGGTCGACGCCGCGAACGAATCCGGCTCTAAGAACGTCATCAAGACCTGGTCGCGTCGCTCGGTCATCACCCCGGACTTCCTGGGTCTGACCATTGCCGTCCACGACGGCCGTAAGCATGTGCCCGTTTTCGTCACCGAGTCGATGGTGGGCCACAAGCTCGGCGAGTTCGCTCCCACGCGTACTTTCCGCAGCCACGACAAGGACGATCGTAAGGGACGTCGGCGCTGAGCCGGCCCCACGGAAGAAGAGGCAGATACATGGAAGCCAAGGCGCAGGCGCGATTCATCCGCGTCACGCCCCAGAAGTCCCGCCGTGTTGTGAACGAGGTTCGCGGCAAGCGTGTTCTGGAGGCCGCCGACATTCTGCGGTTCGCCCCGCAGGCCGTCGCCACCGATGTCCGCAAGGTGCTCCTGAGCGCCGTCGCCAACTCGAAGGTCAAGGCTGAGAACGCCGGAGAGACCTTCAACGAGGCCGACCTGCTCGTCCTGGAGGCATACGTGGACGAGGGTCCGACCATGAAGCGCATTCGTCCCCGTGCACAGGGGCGCGCCGGTCGTATCCTGAAGCGCACCTCCCACATCACCATCGTGGTGGGTACCAAGGAAGACAAGAAGAAGGGAGACCGCTGATATGGGTCAGAAGGTCAACCCCCGCGGGTTCCGTCTGGGAATCACCACTGACCACCGGTCTCGCTGGTTCTCCGACTCCACCACCAAGGGACAGCGCTACGCGGATTACGTGGCCGAAGACGTCGCGATCCGCAAGTTCCTGACCGACAACCTCGAGCGCGCCGGCATCGCCGAGGTGAGCATCGAGCGCACGCGTGACCGCGTTCGCGTCGACCTGCACACCGCTCGCCCGGGCATCGTCATCGGTCGCCGTGGTGCAGAGGCCGACCGCCTGCGCGTTCAGCTCGAGAAGCTGACGGGCAAGCAGGTCCAGCTGAACATCCTTGAGGTCAAGAACCCCGACCTCGAAGCGCAGCTCGTTGCGCAGGGCATTGCCGAGCAGCTCGCTGCTCGCGTGTCCTTCCGTCGTGCGATGCGTAAGGGCATCCAGTCCGCGCAGCGCGCTGGCGCCAAGGGCATTCGTGTCCAGGTGTCCGGCCGTCTGGGTGGCGCTGAAATGTCCCGCTCCGAGTTCTACCGTGAGGGCCGCGTGCCGCTGCACACCCTCCGCGCGAACATCGACTACGGATTCCACGAGGCCCGTACGACCTTCGGTCGCATCGGTGTCAAGGTGTGGATCTACAAGGGCGACATCACCGAGCGCGAGTTCGCTCGCCAGCAGGCCGAGCAGGCCCAGCGTGGCGGCCGTCGCGATGGCCGCCGTGGCCCCCGCCGCGGTGGACGCCCCAACCAGGAGACCGCTGCGCAGCAGGCTCCCCGTGAGGCTTCGGCCTCCGAGGCCGCTGCGCCCACGACCGGATCGGAGGCCTGAGCCCAATGCTCATTCCCCGTCGGACTAAGTACCGCAAGCAGCACCGTCCTCACCGCACTGGCTTTGCCTCCGGTGGCACCGAACTGGCCTTCGGCGACTACGGCATCCAGGCTCTCGAGGCTGCGTACATCACCAACCGTCAGATTGAGGCGGCACGTATTGCCGTGACGCGTCACATCAAGCGTGGCGGTAAGGTCTGGATCAACATCTTCCCGGACCGTCCCCTGACGAAGAAGCCCGCCGAAACCCGAATGGGTTCCGGTAAGGGTGCTCCGGAATGGTGGGTTGCCCCCGTCAAGCCCGGACGTGTCATGTTCGAGCTGGCAGGCGTCCCGGAGGAGCTCGCTCGCGAGGCCCTCAGCCGTGCCCAGCACAAGCTTCCTATCAAGACCCGTTTCGTGGTCCGAGAGGGTGGTGACATCTGATGGCAGATAAGGGTCTGACCACCGAGCAGCTCGACGCAATGGACAACTCCCAGCTGTCCAAGGAGCTGGAGAAGGCTAAGGCTGAGCTGTTCAACCTGCGTTTTGCGCAGGCCGTTGGCAACCTCGAGGATCACGGTCGCATGAAGACCGTGCGCCGCGACATTGCCCGGATCTACACCATCGCGCGTGAGCGGGAGCTTGGCTACCGCACCGCCCCGAGCACTGAGGAGTGAGCCTGATGGCAGAAACCACCGCTCGTAACGAGCGTAAGGTCCGTCGCGGCTACGTCGTCAGCGACAAGATGGACAAGACCGTTGTCGTCCAGATCGAGGACCGCGTCAAGCACGCCCTCTACGGCAAGGTCATGCGCAAGAACAAGAAGGTCAAGGTTCACGACGAGCACAACGAGTGCGGCGTCGGCGATCTCGTCCTCATCATGGAGACCCGCCCGCTGTCGGCCACCAAGCGCTGGCGCGTTGTGGAGATCCTCGAAAAGGCGAAGTGACCTTCGCTCACAGACCGAAATCCGTTCGGCAAGGCTCGACCGGTACAATCCGGAAGAGAACCGGCACGACGACAGGAGTCAATAGAAAATGATTCAGCAGGAGTCGCGACTGAAGGTCGCCGACAACACAGGGGCCAAGGAGATCCTGACCATCCGTGTTCTCGGTGGCTCGGGTCGGCGCTACGCGGGTATCGGCGACACGATTGTCGCCACCGTGAAGGACGCCATTCCCGGCGGCAACGTCAAGAAGGGCGAAGTCGTCAAGGCAGTGATCGTTCGCACGCGTAAGGAAACCCGCCGCCCCGACGGTTCCTACATTCGTTTCGACGAGAATGCGGCCGTCATCATCAACAACAATGGCGAGCCGCGTGGCACGCGTATCTTCGGCCCCGTGGGCCGCGAGCTGCGTGACAAGAAGTTCATGCGCATCGTCTCCCTCGCTCCGGAGGTGATCTGATCCATGGCAGCCAAGATTCGTAAGAATGACCTCGTCGAGGTCGTTCGCGGACGCACGTCCGACGAGAAGGCGCTGGCTGAGCGCAACGCCCGCCGTGCGGAAGAGGGCCTCGAGCCCCTGACCCCCGGCGACAAGGGCAAGCAGGGCCGCGTCATCCAGGTGTTCCCGGCTGAGGGCAAGGTCCTCGTCGAGGGCATCAACCTGAAGACGCGCCACGTGCGCCAGGGCCAGCAGGGCAGCGCCGGCGGCATCGAGACCATCGAGGCCCCCATCTCGCTGTCCAAGGTCGCACTGGTCGACCCCGAGACCAAGAAGCGCGTTCGCGCCGGTTTCCGCGAGGACACCGTCGAGCGCGGCGGCCGCACCCGCACCGTCCGAGTCCGCGTGGCTCGTGGTGGCGCGAAGCGCGGCGTTGAGCAGGGCAAGGAGATCTGAGCATGGCCCCGCGTCTGAAGGAAAAGTACGTCTCCGAGATCCGTGAAGCGCTCCGTGCTGAGTTCAAGCACGAGAACGTCATGCAGGTCGGCGGACTGACGAAGATCGTTGTCAACATGGGTGTCGGCGAGGCCGCTCGCGACTCGAAGGCACTCGAGGGCGCGATCCGCGACCTCACCGCGATCACCGGCCAGAAGCCCGTGACCACCCGCGCCAAGAAGTCCATCGCGCAGTTCAAGCTGCGTGAGGGCCAGGCGATCGGTGCGCACGTCACGCTTCGCGGCGACCGCATGTGGGAGTTCCTGGACCGCCTCCTCTCGACGGCGCTTCCCCGTATCCGTGACTTCCGCGGACTGTCTTCCAAGCAGTTCGACGGTCACGGCAACTACACCTTCGGTCTCACGGAACAGTCGATGTTCCACGAGATCGATCAGGACTCGATCGACCGAGTGCGCGGCATGGACATCACGGTTGTCACCTCGGCCACCACCGACGAAGAGGGTCGCGCCCTTCTCCGTCACCTCGGCTTCCCGTTCAAGGAGGACTGACCCATGGCCAAGACATCCCTGAAGGTCAAGGCTGCCCGCAAGCCGAAGTTCGGCGTGCGTGCCTACACCCGGTGCAACCGTTGCGGTCGTCCGCACTCGGTGTACCGCAAGTTCGGACTGTGCCGCGTGTGCCTGCGCGAGCTCGCCCACCGTGGCGAACTCCCCGGTGTCACCAAGAGCAGCTGGTAAAACGAACGTCGCAGGTCCCGGGTAACCGGAGAAACCGCGACGAGGAAGGGGAATAAACCCCCATGACAATGACAGACCCGATTGCAGATATGCTGACGCGTCTGCGCAACGCGACTCGTGCGCACCACGATGCGGTCTCCATGCCGTACTCGAAGCTCAAGAACGCGATTGCGAACATCCTGGTCGAGGAAGGCTACATTGCCTCGACCTCCGTCGAGGATGCCCGCGTGGGCAAGACCCTGACGATCAACCTGAAGTACGGCTCGCACCGCGAGGCCGCGATCCAGGGGCTCAAGCGCGTGTCCAAGCCCGGTCTGCGCGTGTACGCCAAGTCCACCAACCTGCCCAAGGTCCGCGGCGGCCTCGGCGTGGCGATCCTGTCCACGTCCTCTGGCCTGCTCACCGACCGTCAGGCAGCCGAGAAGGGTGTGGGTGGGGAAGTCCTCGCCTACATCTGGTGATGAGGAGGCTGAACAATGTCGCGAATTGGTAAGAACCCCATCGCAATCCCCGCTGGTGTTGACGTCACGATCGACGGCCAGAACGTGTCGGTGAAGGGCCCCAAGGGCACCCTCTCCCACGTCGTTGCCGAGCCGATCACCGCCAAGATCGAAGACGGCCAGGTTATCGTCGAGCGTCCGAACGACGAGCGCACCTCGCGTTCGCTCCACGGACTGTCCCGCACCCTGATCGCTAACATGATCGTCGGCGTGACCGAGGGCTACAAGAAGGATCTCGAAATCACGGGTACCGGTTACCGCGTGGTCGCCAAGGGCAAGGACCTTGAGTTCTCTCTGGGCTTCTCCCACACGATCACCGTCACCCCGCCCGAGGGCATCGAGTTCACGATTGCGCCGAAGTCCCAGACGCTGTTCACGGTGTCCGGAATCGACAAGCAGCTCGTCGGTGAGACCGCTGCTCGCATCCGCAAGCTGAAGAAGCCGGAGCCCTACAAGGGCAAGGGCATCCACTACGTGGGCGAGACCATCCGTCGCAAGGTCGGAAAGGCTGGTAAGTGATGGCTTACTCGATCAAGGGCAAGGGCAAGTTCGTCGCTCGCAAGCGCCGTCACCTCCGCCTCCGCAAGAAGATCAACGGCACGCCCGAGCGTCCCCGTCTGGTCGTCACCCGTTCGAACCGCCACATGGTGGCTCAGGTCATCGACGATACGGTTGGTCACACCCTGGTGTCGGCCTCCGACATCGAGACCGAGCTCGCTGGTTCCGAGGGCACGAAGACCGACAAGGCTCGCAAGGTCGGCGCACTGATCGCCGAGCGTGCGAAGGCTGCCGGTATCTCCGCTGTCGTCTTCGACCGCGGTGGTAACAAGTACGCAGGTCGCGTTGCGGCCGTTGCCGAGGCCGCCCGTGAGGGCGGACTCGAGCTGTGAACGAGCCGAAAGAAAGAGAGATCATCTGATGGCTGCACAGCAGCGAGACAGGAACGGTTCGGGCGCGGGCGAGAACAACGATCGCCGTGAGCGCCGCTCCGGCCGCGGCAACGATCGCGATAACCGCCGGAACAACGAAAACAAGAACGAGTACATCGAGCGCGTCGTGACGATCAACCGCGTCTCCAAGGTTGTGAAGGGTGGACGTCGTTTCTCCTTCACCGCCCTGGTTGTCGTGGGTGACGGCGAAGGCACGGTGGGCGTCGGCTACGGAAAGGCCAAGGAAGTTCCTCAGGCCATTTCCAAGGGCGTCGAGGAGGCGAAGAAGAACTTCTTCCGCGTCCCGATGATCCGCCGTACGATTACGCACGTGGTGCAGGGCCGCGACACCGCCGGTGTCGTCCTCCTGCGTCCGGCTGCCCCCGGTACCGGTGTTATCGCCGGCGGCCCGGTGCGCGCCGTCCTGGAGGCCGCAGGCGTCCACGACGTGCTCACCAAGTCGCTGGGCTCGTCCAACGCGATCAACATCGTCCACGCGACGGTTGACGCACTCAAGCAGCTCGAGCAGCCCGAGGCTGTTGCCGCACGTCGCGGCCTGCCCCTCGAGCGCGTTGCTCCCGCGTCCATGCTGCGCGCTCGCGCAGAGGGCGAGGCGGAGAAACGCGCGGCTGCCGAGGCCGCCGAGGCCGACAAGGCCGCTGCAGGGGAGGCTAAGTGATGGCGAAGAACATCAAGATCACGCAGGTCAAGTCCTCTGCTCACGCGAAGCAGAACATGAAGGACACGCTGCGCACCCTCGGGCTGCGCAAGATCGGCCAGAGTGTCGTGCGTGAGCAGACGGATGCCGTTCTGGGCGCCGTTCGCACCGTGCGTCACCTGGTGACCGCTGAGGAGGTCGACTGACAATGGCGGACTCCACGAACAAGACGCAGATCGTTAAGCTGCACCACCTGCGTCCTGCCCCGGGAGCCAAGACCGCGAAGACCCGCGTGGGCCGCGGTGAAGGTTCGAAGGGTAAGACCGCTGGCCGTGGCACCAAGGGCACCAAGGCCCGTTACCAGGTTGCTGCCGGCTTCGAGGGTGGCCAGATGCCGATCCACATGCGTCTGCCGAAGCTTCGCGGCTTCAAGAACCCCTTCCGCGTTGAGTACCAGGTCGTGAACGTTGGCAAGCTCGGGGAGCTCTTCCCCGAGGGCGGCAAGGTCACGGTCGAGGATCTCGTCGCCAAGCACGCCGTTCGCGATTCCGCGCCCGTTAAGGTGCTCGGTACCGGCGAACTGAGTGTCAAGCTCGAGGTTGAGGTCGACTCCTGGTCGTCCTCGGCCGAGGCGAAGATCACGGCTGCCGGCGGGTCCATTTCGGCTCGCTGACGCTGAACGGGGGTGGTCCCGCTTGGGACCACCCCCGTTACGTGTCTGTGTTTTCGCGGGTGGGAAGCTGTCAAAGTGTTTTTCGCCTCCGAAAGCGACCAGCCCCAGCGCATGGGGCTCTCGCGCGCCGCGTCTCGTTAAATACGCGGCAATGCGCTTTTTTAATGATTGGATATCGCCAACCACTACCCGTGTCGGGTAAGCTGGATCAGTCTAGGGGCTTTGCCCCGCATGCCCATCACCCGTAGGAGGAAGCCTTGCTCGGTGCATTCGCCCAGGCGTTCCGTACCCCCGACTTGCGTCGGAAGCTGCTGTTTACCCTGTTCATCATGGCCGCGTTCCGGCTGGGCTCGTTCATTCCGACGCCCGGTGTGGACTCTCAGGCCGTGCATCGCTGTATGGCGCAGGAGTCGCAGGCGTCGCTGCTCGACCTCGTCAACCTGTTCTCGGGTGGAGCGCTTCTGCAGCTGTCGATCTTCGCCCTGGGCATCATGCCCTACATCACCGCGTCGATCATCATTCAGCTGTTGAGGGTCGTTATTCCTCGCTTCGATGACCTCCATAAGGAAGGCCAGACTGGCCAGGCGAAGCTGACGCAGTACACGCGTTACCTCACGATCTTCCTGGGCATCCTCCAGGCGACCACGACGATCTCGCTGGCCCGTAGCGGTCAGCTGTTCCAGTCGTGCAACCAGGACATCATTAAGGATCGTTCTGTTCTGACGTTCATCATGATGATCGTCGTCATGATGGCCGGCACCGGCGTCATCATGTGGCTCGGCGAGCTCATCACTGAGCGCGGCATCGGTAACGGCATGTCGCTGCTGATCTTCACGTCTATCGCCGCCCGTCTGCCCGAGCAGCTCCTGGCGATCGGCCAGGCTGGCAAGTGGGGTTCGGTCGCCGCTATCGTCGCCCTGCTTCTCCTCGTCGCGATCGCTGTCGTTTACGTCGAGCAGGCCCAGCGCCGCATTCCCGTCCAGTACGCCAAGCGCATGATCGGCCGTCGTCAGTACGGCGGCACCACGACGTACATCCCACTGAAGATCAACATGTCGGGCGTTATCCCTGTCATCTTCGCTTCCTCGATCCTTGCTCTGCCTCCGATGGCGGCGCAGTTCGGCAAGCCCGATGCTCAGTGGGTCCAGTGGATCTCCGCGCACTTCACGCAGGGCAGCTCGTTCTACCTGACGATCTACGCCCTCATGACTCTGTTCTTCACCTTCTTCTACACCGCTATCACGTTCAACCCAGATGAGGTCGCGGACAACATGAAGAAGTACGGAGGCTTCATCCCGGGTTACCGTGCGGGTCGTCCCACGGCTGAGTACCTGCGCTACGTGATCAACCGAATCACGTCGGCTGGCGCCCTCTACCTGGTGATCATTGCCCTCCTGCCGTCTCTTGCCATCATCCCGCTGAAGCTGTCGAGCTCGCAGATGCCCTTCGGTGGTACCACGCTGCTCATCATCATCGGCGTCGGCCTGCAGACGGTGAAGGAAATCAACACGCAGCTGCAGCAGCATCACTATGAAGGATTCCTGAAATGACAGTCGTCATCCTCCTCGGCCCTCCCGGAGCCGGCAAGGGCACCCAGGCCTCGCGCATCGCTGAGCGCCTCGGCATCCCTGCTATTTCGACGGGCGACATCTTCCGCGCCAACATGGCGGAAGGCACGGAGATTGGCAAGCAGGCACAGGCATACATGGACCGTGGCGAGTTCGTTCCGGACTCGGTCACGAACACCATGGTGAAGGCGCGCCTCGCGGCCCCCGACGCTGCCAACGGCTTCCTCCTTGACGGCTACCCGCGTTCCGTCGAGCAGGCTCACGTCCTGCGTGACATGCTCCTCGACCTGGGCAAGTCCATCGATGTCGTCCTGGAGATCCAGGTGGACGAGGACGAGGTCGTGGATCGCATGCTCAAGCGCGCTCAGGAACAGCATCGTACGGATGACACCGAGCCCGTCATGCGTCACCGGCTGGAGGTCTATCGCCAGCAGACGCTGCCCGTCGCCACCTACTACGTCGACCAGGACCTCCTTGAGGTCGTCGATGGCAGTGGCACGATCGACGAGGTCACGGCTCGCATCTTCGCGATCCTTGACTCGGTGGCAAAGAACTAAGCGATGCCACGCATTGAACTGAAGTCCGCGCAGGAGCTTCGATGGATGCGCGAGGCCGGTCTGGTCGTAGCGTCCATCCACGAGGCCCTGCGCGGTGCCATTCGCCCCGGTGTGACGACGCGTGAGCTGGACGAAGTCAGTGCCCAGGCGATCGCCGACGGGGGAGCGACCTCCAACTTCAAGGGCTACTACGGCTATCCGGCGACGGTGTGTATTTCGGTGAACGACGTGATCGTTCACGGTATCCCCGGCGACTATGAGCTGGCTCCCGGCGACCTCGTGTCTTTTGACTGCGGCGCGTACGTGGAGCGCGGAGGGCGCCAGTGGCACGGAGATGCCGCTTTCAGCGTCATTGTCGGCGAGAACTTCGTGTCGGACGCTGACTTCGCGGCGGGGGAGCGGGCTACCGGTGGAATCGCCGGAGTGGACGAGAACCTGCTGCGTGAGCGTCGCCAGCTCGACGCGGTCACGCGCGAGTCTCTGTGGGCCGCCCTTGCGGGATTGGCGACGGGGAAGCGTATTAGCGCGGTCGGCAACGCGGTCGAGACAGTCGTCGCGGAGAACGCTCTCATCAACGGCTGGGAAGCCGGCATTATCGAAGAGTTCGTTGGCCACGGTATCGGCACGAAGATGCACATGCCTCCGGACGTCCTCAACTACAACGTCCGCGGTATTCAGGCTCGGCTTAAGCCGGGCATGGTTCTGGCGGTCGAGCCGATGCTCACCCGCGGCGACATCGCCTCGCAGACGGATGATGACGAGTGGACGGTGCGCACGGTCGATGGTCGCGATGCCGCTCACTGGGAGCACTCGATCGCGATCACCGAGGATGGCGTCTCCGTCCTGACGGCGCGCGATGGGGGAGAGGCCGGACTGGTGCCCTATGGCGTCACCCCGGTGTCGCTCGACTGACACGACGTTTGGCTGCGGGCCCGGTACCTCACGCAGGTGCCGGGCCTGAGTCGTTCGTCGACGATTCGATGAAATGTGACGCATTAAACGTGAGCGAACCGACAGGGACCCTGACTACCGCCGATGGGTGTGAATGCCGTAAAGTAGTTCCTTGGGCGTATCTGCATCCGGCATTCGTCGGTGCACTATGCCTAGCGGCATCCGCCGCAACCTATCCGAGACATGTAGAGGATAAACGGAGGATATGGCGAAGAAAGACGGCGTCATTGAGATGGAAGGCACGGTCGTTGAGGCCCTGCCTAACGCGATGTTCCGTGTGGAACTGAAGAATGGCCACGTGGTTCTCGGCCACATTGCGGGAAAGATGCGTCAGCACTACATCCGCATCCTGCCCGAGGATCGAGTTGTCGTCGAGCTGAGCCCCTACGACCTCTCCCGAGGCCGTATCGTCTACCGCTACAAGTGACCCGACACAAACTGCCCAACGGGCAGTGGAGGTAACAACCATGAAGGTCAAGCCGAGTGTCAAGAAGATCTGTGACAAGTGCAAGGTGATTCGTCGCCACGGCAACGTCATGGTCATCTGCGACAACCCCAGGCACAAGCAGCGCCAGGGCTGAGACCCGCTGCGACCCGCGGGGCACCAAGCCCCACAGCATCACTCTAAGCATCCACTCGTGGGTGACCCTCGGTTCGGAGGCCGAGGCCGGGCTGCTCGCCCGGACTGAGCGATGACGACCTCCGATGAACAACTGGAGCAACATCACCATGGCACGTATTGCCGGCGTCGACCTCCCCCGCGAGAAGCGGCTCGAGATCGCGCTCACATACATCTACGGAGTCGGCCGCACCCGCGCGGCAGAGACCCTCGCCGCCACCGGCGTCAGCCCGGACACTCGCGTGAAGGACGCGACGGAAGAGGAACTCGTCAAGCTTCGTGACTACATTGAGGCAAACTTCAAGGTTGAGGGTGACCTCCGCCGTGAGGTTCAGGCCGACATTCGTCGCAAGATCGAAATCGGTTCGTACCAGGGCCTTCGCCACCGTCGTGGCCTGCCGGTCCACGGTCAGCGCACCAAGACCAACGCGCGTACCCGCAAGGGCCCCAAGCGCACCGTTGCAGGCAAGAAGAAGGCCAAGTAAGGCCTAGGAGAGCGCATCCCCTCGGGATAGCTTTCCGCGACAAGAAGGAACTGAACCAGAAATGGCAGCAGCAAAGACCTCGCGCTCGGGCGGTGCCCGTAAGCCGCGTCGCAAGATTTCGAAGAACGTCACCAACGGCCACGCCTACATCAAGTCGACGTTCAACAACACCATCGTTTCCCTCACGGACCCCACGGGCGCGGTTGTCGCCTGGGCGTCCTCCGGCCAGGTTGGCTTCAAGGGTTCGCGTAAGTCCACCCCCTTCGCCGCGCAGCTCGCGGCCGAGGCTGCGGCTCGTCGCGCCCAGGAGCACGGCATGAAGAAGGTTGACGTTTTCGTGAAGGGTCCCGGCTCCGGCCGTGAGACCGCGATCCGTTCCCTCCAGGCCGCCGGCCTCGAGATCGGTTCGATCCAGGACGTCACGCCTCAGGCCTTCAACGGCACCCGCCCGCCGAAGCGCCGCCGCGGCTGACTTGTGGACGGGAGGGCTTTGCCCTCCCCACGTCTGAACCTTCGGGTTCTTACTCCCTTAGCCTGCTTCAGCAGGTTCCCATATCCGGTGTCATATAGCGGGCACCGGCCAGAAAGGAATAGACGTGCTCATTGCAGAGCGACCCATCCTGACCGAAGAAAAGGTCAGCGACCTGCGCTCCCGTTTCACCCTGGAGCCCCTCGAGCCCGGGTTCGGCTACACGCTGGGTAACTCCCTGCGTCGTACCCTCCTGTCCTCGATCCCGGGTGCAGCGGTGACGTCCATCCGTATTGATGGCGTCCCCCACGAGTTCCGCACGATCGAAGGTGTGAAGGAAGATGTCGCTGAGATCATCCTGAACATCAAGCAGATCGTCCTGTCCAGCGAGAACGACGAGCCTGTCGTCATGTACCTGCGGAAGGCTGGCCCCGGCGAGGTTCTCGCCGGCGACATCACGCCTCCCGCCGGCGTGGAGATCCACAACCCCGAACTGCACCTTGCCACCCTCAACGAGAAGGGCAAGCTGGAGATCGAGCTGACCGTCGAGCGTGGCCGCGGCTACGTGTCGGCTGCTCAGAACAAGGATCCGCAGGCCGAGATCTCTCGCATTCCGATTGATTCGATCTACTCGCCCGTCGTCAAGGTGACCTACAAGGTCGAGGCGACGCGTGTTGAGCAGCGCACCGACTTCGATCGCCTCGTCATCGACGTGGAGACCAAGCCGGCGATCACCCCGCGCGATGCCCTGGCCTCGGCCGGCAAGACGCTGGTGGAGCTGTTCGGCCTCATGCGTGAACTGAACGAGGAAGCGGAAGGCATCGAGGTGGGTCCGTCCACCACCGACGCCACCCTCGCAGCCGATCTGGCTCTCCCGATCGAGAACCTGAACCTGCAGTCGCGTTCCTACAACGCGCTGCGTCGCCGCGGCATCCTGACCGTCGGCGAGCTGGTTGCTCACTCGGAGGCCGACCTGCTCGACATCCGCAACTTCGGCACCAAGTCGATCGAAGAGATCAAGGAGTCCCTGGCGGCCCTTGGTATGACGCTGAAGGACTCGGTCATGCCGAGCTTCGGTGACTCGGAGTCCGCCGCGATCTTTTCGGACGACCAGTCCATCTGACCCCGTGCGTCCGATGGACGCATTGAATCCGTAGGAGAAACTCATGCCCACCCCCAAGAAGGGTGCTCGTCTGGGCGGTAGCCCGGCACACCAGAAGCTGATCCTGTCGAACCTGGCAGCTCAGCTCATCGAACACCGTGCGATCACGACGACCGAGGCCAAGGCTAAGGCCCTGCGCCCCTACGTCGAGAAGCTCATCACCAAGGCCAAGCGTGGCGACCAGCACGCCCGCCGCACGGTCATGAAGAAGATCCCCAACAAGGGCATCGTCGCGATCCTCTTCGAGGAGCTCGTTCCCGCGATGGATTCCGAGCGCGCTGGCGGCTACACCCGCCTCATCCGCGTCGGCAACCGCAAGGGTGACAACGCTCCCCTGATGCGCATTGAGCTCGTCATGGAGAAGGTCGAGAAGAAGGCCGTCGTGAAGGCTGCCGAGAAGACCGCCGCCAAGGCCGTCGCCGAAGAGGCCGAGAAGGCCGCCGAGGCCGCCGCCGAGCGCGCCGAAGAGGCTCGCGAGGAAGGCGATCTCGCCATGGCCAACGAGGCCGAGGAAGTTGCCGCCGAGGCCGGCAAGGCTGCTGACGCCGCCGAGCAGGTCGCCGACGAGAAGTGACCGTGAGTCGCTGATCAACTCGAGCATTGGGCCGGACATTCCGCAAGGAGTGTCCGGCCCTTGCCGTATCCGGTAGCCTGAAGCCATGACTCGTGAGATGACGTTGGCGATTGACTGCGGCGGCGGTGGCATTAAGGGTTCCGTCGTGGATGAGCGCGGCACGATGATGGCCCCGCCGCGCAGGGTGCCCACTCCTTACCCGCTGCCTCCCGAGCTTCTCGTGGAAACCGTTATTGGCCTCGCGCGTGAGCTTCCCGCTGCGACGCGAGTGACGATGGGTATGCCGGGCATGATCCGCCACGGAGTTGTCATCGCGACCCCTCACTACATCACCCGCGATGGGCCGCGCTCGCGCGTGCTGCCCGAGCTGGTCGAGCGGTGGGACCACTTTGATATGGGCCGCGCGATCGAAGGGGCCCTCGGCCTGCCCACCAAGGTCCTGAACGACGCCGAGGTCGCTGGCGCTGGCGCGATCACGGGACGCGGCCTCGAAATGATCATCACCCTGGGAACGGGCCTCGGTAACGCGGTGTTTGACGGCGGCCAGCTTGCGCCCCACGTCGAGGTCTCTCAGGGGCCGGTTCGCTGGGGCCTGACCTATGACGACTACATCGGCGAGCACGAGCGCCTGCGCCTGGGTGACGTGCACTGGTCGCGCCGTGTCCGTCGCGTGGTGGATGGCCTGCGCCCCATGTACATGTGGGACCGCCTCTACTTGGGCGGCGGCAACTCCAAGCGCATCACGGCCTCGAACCTGCGCCTCATGGGCGATGACGTCATCGTCGTGCCCAACGACGCGGGCATCATCGGTGGCGTTCGGGCGTGGGAGCTGTGAGCGCGCGGCGCTTGCGCCTCGACCTGGGCTACGACGGCACCGACTTTCGTGGCTGGGCCGCTCAGCCCGGACTGCGTACCGTCCAGGGTGAGGTCGAGGCGGCGCTGGCCATGGCCTCGCGCGAAGACGTCGTGACGACGGTCGCCGGCCGTACCGACGCGGGGGTTCATGCGCGTCACCAGGTCTGTCACGCGGACATTTCCGAGGCCGCCTGGGCACGGCTGTCGCCCAGGGGAGGGGAGTCCGACGAGCAGGCCGTGGCCTCGGCGATTGTCCGCCGACTCAACAAGATCCTCTCTGGCCGCTACGGCGAGCGTGCTCGTGGCCGCGACCTTGCTGCCGCGCGCGGCACCTGCGACGTGCGCATCTACTCGGCCGCAGTGGTCGACCCTAGTTTCGACGCGCGATTTTCCGCCCTCGGCCGCTCCTACGCCTACCGGGTATCCGACCGTCCTGAGCCTCTCGGGCGCTGGGATCGCCTCTGGGTCGAAGAACCCCTCGATGAGGCTGCCATGAACGAGGCCGGGGCCGCCCTCCTTGGGGAACACGACTTCCTCGCGTTCTGCCGGCCGCGCGAGGGAGCCACGACGATCCGGACCCTGCGTATTCTGCGCGCCGAGCGTGACGCTGAGGGGGCCCTCGTCTTCCGAGTCGAGGCGGATGCGTTCTGCCACTCGATGGTCCGCTCCCTGGTGGGGGCGCTGCTCCTGGTGGGCTCGGGCGCGCGCGACGTCGACTACCCGGCACAGATCCTGCGGGCCCGGTCCCGCTCCGAGGCTGCGCCGATCGCCCCCGCACACGGGCTTACCCTGGAGGGCGTGGAGTATCCCGATCCCTCGCAGTGGGGCGCGCGGGCCGAGCAGGCCCGGGCCAGGCGCGACACGTGCTGCGGCGACGACGGCTGAGGAATGTGACACAGTATTCGCCGCGCTTTGACCACCGGGCTGAGCACAGATAATATGGCTAGTGCTGTGCGTCAGCAGAGTACCTAGTGTCTCCCACTCGCTAGGAGCGCTCGCCGACGCCTCGCGCGAACCGTTTCATCGCGGATGCCCCCGGAAAAACCGGCGCGGCGTCCCATGACCAACAAGAATTGAAGGTTACGCCCGTGCGCACCTATTCACCCAAGCCTGGGGACGCGGACAAGAAGTGGTACGTCATTGACGCCACCGACGTCGTCCTCGGTCGCCTGGCAGCCCAGACCGCTGCCCTCCTCCGTGGGAAGCACAAGCCGACGTTCGCCCCTCACATGGACATGGGCGACTACGTCATCATCATCAACGCGGACAAGGTCGCTCTGACCGGCAAGAAGCTCGACCAGAAGATGGCCTACCGTCACTCCGGTCGTCCCGGTGGCCTGACCGCGACCGCTTACCGCGACCTTCTCGCTGCGACGCCTGAGCGCGCCGTCGAGAAGGCCGTTAAGGGCATGCTTCCTCACAACTCCCTCGGCCGCGCGCAGTTCAAGAAGCTGCACGTTTACGCTGGCCCGGAGCACCCCCACGCCGGCCAGTCGCCGGTTCCCTACGAACTGACCCAGGTGGCTCAGTGACCTTTGGTCGCTGAACGCCTTTGACCCTGAGGAGAACCGTGGCTGAGACCATCGTTTCCGCTGAGCTGGACGAGGAAGTCGTCCCCAGCTCCTACACGTCCGAGACCGAGTCGGCTCCCGCCGGCGCCGGTCAGTCCATCACCGCGCCCGGCGCGGGCCTGGGCCGCCGCAAGGAGGCCGTCGCCCGCGTTCGCCTGGTCCCCGGCTCCGGCAAGTGGACCATCAACGGTCGCACCCTTGAGGACTACTTCCCCAACAAGCTGCACCAGCAGCTGGTGAAGTCCCCCTTCGTGCTGCTCGACATTGACGGCCGCTTCGACGTCATCGCCCGCATCAACGGCGGCGGCATTTCCGGCCAGGCCGGCGCCCTGCGCCTCGGCGTGTCGCGTGCCCTCAACGAGATCGACCGCGACGCGAACCGTCCGGCCCTCAAGAAGGCTGGCTTCCTGACCCGCGATGCCCGCGCCACCGAGCGTAAGAAGGCAGGCCTCAAGAAGGCCCGCAAGGCTTCGCAGTTCTCGAAGCGCTGATTTCATTCAGCACATTTTCTGTTGGCCGCGCCCCGCATCTGCGGGGCGCGGCCTTTTTGTTCCTGTCAACACCGCCCGCGATGTGAGCGCCGACACTGTCCGGGCCACGGCCTCGTGAAAATGAGTGGGCGCGAACGCGGTACCCTTAGACCAGTCGTATGACCCACTGAACGGAGACAATATGCCTAGGATGTTCGGCACCGATGGCGTGCGAGGACTGGCGAACGTTGACATCACCGCGGATCTCGCGCTCCAGCTCGGCGAGGCGGCCGCCCGCCAGTTCGGCGGTTCCCGACGTGCGGACGGTTCGAAGCCCCGCGCGATCATCGGACGCGATACGCGTATTTCGGGCGAGTTCCTCGATCACGCCCTCGCAGCGGGCCTTGCCAGCGCCGGCATGGACGTGACCCGCATCGGCGTCGTCACCACGCCCACTGTCGCGCATCTGACGGCTACCGAGGACACCGTTGACCTCGGCGTCATGATTTCCGCCTCCCACAATCCGATGCCCGATAACGGCATTAAGTTCTTCGCGCACGGCGGCTACAAGCTTGCCGATGCCGTGGAGGACCAGATCGAGGCCCTCTTGAACACCGAGTGGGATCGCCCCACCGGCGAGGCAGTCGGCGAGATCAACGCTGATCACGCGTGGGCGAAGGACTCCTACATTGCGCACCTCGTCGAGGCGATCGGCACCGATCTGCGCGGCATGAAGATCGCGATCGACTGCGCGAACGGCGCGGCCTCGGAGCTTGGCCCGGCCGTCTTCCGCGAGCTCGGCGCCGACATCACCGTCATCAACGCGTCTCCCGACGGCCGCAACATCAACCTGCACGCGGGTTCCACGCACCCCGAGTCCCTGCAGGCCGCCGTTGTCGAGGCCGGCTGCGACTTCGGCGTCGCCTACGACGGAGACGCGGACCGCTGCCTCGCCGTCGACCACGAGGGCAACCTCATCGACGGTGACAAGATCATGGGTGCGCTGGCCGTCAACGCCAAGGCGCGCGGCGCCCTCGCCAAGGACACGCTCGTCGTCACTGTCATGAGCAACCTGGGCCTGCTGATCGCCATGCGCGAGGCCGGCATCAACACCGTGCAGACCGGCGTGGGCGACCGCTACGTGCTCGAGGAGATGCTGGCATCCGGCTACTGCCTCGGCGGCGAGCAGTCCGGCCACATCATCGCCCGCGATCACGCGACCACCGGTGACGGCATTCTGTCCTCGCTCCTGGTCTCGCGCATGGTGAAGGAATCCGGCCGTTCGCTGGCCGATCTGACCTCCTTCATCCAGCGCCTGCCGCAGACCCTCATCAACGTGGGCGGCGTGGACCGCGCTGCCGCATCGACGAATGAGGTCGTCGCCGAGGCCGTGGCTGCCGCCGAGGCCCGCCTGGGTGATACCGGCCGCGTGCTCCTGCGTCCCTCGGGCACCGAGCCGCTCGTGCGCGTCATGGTCGAGGCCGCCACGCAGGAAGAAGCCGACTCAGTCGCTGCTTCCCTGGCGGACGTCGTCAAGGAGAACCTGGCGCTGTGAGCATCTGAGAGACATACGCAGAGGGCGGGCACCGGCTGGTGCCCGCCCTCTGCGTATGCGTGGTCAACGGACGAGGCCGCCTGCCGGGGCCTAGTGGTGGGAGGATGAGCCTTTTCTGTCTGGTGTTCTGGTGACTAATGCTAGGGGAGTAGGCTGCAAGAACTACTTGTCTCCGAGCCAGCTGCTTCGTTTGAGTAGGCCAGCGGAGTCAATGTCGCAGGTGTAGGCGCGTGTTTTCATTTCTCCGTCTTGCTGCCAGTAAATGTTTCCCTGGAGATTGCGTCCGCCATCATCATTTTGAGTGTCGAAGGTTTCCTCACCCCACCAGAGGAACTCGCCTCCGTGCTCGAGGGCGAGACGCGCAATCTTCACAGCGCATTCACCGTTTTTTGGCGCATGCTTGCGTGTTGCGATGTCCGTTGGAACGGTTCCTGGAGCTGCCTGTTGTGCGGATTTGTCGTTGGTGGGGCTCGAGGAACGTAGAGAATGTGTTGAGCAGCTATAAATGCCAAAAGCGGTTGCAATGATGATGATGCAGCCAAGGAGAGCGGAGCCGTGCTGGCTACTTTTTTGGTGTGTTTCTTCGGACATGATTCACCTGCGATCTGCGCCATCGGTTTTTCGACAATCACATTATGCATCGATTACTGAGCTGTGTGTCTCGGCTTCGCTGCGCACATGCACGAAATAGGAGTATGTTCGTTCTGGTGATCCGTGCGACAATTTCATCGTAGAAGGGCAACTATTATGGCACTCCCATTCATCCTTGGCGCGTACGCGTCGCATCCGGCACCGGAGCTGGAAGCTGACTACTACCGACTCCTCGCGGATCAGCCGTGGGTGAGCGGCGTTGAGATCCCCTACCCGGGGCAGCTCGCCACCCAGGGTGAGGTCCTGGCCAGCCACCTGGCCGCCCACTGGGACTTCAACACGATCACAGCGATCCCCGGCACCATGCAGAACGTATGGAAGAACGAGAACTTCGGCCTGGCCTCGCCCGACGAGGCCGGACGCGCCGCCGCTCTCGACTTCACCCGCGCGCTGCGCGACGACCTCGCCGCCCTGTGTGAGCGAGCTGGGCGCCAGCTGGTCGCCCGCGTGCAGCTGCACTCGGCTCCCACGCGCCTGGCGCAGGTGGACGCCTTCAAGCGTTCGCTCGCCGAGGTGGCCGCCTGGGACTGGTGCGGGGCGACGCTCGTCATCGAGCACTGCGACAAGTACATCCCCGAGCAGAACCCCGAAAAGGGCTTCCTCTCCCTCGAATCCGAGATCGACATCGTCTCCGAGGCCGGCATCGGTATTCACCTCAACTGGGGCCGCTCCGCCGTGGAAGGCCGCAGCGCGGACACCGCCTACGAGCACGTGCTCGAGGCCGGCAAGCGCGGCGTCCTGGACGGCATCATCTTCTCGGGCGCAGGCCCGGAGGAAACCCAGTACGGCTACTCCTGGATCGACGGTCACCTGCCCGCGCAGGCGGACGAGCCGACCTCGCTCATGAACGAGGCTGAGATCGCTCGCTGTGCCAAGGCTGCTATCGCCGGCGGTGCCAACTACCTCGGTGCCAAGGTGTGCGTGCCCAAGGACGCGTCCCTCGAGCAGCGCCTGGCCATGCTGACCAACATCTACCGGGCCTGCGACCTTGGCGAGTAATAGCGCCGCCGGGCGTCGCTCCCGCATTTTGTGAGCGCGTGGGAGGCACCCGGCGCGAGGCGCAAGTGTGAGGGAGGGGCGGATGCCAGCTGGCATCCGCCCCTCCCTGCGTCGTGTCGAGGATCCTCCGATGTGTCCCTCGTGTCGGTCGGGCGACTAGGGCAACGCGAATCGCGCCCGGAAAGCGGGGGAGGGGGAGAGGTACTGCTCGATGCAGGTACGGCGTGTTTCTGCGTCGATGTGTGGATTCGTGAAGAACTCCTCGAGGGCCGGATCGTCGTCCTGTGTGATCGTCTCGTATGTTCCTTCCGGCGAATAGTAGAAGATGTTGCGGCTCAGAACGGCGTCCGGGTCCTGCATGATCGTAGCGATGACGGGGAGTCGGCTAAAGTCTGCGAGGGTTGCGAGCTGTTCCGAGATGTTCGCGGGGTCGGCGGGGGCGTAACAGATCATGTGGTTCGCCGGGACCATAAAGAACAGGCCGTGCGGCGCATCAATGAGGAAACGCGACATGAGCTCGCGCATGTTCGCGACCTTCGCCGTGACGAACGCGGACTGAGCCGACAGGCAGGTGAACGGCCCGTACTGCCCGATGTGCTCGATGGGGACGTTGTCGGTATTCATTTGCGCGTAGTCGAAGAGCTCGTCGACGCTCATCGAGCACTGAGCCAGCTGCTCATCGATCAGCCTGAACTGGGGGGTCTCGCAGTCGAGACTGAGTGTCAGCGCGAGTCCGTCGGGGAATTTGCGAGCGTAAGAAAGGTGAGGGTGTGCGGCAGCGTCCCCAGCGCAGAACAGGGTGCGTATGAGTCGACGCAGCTCGTCGGGATTGTTCAGGATGGTTTCCCCGATGCGTGTCCGCTCGATAAGGTAGGGGACCCACGGATCCATCAGATCGCGGTGCGCATCCGGTTCCGCAGATATCAGGTTGGTCATGAGTGCGTGAATGCTGCACTTCACGGAATCATTCAGTAAGAGGAATATCGTGCCCTCGGTTCGGTTGAAGCCAATCTGAACCGTGAGGCCGGCATCTTCCAGCTTGCCCGTTAGATAGGGCAGGGACTTATTGAAGACATATTCGGGATCCATGGGGCCACTGTAGCGGCAGTCCCGGTGTCCGCGTGTGGGGAATCCGGTGCAAGAGACACGCAGTTCCCGGAGCGAAGTCTGGGCGGGGGAATAAGCTCGCGACTGCCGACGCGGCGGGGAAGTACGCCGCCCTAAGCGCGCCTGGCGACCGACGAGCGCCACACCGGGCGCGTCGGGATCGTCGCGATCGGGGTACCGTCCGGGGCCTCCTTGTCGATGGATGCGCTGGGGTGAACATCGGTCATGGGGGATCGGCCCTCGATCACGTTGATGATCGAGGAGACGGCGGCCTCGGTCATTTCCTTGAGGGGCCATTCGACCGTCGTGAGGCCGAGCGAGGAGGCGCTGCGGTGGTCCTGATTGCCGAAGCCGAGGATCGACAGGTCGCGGGGTACTGACAGATCCAGGTCTGCGGCGGCCTGGAAGACGCCGGGGGCCTGCGAGTCGTCGGCCAGGGCGATCAGCGAGATTGACGGGTCTTCGTCGAGGAGGCGCAGTGCGGCCTGGTAGGCCGTGGTGGGCTCCCAGTCGGGCAGTGAGTAGAGGGTGAACTTCGTGCCGAACGCGCTCGCGATTGGGTTCTGGCGCGCGTGGTTCGTGTTCGGGCCAGCCAGGAATACGGCGCGCCCCTGACCCGTGCCGGTCGACGGATCCACGAGCGCGCAGTCTGAGAGAACGTCGCGTACGCCGGCACCCTCGTCGATGCGGATCAGGGAGGATTCTGATCCGGTGGGGTTGGCCTCGATCATCGACATGGCGACGACGGGGATGCCGAGATTGGCGAGCAGGCGCGAGGTGAAGGCCTCGGCCGACGTGGTCTCGCGGATGATGCCGGCCAGCTGCGTGTCGCCCAGGACCCCGCGGATGACCTCGGCGTCTGAGGCTCCGTCGCCGGACTGGAAGAGTGGGAGGAGCAGGTAGCCGTGGCGCTGAATGTCGATCATCGCGGTCGTGAGGACCGTGTGGACGACGGGCACGAAGGGGTCGTCCGGCAGTTCGGCCATGAGGAGAGCAATGAGGTGGGACTTGCCGCGGCGCAGCGACCGGGCAGCCGCGTTGGGGATGTAGTTGAGTTCGCGTGCGGCCTGCTTGACGCGATCGATGGTGGCGGGCGCGATCTTCACGTCCCGGCCTCGTCCGTTGAGGACGAGCGAGACAGTTGACGGTGCGACGCCTGCCGCGCGGGCGACGTCGGCCCGGGTTGCGCGCTCCATGCAAGGCTCCCAATCCTCGGTTGCGTTTCGTTGAAACACAACAACTATAACGTGTTAGTCTTATCTCTGACGATCGGAGTTTCGATGACGACATCCGAAAGGCACAGAGACGTGATATCGATACTACCTTCCTATGCTCCCGGCGCGGGCGCGCTTGTGCCTCCGCGCGCGCACCTCGCTGACGACTGTGGGGTTCTCAGCCTCGATGGCATGTGGAGCTTCGCCTATCACGGCACCGACCCCGCGCCCTTCGTCAACGTTGAGCAGCCCTGGGATGAACCCGCTCCCGCCGGCGACGCGTCCGAGATCGACGTGCCCAGCCACTGGGTCCTGCGCGGCGATGGCGCCTGGGGTCGCCCCGCCTACACCAACGTCGACTTCCCCTTCCCGGTCGACCCGCCGTTCCCGCCCGACGACAACCCCGTCGGCGACTACCGCCGCACCTTCGAACTCCCCGCCGACTGGCAGGGTGGCCACATTCGCCTGCGTTTTGACGGCGTTGAAAGTCAAGCCACCGTGTGGGTGAACGGCGCGTGGATCGGCATGGCTCGCGGTTCGCGCCTCGCCCACGAGTTCGACGTGACCGAGGCCGTGCACCCCGGCGTCAATACGATCACCGTGCGCGTGCACCAGTTCAGCCCCGGCTCCTACCTCGAGGATCAAGATCAGTGGTGGCTGCCCGGCATCTTCCGCTCGGTGAGCCTGCGTCGCCTCGCTCCCGGAGCCATCGAAGACCTGTGGATCGACACCGACTACGAGGCCGGGGTGGGTTATGTGACCATCGAAGCCCGGGTGCTCGGCGCCCAGGAGGCGCATCTGTCCGGGCACCTCAGCATCGACGGCCTCTGGTCGTTCGCCTGCTCGCTCGAACGCGGCCAGGACGGCCGCTACCGCAGCGGGCGCATCGAAGTGGGCAGCGTGCGCCCGTGGAGCGCGCAGGACCCAGCCCTCTATGAAGCGCGCGTCAGCGTCCAGGGCTCGGAAGGCCTCGACGCGGGGGAGCGGTGCCTGCGCATCGGCTTCCGTCGCGTGTCCATCGAGGACGGCGTCCTCATGGCCAACGGCGAGCCCCTGACCCTCAACGGGGTTAACCGTCACGAGGTGCGCGCCGCCGAGGGGCGCGTGTTTGACGAGGCCTGGGCGCGCGAGGACCTCGCCCTCATGAAGTCCATGGGAATCAACGCGATCCGTACCTCCCACTACCCGCCCCACCCCCGCCTGCTCGACCTGGCCGACGAGATCGGCCTGTGGGTCATGCTCGAAGGCGACATCGAAACGCATGGGTTCGAGGGCGCGGGGGAGTGGATCAACAATCCCTCCGACGACCCGCGCTGGGCCGATGCCTACATGGATCGCACGGTCCGCGCCTTCGAGCGCGACAAGAACCATCCCTCGATCATGAGCTGGAGCCTTGGCAACGAGTCCGGCACCGGCGCGAACCTGGTCGACTGTGCGCGCTGGGTCCACGAGCGCACGGGTTCCCGGGCGATCGTTCACTACGAGGGCGACCACGGCCTCGAATACACGGACATCTACTCGCGCATGTACCCGACCCTGGAGGAGGTTGCCGCCGTCCTCGACGAGAGCGATCCTCACGCCGAGGTCGCCGTCCCCACGCACGTCGCCGCGCGGGTTGACGACGCCGCGCGCGAGCGCATTCGCCGCGCCCCCTACATCATGTGCGAATACCTGCACGCGATGGGAACAGGCCCCGGAAACGCCGCCGCCTACGCCGCGCAGATGGGCCACCCCCGCCATGCCGGCGGCTTCGTGTGGGAATGGCGCGACCACGCCCTGTGGCGCACACTCCCGGACGGGCGTCGCGCGCTGTCCTACGGCGGTGACTTCGGCGAGGAAGTCCACGATGGTAGCTTCGTGTGTGACGGCCTGATCGATGCCCTCTCGCGCCCCTACGCCGGCACCTGGTCGTGGGTTCAGGCGATGGCCCCGGATGCTCCGGCCCTCGCGAAGGCTATCGAGTCCTCGCGCGGACATGGCCCAGATGAGGCCCGACTGCGCGCGCTCCTCGGCGCCCCCGTCTCGGCCGTCCGCTCGGACGATGACGTGGTAGCCCCGTACGCGCTTGATGCGCGCGGGCGCCTCGCGCGGATCGGCACCATGCCCGTGAGCGTCGACCTCAGCGTCTTCAGAGCCCCCACCGACAACGACCGCGGGCGCGGCCCCGTCGACTACTGGGGGATTGACGAGGCCGACCTCGGGCCCCTCGGGGTCGGGCGCGGCGAGCATGGAACTTCGCACGCAGCCCGCTGGGAGCAGGCTCGCCTGCACCTGCTGCGCCGACGCCTCGTATCCATCGAGGAGGAAGGCGCCTGCCAGCGCGTCGTCGAGCGCTGGGCCCCGCCTGTCGTACAGTTTGGCGTCACCCTCACCTGGGAATATCGTCCCGTGCTGCTGGGGGAGACCCCGGCACTGTCGGTGTCTGCCCGCGTCGCGCCCTACGGAGCCTGGCCCGAGCGCGTCCCGCGCCTCGGCGTGCGCATCGAGATGCCCGGATCGAACTGGGAAGCCTCGTGGCTCGGCGACACCCTCATCGGATACTCCGACATGCGGGTGAGCGGCGCTCGCGGATATGGGTACGCCCCCGTGCGCGAGCTCTGGGATGTCAGCGTGCGCCCCCAGGAAGGCGGGCAGCGCCTCGACCTCGAAGCCCTCCGTCTGCACGGCGAGGCGGGCGACCTCCTCGTCGTGCCGACCTCGTCCCTGGGCTGGAGCGCCTCGCCGTGGAGTGAGCGTGAATTGGCCGCGGCCTCACACTGGGAGGACCTGCCTGACAGTGAGCGTACGTTCCTGTGGCTGGACGCATTCCAGGACGGCATCGGGACGCGTTCGTGCGGGCCTGACTCTCGGCCCGAGTTCGCCGGTTGTATGCGCGATACGGACCTGACATTCGTAATTGCCCAGGTTGGGGGTGATTAAGCTCCAACCTGTTATGTTGCGGCTTGATAACGATGCGCAAAGTTGTTGGCAAATGATGCGCGAAGCGTCACAGGCCGCTATGATTCAGACATCAACTAACACGAGATAGTTAGTGACTCGATCCCATCGATCGACCAACAAGAACGGACCAATGGAGGTTTCGCATGTTGAAGAAGAAGATGGCTGCAGGCGTTGTCGCCCTCGCCATGTTCAGCACCCTCGGCCTGGCTGCCTGCAACCCTGGTGGCTCTAGCTCCGACAGCTCGAGCGGCGGTTCGACCGCGGCCGGTTCCATCCCCGAGCCCGATGTCGCGTGCGACATCCCTGCGGGCAACCTTGACGACTCGAAGATCGACACCTCGAAGGTCGAAGGCGAGATCACGTTCCAGACCCAGGGTCTGCAGAACGACTTCGGCGACTTCTTCAAGGCCAAGATCAAGGAATTCGAGGATGCCAACCCCGGCGTCAAGATCAACTGGACCGACCAGGGCGGCGGCGCCGAGTTCGACCAGACCGTGACCGCTCAGGCCTCGAACTGCAAGATGGCGGACGTTATCAACGTTCCCTCTTCCACCATCCTCGCCCTGTCCAAGTCCAACCTCCTCATGGACTACGACGTCAAGGCCCCCGGCATCGGTGACAAGTTCGTGAAGTCCATCTGGGACTCCACCGCCCTCGGCGCGAACGACCACCACACGGCTCTGCCCTGGTACTTCGGCCCCTACATCACCACCTACAACAAGGAGGTCTTCAAGCGCGCTGGTCTCGACGAGAACATGCCGCCCAAGACCATGGATGAGCTGTTCGAGGATGCCGCCAAGGTCGGTGCCGACGGACAGGGAGACTACGGCATCTACGGCTCGCCCGAGTGGTACATGATCGCTCAGCTGCACGGCATGGGCGTCAACCTGCTCAACGCCGACAAGACCGCCTTCGACTTCGCCGACAACGAGGCTGCGATCAACTACGTCACCAAGCTCTCCGAGCTCTACGCCTCCGGCGCCATCCCGAAGGACTCCCTGACCGGCGAGCCCGACCCGGGCAAGGCCTACACCGACGGCAACCTCGCCTTCGGTACGCCCAACGCCTCGTTCCTCAAGTCCGTCAAGAAGAACAACGAGACGGTCTACCAGAACACCGGCGTCGGCCCGTTCCCGACCAACCCCGGCATCAAGCCCGTCTTCGAAGGCCAGTACATCGGCGTCTCGGTCACCACGCAGAACGCCCCCCTGGCCATGAAGTTCGCCGAGTGGATCACCAACGCTGAGAACGAGTACGCCTGGACGCACGACGGCGGCGCCATCATCTTCCCGGCTGCCACCGACGCCCTCGACAAGCTCGTCGCCAACCCGCCGGAGATCGCCGACGACCCGGTCTTCAAGGCCGCCTACGAGGAGGCCGCTAAGGCCGCCAAGGACGCCGAGGCCTACACCGACGTCTTCTACGCGACCGGCGCCGTGAAGGACGCCCTCATTGAGAACGTCAACAAGGCCATCCGCGGTGAGGTCGATCCCAAGACCGCCCTCAAGACCGCTCAGGATCAGATGAACGAGAAGCTCAAGGCTCTCGGAGACTGATTGACCGCTCGGGGGCCGAGGCCTGGCCTCGGCCCCCGACGCATTCCTCGCCCAGCGTCGGGCCGCCGGCTCACGACCCCGCGCACCCCTGAAAAAGGACTTTGGTATGCCGATACGTAAGAGCGCACAGGCGCGCTCCCTCAATGGCGCCGCCCGATTCCGCCCGGGCTGGGTTCCCTGGCTGTGGGTGACCCTCCCGGTCCTCGCGGTCATCTCCTTCTACATCTACCCCTTCATCACGACCGTCTATGTGTCGTTCACGAAGACCAAGCCGATGGGACGCATCGGTCGCTTCGTTGGCATCGACAACTACACCGCGGTGCTGTCGGATCCCGAGTTCTGGCAGTCGCTGACGAACTCCCTCATCTACGCGGTCTGCGTCGTCCCGCTCATGGTGCTCCTGCCGCTGCTGCTGGCCCTCCTCGTCAAGTCGCACGTGCCCGGCATTGGCTTCTTCCGCGCCCTCTACTACCTGCCGGCCATCTCCTCGCTGGTCGTCATCTCGCTCGCGTGGCGCTACCTTCTCGACCAGCGCGGACCCATCAACAACATGCTGGCGTCCTGGGGCCTGGACCCCGTGCCGTTCCTGTCGAATCAGTGGCTAATCCTCTTCTGCGCCATGATCATCACCCTGTGGCAGGGCCTGCCCTACTACATGATCCTGTACTTGTCGGCCCTCGCGAACGTCGACAAGTCGCTGTACGAGGCCGCCGAACTAGACGGCGCCGGACCGATCCGTCGCTTCCTGACCGTCACCGTTCCGGGCGTCAAGGTCATGATGTTCCTCGTCGCCACCCTGACGACGATTGGCTGCCTCAAGATCTTCACCGAGGTCTACCTGCTGGGTGGCTCCGCCTCGCCCACGAAGACCCTCACGATGTACATCCGAGACCGAATCGTCGACCCGACCTTCGGATCTCTGGGACAGGGCGATGCCGCCTCGGTCTGCCTGTTCCTCATCACCTTCGGCTTCATCATTGCTTCGCAGAGCCTGCAGAGGAAGGCTGAAGACTCATGAGTACCGCAACTTCGAGCGCCGCGACCTTTGGTGAGCGCTTCGCCCAGTGGCGCAAGGAGCGCCGACTCGAGCGCCAGGGGCGCAACGTTGCCTCGCGTCAGATGCGCGGCGGCGCCCTCATCGCCCGCTACGCTCTCCTCGTCGTCGTCGCCCTCATCCTGGTCGGCCCCCTCGTGCTGCCCCTTATGGCGGCCTTCAAGGCCCCCGGTGAATCCGTCTTCGGTCAGGGCGCGACCATGCTGCCACAGCAGTGGTCGCTGGACTCCTTCTACGTCCTCTTCGAGCGGACCAACATCCTGCTGTCCATCAAGAACTCCGCGATTCTTGCGGCCCTGACTGTCACCTCGAACGTCGTCCTGTCGTGCATCGGCGGGTACATGCTGTCGAGGCGCGGGTGGACCGGGCGCAACATCATGTACTTCGTGGTCCTGTCCGCCATGATCTTCCCCTTCGAGTCGATCATGCTCTCGCTGTTCAAGATGATGGTGCAGCTGGACCTGTACAACACGCTCCCCGGCGTGTGGATGGTGGCCATGATCGGCCCGTTCCAGATCCTCATGATGCGCGCCGCGTTCATGGGCATCCCCGACGAGATCGAGGACGCTGCCCTGATCGACGGCGCGGGCGAACTGCGTCGCTTCTGGTCGATCTTCCTGCCCCAGGTGCGCGGTACCCTGACGGTCGTCGGCCTCACGTCCTTTATCGGGGCCTGGTCCGACTTCATCTTCCCGCTGCTCATGCTGCCGGACCCGAATAAGCAGACGCTGATGCTGACGCTGACGGCCATCCAGAACTCGCCCCAGGGCGTCACCTACCAGCTCGTGCTGGCCGGCGCCGTCGTGGCGATGATCCCCGTCGTGCTGGTCTTCGCCTTCAGCCAGAAGTTCTTCTTCCGCGGCATCGAAGACGGCGGTCTGAAGTTCTGATCCTCATCCCCGCGGGTGCCCCTCGCGCCCGCGGGGATCTTCTCTACCTAAAAGGAGGTTTTTTCACAAATAACTAACACGTGTTAGGTATTGTGGATTTGTGGCCGTCTAACGGCCGATCCCAGCCACCACCCCCATACTGACGAAGGAGTTAAACTCATGGGGACTAGACCCATCATCGGTGCACTCGGAGCCCCGATTCTTGCGGCCACCATGCTTGGCCTCGCACCCGCCGCGGCCGTCGCCGCCGCCGAAACCCCGTATCACCCGACCGTCCTGTGGGCGACCTCCGAAGAGAAGGTCGGTGAAAGCGCCCCCAACGGCACGATCGCAGCCCTCGTCGACGACGACACGACCCGTACCGACGCGACCAAGACCTTCTGGACCACCAAGTGGAAGGGCGGCCTCGACGAATACCCGCACGCCCTCGCCGTCGAGAACCCTACGCCCGGCACCAAGGTCTGCGGCCTCGGCCTGACCCCGCGCCCCACCTACGATTCGACCCTGGGCAACGACCAGTTCCCCGGCGAATACCGCGTGTTTGCCTTCGACGAGGATCCCGGTAACCCCGCCGCCGAAGCCTCCTTCGCCGACTGGAAGACCAACGTCGCCGCGGGAAAGTGGGAAGGCGGCACCGAGGTCAAGCACGGAAGCGACCTTCAGTTCGGAAACAAGGAACAGTACGTCACCTTCCCGGCGACCACGAAGCGCGTCTTCGCTCTGACCGGCCTGCGCTCCCTCGCCCCCGGCAAGAAGGACATGGCGCTGTCCGACATCAAGCTCCTGCCCTGCGATGCCGACGGTAACGCCATCACCTCCTACGGCAATGAGGACACCGGCGGCAACCACGAAGCAACCCGCCCCGTCGTGCCCCACCCCGATGCCCCCGAGCAGGGATCGGGCGCGTCCGACCTCGTCGTTGACTTCGTCATCGACCAGCTGCCCTACGGCGAGCCCGGCAAGCCCGTTGACTTTGCCCCCGGCACGCACACCTACACGGCCACCGGCTACTACCACGCGAAGACCGTCTCGGCCCGTATCCGCGCGGTCGACGGTGCCACCGTCACCATCAACGGCGCGACCCCGGATGCCGATGGGCGCGTGTCCAACCTCGACCTCACCACCGGCCTGAACGTCATCACCGCCACCGTGACCAAGGACGGCAAGGAGGCGACCTACGTCGTCAACATCACCAAGGTGGACACCGACTTCCGCGGCAACGTGATGATCCCCGCGACCGCTCAGGCGAACGGCGGCACCGAGGCCGACAACGCGGCCCTGACCGACCTCGACCCGACAACGACGTGGACCTCCGATCCGCTCGTTCGTGCGAATGAATGGTCGAGCAGCGTCACCGGCATCGAGCTGCACCTGGGCGAGGCTCGCTACGTGCACCGCGTCAACGGCTGGGGCACCCCGACCCTGCCCGCCGGCGTCCAGGGATGGCACGGTGGTAACTCCGTGGCCATCGCCGTTCAGGAGGCCGACGGCGGCGAATGGAAGACCATCGTCACCCACGGCTCGCTCACGCGCGACGCGCGCGGCCTGTGGTACTGGGACTTCAACGCCTATCACCTCGCCAAGAACATCCGCATCTGGATGAACGACGAGACCGAGCCCCAGACCCCGCAGAACATCGCCACCGCGGTGACCTTCAACGACGTCGAGGTGTGGGGCCTGCCCGCCGGCAAGACCCCCGTCGCTCCCGCTGTCGACAACTCCATGTACGAGCGCTACTCCGGCTTCAACCCCGGTGACGGCAAGTGGGGCGTCAACCGCGCCCAGGCCCTCGCGCTGCAGTACGGCGTCATGATGCCCGCGTGGGTTCCCTCTGAGGGCTACGGCCGCGGCGGCTTCGACGCCAACGAGCGCGACCTCACGGGCGGCGCATTCCCCATGTTCTACGACCTGCCCATGTTCAACACCCCCATGATGGAGTCCCTGGGCAAGGGCGCGCCGTGGGCTCTCGCCAAGGCCCCCAACGGCAAGAACAGCATGTGCAACGCGGGTGATCCGCATGACTTCATGAATGAGTACATGAAGCCCTACGCGTCCACGCTGGTCGACATTCAGTACGGCGATGAGGGCGGATTCAACCGCGTCGAGTCGGAGTGCTTCAAGAACTGGTTCTCCTGGTCCAAGCAGAACATCCCCGGCGCCGTCGTCCACGCCAACTCCTGGGACGACCCCTCCTGGTACCGCGACACCAACCTGAGCTACTACGTCGAGAACGCCAAGCCCGACCTGCTCAGCTGGGACAAGTACTACTGGGGCGCCAACGGTGGCCCGGCTCCGAGCCGAGTCGTCATGGACCTGCTCAACACCAACACCTGGAAGAAGCAGCGCGAATACGGCCTCAAGGGCCTCACCGGTGACGGCTCCAGCCCGATCCTGTACGGCCAGTACCTGGACTACAACTGGGACGCCAACGTGTCCGCCTCCGAAAAGTCGATCGTGCCCTCCCTGGGCCTGGCGACCGGCCAGAAGTGGTTCGGCCTGTTCCGCATGGAGTACAACGGCTACGACCGCTCCTCGATCATCGACCACGACGGTGCGCCCACGCGTTCGTTCTACGAGTTCTCCAACATCTTCGGCAACGTCACCTACATCGGTAACTACACGAAGGCCATGAACTCCACGTTCGTCGCCTACAAGCCCGGCCAGTACGCGGCTCGCGGCGAGGCTCCCTCGCTGAGTGGCTACAAGTACGGTGACTTCGCCTCCGGCGACGAGGCCAAGGCCGCCAACGAGGCCGTCGGCCTGGTTGACATGTCCGTGACCAACGTCGGCTCCGTCAACGACGGCCTGCCCGGCGACGTCGTCGTCGGCTACTTCGAGCAGCTGAAGGGCTTGGAGACCGCCAAGTCCGCCGAGATCTTCGGCGACTCCACGACGGCCCCCAAGGGCTTCATGGTCGTCAACGCGCTGACCGGCCAGACGCACTACCCGTCCTACCTCCTCGACCCGCGTACCGACAACGGCTCGCTGGCCGAGACCGCTCAGGACATCACCCTGACCGTCAAGAAGCCGAGCGCGAACGCGCACCTGATGCTCGTCAACCCGGCCGACAAGACGACGCAGGAAGTCGAACTCGGCGAGGGCGAGACCTCGCAGGTCGTGCTCCACGCTGTTGGTGGCGGCGATTCGCGCTTCCTGTACTGGGTGACGATCGAGGATCCGACCCCCACCCCGGATCCGCAGCCGACGCCCGATCCGCAGCCCACCCCGGACCCGCAGCCCACCGTGGACCCGACCCCGGCTCCCGAGCCGACCGTCGATCCCACCCCGGCTCCCGAGCCGACCGTGGACCCGACCCCGGCTCCGACCCCGGATCCCGCGCCCCAGCCTCGTACCGGCCAGTGGAAGTCCGGCTACTTCGGCTGGTGGTACAGCTACTCTGACGGCACCTACGCGGCCAACGAGACCCTCGTCATCGACGGGCAGACCTACCGCTTCGACGCGAGCGGCTACCTGAAGATGGGCTGGGTCTACGACGGTGGACACTGGTACTTCCACGGTTCCAGCGGCGCCCAGCAGTACGGCTGGATCATGGACCGTGGCTCCTGGTACTACCTCGATCCCACGACCGGGCAGATGGCGACCGGCTGGGCCCAGATCGATGGAACCTGGTTCTACCTGTCCTCCTCCGGCGTCATGCGCACCGGTTGGGTCAAGGATGGCGGCGCCTGGTACTACCTGTCGCCCTCCGGCTCCATGGTCACCGGCTGGCAGCTCCTCGGCGGCACGTGGTACCACCTGGGCGCCAACGGTGCGATGACCACCGGCTGGTACCAGGAAGGACCCGTCTGGTTCTACCTGCGCTCTAACGGCTCCATGGCCACCGGTTGGGAACTCATCGGTTGGTCCTGGTACCACTTCGCGCCCTCGGGCGCGTGGATCGGCTAACCGTTAGCTCCACGTGAGACGAGGCCGTGGCCGGATTTTCCGGCTGCGGCCTCGTTCGCGTGCGCTACGAGCGGGGCGGGGTTAGTCCTTGCGGATTGACAGGGACTCGACGCGGTGGTCGGGGCCCTTCGTGAAGATGAGGGTCGCGCGCTTGCGGGTGGGTCGGATGTTCTCGCGCAGGTTCGGCAGGTTGATCGCGTTCCAGACGACGTGGGCGGTCGATGCGGCCTCGTCGTCGGTGAGGGATGCGTAGGTCTTGAAGTAGGAGTCTTCGCGGGAGAACGCGGTCGCGCGCAGCTTGAGGAAGCGGTCGACGTACCACTGCTCGATGAGCTTTTCGTCGGCGTCGACGTAGATGGAAAAGTCGAAGTAGTCCGAGACGGCCACCGAGATGGAACCGGGTGCCGAGCGCGGTGGCTGGAGCACGTTGAGGCCCTCGACGATGAGGATGTCGGGGCGATCCACGTCGATGTAGGCGTCGGGCACGATGTCGTAGGTGACGTGCGAGTACACGGGGGCCTTCGCGTGGGGGTTGCCGGCCTTCACCGAGGCCAGGAACGAGATGAGGGCCGAGCGGTCGTAGGACTCCGGGAATCCCTTGCGGGCGATGAGGGAGCGTTCGTGCAGGATCCGGTTCGGGTAGAGGAAGCCGTCGGTCGTCACCAGGTCCACGCGCGGGGTGGAATCCCAACGGGAGAGCAGCAGCTGGAGGAGGCGCGCGACCGTCGACTTGCCGACGGCGACCGAGCCGGCGATGCCGATGACGAAGGGAGTCGAGTGTCCTTCGGGCTCTCCGAGGAAGGCGTGCCGTTCGGCGGCGGTGCGGCGGCGCCCGTCGATGTAGAGCTGCAGCAGCGCGCTCAGAGGGCGGTAAATCGCGTCGACCTCGGTCATGTCGATGGGGTCGCCCAAAGAGGCGATGCGGTCGATGTCCTCCTGCGTGAGGGGCAGGGGAGTGCGATCGGCGAGGCGGTCCCACTCGCGGCGGTCGAAGCGCACGTAGGGGTTGGGGGCGTTGCGCACGGCGGCCTCGTTCTGCTCGTCAGACGAGGCACTCGACGAGGCCGGGGATGGGATGGGCGAGGGGCTCTCGGTGATGCTCACGCTCCCATTGTGCACCACTTGTTTGTGGTCATGCGCACTTAGTTCACCACGTGAAGCGACACACGTTATTGACCGCAAGAGGGGTTTGGTGTGTTGGAATGGGGGACATGTGCGGAATTGTTGGACATATTGCATGCAAGGCGTCCCAGCGTAGTCGCGAGGTTGTCCTCGGCGGCCTGGCGCGCCTCGAATATCGCGGGTACGACTCGGCGGGTATTGCCCTGGCGTCCCCGGATCGCCTCGACGTGCGTCGCGCGCTCGGCAAGCTTGTCAACCTCTCCGAAGAGCTCGACGCGCAGCCTCCGGCCGACGCGTTTGCGGGCATCGGACACACCCGCTGGGCGACCCACGGTCGCCCGACGGTCGCGAACGCCCACCCCCATACCAGCCCGGACGGGCGCTTCGCCCTCGTCCACAACGGCATCATCGAAAACGCGGACGCCCTGCGCGCCGCCCTCATCGCCGACGGCGAGACCTTCGCCTCCGAGACCGACACCGAGGTGGTCGTCCACCTGCTGGCACGCGCCTACGACCAGGCCGAGGCGGCCTCGTACCAGGGGGCGGTCGCCGGACTGACCGGCGCCGACGAGGAGGTGGCGCGCCGACTGGTCGTCGCCATGCGCGCCGTCACCGCCCAGCTCCACGGCACCTTCACCCTGCTGGTGCTGAGCACCCAGTCCCCGAACGTCATCGTCGCGGCCCGCCGCTCCTCCCCGCTGGTCATCGGCCTGGGGGATGGGGAGAACTTCCTGGGCTCCGACGTCCTGGCCTTCGTCGAGCACACCAACCGCGCCGTCGAGGTCGACCAGGATGAGGTCGTGGTCGTCTCGGCGACCGGCGTGACCGTCATTGACCCCGCGGGTAACCCCGTCGAGCGCGAGGCGTACGAGGTCGACTTCTCCTCCGACCGCGCCACGAAGAACGGCTGGCCGACCTTCATGGAGAAGGAGATCCACGAGCAGCCGGACGCCGTGGGCGCCACCCTGGCCGACCGCATCGACTCCCACGGCCGCCTGGCCCTGGACGAGGTGCGCATCCCCGAACACGTCCTGCGCTCCGTCGACAAGGTCATCATGATCGGCTGCGGCACCGCCTCCTATGCCGGACAGGTCGCCCGCTACGCGATCGAGCACTGGTGCCGCATCCCCGTCGAGGTCGAGCTCTCCAGCGAGTTCCGCTACCGCGACCCGGTTGTCGGCGAGAAGACCCTGGTCGTCGCCATCTCCCAGAGCGGCGAGACCATGGACACGATCCAGGCGATCCGTCACGCCCGCGAGCAGGGCGCGAAGGTCGTCGCTATCGTCAACACGCCGGGCTCGACGATCTCGCGCGAGTCCGACGCGGTGATCCTCACGCACGCCGGCCCTGAGATTGCGGTCGCCTCCACGAAGGCGTTCACCGCGCAGGTCACCGCCTGCTACATCCTGGGCCTGTACCTGGCGCAGGTGCGCGGCAACAAGTACGCCGACGAGATCGCCGACTACATGGACAAGCTCGCGACCATCCCTGCCGCGATCTCCCGCGTCCTGGAAAACGGCGAGAGCGTGCGCCAGTTCGCCCGCACGATGCAGGATGCGACCTCGGTCATCTACCTGGGCCGCCACGTCGGCTTCCCCGTCGCCCTCGAGGGTGCGCTCAAGCTCAAGGAAATCTGCTACATCCACGCCGAGGGCTTCGCCGCCGGCGAGCTCAAGCACGGCCCGATCGCGCTCGTGGACGAGGGCCAGCCGGTCATCGTCATCGTGCCGACCCCGCGCCGCCCCGAGCTGCACGGCAAGGTGCTGGCCAACATCGCCGAGGTCCGCGCCCGCGGTGCCCGCACGATCATCATCGCCGAGGAGGGGGACTCCTCCGTGGACGAGTTCGCCGAGGTCGTCTTCCGCGTGCCCGCCGTGCCGACCCTGTACGCGCCGCTCCTGACCGTCGTGCCGCTGCAGATCTTCGCCTGCGAGCTCGCCGCCGTGAAGGGCCTCGACGTCGACCAGCCGCGTAACCTCGCCAAGTCCGTGACGGTGGAGTGATCCACCGGCGCGGGGCTGGTGCCCCGTGAGCGTTAACGGGCCTCGTTCCTCATTCGGGACGAGGCCCGTGCCGCGTTCGTGACGCTCTGTCAGATGGAAACCTGTCCAGGTGTGCTGCGCCATTGAATGGTCCGCGCAGCGTGAATGCGTTCATGAAAACGCTGTGAAACACTAGCCAAAACGGTGATCGAGCGTGCGAGGGTGGGGGAGGGGGCTAGTAGCGTGGAAGAGGTGGCGCCGAGCGCGCCGCACCCAACAACGCAAGTAAGCATCGGCCTCGTGACACGACGGCCGCGACCACCCCAGGAGGTGCGCACATGACCCTGTCCATGATCCTTATCGGAATCCTGCCCTCTGTCTTCTTCGGCGTCGCCACGACGCTGATGGGAAAGACCGGCGGATCAGACCGCCAGCGAGTCATGGGTGCCGTCCTCGGCGGCCTGCTCATGGCCGCCGTCGCCACACCTTTCATGCACCCCGCGTGGACGCCGCTGAACCTGGGCGTCTCCTTCCTGACCGGCCTGCTCCTCGGCGTCGGCGTGTGCGATCAGCTGCGCTCCTACTCGGTCCTGGGCATGAGCCGCACGATGCCCCTGTCCACCGGCGGCCAGCTGGTCCTCATGTCTCTGGCGGGCATCGCGATCTTCGGCGAGTGGCTCCACGGCGGCGCGCTGCCCTACGGCCTCGCCGCCATCGCCGTCCTCATCGTCGGCATCTGGTTCCTGTCGCGCTCCGAGTCCGGCTCCGACGCTGCTTCCCTCGACTGGAAGCGCGGCGCCTTCCTGCTGACGACCTCGACGCTGGGCCTCGTCGCCTTCCCGCTCATCATCAAGTTCTTTGAGATTCAGCCCGCCGAGTTCCTCCTGCCCCAGGCGGTCGGCTACACCGTCTACTGCGCGATCTTCTTCGCGATCCAGGGCCGTGGCGGTGTGGCCCCCGAGGACTCGCTGCGTCACCGCCGCATGTTCCCCTCGATTTTCAATGGCGTCCTGTGGGGGACCGCCATCCTGCTGCTCCAGCTCAACTCCAACAAGCTGGGTGCGGGCACGGGTTTCACCCTCTCGCAGCTGGGAATTCTGATTTCCACGCCGCTGGGCATTCTGTGGCTTCACGAGACGCGCTCGCGCAAGGAGCTGCGCTGGACCATCATTGGCGTCGCCCTCGTCATCGTGGGCGCGGTCCTGGCGGGCGTCGCCAAGACCCTCGATGTTGCCTAAGTGACGTGACGGCATCGTCCTCGCCCAAGCGGCCACCCCGGGCGTGCGCGGTGTGAAAGAATATGGCCCATGTTCACGATTGATGGAGCTGCCCTGTCCTTCGCCGACGCGCGGGAACTGGAGAAAAAGTGCGTTGACCAGGCGGTTTCCGAGGGTGATCCGGACCGCTACATGCTCGACGTCGCGGGCGAGGTCGCGGCCGCGGTCGTGCGCTGCGCGGACCTACCCGTGAGCTGGAACGCCGAGGACAGTGAACCGGGCGTGGATGCTGAGGAATGCGGCGCTGATGAAGGGGTCGACTGGATCGCCAGCCGTGTCACCGCCTTCGTTGGAGGCGGAGACAACGGCGGGGACGCCCTCTACGCCTGCGCGATCCTCGCGCGCGGAGGAATCGGAGCGACCGCCTACCTCCTGAAGAAGCGCTGCCACCGCCGCGCCCTCGCCGCTGCCCAGGAAGCGGGCGTGCGCATCATCGACCTCGACGGCCAGTCGCTGCACTCCATCGAAAACACGCCCGCGTGGTCCGAAGTGTTCCTCGCGCACGCCTGGATCGATGGCATCGTGGGAACCGGTGCCCACGGCCCGCTCACGGGCGCGCTCGCGGAATCCGTGGAGCTCCTCAATGGGCTCTCCGCCATCAAGCCGCGCCCCGTCATCGCGATCGACGTCCCCTCTGGCCTGACCGACGACGACGGCGCGATCACGGGCCCGATCCTGCGCGCCACCCACACGCTCGCGGTCGGCACCTACAAGCGTGCGCAGGTCCTGCCTCCCGCCGTCGAGTTCACCGGGGACATCAGCCTCGTGACGATGGACTGGGACAGCGCTGGCGTCGGCAGGAGAGAGGGTGCTAACGGCGCGATCGGCGCGGATGATCTCTACGTCGTCGACGAGGCCTTCTCCGCCCGCGAGGTCGTCCCCGTCCCCGCTTTCTCCGACGACAAGTACGCGCGCGGCGTCGTCGGCCTCGTCGCCGGATCCGATACCTACCCGGGAGCTGGCCTCCTCGCCGCGCGCGGCGCACTGGCCGCGGGCGTGGGCATGGTTCGCCTGAACTCCACCAGGCGCGTCCAGGACCTTGTGCTCGCCGACCAGCCCGGCATCGTCACCGTCGGCGGGCGCATCCAGTCCGCCCTCATCGGCCCCGGCCTCGACGAGGATCGGCGCGAGGATGCGCTCGAACTCGCGCAATTCTGCGGGCAATCGGGCATGCCCCTCGTCATCGACGCGTGGGCCCTCGACCTCGTCCCCGAACTGGCGAGTTCCATCAAGCCCGACGCCACCGTCCTCACCCCGCACTACGGCGAGGCCGCGCGCCTCCTGGGACGCCTCGGCACTCCGGTGACGCGGGCCGAGGTTGCTGCCTCTCCTCTGCGCTACGCCCGCGCGCTCCACGAGGCGACCGGCTGTCACGTGATTCTCAAAGGGCCCGTCACGATCGTGTACTCCTTCGAATACGTGGACACGGAGGTGCAGGAAGCTTTCCAGCGCGCCCTCAACGCCGCGGAGGCGTGGCCCGACGTGGATGCGCTGCCGCAGGGCCGTCTCGTGCGCTCCTACACCCCGACTGTCGGCCAGGTGACGACCTCCTGGGCGGGCGTCGCCGGCAACGGGGATGTGCTCGCCGGATTCCTCGCAGGCGTCCTCGCGCGCCCGGTAGAGGCCGGAGACGCCGTGGCGGGCCCCGATGGGCAGCCCCAGCGTGTCACCCCGGGACGCCTGGCAGCGGCGGTGTGCGTTCACGGGCGCGCTGCTCAGGTCGCCGCCGAGGCCGCCGGTGGATTCGCGCCCATCCAGGCCTCCGACATTGCGGCCGCGATCGGTAAGGTCCTGTCTCAACCCACGGCGTGACGTTTGCCTGCCTCTCCCGTGCCGCCGACGAACGCAGGGGCGGGCGGCGCGCACCGTGAGATACTAGAGGCGTGATTTCCACAGACGAACGAGTCGAAGGACGGGATTACCCGTCATCCGCGGCCGTCGACCTTGCCGCGATCCGTCACAACCTGGGCGTCCTGCGCGCAGCCGCCCCCGGCGCGCTCCAGCTCGCGACCGTCAAGGCGAACGCCTACGGGCACGGCCTCCTCCCGGTCGCCCGTGCTGCTCTGGACGGTGGCGCCGACTGGCTGGGTGTCGCCCAGCTGGCCGAGGCCTTCACGCTGCGCCGCGGCCTCGACGAGGCCGGGGTCGCCCGAGCCGACGCGCCCATTCTTGCGTGGATCTCCACCTCCTCCTCCGACTTCGCGGCCGCGATCGAGGCCGACATCGACCTGTCCGTGTCGTGGACGTGGGTGCTCGCCGACATCTGCGCCGCCGCCCGAGAGGCCGGCCGGCCCGCGCGCGTCCACGTCAAGATCGACACCGGCATGTCCCGCGCGGGCTCCACGCTCGCCGACCTGCCCGCCCTGGCCTCGGCCCTGCGCATGGCCGCCGACGACGGCCTCGTCGATGTCGTGGGTGCCTGGAGCCACATGTCCCGCGCCGACGACCTCAGCGAGGCGGGAAACGCCTCGACCGCGAGCCACGTGCGTATTTTCGAGGAGGGCCTGGCGATCCTCGCCGACGCGGGCGTCACGCCGCGTATCCGACACCTGTCCGCCACGTCGGGCATCCTGTGGCACCCCGAGGCTCACTACGACATGGTGCGCGCCGGCATCGGCCTGTACGGGCTGAGCCCCGACCCCGCGGTGGCCGCGTCCGAGGAGCTTGGCCTCATCCCGGCCCTCGAGCTGCGCGCGCCCCTCACCTCCGTCAAGGTCATCGAAGAGGGGACCCCGGCCTCGTACGGTGGAACCTGGGTCGCGCCCACGCGCCGCTGGATCGGCCTCGTCCCCCTCGGCTACGGCGACGGCATCCTGCGCGCTGTTTCGAACAAGGCGCGCGTCGTCGTCCACACCGCCTCCGGCCCCTTCAACGCGCCCATCGTCGGACGCGTGTGCATGGACCAGTTTATGGTCGACCTCGGGCCAGCCGAGGGAAGCCCCGGAACGCCGACGGCGCGCAGCGGGCAAGCCCCCGCCGCCCCCGGCGACATCGCCACCCTCTTCGGCTCAGGCGCCGGCGGCGAGGCCTTGGCCGACGACTGGGCTCAGGCAGCCGGTACCATCAACTACGAAATCGTCACCCACCTCGGCGCACACATCCCCCGCATCTACCGGGATGGCGTCGCCGCGACCTTCGGGAGCAACTCATGACCCAGCCCATCGCCTCCTACGAGGTGTCGACGCGTGACGCCGACCAGACGCGCGCGTTCGGTGAAGACCTTGGCCGCATCCTCGCGGCCGGAGACCTCCTCATGCTCTCCGGGGGCCTCGGCGCGGGCAAGACCACCCTCACCCAGGGCATCGGCGTCGGCATGGGCGTGCGCGGACGCGTCGCATCCCCGACGTTCATCGTTGCCCGCGTGCACCCCTCTCTGAGCGGCGGCCCCGACCTCATCCACGCGGACGCCTACCGCATCACCGACCTGAACGACCTCGAGACCCTCGACCTCGACTCCTCCCTCGATGAGGCCGTCACCGTCGTCGAATGGGGCGAAGGCAAGACCGAGGCCATGAGCGACGAACGTCTCTCCATCGAGGTGCGCCGAGCCTCGGGCGGCGAGGCAGCCCACGACGGGGACATCATCGACCTGGAGAACATGGACGATGGCACGCGCGTCATTGTCCTGCACGCCCACGGGCACCGCTGGGATGGGGTCCTTGACGGCGTCGTCGCCGCCCACGGCGGGACCCGCATCGACGAGGCTGACACCGACGAGTAGGATCACACCGTGCGAGAGATAGCCCTAGACACCCAAGCGGCCACCACCGTCGCCATCATCGATGACGGCCGCGTCATCGGCCGCGCCCAGAACGATTCTGGACGTCACCACGCCGAATCCATCACCCCGCTCGTGCGCGAGGCGCTCGCGGCAGCAGGTCTGCCCGCGCAGCTCGCCGACGCCGGCATTGATCGAGTCCTCGTGGGCACCGGCCCCGCCCCCTTCACCGGGCTGCGCGCAGGCCTCGTCTCCGCCCGCGTCCTCGCCTCGGTCGCCGGCGTGCCCGCCTACGGCGTGTCAGCCCTCGACGTCATCGCCCGTCAGGGCCTCGACCGTCTGCCTCCCGACACCCGCGTCTACGCGATCGCCGACGCGCGTCGCCGCGAACTCTACTGGGGTTCGTACGTGTCCGCCGGGCCCGACGACGTCACCCTCGAGGGGCGCCTCGAGGTGGGGGATGTTTCTACACTGCTGGGTGCCATGCGGACCGCCCCCGGCCTCGTCGTCGCGGGAGCGCCGATCCCCGCGCACAGTGCCGACGCGCTCGCGCACGTTGACCTCGGACCCCAGGTGAGCCTCGATCCCGCCGTCATGAGCCGCATCGTCGCCACGCGCCTGTCGCGCGGCGAAGACGATCGCCTCCGCACCGATCCCCTGTACCTGCGCCGCCCCGACATTCAGGGCCAGCCCACCGCGCGCCTGTGAACGCCACGCTGCGCGTCGCGGACCCGGGAGACCTCGAACTCTTCGCCGCCCTCGAGGCCGAGGTGTTCGCCGAGGACCCCTGGACCCCCTACATGATCGCTGAGGAGCTTTCCTCCCCGGCCTCGCGCTATTGGATCGCCACGGATGAGTCCGGCGATGTCGTCGGATACGGCGGAGTCAAGGTCGGTGGAGACCAGGCCGACGTCATGACCATCGGCGTGCGCGCTCACGCGCGGGGGCGAGGCATCGGCGCGGCCATCCTGGAGGCCCTCCTGGACTGGTCACGCGAGGCCGGAGCGCGCGAGATCTTCCTTGACGTGCGCCCCTCCAACAAGGGAGCGATTGGCCTGTACGAGTCCCGAGGTTTCGTTGAAATCGGGCGCCGTCCGCGCTACTTCCGCAACCCCGTCGAAGAGGCCGTCGAGATGAGGGCGCCCCTGATCTGAGACGATGCGACGACCGCCACCAAATAGGTATGGTCGGTGTATCAAAATTCGTGTCTTTTTACCCCCGTCTGCGGGGTCAATGGTCCTACGTGTTTTCCTTGCGATAGCGGCTCAAGCTGCCCGAGATAACCGCGGAAAATGGCCGAAAATGACACCGTGTCGAGATCCTTCGCGGGCGGCCTCGTGCCATGGTCCTACGAAGCGGACGAAAAGCGTCGATATGCTCATGTCATGGCCACTCAAAATGTCGCAACGAAGAAGCGCCGCGCGTGGACCACCAGCGTCTTTATTAAGCAGCTGATGGCCGTCTCGGGCTTCGTTTTCGTTTTCTTCTTGCTGTTCCACTCCTACGGCAACCTCAAGATGTTCCTGGGCGCGGAGGTCTACAACGACTACGCGCACTGGCTGCATGAAGAGGCTTTCGTGCCGATCTTCCCGCACGGCGGATTCATCTGGGTCTTCCGCGCCGCCATGGTGCTGATGCTCATCATCCACCTGTGGGCCGCCGCCTACACCTGGAAGCGTTCGCGTCGCGCTCGCTCCACCCGCTACGTCGTCAAGAAGTCCGTCTCGGACTCCTACGCGGCTCGCACCATGCGTATGAGCGGTGTTCTCATCCTGCTGATCCTGATCTTCCACATCGCTCACTTCACCACCGTGAGCCTGCCCGCGAAGGTCGCGAACTTCGGCGCTGACGTCACCACGCCCTACGCCCGTATGGTTGCTTCCTTCCAGTCGCCGGTCCTGGTGATCCTCTACGCCGTGTTCGTCGGCTGCGCCTGCATCCACGTCTCCCACGGCTTCTGGTCCATGTTCCAGTCGCTCGGTTGGGTGCGTAACGCGACCCGCAAGCCGCTGGTTCTCCTCTCGGGCCTGGTCGGTCTGGTCATCTTCGTGATGTTCATGGCCCCGCCCGTCGCCATCGTCACCGGCTTGATCCACTGAGGAAGGGCACGCAATCATGACCGATACACTCATCCACGGCCTCTACCGTGAAGGCGAGAAGATCGCCGACACGAAGGCCCCCCACGACGTCCCGATCGCGCAGCGCTGGGAGCAGCGTAAGTTCAGCGCCGCGCTGGTCAACCCCGCCAACCGCCGTAAGCTGCGCGTCATCATCGTCGGCTCCGGCCTCGCGGGCGGCGCTGCCGCCGCCTCGCTCGGCGAAATGGGCTACAACGTCGACTGCTTCTTCTACCAGGACTCCGCCCGCCGCGCGCACTCCATCGCCGCGCAGGGTGGTATCAACGCCGCGAAGAACTACCGCAACGACAACGACTCCGTCTACCGTCTCTTCTACGACACGGTCAAGGGCGGCGACTACCGCGCTCGCGAGGACAACGTCTACCGCCTCGCCGAGGTCAGCGCCAACATCATCGACCAGTGCGTCGCGCAGGGCGTCCCCTTCGCCCGCGAGTACGGCGGCCTCCTCGACAACCGCTCCTTCGGTGGCGTGCAGGTGTCCCGTACGTTCTACGCGCGTGGCCAGACGGGTCAGCAGCTGCTGATCGGCGCCTACCAGGCGCTCGAGCGTCAGGTCGCGGCTGGCACCGTCAAGGAATACGCCCGCCACGAGATGGTCGAGCTCATCGTCGACGAGGGCAAGGCCCGCGGAATCGTCGCCCGCGACATGTCCACCGGCAAGCTCGAGACCTTCATCGCCGACGCGGTCGTCCTCGCCACCGGCGGCTACGGCAACGTGTTCTTCCTGTCCACCAACGCGATGGGCTGCAACGCGACCGCCATCTGGCGTGCGTACCGCAAGGGCGCCTACTTCGGCAACCCCTGCTTCACGCAGATCCACCCCACGTGCATCCCCCAGCACGGCGACCAGCAGTCGAAGCTGACCCTCATGTCGGAGTCGCTGCGTAACGACGGCCGCATCTGGGTTCCCAAGCGCGCTGAGGACTGCGAGAAGGACCCGCGCGAGATCCCCGAAGAGGATCGCGACTACTACCTGGAGCGCATCTACCCCTCGTTCGGTAACCTCGTGCCCCGCGACATCGCGTCGCGCCAGGCCAAGAACATGTGCGACGAGGGCCGCGGCGTCGGCCCGAAGATCGATGGTGTCGCCCGCGGCGTGTACCTCGACTTCTCCGAAGCGATCAACCGTATGGGCCTGGCCGCTGTGTCCGCCAAGTACGGCAACCTCTTCGACATGTACGAGCGCATCACGGGCGATAACCCCTACGAGGTGCCGATGCGCATCTACCCGGCCGTCCACTACACCATGGGTGGCCTGTGGGTTGACTACGACCTTGAGTCGAACCTGCCCGGTCTGTACGTGGCCGGCGAGGCGAACTTCTCCGATCACGGCGCTAACCGCCTGGGTGCCTCGGCGCTCATGCAGGGCCTGTCGGACGGCTACTTCGTCCTGCCCAACACGATCAACGACTACCTGGCGCACTGCTTCCACCTGCCCAAGCTGGACGAGAACTCGCCTTCGGTGAAGGAAGCTCTCGAGTCGGCTCAGGGCCGTATCGACACCCTCATGTCGATCAACGGCACCCGCTCCGTGGACTCGTTCCACAAGGAGCTGGGCAAGATCATGTGGGAGTACTGCGGCATGGAGCGTACCGAGGAAGGCCTCAAGAAGGCCATCGGTATGATCCGCGAGCTGCGCGCCGACTACTGGAAGAACGTTCGCGTTCCCGGCAAGTCGATCGGTGAACTCAACCAGTCCCTCGAGAAGGCCGGCCGCGTCGCCGACTTCATGGAGCTGGGCGAGCTCATGTGCATCGACGCGCTGCACCGCGAAGAGTCGTGTGGCGGCCACTTCCGCGCGGAGTCCCAGACTCCCGAGGGCGAGGCCCTGCGTCACGACGACAAGTTCCTGTACGTGGCGGCTTGGGAATACGCTGGCGAAGGCGAGCCCCCGATCCTCCACAAGGAAGACCTGATTTACAACGACATCGAGCTGAAGCAGCGGAGCTACAAGTGAACCTGACACTGAGGATCTGGCGCCAAAACGGTCCCGAAGACAAGGGCGCAATTCATGAATACCAGGTGAAGGGAATCTCGGAAGAGTCCTCGTTCCTGGAGATGCTCGACGTCCTGAACGAAGAGCTCTTCGCACGCGGCGAGGAACCCATCGCCTTCGACTCCGACTGCCGCGAGGGCATCTGCGGTCAGTGTGGCATCGTCATCAACGGTATCGCTCACGGCCCGGAGGTCACCACGACCTGCCAGCTGCACATGCGTTCCTTCAACGATGGTGACGTCATCACGATCGAGCCGTGGCGCGCATCGGGCTTCCCGATCATCAAGGACCTCGTGGTCAACCGCAGCGCCCTGGATCGCATCATCCAGGCCGGTGGCTACATTTCCGTGAACACGGGTGCAGCCCCCGACGCGCACGCGACCCCGGTCCCGAAGCAGGACGCGGATCGCGCGTTCGAGGCCGCCGCGTGCATCGGCTGTGGTGCGTGCGTGGCTGCCTGCCCGAACGCCTCCGCGATGCTCTTCACTTCGGCGAAGGTCACGCACCTCGGCCTGCTCCCGCAGGGCAAGCCCGAGAACTACAAGCGTGTCGTTAACATGCTCAACCAGATGGACGAGGAGGGCTTCGGCTCCTGCTCGAACATTGGCGAGTGTGCTGCGGTCTGCCCCAAGCAGATCCCGCTCGACGTGATCGCAAACCTCAACCGCCAGCTCGGCAAGGCTGCCTTCAAGGGCGTCTGATTCGGCTGGAATGGCCTCGCGGAGGGCCCGGCGCGCACGCGCCGGGCCCTCCCGTGTTTGTGAGGAGCAGAAGCGGCGGCACAGTGACTTGACGCAGTGTGATGACGAGGCTCGACCGCTGCCATAGCCGCACGCAAAATGCTTATGACGCCGCGGTAGTCGGCGTATCATGGAGACATCATCGGCTCAGAGAGGAGCACGCCATGCAATTTGATGAAACCGGCCCGAACACGCATACGCGCCGCTACTGGGTCAGCGCGACCGTCGGCATCACGGCGATGATCGCCTTCGCGATTCTGTCGATCCTCTTGCTCCTGGGCATGCTCTTTGGCTCACCCCAGATCAAGCCGATCGCCGACTCGCTGTTCCCCTGGAGCCTGCTGGTCTTCGCGGTTGCGGGCGTCTCGATGTTCATCGCGAACGCCCGTTCTCACGATTAGATCGACGCTGACTCCGCACGCGCCGGACCCGCTCGCTTCGTGCGTGCGGCGGTGCCCGCATGCGCGGATTAAACTGGGGGCGTGAGTGAACCCCTGGTCCTTGGAATTGAGTCAACGTGTGACGAGACCGGCGTCGGCCTCGTGCGCGGTACGCAGCTGCTGGTCGACCGCACGGCCACGTCAATGGATGAGTACGCCCGCTACGGCGGCATCATCCCCGAGATCGCGTCGCGCGCGCACCTCGAGTCCTTCCTGCCCACGCTGGATGCTGCGCTCGACGAGGCAGGAGTGACCCTGGCGGATGTGGACGCGATCGCGGTAGCGGCCGGACCGGGTCTCGTCGGTTCGCTGACCGTCGGTATCTGCGCGGCGAAGGCGCTGGCCTCGTCGCTGGGCAAGCCCCTGTACGGCGTCAACCACGTCATCGGCCACCTGGCCGTCGATAAGCTCGCTGAGGGGCCGCTGCCCGAGCACTTCATCGGACTCGTCGTCTCCGGTGGCCACTCCAACATCCTCGAGATCCGCAATATCGCGACGGACGTCGTCGAGCTGGGCGGAACCCTGGACGACGCTGCGGGCGAGGCCTTCGACAAGGTCGGGCGCCTCCTCGATCTGCCGTACCCGGGCGGCCCGCACGTGGACCGCCTGTCCCAGCAGGGGGACCGCGAGGCGATCCGTTTCCCGCGCGGCCTGGCTGCCGGCAAGGACAAGGAGCGCCATAAGTACGACTTCTCCTTCTCGGGTCTGAAGACCGCCGTCGCCCGATACATCGAGGGCGCGACCGCGCGCGGCGAGGTCGTTAGCAAGGAAAAGGTGTGCGCGGCTTTCTCCGAGGCCGTCAACGATTCCCTGACCGCGAAGGCCGTGCGCGCCGCGCTGGACACCGGCTGCGACACGATTGTCGTGGGCGGTGGTTTCTCCGCGAACTCCCGACTGCGAGCTCTGCTGACGGAGCGGGCCGAGGCGGCCGGCGTTCAGGTTCGCATGCCCCCTCTGCGCTTCTGTACGGATAACGGCGCGCAGATCGCGGCGATTGGCTCCGAGCTGGTCGCGGCGGGTCTGCCGCCGTCGGATTGGGACTTCTCCCCGGATTCGGGCATGGAGCTGACGACGACGTACCTGGCGCCGCGCGCCTGAGAGCGGCCCGCGGGCCTAGCGCAGGCCGTCCATGAAGCTCTGCGCGATTGAGCTCCACGAGGTGTAGAAGCCGCCCACCATGTTGGCGGCGATGCCGATGAGGAGCGCGGCGGCTACCGTGGCCGCTCCGAGCGACGTCAGCCGTGCCAGGTAGCCGAGTGCCCGGAGCGCGGGGCGCGGCACAGAGGAGAACAGGCCCGAGCGCTGCGCGCGGTGACGCGCCCGGTGTTGATGATCGGCATGGTCGTCGGTGTCGCCCTCGTGACGGCGCAGCTGCCAGCGCGGCGCGATAGTCCACGCGACCACGAGTGAGACGAGCGTGCCGGCGATCAGGAGGCCCAGCGTCAGGTACCCGTTCGGGGCGGTCGGTCGGACCTCGTGCGTCACGGTCGTCACGGGGACGATGGACGCGCTGGCCTCGGAGGACTGTGCGGTCGCCGCCGTCGAAGCGGAGCCGACGGCCCGGGAGACCCGGTCGGAGGACCCCCACCACGCCAGCATCGTCGGAATGTGGTCGCGCCACAGCGGGCCCGCGTGCCCGCCCGTCGGAGGAACGTCCGTGGTGACGCTGTCGGGTTCCTTGACGGCTGACGCCATCTTGAGCGCCGTGTACGCGCCGCCTACCGCGTCGTCGCCGGCGGCCATCGCGTAGATGCGCATCCCGTCGGGGGTGCGATTCGCGAGCATGATCGACAGCGTGTTGTCGGCCAGGTACTGGTCGCCCTGGTTGGTCATCTGTCCCTCGATCTGCGTGTCATAGCCGGACAGAGAGGCGGCGGCGCCGTAGGTCTCGGGCGTGCGCAGGGCCGTCCAGATCGCGCAGTAGGCGCCGGCGGAGAATCCGCCGATCATCCAGGCGTCGCGATTGGACGTCGTATTGGGGAAGTTGTGTCGGATCATCTCGGGGACGTCGTGGGACACCCACGTGTAGACGGCGGGGCGCCCCTCGATATCGGCACAGTCGTGGGCCTCCTCGTCGACGTTGAGGGAGGGGCCGACGATGATCGTCGGCGGGATGATCCCCGCGTCGATGGCGTTGTTCAGGGCTTCCTGTACCTGCGCGCCCTGCATGGTGCCGTCGGGGCCGCCAGGGTAGCCGTGGAGCAGCTCGATGACCGCGTAGGTCTTGCCGTCGGTGGGGGAGTAGTCGCGCGGGGTGATAACGAAGACGGGCTGTGTGATCCCGCTTGACGGGCCGGTCCAGGTGGTCTGGAGCATGCCGTCCTCGGTCTTCGTGAAGGTCGCGTCGAGTTCGGAAGTAGCAGCGGACTGCGCGTTGACGTCGGCCTCGCCGCCAGATTGCGCGGTTGTTCCAACGGCGGTCGACAGGGCGAGTTTCGCTAGACCCCCGCTGGTTTCCACGAGGCCTAGCGAGCGATTGAAGACGAGCGCACCCGCGGACGCGATAAGGATCGTGGGCACGAGGAGGATGACCGCGCGTCCCAGCCACCGCCTCGTGCGTCCCGGGCAGCGCGGGGGAGCCGAACGCGCGAGCAGAGACGCCCCTGCCAGCAGAGAGAGGATCGCCAGGACGGCGACCACCACGAGGGTCTTGAGCGAGGTGAGGGGGATGCTTCCCAGGGCGCTCATCGGCGCTCCTTTCCGCCGCCATCGGATGAGGCTGTGGCAGCGAGCGCATCCGCGTCGGGGCCGCTCTCCCGGGAAGCCGCTCGCGTCGAGCGCAGGTCGCCGACGCCCTTCGCGGCGAGCTTGGCGAGGCCCCCGGCGACCGAGGCGACGAGCGTGAGGGTCTGCGCGGGGGATACGTGGGGCACGTACGCGTGCGAGATGGCCAGCCCGACTGTTGCGAGGGATGACGGATCCGGCACCGCCAGGTACAGGGACTGCGTGCGGGGCTTGAACTTGCGCTTGAACGCGTGCAGCGAGGTGAAGCCGTAGAGCGGCTCCATGATGGCGGCCAGCGCGTCGGTGAGGGGGCCAAAGGCCGAGGTGTCATCGGCCGAGCGAGACAGGGGAGCGCCCGACAGTGACAGGATCTCTAGCCCCTCTTCCTGCGCCGCCAGGGCGGCCTTGCCGATGAGGAACTCGATCGCGGGACGCCACCCGGTCGTACGCCGACGCATGACGTCCAAGGTCAGGCCGACGACTGTTCCGTCGCGGTAGATCGGCAACCACGAGGTCACGGCGTGGATCGTCGACTCCTCATCGATGGCGACTAGGATGCGCGTCTCAGGGACTGCAAGCTCTCGAACACTGCCGAGCGTAAAGCTCATCTCGGGCAGGGCCTTGTCGGCGCTCCAGGAATCGGAGATGACGGTGATCTGATCGCGCCAGCCCGCCGGGCACTCCTCCCAGGTAGTCCACACGGCCTCAACCCCCTCGCGGGACGCGTGGTTCATGGCGGTGCGCACGTCCTGGTAGGCCTTGCCCTTGAAAGCGAGGCCGGGCAGGTCCAGCAGCGACTCCTCGGCGACCTGCATGATCGTCCAGCCCTCCTCCCGCGCGGCCTGCGCGAGTTCCTCGTGGACCGAGTAAAGCGCGGGGGTCAGGCCCGAGTCGGACGCGAAGGCTGAGAACAGCGCGATCGCCTCGGAGGCCTTGCCCGGCTCGTACGCCAGGTCGGTGACCGTCAGCGCGACGCCGCCCGATCCGCGGTAGGCGACCCCAGCCTCGCCGGAAGGAGACACCCACACCTGGTTGCCCTCCCAGGTCTGCATCCATCCGAGGGTGCTTGCTCCGTGTGCGCGCAGGAGCGGCGTGAGGCTTTCGAGCGGCGAGGACAGCGGGATACGAGGCCGAGCGAGCAGCGCGCTCAGGATGATGGCGAGGGTGCCGCCCCAGGCGACGAGGGGCACCCACAGGACGGGCGCCTCGGCAAAGAGAGTCATCGGAACCAGGGACGGTTCGAAGATCGAAGCCGTCGCCGTGGGGAGCAACGCGAGGGTGTAGTCGTGGAGGATCTGTAGGGGGCTCGCATAGTCGGTGACGGTCAGGTCCTCGCCGGAGTTGAGGGCCTCGAGGGGGACGAAGGAGTCGCTCGTGAGGAACCCAAGGACGAGGACCGCGCCCGCGCAGCCGACCATGAGGAGCAGCCAGCGCCGCACCAGGGTCGAGGTCGTGGAGGGCTCCGCGTGAATCGTGAAGGAGCGGCGCACCCACCACGTGATGACGCACAGGGCGGCGTTGAGGATCACCGGAACGAGGAGGAGCGAGGCCGTGGTGACGAGCTCGGGCCTGGCCATCCCGTTCTCGTCGGTGCCCTGGGTGAGAGCAACACCCGTCGCCGCGACCGTCGACAGGCCGAGGACCAGCTGGAGGATGAGGGTGCCGAAGTAGGCGGCGCGCCTGCCCTTGCGCAACCCGTAGGCGAAGATCAGCTGGAGCGTGATGGGGGCCAGGCACAGGAGCGTCGTGATGACACCAGTGCGCCCCTCGAGCCACCACGCGGGGCCCAGTGACCAGCGCATCTGAGCGAGCGGTCCCTCGGGGGCCGAAGAAACAACGGTCAGCGCTGCAGCGCAGGCCCAGCACAGGGCGGCGACGGAGGCGAGCTGACGTCCGATCGTGATGTCGTTTCCGGAATCGCCGCGTGCCCCGCGAACACCAGCCAGGCGCGCGGCGACCATGCCCGCGAGGAGTGCCCACACGCGCGCATACGAGATCGCGGATCCCAGGATCGCGGCCGACAGGATGAGGATCCCGATGAGCAGGAAACGAGCGCGCCAGCGCCAGTGAGAGGCCAGCGACTGCGCTGCGGCGCCCACGATGGCGACGAGGATAAGGCTCGTGCCCCACAGGCTCCCCGCATCGATCGTCTGCCCCCACGTGGAGAACACCCTGGTGAGCAGGGGGAGCGTCAGCCACGTGGCAGCGACGCCGACGACCTGGCCAGCAGCAGCTGCGGCCACCCATGCGCGTGTGCCCAGGTGTCGCTCCGCAGCACCGCCCGCAATGATCATCGTGACGATGCCGAGCACGGCGGTGGCGATGAAGTTACCGGGCACCGCGCCGACGGAGGAGAGAACCGACCACCAATGGGGGCTGGACGGGTCGGCCTCGAGGGCCGTGAATTGATCGCGCCACACCCAGTAGGTCGCCGACACGATCGTCAGGGCGACCGTAAGGACGGCGGTGGCCGGGCAGCGTGACAGCCAGCGGACGGTGAGGCGGGCCAGCGAGGAAAGCAACAGCCACACAGTCTGCAGGGTTGCGCCGACGGGGGAAGCGATCTTGATCAACGCGGATGGCGCGCCCTCGGGTTCCGGTGTCTGTGTTGCTTCCTGCATCACGGGCGAGTGTCCTCTCAGCGTCAGTTTCGAACCACAACAAGGATACGGCGGTGTCCTGAGAGCCACCTGAATGCTGTCTGTGAGTGTGTGGTGGTGACGACAGTACCCCGCGCCGGTGAAGACGCGGGGCACTGCTGTGACGGAGTCAGACGTTCAGGGTCGCGAATTCGGCGAGAGCCAAGGGGCGCCCCGCGCTCATCTCCGCGCGCATGAGGTCCACGACCGCGTCGAGGCCCTGGCCGGGTCGCGCGGCTGCCGCGACGGCCCGCTGGCGCTCGTAGGAGGCGCCGATCGTCAGGATCGTCTCCAGGCCTGCGAACTCGCGCGCGCAGTTCAGGTCGGCAGCCACGGGGGCCAGCTCTTCCTTCAGTCGCGCGATGCCGTCGCGCGCGCTCTCGGTGGCGCCGTCACGCGACACGATCAGCGTCGCGTCCATGCCGTAGCGCGCCGAGCGCCACTTGTTTTCGGCGACGAACCAATCCGGCAGGGAGGGAAGGGGCTCGCCCGCGTCGTACAGGCGCGAGAAGTGCTCGACGAGGACGTGGGTGAAGGCCGCGAAGGTGGCGACCTCGGTCGCGTTCGTCGCAGCGTCGTACACGCGGTTCTCGATCGTGCCGAAGGCCGGCGAGGGGCGGATGTCCCAGCGGACCTCGTCGAAGCCCTCGATGACGCCCGTGCGGATCATGTCGTCCGTGTAGGCCTCGAGATCCTCCCACGTTGCGAACTGACGCGGGATGCCGGCGGTGGGCAGCTGCTGGAACACCATCGCGCGGTTGGACGCGTAGCCAGTGTCCTCGCCCGCCCAGAAGGGGGACGACGCGGAGATGGCCTGCAGGTGTCCCAGGTGGGCGGTGAGGGCAGCCTGGATCGGGAGGATCTTCGCGCGATCCTCGACGCCGACGTGCACGTGGACGCCGTACAGGAGCATCTGGTGTCCCCAGTAGGCGGTGCGCTCCACCAGCTGCGCGTAGCGCTCCGAGTCGGTGACGCGCTGGCGGCCCGGGCGTGCGAAGGGGTGTGTGCCGGCGGTGGCCAGGTCGATGCGCAGGTCCGAGGCCAGGGGGGTCAGGTAGTCGACGCAGTCCATCAGGTCGGCCATGCACTCGGCGACGGTTGAACGCGGCTTGGAGACGACCTCGATCGTGTTGAGCAGCATCTCGCGGTGGACGCCCGGGTAGAGCTTGCCGTCAGTCGTCGCGCGGTCGATGATCGCGTCCGCGCTCTGACGCAGGTCGTGGGAGTCGCGGTCGACGAGCTGGAGCTCCCACTCGACACCGATCGTGGAACGCTGGGAGGAACCGAAGGGCAAAGACATGTCAATCCTTTCGCTTGCTTCCTCCATTGTGGCAGGGCAGCGAGCGGTGTCGGCGGAGAGCTTTCTTACAGGTTTTTAGCCAACCGTCGGCAGATGATCGCGCGGTGGCGCCCGTCCACGCGCGTCGCGATGACGGTCAGCTGCTCGTCGCCTCCGCCCAGTTTCAATGATTTACGCAGGTCGTCGGGGTTGATGTCGGCGCCGCGCTTCTTGATTTCGACGCTGCCCGCGCCGCGCGTGCGCAGCTCGGCGGAAATCGCCTTTGCCCGCAGGTTGGTCACTGCGAGGACCTCGAAGCGGTCGTAGAAGGGGGAATCGGGCAGGTCGTCCCCGGTCAGGTAGGCGATCTTGTCGGACACGATGCCCGCGCCGACCTCGTCCGCGAGGCGCGCCAGGAGGCCCGAGCGTATGACCGCGCTGTCGGGCTCGGCGACCATCGTGCCCAGGGGCGCGACCTCCACGCGGGCTGCGGGGGCGTTGGGTGCATACCCCTCGGGTGTGGAGAGCGAATGGGCGGCCCCGGCCTCGTCCAAGAGGAGGCAGGAGCGCCCACGGCCCTCGGGGGACAGTGCGGGGGACCAGAGCGAGGCCTCGACGAGGTCGCCGCCCACGCTCACCCACTGCGCGTGCCAGGAGGAGGGGATGTGTTCGTACGCGATGCCCGGCGCCACCTTGATGCCGACTCGTTCGATCGTGGAGGCCCAGCCGAGGGCGAGCGAGAGGGGAGGGGACCACTGCTCCGGGTCTGTGATGCGTGCCGACCCGCGCGAGGCGCCCGTGCGGCGGGCCGGGTCGGCGAAGATCGCGTCGACGCCCTCGGCGGCCAGCTCGTCCATGTCGAGGTCGGTGACGTCCCCCAGGCGCACCTCGGCCCCTTCGAAGGCTCGCAGGTTCGCGGCCACGGCCCCGGCGGTGTCGGGGTCGATGTCAACAGCCAGCACGTTCATGCCCAGGCCGGCGATCGCCATGGCATCCGACCCGATGCCACAGCCAAGATCCGCAACGCGCGTCGCGCCGCAATCCCTGAATCGCTGAGCGTGGCGGGCTGCCACGACGAGGCGCGTCGCCTGCTCAAGGCCGTCGCGGGTGAACACCATGTGGGAGGCAAACGGACCAAATTTTGAGCGCGCAGCCTGGCGCAGGGCCAGCTGGGTGAGGACTGCAACCACGAGGTCCGCGTCGAGGCCGGAGGCGCGCAGGGCGGATCCGAGCTCGGGCAGCGGGATGGGGGTGGTGGCCTGCTTCGCTTGCAGGGACTCCAGCAGCTCCCAGCCGGGGGAGGACAGAATGGGGGTCAGGGCGCTCACCCGCTCATTGTCCCATCTCTTCAGGGGCGAGGCCGTGCGGGGCCTGCGGTTGGGGCGGGGGCGGCGTCTCGCCCAGGGTGAACGCGCCTGGCACTCAGCTTGCCCGAGTGCCAGGACCGCGCCTACACTCGTGGAGGAAGCGCGGGAACAGCCGCGACCGGTCCTGCACCTGACCCCCGCGACGGCAGGGAAAGGACGAGCACCTTCGTGACAAAGAAGAAAGGGAGCGACAATGTCGATCTCCATCAAGCCCCTCGAGGACCGCATCGTCATCCGCCAGGTTGAGGCCGAACAGACCACCGCCTCCGGCCTGGTCATTCCGGACACCGCCAAGGAGAAGCCGCAGGAAGGCGAAGTTATCGCCGTGGGCCCCGGCCGCGTGGACGACAACGGTAACCGTATCCCCGTCGACGTCAAGGTCGGCGACGTTGTCATCTACTCGCGCTACGGCGGCACCGAGGTCAAGTACGACGGCCAGGAGTTCCAGATCCTGTCCTCGCGTGACGTGCTGGCGGTTGTGGAGCGCTGAGCGCTTCGCACACTGAACGCTACAGGGGCGGCCCGGAAGGAATCCTTCCGGGCCGCCCCTTTTGTTCATCTCTCCCGCGCCGAGCATCCTTGCGGCGCGGGTTCTCGCGTCAGGACGCGGACTGCGCTGCCTGGTCGAGGATGGTGTTGCGGATGTAGGCGGCGTCGCGGTAGCCGCTGACGAACGCCTTGTTGATGAACATGGCGGGCGTGCCGGTGATGCCGGACTGGTGAGCCCGCTCCTTGGCCGCCTTGACCGTGGTAGCGGTGTGGTCGGAGAGCATCGTCTCGCGGAACTTGTCCAGGTCGGGCACACCCGCCTTGGCCGCAAAGTCAACGAGTGCCTGCTCGGAGTACTGGGGGTGACCGGTCGGGTCGGCCGCCGCGTACACCACGTCGTGGAACTCCCAGAACTTACCCTGCTCGCCCGCAGCGATGCCCGCCTGGGCTGCCAGGGGAGAGGTCTCGGTGATCTGGGCCAGGTCGTACCACTCCACGCGCAGGGTGCCATCCTCGATGAGGTCGGCCAGCGCGGGGTCGACGTCCTGGGCGTACTTCGTGCAGTAGGGGCACGCAAAGTCAGAGAAAAGAACCATCGTCACGGGAGCGTTCACGTCGCCCTTCGCCTGCGGGTCGTCAGCCTGGTGGCGCATGAAAGACTCCATGATCTCCAGGTTCTTCGGATTCGTCTGGCTGGGGGCTGCCGTCTCCGTGTTCTGCGGCATTTGTTCGGCTGCGGTCGGCGTGGCCGCCGGGGTTGCCTGGCTCGCCGGAGAGGTGGAGGAGAGCTGAACACCCATCCACACGCACGCGCCCGCGAGGATCGCGGTGATCGGTGCGGTGACGAAGAACAGGGTCTTGTACAGGTTGGTGGAGGTGTCCTCGGCCTTTTTCTGCGAGGCCTTGGTGTCGTTGCTGGTCATGCGAGCTCCCGGAGAGGATGGGCGTTGTGGCGGGCAGTAAAAAGGTGCGGCATCGCGGTGGCGATGCCGCACCGGAAAAATGGATGCGCGTTAGGAGACGCGGCGACCGCGTCCAGAGGAGCGGATCTCTTCGCGTCGTTCTTCTTCAGTCATTCCACCCCAGATGCCGTAAGGCTCCTGAGCGGCCAGAGCGTAAGACCGGCACTGCTCGATAACCGGGCAGGTCGCGCAGATCGCCTTAGCGTTTGCTGCACGGCGTCGGCGCGTGGAGCCGCGCTCACCCTCGGGGTGGAAGAACAGCTCGGTGTCCAGGTCTCGGCACGCCGCTTCGTACTGCCATTCCCACGCGTCGATCATGGGTCCGGGCAGACGGGAGACGTCAGTCATTGGGTGCCTCCTTCATGTCTGTCGTGCCGACATTTTCGGCACACGATGTCGGCAAGAATAGACACTTGTGCGGTAGTTATTCAAGGATCTTTCTCGAATTATGAGCCAGTTCTCAGATCGAGCGTGCCCGTACTGTGAAAACGTGGAGAAACGTATGGTGTGCAGAGTGAACAGATTGTGAATAACTTTTTGAACAACTTGGGTGTGGGGGTCATGTCCCTTCCTGTGGCGTGTGCGCTGCGAACACGCAAGAATCAGAGCAGGGCACGGACAAGGACCGGAGGAAGCGGATATGCCACGAGCCATACTGGCGCAGTCGGCGCACGCCGACCGCTCCCGCACCATGTCCTCGGTGTCCGATGAGCTGGGAGTATCCCCCTCCACCCTGCGCACCTGGGAACGACGCTACGGCCTCGGCCCCGCGCAGCGCGAAGCCGGTGAACGACGTCGCTACCAGCCCGAGGACGTTGACCGTCTGCGCGCCATGATCCACCACGTGCGCGCCGGTATGTCCGCCGCCGAGGCCGCCAAGCGGGCCCTCGCAGAAAGCACGCTCCTGCCCCGTCGAGGCCCGGCGAACGCCGCCCAGCTGCGCTCCGTCGCCCTCTCCGACGACTACCAACGCCTCGAAGAAGTGATCGAGGCGGCCGTCACTAGCCACGGCCTCGTCCATACGTGGTCGCGATTCGTCGAACCGACCCTCAAATCCCTGCGCTCCGCTCCGGGCGGTGAGCCCATCGGCAGCGCGCCCGCCCTCATGCTGGTCAACGCCTTCCAGCGCGTGTGCCGCTCCGTCTATCAGTCCCGCCCCGCCCGCTCCCTCGTCGGAGGGGACCGCGTCGCACTCATCTCCGACTCGCTCCACGAGACCGCCGCCCAGGTCATCGGCGTTGCCCTGGCCTGGTACGGCTGCGACGTGCGCATGCTCTCCAGCGAAAACTACGGCGGCGTCAGCACCACCGAACGCTTCCGCGAGTACGTGCGCGCCGGCGTGCCCGCCCTCACCGTCGTCCTCGGATGCGGTCACGAGTGCGCGCAGACCGTCGAAGCCCTCGTCGCCCGCTACGGGGTTCCCACGATCATGGTGGGCACCGACGCCCCCGAGATCCTCTCTCCCCAGGTGCAGCGAGTGCGCACCATCAGCGCCTGCGTCGAGGAGGCCCTCGCCCTCCTCGCGCCCCAGGCCGACCTGGAGCTCGTCGGCCGCTCCTGACGCCTTCGACGGCTCGCGCGCAATTGCGCCCTCAACTGCGCGCACGCGGCCCCCACCTCCGCCCGCGGTGCCTGGACAGGTGATACCGTGAAGGCACGTACCGGCAGGAGAACAGTCATGAACGCCCCCTGGAACAACGAAGATCTGCGCCGCGCTTTTGACGCTGATTTTGACGCGCTCGTCGCCTTCGCTTCCCGGTCGAAGGCGCGGGTCGGTTTCGCCTTCCTGCGCGCCGACGGTCAGGTCGACCTCGGGCGTCCCCTCGACGCGCGCATCAGCGCGCGCATGACCCACGTCTTTGCTCTCGCGCAGATGCGAGGCATTGAGGGTGCCGCGCACCTCGTCAACCACGGCCTGGCCGCCCTCGCAGGCCCCCTGCGTGCGCCGAACGGCTCCTGGTACGCCGAGGTCGTGCCCACGTCAGAGAACAGCGCCACTCCCGTTCCCCGTGCGGTTTTGTCCCAGCGCGCACAGTCCGCGATGATCGGTGCGGCTGCCGCTGCCGCCATGGCCGGGCACGAGGAGGCACGTGACCTGCTCGCCGACCTCGACGCGGACCAGGATCAGCGCTGGTGGGACCCGTGCGCCGGAGCCGTGCGCGAAGAGATTGATGCCGCGACGGGCCGTCGGTCGCCCCTGCGTCGCCTCTCCACCAACCTTGATACCGCGCAGGCCTACCTGGCCGCCTGGGAAGCGACGGGGGAGCGCGTCTGGTTCGACCGTGCCCGCTCGATCCTGCGTCTCGTCGGAGAGATCGCCGCGCGCTGCGCCTTCGCCCTGCCCGACCTCTACGACGAGGAATGGCGCCCCCTGCCCGCCTCCTCCGATCAGGCTCCCGTCGAGCTCATCCGACCCGGAGATACGCTCCCCGGCCTCGGCTTCAAGGCCGCCCGCCTCATCGGGCAGACCTACGCGATTCTCACCCACATGGGTGAAAAACCCGGCCCCTGGATGATCGACACTGCGACCGCGCTCTACGACCGCGCCCTCGCCGACGGTTGGACGGACGAGGGCGTGGGCGGCATCGTCTACACCCTCGACCCCGCCGGTGTCGTCGCCGCCCCCCAACGCATGCACTGGGTCGTGTGCGAGGCCGCCAGCGCCGCCCGCGTCCTCGCCGAGGTCGTGGACCCCTCGCGCGCCGAGGACCTCGCCGTCGATTACGCCCGCGCCATCGCCTGGGCCGACTCCCATGCGCGCGCCGGCATGGGCCGCTGGATCCACGAGGTCGCCCCTGACGGCTCCGTCTCCATGCTCGTGTGGGAGGGACGCCCCGACGCCCTCACCGCCGCCCGCATGCTGGCACGAGGCACCGCCCCGATCCATCTCACAGTCACCGGCGCGACCGCAGCCCGCTACGCCTCCCAGGCCAGCCAGAGCGCGTCCTCCTGACGGCCCTTGAGGGACCCCGGCCTCGTCCCCCGATGCCCGGCTTCGGGGCATGCGTGGAAGCGACTACGCGAAAGCGCCACCGACCGCCTACAATTGGCCCATGGGAGAACTCGCTACACATGATCCTTTCGGCCTGACCGGCCTCACCTACGACGACGTCCTGCTCCTACCCGAGCTCACGGACGTCGTTCCTTCATCCGTTGACACGAGCAGTCGCCTGACGAAGAACATTTCGCTGCGCATCCCGCTCCTGTCCGCCGCCATGGACACCGTCACCGAGGCGCGCATGGCCATCGCCATGGCCCGCCAGGGCGGTATCGGCATCCTTCACCGCAACCTCTCCATCGAGGAACAGGCCGCGCAGGTCCGTCAGGTTAAGCGCTCCGAATCCGGCATGGTCGAGGACCCGGTGACCGTCGGCCCCGACGCCACCATCGACGAACTCGACAGCCTGTGCGGCCACTACCGTGTCTCCGGCCTGCCCGTCGTGAACGAGGACGGCACCCTCCTGGGCATCATCACGAACCGCGACCTGCGCTTCGTCCCCCAGGACGAGTGGGCCACCCTGCGCGTGCGCGACTGCATGACCCCGCGCGACCAGCTGGTCGTCGGCCAGGTCGGCATCTCCCGCGAACACGCCAAGCACCTGCTGGCCGAGCATCGCGTCGAAAAGCTGCCCATCGTCGACGACAACGACCACCTGACCGGCCTCATCACCGTCAAGGACTTCGTCAAGACCGAGCAGTACCCCAACGCCACCAAGGACTCGCGCGGCCGCCTCGTCGTCGGCGCGGCCGTCGGCTACTGGGGCGACACCTGGGAGCGCGCCACCGCCCTGGCCGAGGCCGGTGTGGACGTCCTCGTCGTCGATACCGCGAACGGTGGCGCCCAGCTCGCCCTCGACATGATCCGCCGCATCAAGGCCGACCCGACGTTTGAGGGCATTGACATCATCGGCGGTAACGTCGCCACGACCGAGGGCGCGCAGGCGCTCATCGACGCGGGCGTCGACGCCGTCAAGGTCGGCGTGGGCCCCGGCTCGATCTGCACGACCCGCGTCGTCGCCGGCGTCGGCGTCCCCCAGATCACCGCGATCCACCTGGCCGCCAAGGCCTGCGGCCCCGCTGGAGTCCCGCTCATCGCGGACGGCGGCCTGCAGTACTCGGGCGACATCGGCAAGGCCCTCGTGGCCGGCGCCGACACCGTCATGCTCGGCTCCCTGCTGGCCGGCTGCGAGGAGTCCCCGGGCGAGGTCGTCTTCACCAACGGTAAGCAGTTCAAGCGCTACCGCGGCATGGGCTCGCTCGGCGCGATGAGCTCGCGCGGGCGCAAGTCCTACTCCAAGGACCGCTACTTCCAGGCCGACGTCACCTCCGACGACAAGATCGTCCCCGAGGGCATCGAGGGCCAGGTGCCCTACACCGGCTCCCTCGCTCAGGTCATCTACCAGCTCGTCGGCGGCCTGCACCAGACCATGTTCTACCTGGGTGCCTCCACGATCTCCCAGGTCAAGGCCAACGGTCGCTTCGTGCGCATCACCAGCGCGGGCCTGCGTGAGTCGCACCCGCACGACGTCCAGATGACGACGGAAGCGCCGAACTACCACTCCTCTTCGGCGAGGTAATCGCAGACAGAGCGTTCGTTGTGGGCGGGAGCAGTCGGTGGGCTGCTCCCGCCCGCGCTATCCTAGGGGTGCGAAAACTCACAACAGCGCAAAGGAGCTGCTCACATGCTCATCCTCATCGATCACGCGAACGTCGATTCCATCGCCAAGACCCTGGAATACTTGCCCATCGACGGCGTGACGACCAACCCGACGATCTTGTACCGCGAGGGCAAGGAGCCTCTCGAGGTTCTCCATGCCATCAAGCAGCTCCTGCCTGACGGCGCTCAGCTGCACGTCCAGATCGTCTCCCAGCGCGCCGACGATATGGTCGCCGAGGCCCGCGCCCTGCGCGGCGAAATCGGTGGCAACCTCTTCATCAAGCTTCCCGTCACACGCGAGGGCTTCGCAGCCATCCCGCGCATCGTGCGTGAAGGCATGCAGGTGACCGCGACCGGTATTCACTCCTCCATGCAGGGCTTCATGGCCGCCAAGGCCGGTGCCCGCTACGTCGCCCCCTACGTCAACCGCATGGACAACTACGGTATCGACGGCGTTCGCGTCGCCTCGGAAATCCACCGCACCCTGCGCTCCTACGACCTGAAGGCCGACGTCCTAGCCGCGTCCTTCAAGAACTCCGAGCAGGTCCTCGAGCTGGTCCGCCAGGGCGTGGGCGCCATTACCGCGGCCCCTGACGTGCTGGCCGCGCTCATCAAGAACCCCGCGACCGACGCCGCCATCGCTGACCAGAACCGCGACTTCGGCTTCCTCGTGGGCGAGCGCCGCACGTGGCTGGACCTCATCAAGGAAAAGTGAGGCTTGTGTAGAGGCCCGGAGGCGGTGACTCGCCTCCGGGCCTCTCGCATACCCGCGTTGCTGCTGGGCCACCGGTGTTCCTGGTGGCTGCGCCACCGGTGTTCCGGGCGCCGTCGGGCCCGCCCGCCCGCTCGCCGTCCGCGCCGCGAGCTTCGCTCGGTGCGTTGGCTCGAAGCCCGGCCAGGCCCTGCGGCCCCGCCGGCGCCCTCCACACTGGTGGCGCGTGGTGCGTGTGGTGTGTGTTGCCCGGCCAGGCCCCGCGGCCCCGCCGGCGCCCTCCACACTGGTGGCGCGTGGTGCGTGTGGTGTGTGTTGCCCGGCCAGGCCCCGCGGCCCCGCCGGCGCCCTCCACACTGGTGGCGCGTAGCGAGTGTGCCCGGCCAGGCCCCGCGGCCGCTGGCGTGCCCTCTGCCTGGGCTTATCCGGATAGGTTGTGCGCACGCGGATAGGTTATGCGCATCCGGATAGGTTATTAAGCTATCCGGATGCTCGTTACCTATCCGGATGTTGCTTACCTATCCGTATGTGAGCTGGCGTCCGACGACCTTGGCCTATCCATTCGAGCGAGCCCGCATTTAGGCTTGTTGCTAAGTGGTGTTACACCACTTAGGTGGGTATTACACCAGTTCGGAGGTGGTGCATTGCTCCCTAACTGGTGTAATGCTCCCCAACTGGTGCATGACATCCAGGTTTGAGGCACAACCAATCGCGACAACGCTCGTCGCTAAGGGTGTAGCTGTGTTGTCGCTCCCGTCTTCTTCGGTTGCTCGGAGAGCACCGCTCGAGCCGTTCGAGAGCTGCCGGAACTGGATAGGAAACAACCTTCTGGATAGGTTATTGCGTTCTGGATAGGTTAATAACCTATCCAGAACTGTTTTTCCTATCCAAAACAGCGTTTCCTATCCAGAATTCCAACGCGTGCGCGAAGGCCGTCTGGATGAGCAGGTTCCCGCTAGCTATGCCGTCGGCGCCCTCCACGCCTCCTCACCAATTTCGCACGTAATTCCCCTACGGCTACCTCAAACCTTGAAATGGCATCGTTGGAATTGCAACGTTTTGAGCGGTGCTCGAAAAATGACCGTGGGAAATTATGTGCGACTTTTATCCGGCAGGGCGCGGCGATTCCGCTGTGGCCACGTTCTGGTCCTGCCGTGGCCCGTCGCCCGGGGCGGCGCCCCAGGAATCCACCGGAATCCCGACACTGCCTCGTTCAGGTGTCTCCACACAGCTCATTCGGGCCCGCTGTGCGCGGAAAGTACCTAGGGCACAACGGAAACGGGGGCCGGCCGCCGACCCCCGCCCGAAGCGTTCTTACTCCTGGTCGTCGCCGCGGCCTCGCGGCGTGATCTGGGGCCACTCGCGATCGATGTTCGCGTCCTTGCCCTGCTTGCGCAGGTACTTCTCGAAGTCCTCAGCCCAATCCTGGTGAGCCTGGAGCTGGTAGTCCATGAGCTCCAGGGCACTCATGGACGCCAGCTGCGGGTACTTGTCTACTATGCCGGCGAGCACGTCGAGCGTCATGGCCACGTCGACCTCGGCCGTGTGAGCGTCGGGGGAAGCGACCGCCCCGTACACGGGCGCCATCTCCGTCAGCGTCTTCTTGCCCTTGCGGAAGCGGTCGAGCTTACGATCCAAGACCAGCGGGTCGACGACCAGCATGGGCGCGCCCTCCAGGCGCTCTTCGAAGGAGCCCAGGCGGTGGCGGCGCAGCTCCTGGTTGACCAGCGTGATGTCGTAGGTGGCATTGAAGGCGACGACCGGGTAGCCGCGCAGCCAGTGCTCGACGATGGAGCCGGCTAGCTCGTGCAGAACCTCCTCGATGGGGCGGCCGTCGCGTCGCGCCTGCTCGGTCGTGATGCCGTGGACGGCCGTGGCCTGCTCGGGGATCTCGACGCCCGGGTCGGTCAGCCACGTGGCCACCTGGTCGGGGGCGCTGACACCGCTGCGGTAGGACGCGCCGTCGATGCGCAGCACCAGCGCGGCGGTGACGAGGCGGTCCTTGAGCGCGCGCACGCCCGTCGTCTCGGTGTCAAAACCCATCCACGGGTCGTCGATCCAGCTCATGATTGCTCCTAGCCTTGCCGGTGACTCCAGTGTGGCAGAGGGTGGGCACATCTGCGTCCCGTAGGCAGTAGAATCGGGTCATGAGCGACGAAGTGGAAATCGGTCGTGGCAAGCGCGGACGCCGCGCCTACACGCTGGACGATATCGCCCTTGTGCCCTCGCGGCGCACCCGTGACCCCGAGGATGTCAACGTCGGCTGGCAGATCGACGCCTACCACGTCGATATCCCCCTGATGGCGGCCCCGATGGACTCGGTGATGAGCCCGGAGACCGCGATCGCTTTCGGTCGCCTCGGTGGCATCGGCGTGCTCGACCTGGACGGCCTGTGGACCCGCTACGAGGACCCCACCCCGATCCTCGACCACATCGCTCACCTGGGTGAGGAGGAGTCGATCGCGACCCTCCAGCGCGTCTACTCCGAACCGATCAAGCCCTCGCTGATCACCGCGCGCCTCAAGCAGCTGCGCGAGGCCGGCGTGGTTGTCGCCGGCAAGCTCTCGCCCCAGCGCGTGCAGAAGTACTGGCGCGCGGTCGTGGACGCGGGCGTCGACCTGTTCATCATTCGCGGCTCGACGGTGTCCGCCGAGCACGTGTCTTCGCGTCGCGAGCCCCTCAACCTCAAGCGCTTCATCTACGAGCTGGACGTCCCCGTCATCGTGGGCGGCGTCTGCACGGACACGGCGGCCCTGCACCTGATGCGCACGGGCGCGGCGGGCGTCCTCGTCGGCTTCGGTGGGGGAGCGGCCCACTCGACGCGCCAGTCCCTGGGCGTGCATGCGCCGATGGCGACCGCGATTGCGGATGTGGCCGCGGCCCGACGCGACTACATGGATGAGTCCGGCGGCCGCTACGTGCACGTCATCGCCGACGGCGGTATTGGCCGCAGCGGCGACCTGTCGCGCGCGATCGCGTGCGGCGCGGACGCTGTCATGCTCGGCGCCGCGATCGCCCGCGCGGAGGAGGCTCCGGGACGCGGCTGGCACTGGGGGTCGGAGGCGACCCACCCGGACATGCCCCGCGGCCAGCGCGTCCACGTGGGCACGACGGGCACGCTCGAGCAGATCCTCTACGGCCCCTCGACGCGCGCGGACGGCTCCCTGAACTTCGTGGGTGCCCTCAAACGGACCATGGCCTCGACGGGATACTCGGAGGTCAAGGACCTGCAGCGCGCCCAGGTGGTCGTCTCCCCGTACTCGGCGTCCTGAGCTTCGCTCACCCAGTTTGACGAGGCTGGGGAACGCAGCGGGGTCGGGCTGAGTTTGACGAGGCCGGGGTGCCCGCGCGCTCGCGGGTGCACGCCCGCCCGCTTGCGCCTTGTTTTTTCGGGAATATTCTCAATAGCTTCCGCACGTTTGTGCGTGAGGTTACACTTGTCATAACTCGTGTTGCCGTTGGTAAAGATGCCTGCGGCGCGGGGCTCACCGGCCCCTCACGGTGAGGTGAGGTTGAGAGGACATCCCGATGAAGTGCGGGACACGATCACTAGCTGTACTCGGCGCGCTCGCGCTGTCCGCGATGGGGCTTGTGCCTGCCGCTTGGGCAGCCGATGCGGGCCAATCGGGTGAGGCCAGCCCCGGCCTCGTCGATACTCCGATCCCCGACATCCAGGCCGTGGGAGAGGGGGATGATTCCATGATGGTGGGGACCACCGTGACGACTCTCGGGGTCGTGACGGCCGCGTACCCGGCCGCCGAGTCCGGGCTGGGCGCTACCCTGGACGGCTACACGATCCAGACCCCCGGATCGGGCGGCGCGTGGGAGCCGGGGCGCACACGCTCCGACGGCCTCTTCGTCTACGCGGGCAAGAAAGGCGAGATCCCGGCCCCGGGTACCTGCGTGCGCGTGACCGGCACGGTCGGTGAGTTCCCCGCGACGAGCGCGAAGGACAACCCCCAGAGCCTCACCCAGCTGGCCGCAACCTCCGTGACCACAGTCGAGGGGTGTCAGGCGCCGATGCCCATCCCGGCAACCCGCGTCCCCACGCCGGCCGAGGCCGAGGCCCTCGAGTCCATGCTCCTCGCCCCCCAGGGCACGTGGACCATCACCGACAACTACCAGACAAACCAGTACGGCACCCTGACCCTCACCCCGGGTGAGAGCCCGCTGCGCTCGGCCACGGACGTGGTGGCTCCCGGGCAGGCCGCCCGCGAGTACGAGGCTGCCAACGCGGCCCGCGCGATCGCCCTCGATGACGGTACCAATACGAACCTGCAAAAGGGGACCGCCACCGAGGCCGCCTACGCCTACCTGGCGAACGGCTCGCCCGCGCGCGTCGGCTACCACGTGGCCTTCACTAAGCCCGTGATCCTCGAGCCCCGGCACGGGTCCTTCGTCTTCCAGCCGACCTCCATGGTCGCCGGGCACCCCGACCGCTCTCCCGTGACCATCACCGGGGAGCGCCCGAGCGCGCCCACGGTCGGTGGTGACACCCGCGTGGCGACGTTCAACGTCCTCAACTACTTCTCCGACCTGGGCGTCGACGAGGCCGGATGCACGGGCTACCCGGACCGTACGGGCGCATTCGTGACCGCGAAGAAGTGCAAGGTGCGCGGTGCATTCTCGCGCGAGGCCTTCGCCAATCAGGAGGCCAAGATCGTCTCCGCGATCAACGCCCTCGGGGCCGATGTGGTTGCCCTCGAGGAGATCGAAAATCCCGTTGCCGTGGGGGTTGGGACAGACCGCGACGCGTCCCTCGCGCGCCTCGTCGAGGCCCTCAACAAGGACGCGGGAGCGGGAACGTGGGCGTACGTGCCATCACCCGTTGCCGTGCCCGAGGCCGAGGACGTCATCCGCGTCGCCTTCATCTACAAGCCCGCGACCATCGCCCCGGTCGGCCCCTCGCTGATCCACGACGACCCGGCGTTCACGGGCCTGGCGCGCCAGCCCCTCGCTCAAGAGTTCGCACGGGTCACGGGGGAGAGGTCCGCGCCCGCCTCCTTCGTCGTCATCGCCAATCACTTCAAGTCGAAGGGATCCGTGCCCGAGGGCGCTCCTGCCGGCAATGTTGATAGCGGGGACGGTCAGGGCAATGCGAACGCGATCCGAGTCGCCCAGGCGGGCGCCCTGGCCTCCTTCGCCGCCCGCTTTGCGGACAAGCCGACCCTGCTCGTGGGCGACTTCAACTCCTACTCGCAGGAGGACCCGATCAAGGCCCTCGAGGCCGCGGGCTGGGAGCGTGTCTCCGGCGCGGGCGAGGCCTCCTACGTCTACGCGGGACGTTCCGGATCCCTCGATCACGTCTTCGCCAACGCGGCCGCGAAGCCGCTGCTCGCAGGCGTCACCAGCTGGGCCGTCAACGCTCAGGAGTCCATCGCCTTCGAATACTCGAGGGCCGGTATGAACGCCCACCTGGCCGTCGAGGCCGACAACCCCTACCGCTCCTCGGACCACAATCCGGAGCTGATTGGACTCACCCTGATCGGTGGGGACGCCCCGGCCCCGACGCCGTCCGCCGAGCCGTCTTCCGCCCCCAGCGCGGCCCCCGCGCCGGCTCCCTCGAGGGCGGCCACGGCCTCGTCCCGAAAGACGCCCACGCGCGCTGCCACGGTGACCGGCCTGGCGCGCACCGGTGCGGACGCCGGCCCAGCAATCGGCATCGGCATCCTCCTCGCCGCAGCGGGCGGCGGGCTCATCCTCCTCTCGCGCCGACTTCGCCGCCGCGGCTGACACCACGAACTCCACACTCACCACGCAGGAAGCGGCACCGAAGCCGCCCCGATGAAAGGAACACACCCATGCGCAGACCATGGACTCGACTCGCGCTCGCCTCGGCGGCCGCACTCTCCCTGGCCTCCCTGCCCGCCGCCGCGCTCGCGGCCCCACAGGATGAAGCCTCACAGAACGAGGCTTCGCCGATCACCCTGGATCTCTACACCCTCACGGACGTGCACGGACACATCCAGCAGGTCGCCAAGAAGGGCGTCGTGCGCGAGGCCGGGTTGCCCGCGATGAACTGCTACCTGAAGAAGGCGCGCGCGACGAACCCCAACTCCTCGTTCACCCTGCTGGGAGACAACATCGGCGCGTCCCCCTACATTTCTGGGGCGCTCAAGGACAACCCGACCATCGCGGCCCTTAACACGATGGATCCGCTGGCCTCCACGATCGGCAACCACGAGCTGGACATGGGGCAGGCCGTCTTCAAGCAGCGCGTCGACGGATCCAACCCGAGCGAGTTCGTGCAGGCGACCTTCCCCTATCTGGGCGCCAACATCGAGGGCATGGGCACCTACGGGGACGGCACCCCCTACCTGGGGGACTACAAGGTGTGGACGTCGCCCTCGGGCATGAAGGTCGCCTTCATCGGCGCCATCGCGCAGGACGTGCCCTACAAGCTCAGCCCCGGAACGACGGCGGGCCTGACCTTCACGGACCCGATCGCGCGCATCAACTCCCTGGCCGCCGAGCTGAAGACTAGCGGCACGGCCGACGTCGTCATCGCCATGCTGGACGACGACGTGAAGAACAACTACACGAAGGTCGGCAAGGACGTCGACGGCCTCATGGGCGGGGACACGCACGTCCCCTACGAGTTCGACCACGTCAACTCGGTGGAGTCCTTTGAGTCCGCGAACCCGCGCCTGGCGGGTATCGCGTCGGGTTCCTACACGGACAACCTGGGCCTCATCCGACTGACGATCGACCCCGCGACGCGTCAGGTGACCAGCGCCGACTCAATCCTCATCCCGGCCGCCGAGGTCGCCCAGTGCGGCGCGGATCCCGACACCCAGGCGATTGTCGATAAGGCCGAGGCCGACTCGAAGGAAGCCGGCAAGCGCGTCGTTGCGACCGGGTACACGGAGCCTTTCAGGCGCGGCGTTTTCACGACCCCCGAGGGGGCGACGGATCCGGGCTCGAACCGAGGTATCGAGTCCTCCCTGGGTGACCTGGTGGCCGACTCGCTGCGCGAAACCATCCTCACCCCGAATGGGAAGAGCGTCGATATCGGCATGATTAACGCGGGCGGCCTGCGCGCCGACCTGGTGCCGAACGAGGACGGCACGATCACCTACGCGCAGACCTACGAGGTCGAGCCCTTCTCCAACGAGCTGGGGTACGTGACCCTCAAGGGATCGGATGTCAAGGATGCGCTCGAGCAGCAGTGGAAGACGGACCTGAACTCGCAGAACTCTCGGCCCATGCTCAAGCTCGGCCTTTCCTCGAACGTGCGCTACACCTACGATCCTGCGAAGCCCTACGGGGAGCGCATCACGTCGGTGACGATCAACGGTGAGCCGCTGAAGGCCGACGCGACGTACACGGTCGGATCCGTGACCTTCCTGCTCGCAGGTGGTGACTCCTTCGAGGCCCTGACCCGCGGCGGAGCGGCCACGACGAACGGCAACCTGGACCGCGATTCCTTCAACGCCTACCTGGGCGCGCACTCGGGTGCGGCCGCCCGCTCGATCCAGGCCACGGGCGGCCTGGCGCCGCGCGAGGCCAAGTCCTCCATCGGCCTGACCCTGCCCACCGAGGCGGTGGCTGACGGCTCGACGGTGACGATCCCGCTGCGTGGCCTGTCCTTCTCCGAGGGGCCCTCCATCACCTCGAAGGTGCGCGTGAGCGCCGGGGGAGCGCAGGCCGTGGCCGAGGTCGACAACTCCCTCGTGGATGCGCACGCCTCTGACGCTGCCTCGGTGATCACGACGGATGGCGCGGGTCAGGCGAGCGTGGACGTGACGGTAGTTGGTGCCTGTGAAGGCAAGGCAGCCGGCGAGGTCGTGAACGTTCCCGTCACGGTTGCCACCGACTTCGCGACGGTCGTCGAGGCCGGGGATGGCCTGACGATCCCCGTGACCTGCGCGGGAACGGCGGCGCCCGACCCGAGTCCGTCGGCTGACGCTGCGGGTGACACACAATCCGGCAACCAGGCGGCAGCTCAGACTCCCCGTAAGAACACGAAGGCACCCAAGGGTTCCCTGGCTCGTACGGGCGTGGACTTCGGTGGCCTGGCCGGGGCGATGTTTGTCGGAGCGATCGGCGTTGCCGGGGTATTCGCTCGGCGCCGCTTCAATCGTTACCAAAGCGAAAACAAGTAGCCCTTGACAGGGTGAGGGCGGCGCGGGAGACTCGGATCAGACGTAAAAGTCGATCATGACAAATGTTCGCGCAGCGGCTGCGTGGACATGATCCGCGGCCCGCGCCGCCACCGGTTCAGGGAAGAATCCACATCAACGGAGGAAAACACTCATGAAGCACCTCACGAAGCTCCTCGCCGCGGCGGGAGTTGCAACGCTCGCCTTGGCCGGCTGTGGCGGCGGCGGAGGAACCGCCACCAGCCAGTCCGGTGGGGCGAAGGACGCCACCTCGTTCAAGGCCTGCGCGGTCTCTGACGCCGGCGGCTGGGACGACAAGTCCTTTAACGAGTCCGCGTACGACGGCCTCAAGGCCTCCCAGACGAGCCTTGGAATCCAGATCAACACGGCCGAGTCCAACTCGGACGCGGACTTCAACCCCAACGTTGAGTCCATGGTCTCCGACGGCTGCAACCTGATCATCGGCGTCGGCTTCAACCTGGAGAAGGCCGTCCACACCTCCGCCGATGAGAACAAGGACGTGCACTACGCCCTCATCGACTCCAGCTTCAACGACGGCAACAACAACACGGTGACGTTGGACAACGCGCGTCCGCTGCTGTTCAACACCGCTGAGGCCGCCTACCTGGCCGGCTACGTGGCCGCGGGCATGACCAAGACCGGCAAGGTCGCAACCTTCGGCGGTATCCAGATCCCTTCGGTGACGGTGTTCATGGATGGCTTCGCTGACGGCGTCGCGGCCTACAACAAGGCCAAGGGCACGAACGTGCAGCTGCTCGGTTGGGACAAGGCTTCGCAGAACGGCTCCTTCACGCAGTCCTTCGACGATCAGACGCTCGGCAAGGAGCAGGCCCAGCAGTTCATCTCGCAGGGCGCGGACATCATCATGCCCGTCGCTGGCCCGGTCGGCCTGGGCGCTGCGGCGGCCGCCAAGGCGGATGGCAACACCTGGATCATCGGCGTTGACTCCGACTGGTACGAGGCCAACCCCGACTACTCCTCGATCGTGCTGACCTCGGTCATGAAGGAGATCGGCGCCTCTGTCGAGCAGGCGATCCAGGACTCGGTGAACGGCAAGTTCAGCTCGACCCCGTACGTGGGCACGCTGGCCAACGGCGGCGTCTCGATCGCCCCGTTCCACGATTTCGACGACAAGGTGTCCGCCGAGCTCAAGGCGGACCTGACCAAGCTCACGGACGACATCAAGTCCGGCAAGCTCGTCATCGAATCGCAGAACGCCCCGAAGTGATGAGATACGTGTGGGGCTGGTGGCGGTGACGCTGCCAGCCCCACACGGGCATCGGGGCGGGGTGCGCCCACCTGCTGGGGAAGGTCGAAGGTATGAAATTAGAGTTGCGGGGGATCACGAAGAGGTTTGGTCCCCTCATCGCCAACGACTCGATTGACTTAACGATCGAGGAAGGGCACATTCACGCCCTGCTGGGAGAGAATGGCGCGGGCAAGTCCACGCTCATGAACGTCCTGTACGGGATGCATGCGCCTGACGAGGGGCAGATCCTCATTGACGGCGCGCCCGTGACGTTCAAGGGCCCCGGCGACGCGGTCGCGGCGGGCATCGGCATGGTGCACCAGCACTTCATGCTCATCCCCGTCTTCACGGTCGCCGAGTCGATCGCGCTGGGCTTCGAGCCGACCGGTCCTGCCGGAATCATCAGTCGTGAGCGTGCCCGCCAGACGGTGCGTGAGGTCTCGGCGCGTTTCGGCTTCGACCTGGACCCCGACGCCCTCATTGAGGATCTGCCGGTGGGTGCCCAACAGCGCGTGGAGATCGTCAAGGCCCTGTCGCGCCAGGCGAAGGTCCTCATTCTCGATGAGCCGACCGCGGTGCTCACCCCGCAGGAAACGGATGAGCTGATGACGATCATGCGTCAGCTCGCCGATGCCGGGACCTCGATCGTGTTTATCACCCACAAGCTGCGCGAGGTGCGTGCGGTGGCCGACGAGATCACGGTCATTCGCCGCGGTCGGGTCGTGGGGCACGCATCTCCGAGCGATTCCGAGGCCTCGTTGGCCACGCAGATGGTCGGGCGCGAGGTGCTGATGCGTGTGGAGAAGGAGCCCGCGCGCCCCGCGGGCGGTGGACTGTCCTTCGAGGACGTGTCCCTGCTGGGTGCGGGCGGAGTGCCGCTGCTCGACCACGTGTCTTTCGAAGTGCCCCGAGGCGAGATCCTCGCGGTCGCAGGCGTGCAGGGCAACGGGCAGACGGAACTGGCCGAAGTGATCCTGGGTCTGCTTACTCCCGACAGTGGTGTGATCCGACTTGAGGACGCGGACATTACCCGCGCGAAGCCTCGCGAATCCCTGGACGCGGGAGTCGGTTTTATCCCCGAGGACCGTTCGACTGACGGCATCATCGCCTCGTTTTCGATCGCGGACAACCTGGTGCTCGACCAGTTCCGCTCCTCCTCCTTCTCAGCCGCGGGCTCCCTCAAGCACGGTGCGATCGCGCGCAACGCCCGTGAGAAGGAAAAGGAATACGACATTCGCCTGACGTCGATCGAGGACCCGGTCTCCTCCCTGTCGGGCGGCAATCAGCAGAAGGTGGTCGTCGCCCGCGAGATGTCGCGCGACCTGACGCTGCTGGTCGCCAATCAGCCAACGCGTGGCGTCGACGTCGGCTCGATCGAGTTCATTCACCGCAGGATCGTGGACGTGCGGGACCAGGGCTGCGCGGTCCTGCTCATCTCCTCGGAGCTCGACGAGGTCGTGTCACTGGCCGACCGCATCGCCGTGATGTACCGCGGCCGCATCGTTGGCATCGTCCCGGCGGACACGGGCCGCGACGTCCTCGGCCTCATGATGGCTGGCGTCCCCCTGGACGAGGCCATGGCGGCTTCCTCGGGAACCTCTAGGGACGCCGAGGCATCTCGAAAGGAGGAGCAATGAGCACGCGTACGAGTAACGGGCCGGGGATCGTGACCCGGGTCTTTGGCTCCCAGTGGTTTGTGTCGGTGCTGGCGGTCCTCATCGCCTTCGCGATCGGCGCGATCCTCATCGCGCTGTCGGGTGCATCCGTTCTGGATGCCTACTATGCGATGTTCCGCGGCTCCATCGTGGACCCGAACGCGGCGAACGCTGTTCGCACGTTCAAGCCGCTGACGGACTCTCTCTTCTATTCGATCCCGCTGATTATTTCGGGCCTGGGCCTGGCGCTCGGCTTCCGCGCCGGCCTGTTCAACATTGGTGGCAAGGGGCAGATCATCGTCGGAGCGCTCGCGGCCGTGTGGGTGGGCTTCGCGGTGAGCCTGCCGCCGGTTGTGCACACGCTGGTGGCCCTGCTCGTCGCGGTGATTGCGGGCGGCCTCTACGGCGGCATCGCGGGCGTGCTGAAGGCGAAGACGGGCGCGAACGAGGTGATCGTGACGATCATGCTCAACTCGATTGCGACGCTGGGCTTGGGATACGTCTTGGCACAGAAGGCATGGCAGGTGCCTGGAACGAATCAGCCGGTGACTCCCAAGGTCGCGGACAGTGCGGCGTTCGCGCGGCTGCTTCCCGCCCCCTTCAAGCTGCACGTCGGTTTCCTGGTTGCCCTGGTCGCCCTCGTCGCCTTCTGGTGGCTGATCGAGCGATCCACGCTGGGATTCCAGATCCGCGCGGTCGGTGCCAACGCGGCCGCCGCCCGCACGGCCGGCATCTCGGTCGAGCGCATCACGGCGATCACGATGGTTCTCTCGGGCGCGTTCCTCGGCCTGGCCGGGGCGAACGAGGCGTTGGGGACCATCGGGTACGTCTCGCGTGACGTGGCCGGTTCGATCGGCTTCGACGCGATCACGGTGGCCCTTCTGGGCCGTAACAAGACGTGGGGAACGTTTGGCGCTGGGCTTCTTTTTGGAGCCTTCAAGGCGGGCGGTTACACGATGCAGGCCAAGGGCGTGCCGATCGACATGATCCTCATCCTGCAGTCGGTCATCGTTCTGCTGATCGCAGCGCCTGCGCTTGTGCGCTGGCTGTTCCGTCTGCCCGATGTCCGCGCGCTCGCGGCTAACACGCGAAAGGGGAACGCCGATGAGCACAAGTGAGTCCGGCGTGGTCGCTCAGGTCGAGGCCAAGCGCTCCTGGAAACTCCCCGGCATCTACGCGGCTGCCTGCGTGCTGCTCGTGGTCTTCGCGGCCGCCGCGCGCGGGGACATGACGCTGCGCCTGAACGACAAGTCGCAGTCCTACTCGATTCCCGACATCGTCACCGCGGGCGCGCCCGTCGTGTGGGTGCTCGCCGCGGTATCGATCGCGATTACCGCGTGGACGGTCGCGGCGACCCTGCGGCGCATCACCCAGCCCGCGTGGGCGCGCGTCGGTGGGATGGCCGTCGTCGGGCTGTCCACGATCCTGGGCTTCCTGTTCTACGCGGGCTCCGGGTCGTCGGGCGTCGTTACCCTGACCTCGACCCTGGTGTCCACCGTGGCGATTTCGACGCCGCTGATTTTCGGCTCCCTCTCGGGTGTTATCTCGGAGCGCGTGGGCGTCGTCAACATCGCGATCGAGGGCGATCTCCTGGTCGGTGCGTTCGCGGGCGTCATGGCAGCCTCGTACTTCCAGACGCCTTACGCGGGCCTCGTTGCGGCTCCCCTCGCGGGTGCCCTCCTGGGGTCCCTCCTGGCCCTCTTCTCCGTGAAGTACGGGGTGGATCAGATCATCGTCGGCGTCGTCCTGAACGTCCTGGCCCTGGGCCTGACGACGTTCTTCTACGGCACGATCATGAAGGATGCTCCCGGAAGTCTGAACACCAACCAGTTCTCGCTGTCCGATATCAAGATTCCCGTCCTGTCGGAGATCCCGGTCGTCGGTCCGGTTCTGTTCAACCAGTCGATCCTCGTGTACTTGATGTACGCGGCCGTCATCGCCCTGGCCTTCTTCCTGTTCCGCTCCCGGTGGGGCCTGCGGCTGAGGGCCTGCGGTGAACACCCGCGCGCCGCCGACACGGTGGGCATCAACGTGGGACGCACGCGCACCCTCAACACGATCCTGGGGTCGTCCTTCGCTGGCCTGGGCGGCGCGTTCTTCACGATTGGTTCCGGCCTGGCCTTCACGGACAATATTTCCGCGGGCAACGGCTACATCGCCCTGGCCGCCATGATCCTGGGCAAGTGGAACCCTCTGGGAGCTATGGGCGCGGCCGTCATGTTCGGCTTCGCGCAGGCCCTGGCGCGCATGCTGCCCAACATTGAGCCCGCGATCCCCGCCGACCTCGTCTCGATGATCCCCTACGTGGTCACGATCGTGGCCGTCGCTGGATTCGTCGGCAAGTCGCGCGCACCGGCTGCTGAAAACATCCCTTACGTGAAGTGAGAACCCGCATGGATCCAACAGAAATTGACTGGGACGCCCTGCTGGCCGAGGCCATCGACGCGATGAAGCACGCGTACTGCCCCTACTCGAACTTCCCCGTGGGGGCCGCGGGACTGACGGCAGACGGCTGGCTCGTCAGCGGCTGCAACGTCGAAAACGCCGGATACGGCGTCACTCTGTGCGCCGAGTGCGGCATGGTCTCCGAACTCATCCGTTCCGGCGGAGGCACCCTCGTCGCGGTCGTCGCCGTCAACGGTAACGAGGAGCCGGTGGCCCCGTGCGGGCGCTGCCGCCAGCTTATCTACGAGCACGGTGGCCCCTCCTGCCTGGTCCTCATGCCTGACGGCGTCGCGCCCATGACCGAGGTGCTGCCCGGCGCGTTCGGACCCCACGACCTGTCGAGCGTCGCCCAGGCGGCCCCGGCCTCGTCGGAAGAGAAAGAAGGACACGATGGCTCTCTTTGATGCCGTTGACATCATCCGCGTTAAGCGCGATGGGGGAGTGCTGACCCCCGACCAGATCGACTGGACGATCGACGCCTACACGAAGGGCGTCATCAAGGATGAGCAGATGGCCGCCCTGGCCATGGCGATTTTCCTGCGCGGCATGGACCGGGGCGAGATCGCCCGCTGGATGGACGCGATGATCCGCTCGGGCGCGCGCATGGACTTCTCCGGCATCGGCAAGCCGACCGCCGACAAGCACTCCACGGGCGGTGTGGGAGACAAGATCACGCTGCCCCTGGCCCCGCTGGTCGCGTGCTTCGGTGTCGCGGTCCCGCAGCTGTCGGGCCGAGGCCTGGGGCACACGGGCGGCACCCTCGACAAGCTCGAGGCGATCCCCGGGTGGCGCGCGCAGCTGAGCAACGACGAGATCATGGCCCAGCTGGGGCAGGGTTGCGGCGCGGTCATCTGCGCGGCGGGCTCGGGCCTGGCACCCGCGGACAAGAAGCTCTACGCCCTGCGCGACATCACCTCGACCGTCGAGTCGATCGCGCTGATCGCCAGCTCCATCATGAGCAAGAAGATCGCCGAGGGCACGGGAGCCCTCGTCCTGGACGTCAAGGTCGGGTCGGGTGCCTTCATGAAAGACCTGGATGCTGCGCGCGAGCTCGCCCGCACGATGGTCGACCTTGGACGCGACGCGGGGGTCGCCACGCGCGCCCTCCTCACAGACATGTCCGTGCCGCTGGGGCGCAAGATCGGCAACGCCCTCGAGGTGGAGGAATCCGTCGAGGTCCTCGCGGGCGGAGGCCCCTCCGACGTTGTTGAGCTGACGTGCGAGCTCGCGCGCAACATGCTCGACCTCGCCGGGGTGCGCGATGCCGACGTGGAGGCCGCCCTGGCGGACGGGCGCGCGATGGACCGCTGGCGCGCGATGATCCGCGAGCAGGGCGGAGACCCGGATGCGTCGCTGCCGCGCGCCGCGCACACCCACCAGGTCCTTGCCGAGGCTGGGGGAACCGTCGTGGGCATGGACGCCCTGTCCGTGGGCGTGGCCTCGTGGAGGCTGGGCGCTGGCCGCGCCGTCAAGGAGGATCCCGTGCAGGCGGGCGCCGGCATCGAGATCCACGCCAAGCCGGGCGAGCGCGTTGCGGCGGGCCAACCCCTGCTCACGCTCCACACCGACGACGAGTGGCGCATCGAGCGAGCCCTGGAGTCCCTCTCCGGCGCCATCGAGATCGCCGACGGGGTCACCCCCGAGCCGCGCAGCGTCGTCCTGGAGACGGTGTCCTAACGGCGGAGCGGTGCGAGCGAACGGGGAGGAGGAATCGTGGAAAGGCGCGACGAACAGTCGATCGAGGCGGTCAAGCTCTACTACCAGCAGGGCCTCAGCCAGGCCGAGGTCGCCACCCGCATGGGCCTGTCGCGCCCCACGGTCGCCAAGCTCCTCGCGCACGGCCGCGAGCGCGGCTTCGTGACCATCGAGATCCACGATCCGCGCGAGGATGCTTCGGAGATCGCCCTGCGGCTGGAGAGGCGCTTCGGCCTGGCCTGTGCGCGCGTCGCCCACGGCCCCGATATGACCGAGGGCGAGGCCATCGAGCAGGTCGGCCGCGTCGGTGCCGATGTCGTCACCCAGCTCGTGCGCGACGGCATGAGCGTGGGGATTTCTTGGGGGCGCACGATGAGTGCGCTCGCGGCTCACCTGCCCCGTGCACCTCGCGTGGGTGTGCGCGTCGTCCAGCTCAAGGGTGGGGCGTCCTTTTCCGAGAGGGCGACGCATGATTTTGAGATCATGCGTTCCTTCTGCGAGGCCTTCGGTGCGGAGCCGCGCTACCTGCCGCTACCCGTCATTTTCCAGGACACGGCGATGCTCTCGATCGTGCGTCGCGACCGGGCGATCGAGCGGATCTTGGAGGAGGGGCGCGGCGTGGACGTGGCGGTGTTCACCGTTGGTTCCCTGGGGCGCGAGGCCCTCTCGCTCAACCTCGGCCAGCTCGAGGACGACGAGGTGGAGGCGCTCCTGCGCGACGCGGTCGGGGACGCATGCTCGCGATTTTTCACGCGCGAGGGCGGCGTCGCCCTGGCGTCGGTCGACCGCAGGACGGTTGGCATCACGCTCGACGAGCTGCGCTCTCGCCCCGTGCGGGTGCTCGTTGCTGGCGGGCGTGTGAAAGCGGAGGCGCTGGACACGGCGCTTCACATGGGGTTGGCCACGCACCTGGTGGTCGACCAGGACCTGGCTCTCGCGCTGCTTGAACGGCCACGTGGGGCAACCCCGCGCGGGGTGCGTGATCGCGCCCCAAGTGGATGAGAACATTTGTCAAACCATTCGTTGACACATTTCAATTGCACGGCATAGCCTTGCGACAAGGGTAAAGAAGCCTCGACGGAGCCCCGGCTCCTCGACACCACAGGAGGACACATGCGCTCGACACCGCACATCAACCCCACCGCTCCCATCGCGCCGACGATCCTCCTGCCCGGAGACCCGCTGCGCGCGAAGTTCATCGCCGAGACCTACCTGGAGGACGCGCAGCAGTTCAACGCCGTGCGCAACATGCTGGGCTACACCGGCACCTACCGTGGCACACCGGTCTCCGTCATGGGCTCGGGCATGGGCATCCCCTCGATCTCGCTGTACGCCCACGAGCTGATCCACGAGTTCGGCTGCACGCGCCTCGTGCGCGTGGGAACGTGCGGTGCCCTGCAGCCGGGCGTCAACCTGTACGACGTCGTGGTCGCTCAGGCTGCGTGCTCGAACTCGGCGTTCCTCGATCAGTATCAGATCCCCGGCTCCTACGCCCCGATCGGCTCCTTCCGACTCATCGACGACGTGGTGCGCCGCGCCCGTGAGGCCGATGTGCCGATCCACGTGGGCAACATCCTCTCCTCCGACACGTTCTACAACGCGAATCCGACCTTCAACGAGGCCTGGCAGCGCATGGGCGTGCTCGCGGTCGAGATGGAGTCCGCCGGCCTGTACGCCACCGCCGCCCACGCGGGCGTCGAGGCCGTGGGTATCTTCACCGTCTCGGACTCCCTGGTGACGGGCGAGGCCACCGACGCCCAGGCGCGTCAGACGTCCTTTACCACCATGATGGAGCTGGCCCTGCCCCTGGCCCAGCTGTGATGCGACAAGAAAGTAGTTCCATGAACAAGCGTGACGTGGCCGCGATGATCGACCACACGATCCTCAAGCCCGAGGCCACCCAGGCGGACGTTGCCCGCATCGTCGAGGAGGGCGCCGCCGCCGGCACCTTCTCGGTGTGCGTGTCCCCCTCGATGCTGCCCCTGGACGTTCCCGAGGGATTGAAGGTCGCCTGCGTGGTTGGCTTCCCCTCGGGCGCGGTCAAGCCCCAGGTCAAGGCCTTCGAGGCCGCCCAAGCCGTCGCCGACGGCGCGGACGAGATCGACATGGTCATCAACATCGAGCTGGTGAAGGACGCGCGCCTCCGCGAGCTCGAGGAGGAGATCGCGGCCGTGCGCCGCGCCGTCCCCGCCCCGCGCATCCTCAAAGTCATCATCGAGTCCGCCGCGCTGACGGACGACGAGATCGTCGCCGCCTGCACGGCCTCAATGGCGGCGGGTGCGGACTTTGTCAAGACCTCGACGGGCTTCCACCCCGCGGGTGGCGCCTCGACCCACGCGGTTGCGCTCATGCGCGCCACGGTCGGTGACGCCCTGGGAGTCAAGGCCTCGGGCGGCATCCGCGACGCCGAGACCGCCCTGGCCATGATCGAGGCCGGAGCCTCCCGCCTGGGAGTGTCCGCAACGAATGCCATCCTGGCAGGACTGGAGGACTGAGACGATGGAGCTGCTCGAGCGCGCCCGCCAGTGGGCGAGCCACGACCCGGATCCCGCCACGGCCTCGGCTCTGAGCGCCGACATCGAGGCCGCAGAGCGCGGCGACGAGGAGGCAGCGGCCCGCGTGGGTGCGGCCATGAACGGCCCCCTCCAGTTCGGTACCGCCGGCCTGCGAGGCGTCGTCGGTCCGGGCGAGTCCCGCATGAACCTCGCGGTCGTCATCCGCGCGACCGCGGGCCTGTGCGAGGTCGTCAAGCGCCACGCAACCGGCACCCCCACGCTGGTGGTCGGCTGCGACGCCCGCTACGGGTCCTCCGAATTCGCCACGGCCGCCTGCCGCGTGGCCTCCGCCGCCGGCGTGCGCGTCCTCGCGCTGCCCCAGGCCAACCCGACCCCGCTCACCTCCTTCTCGATGCTGCACTTCGACGCGGACGCGGGCGTCATGGTGACCGCCTCCCACAACCCCGCCCCGGACAACGGCTACAAGGTCTACCTGGGTGGCACCGTCGCGCAGGGCGACGGGCGCGGTGTCCAGATCGTCCCGCCCTTCGACGCGGAGATCGCGGCGGCCATCGAGGCCGCGCCGCCCGCGGACGAGGTCCCGATGAACGACGACCTTATCGAGGCCGTGGATCCGCGCGAGGAGTACGTGGCCTGCGCGTCCGCCCTGGCCTCGGGCGAGGCACCGGCGCGCGAGGACCTGCGCATCGTCTTGACCGCCATGCATGGCGTGGGCGCCGCGATCACCTCGCGCGTCCTGGCCGAGGCCGGTTTCTCCAACGTTTCCCTCGTGGCGGCGCAGGCAGATCCCGATCCGGACTTCCCGACCGTGCCCTTCCCCAACCCCGAAGAGGCCGGCGCCCTCGACATGGCGATGGAGCAGGCGCGCGAGGAGGGGGCCGACCTCATCATCGCGGTCGACCCCGACGCGGACCGCTGCGCGCTCGCGGTGCCCGACCCCACCTCGGAGACCGGTTGGAGTCCACTGAGCGGCGACCAGATCGGCTCCCTGCTGGGTGAGTTCCTGGCCTCGCGCGGCATGAAGGGCTCGCTCGCGAACTCGATCGTGTCTTCGCGTCTGCTCTCGCGTATTGCCAGTGCCCACGGCCTGGAGCACCACACGACGCTCACCGGTTTCAAGTGGATCGCCCGGGCACCGGGCCTCGGCTTTGGCTACGAGGAGGCCATCGGCTTTTGCCCCGATCCGGGCAACGTGCGCGACAAAGATGGCATCGCGACCTCGGTTGTCGCCGCCTCCCTGGTGGCCGCCCTCAAGGCGCAGGGGCGCAGCGTGTGGGACGAGCTGGAGCGTCTGGCGCGACTGCACGGCCTGCACGTGAGCTCGCCGCTGACCTTCCGCGTCGAGCAGATCGAGCAGATCGCCAGCGGCATGGCGCGCCTGCGTGCCCAGCCGCCGAGCGTCCTGGCCGGCTCTCCCGTCGTCGAGGTCTCGGACCTGTCGCAGGGGTACCGTGGCCTGCCACCCACGGATGGCGTCCTCGTGCTCACCGAGGCGGGGGATCGCGTTATCGCGCGCCCCTCGGGCACCGAGCCAAAGCTCAAGTGCTACCTCGAGGTGATCCTGCCGGTCGCCGAGGGGGAGCCGCTGCCCTGGGAGCAGGCGCGTGAGCGTCTCGACGCAATTAAGGGAGCTTTCGCCGAGATTATCGGCCTGTAGAGGCGAATCGGGACCCCGTCGGCGTATTTTCTGTGGGTATATCCCTGCGTGAAGAAATAGATAACGCTATACTTGCGTATATGGCAACTCACAGTGAATCGCTGGCGGAGGCCCTTCCCTTCGCTGACCGGCCCGTCGAGAAGGCACCCGGCCACTGGGTCCTCGCACGCGCCGGAAAGACGGTGCTGCGCCCCGGCGGCCTCGCCCTCAGTACGTGGGCGCTCAAGCGCGGCGTGTTGCCCGGCTCGGACGTCGTCGAGTTCGCGCCCGGCCTGGGCGTCACGGCCTCGGCGATTATTGAGGTTGGCCCCGCCTCCTACGTCGGCGTGGAGCGCGATCCAAACGCCTCTGCGCGCGTGGACGCCATCGCCTCGGGCGTGGGGCGCTGCGTGAACGCCGACGCGGCCGAAACCGGCCTGCCGGATGAGAGCGCAGACGTTGTCATCGGCGAGGCCATGCTCTCCATGCAGGGCAAAAAAGCCAAGCGCGCCATCATGAGCGAGGCCGCGCGCATCCTGCGCCCCGGCGGCCGCTACGTCATCCACGAGCTGGCGATGCGCCCCGACACGATCGCGGAAGAGCCTGCCACCGAGATTCGCCGTGCCCTCGCACGCGCCATCAACGTCAATGCTCGTCCCCTCACGGTCGCCGACTGGAGGCGAGCTCTCGAGGAGGTCGGCCTCGTCGTGGAAGAAACCCGCACGGCCCCCATGGCCCTCCTCAAGCCCGGGAGAATGATCGCCGACGAGGGCGTGCGCGGCGCACTGCGCATCATGCGCAACGTCGCGCGAGACAAAGACCTGCGTGAACGCGTCACCACCATGGCGCGCACGTTTAAGAAATATGATCGACACCTGTGCGGCGTCGCCATCGTCGCGCGCAAACCCAAGGAGAGCCAATGAGCCTGTCGCCCGAATCGAACACTGAGGTCCCCACGCCCATCATGACGGACCTGCAGGACATCGCCTCGATGATCCAGATCAACGAGGAAGCCACGGTCTCGCGCACCGTCATGCACGCAGAGGGCGTGCGCCTGGTCCTCTTCAGCTTCGACAAGGACGAGATCCTCAGCGAGCACACCGCCGCGATGCCCGTCATCCTCCACACCCTTGAGGGTGCCCTCGAAATCGAGGCCGACGGTCGCACCGTCGTCCTGAAGCCCGGCGACGTCATCCACTTCGGCACGCGCCTGCCGCACGCCGTGCGTGCGCTCGAGCCCTCGAAGCTGGCCCTGTACATGCTGGATCGCCGCGAGCGCCCCAAGGCCTGAGGCTCCGACACTGTGCGGCGGGCCCCGTCCTCGTGAGGTGATGCACGAGGCCGGGGCCCGTTTGTCGTATCCGCGCGGGGTGGGCGGGGTGGCGGCGCCCCGCGGAGGGTTACTTCAGTGACGCCTTGCCGGCGCCCTTCGCGACCAGCCAGAGGCCGGCCTCGACAATGAGCCCTGAGACGATGAAGACGATGGGTACGGAGATGCGTGCGTCCATGAGGGTCGTGGCAGCCAGGGCGATGCCGTGGGCGGTGCCCAGGACGCCGCCGCCGAAGAGGATGGGCCAGGCGGCGCGGTGCGCGCGCTCCCATTCCTGCGAGCCGGGCTCGACGCCCTGAAGGCGCAGCCCCAGGGGAGGACGGCACACGCCGGCGCGCGCGGTCAGGCCCGACGCGAACAGATAAAGGCCACCCGCGATGAGAGCGACGGCGAGAATCAGGAAGGCGGCGATCAGTCCGACGTGCACGGGAACCCCTCGAAAAATAAGCGTTTCACGGCCGTTTCACGAAGGGCCGCGCGCCCATTCTACCCGGCCCCGGCCTCGTCGCCGCGAAGGCAGAGGCGGTGTGAAAACCTGCATAGTTCCGAGGGCGAGGTGCGGGGTGTATGGCCTGATGAGGCCCGGAAGTGAGTATGGTGAGTAAGCCGAGGGGCGGTGCTCGCGTGAGCACCGCCCCTCAGAGGACAGCTCGGTTTCCCGAGCGAAATGTCAGGTCAGTCGACCAGGCCCTTCACGGCCTCGTCGAGTTCGGCGACCCAATCCGCGCCCGACACGTCCGAGGGCATGCGCCAGTCCCCGCGCGGGGACAGGGAGCCGCCGGCCATGACCTTGGGGCCGTTGGGCAGGGCGCTGCGCTTGAACTGCTGGCTGAAGAAACGCCACAGGAACAGGCGCTCCCACTTGACGATCTCCTCGAGCGAGTACGCGACCTTGTCCTCCTCGGGGAAGCCGACCGGCCAGGAGCCGACCGAGGCATCCGACCAGGCCTTCTCCGCCAGGAACGCGATCTTCGAGGGGCGCGCGCCGCGACGCAGCACGTGATACAGCGTGAAATCCTGCAGGTTGTAGGGGCCGATCTTGTCCTGCGTGGACTGCATCTTCTCGCCAGGCTTGGCGGGAACCAACTCGGGAGAGATCTCCGTGTGGAGGATCGACAGGAGCACCTCGCCGACGCGGTCGTCGAACTGCTTGGAGGCCACGACCCAGCGGATCAGGTGCTGCATGAGGGTCTTCGGCACGCCCGTGTTGACCGCGTAGTGGCTCATCTGGTCGCCCACGCCGTACGTGCACCAGCCCAGCGCCAGCTCGGACAGGTCGCCCGTGCCCAGCACGATGCCTCCCAGGTGGTTGGCCAGACGGAACAGGTAGTCGGTGCGCAGGCCCGCCTGGACGTTCTCGAAGGTCACGTCGTAGGTGGCCTCGCCGTCGCCATAGGGGTGGCCGATGTCCTCCAACATCTGCGTGGCCGCGGGGCGGATGTCGATCTCCTGGAAGGACGTGCCCAGGTACTGGCACAGCAGGGTCGCGTTCTTCTTCGTGCGCTCGGAGGTGGCAAAGCCAGGCAGCGTGTAGCACAGGATGTCCGTGCGCGGACGGCCCAGCAGGTCCATCGCGTGCGCGGCGACGACCAGAGCGTGCGTCGAATCCAGGCCGCCCGAGACGCCGATGACGATCTTCGGGTTGCCGATCGCGCGCAGGCGCTGGACTAGGCCCGCGACCTGAATGTTGTAGGCCTCGTAGCAGTCCTGCTCCAGGCGTGTTGGATCGTTGGGGACGAAGGGGAAGCGGTTGACTGCTCGCTCCAGGCCCAGGTCGGTGCGCGGCGGATCGAGCGTGAACTCGACCTCCTGCGGGGCCATGCGCTCGTCGCCCGCGAAGTAACGCTGGGCGTTGTCCGTGAATGAGTTCTGGCGCTTGCGCTCGGTGCGCAGGCGCTCCAGGTCCACGTCGGCGATCGTGATGTGCGCGCCCTCCTGGAAGCGCTCGCCGATGGCCAGGCGGTCCCCGGCCTCGTAAATCATGGCCTCGCCGTCCCAGGCGAGGTCCGTGCTGGACTCGCCCATGCCGGCCGCCGTGTACACGTAGGCGGCCGAGCAGCGTGAGGAGATCGAGCGCACCATGAGCTCGCGATCCGCGCCGCGGCCGACGGTAATCGGGGAGGCGGACAGGTTCGCCAGGACGGTCGCGCCCGCGAGCGCCAGCTCCGTGGACGGGGTGACGGGCACCCACATGTCTTCGCAGATCTCGATGCCGATCGTCAGGCCGGGCACGTCGTCGGCGGACAGGAGGACCTGGCCGAAGGGAACCCACACGGGGCCGCCGCTGAATTCCTCGACGCCGCCCCACGGCACCTCGATGCGCTCGCAGGCGCGCGGGGGCATGGTGACGAAGTGGCGCTTCTCGTAGAACTCGCGGTAGTTGGGCAGGTGGGACTTGGGGACGATCGCCAGCACGCGGCCGCGGTGGATGGCGACGGCGCAGTTGTACAGGGCGTTGTCCTTGCGCAGGGGCGCACCCACGACGAGGAGGGGCAGCAGGTCGGCGCTGGCCTCGACGATCTGGGCGAGGGCCTTCTCGACGTTATCGAGCAGCACGTCCTGCAGGAAAAGGTCGTCGATGGCGTAGCCGGAGACGCACAGTTCGGGGAATACGCCCATCGCGACGCCGCGCGTATCGAGCTCGCGGGCTGCGTCGATGATCTCGTGCGCGTTCTCGAATGGGCGGGCGGGGTGCACGGGCAGGGTCACGGCGGCAACGCGCGCAAAACCCTGATCGTAGAGGGAATGGAAGTTCATGGTTCTCCTTCGGTACTGGGCTATTCTTGCGCACTCGGCGCGCTCGCGCTCTTCATTGACGAGGCTGGGGCTGGGGCGGGTGGGCGGCGCAGGGGTGGGTCGAGGACGAAGGCCGTGTCGTCGACGCCTGGAACAAGGCGGTAGAGGGCGGCTGGGCGCCCAGCGCCCTCGCGCACCGTGCCGCCGGTTGGTTCGATGAATGACGCGGTTTTTGTTGCTTTGCGATGAAAATTGCGCGGGTCGAGTGCTGATCCCCAGATGGCTTCGTACGTGGTGCGCAGCTGTGTGATCGTGAACTCGGGGCCGCAGAAGGATGTGGCCAGGGGTGAGTATTCGATCTTGGAGCGGGCGCGCTCCACGCCGTCCGCGAGGATTCTCGCGTGGTCGAATGCGAGGGGTGAGGAGGGCGCGAGGAGGGCGTCGACGGGGTGCCACAGGGCTCCCGCGGCGTCGCCTCCTGCTTGGGTCGGTGAGAACGAGGGTGCGAGGAGGAGGTAGGCGACGGAGAGGATGGGGCCGCGAGGGTCGCGGCCCTCCGGCCCGTAGGAGAAGAGCTGTTCGAGGTGTCCTGGCGGAGTGATGCCGGTTTCCTCCTCGAGTTCGCGCGCTGCGGCCTCCTCAGTCTGTTCGCCCTCGCGCAGGAAGCCGCCGGGGAGTGCCAGGTGGTCCTTGAAAGGCTCGATGCCGCGCCGCACGACGAGGGCGTGGAGCGTGTGGTCGATGACCGTCAGGGCGACGATGTCGACCGCGACGGGAATGGTCAGGGGTGAGGTCATGGTGCAAGCCTAGCCTATTTGTGTCGAGTTGACATTAAATGCGATATGGGGTTATCGTCAGTCTGACACAAACAAGTGGTTCGCCACCCAACCAAGGAGTCATCATGGGAACTCTCCACCACCACCCCTTCCTCATCCGCTACCAGGGCGGCGCCGGCGATCACGTCGTCCAGATCCGCGCCGGGCGCACGATCCGATCCGGCGTCGGCCAGTCCTTCTGGCTGCGAGCCGGCCGCTGCGCGCTCGCGGAGGTGCCCACCGCCAACCGTGCCCACAGCTTCCTCGTGCAGGCGACCACCGCCGACCAGCAGAACATCAACGCGCAGGTTGCCATCACCTACCACATCGAAGACGCAGAAGCCGCCGCCGCGCACTACGACTTCGGCCTGTACCCGCGCGAAGCGGGAGCCGACGCCCAGGGGCTGTGGCAGATCGACGAGACCGTCACCCGCATCGCCTTCTCCGCCCTGGCCTCGGCAATTGGCGAGATGACCCTCTCCGACGCCATTTCCGGATCCCTCGAACGGGTCGGACACGTGCTGACCCAGGCCTTCGCGGACGATCATCAGCTGCGCGCCACCGGCGTTGCCGTCGTCGACGCGCGCCTGCTGAGCCTGCGCCCGGACGAAGGGGTCGAATCCTCCCTGCGCGCCCCTCTCCTCGAGCAACTCCAGGCTGAGGCCGACCGCGCCCTCTACGAGCGCCGGGCGCTCGCGGTCGAACGCGAGTCCCAGATCTCCGCAAACGAGATGCAATCCAAGCTTGACCTGGCCCGCAAGCGTGCCGACCTCGTCGACCAGGAAGGCCATAACGCCAGGCGTGAAGCCGAAGAGAAGGCCGCCGCCGACGCGATTGAAGTTGAGGCGGAAGCGCGTCGTATCACTGAGAAAGCTAAGGCGTACGAGGTCGACTGGAACACCGCTGGCCGCGCCCGCATCGCCAACGACGCCGCCTACATCCAGGCACTCGCGCAGGCCGGGCCCGAGGTGGCGCGGGCCCTCGCGCTGAAGGAGATGGCGAAGAATATGCCGTCCTTCGGGAACATCACCATCACCGCCGACGTGCTCAGCGATCTTGTCGCGGCCTTCACCGGCTCCGCAAAGGCGGGACAGTAGTCATGCGCCGCCGCGCCGTCATCGTCCGACGCCCCACCGAGTTCGACGAGCTCATGGACCGCTACTCCACGCGTGGACAGGTCGAATTCGTCCTGCGCAGCCGCGGGCGCACCCTCGAGTCTGTCGAGCGTGCGCACGAGTCTCACGTGGCTGCCCTGGCTCGCGTGCGTGCGGGCATCCCGGACGGGTGGGCGAGCGCCGACGTCGAGCGCGATTCCCTGTCGCGCTTCCTCTTCGCCCCCGAGGACGTCATCGTCGTCGTGGGCCCAGACGGACTGGTCGCCAACGTCGCCAAGTACGCGGGCGACCAGGCCGTGGTCGGCGTCAACTCCGTCCCTCAGTCGAACGCCGGCGTGCTCGTCCGATGCACTCCCGACCAGGGGATCGCGGCCCTCGGGCGCATCGAGGCGGGCGGCGACCTGCGGGTGGACCAGCTGACGATGGTGCGAGCGACCGCCGACGACTCGCGCACGCTCACCGCCCTCAACGAGGTATTCGTTGGGCACCCGAGCCATCAGAGCGCCCGCTACGAGCTGGCCCTCGGAACCCGTGTGGAGCGACAGTCCTCCTCGGGCGTCGTTGTCTCCACCGGGACCGGGGCGACCGGGTGGGGAGCATCCCTCAAGCGCGGCCGGCACATGGGGGACCTGCCCGCGCCGACCTCGCGCTCGCTTGCGTGGTTCGTGCGCGAGGCATGGCCCTCACCCTTCACCGGTGTCGAATACACCGAGGGGATCCTGGACGAGGACGAAGACCTCGGTCTCGTCGTCGCCTCCGAATCCCTCGTGCTGTTCGGCGATGGCATGGAATCCGACCGCCTGACCCTCACGTGGGGCCAAAGCGTGCGGATTTCGCGCGCCCCGCGCGCTCTGTCCCTCGTCGACCCCGCTGGGCTGGGGGAGGGCTGAGGCCCTGAGTGTGCGTGCGGCGTTCTGGATAGGTTACGGAGTTCTGGATAGGTTACGGAGTTCTGGATAGGTTACGGAGTTCTGGATAGGTTACTAAGCTATCCAGAAGAGTTTTTCCTATCCAGAACAACGTTTCCTATCCAGTTCCGTACGTGTGTGCTGCAGTGGCGCAGGGGAACGCCCACAGTGCTCTCTGTTTCTTGTCGAAACAGTTGGGGTGCGCCCGATTGCTCTACGGCTACGTGCTACTCGTGCACACACCTCGTTCACTCTGTTGGGGGATGTTCGAGAGCATGTTGAGGGGCCTCTGATGACATCGTGCAGGGCAGTGGTGCAGTGCAAGGCGCGCATACGCGGATAGGTTACGAACATGCGGATAGGTTAAGAACATGCGGATAGGAAAATAAGCTATCCGTACGCGCACAACCTATCCGCATGTGGGCAGGGGAGGGGCGCCTGTGCGTTGGGGCCGTGGCCTGTGAGTGAATCTCGTGCGCCGCAAGCCCTACGCGGGAATGATGCCCCGCGCGCGCAGCTCGTCCATGACGCGGTCGAGGGTCGCGCCCACCGGCTCGCGAACGATCAGGTCGGCGTGCCCGTCAGCCGAGGTTGGGGTGGCGTTCATGAGCACCAGGTGGTCCCCGGAGAAGTAGTTGATGAGGCCCGCCGCCGGGTAGACCACGAGGGACGTGCCCGCCACGATCAGCACGGACGCTCGCGCGATGGCGGACACGGCGGCCTCGATGACGCCCTGGTCGAGGGCCTCGCCGTACATGACGATGTCTGGGCGCATCTGCCCTCCGCACGACGGGCACGCGGGCACGGGATCCCTGTCAACCGTGACGGCATCCCCTAATGACGCGACTGCCCCGCAGCTCGTGCACACGAGCCGCTCCCAGTTCCCGTGCAGCTCCCACACGGTGCGCGACCCGGCCCGCTGGTGCAGGCCGTCGATGTTCTGCGTGATAACCGCGTCCAGGCGACCCTCGGCCTCAAGAGACGCCAGTGCCCTGTGCGCGCCGTTGGGCTCCACCGGACGGTAGATCTCGTGGAACCACTCCCAGTAGGCCTGCGGATGCCTCTCAAAGAAGTCGATGCTCAGCACCGTCTCCAGGGGAATCTCGCGCTCTTGAAAGTAGAAGCCGTTGGCCCCGCGAAAGTCCGGAATGCCAGACTCGGTGGACACGCCCGCGCCGCCGAAAAACACGGTGGATGGTGATGCGGCGATCCAATCCGCCAGGGTAGAAACATCGCTGTTCATGAGGCCCTCCTCGAGGTGGCTACATTCCCAGGATACGCCCGAGGCCGGGGCCCCACGCGGGAACCCCGGCCTCGAACAAACCTGAGAATCAGGCGAAGGTCAGCGCCTGGCGGGCGATCGCCAGCTCCTCATTGGTCGGGTAGACGACGAGGGTCACGGCCGAGTCGGGAGTGGAGACGACGCGCGGCTCCTTGATGCGGCCCTTGTTGGCCTCGACGTCGATCTTGACGCCGAAGGGGGCGAGGGCCTCGGCCAGCTCGCGGCGCACGTCGTCGTCGTTCTCGCCGATGCCGGCGGTGAAGGTGATGACGTCCAGGCCGCCCAGCTCAGCGGCGTAGGAACCCACGTACTTCAGCAGGCGGTTGATGTACACGTCCATGGCGGTACGGGCGCGCTTGGAGGCCTCGGGGTCGGAGGTGTTGTTGATGACCTCCCACACGGAGCGCATGTCGGACTCACCCGTCATGCCCTTCATGCCGGACTTCTTGTTGAAGAGAGTGTCGACCTCGTCGACGGTCATGCCGGCGACGCGCTGCAGGTGGAACACGACGGCCGGGTCGATGTCGCCGGTGCGGGTGCCCATCATGAGGCCCTCGAGGGGGGTCAGGCCCATGGAGGTGTCGATCGGCTTGCCGTTCTTGACGGCGGAGGCGGACGCGCCGTTGCCCAGGTGCAGGACGATCTGCTTGAGGTCGTCGCGGCCCAGCATCTTGGAGATTTCCTGGGAGACGAATTGGTGGGAGGTGCCGTGGGCGCCGTAGCGGCGCACCGAGTACTTCTCGGCGGTTTCGGTTTCGAGGGCGTACAGGGCGGCCTTGTCGGGCAGCTGCTGGAAGAACGCGGTGTCGAAGACGGCGACGTGGGGGACGTCGGGCATGAGCTCGCGCGCCACGTCGATGCCCTTGAGGTGGGCGGGGTTGTGCAGCGGAGCCAGCGGGCACAGCTCTTCGATCAGGTTGCGGACCTCGTCGGTGATGAGGGCCGGGCCGTCGAAGTAGCGGCCGCCCTGAACGACGCGGTGGCCGACGGCGAGGATGTGGGCCTCGGCCAGGGACGGGCCCTCCGTGTCGAAGAGGCGCAGGACCTCACGCATGCCGACGGTGTGGTCGGGAACCGGGAGCTCTTCCTGGGTGACGGCGTCGCCATGCTCATGCTTGATGAGACCGGTGGTGTCGCCGATGCGCTCGACGATGCCCTTGGCGATGGCGTCGCCGGTTTCGGGGTCGACGAGCTGGTACTTGATGGAGGAGGAGCCGGAGTTAATGACGAGGACGGAGGACGAGGACACGCGTTCGCCTTTCGTGTTGTGGGGTTGGGGTAAAAGAACGAGGCCGGGGCCCGTTTACGTTCAATGGTAACCGGACCCCGGGACCTCGGTCCCGTTCAGCCCTGGGCCTGGACGGCGGTCAGGGCGACGGTGTTGACGATGTCTTCGACGAGGGCGCCGCGCGACAGGTCGTTGACGGGCTTGTTGAGGCCCTGCAGGATGGGGCCGACGGCGAGCGCGCCGGAGGAGCGCTGGACCGCCTTGTAGCCGATGTTTCCGGCTTCCAGCTCGGGGAAGATGAAGACGGTGGCCTTGCCGGCGACCTCGGATCCGGGCAGCTTGGTGGCGGCGACGGCCTCATCGACGGCTGCGTCGAACTGAATGGGGCCTTCGATGGCCAGCTCGGGGGCCTTCTCGCGGGCGAGGCGGGTGGCCTCGACGACGACGTCAACGTCCGGGCCGGACCCGGAGGTGCCGGTGGAGTAGGAGAGCATGGCGACGCGCGGGGTGACGCCGAACTGGGCGGCGGTGCGCGCGGAGGTCACGGCGATGTCAGCCAGCTGCTCGGCGGTGGGGTTGGGGTTGACGGCGCAGTCGCCGAACGCCCACACGCGGTCCTTCATCGCCATGAGGAAGATGGAGGAGACAACGGAGACGCCGGGGGCGGTCTTGATGATCTGGAAGGAAGGAACGATCGTGTGCGCGGTCGTGTGGGCAGCGCCCGAGACCATGCCGTCGGCGTCGCCCATGTGGACCATCATGGTGCCGAAGTAGGACACGTCGGTGACCTTCTCGCGGGCCTGCTCGAGGGTGACGCCCTTCTTGGCGCGCAGGCGCGCGAACTCCTCGGCGTAGCGCTCGAGGTAAGCGGGATCGTTCACGGAGACGACCTGGGCGGCGCTCAGGTCGAGGCCGAGCTCACCGGCGCGCTTGGCGACGTAGTCGGCGTCGCCCACGAAGGTGATGTCGGCGATGCCGGCGGCGAGGACCTGGGCGGCGGCCTGCAGGACGCGGTCGTCGTCGGGCTCGGGCAGGACGATGCGCTTGCGCTGGGCGCGGGCGCGCTCGATGAGGTCGGCCTGGAAGGCGAGCGGGGTGACGGCGGTGGGGGCCTCGGTGCCGCGCAGGGTGGCGGCGGCCTCCTCGCCCAGCGGCAGCGTGAGGACGGGCACGTCGGCCTCGAGCGCGGGGGCACCACCGGTCAGGACGACGGCGACGACGGAGGCGGCAGCGGCCTCGGCGCGCAGGCGGGCGGCGGCGATTTCCTCGGACAGGAGCTCGGCGCTGGCGCCCTCGGCGTCGAAGGCGAGCACGACGCCGGCGCGGGTGGAGGCGGCAAGATTCAGGTTCCAGGCCACGTGGTCGAAGGCGCGGTTCGAGGCCTCACGGGCGGGGGCGATGAGCGCGTCGTCACCGGCGGCGCGGACGGCTTCGACCGCGGCAGGCAGAGCGGAGGCGGGACGGAGGGCGGCGTCGGTAGCCGTCGTGCCGGCCAGGGCGTCGACGGTGGCGACGCCGAGAACGCGGGCCAGCTCGTCAGTAGCGAGGGCGGCAGCCTCCGACGAACCGGGGGCGACGACAATAAAGCGGGACACTCGAATGCTCCTTTGATGCGAGAAATATGTTGCGGGTCTCAGGGACCTTTGGACCAATACTAAACCCGCGTGACCCTTATTCCTATTCTTTTGAAAAGACGAGGCCGTGGTTGGCTTGGTGGGACGCAGGTGAGCGCGCGCATGATCACGAGCGCTCGTGCGATAGGGTAGGGGCGTGAATAACGAGGAAAAGAACGCGCGCGCACGAGTGGGTGCGTGGCTTGGCGCTGCCCTGAGTGCGCTCGGCGTTCTTGGCGTCATCGCGCTGGCCGTGAGCGATCATCGCCATCGCGCGGTCCTGCTCATGGTCGCTGTCCTCGTTGGCATGGGTGCTCTGCGTCTGTGGACGCCGGGACGGCCCTGGTTCGCGTCGCGAGCCCGTCTGATGGATGTCGCGGTGTACGTGATTCTCGCCGCGATTATTTGGTGGTTTGCCCCGTACGTGTCCACCCTGGCGGTGCGCTAAAAACACTGGGAACAGTGGTGTTACGAGCGGTGGTCGGCTCGGGTGAGCGCGACATTTCTTCCGTGATTTTTGCCGCATCTATCCCGAATCCTGGTTACCGCTTCAAGAATTCGTAAAGCTCGGGCATTCTATGAGCGACCCATCATCCCTAGTTTCAAGGTGAAAGACATGCGCGCGTTCCTGCGTAAATCCGGAATCCTCGTGTGGGTGATCGCTGCGATCATCCTCGCGACCGTCCTCGGATCCGTCCGTATTGGCGGCGACCACCTGGTTCCTGTTGAGATCGGCCGTATTTTCGCGACCTTCTCGGCGATCTTCAGCCAGTTCCTGTCCTTCTCTATCCCGCTGATTATCATCGGCCTCGTGACCCCCGCTATCGCGGACCTGGGCCGAGGCGCGGGCAAGTGGCTGGGCATCACGACGGCGATCGCCTACGCGTCGACGCTGTTCTCGGGCTTCCTCACCTACCTGGTGTGCGCCACGCTCTTCCCGCGCATCCTCGCCTCGACCCAGCTGGCGGATGTGGCCGAGCCGGGCAGCGCCCTGGAGTCCTACTTCACGATCGAGATGCCCGCGCCGCTGCAGGTGATGACGGCGCTGCTCCTGTCCTTCGTGGTGGGCCTGGGCCTGTCGATGGTCCCGCGCGGCGTGCTGCGTAAGGGCTTCATCGAGTTCCGCGCCATCATTACCCGCCTCATCGAGACGATCATCATTCCGCTGCTGCCGCTGCACATCTTCGGCATCTTCCTGAACCTGACCTACACGGGCGAGGCTGCGTCGGTCATCCGCACGCTGGTGCGCGTGGTCGTCGTGGTTCTGGTCCTCGAGGTCATCATCCTGCTGACCCAGTTCTGCTTCGCGGGCATCGTTGCGCGTCGTAACCCCTTCAAGGCCCTCCTCACGATGATGCCGGCCTACCTGACGGCTCTGGGCACCTCCTCGTCCGCGGCCACCATCCCGGTGACCCTGCGTCAGACGAAGAAGAATGGCGTGTCCGACGCGGTCGCATCCTTCACGATTCCGCTGTGCGCGACGATCCACCTGGCTGGCTCGACCTCAAAGATCTTCTCTTTCGCGTTCGCCATCGTCCTGACCCAGGGTCTGACGGTGAGCTCCCTGCAGTGGGTCGGCTTCATCTTCATGCTGGGCATCACCATGGTCGCCGCCCCCGGCGTCCCCGGCGGCGCCATCATGGCGGCCACCGGCCTGCTGAGCTCCATGCTGGGCTTCAACGACGCCCAGGTCGCGCTCATGATCGCCACCTACATCGCCCTGGACTCCTTCGGCACCGCCACCAACGTGACGGGCGACGGCGCGATCGCACTCATCGTGGACCGCATGGCCCACGGCTCGATCGGCAACGAGGGCGACCCGGAGAACGCTCGCGAGCTGGCGTTTGACGGCATGGCCTACCTGGACCGCGTCTCCGTCGAGGGCGTTGTCAGCCCTGAGGAGCTGGCCGACTCCGCCGCCCGCAATGGTAGCGAAACTGTCGCCTAGTCTCCAGTGACTGCGTGAGCGCGCGCCCGCCGTTGTCGGCGGGCGCGCGCTTGTCGTTTCCTCGGTAAATGGGAGTTAGGCCCTAGTAGCGGAGGCGCAGGTCACGTAGAATAGGGAACGATAGGCACACTGGGCCTCGTGGCCCGCTCCGTCAACGAAAGATGGCAGAAAAATGAGCACAGTTCGTATCGGTGTCCTCACGTCGGGCGGTGACGCCCAGGGAATGAACGCGGCTGTTCGAGCCGTCGTGCGTACGGCGCTGGCGCGCGGCGCGCAGCCCTACGCGATCTACGAAGGCTGGCAGGGTGCCTGCGCGGGTGGCGATTCCATTAAGAAGATGGAGTGGTCGGACGTGTCCTCGATCCTGGCCGAAGGCGGCACGGTGATCGGCACGGCTCGCAGCGCCGACTTCCGCACGTACGAGGGCCGCCACCGCGCGGCCGCGAACCTGCTCGAGCACGGCATCGATCATCTCGTCGTGATCGGTGGCGACGGCTCCCTGTCGGGTACGAACGAGTTCCGCGGCGAGTGGGCTCAGCACGTCGCCGAGCTGGCCGCCGAGGGCGTGATTTCGCCCGAGACCGCCGCCGAGCACCCGGCTCTCATCATCGTCGGCCTCGTCGGCTCGATCGACAACGACTTGGTGGGCACGGACATGACGATCGGCGCCGATACTGCGCTGCATCGCATCCTGGATGCCATCGACCAGCTGACCAGTACGGCGGCCTCGCACCAGCGCACGTTCGTCGTCGAGGTCATGGGCCGCCACTGCGGTTACCTGCCCCTCATGGCGGCTGTCGCGGGCGGTGCCGACTACGTGTTCACGCCCGAGGACCCGGCGGGCCCGGGCTGGCAGGACGAGCTGGCTGAGCACCTGCGCCTCGGCCGCGAGGCTGGTCGCCGCGAGTCCATCGTCCTGGTGGCTGAGGGTGCCCACGACCGCGACGGCAACGAGCTGTCGACCCAGCTGATTGCCGACACGATCCAGGAGCGCACGGGCGAGGATGCGCGCGTGACGATCCTCGGTCACGTGCAGCGCGGCGGCACTCCGTCGGCCTACGACCGTTGGATGTCCACGCTGCTGGGCTACGCGGCCGTCCAGGAGATCTTGGCGTCCTCGGCCGAGGATGAGCCCGTCATTCTGGGCGTGCGTCGCAACCGCATCACCCGCATCCCCCTCATGAAGGCCGTGCATGACACGCGCGCGGTCAAGGACCTCATCGCGGCCGGCGACTACGCGGCGGCCCAGGCCTCGCGCGGCTCGTCCTTCTCGTCGATGGTGGGCATCAACCAGATTCTCTCCACGCCCCCGCAGCTCACCCCCGAGCCGACCGGCGAGATCAAGCGCGTTGCGATCCTGCACGCGGGCGGTCTGGCCCCCGGCATGAACACGGCGGCCCGCGTGGCCGTGCGCCTGGGTATCGCGCGCGGCTGGACGATGCTCGGCGTCGACGGCTCGTGGAGCGGCCTGGCAGATGACCGCGTGCGTGAACTGAGCTGGTCCGACGTGGAAGGCTGGGCCTTCAAGGGTGGCGCAGAACTCGGGACGAAGCGCGACATTCCGCCGGTCGAGCAGTTCTACGCGCTGGGTCGCGCCATCGAGCGCAACGAGATCGACGCCCTCCTCATTATCGGCGGCATGAACGCCTACCTGGGCGTCCACGCGATCACCTCGGAGAAGGACCGCTACCCGGCGTTCCAGATCCCGATGCTGCTCATCCCCGCCTCGATCGACAACAACCTGCCGGGCTGCGAGCTCGCGATCGGCACGGACACGGCGATCAACAACGCGACGTGGGCGATCGACCGCATCAAGGAGAGCGCGGCGGCCTCCAAGCGCTGCTTCATTGCCGAGACGATGGGTCGCCGCTGCGGCTACCTGACTCTCATGAGCGCCCTGTCGAGCGGCGCGGAGTACATGTACATCAACGAGGAGTCCCCCTCGCTCGAGCAGATCGCCGCGGACGCCGATCGGATGGTCGCCTCCTTCAAGTCCGGCCGACGCCTGTTCCTCACGCTGCTCAACGAGTCGGCGTCCCAGTACTACGACCGCGAGTTCCTGGCCGACGTGTTCAACGCCGAGTCCGAGGGGATCTACGACGTGCGGCACCAGGCCCTCGGCCACATGCAGCAGGGCGGCTCGCCCTCGCCGTATGACCGCCTGCTCGCCACGCGCCTCGTGGCGCGCGCCTTCGAGCAGCTCCTCGACCAGTTCGATCGCGGCGACCGCGGCGCCTACTACATCGGCCAGGTCGGCAACGCCGTCGAGGCGCGCCCGGTCAAGAACATGTTCGACGACCTCGACATCGAGAATCGTCGTCCCTTCGTCCAGTGGTGGCGTGACCTCGTTCCCGTCCAGCGCATCGTGTCGCTGCAGAACCCGGGCATCGAGGCGACTCCGATCCCCATCGACGATCCGGTCGCCTGACCGGGGTCTCCCGACGCCGTACGAGGCCGTGGTTCCGTGAGCGCTTGCGGGCCACGGCCTCGTCGTTTCAGAAGCGAGAAACGAGGGTGACCGGGGGAGCAGACCCCGCTAAACTAAAGTGCGAACCAATCTCTACTGTCAGGAGACCCCATGAGTGATATCCCCGTGATCGACCCGACGATGACCCCCGCGTGGGACACGCTCGACCAGCTGGCCGACAACTTCGATCCCGACCTGCGCAAGCTGTTCGCGGACGACCCCAACCGCACCCAGACTTTCACCTTCGATGCTGCCGACCTGCACGTCGACCTGTCGAAGAACCTCGTGTGCCCCACGCTGGTGGGCCACCTCCTCGCCCTCGCTGAGCAGACCGGTGTCCTGGAGCTGCGTGACCGCATGTACGCGGGCGAGCACATCAACGTCACCGAGGACCGCGCCGTCCTGCACACCGCGCTGCGCCGTCCCGCGACCGACACTCTGACGGTCGACGGCCAGGACGCGATCGCCGACGTGCACGAGGTCCTCGAGAAGGTCTACGCCTTCGCCCGCCGCGTCCGCTCCGGCGAGTGGGTCGGCATCACCGGCAAGCCCGTCAAGACCGTCGTCAACGTCGGCATCGGCGGCTCCGACCTGGGCCCCGTCATGGCGTACGAGGCCCTCAAGCCCTACGTGCAGGAGGGCCTGGAGTGCCGCTTCATCTCCAACATCGACCCGACCGACGCGGGCGAGACCACGAAGGACCTGGACCCCGAGACGACCCTCGTGATCGTCGCCTCCAAGACCTTCACGACGCTCGAGACCATCACGAACGCCAAGGTCGTGCGCGCCTGGCTGCTCGACGGCCTGCGTGAGCGCGGCATCGTCACCGACGAGGCCTCCGAGAAGGAAGCAATCGCCAAGCACTTCGTCGCCGTGTCCACCGCCCTGGACAAGGTCGCCGAGTTCGGCATCGACCCGGCCAACGCCTTCGGCTTCTGGAGCTGGGTGGGCGGCCGCTACTCCGTGGATTCCGCCGTGGGTACCTCCCTGGCCGTCGCGATTGGCCCCGAGGGCTTCGCCGACTTCCTCGCCGGCTTCCACGCGATGGACCGCCACTTCGCCGAGGCCGCGCCCGAGAAGAACGTGCCCCTGCTGATGGGCCTGCTCAACGTGTGGTACTCGAACTTCCTGGGCGCCGACACGCACGCCGTCCTGCCCTACTCCCAGTACCTGCACCGCTTCCCCGCGTACCTGCAGCAGCTGACCATGGAGTCCAACGGCAAGTCCGTGCGCCGCGACGGCAGCCCCGTCACCTACGAGACCGGCGAGGTCTTCTGGGGCGAGCCCGGCACCAACGGCCAGCACGCCTTCTACCAGCTGATCCACCAGGGCACCCGCATGGTCCCCGCCGACTTCATTGCCTTCGCGAACCCGACGTGGGCGCTGGGCGATGGCGACGCCGACATGCACGAGCTGTTCCTGTCGAACTTCTTCGCCCAGACGAAGGCCCTCGCCTTCGGCAAGACCAGCGAGGAGGTACGCGCCGAGGGCACGCCCGAGGCCATCGTCTCCGCCCGCGTGTTCACCGGCAACCGTCCCACGACCTCGATCATGGCGCCGTCCCTGACCCCCTCGGTCCTGGGCCAGCTGATCGCCCTGTACGAGCACATCACCTTCGTCGAGGGTGCCGTGTGGGGTATTGACTCCTTCGATCAATGGGGCGTCGAGCTGGGTAAGGTCCTGGCCAAGCAGATCCTCCCCGCCATCGAGGGCTCGTCCGAGGCCCTGGAGGCGCAGGATCAGTCCACCCGCGCTCTCATCGAGTACTACCGTGCGAATCGCACGAAGTAATCGCTTCTGAGCTCGTTGGGGGTCGCGCCGTCAGGCGTGGCCCCCGACGTGTATATGGGGGAGGCGGTGGGAGCGTGAAGCTCCCGCCGCCTCGCTGTTTGTGTACGAGGACGAGGCGTCGCTTAGTGCTCGATGTGCTCGTGGCTCGCGTGCTCGGGGCATTCGAGCTGGAACGTGGAGTGCGCGATGGGGAAGTGGTGGCACGCGCATTCGCCCAGCTCGTGGATGATGCGGTCGCGCGAAGGCCCGTCGGCCTCGTGCGTGACGGTGACGTGCGCGGTGACGGTCACGAGGTGCGAGGACACGGCGGCCACGTGCAGGTCGTGCACGTCGAGCACACCGTCGATGCCCATCATGTGCGCGCGCAGCTCGCTCACGTCCACGCTGGCGGGTGCCTCCTCCATGAGGATCGCGACAGAGCGGCGCAGGAGGGTGAGCGCTCGCGGCGCCATGAGGACGGCGATCAGGAGTGAGGCGATCGCGTCGGCGCGGGTCCACCCGAAGGCCCACTCGGCGCCGGCGGCGACAATGACCGCGAGAGAGCCGAGCGCGTCGTTCGCGACCTCCAGGAACGCGGCACGCATGTTGAGGTTCGCCTCGCGCCCGCCTGCGAGGATTACCAACGAGACGACGTTTGCTACCAGGCCGATGATGCCGACGAGGAGCATGGGGCCGGCCTCGACCTCGGGCGGGGAGGCCAGGCGCCACGCGCCCTCCCACGCGACCATGACGCAGATGACGAGGAGCATGCCGGCCTGCAGGGCGGCGGCCAAGACCTCGGAGCGTGCCCACCCCCACGTGCGCTTCTCGTCGCGGGGGCGGCGCATGAGGCGCGTGGCGATCAGCGCGATAACGAGGCCGGAGGCATCCACGACCATGTGCCCCGCGTCCGCCGCAAGCGACAGGGAACCGGACCAGAAGGCGCCGAGCAGCTCGGCCACGACGACCGCACCCGTGACTGCGAGCGCCCACCCCAGGCGCTTGGTTGAGGCCCCCGCGTGGGAGTGATCGTGCGAGTGCACGCCGTGCCCGCCGCCAGGGGTGTGCGCGTGGTCGTGGGAGTGAGCCACGGCCTCGTCGACGTGGGACGAGGCGGGGGCCGATTCTCGCGCGGAACCGGCGCTGGGGGAGGGGCTGGGACGGTTGTCGGACATGCCCCTACTGTACCTGCTGAAGGGGCCTGCGGTGGAGACCTCCGACCGGTCGATATGTCGCAGATCACTGCTTGGGTGGGTTCTCTTGGGACTGGGTGCCCGGGTCTGAGTGTGACGGACGACGTATCCTAGAAGACAGAGCGCGGGGAACACCGCGACTGAAGGGCACACGCCCACAGGAACTGTAAAGGAGCGCCACATCATGGCAGAACCTCGTATCGTCACCGTCACTGGCGCAGCCGGCAACATCGGCTACGCCCTCCTGTTCCGCATTGCTTCCGGCCAGCTGTTCGGCCCGGACGTGCCCGTCAAGCTGCACCTGCTGGAGATCCCGCAGGCCGTGAAGGCTGCCGAGGGCACCGCGATGGAACTCGACGACTGTGCGTTCCCGACCCTGGCCGGCGTTGAGATCTTCGACGACGTGAACCGTGCGTTCCAGGGCACCAACGTTGCGTACCTGGTGGGCGCCATGCCGCGCCGCGCCGGCATGGAGCGCGCCGACCTGCTCGAGGCCAACGCGGGCATCTTCGGCCCCCAGGGCAAGGCCATCAACGACGGCGCCGCTGACGACGTGCGCGTCCTCGTCGTGGGCAACCCCGCGAACACCAACGCCACCATCGCCCAGAACGCTGCGCCGGACGTCCCGGCGTCGCGCTTCACCGCGATGATGCGCCTCGACCACAACCGTGCGGTCGCTCAGCTCGCCCACAAGACTGGCGCCGCGAACGCCGACATCAAGGACGTCGTCGTGTGGGGTAACCACTCGGCCGACCAGTACCCGGACGTCTCCTTCGCGAAGGTTGCCGGCAAGCCCGCGACCGAGCTCGTGGACGAAGAGTGGCTGTCCAGCTACTACCGTCCGACCGTCGCCAAGCGTGGCGCCGCCATCATCGAGGCGCGTGGCGCCTCCTCGGCCGCCTCCGCTGCGAACGCCGCGATCGACCACATGTACTCGTGGATCCACGGCACCCCCGAGGGTGAGTGGGTCACCGCCGGTGTCATGTCCGACGGCACGCACTACGGCGTCCCCGCCGGCCTGAACTTTGGCTTCCCCGTCACCTCCGATGGTGGCGAGTGGCAGGTCGTCGACGGCCTCGAGATCTCCGACGCGACCCGCGCCGGAATCGACCACAACATCAAGGCCCTCCAGGAAGAGTACGACGCCGTCAAGGCGCTCGGCTTCATCAAGTGAGGCTACCGCCCTCGTGGCGGTTGGTGGGAAGGGCGCGCGCCCGGCTGATTGGCCGGGCGCGCGCCCGCATGTGTGCGGGGTTGTGGCGGTGGGTGTTGTGCGCGTGTTGTGGGGTCGGGCAGTGTTGTTGCGGGTTTTGTCTGTGAATGTGGCGCGTCGTGGTGCTTTGGTGATGCGCGGCAGACCCACATCATTGAGCAATTCACTAGGTGCGGCAGCAATGCACTAGATAGCGAGGCATTGCACTAGATAGCGTGGCAATGCACTGCTTACTACCCAGTGCAATGCTGCGCTAAGTGGTGCAACGCTACTGAGCAACAAGCCTATGCGCGGGAAGATCTGCTCCATAGCTGCTCCAACAAGATGTCAGCCGAGCCGTGCCGGACAGCCCTGCACTAGTTAGGGGGCATTACACCATCTCCGAGCTGGTGTAATGCCCCCTAAGTGGTGTAACACCACTTAGAAACAAGCGTCATTGCGGCCTGTTGCCTACTACGCGTCGGTGAGGACCATGTGAGCGGCCACAGGTCAGTGAAATGGGGCGTCGTGCCGGATCTGTTGGTGGGGGCCGAGCTGCCCCTGACGTGTATCCGCGCTGTCGCTTGTTGTCGATGGGGGCGTGCACCCGATCAGTGGGCATTGCACCCGTTCTGATCGGGTGCAATGCCCACTGATCGGGTGTAGTGCTCCATAACGGGTGTAGCTCCACAAAAGTCGCATGCAATTCCCACGACAGCATTTCAGAATTTGAAACCTAGCCGTTGGAATCATACGGTTTTTGAGGTGTCGTCAATCTGTGTCGGCGGGGAATTGCATGCGAAAGTGTGGGACTCATCTGCGGCTGGCTGGGCGTTACGACCGTGAGGTGCTGTCGTCTAGTGGCTCTTTGATCCAGTCATAGGCGATGCGCTCCGTGCCGTTGGCAACCGTGATGGTGCCGCACTCGTGGAATCCGAAGGACTCAAGCGCGTGCCGCATAGGGCCGTTGTCTTCGTGAGTGTCGCAGCGCAGGTAGTCCACGTGCTCGGCCGCGAACGTGAAGATCGCCCGAGCAACGCCGTGCCCGCGCACCGCCGCCACACGGTGAATCACGTAGTAGTCGGCATTGGAATGCCAAGCACCGTCGATCTCTGCGTAGGTTTCGTCCGGGCCCGGAGCAACGGAAAAGACTGCGAGTGGCCCGGCTTCAGTGGTCACGAGAAAGCAGTGTCCGTGCGCGATGTCTTCCTCAGCATCAATCCGGCCCGGGTACCCTTCAGGCCACTGTGTAGCATTCCCATTCGTCTGCATGAACGCGCGGGCGTGCTCACACGCCCTGGTGATGCACTCGCGGTCTTCAAAGGAGGTGATTTGAATCTGCGTATTAATTGGCTGCAATGAGTAGTGCCGGGTGGTGAATTCTTGTGAAGCGGATGTGTGGTCTGTTAGTGCTGCGTATTGTGGCTTGTTATGTAATTTGGTTATTCGTATTTGATGGATAGTTCAACACGCTCTCCATTGTCCGTAGTGTTGTCTTCGAATGTGATAAGGGGGTTGTCGAAGCAATGGTACATTTCGTGAAAGGCTTGGATGTCATGAGCGAGGATCATGTTGTTGGGTTCGACGGTGCTGAAATTGCAGGAGTAGAAGCTGATCCCTGCTGTTTGATCATAGGGATAAGCTGGAAAGGCGTCTTCCCAGTCAACTACTGTAGAGCGGCCTTCGGATATCTTGGAGAGGTATACGCCAACTTCTTTTTGGTTTATACTGAAAGCGGATCCGAGTTGATAGTCAATGTCGTGAATATGAGTTGTCTCAAAAAATTTACAATGTGAAAAATGAATGATTGCGTTGAAGTTGCGTCCGCAGATGCTAATGCTCTGGAAGGAGGAGTTTGTAAATTCGATATCTTCTGATGACTGATGACCAAAACTTCCATTTGTTTGAATGTGGAGTCCCTTTGGGAATTTGCAGTTGTCTGTAAATCGCATTATATTCGTAGCGTTGAAATCATCCTTCGGTGTGGTGAGGGTGAGTAGGATTGGATTTGTTTGGTGTGTATTCAGTACTGTTGTTTCAAATTTTCCATCTCTTATTTCCAATGGGAATTGATCAATGTATAGCTCGCTACCTGTTATCTGTACTGAACTTTCAAATGTGGAGTGTGGCCACTTCAGGTTAAATAGCCTTGATTCTCTAATGGTGAATGATTCGAGGAATCTTGAGTGTGATATGTCGAAGTTTTGCTTAACTTCAAGATTGGTAAGCGTGATTGGGAAGTGAAAGATGGTGTGCGATAGGTCGATATCATATGCTCGCCAGTCAGCTTGCGGGGAGTGTAGTTCACGGTTATAAATGCGTTTGACTAGCTGATTAAATATATTCTCTTGTATGGAAGCGTGTTCCTCAAGGCTGCCCTCGGTTTCGTGTGCGAGTCCCTCGTGGCGGACTTGGAGGCATAGCGTGTCGATGATGTGGCGCTGTAGCTGTTGTTTTTCAGTCTCGTTTAGTAGGGTGCTATGGGCTGCTGAATCTGCCAGTTCTGCTAGCAGTGCAACTGCGCTGAGCCGTAGGCCAGGATTCTCCGATCCGAGGAGCTGGTAAATATGTTCGCGGCGCTTCCAGTAGTCTTCGCGTTCTGCTGTTGCTTGTGCTTGCTTTGCTGTTGCTTGTGCTTGCTTTGCGTTGACCACGTTGTCGTGGCTTCGCTGCTGCCAAGCTGAGAATGCGAAGCCTGCCCCCGCGATTGTTGCGCAGAGCTTCATTGCTTCGGCCGTGGGCCAGTGAGATTCTCCGCGCCAATTTACTGCGAACGCTAGAGCGATCAAGAAGCCTGCCGCTGCGATCCATACCGGGGTCGTCCAATGCATGAGGCATTTCGGTAAGGTTTTGAGGCGTGCGGGTTCGTGTTCGTCCTCGTCGCGGCGCTTCCAGAACTTCAGTTTCTCGACGAAGTTCCTTTGCGTCGAGGTGTTCTTCTCTGCCTCGTTAGCGCTCTTGTGCTCATCGTCGGCGGGGACCATGCTGGCTCCTTTGCTCCGGGTTCACTGCCTCGCATCGTAGCAGCCTGTCCAGATTATTGATCCCGCGATGAATGCTAAGGCAACGTGGCTGTCAAACGAACGCGCACGCGGGTTCCTGGCGTCGCAGTTCAACACCGTGGAGTGTGGCCGCAGGGTCCGATGGGTGGCGCCGTGGGCCCGCTAGGTGGAGCGTTAACCCGCTTGGTGGCAATGCTGGCGGCGCGCCCAGGCTGCCACCTATGGGGTTAACGTGCGCATTATGGGGTTAATGCCGCCATCCATCGGGCCGAGATACCCATACGAGCCGATGCGCGTGGGCTGCGAGCGTGAAACGCGTGTGAAACCGTGGCGGTGCCTGTCCAGGCGACAACCCCGACCGCAACAACGCAACAACGCAACCCCGCCCAGCAACGACCCCACCCCGCAACCCCGTGGCATCTCCCGCAAACCCTGCCCCTGCCTCGTTCGTGGGTATGAACCTCGTTAGACTGGAACGCATGACTGAAAACGCGCAGCTTGTTGTGACCCTGTCCTGCCCGGACCGCCCCGGGATCGTGCACGCCGTGACCGGCGTGATCGGCGAGTCCGGCGGCAACGTCATCCAGTCTCAGCAGTTCGGCGACTCCGATACGGGTACCTTCTTCATGCGCGTCGAGGTCGACTCCCCGAAGGGCCGCGCCCCGATCGACGAGGGCCTGGCTCGCGTCGCCGAAGAATTCGGCGCCACCTACCGCGTCGATGACTTGGGCCGCAAGCTGCGCACCATCATCATGGTCTCCCGTGAAGGCCACTGCCTCACCGATCTCCTGTACCGCCAGCAGACGCAGGGTCTGCCCATCGACGTGATCGCAGTCGTCGGCAACCACCCGGACCTGGCGCCCGTCGCCCAGTTCTACGGCGTCCCCTTCCTCAACATCCCCGTCACGAAGGACACGAAGGCCCAGGCGGAACGCCAGCTCCTTGACCTCATCGCCTCCGAAAACGTCGAGCTCGTCGTCCTGGCGCGCTACATGCAGATCCTCTCCGACGAGGTCTGCCGCGCCATGCAGGGCCGCGTCATCAACATCCACCACTCCTTCCTGCCCTCCTTCAAGGGTGCGCGCCCCTACGCGCAGGCCCACGATCGCGGCGTCAAGCTGATCGGCGCGACCGCCCACTACGTGACCGCCGACCTCGACGAGGGCCCGATCATCGAGCAGGATGTCACCCGCGTTTCCCACGCCGACTCCACGCCCGACATGGTGGCGCTCGGCCAGGACGTGGAGCGCCGCGTCCTCGCACAGGCCGTCCGCTTCCACGCGGAGCGCCGCGTCCTCATGAATGGCAACCGAACGGTCGTCTTCTCGCGCTGAGGTCCCCTCGCGGAGGCAGTTACGAGGCCGGGGCGCGGCCTGCGCGCGCGCCGAGCCTGACCGCCCGAACGGCGCGAAGGCCGCGTGACACTCGGCTGGCGTGTCGCCCCCTGTAACAAGGTGACGTGCGGCCATCTGGTCATATTTGCGCGATATGACGCCCCTGTGTGGGGTGTCTTGTCACTTGGTGGGGAACGCTAAGACGTGATCTTTCGGTCATTTAGTGGGTAAGTGTCGCATTGACCGCCTGATAAATGGCACACTTGTTACGTGGACGAAACGACTCAGCAACGCACCCCCATCACCGGCTACGTGCCCGGGGGTTTTGACATGTTCCACCAGGGACACCTCAACATCCTGCGCGCCGCGCGTGAGCGCTGCGATCGCCTCGTCGTCGGCGTGACCTCGGACGAGGCCCTCATCCGTATGAAGGGCCGCGCCCCGGTTATCCCCCTCAAGGAGCGCTGTGACCTCGTGTCGTCGCTGCGTTTCGTGGATGCGGTTGTCGTCGACCTGGACCAGGACAAGCGCCTCGCGTGGCGTCTCCAGCCTTTCGACGTCCTCTTCAAGGGTGACGACTGGAAGGACACTCCGAAGGGCGCCGCGCTCGAGGCCGAGATGGCCGAGGTTGGCGCGCGCGTCGTTTACCTGCCGTACACGCCGTCGACGTCGTCGACGAAGCTGCGCCGTTTCATTGCGCCCGAGGACTTCTCTGACGAGGCCCCGGCGCAGGACGCGGAAAAGGCGGAAGGGGAGGCGCAGTGAGCCTGCCCGTCGTGCTCGAGCCGGGTTCCTCGTGGGGGACGCGTTTTAGCGCTTACCGCTCCGCGCTCGCTGCCGCGCAGAAGCCGGGCGCGGGCGTTCCCGCGTACATGCGCTGGGTGAACCGCGGCGCTGCGCGCATCGTCGCGGCCGCCTGTGCGGCCTTTGGCTGGACCCCGAACTTCGTCAGTTTCATCTCCGTGTGCTTCTCGACGCTGGGCCTCATCGTCCTCGTCGCGCTTGAACCGGCCTGGTGGACGGGCCTCATCGTGGGCACGGCTCTCGCGGTTGGCTTCATGTTCGACTCCGCGGACGGCCAGGTTTCGCGCGTTACGGGTGCGTCCTCGAAGACGGGCGAGTGGGTGGATCATGTCGCCGATGCGTTCCGTTCCCCCGCGATCCACTTCTGCACCGCCGCCGCGGTTATGGTCTACCGTCCCGAGTCGTGGTGGCTGGCTATCGTCGCGCTTGTCTACGGATGGGTGACGTCGGGCCAGTTTATGAGCCAGATCCTCGCCGAGCAGTTCGTGCGCGCGGCGGGCCGCAAGCAGACGCGCGGCGGGAACCTGCGTTCCTTCGTGCTGCTGCCCACCGACCCGGGCGTGCTGTGCTGGTCCTTCGCGGCGTGGGGCTTCGGCGTTCCTTTCATGGTGCTCTACACGTTCCTCGCCGTTATTGCGGTTGCGCATTCCTCGATTTCGCTGCGTCGCCGCTTCCGCGACCTGCGCGCCCTGGACGCGGCCGCCAAGCAGGCCGCCAAGGAGGCAGCCACGCAGGGGGAGTCCCGTGCCTGAGCTGTCCGTCCTGCTGCCCGCGCGTAACGCGGCGGGCACGATCACGCGTGCCGTGGCCTCGACGCTGGCGGCCATGCCGAGTGACGCCGAGCTGGTCGTCGGCAACGACTCGTCGTCTGATTCGACGGTCGGCGAGGCGATCCGCGGCGCGTCGCGTGGGGGAGTGGTCGATCCTCGCCTGCGCATCGAGGACATCACCCCGGGCGAGGGCGGCGTCTCCCGCGTCCTCACCCAGCTCATGGAGCGCACCGACTCGCGCCTCGTGGGGCGCATGGACGCTGACGATGTGTCCCTCAAAGGCCGCTTCAAGCGCACGATGCGCGCAATCGAGCGCGGCGACGACATGGTCTTCACGCAGATGATCGAGCTGCGCGGCTCCCGCCCGGTGCCCCGCATGCCCTACGAGATCACGCCCGAGGACATGGGCTGGCACCTGCTGCTCACCAACCCCGTGTGCCACCCGACCATGCTCGCCACCCGCGAGATCATGGATCGCGTCGGCGGCTACCGCAGCGTTCCCGCCGAGGACTACGACCTGTGGATGCGCGTGGCGTCCGCGGGCGGTCGCATCCGCCGCATCGCGCCCTGGGGTCTGCTGTACCGCATCCACCCGGGCCAGGTCACCGGAAACGCCTCGTGGCGCTCGGATTCGTGGAAGAATCCCGAGCAGGCCCAGGCCTTCGCTGAGCTTTCGATGTCTCTGACGGGCCAGGAGCTGCCGCGCCTGGTCTCGCTCGTTTCGCTTCCTCGCGACGAGGCCGAGCGTGAGCTCGACCGCTTCGTGCAGGTCTACACTCAGGGGGTCGCTTCTCGACCCGCATCGTCTCGCCGCGCTCTTGAGCGCCGGCTCAATGCGCGCGCCGCGTGGGTGCGCTCTCACCTCCAAGGAGAACAGTCATGATCCTGACCCCTCCGCCCATGGGCGGCCAGCAGATCCTTCGTCACGCGCTGGCACGGCGCTGGACCTCGATCGTTGCGGGGACCGTGGCCGGCCTGGTCGTAGGTGTTGCAGTCGCCGTTGGTATCCCCGTGTCGCACTCGGCGGCTGTGTCGATGACCGTGACGTCTCCGTCGATTACCCCGGCTCCCGCCGTGCGTGCCTCCCTGTCGAATACGACGGATATGGTGACCGAGCAGGGCATTGCGAAGTCTGCCGCCGTCCTCGATGTCGCGGCTGCCCGCCTTGGCAATGGTGTCACCGCCGAGGAGCTTCGCTCCAACGTGGAGGTTTCCGGCGACACGAACGGCACGATCGTCAAGATCGAGTACGTGGCGCCCACTCGCCAGCAGGCCGTTGATGCCGCCGACGCGATCGCCAACGCCTACCTGACCGAACGCACCGCTCTCGTCGAGCAGCGCGCCGACGAGATGGCAGCCGGCATCAACGAGCAGATCCAGGCCCTCGAGACCGAACTTGCCTCCCTCCAGCCTCTGACCGACGAGGACGGCAACACGAAGGAAAACCCGCGCGCCTCCGAGATCCGCACGGAGCTGACCAAGCTCGCGAAGGATGCCGAGCAGCTCGCCCCTTACCACGCCACCGCCGGCCGCGTCATCACCCCGGCCGCGGCCTCGAGCGACGAGGTCTCGCCCTCGAAGGCGCGCCTGATCCTGATCTCGACCGTTGTCGGCGTCTTCGCCGGCCTGGTCCTGGTCCTCATCCGTGAGACCCGCTCGCGCTCCCTGATCTCGCCCACGCAGCTCGCCGACCTGACGGCGCTGCCCGTGTGGAGCGCCGAGGAGGGCTCCCCCGAGCCGTGGCTCGCCCCCACCCGCATGCTTGCGATGGCGATCGATCGCGACCACTGGGTTGACCTGATCGTCGACGCGTCCGATCCGCAGGCCCGCGATCTGCACCGCGTCCTGTCCGCCTCGCTGGCTGAGACCCGCGTGCCCGCGCCGCGCCTCATCGACATCAACCAGCCCCTCGCCTCGCTCCTTGACGAGGTCCGCCCCTCCCGTCACGTCCTCGTCGCCGTGCGTAAGGGCCACGATCTGAAGAAGCTGCACCACCTGCTCGATGAGCTGGCGATCATCAACCGCGAGGTGAACGGCATGATCTACCTGGGCGACCAGGTGGCCGCGCCCGCCTCCGCTCCGACCGCTCCCGCTCAGTCGGCCGAGGTTATCGTCCCCACGGACGAGGCGCAGGCCCAGTCCGCTGATGCGGCGCAGGCTGAGCAGGACGAGAAGGCCGAAGAGAAGAAGGCCGACTCCAAGAAGGCTGACTCCAAGAAGGCGGAGGCCAAGACTTCCTCGAAGAAGGGCAAGAAGTGAGCGCCGAGGAAACCATCGTGGCCGACGACAAGGCCGCCTCCATCTGGCACGTTGACCGCACCGCGCGCGTCTCCCAGCTGATTTCGGGTGACCCCTCGGATCCGCGAGCGCTCGTGCTCGTACGCGACAACGGCCGTAACTCGGCGTTCGTCGAGATCGAGGGCACGGACCATCCGGAGACCGATCCTCGCGTGCTCGAGGTCGAACCGGCCCCCGCGCGCGGCTGGGAAGAGGGCGCTGGCGCTGATGTGGACGCGACCGTCGTCATGTGCACGGTCGGCTCGTGCGACATGCTCGAGGATGCTGTGCGCGCCATCCTGGCTCAGGATCACCAGCGTTTCACGCTCGTCGTGGTGGATAACGCTCCGCACACGGGCCTGACTCGGGAGAAGCTCGCGGGTATCGACGATACGCGCCTGAGTATCGTCTCTGCGTCCCGTCCGGGTCTGTCTCGCGCCCGCAACCGCGGCGTGCTGGCTGCTCGCGGCGAGGTCATTGTCTTCACGGACGATGACGCGATTGTCGACCCGCACTGGCTGACCGCCATGATCGACCCGTTCACGGCCTCGCCGTACGTTGCCGCGACGACGGGCATCGCGCTGCCCCTCGAGCAGCGCTACGCGCCCCAGCGGTGGTTTGAGTCGCGCGGCGGCTTCCCCAAGGACATGTCCCCGCGCGTGTGGTGCGTCGGCGATATCCCCGAGGGCCTGGAGGTCCTGGGCGAGAAGGGTGACGGTGGCCCGCTGTTCCCGATCACGACGGCCCGCGTGGGTGCAGGCGTGTGCATGGCCATGCGTCGCGACGTCCTCATGGAGGTCGGTCCCTTCGATCCGGCGCTGGGCGCCGGCACTTCGACGCGCGGCGGCGAGGACCTCGACATGTTCTCGCGCATCCTGGCCACGGGCGATGTCATCATCCACACGCCCGACGCCCTCGTGCATCACCGTCACCGCGTCGACGAGGCCGGCCTGGACAAGCAGATCCGCGGCAACGGCTCCGGCATGGCGGCCCTTTTGACGAAGGCGATTATCGCCAAGCCCTCCGTGCTCGGTACGCTCGCGACCCGTGTGCCCGGAGTCCTCAATCGTGTCAAGCCCGGTGGCGCTCGCGTTGCCGGCACCGACGAGGACGTGCCCGGCTCGCTCACTAAGTCCGAGATCAAGGGGTTCCTCGAGGGTCCCTTCCTCTACCTGTCGTCGCGCAAGCGCAACAAGCTTCGTACCCCGCGACAGGCGGAGTCGGCCCCCGTGCAGGATAGCGTGACCGCACCGAGCAGTGCTGAGGAGGCCCAGGCCTCGTCCGCGACGGAGACGACCGGCGAAGGGAACGGTAACGCGTGAGCCCACGCCGAGGAATCTGGGCCAAACCCGCCCCCGCCCAAATCGGGCCGCTACGAGAGGACGCGCAGGATCTGCCTGCGTGGCCCTTCGTCGTGGCCTATTCGGCGTACTTCCTGTGGTGGGTTCTCGGCTCCGGTGACCTGATGTGGCCGCTGTTCGCGTCGATCATGCTCGTGTTCATGATCGGCCGACACGGCCTGCGCTTCCCGCCCGGATCCATCCTGTGGGTGTTCTTCCTGGCGTGGGTGCTGGCCTCGATGACGATGCTCGACACGGGCGGGCGCGTCATTGGCGCGTTCTACCGCTTCCTGCTGGAGATCTCGCCTGGTATCTTCGCGGTCTATGCCTTCAATGCGCGCAAGTCACTGAGTGTGCGCACGATTACCGGCACGATGTGGGGCTTCCTGGCGTCGACCACCATCGGTGGCTTTATCGCCATGGCGGCGCCGACGCTGCGCTTCAAGACGCTCATGTACTACCTGGTGCCGCGAGCCCTGCACTCCAACGACTTCGTCAAGGAGTTCACGAAGCGCGCGACCACCCAGTGGAACCCCTCGTCGTGGATCCTCTCCGACCCGCGCCCGTCGGCCCCCTTCATCTACTCCAACACCTACGGCAACGTCTACTCGCTGATCTTCCCGCTCGCGCTCGTCTTCGCCTACGTGCTGTGGCGCGAGCGCTCCAAGTGGCGTTTCATCGTGGCCGCCGTGTGCGCGCTGTCGGTTATCCCGGCAGCCGCGACGCTCAACCGCGGCATGTATATCGGCCTCATCGTCATCGTCGTGTGGGTGGGTTTCCAGCGCCTGCGCGCGGGAGCCTGGCGTACCGTCCTGGGTATTGTCGCGGCCATCGTCGTGGGTGTGATCGCGTGGCTGGCCACCCCGGCCTCGCAGTCGCTCCTTGAACGCGTCGCGGCCTCTTCCTCGACGGAAGACCGTGCCTCCAACTACCTCGAGACGCTCTACGAGCTCCAGCAGTCCCCGCTCCTGGGCTTCGGCGCCCCGCGTCCCTCGGCCTCGCCGTGGCTGCCCTCTCTGGGCACGCAGGGCCAGTTCTGGACGGTCATCTTCTCCTACGGCCTGGTCGGCCTGGCGCTGTTCCTCGCTTTGTTCCTGCGCATGTTCCCGCGCATCTGGCGAGCCACGGACGTGTACGGCTCGATCTTGGGCGGCATCATCCTGGCGACCCTGGTGGAGCAGTTCTACTACGGCATGAACACCGGCCTCATGATCTCCGTCGTCGCGGTGGCGCTCCTGTCGCGTCACCTCGAGGAGGAGAGCGATCCGATCAAGCGCGCCGAGGTCGAGCGCGATGGTCGCGCGAACGCTGGTAGCGTCGCCGGGACCGTTCGTGCCAAGCGCGCGGTGCGCATGGGGCAATGGACAAGCCCCGCCGCGAACGACGGGGCTTTTGCCACTGACATGCTTGCTCGACTCAACAAGTCGGGTCGTCGGGGAACGAGAAGCCGGACAGCTTCCACGCGCCGCCGTCCTTCACAAACAGAAAATAGGTGAGGGCGCGGGTCATGGTCGTGTCGTCCGTCAGCGCAGTTCCCGCGTCGTTGAGGACGCGAACGTTAGAAGAGTCGACGCACGCCGAGACCGTGACGTTTCCGGCACCGTCATCGCTGAGGATGTGCACGTCCTCGAGGGTGGGTGAGCCGGTGGTGTGGGTGCCGTCCCTCGTCCACTCGAGAGCCTGCGCGTCGAACTCCTCCAGCGCCGAGGCAGTGAGCACGGAAGACAGGTCGGTCGCACGAGCCTGCTCGGGGTCCGTGTACGCGTCCCACAGGGTGTTCATGACGAAGGTGGCCTGCCCGGCGGCCTCGGCGTCCGTGGCCAGTGAACCGGATTCGTTTGCGGGTCCGCCCGACTGCGGGGCGATGGTCTTCGCGACGGACTGCGGGATGTCGGACTGCGGGTCCTCCTCGGTGCTCTGCGCGCCGGACGCCGCGGAGGCGGCCGCATCCGTCTCAGAGGAGCCCGTCAGGCGCAGGAAGCCGGCGATGACGAGCGCAATGATGAGGAGAATCGCGGCTGCCAGCAGGCTCTTCTTGCGGGTAGGGGAGAGCGAGTTGATGAAGTCCATGTGTATCCCATCGGTAGGTTATAGAGAAAGGCTACCGCGCGGTAGCGGGAAGGTTAATCATGAGTGAGGCAAATCAAGCCAGGCGTTCCCTCGCGCGCGGCGGCATCGTTGGCTTCATCGGAGCGGCTGCCTCCGCGGTCCTGGGCTTCGCGTTCACGATCATCCTGTCGCGCATGCTGGGTGCCGAGGGTGCGGGTATCGTCACCCAGGCAACCGGTGTCTTCGCGATCGTCATGGCCCTGGCCAAGGTAGGCCTCGACTCGACCGCCATCTACCTGATGCCTCGCCTGTCCCTGGATGCTCCCGAGGAGATCCGCGCGACCCTGTCCTTCATGGCCTCCATGACGGTGGGCGTCTCCACTGTGTGCGTCCTCATTCTCGAGGCCGTGGCTCCCTTGATCTGGAACGCGCAGGTTGCGGCCTCCACGCGGGCGGTGCTGTGGTTCGTGCCGATCGGCGCCCTCACCCTCGTCGCATCCGCCGCTCTGCGGGCGCTCGGCAACATGCGCGAGTACGTCCTCGTTCAGAACCTGCTGCTGCCCGGCCTGCGCCCGCTCCTCGTTGCCCTCGCGGCCGCTTTCACCGGGTCGCTGGCCTTCGTGTCAGTCGCGTGGGCGCTGCCCTTCGTCGTCGTCCTCGTTGCCGCGTGGTGGCTGCTGCTCAGGCATATGCCCTCGGCGGCCGACTCGGTGGGCCGTTGGCCGAGTGCCCAGCGGCGTCGTCAAGTCGTGTCCTTCGCTCTGCCCCGCACCCTCACCGCCGGCCTCGAGCAGGCGCTGCAGTGGCTCGACGTGCTCCTCGTCGGTCTCCTGGCGGGCGATGCGGCTTCGGGCATCTACGGTGGTGCCATTCGCTTCATCCAGGCGGGCATGGTCGTCGACACGGCTCTGCGGGTGGTCGTTTCCCCGCAGTTCTCCAAACTCCTGCACCAGGGTAAGACGAAGGAGCTGCGCGACCTCTACAGCACGGCCTCGATCTGGCTCGTTCTGTTCGCTGCCCCTATCTACGCCCTCATGGCGATCTACGCGCCCGCGCTCATGCGCATCCTTGGTGACGGCTTTGCCCCCGGCGCGAACGTCCTCGTCGTCCTGTGCGTCGGCTCCATCGTGACTTTCATGGCGGGAAACATTCACTCGTTGCTCATCATGAGTGGACGCTCCGGGTGGGCAGCGGTCAACAAGATCGTGGTCCTTACCCTCAACGTTGTGGGTAACGTCATCTTTATTCCTCGCGGAGGAATGGTCGCTGCGGCGATCGTCTGGGCCGTGTGCATGGTGCTTGACGCAGCCATGGCAACCGTTCAGGTCTCGCGGTTTATTGGTGTGACACCGAAATTGTCAGAAGTGGTCAAGCCGATCCTGGTTGTGTGCGTATCTGCGGTGATTCCGGGCGAGTGTATAGCGTGGTGGCTGGGGCGTGATTCTTTCGTTGCGACCATTGGCGGATCGGTGCTCTCGGTCCTGGTTTTCGCTTGTGTTTGCTGGATGTTTAGGGATCGTCTGCACCTGTCGGGACTTGGGTCCCTGGCGAGGCGTCGTCGGGGGTAGGGATGGGGCGCGTGATGCACCTGTGAAAGTTTGACTTGACCATTCGGTTGATCTGATGGGGATTGTTGTGTAATTATTTATGCAACAAGTTTCCATTCCCTCCGAAAGGTCGTGTCATGGCTTCTGTGATTTCGCGCCTTGCAATCCTTGCAACTGCGCCGATTGTCGCCTGCGCTTCCCTCGCGCTCGCTCCGATGGCTCACGCTGTTGGTGCAGGTCAGGGAGATTCGGCATCCGGTCAGGCTGCTGTTCGCGATGGTTCGAGCGCCGCGACGGCCGCCGCGTCGTGCTGGGACATTAAGCAGCGGAATCCCGAGGCAGCGGACGGCGCATACTGGCTCCAGACGCCTGCGATGGATCACCCCGCCCAGTTCTTTTGTGACCAGACGACAGATGGTGGCGGCTGGGTCCTGATCGGCCGCGGCCGTGAAGGATGGGAATCCTGGAGCGGCGGCAAGGGCGATCCCGCGAAGCTGACCTCTCGCTCGCGGACCTCCGATGACTTCGAGGTTGTTCAGCTCTCCAACAAGGCCGTCACCGAGCTCCTCAACAATGAGCCGGTCAAGGACCAGGTCGACGGCGTGCGCGTCATGCGCTCGTGGAGCGCGTCGGGCCGCTCCTACCAGACCATGGATCTTCAGTTCCCGAAGATGACGGACTTCGTGTGGCCCTTCAAGATGGCCCACCCGGTCAATGTCCAGCTCGATAAGGGCGGCTGGCGCTCGGGCCTCATGTGGGGCCTGACCGGATATGACAATGAGTGGAACGGTCTGCAGACCTACCCCTCGGCCCGTACAACGGGCTGGAAGACGGGCTGGGGTTACGGCGCTCTCGCCTCCAACTGGACCGGTGACGTCACCTCGGCGTCCTCCTTCTTCCGCAAGTCGGGCCTGACGGTCTTCCCCTACGCCGAGGCCTACGTGCGTCCGCGCATCTCCTCGGATTCGGCTGCCTTCACCCGCATTCCCGACGAGGGCCTGGCTGGCTCGACGGTCTCAGCTACCGTTTCCCCGTATGCGGCCAAGACCTCGTGGGGCGTGAGCGGCAACCTCAACGGTTCCGTGAAGGAAGGCAACATCCAGGTCCAGGCTTTCGCCCAGGTCGGCTCCACCATGTACGTGGGCGGCAACTTCACCGGCGTCAAGCAGGGTGAGAAGGGCGCCGAGATCTCCTCTCGAGGCCTGGCCGCATTTGACGTGGCCACCGGCGACTTCACCGGCCAGACCTTCGACTTCAACGCGCAGGTCAAGGCCCTCCTCGCCCTGCCTGACGGCCGCCTCCTCGTCGGCGGTGACTTCACCCGCGTCAACGGCGAGGCCCACTCCGGTACCGTTGTCATCAATCCCTCGACCGGTCAGATCGACCCCTCGTGGGACCTACAGATCACCAACGCGCTGCGCGGCGGCGCCGTGAGCGTTCGTGCCCTGACCTACTACGACGGCAACGTCTACATGGGTGGTGCCTTCACCCACCTCTCCGGCGGTGGCAGCTCCCGGGTCTACGCGCGTAATGCTGGACGCGTCTCCCTGAGCGGGCGCCCGGACCGTTCGTGGAACCCCGAGATCAGCGGTGCCGTTCAGGCCGTTGGCGTTTCCGAGGCGAACAGCGCTTTCTACGCGGGCGGCCACTTCACCACGGCGCACGGCAACCAGCGCGCCTGGTACGCGGCCAAGTTCTCCACGCAGCCGGGCGCGGCCGTGGACACGGACTTCGACTTCGTGCCGTCCAGCGCCACTGCCGGTAAGTACCAGCAGACCATCGCCACGGCCGGAAACCGCGTCTACATCGGCGGCTCCGAGCACAACCTGTTCGGCTACGACGCTGCCACCAACCAGCGCGTCTCCGGTGCTATGACCTTCAGCATGGGAGGTGACCTGCAGGCCACCACCGTGTCCTCCAAGGGCGTCATCTACGGCTCCTGCCACTGCTCCGACGCTGCCTACCAGGACATGTACGTCTGGTCGATGAACGGCTCCTGGTCGCGCGTCGACGAGATCAAGTGGGTTGGCGCGTGGAACGCCGCCACGGGTGAGAGCCTCAAGTGGACCCCCTTCGAGCTCTCCTCGCTCCGTAAGACCGGCGCCTGGGCGCTTGAGACCGATAACTACGGCAACCTGTGGGTGGGCGGCGACTTCACCCTCTCCCACACCGACGCCACGCACACTCAGTGGAACGGCGGCTTTGCCCGATACGACAACCGTGACAACGTCGCGCCCGAGGCGCCCTCCCTCCTGCGCTCCACTGCGTCGAACGATTCCACCGTGACCCTCGCCTGGGAAGGCGTCTCCGACGCAGTCTCCTACGAGATCCTGCGCGACGATCGCCCGATCGCCACCTCCGAGACCACGAGCGTCGAGGTGCCGCGCGGCGGTGAGAACCGCTACTTCGTGCGCGCCGTTGACGCTGAGGGCAACCGTTCCGCGACCACCGCGGTCTACACCGCTCCGGCCCCCGGCCAGGTGGACGCCTCCAACCCGGTGCTCCTTGAAGCGGGTGCCACGTGGAACTACCGCGCTGATGCCAGCGCCGCCCCCGATAACTGGGCCCAGGCCTCGTTCGACGACTCTGCCTGGCTGACCGGCGCCGCGCCTCTGGGCTACGGCGACTCCGCGATCGCGACCCAGATCGCCACCAAGGGCTCGCGCCCCGTGACGACCTACTACCGCACGCACTTCCAGGTGGCCGACGCGAAGGCCCTCAAGGGCATCAACGTCAAGTACCTGGCCGACGATGGTGCCGTCGTCTACATCAACGGCGTCGAGGTGGACCGTACCCGCATGGGTGCCGGCACGGTCAGCTACACGACCCGCGCCGACTCCGCTCCCAACTTCGCTGCGGCCTCTGCATCCCCCTCCGAGGTCTTCGTCCCCGCATCGGCGCTGAAGACCGGTGACAACGTGATCGCCGTGGAAACCCACGTCAACTACATGCGCACCGCGACCGTCTCGATGCAGGCTTCCATCTTCCGCGTGGAGGGTACACCGGACGACAACAGCTCTGTTCCCGACGAGCGCAGCACCGATCCGACCGACGCGACGCAGCCGATCAACGCGGCCTCCGTCAAGTTCGGCACGGTCATCCAGACCGGCGATGAGTGGAACTACTGGACCTCGACGGAAGCCCCCGCCTCCGACTGGGCCACGACCGGCTCCCTCCAGAGCTGGAACCGCGGTTCCGGTCCGATCGGCTGGGGAGACTCCGCCGCGGTGACCACCCTCGATATTGCCAAGAAGGACCGCGCGGTGACGTACTACTTCGCGCGCGACATCGACCTGGGGGCGGTCACCCCGAACACCACGCTGACCGTGAAGGTGCGCGCGGATGACGGCGTCGTCCTGCGAGTCAATGACAAGATCATCGACACGAAACGTATGTCCGATGGCAACATTACTCACACGACCTACGCGAATTCGGCCGTGAGCGCCGCCAAGGCAGCCTCCGATCTGCTCGAGGTCACCATCCCTGCGAGCCTCTTGACGAGCGGCGTCAACCGCATCGGCGTCGAGGAGCACCTCAACTACAAGGGCTCGCCCTCGATGACCTTCGACCTGAACGCAACTCTTGCAAAATAAGGAAAGAATCGTCTTTCTTCGCACGAGTTTGCACGAGGTGTGAGCCAGTGAAAATGGTTCGATCCAGCTCGTGAATCGTGCTGACAGGTCCAACCCCTGCCGTTTCGGCAGGGGTTGACTTGTATGTGGTAAACGACTCCCGCCCGGTCCTAACCAAGTGGTTGAACGGTGGCAATTATCGTGACACTATAGAAGTAACTATTTACGCAATACCTGTGAGGACCCCATGAGTTTTATGCGCCGTTGCTTGGCGCTCGGACTGGCATCAGTGACCGGCCTGAGCGTGCTTGCATTCTCCCCGGCTGCCCACGCGGCCGCCGATCCGCTTCATGATGGCCTGAGCGAGGCTACGGCTGCGGCCTCGTGCTGGGAAATCAAGCAGAATGACCCGCGTTCCCAGAATGGAACGTACTGGCTGCAGACCTCCACCATGGAGGCCCCCGGCCAGTTCTTCTGCGACCAGACCACGGACGGCGGCGGCTGGGTCCTCATCGGACGAGGCCGTGAAGGCTGGGAGACGTGGAGCCAGGGGCAGGGCGACCAGGAGAAGCTCAAGACCCGCCCGCGCACCGCCGGTGACTTTGAGGTCGTGCAGGCCTCGCACCAGACGGTCAACGGTCTGCTCGGCGGCACCCCCGTGTCCGACCTCGAGGACGGCCTCATGGTCCAGCGCGCCTGGAACCACAAGGGCTCCGCCTACCAGACCGTGCGCATGCGCTTCCCGAAGATGCGCGACTTCATCTGGCCGTTCAAGAGCGCTCATCCGGTGGACGTGAAGTTCAACCGTGAATCGTGGGTCAACGGCGGCATCGTGTGGGCCGGCTTTGGCACCAACACCGGGTGGGGTTACGTCAACCTCATTGCCTCCGCGCAGAACAAGTACACGCTCGGTTGGGGCTACGGCCCCCTCGCCACGTCGTGGGCCGACACGTCCTCCTCGACGTCGTACTTCCACTACAACGGCTCGATCATCAACCCCTACGCCGAGGCCTACGTGCGTCCGCAGCTGCGTTCCACGGACGCCAGCTTCCGCGCCATCGGTGACGGTGGCACGCCCGCCAAGAAGCAGAAGGCCACCGCTTCCGAGTTCGCCTCCCCGATGTCTTGGGGCGTGACTGGTAACCTCAACGGTTCCTACAAGGAAGGCAATATCCAGGTCCAGGCCTTCGAGCAGATCGGCTCGACCATGTACGTGGGCGGTAACTTCACCGGCGTGCAGAAGGGCAAGAACGGCAAGGAAATCGCTTCCAGCGGCCTCGCCGGCTTCGACGCGACGACGGGGGAGTGGAACGGTCAGACCTTCTCCTTCAACAATCAGGTCAAGGACCTCGCAGAGCTACCGGGCGGTAAGCTGCTCGTCGCCGGTGACTTTACGAAGGTCAACGGTGAGACCCATGTCGGCACGGTTCTGATCGACCCGGCGACCGGTCAGATCGACCCGTCGTGGACCCTGCAGGCCCGCACCGGCACCAACGGTGGCCGCGTCTCGGTGAAGTCCATCAAGATCATCAACGACCACATCTACCTGGGCGGTATCTTTACCCACTTCCAGGGCAATGGCGCGTCGTGGACCTACGCTCGTAACGGCGCCCGCCTCGACATCAACGGCAAGCCCGACCGCTCGTGGAACCCCGAGTTCAACGGCACCGTCATTGATATCGACGTTGACGAAAACGAGACCTACTACTACGCGGCCGGCTACTTCACGCGCGCGCACAACCGTGTCGTCGAAAATGCGGGTCGACTGTCCACCGCCGCCGGTGCCGAGCTCGACCAGTCCTGGACCTTCCGTCACTCCTACCTGATCGGTAAGTACCAGCAGACCGTCACCGCGCGCAACGGCCGCGTCTACTTCGGCGGTTCGCAACACTCGCTCTTCGGCTACAACTCCGACACGATGACGCGCACCTCGGGCTCCATCACCATGAACAACGGTGGCGACCTACAGGCGTCCACCCGCTCCGCCACGGGCGTCGTCTACGCCTCGTGCCACTGCTCCGACTTCACCTTCCAGGACGCCTACCAGTACCTGACGCTCGGCACCACGTGGACACGAGCCGACGAGATCCAGTGGGTCGGCGGCTGGGACGAGGCCACGGGCCGCCAGCTCGGCTGGACCCCCTACCGCCTCGGCTCCCAGCGCTTCACTGGCGCGTGGGCCCTCGAAATGGCTGACGACGGCGCCCTGTGGGCCGGCGGCGACTTCAACTACTCCTACACGTCCCTGACGGCAGGCCAGTGGTCCGGCGGCTTCGTGCGCATGCCCGCGCGCGACGCCACCGCCCCCGCAGTCCCCGCGAACCTGCGCGCCTCAGGCGGCAACTCCAAGGAAGTCACCCTCAAGTGGTCCTCCGTGCCCGGTGCCGTCTCCTACGACATCCTGCGTGACGATCGTCCGATCGCCACCACGACCTCGAACTCCGTGACCGTGCCCCTGGGAGGCAAGAACCGCTTCTTCGTGCGCGCGGTGGCCTCCGACGGCCTGCGCGGTGCCTCGACCCACGTCTACACGGTCGGCTCCAACGGCAAGCCCACCCAGCCCGACGACGCCACGCTGCTCGTGGATGAGGACGACACCTGGGCGTACCACTGGTCGACCGATCCGGTCGCCGAGAACTGGGCCCAGACCTCGTTCGACGACTCCGCATGGAGCCGCGGCGCCTCCCCGATCGGCTACGGTGGCCCCGGACTCAACACGACGCTGACCCCGGGCGCGGCCAAGAACCGCCCCGTCACCACCTACGCACGCGTGAACTTCACGGTCGCTGACCCGAGCGCTATCGGCGGCGTGAACGTCGCCGTGACGGCGGATGACGGTGCCGTGGTGTACGTCAACGGCAACGAGGTGGCTCGCCAGCGTATGGCCGACGGAGCGGTTGATGCCTCGACCTTCGCGAACGCGTCCGTCTCGACGCCCGCCGCGCGCGCCGACCGACAGCTGGTCTTCGTCCCCGCGGACAAGCTGGTCGCCGGCACGAACACGCTGGCCGTCGAAACGCACCTGAACTACCGCTCCAGCTCGTCGATGACCATCGACGGCATGGTCAAGGTCGTCACCAAGGGCGACGAGCCTGCTCCCGAACCCGCGCCCGATCCGGAGCCGGCACCCCAGCCGCAGCCGGAAGTTCCGCTCACGCCCGACCCGGACAAGCCCCTCGAGGTCCTCGACGTGTCCGCATTCAACTTCGGTAACTTCCTGTACCCCGGCATGTACTGGAACTACTGGAACTCCAAGGAAGCACCGGATCCGGCGTGGAACTCCACCGCCGACCTGTCCTCCTGGAAGCACGGCGCCAGCCCGCTCGGCTGGGGCGACCGTGACGCCGGAACACCCTTCACGATGCCGGCGGCGGACCGAGCCATCACGAACTACTTCGTGCGTGACGTCAATTTCGGTACCCTCAGCGCTGACTTCGAGGTCATTCTCAACGTCCGCGTTGATGATGGCGCAGTCATCTACGTGAACGGCACCGAAATCAAGCGCGTGAACATGCCCGAGGGCACGATCGACGCCAATACGCGAGCCTCCTCCAACGTGGGCCTCGCTGCGGCGAAGAACAACCTCGTGCGTATCACGGTGCCCCGCAAGGTGCTCAAGGATGGCATCAACCGTATCGCCGTTGAGTCTCACGCCAACTACGCAAAAGCATCGTCCGTGACCTTCGATCTTACGGCAAGCCTGGTGAGGTGATCTCCATGTCCGTGACGTCCACCCCCGCCAGCGGCTCGGAAGAGGCCGAGGCCGCCGGCGCGGTCGGCACCCTCGCGACCGACCCCGCGTTCGACGCGATGGCACAGCGCGTGCTCACTCGAGGGCACGCGACCACGTGGCTGAACCACTGGTCCCTCCTGCACGCCGACTTCCGTGCGCTTGCTCGCATGCACACCGTCGGCTTCGACGGGACCCTCCTGCAGATGCGCCTGCGCGCAGCAGGCCACGAGGTCGCCCGCACCTCCGCAGACCTCGTCCTGCCGCACGTCTTCGAACGCCTCGAGGACGGCACCCGCATCACCCTCATCGGGGCTGTTCCCGAGGCCGGCGAGGCTGCCGCCGCGCGCCTGTCGCGTTTCGACGTCCAGGTTATCGACGGCTACGAGGGCTTGCGTCGATTGAAGGCGGATCCGTCTGTGCTCACCGCCTTCGACCCGCGACTCGTCATCGTCGGCTTGGGGGCTGGCCTCCAGGAGGTTGTCGCGTCCTTCGTGCTCGACCTCCTGCCCGAGGCATCCGTGTGCACCGCGGGAGGTTGGATCGACCAGTACGCGCGCGCTGCCGACGACTATTTCCCGAACTGGGTGCATGCCGCCCGCCTCGGGTGGGCCTGGCGCATCGCGCACGAGCCCAAGCGCCTCACGAAGCGCTACACCGTCGAAGCCCTCGATTTCGTCGCTCACGCGCCCGAGCTCATCTCGAGGCTCGAGGCGATGGGGAGCTTCGACGATCTCGGACTGGTCGGAGGCGCGACGCTTCGCTGACCGAGGTTGACGCTTGTCGTTGCAATGGAGGCCGGACCCTGCGAGGTCCGGCCTCCTCTGCGTCTCCAGATCGGCTGGTGATGGCTGTCGGCGTCTATGGATGCTGCGGCTGGTCTTGCATATGGCGACGTGCGCTGCATCAAGGTGGAAAGTGGCAGGTCAGGCCCTCTTTCGCGCATGAGCAGCGGTCGGCTTTCGGGAGCGTTCAAGGGACGCACGCGGGGGAGGGAGCGTGGGGCTGAACGTGCCTCAAAACGCTTCCGGATAGATGCTTAAAAAGGGTTATGCAGTGAATGGTATAGCCCACACAAAATATTATGAGGGTGTGACGCCTCCCTGTGATGCGGGTGCCAAAGGGCGCTCCTGTGTGCCGGTGTCAAACTCTTGTGACACCTATGGGCTGCTCAGTGTGTGTGCACTGCCGTGCGGCGTGAATCGATCGCTTGCGTGCGGTGGTTGTTTGTCGATGCGGTCTCACAATTGGCGAGGTGTGCGTGTTTGCGCCGTTGTTTGCGTTCTGGTGAGCCGCTGAGGGCACGCGATGGGGTGTTGAGAATAAAGGTGTGGCCCGAGCCAATCGGCTCGGGCCACACCCAATCACACACAGAGAGGAAAGGCTTAGTAGGCGCCCTCGTGACGCAGGAGCGCGGGGATGGTCTGAAGCATGATCCACGTGTCGAGGGTGAGGGAGCGGTGCTGGGCGTAGGAGAGGTCCAGGTGGACGGTCTCATCCCAGGAGAGGTTCGAGCGGCCGGAGATCTGCCAGAGGCCGGTGATGCCGGGGCGGACGGCGAACTTACCCATCACGCGGGGTTCGTACTGCGCGACCTCGCTGGGGAGCGGGGGGCGCGGGCCCACGAGGGACATGTCGCCACGCAGGACGTTGAAGAGCTGGGGCAGCTCGTCGATCGACGTCTTGCGCAGGAAGGCTCCGATGCGCGTAATGCGCGGATCATTGGCCATTTTGAACATGATCGAATTTCCGGCGGAGGAGTCGGCCTCGTTGGCCTCCATGAGGGAGGCCTTGAGCTCTTCGGCGTCCACGCGCATGGTGCGGAACTTAAACATGGTAAAAGTCTTGCCGTCGAGGCCGACGCGCTCCTGAGTGAAGAAAGCGGGGCCGCCGTCGTTCAGGCGCACCATCGCGGCGACAATGATCCACAGCGGGGTCAGCAGGATAATGCCGAAAAGAGCTGCGAAAATGTCGCACATGCGCTTGATGGCGTTGTCGGCGGAGGCGGCAAGATCCGACGCGTGCTCGAATGCGAGAGCCGTGGATGCGGCTCGTGCGGTGGGCTTCGTCAAAGTTGTCATCTGTGCGTCTTCCTTCTACTTCATCAAACTCAAATGCTGCATGTCGGTTAGAGGCGGAAAATCCGCTCTGGACTGGGGTGTTTACTAGGTAAACGTCCCTGGCGCAACTCAGTCACCGTTAGGTGTTAACCCTAGTCTATCCATATGGTTAGCTTGGTTGCTAACCAAAGGGTTAAGTACAAGCGAAAAAAGGCTGTGATTTCGTACACCTGACGAGTTGTGCAAGTCAGATCTGAGCGCCCTGTGACCAGCTGGTAGCTTGCTGACACCTTGGCAGAATGCGTAGAAAACCGCCGAGCGATAGACTGGTCAGCGTGTCGTGACTGGCGAATAGGTGGGCCACCACCGGGGAGCGACGCGTCGGCATCGATAGCCGCCCGCCTGGGCTAGAGGCCACTGCCAACCATCATCGGATGATCAATAGGAGAACCCCATGGATTCCCTCAATGACATGACACTTGCGCAGCTGGATCCTGAGATTCAGGCCGTTCTGGACGCCGAGCTTGGTCGCCAGCGTGACACTCTCGAGATGATCGCCTCGGAGAACTTTGTCCCGCGCGCGGTCCTGGAGGCGCAGGGCTCGGTCCTGACTAATAAGTACGCCGAGGGCTACCCGGGCCGCCGCTACTACGGTGGCTGCGAGTTCGTGGATGTTGCAGAGTCCCTCGCCATCGAACGTGCGAAGCAGGTTTTCGGCGGCGACTACGTCAACGTTCAGCCCCACGCCGGTGCGCAGGCCAACGCCGCCGCACTCATGGCTATGGCGAACGTCGGCGACCCGATCCTCGGCCTGTCGCTGGCCCACGGCGGTCACCTGACCCACGGCATGCGCCTGAACTTCTCGGGTAAGAACTACAAGGCCGTCGCCTACGAGGTTGACCGCGAGACCATGCGCATCGAGCCTGAGAAGGTTCGTGAGGCTGCCCTCGCGGAGCGTCCGCGCGTCATCATCGCCGGCTGGTCCGCCTACCCGCGTCACCTTGACTTCCAGGCCTTCCGCGACATCGCGGACGAGGTCGGCGCCGCCCTCTGGGTGGACATGGCTCACTTCGCGGGCCTCGTGGCCGCGGGACTGCACCCGAACCCCGTCCCCTTCGCTGACGTGGTGACGACGACGGTCCATAAGACCCTGGGTGGTCCTCGTTCCGGCATGATCCTGTCCTCGCGCGGCGAGCAGTGGGGCAAGAAGCTGAACTCTTCGGTGTTCCCCGGACAACAGGGTGGCCCCCTCATGCATGTGATCGCCGCGAAGGCCATCGCCATGAAGGTTGCGCAGACCGACGAATTCAAGGATCGCCAGCGCCGCACCCTCGAGGGCGCGCAGATCATTGCTGAGCGCCTGGGCGCTGACGACGCGAAGAAGGCCGGCATCAAGCTGGTCACGGGCGGTACCGACGTGCACCTCGTCCTCGTCGACCTGGTTGACTCCGAGCTCAACGGTCAGCAGGCCGAGGATCTGCTGCACGAGGTCGGTATTACCGTCAATCGCAACGCCGTTCCCTTCGATCCCCGTCCGCCGGCCGTCACCTCGGGCCTGCGCATCGGCACCCCCGCCCTCGCGACGCGTGGCTTCGACGCCGAGGACTTCGCCGAGGTTGCGGACATCATTGGCACGACCCTGTCTCAGGGTGCGTCCGGCGGCAACGTTGAGGTGGACGCCCTGCGCGCCCGCGTCAAGAAGCTGACGGACAAGCACCCGCTGTACGCCGGGCTCTGATCGTGAGGGCTCCCTGGGAGGGCCCCGCCGGGGTCCTGGATGGCAAGGCGACCGCTGCCGCCATTAAGGCGGAGCTGAAGGAGCGCGTCGATCGTCTGCGCGAGGCCGGGGTCGTCCCGGGCCTCGGCACGATCCTCGTGGGCGAGGACCCCGGGTCCGTCGCCTACGTCGCCGGCAAGCATCGTGATTGCGCGCAGATCGGCGCCGAGTCGATCCGCGTGGACCTGCCCGCTGATGCGACGCAGGGACAGGTGGAGGCTGCGATTGATCAGCTCAACGCGGATCCTGCCTGCACGGGCTACATCGTGCAGCTGCCGCTGCCGCGCGGCATCGATACGAACGCCGTTCTGGAGCGTATCGACCCTGCGAAGGACGCGGACGGCCTGCATCCGATGAACCTCGGACGCCTTGTGCTGCGAGGCTCGGGTCCCATCGACTCGCCCCTGCCGTGCACGCCGCGCGCGGTCATCGAGCTCATGGAACGCCATGGGATCGACCTGGCCGGCAAGAACGTGTGCGTCATCGGTCGAGGCGTGACCGTGGGCCGTTCGATCGGCCTGCTGCTCATGCGCAAGGAAGTGAACGCGACGGTCGACGTGTGCCACACGGGCACGACCGACCTGGCTGATCACGTGCGTCGTGCGGACGTCATCGTGGCCGCGGCGGGCTCCGCTGGGATCATCACCCGCGACATGGTGGCCCCCGGCGCCATCGTCCTCGACGTCGGCGTGAGCCGCGTGCAGGGCGAGGATGGCAAGGCTCGACTGATGGGTGACGTCGCGGATGGCGTCGATGAGGTGGCCAGCTGGCTCAGCCCCAACCCCGGCGGCGTTGGCCCGATGACGCGGGCCCTCCTCGTGACGAACGTCGTCGAGGCGGCCGAACGCCAGGCGGGAATCAGCGCGAACTGACAGGCGCGCGTGGCCTCGGCAAACGCGGAGGTCGCGCGCGAACGAAGAGGAGGCGCGGTGAGGATGTCCATTCCTCGCCGCGCCTCCTCGTTCCTCTAAACTGAAGAAAACTCGCGTAAGGAGAAAACGATGACTCTGACGGTGACCACCGTGAATCTGAACGGTATCCGCGCCGCCCACAAGCGCGGCTTCCTCGACTGGCTGGAGGCAAGCGATACGGACGTGCTGCTTATGCAGGAGGTGCGCGCGCCTGAGGAGATCTCCCGCGAGATCATGGGCGAGGCATGGGAGAGCGTGTGGGTTCCCTGCCGTATCAAGGGTCGCGCGGGTGTGGCTGTGGCGGTGCGCCGTGGGCGCGCGGTCCTGGAAGGTGAGCCTCGCCTGATTCTCGACGACGCCGAGACGGACGTGGATTCGGGTCGCTGGCTCGAGGCCGTCGTGCGTCCCGAGGGCGGTGACACCCCCGTGCGAGTCGTCTCTGCGTACTTCCATTCAGGCGAGAAGGACACTCCCAAGCAGGAGGCCAAGATGGCACACCTGCCCCGCATCGGCGCGCGTATGGCTGAGCTGATCGCCGAAGAGGCCGCCGGAGGCATCTCCTCGCTCGTGTGCGGCGACTTCAACGTCGTGCGCTCGGAGGCTGATATTAAGAACTGGAAGCCGAACCACAACAAGCGCGCTGGCGTCCTCGACGAGGAGATCGCCTTCCTCAACCAGTGGGTGGAGGAGGGGTGGCGCGATACCGTGCGCGACCTGGCTGGCGACGTGCAGGGCCCCTACTCGTGGTGGTCGTGGCGCGGTCAGGCCTTCGTCAACAACGCGGGCTGGCGCATCGACTATCAGTACGCGACGCCCGCCCTGGGCGAGCGCGCGCGTTCCTTCGAGATCGGCCGCGCCGATGAGTACGCGGAGCGCTTCTCGGATCACGCGCCGGTCTCGGTGACCTACGAGATCTGACATTTTAACGACGAGGCCGTGGCCTGGGAATGCTTCCTGGCCGCGGCCTTTCGTCTATGCGGTGTGTTCGTCGTCTGTGGCGTACCTGTAGCCGCCACCGTCACTTGCTCCCAACATTTCGCACGTAATTCGATTGGGTGAAGTTTTAATAATCCGTGAAAACGTTGCAATTCCAACGGTCTGAATTCAATATTTGAATAAGATGTGCGGGAATTACGTGCGAAATTGCTGGGGCGGTCCCGGGGGTCAATACACATCTGGATAGGTAACGAACATCCGGATAGCTTAATAACCTATCCGGATGTGGATAACCTATCCGCGTGCGCGCAACCTATCCGGATAATGCCCCGAAGATGGGGCTGTGGGTCCTGGCGGTGCTTGCAGATGGTGGTGTGGCTTGGGCTGGCTACTCGCAGTAAGGAGAGCGCCGGTATGGAGGGCGCCGGAGGGACAGGAAGGCCTGGCTGCGGTGCCCGTGGGCGGTGGCGGGGCCTGGCCGGGCTTCGAGACGACGCGCCGAGCGAAGCTCGCGGCGCGGACGTCTCGCGGGCGGGCCGCCGCCCACGGCCACACGAAGCAGCCCGGCCCCACGGCCGGGCCATTCGGCGCCCGGAACACCAGCGCGTGATGAGTGCGTGATGAGTGCGTGATGAGCGCGTGATGAGCGGGCGGACAGGGATCCTGCCGCGCGGAAAGTAGCAGCGAAAAGAGCGGGCGACAGCCTGGTAGGAAGTCAGTGCCCAGACGCGTCGAAGTCGAACAGTGCCATTGAGGAGTAGATGCCCGAGGGGTCGATGCGGTCCAGGCGGAATCCGGGAACGATCCAGGAGGCCTCGACGGTCGCGCCGATGTCGAGTGCCATGTCCAGGGCGACGTCGTCAACGTCCTGGGCCAGCGTTACGTGAGGGTGATACGGAAAGCGCGTCTCGTGGTCGAGAGGGCCGGAGCGGATCTCCTCGGCGAGGTCCGTGCAGTCGGAGGCGCCTTCGGCCAGCGTCATGAAAGCGACGTTGGAGAGGGGGCGGAAGGAATCGGTGCCCGACAGGGTGACGCGGAAAGGGGAGTGCCTCGATGCGATGGAGCGCAGGTGGTCGATGACCTCGGCGCGCGCTTCTCGTGCGACGGGCGTGGGCGGCATCAGCGTGATGTGCGCGGGGATGCGTGATCCTGCCAGGTCTCCCAGGCGCAGACGCAGGTCGGTGAGCTGTGTGACCCACGGTTCGGGGATCGCGACGACGACGCCGAGCCAGTCCTGGCCGGGGAGTCGTTGGGGGAGGAACATGGGGCCTGCCTGTGTCGCGGTTGTGGTGGCTCCACTGTACCGGGTGTCGGCGCGCCAGCGATGAGGCCGTAGCGCTTGAAGGGTGTGAGGGCGTTCACGTAGCCTTGAGGAAGTGAGACCAAGGAGGATCTTGTGACTGATCTCGTGTGGGCCGACGCCGCTACTCCCGATGAAGGGGCCGCGCAGGCCACAGACCTGTTCCGTGACGCGTTTGGCTATGAGCCTCGGGGCGTGTGGAGCGCGCCCGGGCGCGTCAATATCATCGGCGAGCACGTGGACTACAACGGTGGTCCGTGCGTTCCGATTGCACTGCCGCACCGCGCCTACGTGGCGCTGTCGCCACGCGGGGATCGGACGATTCGCCTGATTTCGCCGCAGACCCGTGAGGCGATCGATGTCCTCGATCTCGACGTGATCGGCCCGAAGGGGACCCCCGGCGAGGTTGCCAACCATTGGACCGCGTATCTCGCGGGCGTCGCGTGGGCGCTCGAGCAGGCGGGATACGGGCCGCTGCCCGGTTTTGACGCGGCTCTGTGGTCGTGCGTGCCCCTGGGTGGCGGCCTGTCATCGAGCGCCGCGCTCGAGTGTGCGACCGCGGTTGCCCTCGACGAGGTGTGCTCGCTGGGTCTTGCGGGCACGATCGAAGCCCCCAACGACGAGGGGCGCAAGGTGCTCGTGGATGCCGCGCGCGCCGCGGAAAACCAGGTGGCGGGTGCGAATACGGGCGGCCTGGACCAGACGGCGTCGCTGCGATGCAGCGAGGGGCACGCGCTGGCCCTTGATTGCCGGGACATGTCGACGCGTCAGGTTCCCTTCGATCTGAGCGCGGTTGGCCTCGAGCTTCTCGTTATCGATACGCGTGCCAAGCATTCGCTGGCGGACGGCCAGTATGGCTCGCGCCGCGCGGACTGCGAGGAGTCGGCGCGCATCCTGGGCGTGGGACAGCTCGTCGACGTGGAGAACCTGGACGAGGCCACGGCCGCGCTGGGTGACGAGCGCCTGGCTGCCCGCACGCGCCACGTCGTCTCCGAAATCGCGCGCACGCGCGCCTTCATTGAGCTTCTCGACGAGGGGCCGCTCGAGGGGACGCGACTGGCGGTCGCGGGCGCTCTCCTGAACGATTCGCACGACTCGCTGCGCGACGACTACGAGGTCTCCTGCGAGGAGCTGGATGTGGCCGTGGAGGCTGCCCGCGCTGCGGGCGCGCACGGCGCGCGCATGACGGGCGGCGGCTTCGGCGGTAGCGCGATCGCGCTTGTCGACGCGCACGCCGTGGAGGGTGTTGCGCGAGTCGTCGCGGCCGCCTACGCGGAGCGAGGCTGGGAGCCTCCCCACTTCATTCGATCCCTCCCGGGAGCTCCCGCCGGACGCCTGGACTGAGCGATCTGAGACAATCCGAGGGGCCGGTGCTTCAGCATTTGAAGCACCGGCCCCGGCCTCGTTACACTGAGGACCAGCAGACACGAGGGAAGGACATTCCGATGGGGATCAGCAAACGAGCATGGCAGGTAGCGGGCGCGGCAGCCGGCGGCGCGAGCCTCTTCGGCGGCGGCCTGGCGATTGGACGCCTCCTGCGGCTGGATTCCCAGCGCGGTGACTACCGCAAGGCATGGGAGAACCACAACCTGGCGACCCTGGACCGCCTGCGTCAGCTCGACGAGCATTCCGAAGGCGAGCGTCCCTACCTCATCGTCTCCCTTGGCGATTCGTCCGTGCAGGGCATGGGCGCCTCTCGCATCACCGAGTCCTACCCGGCACGCCTCGCCTCGGCCATCAATGCCCAGCTGGACCGCGAGGTCCTCCTGCTCAACCTGTCCCTCTCCGGGGCCACGATCGAGTCCGTGGAACTCACCCAGATCCCGCAGATGCGCGGCCTGGGCCTCCTGGATGGGCCCTACAGCCCCGATCTGGTGACGCTGACCATCGGCGGCAACGACGTGATGGCCGAGGACATGGCACCCGGACAGTTCGAGGAGCGCCTGCGCCGCGTTCTCGCCTCTCTGCCTGCTGATGCCCTGGTTTCCACCATCCCGTCTTTCGGCATCATGCCGCAGGAAAGCCGCGCGCAGGACATGTCCGACCGCATCGCGGACGCCGTCGCCGACAGCGACGCGCACGTCGTCGACCTGCGCTCCCTCACGCAGGAATACTCCCTGCCGACCTACACGTTCGCCTACCACGCGGCGGACTTCTTCCACCCCAATTCGGCCGCCTACGCCAAGTGGGCTCAGCTCTTCGCCGACGCGTGGGCCACGTCTCGACGTGAGGCAGCCCCCGTCGTCGAGGATGCCCCCCAGTGGGACATGCTCTCGGCGCGGGTGGCACAATCGGAGTATGACGACTGACGGACCGTGGCTCGTCGTCGGGTTAGGTAACCCCGGCGCGCAGTATGCCTCCACCCGACACAACGTCGGGTACTTGACCCTCGATGTGCTCGCCTCGCGCGGTGGCGCGACCCTGACCTCGCACCGCTCGCGCACGCACACCGCCGACGTTCGCTTAGGTATCGGCCCCGGCGGCGTGCCTGGACCCCGAGTGATTCTCGCGCGCTCCGACAGCTACATGAACACCTCCGGTGGGCCGATCAGCGCGCTCGCTACCTTCCACAAGATCGAGCCCTCGCGCATACTTGTCATCCACGACGACATGGACCTGCCCGCGCACACGCTGCGCCTCAAGGTCGGCGGGGGAGAAGGCGGCCATAACGGCCTGAAGTCCCTCAGCCAGCACCTGGGCACGCGCGACTACGCGCGCCTGCGCATCGGCGTTGGCCGCCCGCCGGGGCGCATGGATCCCGCCGACTACGTGCTCGCCACCCTGCCTTCCAAGGAACGCCCCGACTGGGACGTGACCTTCGAGCAGGCCGCCGACGTCGTCGAAGACATTGTGACCAAGGGATTCGCCCCCACCCAGATGGCCCTGCACACCGGGTCCTGATCGAGGCGGCGCCCCTGGGCGTCGCCGCGCACCCTCACCGCGAAAGGCAGCGCGTGCTACTTACCGGTCTCCTCCCGGACATCACCACCGATCCCGCGATCGAGACGGCCATCGACTCCGTCGAAGCCGGTCGTTCCGGCACGATCGTCGCGCCCGTCGGCATCCGGCCGCCTCTCCTTGCGGCCGTCGCCTCGCGCGCGGCCACGCCCCTTGTCGTCCTCACGGCCACCGGGCGTGACGCCGAATCGCTGACCAACGCCCTGGCCTCGTGGATCCCGGGCGTGGCCATGCTGCCCGCGTGGGAGACCCTGCCCCACGAGCGCCTCTCGCCCCAGGTCGACACGATGGCGCGTCGCATCGCCGTCCTGCGCCGCCTCGTCCACCCGATCAAGGGAGACGACAGCGCCGGTCCGATATCGGTCCTCGTCGTCCCCATCCGCGCCTTCCTCCAGCCGATCATCTCCGGCCTGGCGGACCTCGAACCCGTGCGCGTGCGTACCGGCGACATTCTCGACCTCACCGAGACCACGAATCGCCTGGCTGAGCTCGGCTACGAGCGCGTCGACATGGTCGAAGGCCGCGGCCAGATGAGCGTGCGCGGTGGCATCCTTGACGTCTTCCCGCCCCAGGAACCCCACCCCCTGCGCGTGGAGCTGTGGGGCGACGAGGTCGACGATATCCGCGCCTTCTCCGTCTCCGATCAGCGAACCCTCGGCGAGGCCGCCGACGGCCTGTGGGCCGTCCCCTGCCGCGAGCTTCTCCTCACCCAGGCCGTACGCGCCCGCGCCCGCGAGGCCGCCGACCGCCTGCCCGGCGCCGCCGAGATGCTCAGCCTCGCCGCCGAGGGAATCGCCGCCCCCGGTATCGAATCCCTCGCTCCGATCCTCGTGGGTGGCATGGAATCCCTCCTCGACCTGCTGCCCGCGGGCTCGCCGATCCTCGCATCCGACCCCGAACGCATCCGCGCCCGCGCCGCCGACCTCGTCGCCACGACCGAGGAGTTCCTCGCCGCCGCGTGGAGCGCCGCCGCCGGGGGAGCAGACACCCCGCTCGAGGCCTCCAAGGCCTCGTTCCTCGACCTGGCCGACCTGTGGGGGAGTGGGAAGCGCCCCTGGTGGGAGCTCACCGACCTGCCGCCCGCCGACCTCGCCTCCGCGATCGACGAGGCCGAGGCAGACTCTCCGTCAACGGACGGGCCGACGCCCGTCGTCGTCTCGCCCACCCTCATGCGTGTGGGCGCCCGCGACGTACACCCCTACCGTGGAGACTTCGCGCGAGCCGCCGCCGATCTCACCGACCTGGCCCGCGACGGCTGGCGCATCGTCGTCACCACCGAAGGCCCCGGCCCGGGCCGACGCATCCGCTCCATCCTCACCGATGCCTCGTGCCCGGCCGCGCTCGCGGATAACGTGGAAGCGCGCCCCGACCCCGGCCTCGTAACCATTACCACCGCGCAGGCCGGCGTCGGTTTCGTCGCACCCCACCTCAAGGTCGCGATCCTCACCGAAGGCGACCTCACCGGGCGTGCTGGTGCGTCCACGCGCGACATGCGCCGCATGCCCTCGCGTAGGCGCAAGGGCGTCGACCCGCTGACCCTGCACCCCGGGGACTACATCGTCCACGACCAGCACGGCATCGGACGCTTCATCGAGCTGGTCTCCCGGTCGATCGGTCGCGGGGACGCCGCCTCGACGCGCGACTACCTGGTCATCGAATACGCGCCCTCCAAGCGCGGCCAGCCCGCTGATCGGCTCTTCGTGCCCACTGACGCGCTGGACCAGATCTCCAAGTACACCGGATCCGACGAGCCCTCCCTGACCAAGATGGGCGGCGCCGACTGGGCCAAGACCAAGGCCCGCGCGAAGAAGGCCGTCAACGAGGTCGCCAAGGAACTCATCCGCCTGTACGCCGTGCGCCAGCAGACCAAGGGCCACGCTTTCGGCCCCGACACCCCCTGGCAGCGCGAACTCGAAGACGCCTTCCCCTACGTCGAGACCCCCGACCAGCTCGTCACCATCGACGAGGTCAAGGCCGATATGGAGAAGCCCGTCCCCATGGACCGGCTGCTCACCGGCGACGTCGGCTACGGCAAGACCGAGATCGCCGTGCGTGCAGCCTTCAAGGCCATCCAGGACGGCTATCAGGCCGCTGTCCTCGTGCCCACGACCCTGCTGGTCACCCAGCACGCGGAGACCTTCGCCGAGCGCTACGCCGGCTTCCCCGTGCGCATCGGCACACTCTCGCGCTTCTCGACCCCGAAGGAAACCGAGGAGGTCAAGGCGGGTTTGGCATCGGGCGAGGTCGACCTGGTGATCGGCACGCACTCGCTGTTGACCGGCACCGTTTCGTTCAAGAAGCTCGGCCTCGTCATCATCGACGAGGAGCAGCGCTTTGGCGTCGAGCACAAGGAGACGCTCAAGGCCCTGCGCACCGACGTCGACGTCCTGTCGATGTCGGCCACCCCGATCCCGCGCACGCTTGAGATGGCGATCTCCGGCATCCGCGAGATGTCGATCCTCCAGACCCCACCCGAGGAACGCCAGCCGGTCCTTACTTTCGTCGGCGCCTACACGGACGCCCAGGTCAGCGCCGCGATCCGACGCGAGCTCCTGCGCGACGGCCAGGTCTTCTACGTGCATAACCGCGTCGACTCGATCTCCTCGGTCGCGGCTCACATCACCGAGCTGGTTCCCGAGGCGCGCGTGCGCACGGCCCACGGAAAGATGAACGAGCACCAGCTCGAGGCCGTCATTCAGGACTTCTGGAACCACGAGTTCGACGTCCTCGTGTGTACGACCATCGTCGAGACCGGCTTGGACATTTCCAACGCGAATACGCTCATCGTGGACCGCGCCGACACCTTCGGCCTGTCTCAGCTCCACCAGCTGCGCGGGCGCGTTGGACGAGGCCGCGAACGCGCCTACGCGTACTTCTTCTACCCCGGCGACAAGGCCCTCACCGAGACCGCGCACGAACGTCTCAAGACGATCGCCGCGAACACCGAGCTGGGGGCCGGCTTGGCCGTCGCCCAGCGCGACCTCGAGATCCGAGGCGCCGGAAACCTCCTGGGTGGGGCCCAGTCCGGCCACGTCGAGGGTGTTGGCTTCGACCTCTACGTGCGCATGGTCTCCGACGCGGTCGCCGCCTACCGAGGGGACGCCCCCACCGAGAAGACGGACGTGCGCATGGACCTGCAGGTCGACGCGCACATTCCCGACGGCTACGTGCGCGGCGAACGCCTGCGCCTCGAGGTCTACGCCAAGATTGCGGCCATCTCCACACCCGAACAGGAAGCGGACGTGCGCGAGGAACTCGTCGACCGATACGGTCCGATCCCGCCCCAGGTCGACCTGCTCTTCGCCGTCGCACGGCTGCGCGAGATCGTGCGTCGCGCGGGGATTACCGAGATCGTCACGCAGGGCAAGTACCTGCGCGTCTCGCCCGTCGAACTACGCGATTCCCAGGTCATGCGCCTCAAGCGTTTGCACCCCGGAACGGTCATCAAGGCTGCCGTTCGCCAGGTTCTCGTGCCGCTGCCGCTCACCTCGCGAGTCGGGGGTTCCCCGCTCACGGACGGCCCGCTCCTGGAGTGGGTGGAGACTCTGGTGACCAAGATTCTTGTGCCTTTTGGCGAGTAGTGCCTGTGGTGGAATACACTGGTCCTATTGCGTCGCAACACATCTGAGGAAGGAATGCTCGTGCGCTACACACGCCAGCTCGCCACCGCCGCCCTGATTGTGGCCGCGGGACTGGGAATGGGGGCGTGCTCCGCCCATCCCGGTGCCGCCGTGGTCACCTCGTCGGGCGTTACGTATTCGAACGCGGAAGTTGAGGAAGCTGCCCAGCAGCTCTTTGACATGAAGGCTTCGAAGAGTACGGATATTGGCTACGCGATCCGCAAGGGTCTTGCGAATCATGACCTGCTCGTGGCTGCTGGTGCAGCTGTGGGCGTGAGCGTGACGGACGCGCAGGTTGACGCCTTCGTGCAGCAGATGGTGCAGCGTAGTGGTGGCGTTATGCCCGCCCAGATGGGGCGTGTCACTCGTGTCCTTCTGGAAAACAACGTGCTCGCGGACCTGATCAACATGAAGCTTCAACAGGATCCGACGCTGGAGGGTTCGGTGGATGCTGCTGTTGCCCAATACCAGGAAGCGTCCTCCGTCACTATCAACCCGCGCTTCCCGCAGCCGTCCCTGGGCGGAGGTCAGGCCCCGACTATGCCACTCTTTGGTGACGCCGTATCTGGAGCCAAGGACGATCCTATGGCAGCGCTCCTGGGCGGCAACGCTCACTGAGTGTTGTGAGTATTCGCTCACAGCGCCTCCGGCAGGGACTAATGTCGCTTGTCCGGGCACATAACCGGGGTTGATAGCCCCAAAAACCACAACGTCCCCCTCGCCGGGGGTGACCACATATGGCGGTCCGTATTACCGTTGTACTGACCGCTTCCACGCAACAACATCGATTGGAGAATGACGTGGCAGTTATTGAAGGCATTGGTGCACGCGAGATCCTCGACTCGCGCGGTAACCCGACCGTTGAGGTCGAGGTCGTCCTCGAGGACGGCACCGCTGCGCGCGCGTCCGTTCCCTCCGGCGCGTCCACCGGCGCGTTCGAGGCCGTCGAGCGTCGCGATGGCGACAAGGGCCGCTACCTCGGCAAGGGCGTCCAGGACGCCGTTGACGCCGTCGTCGAGCAGATCGCCCCCGAGCTCATCGGCGAGGAAGCTGACGATCAGCGCTACATTGACCAGGCCATGATCGACCTGGACGGCACCCCCAACAAGGGCAAGCTCGGCGCGAACGCCATCCTCGGCGTCTCCCTCGCCGTCGCCAAGGCCGCCGCGAAGTACGCGGACCTGCCCCTCTACAAGTACCTGGGCGGCCCGAACGCTCACGTCCTGCCCGTCCCCATGATGAACATCCTCAACGGTGGCTCCCACGCGGACTCCAACGTTGACATCCAGGAGTTCATGATCGCCCCCATCGGCGCTCCCTCCTTCCGTGAGGCTCTGCGCTGGGGCGCCGAGGTCTACCACACGCTCAAGGGCGTCGTGAAGGACCGCGGTCTGTCCACCGGTCTGGGCGACGAGGGCGGCTTCGCCCCCAACCTGGACTCCAACGCTGAGGCCCTCGACCTGATCGTCTCCGCGATCGAGAAGGCCGGCTTCAAGCCGGGCGAGGACGTCGCCCTGGCCCTGGACGTTGCTTCCAGCGAGTTCTTCAAGGATGGCCTGTACCAGTTCGAGGGCGAAGGCCGCTCGACCGACTACATGGTGGAGTACTACGAGAAGCTCATCTCGAACTACCCGCTGGTCTCCATCGAGGATCCGCTGTCCGAGGACGAGTGGGACGCCTGGAAGGCCCTGACCTCCGAGATCGGCGGCCGCGTCCAGCTGGTCGGCGACGACCTGTTCGTCACCAACCCCGCTCGCCTGAAGAAGGGCATCGAGCTGGGCGCCGCGAACGCGCTGCTCGTCAAGGTGAACCAGATCGGTTCGCTGACCGAGACCCTCGACGCCGTCGAGGAAGCGCACCGCAACGGCTACCGTTCGATGACCTCGCACCGCTCCGGCGAGACCGAGGACACCACGATCGCCGACCTGGCTGTCGCCACCAACTCCGGCCAGATCAAGACCGGTGCTCCCGCTCGTTCCGAGCGCGTCGCCAAGTACAACCAGCTGCTGCGCATCGAGGAGCAGCTGGGCGAGGCCGCCGTTTACGCCGGCCGCTCTGCCTTCCCTCGCTTCAAGTGAGCCTAGGCAACTAGCCGCATAGCTCCGCGCGGGCCCGAAAGGGTCCGCGCGGAGTTTTTTCGGCGTGGGGCTGAGCCAAAGACGTCAACTTAGGGCACGATAGAAGAATGGCTAGCCGTCGTCCTTCTTCCCGCCCCTCCTCGCGTCGTCGCTCCTCCGCTTCGGAGGCAGCGCGTACGACGCGTGAGATTAACGCGGAAAAGTCGCGCCAGCGAAGGGCAGCCGCGAAGGCTTCGAAGTCCTCCAAGGGGGCCGAGGCCTCGGCGAAGCACCAGAAGTCGGCGCGGGGTGCGCAGAAGAATGAGGGCGCAAAGCGCAGCTTTTTCCGCAGGAATAAGGGCGCTGAGAAGGGCACTTCGCGTTCTTCGTTTGTACGTCCCGCCGCGGAGGGCTCCTCGGTCCTGTCCATCGGTGGCCTCGACGTGTCCACGCGACTTCTCGTCGTCCTGATCGTCGCCGCGATCCTGTCGGTCATGCTGGTGCCCAGCCTCTACCAGTGGTGGCAGCAGGAGCGTGAACTCGCACAGATCAAGACGCAGGTCGCCGAGCAACAGCAGAAGAACGCCGACATGCAGCGTCAGCTCGACCTGTGGAATGACCCCGACTACATCTCCACGCAGGCGCGCGAGCGCCTCGGATTCGTTCGCCCCGGTGAGACCCAATACACGGTGGTGGATCCGGGGCCGCAATACCAGGACTCGGCGCTGGCGGCCGCAGCGGCTTCCACCGGACCGGCGCGCCCCTGGGTGCAGCAGCTCGGTATCCTAGTGGGGAAGGCGGACCAGCCGCCGAGCGCGACGCCTATCCCGTCGGCTGAGACCAGCCAGTCGGGCCAGGCCCCCACAACCAGCCAAGAAAGCGGAGAATGAGCCTCGTTAACACCACCGATGCCACTGAAGAGGACCTGGAGGTCCTGCGTTCCCAGCTGGGCCGCGTGCCCCGAGGGGTCGTTGGTATCGCTGCGCGCTGCGTCTGCGGTCGGCCCACGGTTGTGGCCACCGCGCCGCGCCTGCCTGACGGGACGCCGTTCCCCACGACCTACTACCTGACGCACCCGGCGGCAGTGAAGGGCGCTTCCACGCTTGAGGCCGAGCACGTCATGGAGACCCTCAACGAGGAACTCGCCGCCGATGAGGAGCTGCGCGCCGCCTATGCGCGCGCCCACGAGGCCTACATTCAGGCGCGCCTGACCCTGGGTGACGTTCCGGAGATTTCGGGCGTGAGCGCTGGCGGAATGCCCACGCGCGTCAAGTGCCTGCACGCCCTCGTCGGCCACTCTCTGGCCGCCGGCCCCGGCGTGAACCCGATTGGGGACCGCGCGCTCGCGATGCTCGACGAGCGTGGCCTGTTCTCCACCTCCCGTTGCTCCTGCTGAGCGCTTTTTGCCCGTGCCCGCCCCGGCCTCGTCCGGGACTCACCCCTGTAGAAACGAAGCGATGACCCGCGTAGCTGCCATTGACTGTGGAACCAATTCGATCCGATTGCTCGTCGCCGATGGACATATCGGCGAGGACGGCCGCCCTCACCTGTCTGATCTAACCCGCCAGATGCGCATCGTGCGTCTGGGGCAGGGCGTGGATGCGCGCGGCTACCTGGACCCCGCGGCGATCGAGCGCACGGTGGAGGCCGCGGTCGAGTACCAGCGCATGATCGAGGCCCTGGGTGCGACCCGCACCCGTTTTGTGGCGACCTCTGCGACACGCGACGCGTCCAACAGCGCGGACTTCGTCCGCCAGATCAAGGCCGTCATCGGAGTGGAGCCCGAGGTCGTCGTCGGCACGGAGGAAGCCTCACTGTCCTTCAATGGCGCGGTGAGTGGCTTGGGCGAGTCCGTCACCGCCCCGATGCTGGTCGTCGATATCGGCGGTGGGTCGACCGAGCTGGTGCTGGGTGCGACCCGCGTCGAACAGGCGATTTCGATCGACATGGGTGCCGTGCGCGTCACCGAGAAGTTCTTCTCCCACGTGGATCCGGCAGGCGGAGTGCCCGTCGAGGACCAGGAGCGCGCGATCGCGTGGATCGATGAGCAGCTGGACGGCGCGGAAAAGTCCGTGGACCTGGCGCGCGTGCGCTCCCTCGTGGGCGTCGCGGGCACGGTGACCACCCTGACGGCCCAGGCGCTGGGGCTCACCTCCTACCAGCCCGAGCGCATCCACGGAGCCCGCCTGAGTGCCGCCCAGTTCGAGGAAGCCGTGCGCTTCATGGTCGATCAGCCAACCTCCGTGAAGGCCTCCCTGGGCTTCATGCCCGAGGGACGCGAGGACGTCATCGCGGCGGGCGCGCTCATCTGGAGCCGCATCGTCACGCGCGTGCTGGCGCGCGCCGAGGCCGCCGGGCACCCGATCGAGCAGGTCGTCACCTCCGAGCATGACATCCTCGACGGCATCGCACAGGCGATGATCTGAGCGGAGCTTGAGGCGGACGCCAGCCTCCCGTAGGCTGGACGTGCGCGTGCGCGCCCCCGTGGCCCAATTGGCAGAGGCAACCGACTTAAAATCGGTGTGTTGTGGGTTCGAGTCCCACCGGGGGTACAGACCAGCGGCGTCATCGACGAGGCCGTGGCCAGTTCGTGGAACTCGCTGCGCGTGTGGACGCCGCGTTGCGCTGCGCGCATAATGGTACGTTTCCCACCCGTGGATGCCTCGTGCGACACTAGAGGCACTGCATCACTGAATGAGGAGGAAAAATGGCCAACCCGGTGATGAATTCGATCGTCAAGGACTGGTCGACCCAGTCGACGACTCCCGCCGGCTACCCCGAGATGCCGGGGTACCAGCCTGCTTCGGCGCAGGCGCAGAACCCCTACGCGGGTGCGACCAACCCGTACGGCACCCAGCAGGGTGTCGACTATTCGGGGCAGCCGGTCTACGGCGCTCCGCAGGGTAACCCCAGCGCCTACTCGGCTCCGTCCGGTTACGAGGAGCAGATGGCCTCGTACGAGGCGATGATGAATGCTCCCGCGGCCGACGCGGTGGATCGTGGAACGATGACCTACGACGACGTCGTGGTCAAGTCCCTCATGTGCTTCGGCCTGCTCCTCGTGGGCGCGGTCGCCGGATGGATGACGGGCGTCGTTGCGCTGAGCGCTGCCATGCTCGTGGCCTTCGCTGCTTGTGCCGTGACGCTGGGCCTGGGTCTGTTCATCCAGTTCTCGAAGAAGGTCCGCCCGGGTGCGATCGTCGCCTACTCGCTCATTGAGGGCTTTGTTCTCGGCGCGCTGTCCTGCGCCTTCGAAATGATGTACCCGGGCATCGTGGCGAGCGCAGTTCTGGCGACCCTCGTGGTGATTGGTGTGACCCTGGGTGCCTTCACGATGGGCTTCGTGCGCAACTCGAATACGCTCACCCGAGTTGCGGGCATCGGCTCCTTCGCGTTCTTCATCTACTACATGGCGAGCCTGTTCCTGTCGGGCACTGGCCTCGTGAATATGACGGCCGTTCGTAACACCCCCATCTTCGGTATTCCGCTCGGCATCATCATCGGCGTCCTCGCGGTCTTCTTCGGCGTGCTGTGCCTCGTGCGCGACTTTGATGCCGTCAAGGTCGGCGTCGCCAACAACGTGCCTGAGAAGTACTCGTGGCTGTGCACCTTCGCGATCATGACCGATGTCATCTGGATCTACCTTGAGATCCTCAAGATCCTGTCCTACTTCATGCGCCGCGACTGACGTGCCGCCTCACTGAAACCCTTAAGGAAAGACATTATGGAAAACATCTCTGTGACCGGCGAATTCGGCCGTAAGCCCGTCCTCTCCTTCGACGGAACCCCCTCCGACGAGCTCGTCGTCGAGGTCCTGCACGCCGGTGACGGCCAGGTCGTCGAGGCCGGCGACACCATCACCTGCCACTACTACGGCGCGGTCTTCGGCTCGAAGGCGGACTTCGATAACTCCTTCGACCGCGGCGGCGCCCTGTCTTTCCAGATCGGCGTCGGCATGGTCATCCCCGGCTGGGATGAGGGCCTCGTGGGCAAGCGCGTGGGCGACCGCGTCCTGCTGTCCATCCCCGCTGAACTCGGCTACGGTGAGCGTGGCGTCCCGCAGGCGGGCATCCCCGGCGGCGCGACCCTCGTGTTCGTCACCGACATCCTGGGCGTGAACTGATCTCACGCATGTGGGGCGGGCCGGCACAAACGTGCCGGCCCGCCCCACATCTGTGTCACGCGTGGGCTACTCGTGGGGGAGAGCCGGGCAGGCGATACCCGTGCGGGCGTGGCACTCGTAGCCGCCCGGGTTCTTGAAGAGGTACTGCTGGTGGTAGTCCTCCGCGTACCAGAAGCGCGCGGTGGAGTCCCCGTCGGGTGCGGCAGAAATGTCGGTCTGGATCGGGCCGAATCCCCGTTCGGTGAGCACCTCCTGGTAGGCCGCTCGCAGAGCCGTCGCGTCGTGCAGTTGGCTCTCAGTGGTCGTCCAGATCGCAGAGCGGTACTGGTCGCCGATGTCGTTGCCCTGGCCGCCCACCTGCGTGGGATCGTGGATCTCAAAGAAGAGCCGAACCAGGTCAGCAGCGCTGGTGAGCGCGGTATCGAAGACGACGCGCACGGTCTCCGCGTGACCCGTCGAATGTGAGCACACCTGCTCGTACGTCGGGTTGGGCGAATGCCCGCCCATGTAGCCCGTCGCCGTGGTGACGACGCCGGGCGTATTCCACAGGGCCTTCTCGACGCCCCAGAAACACCCAGCGGCCAGGTAGATGACCTCCTGGCCTGTCCCGGCCTCGGCCCTCATGTTCGAACCAAGGACCGCGTGCGTTGTGGGATGAACATCCGTCTGCGCGAGCGTGAAGATATTTCTCATATCTGACAGCATGCGCTTCGTGTGCGTACATGGCGCGGTGCGCGGACGGAAATGGGGGAGTGGGCGGGTATGCTTAGGGAAGAATGAAAAGGAGGGACCGTGGCCGATACTCAGGAACAGCCGCGCTGGAAACTATCCGACCTCATGGGCAGGCTTTCTGCGGCGCTGCCCACGAAGCACACTGATGAACCGACGCCCGCACCCGTCATGGTGTCGGTACGCGAGGAGCACGAAGACGAGCGCGATGTCGCCGTGGCCGTCCCGCGCACCCTGCGCGTGGCTGCGGCGTTCTCGTGGCGCACTCTGGTCGTCGCTGGCCTGGTCATGGCGGTGCTGTGGGGCATTGCGCGCCTGACGATCGTCATCATGCCGGTTGCGATTGCGCTGACGGTGACGGTCCTCCTCGAACCCCTCGTGTCATGGATGCGCAGGCGCCTGCACTTCCCTTCGTCTCTGGCTGCGACCGTCGGCCTGCTCGTCTTCTTTGCGGCTGTCGCCGGTGCGCTCAGCCAGGCCGCCGCCGAACTCATCCAGCAGGTCCCGCAGTTGGCCACGCAGGCCGCCGAGGGTTTCCGTGCCCTGCTCGATGCGATCCTGCACAATGAGTTCCTGCAGAACGGCCCCCTCAAGATCGACACGACCGTTCTGACCGCCGCGGCCGAGCAGCTGCGTTCCGAGTTGGTCAGCTGGCTCAACACCAACAAGGAGACGCTGGCGACTGGGGCTCTCAGTATCACCTCGTCAGTGGGCACGCTGGCCACGTCCGGCCTGACGATGCTCTTCTGTCTGTTCTTCTTCCTGAAAGAGGGCCGCTCGATCTGGCTGTGGTGCGTGCGTCTGCTTCCCGCGCCCGCTCGTGTCCCCGTTCATGAGAGCGCAATCCGCGGCTGGGCGACCTTCGGCTCCTACGTGCGCACGCAGATCCAGGTGGCGGCCATCGACGCGATCGGTATCGCGCTGGGCGCGTTCTTCCTGGGCGTGCCCCTGGCTATTCCGATCGGTGTCATCACATTCTTCGCCGCGTTCGTGCCCATTCTGGGTGCTCTGACGTCCGGTGTCATCGCGGTGCTGGTGGCGGCCGTGAACGGTGGCCTGACGAAGGCCATCATCATGCTGGTGATCATCCTGGTCGTCCAGCAGGTTGAATCCAACATTCTGCAGCCCTTCATGATGTCGAACGCGGTGTCCCTGCACCCCGTCGCCGTCATGCTCGTCATTACCGCGGGTTCGGCGATCGCTGGTATCGCTGGTGCGGTCTTCTCGGTGCCGATTGCGGCGTTCATCAATGCGACCGTCATGTACCTGCACGGGTATGACCCGATGCCCGAGCTCGCGACCGCGTCGGATCGCCCGGGTGGTCCTCCCGGCGCCCTCGAGGAGGAGATCGCAGCCTCCTACGCCGGTAAGCCCGACACGCGTCCCTACGTGGCTCGCGCGGAGTCGAGCGAGGACGAGGTCGTGGCGTCTGTGGATCTTCACGTCGAGGCCCGCGTTGAGTCGGAGGGGGACGCGACCCGGGAGGAGACTCTGGCTGCTGAAAAGCAGAAGCTGGGGGAGCCTCCGATGCCCCACGTGGAGGCCTAGGGCTTCCTCAGACGCATATGCAGGGTTATAGGACAAAACGTGTTGGTTGAGGGGTTAGTCCCAGGTGTTGTGGTAGGGGGTGGTGTGGTGGAGTTCGTTCCAGCAAATTGCGTCGCCCCAGCCGGGGATGATGGCGGTGGCTTGGTGGTTTTGCGCGGCTTGTTGCCAGGCGTTTTCGAGGTCTGCGTCGGTGGGCATGGTGGCGAGGATGCGGGCTGCTGGCTGTGGGTGCGCAGAGTGGGTGTAGCACCACCAAAACACGGCTTTCATGCGTCGGGTTAGGCGCATGCCACGGTGATCGCGCAGCATCTGGCGTAGGCGCGCGTTCGTGCTTTCGATCTGGTTGGTTGTTGCAGGCATCGGGTGGTCCCAGGTGGGGTCCAGGTACGTGAACAACAGGCCTTGCCTGATGAGCTTGTTGAGACTGTTACGAGCCCGTACAAGCCTGTCGTGGGTGTATTCCCATCCTCCGTCAGGCCTGCGTGTTTTCTCCTCCAAGAAGTCCTTCCAGCGCGTGCACCACCCCTGGTAGGCACCGATCCATTCCTGAGCTTCTTCTCGGCCCTCCACGTGCAAGAGTTGTTGCCCAAGAGCGTATAAACCTTGTGAGGCCGCCAGTTTGGGGCGCGTTGTAGTGGCTTGGCGAATACGGCAATACGCGTGGAAGGTGCAGCGTTGGATGCGCGTGGTCGGCCAGATTCTCTTGCAGGCTTTCGCGAACCCACTGCCCCCGTCAGTGACAACCAGGGCCGGTGGCGCGATCCGGCTCATGAGCGCTTCCCAGGCACGGGAATTCTCGCTCCTAGCCGCGTACCAACCCAGCACATGATCAGGTGTTTGGGCGATGAGAACCACGGCACCTCGGCCCAGGTGGATACCGTCAACGAAGATGACGTCATGAACCTCATCGACGATCGGGCTAAACGGCCATAACTGCCACAATGGCTCACAGCGCCTGCGAAACGAGCGTCCCCCACCAGGTAAATCCGCCTGACGGCGCCGACTGAGCAGCCAGGCCAAGAACTCATCAAGATGCTTCGCCGTGGAATTAATGCGGCTGACCTGGCTGATATTGCACAGGGAGCAGCGCCATCGCTGCGCCCCTGACGCTGAGTGCCCATACCTGGTCATCACGCGCCCGCACGCCGGGCATTTCGGGGTATTCATACCCCCACGATGAAACAACCAACTTCAATGTGGATTTTCCCGCACCAGCAAGCCGAAAAGTCGCTACAAAACCAACACGTTTTGTCCATCCTTCAAGTTGGCTCTCACCAACTTCAATACCGATTTTTCCGCACTAACAAGCCGAAAAGTCACTACAAAACCAACACGTTTTGTCCTATAACCCCATATGCAAGAGCGGGTCCCACCGGTTGGTGGGACCCGCTTCGCGTTGATTGAGGGGCGAGGTCGCGTGGGCCTCGCCGACTCTGGACTCAGCCTTCGAAGGGCTTGGCGTCGAGGATCTCGACCTCGATCATGCGGCCCGTGGGGGCCTCGAAGGAGAGCTTGTCGCCGGCCTTGTGGCCGATGACGGCGGCGCCCAGGGGAGCCTGTGCGGAGAAGACCTGAATGCCCAGGTCGCCGCCGGCGTCGCGCGAACCAAGCAGGAACTTCTGCTCGCGGCCCGCAACCAGGGCGGTGACGACCATGCCGGGCTCGACGATGCCGTCGTCGGCGGGGGTCTCGCCCACCTCGGCGTGCTCCAGCATTTCCTGGAGGGCCTGGATGCGGGTCTCGTTCATGGACTGCTCGTTGCGCGCGGCGTGGTAGCCGCCGTTCTCGCGCAGGTCGCCTTCCTGGCGGGCGGCATCGATGAGGCGCGCGATCTCGACGCGCTTGACCTCGACGCGCTCCTTCAGCTCGTTTGCGAGCAGGTCGTACTGGGCCTGCGTGAGCCACTGTGTGTCAGCCATGGTTCCTCCAATGACGTGTCAGTAATCGAGCGCCGACACACGGGTGCCGACGCGCATGGTGTTGAGTGTAGCAACATTGCGCCTGGCCATGAGTGCAGCCTAGCCGGGCGGCGCGTCAGGAATTCAGGACCGCCAGGTAGACGGCGACGCAGTGGCAGGCCCACGCGGCGACAGTGAAGGCGTGGAAGATCTCGTGGAAGCCGAACCAGGTGGGGGAGGGGTCGGGCTTCTTGGTGCCGTAGACGACCGCGCCGAGCGTGTACAGGACGCCTCCGGCGACGATCAGCCACACGACGATGGGGCCACCGCCCGCCCACAGCTGGGGTAGGTACCAGACCGCGACCCATCCGAGCGCGACGTAGACGAGGGTAGTCAGCCAGCGTGGTGCGGTGGGCCAGAAGAGGTTGAGGAGGATACCGACGACTGCTCCGCCCCAGACGACTGAGAGGAGAACGGTGGCGTCAAAGCGGTCCAGGAGCGCGATTGTGATCGGCGTGTAGGTGCCCGCAATGAGCAGGAAGATGTTGGAGTGGTCGAGGCGCTTCCACATGATTTCCCAGCGCGGGGCCCAGTAGAAGCGGTGGTAGGCGGCCGAGACCCCGAAGAGGATGAGGGAGCACGCCAGGTAGACGGCGGATCCGATCTTCGTCGGAGTCGTGGGTGCCAGGCAGACGAGGACGATGGACGCGGCCAGGGACAGCGGGGCGGCGCCCAGGTGCAGCCAGCCGCGCAGCTTGGGCTTGATCTGCACGAGCTGGCCCGAGAACCATTCCTTGGGCGTGAGCGATGCGATCTTCATCTGTTCCCCCTGTCAACCTGTCAACATTTCTTACGAGTCCGTAGGTTACTACGCCGTAACTTGTTGCGATAGGCGTGTTCTCGCACTCCGAGAGTACTTGTGTTTCCCTGCCGTCCTACGGCGCGATACCCTTAATGTCATAAGAGTACGCCGCGCCGCAGGGTGCGACAGTAGCAGGAGGGACATCATGGCCCAGTGGAACATGCTCTACGACATGTATGAGCGTCGCCTCAAAGCCGAGCTGTCTGATGCCGCCGTGCCCGCACACATTGGCGTGATCCTGGACGGTAACCGCCGCTGGGCGAAGTCCCTGGGCGCGACCGCCTCGCAGGGACACCGCGCTGGCGCCGGAAAAATCAGCGAGTTCCTCCAGTGGTCCGACGACGCGGGTGTGTCGATCGTGACGCTGTGGCTCCTGTCCACCGATAATCTCTCGCGCGATGCCGGCGAGCTGGGCGAGCTGCTGCGCATCATCTGCGAGGCCGTTTCCCTCCTGGCGGACCAGGGACGCTGGAAGCTCGCAGTGGTCGGCGACCTGTCCCTGCTGCCCGAGAAGGTGTCCGAGGACCTGCGTGCGTCCGTCGCGCGTACCGCCGACGTGCAGGGAATGACCGTCAATATCGCGGTCGGCTACGGTGGCCGACACGAGATTACCGAGGCCGTGCGCTCCATGATGCGCGAGGCGTCGGCCCAGGGGCGCACCCTCGACGAGCTCGCCGACTCCTTCACCGACGCGGATATCACCGCGCACCTGTACACGAAGGACCAGCCCGACCCCGACCTCGTCATCCGTACCTCGGGCGAGCAGCGTCTGTCGGGCTTCATGCTGTGGCAGTCCGTGCACTCTGAGTACTACTTTTGCGAGGTCTACTGGCCCGACTTCCGCCGCGTGGACTTCCTGCGCGCCCTGCGCTCCTACGCGCAGCGCGAGCGCCGCATGGGCAAGTAAACGCGCGCCAATCGTGCCGCGCGTTCGATGAACGAGGCCGGCCCCGTCGTGGGGACCGGCCTCGTCTAGTGTGGCCTTCTTAGGAGAGCTCGTGCGCCCAGGGCGGGTTCGCGCCCTTGCGTGAGACGGTCACGTCGGAGACGGCGCTGGCGCGGTCGATGATGGTGCGGACCTGCTCCTCGGGAAGGGTGCGCAGTGCCTCGCGCGCGTCCGCATCTCGCAGGCCCATGCCCCACATGGCGTCGATCATGCCGCCCATGAAAGAGTCACCCGCGCCGACCGTGTCGACAACCTTGACGTCGCTCGGGGTCTTCGTGAAGCGCAGGCCCGAGGCTGTGGCGACGTCGCTGCCGTGCTTGCCGCGCGTGACGACCACGAGGGAGGGGCCCATGCCCAGCCAACGATTCACGACCTTGTCGATCGGCACGCCGCCCGTCAACCACTCGATGTCTTCGTCTGAGACCTTGACGACGTCCGCGAGGGTGATGAAACGCTCGAGTGAGGCGAGTGCGGCCGCGGGTTCGCCCATGATCGAGGGGCGCGCGTTCGGGTCGAAGAAGATGAGCGCGTACTCGCGGCCACGGGCCAGTGCGTCGAGGACGGCGGAGGCGCCGGGCTCGATGATCGCGGAGATCGAACCGGCCTCGATGATCTGCGCGGTCTCTGGGACCTCAATCGGGGCGGTCGGTGCCCACTCAAGGTCGAAGGTGTAGGAGGCCGCGCCGTTTTCATCCAGGCGCGCTAGGGCCGTCGACGTGTGCGAGGCACCGCGCGACGCCGGGGTGATGTACACGCCCGAATCGTTCATATGGAAGTCGATGAGGCGGCCGCGCGTATCCGCGCCGAACCAGGTCGCCAGCGCCACCGGACGGCCGAGGCGCCCCAGCGTCAGGGCGACGTTCGCGGGCGAGCCACCCGGGATCTCGGAGGGACATTCAGGCTGCTCGTGCGTGATGACGACATCGATGAGCGCCTCGCCGATCGCGAGCACGTGGGGCTGAGATTGCACCGTCATGACGTCTCCTCACCTGGGGGCGCGGGTAAATCTGTGAATTTTAGATTAGCGCGCTTCGGGGGAGGGCGTGGTGGCGCGTCCAGAAAGACGTTCCTGGGCTCCATCCAGGATCTGCGAACAACGGGCTGCCAAGGCCTCGCCGCGTTCCCACATCGTGAGAGTGTCCTCGAGGGGTGCCTGTCCGCCCTCGAGGGTCTGGACGATGCGCACGAGCTCGTCGCGCGCCTCCTCGTAGCCGAGGGACTGGGGATCGGGGAGCTGGTCGTTCGTGGTCATGTCTGTGTTCCTTTGAGTCTGGGGTTCGTGGGACGAGGCCGGGGCGGGCCCTGAGCGTCAGGCGCCTGCGTCGGGGGTGTCAGCGGGCGGAGCGGGGTTCGTGGCTCCGACGACCTGGGCGACCATGCGGCCCGACGCGAGGATGCCTTCGATGAGGTCGCCCTTCTTGACCTGGGCCGAGGAGGTGATGAGCGCGCCGGAGGGAGTCTTCAGCAGCGCGTAGCCGCGGTCCAGCGTCGCCTGCGGGGATAGGGCCGTCAGCGTCGCGCGCGAGCGAGTGAGCTGCTGGCGCTCCGAGGCGAGCCGACGCTCGATCGCCGATCGCATCGCCGTGACCCGCTGTGTGAGGGCCACGCGGTGCCCCTCGACGATGGCCTCCGGGCCCTGGAGCACCGGCCGCGACGCGATGAGCGTCAGGTTCGAACGCTCCGTCGCCAGGCGCGCGCCCAGCGCTCCGCGCATGCGGGTCAGCGCCTGAGAGATGCCGTCGCGCTCGCGGGCGCGGTCCGGCACGATGCGGCGAGCCGCATCCGTCGGGGTTGAGGCCCGGTAGTCGGCGACCAGGTCCAGCAGGGGAGAATCCCCCTCGTGGCCGATCGCGGAGACGATGGGCGTGCGGGCATCCGCGACGGCGCGCACGAGGCGCTCGTCGGAGAAGGGGAGGAGGTCTTCGACCGCGCCGCCGCCGCGCGCGATGACGATGACGTCCACGTCGTCCATGGCGTCCAGCTCGAGGAGGGCGCGTCCCACCTCGGGCACGCAGTGATCGCCCTGCACGGCGACCTCGCGGATCTCAAAACGCGCGCTGGGCCAGCGGTCCGATGCGTTGACGACCACGTCGTCCTTCGCCTTCGCGTTGCGACCGCAGATCAGGCCGATCGTGCGGGGCAGGAACGGCAGCGGCTTCTTGCGCGCATCGGCGAACAGGCCCTCGGCGGCCAGGCGGGCACGCAGCGCCTCGATCTGGGCCAGCAGGTCGCCCACGCCCTGCAGGTGAATCTCCGCGGCCTGCAGGTTGAGTCGGCCCGAACGCTCCCAGAACACCGGCTTCACGCGCGTCACCACGCGCGCGCCCTCGGTCAGGGGCGTGGAATCCATGACGCCCGCCCACGCGGTCACCGTCATCGACGTGTCCGTCTCCAAGTCGCGCAGCGTCAAGAAGTGCATTTTCGCGCCCGGGCGCACCTTGTACTCGACGACCTGGCCCTCCACCCACAGGGGGCTCATGCGGTCCACGTACACCTTGATGTTCTCCGTCAGCCTGCGCAGCGGCCACGGATTATCCCGCGTCGTATCAGCCGCCTTCGCGGCGGGCGGACGAGGCTGGGGCGAGCTGCCCGGAGGTGGCGCAGCAGGGGAAAGAGGCAATGTCACGCCACTCAGCATGCCACAGGAAAGTCCCCTCCGCGCTGCCGCACCGTACGCCTGTGGACCGCCAAGGCCTCGTCGATGAGGAGCGTGTGGGATTGCCACGAGCGCGCGCACGCACGCCACCCCGGGCGCTAGGGTGGACGCATGAATGAAAACGTCGACCTGCGCGCCAGCGCCGAATCCCCCCTGCCCTCCTCCCACGGTGAGGGCAGCGGCCGCATCCTCTTGGCGGCTCCCCGCGGATACTGCGCCGGCGTGGACCGAGCCGTCGACGTCGTCGAAAAAGCCCTTGAGCTCTACGGCGCGCCCGTGTACGTGCGCAAGGAGATCGTCCACAACAAGTTCGTCGTCGAGTCGCTGACCAAGCGCGGCGCGATCTTCGTCCAGGAGACCGACGAGGTGCCCGAGGGTGCCCGCGTCGTCTTCTCCGCGCACGGCGTCTCCCCGGCCGTCCACGAGGCTGCCGCCACCCGCCACCTCGCCACGATCGACGCGACCTGCCCGCTCGTGACCAAGGTGCACCGCGAGGCCGTGCGCTTCGCGAAGGAAGACTACGACATCATCCTGGTGGGCCATCAGGGCCACGAGGAGGTCGAGGGCACGTTTGGCGAGGCCCCCGATCACATCCAGGTCGTCGGCACCCCCGACGAGGTCGATAACGTCGTCGTGCGCGACCCCTCGCGCGTCGTGTGGATCTCCCAGACCACGCTCTCCGTCGACGAGACCCGCGAGACCGTCGACCGCCTGCGCCAGCGCTTCCCGCAGCTCATTGACCCGCCGTCGGACGACATCTGCTACGCCACCCAGAACCGCCAAGGCGCCGTTAAGCATATCGCGCCCCAGGTGGACGTCATGGTTGTCGTCGGCTCGGCGAACTCCTCGAACTCCGTGCGTCTCGTTGAGGTCGCGCTCGAGGCCGGGGCCGGCGCCGCCTACCGCGTCGACAAGGCCAACGAGCTCGAGGAATCCTGGTTCGAGGGGGCCCGCACCGTGGGCCTCACCTCCGGCGCGTCCGTGCCCGAGATCCTCGTGCGCGAAGTCATCGAATGGCTGCAGGAGCGCGGATTCCCCACCGTCGAGGTGGCCCGCACCGAAACCGAATCGACGACCTTCGCGCTGCCCCGCGACCTGCGCGCCGACCTGAAGAAGGCCGGCATGGCGCCCGCGCGCCCCCACGCGCCCCGCGTCGCCGGGCCAAACCACACGAAGTAGGGCAACACCACCGGGCCTGCTCCGATAGGATGGGGGCGTGTCTCTTACTATCGGTATCGCTGGACTGCCCAACGTCGGCAAGTCCACCCTGTTCAACGCCCTGACCCGCGCGACCGTGCTCGCCGCGAACTACCCCTTCGCGACCATCGAGCCTAACGTCGGCGTCGTCCCCCTGCCCGACCCGCGCCTGAACAAGCTCGCGGAGATCTTCGGTTCCCAGCGCATCCTGCCCGCCACCGTGTCCTTCGTGGACATCGCCGGCATCGTGCGCGGCGCCTCCGAGGGTGAGGGCCTTGGCAACCAGTTCCTCGCCAACATCCGCGAGGCCGACGCGATCTGCCAGGTCACGCGCGCCTTCTCCGACCCCGACGTCGTGCACGTCGACGGCAAGGTGGACCCGGCCTCGGACATCGAGACCATCAAGACTGAGCTGATCCTCGCCGACATGCAGACCGTCGAGAAGCAGATCCCGCGCCTCGAGAAGGAGGTGCGCGGTAAGAAGACCGAGCCGATCGTCCTCGAGACCGCCCGAGCGGCGTTGGAGCTGCTGGAGCGCGGCGAGCTGCTGTCCGGCCCCGAGGGCGCCAAGCTGGACCAGGACGCGCTGCGCACCTTCCAGCTCATGACCTCCAAGCCCTTCATCTTCGTGTTCAACATGGACGCCGCCGAGATGGACAACGAAGAGATGAAGGACGAACTGCGCGCCCTCGTTGCGCCCGCGGAGGCCATCTTCCTGGACGCCCAGTTCGAGGCCGAGCTGGTCGAACTGGACGACGAGGACGCCCGCGAGATGCTCGCCGAATCCGGCCAGGACGAGTCCGGCCTGGACAAGCTGGCCCGCGTCGGCTTCGACACGCTCGGCCTGCAGACCTACCTCACCGCCGGTGAGAAGGAAGCGCGCGCCTGGACGATCCACAAGGGCGACACCGCCCCCAAGGCTGCCGGCGTCATCCACACGGACTTCGAGAAGGGCTTCATCAAGGCCGAGGTCGTCTCCTACGACGACCTGGTCGAGGCCGGCTCCATGGCCGCCGCGAAGGCCGCCGGCAAGGTCCGCATGGAAGGCAAGGACTACGTGATGGAAGACGGAGACGTTGTGGAGTTCCGCTTCAACGTCTGATCGTTTCTGAACGAGGCAGTGGCCGGGTCGCGCGAGAGTGTGGCCCGGCTTTGCCGTTGTAGTGGACCAAAGCGATGAGCGCAATGTGACCAGAATTTTCCTTGTTCTTAAGCATGCAGATTTAAGTTTGACAGCTTAGGCTGTGTTTAATCATCAGGCCAAAGGGGGTATGAAGTGGAAAGGCCGAGTGTTGAACTTCAGCAAGTACTTGGCGCGGCTCATCAGCATGCGGAATCGCTACGTGAGTTGGCTCTCCTAATAAACCTCCGTCGCGATCTTGAGAAATTGCCTTCCGGCTGGGCTGATAAATCTGGGAAGAAAAAAGCTGCTTTGCGTTGGGGGATCTTCGTAATGATTTATGCAGCGACGGAGGGTTTTTTCAATGAGGTGCTTGAAGATCCTAAGCAAACCAGGGTCCTATCGCTTAACCCCGACAAATTGAGGTCTGCTGGTGAAAGTCACAGAGTGCGCCTGTTCACTCGTGAGTGGGGAGTGCGTACCAGGGTACCTGTGAATCCCTGTCACTCTGGCAATTATTCTCGATGGGTCGTTTTTGAAGGCGAAAGTTTACGGAATTACCTACGTGACATGAAGGACTTGCGCGACCGTCTCGCACATGGCGGTGACCCATTTTCTGCCTCGAATGCCTCTGGTGCGCTATGGGATCTCAAGGAGGGCGTTTCAATGAGGCTCATGGGAGTGGAAGGATTCTTTCAAGCCTCCATTGATCTTGTTGCTCAGACGATTCTCGCTTTTGGTGGAACCAGTGAGGACATTCCGGAGTGGCCGGAGCCTGTGAGGAGCAAGAATTCTGCAAAGAAGCTTCCTGCTCTGAAGCTGCTTCCGTGAGATTGAAGTTGGTAAAGGCTCTGGAACTGCATTGTATTGAGCGGAGATGATGACCAACTCGCTTCGGATTGTTGTGCGAGTTGAGATGGATGTTTCTTAGAAAGGAAGACAATGTCGTCTCTTGTGTGGTGGCTACAGCTTCTCATCCTTATTGCATTTGTGGCATTTTTTTGGTGGAGATGGAAGATGGTCAACCGGGCTTGGCTATCAGAAGAACGATGTGAAGAGTTGTCATGGCTGGTAGTTGAGGATCTGTTTGAAAATGCGCCAGAAGCGGGTGTGTCAGTCCAATTTCGTCCTAGCTATTGGCTGAATTCTGGACTGAATGACTCTGAGTGGATTTACCTCTGTCGTTGGATGGTCATGCGGGGTCTTGTCTCTGTGCCGAACGGCTTGGGAGTGTTCGAGATTATGATGAACTATGCGCCAATGACGTTGGCATTGACTCAGAAATCATGGGAGCTGATCATGAATAGAGAGATTCGACCGAACATATCCATCGGTTCTATTGGTAATGTCAACGGTCCAATTAATGTCGGTGGGGAACAATTCGTCATTTATGGGCAGGAGCTGAGCGGAGATGATCTACAAGCGCTCGTTGGGGCTCTTCGTCAGGATGCGCGGGGTGCGTCTGAACCTCGGGCATCTTCCCTCCGTGAAGCGGCGAATACCTTAGAAGATGCTGTTGAAGGGCGCGAACCTGCATTCTCGCCTGCAGTAACAGGGGCGTTGAAATGGGTGCGTCAGTGTGTGACTGACGCGGTTGGCAATGCAGGTGGACAAGCACTGCTAACCGCGACTGTTGCGGTGGCGAAGGCGCTTGGTTGGGTTTAGCGCCCGCGGCCAATTAGGCGTTACGTACACCAAGAGATGAAGGTGGAAGTGACTCGTTCAACCTCTGCAATCGAGAGGTAGCACGGGATAAAGCGGGCTTTTGGCCCGTCGATTAAGTAGTTGTCGCAGGAAGAATGATGAGCAACGATCCTCTAAAACTTGACGAGCTTGGAGAATGGGCAGGTCTCTGGTGGCTGCCGGAAGCACCTGGCGAGCGACTGCCTGGTGTCTTGCGGTACGACGGACAGGGCGGGCTCGCCCTCTCGCTGATCGGAGCCTTCGAGGAGCGTATCTTCCAGCAGTTGGCGCCTGGGGTTAAGGATGAGCTTGAGGGCCTCAGAGTGTGGGATGTGATTTATGGTGTGGCTCAACAACGCGAGATCACACTCCTCGGCTGCGTTCCCGTCAGAAGTAGACGGAGTATAGGCGCGCGGGTCGAAAGTCCGGATACGCAGGTGGTGAAAGCGACGACAGCGATAATCGGAGCGCATGTTAGCGGACGAGAAGATGCGGCTTTTGAAGCGGCTGAGATATCTGTCGAAGACTTGATGCTCTGGGCTGCATCGTCTGTATTTTCGGGTCAGCACGGTACTCGTAATGGCATGCCGGATGGAACTGGGGCAATCTCGGTGAAACCGGTCGCAGAGCAATCGGTGACGGTCAACGATACTGAGTATCGCCTTGAGCATACTCATACTCTGCCATTCTGGGACTGGAGTAGGGGGAAAACGGTTGGACGAATGCGTGATGTTGTATCCATCCGTGTCCGCTGGGCTGAGCCGTCCGCCCTCAAAACTGCGTTGGAAGCTGCAAGCCTGGTGCAAGATCTGATTGCGCTGGCAACGCACCGTGCTGCTGGCGTCATCTGGCTCCAGTTGGAGCTTGCAGGGACTAAGGCACTCCTTCCAGATGGGCGGATGCTACCACCTCGGCGCGCGGATGTTCTGTACTCCCCTGTAGCAATCGGCAAATCTGATGAGAAGGCTATTGATCCTGGCAGTGTTCTCTTTACCTGCGATATGCTCCCGTTCGAAGAACTCATGCCGCGCTGGTGTGAGGTGCGGGGAAAACTGCAGGCGGCTATCAATATGATCCTGGGCCTGCGCTACGCTCCTGCGCGTTTCGTTGAGAATAATCTTCTAATGGCAGTGGGTGCTGCGGAGGCGCTCCATCGAGGCCTTGCTATTGAGGAGAAACCAATCCCCGAGGCAGAGTTCAAGAAGATTCGTAAAGCTATGCTTGGGCAGGTGCCTGAGGAATATCGCGGCAGGTTCAAAGAATCGATTCGAAATTCGCCGACGCTTCGAGACAGGCTTCTCGCTCTAGCTGGGTCAAGTCCTGTGGAGTGGTGTAATCGTTTTGTGTCCTTCGGGGTGGGTTATGCGCTGAGTTGGAGTGTGGGTTCCTCCTGTTGGGTGGGTTGTGGTGTGAGTCGTGATTTGGTGAGGATGTCGAGGCTGAGGTAGCGTCGGCCTTCTGCCCATTCGTCGTTTTGTTCGGCGAGGACGGCTCCGACCAGGCGGATGATGGCCTGGCGGTTGGGGAAGATCCCCACGGAGTCGGTGCGTCGGCGGATTTCGCGGTTGAGGCGCTCATTGGGGTTGTTGGACCAGATCTGGGTCCATACCCCGGTGGGGAAGGAGGCGAACGCGAGGACGTCTGCCCTGGCTTGATCGAGGTGATCACACACGGCGGGGAGCTTGTCGTGGACGTAGTCCAAGAGCCGGTCGTATTGTGCGTTGACCGATGCGGCGTCGGGTTGGTCGTACACCGAGTGCAGCATCGCTTTGACGGCGGGCCATAGTGCTTTGGGGGTGACCGACATGAGATTAGCGGCGTAGTGGGTGCGGCATCGTTGCCAGGTGGCTCCGGGCAGGTTGGCGGCGATGGCTTCAACCAGGCCCAGATGGGCGTCACTGGTCACCAGGCGCACGCCGGTCAGGCCTCGGGCGACCAGGTCAGAGAAGAACTCCTTCCAGGCTGGAGCGGTCTCACTGGTAGATACGCGTACCCCCAGCACTTCGCGATGTCCGTCATTGTTGACTCCAGTGGCAACCAGGACCGCGCACGAGACGACGCGGCCTCCTTCGCGTACTTTCATGGTGAGCGCGTCAGCGGCGACGAAGGTGAAAGGCCCGGCATCGTGGAGGGGGCGGTTGCGGAACTGATCGACGTGTTCGTCTAGGTCTGTTGCCATCCGTGAGACCTGGGACTTGGACAGTCCTGTGATCCCCAGGGTTTTGACGAGCTTGTCCATGCGCCGTGTCGATACTCCCGCTAAGTAGCAGTCAGCGACCACTGTGATCAAGGCGCTTTCGGAGCGTTTGCGGCGCTGCAACAACCACTCTGGAAAGTAGGTACCTGAGCGCAGCTTGGGGATCGCCACGTCAATGGTGCCGACCCTGGTGTCCAAGGGCCGGTGGCGATACCCATTGCGCTGGGCCTGGCGCTGCGGATCTTGTTGACCCCACTGGGCCCCGCACACCGCATCAGCGTCCGCTGATAACAACGCGTTGATCACGTGCTGGAGCAAGGAACGCATCAAATCCGGGGATGCCTGGGACAACGCCTCGCCAAGCATGCCAGCAGGGTCGATAATATGAGGAGCGGTCATCGTTGTGCCTCCAAATCGTTTCGAGTCAGAAGTAGAGAGCTTTCTCGAAGGATCACACGGTGACCGCACCCATATCAAACGAGCCGACCACCCACGGTTACACCACTATGCGGGACACTACTTGTTGCGGTGCGGTTGTCTTCTTTCTCACCGTATTGGACCCTGCGAAAGTAATTGGATACGATAGGCCCATGTTGATTTCAGGTTCCGTTTTCATGCGGCCGCTCACCAGCCGCTAAGGCGGTTTTCTCCCTCCCGCAGGTTAGAAACCGCTCCGGTCCTTTAGCCGGGCGGCCATTTGCCATGCCCGGCTCCGTTTCAACTCCACGGAGCACACCTGATGTCTACATACGGATACGGCCGTCACGAACATGGCCAAAATTTTCTCACAGACCACAAGATCATCAACTCCATCGTCGATCTTGTAAAACAAACCTCCGGCCCCATCATTGAGATCGGGCCAGGAAGCGGTGCCCTCACTCACCCGATATCCCACTTGGGGAGGGCAATAACGGCAGTTGAGGTAGACGCAAAACTAGCTGCCAAACTCACAAAAAAGACCGCCTCGGCGTCGGTCGAAGTGGTCCATGATGATTTCCTCAACTTCCCGTTACCCGCCACTCCCTGCGTCATTGTGGGAAACATTCCCTTTCACCTCACCACTGCCATTCTTCGAAAGTTGTTGCATGCGCCGGCATGGACTGCCGCTGTACTCCTCATGCAGTGGGAAGTCGCTCGCCGCCGGGCCGGGGTAGGTGCAAGCACGATGATGACAGCTCAGTGGTCCCCATGGTTCACGTTTCACCTTGGTTCCCGAGTACCAAGGTCTGCTTTCCGGCCACAGCCAAACGTTGACGGGGGGATCTTAGTGATCCGCCGGGTGGGTGACCCGAAGATCCCGATAGAGCAACGCAAAGCCTTTCAGGCGATGGTGCACACCGTTTTCACCGCCCGGGGACGCGGGATAGGGGAAATTCTCCGAAGGGCAGGGTTGTTTTCATCACGTTCAGAGACACAATCATGGTTGCGCTCGCGAGGAATCGACCCCGCAACCCTACCTCCCAGATTGCACACCAGCGACTGGATCGATCTCTTCCAGGTGACTGGTTCCTCTTCACCGCGCCATCGGCCCATTTCACAATCGGGAAGTAGTCAACGCCCTCCTCAACGGAAAAATCGAGGCCGGCGGCGGTAATCCCCCCACCACCAAAACCGAAATCCACCAGTAGTAGTGAACGACCCATGTTCGTCTACCGTGAGCCGCGTTATGGCAGTGACGTGTTCTCGTCGGGCACAGTCATAGTTCCCGGCGTTGCCAGCGACAGGGTTCTACACCCAGCAGCGGGACCGATCAAAATCACCCGCACGGGGAACGACCCTGCTGGTGGTTTCGATTTTGATGAAAGCGAGGAGACATAGCCCCTCGCCAACTCCCCGTAGCTGGCGAACAGTAGCTCCTGGCGCTGGCGCTCGTTGGTGAGTTTGCGTGCCACATCGAAAGCCTTATCGACTTCCCGGTCCAAGTTGTTGTGAGCCTTGAGCAGAATTGGGTCCATCGATAACGGGTTGTAGTGCTCCGCGAGTGACCGCTGGGGGTGCCGCTCGCGTGCCCGCAGCACCAACTGTCCAGCGTCGATGATTCGCTGCTGCGCCTTCTCATCTAGTTCACACAGAGCTGGTCCGCAGTTGTAGCTCCCGATGTACTCCGAAAAACGGAAAAAATAAATAGTGGGGATACATCAACCTTCCACTTTCCATTCTTCCGGCTCAGAGTATTGAGGGGTCTGGGACCGGGTCCGTAAACCCTTTATGTTTTTCGCGCACAGCGGTTTTTAGCGACGCACCCTATAGGTTTTCTGCAGAACCTATATGTGTTTCTGTGCACCCCCATATGTTGTCTGTTTCTAGCGGTATTTCGTTGTACTTTGCGCATCGAATAGTTATTTATCGACGACACTCCGTGGAGTTCCGCTTCAACGTCTGAGTTTTCTTCTACGAGGCAGTGGCCGGGTCGCGCGAGGGCGTGGCCCGGCTTTGCTGTTGGGAGCTTTCGGGGCGTTAGCGTTCAGGTTGAACTCAGCCCCGGCCTCGTGAATATGGTCGCATGGTGCACATAAACGTGGGGCAGGGTCTCATTCGCCCTGCCCCACGCCTCATGCGCCTGTTCCCGTTCCAGTGATTGCCGGCGACGGCTGGCCTGTGACGGCCTTCGATGTTGACGTCGAACTCACCGAGCGGGCCAGGCGCACGAGAACGTCGAGCTGCTTGGGAGGCGTTCCCAGAGATGTAGCCACGTCCTCGTTCAATAGTTTCCGGAGCTCGGTCACGGTCCACTCGACCTCGCAGTCTGGTGCGACGCTCGTGTCCGCCTGAACCCAGAGCTTGCTCGGAGAACCGGTAACGAAGACGGTGCAGCGCTCGACACCGGGCAGGTCCTGAGTGCGCTCGGAGAGGGCTTGCGACAGGACATCGGGGGAGAGAGTAGCCAGCAGAGTGCCATCGGAGCCGCTGAGCCTGAGCGGAGAATTCGCAGGCCTGCGCGGCACCTGCATGAGGAGCAGGAAGAGACCGGTGACGAAGGCAAGCGCTGATGCCAGAACGCCGCACGGCACGAGCCAGTGGGCGCGAGGCGAAAGAATCGCTCCGAATTGGTCCTGCGCCGCGGCAAGGTACGCGGAAAGGCCGGGCAGATGGTGGCCAGCATCGAGGCCGGACGCGAGGAACCAGGCGGACGCGCAGATGATAAGCAGCCCGAAGAATGCCAGGAGAACCCTGTTGAGAGCGGCAGAAACTGAACGCATAATCGGTTCTCTTTCACCTCACGCGCTTGGCGCGGACACGGCTGCGGGTGATGCCCTCGGGGTTGAAAACCTCCAGGGCCTCGTCGGCTTTCTTGGACGCTGCTTCGCGCACTGCGTCTAAATCATCCGCGTCGCTGAAGACGACAACGTCGACTCGTGACCTGTGCACGGTGGCGGAAGCAGACCGAATCGTGGCGAGCTGTTCGACGTGCCTCTTCACGAGGATTGCAAGGTCAGAACGGTGAAGTGCTGTCTGCCCGGGGATATCGTCGGGAAGAAAAGCGACGTGCTTGGGGTGGCCAGGCCACAGTGCTGCGACAAGCATCAACAGGCCGCATACGGCTGCGATTCCGGCAGCAATAAGTGCTGCGATGGAGCTGAAGGACACCGTGCCGACCGCGTCGAGCGTGGCGACGGCACGCTGCGGCCAGGCCCCCGTGAGGAAGCGGTACGCCGTCAGCCACGTGCCGAGGCCTCCCACAATGAGGAGCAGCAACGCCAACAGGGTGGCAGGTGCGCTCCGGGTTGGGCGATAAACGATTGCCGGTACGGGTGTTCTCATCTCAGGGGCTTCCTGACGCGATTGCTCGGGTTGAGCCAGGATATGTCGATGGTTATCTTGCCAACGTTCATCCCGCACAGCTTCTCAACGCGACCGCTCACGTGCGCACGCAGGTCCTCGAGAGTGGAGGACAAGGGGGTGGGGAAGACGAGGCCGAGGTCCAGATGGAGGATCGCGCGCTGCCCATAGAGTTGGCACGTAGCCTCGGGACGAGACCCGAAGTTTCGACGGGAGCCAATCCCGAGAACTCCGCCTGCGTTCGAGCCTACGGCGGCAAACTCAAACGCTGCTTGAGCGGCGATTCGGGCGACGACATTGGCCGGGATAGTCGTGGTGCCGCGCTGCGTCAAGGAGGATTCCTTCTCGCGCGACGGCTTCGGCTGCGTGACTGCGGAGTCAGGCGCGGCCATGCTCGTCACCTCTTTCGCCAATCGAGGATACGTTGGACATCGACCCGGCCCTCCAGATAGAGGCCCACTACCCATCCGACGACGCCACACAGGGCAACGAGGACGAAGCTGGCGAAGGAACCGAACGCGAGAACGGCTCCCATGAACAGGCCCACCAGGAGAGCCAGGTGCGTTGTCTTCATGAGAATTCCTCAGATTCAGGCGTTGAGGTCGACTATTTCAGATCGGTTGAGGCGGGGGTGTTTGTTTCCTCCTCGGGCAGGTGGACGTCGGTGACGTCGATGTTGACCTCGACGACCTCCAGGCCGGTGGTTCCTTCGATCTGGTCGATGATGTTGCTGCGAATGTCGTTGCAGACGTTGATGATGGAGTAGCCGTACTCGACGACGACGGTGACATCGATGGCGGCCTGGGTTTCGCCCTTGTGTACGGTGATGCCGCCGGTGACGTTGGTCTGGGTGGTGGGGATGCGGTCAGTTACGGCGCTGAAGGCGCGGCGCACGGCGTTGCCCATGCCGTACACGCCGGGCACCTGGCGGGCGGCCATGCCGGCGATCTTAGCGACGACGTTTTCCTCGATGGTGGTCGTGCCGTGGTCGGTCTGGAGGGGACCCTCGGGGGTCTTGTCCTGGTCAACGTTCTCGTTGTTGTCGCTCATGTGAGCCTCTTTCATTGAATCGAAGGTGGGGGGCCGCTGGGTGATGCGCGGCTCAAGCACCAGGTCAGCGACGTGTCATCGTAGACACCGCGACCGGTCTGTGTGCCCCACCGGTCGCCCTGGTATCGCTCCCTGCAACCATTCTTCCGCGGTTTGTCGGATCCTGTTGGTTGAAAATATGCCGTGACCTCGTTAAGTGAGATGTGTCACCGGCGTGTGCAAATAGTGATGCGAGGTCACGAGAATTCTCTTCACGACGAGGCCGTGGCCGGGTCGTCCGGGGGCGTGGCCCGGCTTTGCTGTTGTCGTCCGTCTGCTAGAGGAAAAGCGAGAGTGTAAGAGTGACGCGGCTTAACGGTTTGCGTTAATAACGGGATTGGATATAGTCTTGTGTCATGATCCAGTCATTCGGGGATCGTCAGACTGAGCACTTGTTTGCGAGGGAGCCTGTTCCTTCCCTCGATGCGCGCATCGTGCGCGTCGCGCTGCGCAAGTTGCGCCAGATTGATGCTGCGTGTCGTCTGGAAGACCTCCGGATTCCTCCGGGCAACCGGCTCGAGCGTCTGCGCGGTAATCGTGCGGGGCAGTACAGTATCCGAATCAACGATCAGTGGCGAATCTGCTTTAGGTGGGGCGACGCTGGTCCAGAAGGGGTTGAGATCGTTGACTACCACTAAAATTGCTCCGATTCACCCGGGCGAAGTCCTCATGGAAGACTTCATCGAGGGCTTCGGAATTACGCAGCACAAGCTCGCCGTCGCTATCGGTGTTCCACCCCGTCGTATCAATGAAATCGTTCATGGGAAGCGGGGGATCACGGCGGACACTGCCATGCGTCTCTCTCGCTACTTCGGTACGACCCCGGGATTCTGGATGAACCTGCAGATGCGTTACGAGCTTGATCGTGCCGAAGACGTGCTGGGCGATACGTTGAGTGGAATCGTTCCCCTCATGACGGTGGAAGTCGCCTGAATCAACTCAGTCTGACGGGGTAGCGGCCGGGTCGTCCGGGGGTGTGGCCCGGCTTTGCTGTTGGCGAGCTGAGTGAGAGAGGTGCTGCATCATGTGTTGCATCAAATGATGATGTATATGGTGCTATCCTGGGATCGGAGGTATACATGAGAACCACTGTGACACTCGATGATGATCTGATTGCGCGCGCTGAGGAGCTGACTGGGGTCAAAGAACGATCCGCGTTGATCAAGGATGCGGTAGAACTCCTCGTTCGAATCGAGAGTGGTCGGCAGCTCGCTGCGCTCGGCGGTAGTGATTCTGCGGCGGAGGCCGCTCCTCGGAGTCGAGAGCGCGCATGAGAGTCCTCGTTGACACGAACATCTGGATCGATCACCTGCGGAAAACTGAACCGCTTCTGGTTGATCTGCTCGAGCGTGACCAGGTGTGCGTGCATCAGAGTGTCATCACTGAACTCGCGTTGGGGAATCTCAAGAATCGATCGATCTTCCTGAAAGCGCTTGAACGCTTGATGATCGTGCGCAGTGTTGATGATCAGGGCGTGCGGCATCTCGTCGAGGAGCGTCGGCTATGGGGGAGGGGCCTCAGTGCTGTCGATGTGGCACTTCTGGCGAGTGCTGTCGTAACCCCCGGTGTGGCTCTGTGGACTCGTGATAAGCGCCTGCGCCAGGCTGCACGCGACCTGGGCGTGTTGGCGGACCTGGACTGAGGGTCCGCGTTTTCCTCGAGGTAGTGGCCGGGTCGCGCGAGGGTGTGGTCCGGCTTTGCTGTTGGACGAGTACGAGTGCGAATCGTGTCGCCGATCACCTGGGTGGTAGGGTGTGGCCATGATGACGGATAGCCAGTACTCATGGCCGCGCTTTTTCATGGAACTAGCGGACAAACTGCTTGCCTTCAAGGATGATCGGCAAGCTCTTATTGCGACGTTGCAGCATGTCTACGCCGAACTCGGTATGGACCTGCCGACGCTTGACTCCGGTGGTATTCCGACGGATATTGATCCTTTTACGGTCTACGGCCTCTTCAATCGAGGCCTCACAGACAATAAGCGCCGGGCGGTTGCCCTCGGAATTGGTGGCGCTCTCGGCGTGCAGACCCCTCTACATGATGATTTTGTCGGTGTCCCCGTCCTGCTCAACATCAACGCGACCTTCTACGACCAGGTGCGTCGGGACGATGGGGATATCGACAGGCTGTGGGACTTGTTTGCGGTTGCGCTGGCCTACGCGGATCAGCCGACTGAACAGACAGAAGCTGTGTTCCGTCACGCCTACGATTCAGTCCTTCAACAGCGCCATGCCAGTTGGAACATCACGATCGGACTCTTCTGGATTCGCCCATATGCCTACGTCAACCTGAGTTCGCGAGACCGATGGTTCCTCGCGCTGCCCGACCGGATGCCTTCATCGGTTCGTTCTGTGCTGGCGTTGTTGAAGAAAGTTCCCGAATCCACTGAATATCTGGGGATTCGCGACAGTATTCTGTCGGTGTTGAAATCCAGAACCTACGAGTACTTCTCCTTCCCCGAGCTTTCGGCATACGCGTGGCGCGTTTCCGAACAGGTCAACCGTGAGAACAAAGAGGCTGACAAGGACAAGGAAGAAGTCGCCCAGGCGGCTGCCCTGGGGGACGCCGACGTGGAGACCGTGCGCTATTGGCTCTACGCCCCCGGCCGGGGCGCCTGCATGTGGGACGAGTTCTACTCGCGCGGAATCATGGGACTGGCATGGGGTGAGATTGGGGACCTGACTGCCTATGCGCATAAGGAAGATCTGAAGGCGCAGATGCTCCAGACCTATCCCGAAAACGGTACCCAGAAGAACGACATTCACGCCCTATGGCAGTTTGCTAACGAGATGAAGCCGGGCGATGTCGTTTTTGTGAAAAAGGGACGTTCAGAGATTCTCGGGCGCGGAATTGTTGCGGGTGACTACGTCTACGATCCGGAGGGCGGCCACTACCCGAATTGTCGGGAGGTCCGCTGGACGTCCGCAGGAAACTGGCCAATCGACGAACGACTGGCCATGAAGACCCTCACCGAGATCACCGACTACCCTGAACTCCTTTCTCGCATTGAGACGTTCTTCGAGGACAGTGATGACGACGTTGAGAGCGAGGAGCCGCTAGTAATCTTCCCGGAGTACTCCGCCCGGCAATTCCTCGACGAGGTCTACATGCCCGAGGAACGCTACGAGGCGATCGTGGGGCTGCTGCGCACGAAGAAGAACATCATCATGCAGGGCGCACCTGGTGTAGGAAAGACCTACGCCGCCAAGCGTCTCGCCTACTCGATGATGGGGGTTAAGGACGCCTCACGCGTCATGCTGATCCAGTTTCATCAGAGCTACTCCTACGAAGACTTCATCGAGGGGTACCGTCCTTCTGGCACGGGATTTGAGCTTGTCAAGGGTGCCTTCTACTCCTTCTGCAAGAAGGCCGCCGACGACGAGGAGAACGCATACTTTTTCATCATCGACGAGATCAACCGCGGCAACCTCTCCAAGATTTTCGGCGAGCTGTTTATGCTCATCGAGAGCGACAAACGGGGACCGAAGAACAAACTTCAGCTCCTCTACTCACGCGAGCTCTTCTACGTGCCCCGCAACGTCCACATTATCGGCATGATGAACACGGCTGACCGCAGCCTCGCCATGCTTGACTACGCGCTGCGTCGCCGCTTCGCCTTCGTGGAGCTGAGCCCCGCTTTCGACTCCGAGGGTTTTCGCGATTACTGCGCCGGCCTCGGCAATCCGAGGTTCGAGGCACTCGTGCGCGAGGTGGAATCCCTCAACCGTGCGATCGCCGAGGATGAGTCTCTCGGCGAGGGCTTCTGCATCGGACACAGCTACTTCTGCAACATGGAAGCCGACTCCTGCACCGACGAGGCCCTTGCCTCGATCGTGGACTACGAGCTCATCCCGATGCTCAAGGAATACTGGTTCGACGAACCCGGCAAGGTCCGCGAATGGAGTGACAGGCTGCGCAGGTCGCTGCGGTGATTCGCGTCCACAACGTCTTCCACATGCTCGCCTACGCCTTCTCGGCGCTGCGCGAGCAGGGCTACCGCGCCGTGGCCACGGAGGACTTCGATAACGCCGCCGAGCTGTGCGCCGCCATCCTTGAGCGTGGCGTGTCCCTCCAACTCAAACGAGGCCTCGGGCAGGAGTACGTGAACCGGACCGAAGCCCGCTCCTCCCTGCGCGGCAAAATCGAGGTCACCGAGTCCGTGAAATCGCAGGCGATTCTGCGCCGCCAGCTGGTGTGCTCCTACGACGAGTTCAGTGTCGACACGACGATGAACCGGGTCATCAAGGCGACGGTCGCGCTGCTCGTGCGCTCGGACATCTCACGGGCGCGCAAGAAGAGCCTGAAGAAGCTCATGGTCTTCTTCGCGGACGTGCGCGACATCGACCTGCACACCGTGGACTGGAACATGCGATACGACCGCAACAACCGCACCTACCGCATGCTGATGGCGGTGTGTTGGCTCGTCGTCAAAGGGCTGCTTCAAACCCAGAGCGACGGCAGCGTGCGCATGATGGATTTCTTCGATGAGCAGCGCATGAGCCGCCTGTATGAGAAGTTCATCCTCGAGTATTACCGCAGGGAACATCCCCGTTTGAACGCCAGTGCGTCCTTCATCGACTGGGCTCTGGATGACGGCGTCGCTGACGGCCTACCCGCCATGCGCAGCGACATCACGCTGAGCGCTCGCGGCCGCGTGCTCATCATCGACGCGAAGTACTACGCGTCCACGATGCAGAGCAACTTCGACAAGAGGACCGTGCATTCAGGGAACCTGTACCAGATCTTCGCTTACGTGAAGAACAAGCAGATCGCCTTCGAGCGCGCGGGGGAGAGCATCGAGGTTTCGGGCATGCTCCTCTACGCCGCCACCGACGAGGACATCCAACCCGACGCCACCTACCGCATGAGCGGCAACCGCATCAGCGCGACGACGCTCGACCTGGACCGCCCCTTCGAAGAGATTCGCGCGCAGCTGGATGGGATCGTCGAGGAGTATTTCCCGGGGAAGTGACCCGTTCCCGGCCGTTCAACGGACGAGGCCGGGGCCGGGTGCACATCCGTGCGGTTCTGGGAATGTGGGTGGGAGGATTTGCGTGATGGTTGCGCAGCATTCTTAGTGTTTCGTGTCGGTTCTGCGCGTACCCTGATGAGAAAAGACCGCCCCCAACGGTGGGGCGCGTCGGAGGACACCTCACAGTGGAGGCACACACACCATGAAGGTCCCACCCCTATCCGAGCGACCCGTCACCGAGGAAGAAGAGCAAGACTTCCTCACCCCGACATCAAGCCGCAAGAAACGCGCTCTGGCTGCCAAGAGAGCAGCACTACGCCCGTGGGCAATGGGTATCGGGCTCACCGTGCTGGTTGCTGTGGCAGCTGTTGGTGCCTACACGCTGGGCGCAAGCATCGGCTCGTGGAACGATCGCCCCAGCACCGCGGCAACACCCACCGTGCACCCCGCACCCATGCCGTCAGCATCGAGCGAGGCCGCCATGTCGGGCGGATACGCGATCGGCCCCGACGGAGTCCTCGTGCGCCCCGCCGAGTTCGCGGCAGACACCTACACCAAGCCCGAACTACCCGAAACAGCCAAAGAAAACACAGAACGAGGTGCAGAACTCGCTGCTGAACACTACGTGGCTAGTCTCAGCTACGCGTGGAACACGGGTGACACACAAACTTTGGCGAGCTTGTCCGCGGAGAATGTCCCGTTCGCCGATGGGTACATTAATGCCATCAATTCGCTTTACTCGAACGGTTGGGCATACGGGAACAGTGCAGCCATTACGAGCATCGTGGAAGTCGAACCCGTTACGGCAGAAATGGGTGCACCACCCAACACTATCGGCGTTCTATTCCATGTAACGACTACCAATGGAACATCTTGTCAAGGACAGCGAATCGTCGTAAGCGATAACGAATACACCGTGAGCTTTGCGCTTTTCATGACATGGCAGGGCGACCGGTGGCTTGTAACCGATGGGAACATTCCTCATGGCAACGATAAGTAGAACACTGCGCTTGATTGGTATGACATTGGGGTCCCTGCTAATGCTTGGACAAGCATCTGCTTCATTCGCCGATAGCGTACCGACATCGTGTGATATTGAATCGGGTGCTCCATCTGGCTTTTGTGCATCTTCTGCACCTGGAGGAATACAGGCCGGAGTCTGGCGTCATGACCATGACCAGGCTTCTTCTCAGCAAGGTGGCGGCACCTCAACCGTGGATACTCAGAGGAACCAGCAGACAGCTGAAGGTGCGGCAGCGCCAGAAGCTGAGCGCTACTGGAACTGGGCAAGGTGTGCGTCGGTATCCATTGGAACCGCTCCGAATGATGGTCACGTCTCAGACGAGGACTGCTCACTGCCATTTGACCCCGTCACAGGGACTGTTACGCGAGACCCCGCACAACTGCCCACAACTCGCGACCTTCTCCTAGCGGCGGCAACAATTATCCATGCCGACGGCGCGGGTCTCCTCAAACAGCCTGAGGGGGTCTCGTACACGAACAAGTACATTCCCACGCTCGTCGCTGCCACGCATCCCACGCAGGCCCACACCGTCACACTGTTGGGTCGCGACATCACCATCACTCTGACGGCCACGTCCTACACGTGGAGCTGGGGAGACGGAACCCCGGACCTCACCACGACCTCGCCGGGGATGCCCTGGCAAGAGGGCATGGACCCCAACACGGATCCCGCTCTGATTCGCCACTATTACAAGGCGCCCGACGGGTGGAAGTCCTTCCTTGACGGCCCATACCCCAGTGCCACCCGCACCATCACACTCACCACAACCTGGGCGGGCACGGCCACCAACCCCTTCACCGGCGACACCCAGACGATCAACGGCCTGGTCACCACCACCGAAACAACCGGCCCGTTCCCCCTCGGTCAACTCATCGTCAACAACACCGACACCTCAGAAGAAAAACAAGGCCACTAGACGGTTGTATGGTTAATCGCCGAAGCGGACTAGATCTGTAGCGACGCGATGGTCGTGTCGTTTGCTTTATAGGTGAATGAAGCTGCTGGCCCAATTGGACGGAAAACCCATCTCGGTGACTGACCGTAGAGCGAGTCGTTCGTAATCGTCGTGCACCAAGTCGCTCAGTTTGGCTGCCCAGCTAGTGCCGGGTGAGATGTTATGCAGCATGAAACCCATGACGAGAAGCGAGCCAAAGACTTTGTCGCTCTGGCCCTCGGGAAGTGACTTCAAGCTGTCGATTGTGCGAAATGCGACGGTCGATGCCGGCAGAAGGTTCCTGTTGAACAGGCGTCCGTGGTGAGCACAAACATTACGTATGAGTGTCAGCTGCTCGCACCATCGAGCTAAAGGATCACGCGTGTAGTAGTTTTTTCGGTGCTTTCCTTTCAATGCCATAGGCTCGACGGCAAATCCGAAGCTACGTGATATCTCGTGTTGTGCGTTGGTGGGGAGTCCAGCGTAGAGCTTCGAAATATCGGCGAAGTCGAGTGTTTCGGCGAGTACCCAAAATGGGTACCCCTCGTACTTGTCTGCATAGTGCCTGATTGCGGCATTATTTCCCTCAGCGCGCTGGATGCGCCTGCGAGCAGTTTTCAGCCACGTCTTGTGGTCGAAGTCTGCGTGGAACAGGTTCTTTTCTTCATATGCCAGTGGTCCGTGGGTGACGATCCACTCGCCGACACGCGTGCGCAATGCGATTTCAATGCGTTCGATACCATCATGGACGAGGGTTCGTAGCTTGCGGTCGAACTCGTACAAGCCGGTTACCTCACTGAAGGTTGACCCCGGAACGAAGGTGTCGGCGCGGACAGGCATTCTGGTGTCCGACTGAAGTTGCTCGCGATAGGGGTACCAGTAGCCGGACAATCGGTAGTAGGAAACACTACGAAGCCACTGGCGCGCGAGATCGATATCCACGTGCATGCCTCGCTCAGACAAGATGCGGATCTGTTCGTCGACAGTAGTCGGATCTTTGACCTGCTCGTCCATACCATCTGACCTTCCAGATAGAAATCCAGCCCGTCCGCTCCGAGGGAGCGGCGGGCTGAACGGTTACCTGAAGTCTACAACGCCGTCCGCTTCGGACTCAAGTCTCCCTGCCTGTTACGCGCGAACTCACACACTGAATGGACGAGGCCGGGGCTGAGTGTGCACGTTTGTGCGGTTGTGGTGGTGTGGGTGGGAGGATTTGCGTGATGGTTGCGCAGCATTCTTAGTATTTCGTGTCGGTTCTGCGCGTACCCTGATGAGAAAGGACGCGCCCCCAACGATGGGGACGTCGGAGGACACCTCACCGTGGAGGCACACACACCATGAAGGTCCCACCCCTATCCGAGCGACCCGACACCGAGGAATGCGAGCAAGACTTCCTCACCCAGCCAGCGCGCCGCAAGAAGCGCTCCCTAGCAGCCACGCGCGCAGCGCTGCGCCCGTGGGCAATCGGCATCGGTCTCACCGTGCTGGTGGCTGTGGCAGCTGTTGGTGCCTACACGCTGGGCGCGAGCATCAGCTCGTGGAACGATCGCCCCAGCACTGCGGCAACACCCACCGTGCACCCCGCCCCCATGCCGTCAGCATCGAGTGAACCTCCGATGTCAGGCGGCTACGTAATCGGCCCCGACGGAGTCCTCGTGCGCCCCGCCGAGTTCGCGGCAGACACCTACACCAAACCGGAACTACCAGAAGAAGCCAAGGAAAACAGTGAACGAGGTGCCGAGGCCGCTGCGGAGCATTATCTCGCCCTCATGGTCTATGCATGGAACACCGGAGACACAGGGCTATTCGAAGAGATGTCCGCTAGTGATTCGCAGTTCGCTCGCGAAGTGACACAGAGGATTAGATCCCTCTATGACGAGGGATGGCTATACAACGATTCGTCGATCGTGGAACATGTTCTCAAGCTCGAACCTGCTGAAGCGTCGGACGGAGATGGAGCCGACAATGCGGTTGCTGTGGTCTTAGCTATTAACTCAGTGGACGGGACGATTTGTCAGAAGAAGAATATATATGTGCACGAGCAGCAGTACCATTCCATCTTCGCATTAGTGCTGACATGGGACGATGGGCACTGGGTCGTGACTCGAGCTGGAATGGAAAAAACTGATGACTAAGAAAATTCTCGGAGTCTGGTCAGCAATAATTCTGGCAATTCTGGCAGTTGTGGTTCTTCCTCAATCAGTGCGCGCGGAAGGATCTGATCCTCCTCCGAATTTTGATACAGATGCGCACGGCGATTCTATCGATGCACTTCTTCAACAAGGGAGAAACCAATACAACAACGGTGCGCAGCCCAGTACAGAATCATCAAATGATGACTCGATCCGTCTGTCGAATTCTGCTGATGCAAGCGCAGAGGCGCACGCCTACGCGGAGGACGATAAGTGCGATGGTCACACAATGCACACAGTGACGTTGCCGGATGGGACTGAATCTGCCCCATTTGTGTGCACGCACATTACACGGAAGGGGGACGGTAATAACGCGGGGCAGGCTCCAACCACGCGGGAGATCCTGTACTACGCGGCCACGACGATCCATGCCGATGGCGCGGGCCTGTATAAGCGGCCTGAGGGAGTGTCGTACACGAACAAGTACATTCCCACGCTTGTTGCCGCCACGCATCCCACGCAGGCCCACACCGTCACGCTGTTGGGCCACGACATCACCATCACTCTGACGGCCACGTCCTACACGTGGAGCTGGGGGGATGGAACCCCGGACCTCACCACGACCTCGCCGGGAATGCCCTGGCAAGAAGGCATGGACCCCAACACCGACCCCGCCCTGATCCGCCACTATTACAAGGCTCCCAACGGGTGGAAGTCCTTCCTCGACGGCCCATACCCCAGTGCCACCCGCACCATCACACTCACCACAACCTGGGCGGGCACGGCCACCAACCCCTTCACCGGCGACACCCAGACCATCAACGGCCTGGTCACCACCACCGAAACAACCGGCCCATTCCCCCTCGGTCAACTCATCGTCAACAACACCGACACCTCAGAAGAAAAACAAGGCCACTAACACGCCGAGCAGGCGCGAATCTACGCCACCACCATGGCCGCCGTCCCCACGCACATGAGGGCGAGGCCGAGCAGGTAGCGCAGCGTGAAACGCTCGTGAAACGCCACGGCTGACACGGCGACGGTCACGAGGATCGACAGCTTATCGATGGGCACCACGACCGAGGCAGGCCCATCCTTCAACGCGTGATAGTACGCCAGCCACGACGCGCACGTCGCAGCACCCGACGCGACGATAAACGCCAGCTCGCGACCCGGAATCGACCGCACCTCGCCCATGCGGCCCTGCGCGCCCACGATCACCCACGCCATCGCCAGCACCACCAGCGTGCGCACCGCCGTCCCCAGCGTCGGATCAACCCCAGAAATGCCGACCTTCCCAAGGATCGACGTCAACGCGGCAAACAGAGCGGACGCGAGCGCGAACGTCAGCCAGCTCCCGCCCCCGCGCAGCGCGCGAGGAAGGCCCGATAGCTCAGCGGGTTCCACCATCAGAAGCGTCCCCGCCGTGATCGCGATAATCCCGGCCGCGCCCCACACACTCACCGGCTCGCCCAGCAGAATGAGTGCGAGGATGATCGCCAGGACCGTCGACAGCTTGTCGATCGGCGCCACGCGGGACACGTCCCCCCGAGACAGCGCCGCGAAATAGCACAGCCACGAGGCCCCCGTCGCCAACCCGGACAACACTAGGAACAGCGCAGATGCCCCGTCGATAGAGGTAACGCCGGAGGCCGTTCCCGTCAGCGCCGCCATACCCCACGCCCCCGCGGCCACGACAACCGTGCGCAGCGCCGTCGCGACCGTCGAACTCGTCGACGCGACGCCCGCCTTCGCCAGGACGGCAGTCAGCCCCGCGAACAGGGCTGACAAGCAGGCAGCGAGGATCCACATGAGACCAGAATATGTTCGTTCCTGACGTTCTCACACCTGAGCACAATGATGGTGTGTCACGAGCGCCAGCATGGAGGAAAACTAGGTTATAGTTGTCGCGTATTCAGACCTCGTGCTGAGGCGACAATGGAGTGTAAAGGAACGAGATGAGCGACAACCTCGACGAGCTCGGCGTCAACGGGGAACTCGAAGAAGACGGTCGAGAATTCGTCTCCGACACGAGTGGTGAATCTGAGCCGACACACGAAACGACAGAAGGCATCGAAGACCTGAAAGAAAAGATTGCAGAACAGAATGTGGAGGCCGAAAAGTACGCGATCGAATTCCTCAAGAAGGTCGTGCGTATCCGCGGCGTGCGGATCACCCGTGACAAGTTTCTGCGTCAGGAGCTCCGCAAACTCCACATGAGCGACGACGCAATCGCGAGCGCGGTCGACTCGAACCCGGTGCTCGCAGGCGTGTCCTTGACTGACCTCGACAAGCTCGCCGACGGTATCATCTCCTTCGAAACGAATAAGTCGGCATCGATGTCCTTTGTGGCGGGGCTTCCCGGTGGCCTATTGATGGCGGGGGCGATTCCAGCCGATTTGATGCAGTACTACGCGCATGCGCTGAGAATCATGCAGAAGCTCGCCTACCTGTACGGCTGGCGTGATTTGCTGAATGACATGGACGAGGTCGACGACGAGACTATCGGTATCCTTGCTGTATTCTTTGGCGTCATGCTTGGTGTGGGCGGCGCGGCCCAGTCGCTGACGACGTTTGCGCGCTCGGTCGCGATGCCTGCATTCCAAAAGCAATTCGCGAAGCAGGCTCTCACGAAGACTTCGTGGTACCCGGTCATGAAACATAGCCTGAAGTACATTGGTGTCCAGGTGACCAAGGATGGGCTTGCTTCGGGTGCGTCCAAAGCCATCCCCGTTGTCGGGGGCTTCCTGTCGGGTGGCATGACCTTCGTGTCGCTTCAGTCCCAGTCCCACCGCCTCAAGAATCACCTGCGTGAGCTGCCGGCTCCAGGAGTGGACGCCGAAGTCTGGAAGCAGGCCGTTAGTGACGCGACCCCCGACGATCAGGAGCCGGGCGTGCTGGACAACGCCCAGCAAGTGCTCGAGAGCACGACCAAGGCCGTCACGAGTGGCGCAAAGACTGCGGCCTCTGGCATCGCCGATGGCGCGATGACCGCGGCCTCCGGCATTGCGGAAGGCGTCAAGGGACTCTTCGGCCGGCGCAAGTAACGGCATCACCGACGAGGCCGGGGCGGGGACGTATGACAGCGCGGCCTAGCCCCGGCCTCGTGACGCCTGCGCTGAGTGAGCGTCGCCCGCTAGAGTGGGACCGGATGCGCGCTGTCCGCGCGTCGCGAGACGAGGAGGAACTCGATGCCCGACACGACGAACGCCGGCGCCCACAGCAGCCAGCCGACAAGAGTCGCCGCGGGGCAGCAACCCGAGGTGGAACAGCGAGCACTCGACTTCCTAGCGAAGGTCGTGCGCGTGCCCGGCGTGCGCATCAACCGCGAGGAGTTCCTGCGTCAGGAGCTGCGCAAGCTCCACCTGAGCGACGACGCAATCGCGCGAGCCCTCGGCTCAAGCCCCATGATGGCGGGCGTGCCCCTGACCGCGATCGACAGGCTCGCAGAGGAGGCAATCTCCTATGAGACGAACAAGTCGGCGGCCATCTCCTTCGTCGCGGGTATCCCCGGCGGCTTCGCGATGCTCGGCACGATCCCCGCGGATCTGATGCAGTATTACGCGCACGCGCTGAGGATCATGCAAAAGCTCGCCTACCTGTACGGCTGGGGCGAGCTCCTCCCGGACGGCCGAGAGACCGACGACGACACACTCGGAGTACTCGCCGTGTTTTTCGGCGCCATGCTGGGGGTCGGGGGCGCCGCCCAGTCCCTGACGGCTTTCGCACGCGTGGCCGCCAAGACCGCCTACCAGAACCACGCGACAAAACGCGCCCTGATGAGCATCACCTGGTATCCGGTCGTCAAGCACAGCCTGCGCCTCATCGGCATCAACATCACGAAGAGCACCGCCGCCAAGGGATTCTCGAAGATTGTCCCCGTCATCGGAGGATTCGTGTCGAGCGGCCTGACTTTCATGGCGCTCCAGTCCCAATCCGCGCTCCTCAAGGAGCACCTGCGCGAGATCCCGCCTCCGGGCGTCAGCGTTGAGGAGTGGGACCAGCATCGTCTGGGTGCGTCCACAAAGGGGCAGACACCCGAGACCGCGACGACTATCAAGAAGGGCCTGCGCGGCAAAGCGAAGGTCGTGATGGTCGGCGCCAAGAGTGCGGCCTCGGGCATCGCCGACGGCGCCTCCAGCCTCTCCGGGGGCCTGAAGGGGCGCCTCGGGCGCCGCAAGTAACGACATCACCGACGAGGCCCGGGCCGGGATCGCGCGCATCAGCGGTACCCAGCCCCGGCCTCGTTACCGTGTATACCCCGCCACTGTTTGCCTTCCTCACGTGCCCGGGGGAGGGGAAACCTGCCACGATATGCGGGTGAATGAGACGACTGAAGCGGCCCTGGCCTCGTCCCTGACGGAGGCGGGCCCCCTGATCCTGCAGGCCTTCGCCTGGGACATGGTCCCGGACGCCAGCCACTGGCGCTACCTCGCCGAGCATGCCCAAGAGATCGCGGACCTGGGTGTCACCATCATCTGGCTGCCGCCCGCCTACAAGGGCCACGAGGGCATTAACGACGTCGGCTACGGCGTCTACGACCTGTACGACCTGGGCGAGTTTGACCAGAGGGGCTCCGTGCCCACGAAGTACGGGACGAAGGACGAGTACCTGGCCGCCATCGAGGCTCTGCACGCGGCGGGCATCGCCGTGTGTGCCGACATCGTCCTCAACCACCGCATGGGCGCCGACGCGTCCGAGACCGTGCGAGCCACCCCGATCAACCCCCAGAATCGCCATGAGGCGATCGGGGAGCCCGAGACGATCGAGGCGTGGACACGCTTCACGTTCCCGGGGCGCGCGGGCGCGTACTCGGACTTCAAGTGGGACTGGACGTGCTTCCACGGCATCGACTGGGATGAAGCGACGAAACGCAACGGCCTGTGGCTCTTTGAAGGCAAGCAGTGGAATGACTCCGTCGACACCGAGTTCGGCAACTTCGACTACCTGATGGGCTGCGATGTGCACGTCACCGAGCCCCGGGTCAGTGAGGAGCTGGACCGCTGGGGTCAGTGGTACGTCGAGACGACCGGCGTGGATGGTCTGCGCCTGGATGCCGTCAAGCACGTGGGATCGGACTTCTACGCCCGCTGGCTGAACGACCTGCGCGCCTCGACGGGCCGCCCCCTGCCCGCCGTCGGCGAGTACTGGAGCGGCGACGTGCGCGAGCTCGAGGGCTACCTTGAGCGGGTCCCCAACGTCATGCTCTTCGACGTTCCCCTGCACTATCACCTGCACGATGCGTCGGTGTCGGACGGCAACGTGGACCTCGCGCGCCTGTGGGAGAACACGCTGACGGCATCCCGCCCCGACAAGTCCGTCACCTTCGTCGAAAATCACGACACGCAGCCCGGCCAGTCTCTGGCCTCCACGGTCGCCCCCTGGTTCAAGGCGGCCGCCTACGCCCTCATCCTCTTCAACGAGGCCGGGGTTCCCTGCGTGTTCTGGGGTGACCTCCTCGGTTCCCCTGATTCCGACGACCTGCCCGCCGTGCGTGAGCTGCCGATCCTCATGTCGATTCGCGCCCGCGCGGCCGTCGGCCCGCAGCACAACGCTTTCGACAACCCTGACGTCGTGGGCTTTGCCCGCGAAGGCAAGGACGAGGTGCCCGGCTCCGGCTGCGCCGTCATCCTCTCCGACCGGATGGCCGCAGAGAAGACCCTCTACGTGGGCCATCGTCAGGCGGGCCAGGAGTGGGAGTGCGTCATCGGAGGCCACCCGTCTGTGCGCGTCGCGGATGACGGGACACTTACGGGCGTTGTCAGCGACGGCGGCCTCAGCGTCTACGTGCCGCGCAGCAATGCGTAGAGCATTGGCGCAGCGCGTCGGGCAGTGATCGCATAACGAACCCCGGCCTCGTCCGAAAAGACGAGGCCGGGGAACGTTTCTGTGCGAGCGTTACTCGCTCGCGCCACCCAGTGCGGGGATGCGCTCGATCTGCTCCTTGAAGAAGGACTCGGACGCGGAAATGAAACGGTCGATGTTGATCGACACCTGCGCGTCAGTCATGCCGTAGCGAGACGAGACGAACTGCTCGGCGCACACGCGCTGCGTGCCGTCGTCCAGCGTCGCCACGTAGACCTTGGGCCACTTGGTGGCCGCGTTCCAGTCGTTGCACGCCTGGATGAGACGCGGGCGCAGCTCCATCGACACATCCTCGCGGATGCCGCCCCACATGCTCAGGTCCGCGCCGTCGTCGATCACGGAGAACACGTAGTAGCCGTTCGTGAAGCCTGTGCGCAGGCGATTGTCCTCGACCTCGTACCTGTAGTCGTTGCGCTCGAAGAAGTCGACAAGCGCACGCATGTCGAGGGGACGCACGACTGTGCGACGCTCGAGGGCGCGCTTGCACTCCTCGATGACCTGCGGAGCGTCCTCGTGGGTCGGATCCATCGCGAGGCACTGCTCCAGGTACGTCATGGCGCTTTCTTCCTCGTCCTGCCAGTAGAGGGCAGTGCCGATGCGGTAGTACCACTGCGGGTCCGCCATGCCCTCGGCCTCAACGCTGCGCAGCAGCTCCACCGCGTGCTTGATGTGTTCCTGGAAGGAATCCATGTAGGGCTGGGCGTAGTTGATGTAGGCGCGTGCCAGAAGGCTGGTCAGCTCGTAGTCCATCGCGGCCGGGGGCTGTCCCTCGATGAGCGCGATGATCTTCTGGTGTTCCTTCTCCTCATGGAGAAGAGCAATCTGGTTGATGAGCGACTCACGAGATTCCACGGAAGCTCCTTCGTATCGAGGCCGAATCTGACTACCAGGTCACAAGCATAACAGGGGACGCGGACGTGCCATAGCGCCGATCTCGGCCCTCACTGTGTAGTGTTGGTGAGTTAGCTCCAGCGAGAGAAACGGGGAGAGCATGTCTGACGATCTGCGCGCACGCATGAGCGAGTCCGACGCCGCCCAGTGGGATGAAATCCAGCGGTGGAAGGACACTCAGATGCGCCCGATGCGCCCCCGCGTCATCTCGCAGCGCGTCCGCTCGGCGGCCCTCGCACCCCTGGGTAAGGCGGTGTCTATCGCGCGCAAGGTGCCCGGCGGTGAGGCACTCACCCGAACCGTGTCCTCCGCTGCCCTCGGCCTCGTCGAGCTGGCAGCCTCCGCATCCGAGGCCTCGGTGCGCCGCAAGCGCATCCTCAAGGCCTACCGTTCCGCGGGCTTTGACGTGCGGTCCCTGCAGGACATCCGCTCGCTGTCGCTCGACGACGTCCTCGCCGTCAAGCCCCGCCTGGGCCTGGCCTATGCGACGACCGCGGCCGCCGAGGGAGCGGTGAGCGGCGTGTTCGCCTCGGGTGGCTCCGTTGCTGCCGTGCTCGGCATGGGCGTGGCCTCCGCCCCGGGAGTGGGGGTCACGGCCTCGGCTATCGCCGTCGATATCACGACCTTCCTGGCCGCTGCGACGCGCCTCGTTGCACACACGGCCGCTTACTACGGCTACGACTCGGAGGACCCCACGGAGCGACTCTTCTCCACGATGGTGCTCTCGCAGGCGATCGACCCGACGGGCAGCGGCCACGATTTCGTCGTCGAAAAGCAGACGACGATGCTGGCCTTCAACAAGGTGATGCGTGACCTTGCCCGGCGCGGTTCGCTCGACGGCCTCGGCGGCAACGTGGTCGTGAGCGCGATGAACTCTCTCTTCAGCGCAATGGGTGTGCGTCTGGCGTCTCGCAAGCTCGCGCAGATCGTCCCTGTCGCGGGAGTCGTCGTGAGCGCCGGGCTCAATGCCGCCCTCATGCGCACCATCGGTGAGACCGCCGATCATCTGTATCGCGAGCGCTTCCTCGCCGAACGCTATGGCCGCGTGGAGACCTCCGATGGTGCCTCGACGGACCTGGCGAGGCCTGCCGATAGCCAGGAGCTGAGCGCAGACATCGCGCGCTACGTGGAGATCGCCGAGGCCGAGAGTCGCCCGTAGGAGAGCCGCAATCCCGCTCGCTCTGTGGCGTGGGCCGCTTTGTCTTGGTCGGGTAGGCTTGGGGTATGACAGATCAGCCGGAGGAAGAGAACAGCACCCGCGACGATATTCGGCAGCGCATGACCGACGGCGATCGTGCTCAGTGGGATGCGATCCAGGAATGGAAGGCCGCTCAGGTCAACCCTCATAGTCCTCGAGTCATCACTCAGCGCATCCGTTCGTACGTGCTCACCCCTTTGAAAAAAGTGGTTGGCCTCGCGCGCAAAATCCCCGGTGTGGCTGCGATTGCGGGCTGGATCTCATCGGCTGTTTTGGGGCTTGTCGAGAAGGCGACATCAGCCGCCGAATCATCGGTCCGACGCGAACGAATTGTGAAGGCGTATCGCAGGGCCGGCAACGACGTGGAGTGTCTCGAGGACATCCGAAACCTGAACCTGACAGAGATCCAATTGGTCAGGCCCCACCTGAAGGTGGGATATGCCGTCGTTACCGCGACGGAAGGAGCGGTGAGCAGCATATTCGCGACGGGAGGGGCGGTTGCGGCTCTCCTTGGCCTGGGCATCGCTTCGGCACCCGGTATCGGCGTGATCATGGGGGCAATCGGCCTCGATATCGCGACGTTCTTGGCCTCCTCTGCGCGCCTCGTGTCGCACACGGCTGCGTACTACGGGTATGACACGAAGGATCCAGCGGAAAAGCTGTTCTCCGCGATGGTTTTATCCCAGGCGATCGCCCCGCGTAGCACGGTTGATGACCATGCCGTCGAGAAGGAGACCTCGATGCGCATGTTTAACAAGGTGGTGCGCAAGATGACCAAGCGCGGATCGATGGGGAGCGTCGGAAACAACGCGCTGACCGCATCCGTGAACTCCTTGTTCGCGGCCCTCGGAGCGCGCCTCGTCGGCATGAAGATGGCGCAGATCCTGCCGATTATCGGCATTGTCGTGGGTATGGTCCTCAACGCGTCCCTCATGCGGAACATCGGCATGACGGCGGACAATCTCTACCGAGAGCGCCTCCTGTTGGAGCGCTACGGGCAGGAGGAATCAGACGCGGAGGCTGAGGCTCCGTCCGACGGGACGGATGATCTGGACGATCTCGACGAGGAGCTCGCGCGCTACGTCGAGCTTGCTGAGGCCGAGAGTCGCCTGTAGGCGCACCCCGGCGCTCGCTTAGCTGCGCGAGTTCCAGTTCTGCCAGTCGTTCCAGTCATCCTCGTCCTGCGCGTCGACCGAAATCATCGGCGCGTGCGAGGACTCAATCGGCTCGTCGATCTCGGGTTCGGGCGAGACGGCGGCCTCGTTGCGCTTCTTGCGGCGCTTGCCCCAGCCCCAGAGCCTGCGGCGCTTCTTGTCGCCTTCCTGCTCGCGCGGGGCTTCCTTCTTCTGCGAGATCTCCGCGTTCCAGTCCTCTTGGAAGGGGGCCGGAGCTGTCGGCGTCTGGAGGGGGGCGGGCATCTGCGGGGACGCGGGTGCCTGCGGCTGCTCGACGACCGAAGGCATGGCGGGCGCACTCTGCTCGAACGGAGCCGGCGTCATCGGGGGCGCGGACACCTGAGGGGCGGGCTCGGGCTGTTGTGCCGGCGTGGCCGGTTCGGGCGTCCCCCAGTCCGCGGGCCTTACTCGACGGACACGACGAATCTGTGCGGTCGGCATCTCCGCGTCATCAATAAACGACGTGGACGAGGCCGGGGCGGGTTCCACGACGGGCTCGGGCTCGGCGATCGGTTCGGGCTCGACTACTGCGACGGGTTCCGGTTCGATGATCGGCTCGGGCTCGACCACAGCGACCGGCTTGGGTTCCAGGATCGGCTCGGGCTCGACCACAGCGACCGGCTCGGGTTCGGCAATCGCTTCGGGCTCGACGACGGGTTCCGGTTCGACGACCGGTTCGGGCTTGACTACTGCGACGGGTTCCGCGACCGGCTCGGGCTCGACCACAGCGACCGGCTCGGGCTCGACCACAGCGACCGGCTCGGGCTCGACCACAGCGATCGGCTCGGGCTCGACGACGGGTTCCGGTTCAACGATCGGCTCGGGCTCGACTACTGCGACGGGTTCCGGTTCGACGACCGGCTCGGGCTCGACCACAGCGACCGGCTCGGGCTCGACGACCGGTTCGGGTTCCGCGACCGGCTCGGGCTCGACCACAGCGACCGGCTCGGGTTCCAGGATCGGCTCGGGTTCGGCGATCGGTTCGGGTTCGGGTTCCGCGACCGGCTCGGGTTCGGCGATTGCTTCGGGCTCGACGACGGGTTCCGGTTCGACGATCGGCTCGGGCTCGACTACTGCGACGGGTTCCGGTTCGACGATCGGCTCGGGCTCGACCACAGCGACCGGCTCGGGTTCGACGACCGGTTCGGGTTCCGCGACCGGCTCGGGCTCGACCACAGCGACCGCCTCGGGTTTGGCAATCGCCTCGGGCTCGACGACCGGTTCGGGCATTGGAATAGCAGCCTGGCGCACCTTCGGGATCAGCATCGTCTCGGAAGCGTCGATGGCGCTCGTGGGAGGCGGCGGCACGGGCGGAACGGGAGGCATGGGCACGGGAATCGGCACCTGCTGTGCCGCAGGTGCTTCTTCGGGGGCCGGAATGGGCTGAGGAACATGCGCGTCGCGGACCGCCTGACGCTGTGAACGTCTGCTCGGGAACGCCGGCTGAACGTCGGCCGCTGGCTGAGCCTCCGCGGCCTGGCGCGAACGACGACGAAGCGAGGATTCAGAGGTGGACTCCGTGTGAGTCTCTTGCCGTGGTGCCGTTGCTGCGGCCTGCGGCGCCGGCACGACGGGCGGCTGGGACGCTTGCGTGGGTGTCGGAGTGGTGGTCGGGGCCGGTGCGACGGTAGGAGCCTGCGGGGAAGCAGGGGGTGCGACCGGGGCCACGCTGCGCTGAGAAACGTCAGTCATCGGGGCCTGGAGGGGGCCGCTGGCCATGTCGGCGGTAGGCATCGGCTGACCGGTCATCGGCTGGGCAGGGCGCTCAGGGAAGACTGCGGGCCTGTGGTCCTTGCGCGAGCGTCGCCTCTTGGGAGCCTCCGGGGTCGCAGCTGCAGGAGCAGCGGCGGGCTTCGGGCGCGACTTGTGCTCCCACGTGAAACCGGTGTCACGCGGTGTCGGCTGCGGAGGATTCATCGAGGCCGAAGGATGCTCGGTGGGAGCCGGAGCAGGAGCGGACGTAGGGGTGGGCGCAATCGGTGTCGCAGGAGCGTAGTGCTCCACGCCCTTGCTCCCACGATCAGGAGAGGGACCGCGTACATGAGAAGCCGGGGCTGTAGCCTGCGTTCCGGATGTGGCTTTCTTGCCGCGCTTGGCGCGCACAACGTAGACGACAACCACGATGCCGATGACAAGAAGGACGAGGCCAACGATGAGACCGATGAGAAGAGCGATCGGAGGATCGGAGGACTCGGGTGCGGCGGCAGCGCCCGCCGTCGGCGCTGCGCTCGGGCTCGCCGAGGCCGAGGCAGGCATCGGGGTCACGCCCCACGGATCCTTCAGTGCATTCGTCGTCGCCGCGGCACTGGGGTCTCCGCCAGGGGTGAGAGAGCCCTTCACGGTGATCATTTGGGGCACGGTGTCGGTCCACGAGGTGACGGAGAACGTGCGGCCCTCGTATGTCGCCGCAGATGTCGAAGCGCCCGCGGTGGAGGACTGCACCTCTCCCTCGACGCTCAGGGACAGAGACTTCAGCGTCAGGTCCGGGTGGAACAACTTTCGAGACTCGGTGAGTGTGCGCTCGGCGTGAGCGGTCATGACGAACTCGCCTGAGTCCTCGATAGAGAACTCAGATTCATTCTGAGCGTTCGTGTACATGAGTTGCATGTGGCACACGGTCGCGTCGTCGCGCGTCACGAACTCAACGTGCTGGTCCGACGACTTGCCGGCGTATGGCTGGCACGCCGACTCGCTCATCGTCCGCGACGGGTCGATGATCGTCAGCGTGTCGACGAGCTGGCCGTCCTTGGTCAGAACGAATGTCTCTGACAGCGTCGGCCCGTCGGCGGCATAGGCCCCCGACGGTAGCGTCGACACGATGAGCAGTGCCCCGAGCGTGGCGCACAGGGCGCGAAAGAGTCGCATGCAGTCCTCCTGATATGAACCACTCGATTATCGTCCGTTCGTGGATACAAAGCAACGAGGGGGAGTGTGCGTGAGAATACCTGACCGATCGTCAAGTGAAAGACCGCTGAGTGACAAAGAAAAATACACCTCGTTGACAAGGCCAGATCGGCGTCTATCCCGTAGGATGACAGGTGTCTACCTGCAGTTAGGTTTTCGATAGTAAATTGCTCATATGTCCATGTCGATGAAGGGGTAGCTCGTGAAGTGTCGACCTGCTACGCGCGATGATATTCCTGAAATGACGCGCATTATCACCGAGGGATTCCTCGACTATCCGCTGCACATCATGCTCAAGCCCTACCTCTACCGGCCGGACCGTTACCCGCAATGCCTGGCCGCGATCAATCGTATGCTCGCGTCCTCCTATCAATGGGTGCGTCACGCGCTTGTCGTGGAGTGTGAGGGGCGTGTTGTCGCAACGGCGCTCATGCACGATCGCAAGGTTGGTGTGGTGCGTAGCTTCGTCAGCGGAGGCTATGAGCTCTTCCGCTATGCTTCCCCGCGCCTCGTGGCTGATTTCCTTGACGCGACCGAGCGATCTGATCAGATCGCCATCGATAATGGCGATTTCGACTGGTATCTCGAGGTTCTCTCCGTTGATGCGAGCATGCGAGGCCGTGGTGTGGGGCGCTGGCTGGTCTCCAAGGTCCTGCCGGATTATGTGGCTAAGCGTGGTGGGCGTGCATACGGATTCGTGACCTCGACGGAAAAGAATGCGCGTTTCTATCTCAATGGCGGTTGTGAACTTCTCGACCGCGTCGACGTTCATATGCGTGAGGAGACCTGTCCTATCTGGGCTTTCCAGAGGCGTGCAGAGCTTCTCTAGCGCAGGTGCGCTGAGGCGTTTTGTGCCGATTCTCAACCCTGTGCGGCGATAGAAGGGTGCTTGTGTCTTTGTGCAGGTCGCAGCGCGTGATGCACGTCCCGCACTTCCGCTTGACTTCAAGGACTTGAGGTCTTTTAGGGTGAAGCTATGGTAGGGACAGGCTCCGGGCGCACGTACTCCATCAAGGAGGTAGCGGCGCTTGTTGGGCTGCCCGCGTCCACCCTGCGTTACTACGAGGATGTGAGCGTCATTCCTGCCATCGCGCGTGACCCTTCGAGCGGTCACCGCATCTATCAGGAAGACGACCTTGAGCTGTTGACGTGGGTGTCGTGCCTGTCGGCGTCCGGCATGTCGATTGCTGATATGCGTGAGTACGTTCGCTCGGGCCTTGGTGGCGAGCGTGATATTTCCGAGTTCATCACCTTGCTGGAGCAGCAGGATGAGCGCTTGCGGGAAGAGGCGCAGATTCTTGAGCTGCGTCGTGAGTTCTTGCGGACGAAAGTTTCCTACTGGCGTGCGGTCAGGGGTGGGGACGCCCAGGAAGCCGAGCGTTTGGATGCTGCAGCACGCGCTCTCGCTGAGCGTCTGAAAGCCTGGTCGTAGCACCTTCATAGTCCTAGTGGGGCGGGTTCATGCCTGCTCCGAATCCTGCCCCGCTAGGGGGCACGGGGCCGCGCATTCGACTCGGGTGCGCGGCCCTTCATCATGGCCGTTGTGGATTCCAGTAGGGGACTGAGCGCCGCAGGTGTGCCATCTCCTGCTCGACGAGCGGCGCCAGCTTGTCCCAAGGCAGGGAGTCCTCCCCGTGCCATGCCGCTTCCGCGACGACGAGGAGCCTGGGGAGGAGATGATAGAAGAGGATGTCCGGGGTGGTGACGGTTGAGGACCACGCCACGGCCTCAACTCCTTTCAGCCGCTCCCCGCGCAACGCGTGGGTGAGGTTGTTGAAGAGAGTGTGGGCGGGCTCGAGGGGGCTGTTGGTTCGCCCAGGGTGGCTGAGGGTGAGAATGTCGGCGTCCGCCAGTACCCACGGAGCTCCAGAAGATTCGGCGGCCCGACGTCCAGCGTTCCCGGGACGGTTGGCAAGGAGAGTGGTTCCCGGTGGGGGTGTTGGATAGGCCTTCGTGAGGCCGTCCCAGGCGGCCGCGCGTCTGCCGTGAAAGTGGAGAGTGCGCAGCGCTCGGTCGATAAAGAGCCGCTCGATCGCTGCGCCGGAGGTGAGTCCTGCGCGTATGAGGGAGGAATCGGATTCCCATGGTGTCCAGTCGGTCGTTGCTCCCCCGATGTGGATGGTTGGTGAGGGGAAGAGGGAGCAGGCGTGATGAAACGCAGCTTCGACGAAGTTGAGAGAGGCGGCGCTGGGCCAGAGCGTTTGGTTGACCCCGTGGGGTGCCTCGTTGACGAGGGCGGGGTTTCCTAGGTGAGGATAGGCGCGGATCGCGGCTCCGGCGCGGGAGGGGATGGAAATTTCCGGAACGATACGGATGTCGCGCGCCGCTGCAAAGTTGACGAGGTGGCGTATGTTGGCGTCCGAGTAGAAACCTTGGGTCGAGTGTGCGGGAGTGAGCCGCCATGAGCCTTTTCGGCCGGGAGCGCACTCGGGGTCGTACCAGTCGCTGGGTTGACGCGGGATGTTTCCGCCGATCGCGGTCAGCATGGGGTATCCGGGCACACGCATACGCCACCCGGTGTTGTCGGTGAGGTGCCAGTGCAAGACGTTGAAGTGGTAGCGGGCCATGACGGTCAGGAGTAATTCCATGGTGGGGACCGGCCAGAATGTGCGCGCCGAATCGACGAGGAGACCGCGCCATGAGCAAGCGGGTGGTCTGGTTGTGTCGTGGGGAAGGCGGGGGTGAGTGGTCGCCATGGCGGCTCCTTGGGCTTGGCTACAAAAAGTGTAACAAGCATCACTAATGGTGTGGAGCGTTTTCGTTCGTCAATCTGCGGAATTGGTGGAAGGTTGCGATTATCTCTCGACTGTCAGGTTTGTTGAACGGGTCTACAATGGTCGTGCTGATGTGAACCCAGTCATACTCAAGGAGGAGTGCTTCATGCTGTCGACCGACACCGTTTCCCTCAGTCCAAATCCCCTCGTTGCTGACCTCGGAAAGCCGGCGAAGGATTTTACGAAAGCTGACATCATCGGCTATATCGAGGACAACGGCATCAGGATGCTCAACCTGCGCTACATCGGAGGCGACGGTCGCCTGAAGACACTGAACTTCGCGATCCAGTCCAAGGCGCATTTGGATCGTGTGCTGACGCTGGGGGAACGCGTTGATGGCTCGTCGCTCTTCACTTTCGTCGAGGCGACCTCCTCCGACCTGTACGTCGTGCCCCGCCTGGCCACGTCCTTCCTCAACCCCTTCTCGCACATTCCGACCCTGGATATCCTGTGCGGCTTCTACGACGTCGACGGTAAGCCCCTGGCCTCGGCACCGCAGGAGATTCTGCGCAAGGCCCAGCGCGCCCTGAAGGAAGAGACGGGTTGCGAACTGCAGGCCCTCGGCGAACTCGAGTACTACCTCTTCTCAGACGAGGAGGACCTGTTCCCCGTCGAACCGCAGCGCGGCTACCACGAATCGGGGCCCTTCTCGAAGTGGGAGAGCGTGCGCACGGAGACCCTCTTGCACCTGGTGTCCATGGGATGCTCGGTCAAGTACGCCCACTCGGAGGTCGGTAACTTCGTGTCCGACGGTCGTCAGATGGTCCAGCAGGAGATCGAATTCCTGCCCGTGGACGCCCTGGATGCCGCCGACCAGATGGTGCTCGCGAAGTGGGTGCTGCGCGAGGTTGCCCACTCGTACGGCATTCACGTCTCTTTCTCGCCGAAGATCGCGGTTGGTCAGGCCGGTTCGGGAATGCACTTCCACACCCGCCTCGTCAAGGATGGTGTCAACCAGTTCTCGACCGGATCGGGCCTGACGGAGACGGCCCTGAAGGTCATCGGCGGTTACCTGTCGCATGCCGCTTCCCTGACCGCCTTCGGCAATACGGTCCCCACCTCCTTCCTGCGCCTCGTGCCGCACCAGGAGGCCCCCACGGCGATTTGCTGGGGCGACCGTAACCGCTCCGTCCTCGTGCGCGTGCCCCTGGGATGGCAGAACATCGATGACTCGATGTTCCGTGACGCGAACCCCGCCGAGCCTCCCATCGACGAGCTGCCGAACGACTCCCAAACGGTCGAGCTACGCAGCCCCGACGGTTCCGCGGCCGTCCACCTGCTGCTGGCCGGTATCGCTGTTGCGGCACGTATCGGCCTGACCGAACCGGGCATGGCCGACTACGCGCGCGAGCGCAAGGTCGACGGCGACGCCTCGCAGACCCCCGACCTCGATCAGCTGCCCGGATCCTGCTTCGAGGCCGCCGGTAGGCTCCTCACCCAGCGCGAGGACTACGAGGCGAAGGGCGTGTTCCCCGCGGGCCTCATTGATTCGTGGGCGTCTCACCTGGTTGCGCTCGGGGACGTGCACCTGCGCGACGACCTGGCCGACTCGCGTATTTCGGTGGAAGACCTCGTCGAACGCTACTTCCACATCGGCTGACGATACGTGCCCCGGCCTCGTGAAGAGGCCGGGGCACGTCGTTGTTACAGACGAATGAGGTCACTCGGGAGGAGCGAAACGCTCCTCGTCCGAGGGGGTCTCGGAACCCTTCGAGGCGGCTGTGCTGCGCGCGTAGGGGAGTGCGGAGGTCTTCCGCGCACCTGCCTGAGCGCGGCGCGCATTCTTCAGCGAGGCATCGCGATCGAACTGAGCGTCTGCTGCTCGCCGCTGCGACGCGGCGCGGCCACGCACGAGCGCTCCGATGACCACCAGAGCCAACACCGACCCAGTCACTGCGAGGACGGGCAGCAGAGAACGCCCGACCGAGCTCCCGCCTCGCTGCTCAGAGGAAGGCGCCGAGGTAGCGCTCGAAGCCGGGGACGTTGATGGCGTTGGCGCGGAGGCCCCCGGCGCAACCGAGCCCGACGCACTCACGTTGTCCGTCACGCCGTGCCACACGACCGTGCTCGCGTCGTTCTTCGTGGACGACGAAGGAACCGAAATCTCCCCGCCGTCAGAGGCCTCAACGACGACTGAATCGTGAGCAATGAGGGTCACCGACTCGATCGAGGCCGATGCCTCGGGCGAGGAAAAGCCCTCCAGCAGTCGGGCCGACGTCGACTCGAAGTGGAAGACCCCGCCGTCGTCAACCGAGACGACCTCGGCGCCCGCGTCCTCGAGATCCCAAGTGAAACGGCATCCCATGACCCCATTGACATCGACCAGCAGCGAGGAAGTCGCCTGCGCGGCCGTGCCCATCGACTGGCACTGCTCACCGATCAAAGCGTGATCCGTCGACAGGGTCACCTCATGGGTCGCGCTCACTCCCGGCGTCATCTCGTACACCTCGGCGAGGCGAATCTGCGTCGGCTCGTCCGCATACGCCGCAGCACCACCCGCCGTCAGGGCGAGAGCCCCAGCGGTACCGAGCAGTGCTCGCGCGAGCCTCATTCGGCCTCGTCCTCAGCACGCAGCCGCGGCACAGACGTCTTCTCGGGGCGAATACCCACCTTGTCGGCGTAAAACGCGCGGATGACCTCCATGTCGGCGCGCACGTCGCCCGTCAGCTGGTACGTCGGGCCCCAGCCGAACGTGCGGGTGTTGCGGTCGATGAAGCCCAGCTGGATCGGCACGCCTGCCTCCATCGCGATGCGGTAGAAGCCGGACTTCCAGAAATCGCGCGGCGATCGCGTGCCCTTCGGCGTGATGCACAGCGTGAAGGTGTCTGCCTCGCGGATGCGCTGGGCAACCTGCTCGACCAGGCCATGCGCGGCGCTGCGCTCGACGGCGACCGCACCAATCTTTTTCACGAACCAGCCGAGCACCGGGGCCTTGACGACAGAATCCTTCACGAGGAACGAGAAGGTGCGCCCGGACTTCCACATGGAAATCGCCATGAAGATGCCGTCCCAATTCGAGGTGTGCGGGGCGCCGATGACGATGACCTTGTCCGGCAGGGGCTGCGTGGACAGCTTCCAGCGGGAAACGGACAGGTACGCGGACGCGATCGCGGAAGTGAGAGCCATGAGGGCCTTTCTGGTCGTAGCTGGAGCCAATCCTACTCGCGGGTTGGTCAGTCCAGCGTTTCCACGGCAAGGGTCTGCGTCATGATGTGGGGGTGCCCCGGCCACAGCGTTAGCGCCCGCTCGCGCACCGCCGCGGTTTCCACGCACACGAATTTCTGCCACTCGCCCTCACCGATGTCGCTCATCGTGGCCGCGCCCTGCGACCAGGGGTTCCAGACGATCGTCGAGCCTGAACCGTTCTTGTCCACGATGATGCGTCGGCCCAGCTTCGGGTCGACGACCTGGACCTGCTGGGTGGACGTGTAGACGCGGTCCGTTGGGCCGATAAAAGTCACGTCGCCGGTCTGGGTGGCGTAGCGCTCGCGGACCTTGTCGTAGTAGCGCTCCCCGTCCAGGCCTTCTACCGTCACGTCCTTGACGTCGCCGACGTGCAGGTAGGTGTGCAGTGCGGCCTCGATAGCGAAGGGGTGGTCGTCCTCGTTGGTGAGGGTCAGGGTCAGGTTCAGCTCAGCCCCGGCGGTGATGTCCAGACGCGCGCAGAAGGAATGCGGATAGAGGGCAGAGGTCTCGCCCGTGTGATGCAGTTCGAAGGAGAACGAGGCCGGCGCGTCGTTCGCGGGCTGGGTGCTTCCCAGCAGCGTCCAGGGGCTCGTGCGGGCGAAACCGTGGGCGCCCGCTCCCTGGCCGGGCCTCGTCGGGGAATCGGTGGGGCTGCCGAACCAGGGCAGGCAAAGGGGGATGCCCCCGCGGATCGCCTTCGTACCGTCGAGCACCGCGCGGGAGGACAACCACAGGACGTCCGGGTGGCCCGTGGGACGCCACGACAGCAGGTGAGCGCCGAAGGGGGTGACAAGGGCCGAGGCCGTGGAAACTTCCGCGCTGAGTGTGGCGATGTCAGTCATACAAGCCAGTTAACGCCATTGCTTGTGAACGAGCAAATAGACCGGCCGATGGGCCCTCAGATCTCCGCCAGGTGTCCGCGACGTGGTGGAATTCGCAACATGGGGATCGCGTTGGCCCTTGTTCAGCCGATATTCTTGGAGACGTATGTGCGTGAAATCGGTTCGAACCGGTCGTGTCTGCGGCGTCTTCGCCCCCTCACACGCATAAATCTGTATCCACATTTGAGGAGTCCACATATGTCCACGCGTCCCGACCTGCGAAATGTCGCCATCGTCGCGCACGTCGATCATGGCAAGACCACGCTGGTTGACGCAATGCTCTGGCAGTCCGGAGCGTTCTCCGAGCGCGACACGGTCGAAAAGACCGGCGAGCGCGTCATGGACTCCGGCGATCTCGAGCGCGAGAAGGGCATCACCATTCTCGCCAAGAACACCGCCGTCCACTACACCGGCCCCGCCGCTCAGGCCCTGGGCCTCGAGGATGGCGTCATCATCAACGTTATCGACACCCCCGGCCACGCGGACTTCGGCGGCGAGGTTGAGCGAGGCCTGTCGATGGTCGACGGTGTCGTCCTCATGGTCGACGCCTCCGAGGGCCCGCTCCCGCAGACCCGCTTCGTGCTGCGCAAGGCCCTCCAGGCCCACCTGCCCGTTATCGTCGTCGTCAACAAGGTCGACCGCCCCGACTCGCGTATCGAGGAGGTCGTCTCCGAGACGACCGACCTGCTCCTGTCGCTGGGCGAGGACCTCATGAACGAAGGCATCGACATCGATGTGGACTCCCTCATGGACGTCCCCGTCGTCTACGCCTCCGCTAAGGCCGGCAAGTGCTCGCTGGAAAACCCCGGTGACGGCCAGCTGCCCACCGAGAACCTCGAGCCCCTGTTCGAGACCATCCTGAACCGTATCCCGGGCCCCACCTACGACGAGGACATGCCGCTGCAGGCCCACGTTACCAACCTGGATGCCTCGCCCTTCCTGGGCCGTCTCGCCCTGCTGCGCATCCACAACGGCACCCTGAAGAAGGGCGCTGACGTGGGCCTGGCGCGCCACGACGGCACCATCCAGCGCGTCCACATTTCCGAGCTGCTGGCCACGGAGGGCCTCGAGCGCGTGTCCACCGACTCGGCCGCCCCCGGCGATATCGTCGCCGTCGCCGGCATCGAAGACATCATGATCGGCGAGTCCCTCGTCGACCTCGAGGACCCGCGTCCCCTCCCGCTCATCACCGTGGACGACCCGGCCATCTCCATGACCATCGGTATCAACACCTCGCCCATGGCCGGCCGCGTCAAGGGTGCCAAGGTCACGGCCCGCCAGGTTAAGGACCGCCTCGACCGCGAGCTCATTGGCAACGTGTCCCTGAAGGTTCTGCCCACCGAGCGCCCCGACGCTTGGGAGGTCCAGGGCCGTGGCGAGCTCGCTCTGGCGATCCTGGTGGAACAGATGCGCCGTGAGGGCTTCGAGCTCACCGTCGGCAAGCCGCAGGTCGTCACCAAGGAGATCGACGGCGTCCTCAGTGAGCCCATGGAACGCATGACGATCGACATCCCCGAGGAGTACCTGGGTGCCGTCACGCAGCTCATGGCCGCCCGCAAGGGCCGCATGGAGACGATGGCGAACCACGGTTCGGGCTGGATCCGCCTCGAGTTCGTGGTCCCCGCCCGAGGCCTCATCGGCTTCCGCACGCGCTTCCTCACCGAAACGCGCGGTACCGGCATCGCCTCGTCCATCTCCGAGGGCTACGCCCCCTGGCAGGGCTCTATCGAGCAGCGCCTCACCGGCTCCCTCGTCGCTGACCGTGCTGGCCAGGCCACCCCGTACGCGATGACGAACCTGCAGGAGCGCGGCTCCTTCATCGTCGAGCCGTCTTCCGAGGTCTACGAGGGCCAGGTCGTGGGTGAAAACCCGCGCGGTGAGGACATGGATGTGAACATCTGCCGCGAGAAGAAGCAGACGAACACGCGTAGCGCGACCGCCGACGTGTACGAGTCGCTGACTCCCTCGCGCAAGCTGACCCTCGAGGAGTCTCTCGAGTTCGCGGCTAACGACGAGTGCGTCGAGGTGACGCCCGAGGCCGTGCGCGTGCGCAAGGTCGTCCTGGACGCCCAGGAGCGCTTCAAGATCGCCGCTCGCGAGCGCCGCGCCAACCGCTGAACAGCGCCTGCTTCCCCCGCTCGCTAGATGACGGGCGGGGGAGGTACACGCTTGCCCGTCACCATCGTGCGGGCATCCACGCGAACCGGCCCACGCCTCGTCGCAACCGTGACGTGCGTGGGGGCCACCTCGAGCGCCTCTCCCAGGGCGTCGTGCAGTCCGTCTGCCAGACGGTAGCGGATGACGATCCTCTCGCCGACCGCGAAGCTCATCCACGGCAGCTGGGGAATTGCGCCAGGCGCGCGTGTGGAAATTTCCTCGCGCGCCCCTTCGGTCTCGGTGTGCTGAATCGGCGTATTCTCGCCGCTCGCAGCGCTGTCGGGGACGCGGGGTGACTCGGGGCTACTCATACGTGAATAATAGAATCAACGAGTCTTTAGAACTGACCAGGAGGAACGTCTCATGACCTACGTCATCGCGCAGCCCTGCGTGGACGTCAAGGATCGCGCATGCGTGGACGAGTGCCCCGTCGACTGCATCTACGAAGGCGCCCGCTCGCTCTACATCCACCCCGAGGAGTGTGTGGACTGCGGTGCGTGTGAGCCCGTGTGCCCGACCGAGGCCATCTTCTACGAGGACGACCTGCCCTCCGAGTGGTCCGACTACCTGCGCGCCAACGTCGACTTCTTCAACGACCTGGGCAGCCCCGGCGGCGCCCAGAAGACCGGCGTCCAGGACTTCGACGATCCGATGATCGCCGCGCTGCCGCCTCAGAATGAGGAATGGAAGGCCGAAAACCTCTGACAGTCGATAGGGTAGGGGTATGACAACGATCCTTCCCCGCCCTCTTGATCTGCCTGAATTCCCCTGGGATCAGCTGGCGCCCGCCAAGGCGCGCGCCACTGAACATCCCGGGGGAATGTGCGATTTGAGCGTCGGAACCCCGGTCGATGACACCCCCGCGTTCATCCGCGAGGCTCTCGCCGAGGCATCCAACGCGCACGGCTACCCGACGGTGATCGGCACCGCTGAGGTGCGCGATGCGATCCTGGCCTGGGGTGCGCGCCGGGGCATGGTCAACGTCGGACACGGCGGCGTGATCCCCACGATCGGCTCGAAGGAGGCCGTCGCCTGGATCCCCGCCCTGCTGGGCGTGCGCCCCGGCGACACGGTCCTCGTGCCCGAGGTCGCCTACCCGACCTACGACATCGGTGCCCGGCTGGCCGGTGCCACCCCCGTCGCCGTGGACCCGACGAAGCCCGACGCCTGGCCCGAGGCCACCCTCGTCTACCTGAACTCGCCGGGCAACCCCGACGGGCACGTCATGAGCAAGGACGAGCTGCGCGCCGTCGTCGCCTGGGCGCGCGCCCACGGCGCCGTCGTTGTCTCCGACGAGTGCTACGCGGCCCTGCCCTGGTCGGAGCCCTACGTCAGCGAGGGAGTGCCCTCCCTGCTCGATACGGACGTGTGTGACGGCGATGCGAGCGGACTCCTCGTCCTGTACTCGCTGTCCAAGCAGTCGAATCTCGCGGGCTACCGCGGCGCCCTCATCTACGGCGATCCTGCGCTGGTCGCCCCTATCGTCAGCGTGCGCAAGCACTCTGGACTCATGGTACCCGCCCCCGTCCAGCACGCGATGGCGGTCGCTCTGCACGACACCGAGCACGTGGAGCGCCAGCGCAGCGTCTACGCCGTGCGTCGTGCACTCCTCCTCGAGGCGCTGACTGACGCCGGCCTCGACATCGACCCCGACACGGCGGCCGGCCTGTACCTGTGGGTCTCGGACCCCGCGAACCCGAGCGACTCGTGGGCCCTCGTGAACCGCCTGGCCGACCTCGGCATCCTCGTGGCCCCCGGCGACTTCTACGGCACGGCAGCCCACGGGCGCGTCCGCGTGGCTCTGACCGCCACCGACGAGCGTATTCAGGCCGCCGCGAGCCGAATCCGCGAGGCCTGGACGGACCGCTGAGGCATCCGCCAATCAACGAGGCCGGGGCCACCTACGCGCACTGCGCGTGGGCGGCCCCGGCCTCGTTCGTAGAGAAAACTCAGTTCGACGCGTGCAGCGCGTCGTTGAGCTCGATGCCCACGACTCCCGCGCGGGCGATGGCCTCGATACGGCCCGTCTGGGAGTTGCGGCGGAACAGGATGTTCGACGCGCCCGACAGCTCGCGCGCGGCAATCGTGCGCGGCTCGGCTTCGCCGGAAGAATCGATGAGCGTTACCTTCGCGCCGGCGGTCACGTACAGGCCCGCCTCGACCACGCAGTCGTCGCCGAGCGCGATTCCCAGGCCCGAGTTTGCGCCCAGCAGGCACCGCTCGCCCAGGCGCACGCGCTGCTTGCCACCGCCCGAGAGGGTGCCCATCGTGGAGGCGCCGCCGCCCACGTCCGAACCGTCGCCGATGACGACGCCCTGAGAGACGCGGCCCTCGACCATCGAGCGGCCCAGCGTACCCGCGTTGAAGTTGACGAAGCCGGCGTGCATGACGGTCGTACCCTCGGAGAGGTAGGCGCCCAGGCGCACGCGCGTGCCGTCGGCGATACGAACGCCGGAGGGCAGCACGTAGTTGACCATCGGCGGGAACTTGTCGACGCCCTGCACGGTGACGGGGTGGCCGTCGCGAGCGCGCAGGCGCAGGCGGGTGGCCTCGAAGTCGGCAACGGCGCACGGGCCGGCATCTGTCCACACGACGTTGGGCAGCACGGCGAAGATGCCGTCCAGGTTGATCGTGTTGGGCTGAACCAGGCGGTGGGAGAGCAGGTGCAGACGCAGGTAGGCGTCCTCCGTCGAAGCGGGGGCTTCCTGCAGGTCAATCGTGGTGGTCACGACGACGGTGCGCACGCGGCGCGCGTCGTCGACGCGCTCCAGCACGGACAGTGAGGTCGCCAGCTCCTCGTCGGTCCCGGGCTCGCCCAGGTGCGGGGCCGGGTACCACGTGTCGAGCGTTGTTCCGTCCAGAGTGATGGTTGCGAGGCCGATGCCCCATGCGGTGCTGTTGTCCATGCCTCTACAGTAAGGGGCGACGGGCGGGTGATTGGCGCTGAAACTCAGGGGCGCGGCGCATCCCACAGGTCCGGCCAGAACACCCCGAGCTCGATGGCCATGGAGCGCAGCAGCGGCAAAGAGATGCCGACGACCGAGTGATAATCGCCAGTCACACCCTCGATGAAGGGGCCGCCCAGTCCGTCTACCGTGAAGGACCCCGCGACGTGCAGAGGCTCTCCGGTAGCGACGTACGCGTCGATCTCGGCATCCGAGATGTCCCCGAAGTGGACCTGGGTCGAGGCAGAGCGGGTGACGGTCGCGGTAATCGTGCGTTCGTGCCTCTGGTCGTCATCCGACGAGGCCGGGGTGAGGATCGCGGCCGAGTGGCCCGTCCACAGGGTGGCGCTCGTGCGGCGCATGGCGCGGATGCGCTCGCGGGCTACGTCGGGGGTGTGGGGCTTGCCGAGCATCTGGCCGTCGATCTCGAGCATGGAGTCGCAGCCAACCACGAGGACGGCCTCGCCCTCGGGCAGTTCGGTGTTGGTGTTGGGTGTACTCAGGGCTTTGCAGACGTCGGCGCACTTGGCTGCGGCGAGCGCCGCGACTTCGTCCGCCGGGGTGGTCGTTCCGCCTGAGAATGCGCGCCCGCCGGGCAGCGCAGCGAGGACGGCGTCCTCATCAACGGTGGACACCTGGACGATCGGTGTGATGCCCGCCGCAATGAGTGTTGCGCGGCGGGCCGGGGATGCAGAGGCGAGAACAAGGCGCATAGGGACATTGTGGACCATCGCGCGAGAAGCGTGGAGACAAACTGCAATTTATTGCAAGATGGCGGGTTTTCGCAGGTAAACGTGCAAAACCCTGGTGAAAAACTCATCAGACTACTACAATTGTCTACGTACGAGGTCACAATCTCGATGTGACTTTGAAAAGTGATCTGATATACCGTTACCCGCTGATGTGGTGTTGAGTCAGCCCAAAGAGGAGGGATTTGCGATGGATGAGCACGCGGCTTCGTCCCCTGCAACTCCTGATGACCTGACCGCAACAAGCTACGTTCCTCAGCTTCTCGGTGGTCATCTGACGTATTCGGCCCGCGATATCGCGGAGATGACGAAAACACCTATCGAACGCGTCTTCCGTTTCTGGATTGCCCTCGGCTTCCAGGCTCCCACCGCAGACGACAAGGTTTTCTCTCAGCGCGACCTGGAAGTTTTCAGTCGCTGGCACGACCTCGTTGAATCTGGTGGCATTGACACGGCAACCTCACGCTCTCTCCTGCGCGCCAACGCTCACCTGGCTGATCGCCTTGCCCTGTGGCAGTTCGAGGCGCTGGTCGAGGATTCAATGCGTCGTCTGATGCTGGATGACACGACGGCCCGCATGTACGTGCTGGACCATATGCGCGAGTACATTGACGTCTTCCAGGAGATGTTCACATACGCCTGGCGGCGTCAGCTCGAGGCAGCCCTGTCCCGTTTTGATCGCGAGGTATCCCAGCGTGGGCACGAGGAGCGGCATAACCGCTTCCCGCTCAACCGCTGCCTCGGCTTCGTTGACATGGTGTCCTACACGTCGTCTTCGACGATCCTCGGTGATGCCCTCGTCGGTCTTATCGAGCGCTTCGAGGAGGAGAGTCGTAACGCCGTCATCGAGGAGGGCGGTCGCGTTGTCAAGATGATCGGTGACGCCGTCCTCTACATCGCCGATGATCTGCCGACCGGTCTGCGCGTGGCCACGGCCCTCATCGAGCGACTGAACGCCGACGATGAAATGCTGCCCGTGCGTGCGTCTTTCGTGCGCGGTGATGTGTTCTCGCGGTCGGGTGATGTCTTCGGGCCCACGGTGAACCTCGCGTCTCGCCTCGTGGACATCGCGCCGGTTGGTAAAATCCTCACCGATCCAACCACGGCTGCCGCCATCGCTGCCGGTGAGGTTGGTGACGGGTACGAGCTTGAAGAGTTCCCGACCGCGGACTTGCGCGGTTTCGGTCCTGTCTCGCCGTACCTGCTCTCAAGCGTTGTTAAATAACGTTCATCTCGCAGTGTGAACGAGCGCCTGACCAGCCCGCATAACGGGTCAAGAAAGGTGCAAGTTTTGGTTCAGAATTGCTAAGATGCAAGCGTGACTACAGTTCTCCTCGTTGAAGACGATCCGGCCATCTCTGAGCCCCTCGCCCGTGCGCTGGGCAGGGAGGGCTACGACGTGCGCGCACACGCGACAGGCGCTGAAGCCCTCGCGGATGTTCGCGGCGTTGATCTGGTCGTCCTGGACCTCGGCCTGCCCGACATGGACGGCCTGGATGTCGCCCGCGAGATCCGTTCCTCCGGTAACCGAGTTCCGATTCTGATTCTTACTGCGCGCACGGACGAGGTCGACATGGTCGTCGGCCTGGATGCGGGCGCTGACGACTACGTGACGAAGCCTTTCCGCCTCGCGGAGCTTCTCGCTCGCGTGCGGGCGCTCCTGCGCCGCCAGGCCGCAGAGCCTGCTGAGGGCGAGCTGCGCGCCCAGGACATCCGCATGGATGTTGCTGCGCACCGCGCGTTCGTCGGTGACGTCGAGCTGAGCCTGACTGCCAAGGAATTCGACCTGCTGCGCGTGCTCCTGCGCGAGGCCGGTTCCGTCGTCGCGCGCGATACCCTCATGCGCGAGGTGTGGGGCTCGGACCCGACCGGCTCCACGAAGACCCTCGACATGCACGTGTCGTGGCTGCGCCGCAAGCTCGGCGACGACGCGACCGACCCGCACTACATCACGACAGTGCGAGGCATGGGCTTCCGCTTCGAGAACGCGCGCTGAGCGCGTCGCTGAGACAGGCCCGCCATGCGCGCCCGCGCGGTGAGGATGATCGTCTCCATCGTCGCCGTCGTGTGCGTGCTGATGGGGCTCCCAGGCGCGTTTTTCGCATCGGTGTCCATCTGGTCGTCCGAACAGCGCAACCTTGATGTTCAGGCGCAGCTGATCCTCCAAAACATCGAGCGTAGGCGTGCCGTGGGGGAGGGGAATGACCCCGCAACCCTGGCCTCGCTCGTGGCGGATCAGGCGAACAGCCGCGGGGACGAACTCGGCTACCGTATTAAGGTTCCCGAGGCTAACCTCGTCACCAACAGCAAGGCGTTCCCAGGGCGGACCATGACCGCCCTGGCCTCGTCTCCGAGCGGCGTTTCCGTGCAGCTCACAGCGTCGGCATCGAATGCTCTGAACCGCATCGCGTGGACGTGCGCGCTGTTCGGCGGGGGCATGGTTGCTTCCATGGTGATCGGCTGGGCGCTCGCGCGTTCCCTGTCGCGTGAGCTGTCGGCCCCGCTCATCTACCTGGCCGCCCAGGCTGAGCAGATCGGCTCGGGCGGCGTGCGCGCCCGCGTGGAGAAGTCCGGCATCGAAGAGATCGACCTGGTCTCAGAAGAACTTGCGCGCACCGGCGAACGCATGGCGGGCCGACTCGCAGCCGAGCGACAGGCTGCCGCTGACGCCTCCCACCAGCTGCGCACGCCGCTGACTGCCCTGTCCATGCGCCTGGAGGAAATCGAACTCATCTCCACAGAGGATGAGGTGCGCGCCGAAGCCCGTACCTGCCTCGAACAGGTGGAGCGCATGACCAACGTGGTCACGGAGCTTCTCGACGTTTCTAAGCGCCAGACCAGCCAGACCGAGGCCATTCACATTCTCGAGGTCTTCAACACGGCCCGCGAGGAGTGGGAGGACCAGTTTGAGGCGGCCGGACGCCCCCTCGTTTTCCTCGACGAGGCCGAGCGTCCGATCCTGGCCGACGCTGGAAAGCTCGGGCAGGTCCTGGCGACCCTCATCGAAAACTCTCTGCGCTACGGCGACGGGACCACGCGCGTGTGGGCGCACGCGGGCACCTCCAAGCGCGGCGTCGTCATTGAGGTCAGCGATGAAGGCGAGGGCATCGACGAGTCCCTGGCCCCCGACATCTTCCAAAAGGGCGTCTCCGGGCATGGTTCCACGGGCATTGGCCTGGCCCTGGCCCACGACCTCGCCCAGGCGATGGGCGGGCGCCTCGAGCTGAAGACGAACAAACCACCGGTGTTTACCGTCTCGGTTGCCGCGATTCCCGCGTCCCTCGACCCTGATCGCGTGATGCCCGAAGGCCCCCTCATGTCCATGGGACGCCGCTCGCGGCGCTTCTAAGAGCGGAGTAGATTGAAAGGCGTGGAATACGAGATGCTGACCCCTCCCACCGTTGCCGTCATCGGCGGCGGACAGCTCGCACGCATGATGCAGGAGAGCGCGGTCGCGCTCGGTATCAATCTTCGGGCCCTCGTCGAGGCCTCGGACGGCTCAACCGGTCAGGTGACCGTCGACAAAGCGGTGGGTGAGCCCGCCGACCTGGACGCGGTCCGTGCGCTGATCGACGGCGCGGACGTCCTCACGTTCGAGCACGAGCACATCCCGGCCCCCACGATGGAGGAGGCTGCCCGCCTCGTCTCCGTTCAGCCCCCGGCCAGCGCCCTCCTGTACGCGCAGGACAAGCTGGCCATGCGCGAGCGCCTCACCGAGATGGGCATCCCCTGCCCCGCGTGGGCCCGCGTCGAGGACGAGGCCCAGCTGGCAGAATTCGGCGCCACGATCGGATGGCCCCTCATCGTCAAGACCCCGCGCGGCGGATACGACGGGCATGGCGTGGCAGTCGCCCACAGCCCCGCGGACGTGTCCTCCTGGTGGGGCAACGGCCCTCTGCTGGCCGAGGCCCTGGTTCCCTTCACGGGCGAGGTGGCGGCCCTCCTCGCGCGCACCCCCTCGGGTGAGATCGCCTCGTGGCCCGTCGCCTCCACCGTGCAGGTGGACGGCGTATGCGCCGAGGTCGTGGCCCCCGCGGTTGGTATCCGGCCCGAGACGGCCGCCGAGGCCCGCCGCATCGGCGAACGCATCGCCGCCGAGCTGGGGGTCACCGGCGTCCTCGCCGTGGAAATGTTCGTCGTCGGAGAGGGCGCGGACGAACGCGTCCTCGTCAATGAGCTCGCCATGCGCCCCCACAACACGGGACACTGGACCATCGACGGGGCCGTCACGAGCCAATTCGAGCAGCACCTGCGTGCCGTCCTCGACCTGCCGCTGGGGTCCACCGACCTGCGCGCCCCGGGGACGCACGCTGTCATGGTCAACCTGCTGGGCTCCTCCCACACCCAGCCCGCGCGCGCCCTCGCGGCAGCCTTCGCAGCCGGGGGAGCGGGAGCGAAGGTACACCTCTACGGCAAGGAGGTGCGTCCCGGACGCAAGCTCGGCCACGTCACCGTCGTCGACGCAGATCCCGCCCTCGCTCTTGAACGAGCACGGGCAGCCGTCAACGCCCTGAAGGGCGAGACCCCCGCCAACTAACCCTCCCACCCGTCCGCGGCCGAGGGATCAGGTGCCCCGGCCTCGTCCTCTCTTGAAAGGACCGCCCATGACCACCGAGCTCGACATCCAGCTGACCGCCACCGGCGACAACCCGCTCGTCGGCGTCGTCATGGGCTCCGACTCCGATTGGCCCACGATGGAAGCGGCCGTCGGCGCCCTCGCCGAATTCGGCATCGCCTGCGAGGTTGGCGTCGTCTCCGCCCACCGTATGCCCGAGGACATGGTGGCCTACGGCCGATCCGCCTCGGAGCGCGGCCTGCGCGTCATCATCGCCGGCGCCGGGGGAGCAGCCCACCTGCCCGGCATGCTCGCCGCGCTCACCGAACTGCCCGTCATCGGCGTGCCCGTCCCCCTCAAGCACCTCGACGGTGTCGACTCCCTGCACTCCATCGTCCAGATGCCCGCGGGTGTGCCCGTTGCGACCGTGTCCATCGCAGGCGCGCGCAACGCGGGTCTGCTCGCCGCCCGAATCCTCGGAGCTGGTGAAGGGGAACGTGCCGAATCCCTGCGCGCCTCAATGCGCGACTTCCAGAAGGACCTACGTGACGTGGCCAGCGCAAAGGGAGCAGCCCTCGCCCAGCGCGTCTCGCAGGCTCGCTGAGGCCGCACAACACAAGCCCCGCGCGGGTAGCAGCGAGGGGGCGACGCGTCGTATCCTGAACCCATGAGCATTCTCGTTTGTGGCGGCGCCGGCTACATCGGCGCACACGTTGTCCGCCTTCTGCGTCAGCGCGGGGATCGCGTCGTCGTCGTCGACGACCTGTCCACCTCCAACGCGGCCAGGATCGGGGACACGCCCCTGGTTCGCCTCGATGTCGCTACCGATGAAGCCCGTTCCGTTCTCTCCAACCTCATGGTGGACGAGGATGTCACGGCCGTCATCCACTTCTCCGCACGCAAGCAGGTCGGGGAGTCCGTCGCACGCCCCGCCTGGTACTACCAGCAGAACATCGGTGGCATGGCCAACGTGCTGGCCGCCATGGAGGACGCGGGCGTCGATCAGATGATCTTCTCCTCCTCGGCCGCCGTCTATGGCATCCCCACCGCCGAAGTCGTCACCGAGGACATGGCCGGACACCCCATCAACCCCTACGGCGAAACCAAGCTGATCGGCGAGTGGATGATGGCCGACTGCGAGCGCGCCTGGGACCTGAAGTGGATCGGCCTGCGCTACTTCAACGTCGCGGGCGCCGGCTGGCCCGACCTGGCCGACCCGGCGATCATGAACCTGATCCCCATGGTCCTCGACCGCATCGAGCGCGGCGAGAGCGCCAAGATCTTCGGCACCGACTACGACACCCCGGACGGCACCTGCGTGCGCGACTACATTCACGTCCTGGACCTGGCCGAGGCCCACATCGCCGCCCTTGATGTGCTCGCCGAGGGCCGCCAGCCCGACCACCACACCTACAACGTGGGCACCGGCCTGGGTACCTCCGTGCGCGAGATCATCGACGGCCTGCGCCGCGTCATTGGCTGGGACTTCCCGGTCGAGGAGCTGGACCGCCGCGCGGGTGACCCGCCCAAGCTGATCGGCGACCCGCTGTCCATCGGCGTGGACCTGGGCTGGAAGGCCAACAACGGCCTCGACGAGATCCTCACCTCCGCCTGGGAGGGCTGGCAGGCGGGTCCGCGCCCGATCACCGTCCCCGGCTCCTGAGCGCCCTCGTAGAACGCAAAGAACCCCGGCCTCGTTCCTTCAGAAGGAAACGAGGCCGGAGCTCTTCGTATGGTCGGTCGCGCGAGGTTGCGGGGTGAGGACTAGCCTCCGTCGACCTGGTTGAGGTCGGCTGTCGTGAGGGTGCCCGCGCGGAGCTTGGCGAAGAAGTCGTCCGCGGTCGTATCGCGCAGGAGGACCGCGGAGGCGCCGGCGTTCGTTGTGAAGTTCAGCGACTCGATCGGGGGGACGCCCATCATCTGATTCGACGAGGCGCCGCGCAGCGCCCACACGAGCGACGCAACCGTCACGACAGAGGAATCCTCGTCAATCGTGAAGGACTTCGAACCGGCTCGCTCCACGCGCAGGGTCTTCGCGGGATTAACGAGGGTCGAGGGCGAGGCTGCTGAGGAAATAACCTTCGAAATCACCTGGCGCTGACGCTTCGTGCGGCCGATGTCGCCCTCAGGGTCCTGGTAGCGCATGCGTGAGAACTGCAGTGCGGTCGTGCCGTCCACCGTGTGGCAGCCGGCGCTCCACTTCAGGCCGGAGTACTGGTCGTCCGCGTCGTTGTCGTAGCACAGCTCGACGCCGCCGACCGCGTCCACCATGTCGGGCACTGCACCCATGCCGATCTGCACGAAGTGATCGACGGTGAGACCCGTCAGCTTCTCCACGGTCTCCACGAGCAGCTGCGGGCCGCCGTATGCGTAGGAGGCGTTGATCTTGTCCCAGCCGACGCCCGGGATCTCCGCGTAGGTGTCACGCGGAATCGACAGGGCGACCTTCTGCCCGTTCGGGGCGACGTTGACGAGCATGATCGAGTCGGCGCGCTCGGATTCGTTGAAGCCGTCCTGGACGGCGCCGTCGGCGCGCGAGTCGGAACCCGCCAGCAGGTAGGTCGTGCCCGGAGTGTCGGCGGCCCCCGAGAGGGCGCTCACGCGTCCCATGTTCGTGTTGGCGTCCCACATGAGGAATCCGCCCCACGCGAGGACGAGGACCAAGAACAGGCACAGGGTCTTGAGAATCGGATGGCGGCGCTTGCGTCGCCTCGGCTTCGCAGCAGGCGCCGTGGGAGCGACCGGCGCGGCCGGCGCGGGGGCCTGCGCGGGTGCACTCTGGGAGCGATTGATCGTCACCTGTCGGGGCCCGTTGCCCGACGGCGCGTACGTGCCCGAGCCGGACGAACGGCCGGAACCCGGCGCGTAGGACGGCGGGTTGGCCGCCGAGGCCGGCTGGAACGACGGCGGCTGCTGGGCCGGGGTGCGGCGAGGGAAAATCGACTGAGAGTCCCTCTGCGGCTGATCCAGCGTGCGGGGCATCAGCGGGCGAGCAGCCGCGGCCTCGTCGTCCGAGATCCTCCACATCTGCGGGGCCAGAGCCTCCGGCGGGGGAGTGGGCGCGCCACCGCGCACCTCCTCACCGACGACGTGAGCATCGTCGGATCCGGGGCGGCGTCGCTTCGGGTCAGGCGTAAATGAAGGAGGATTGCTCATTGGTTCTTCGGCGGGCAGGTGGCGGCGGTCTGCTTGGCGGCTTCCTCGTTCGCCGCGTTATTCGCGACGGAGGCGGACTGCGCGGTGTTATCCGTGGTGGCGCCCTCCGAGCTGGGGTCGGTGGTCGGCGCCTGCGTCGGAGCGGGCGTCGAAGGAGCCGTCGTCGCGGTCGGATCGGGGACCACGAGCTGCGCGCCGTTGCCGTCCGTGTAGGTCGTGCCCACGGGCAGAGCCTGGTCATTCTTCAGGGCGTTCCACACGTTGCGGGCCATCGGCTCAGAGGGGATACGGCGGTTCGGATCCCAGGAGGGCTCCTCGACCGGCATCGTCACGAACTGAATGTTGGAACGGTCGATGTTCTGCAGGACGTTGATGAGCAGGGATGCGTCCGCGCTGGCGTTGCCCAGGTTGGGGGACACGTTCACGGAGGAAATCGCGGCCTGTAGGAAGCTGATGAGCGAGCCGGGATCCGTCACGTAGTTCTTGTCCTGCAGCTCGCGCAGCATCGCGGAAATCAGCTGCTGCTGGCGACCGATACGGGAAATGTCGGAGCCGTCGCCCTGGCCCTTACGCGAGCGCATGTAGGCCAGCGCATGCGTGCCCGACAACTTCCAGCAGCCTTCGTCGATGTAGAGCTGGGCCGAGTCATCGTCGATGCGCTCGGGGATGTTGAACCAGACGCCGCCCAGGGCGTCGATCATGTTAACAAAGCCCGCAAAATCAACGACCATGAAGGCGTCGATCGACATGCCGGAGAGCTTTTCGACGGTCGAACGCACGCACGCGATGCCGGGGCCGATGTCTTCCGGTTCATCGCCACCGTTCGCGCCGTAGACCATCGCGTTGTTGAACATGTCGTCCGTGGTCGGCTCGCTGGTGGTGCCATCGCGGTGCTTACACGCCGGAATGTCCACGAGGGTGTCGCGGGGGATGGAAACGATCTGCACACGGGAGCGGTCCGCGCTGACGTGAATCACCATCGTCGAGTCGTTGCGCAGGCCGGGAACATCGTCAGCATCGCCCGCGCCCAGCTCGCCGCTGGCACCGTTACGCGAGTCGGTGCCGACCACGAGGATATTGACGGCGCGGCCTTCGAAGGAGTCCGGGGTGGCCTTGTTCTGTTCGTCGCTCGCGTAGTCGTCGATCTTGACGACGCGGTTGGCGAACTGGCTGCTCAAACTGGCGTACACGAAACCCGCCGATGACACCACGAAGAGCACGCCGGCCAGGAGCACGGCGAGCGCGCCGCGCAGGAGGCCGAAGCGTCCAAAGTTGACGGCCGAGTGCTGGATCGGTCGCAGATTCACGTTACTCATCATTCGTAACCATATCGTTATCTGACGTGTTTGTCGGTGAAGCAGGGCCGTTAGCGGCGCGTTCCACTCCGCTCGTATCAGCGTGTGAGCTGCTCGTCTCGGTGTTCGCGTCCCCCGGATCGTCGGGCGGAAGGACGTGCGCGAGGGCAAGGGACCGGGCCAGCGCCGCCATGCGCTGCTCGGTGCGGGCCTCGCGCCGATAGCCGGTCACCATCTGCGCGATCAACGCAATAACGAGGCCGTAGACGATCAGGTTGACCCCTCGCTCAACGCCGATTGCACGGGCGGCCGTGTTGGCCAGCGAGGGCACGAGGATGGCCACGATAGCAGCGGCGACGACCGCTCCGATGCCGATGCGGCGCATCGCGAGCGACGAGGCCGAGGACACCGGGCGCAGAAGCCACCACGCGGTGAGCGCGAGGGCGAGGAGCAGGAGGGCGCGGATGGCGAGGTATGCGCTCATCGTCCACCCAACGCGAGATCGACCATGATGTTGACGGAGTTGAGCAGAGGCTGGCCCTTCGCCCGCGAATAGTCGGTGTACGAAATCGTCACTGGATGCTCGGCGCCGGGCAGGCCACAGGCGGCCAGCTGGGAGACGATCTGCGAGGCGTGGGCCATGCGCGCGTGGGTGAGGTGTACGTGGGCAAGGGCGTCGGCGCGGATCACGCGCAGCCCGTTGTGCGTGTCCGTGAGATCCAGGCCCGTGCGCAGCCGGGCCACCAAAGCTCCGAGGCGCAGCATGGCGCGTTTGACCCTACCGGCTGACGACGGGGACCCCGATAGGAAACGAGATCCGAGGACGAACGCGAGGTCCTCCCGGTGTGCCCGCTCGACCATGGCTGCCGCCTCGGCGGGGTCGTGCTGACCGTCGGCATCGAAAGTAACCACGTATCGCGCCCCGCGGGCGAGGGCCGCATCGAAGCCGGTTTGGAGGGCAGCGCCCTGCCCCAGATTGAGCGGGTGTCTCGCGGTGTAGGCCCCCGCGGCGCGGGCGATGGCAGCGGTGTTGTCACTCGAGGCATCGTCGACGACGAGGACACGCGGAAAAAAGGTGCGGACTCCCGCGACGACGCCCCCGATGACGGACGCCTCGTTGAACGCGGGGATCACCACCCACGTGTCGGAGCCGATCTGCATTTGACTAGTGTCGCACATCGAGATGGCCGCGCGCCTATAGTGTTGGGTATCCGAGGCGCCGCGCGCCCCCAATGCGCGCACAAGCGCACGCAGACAACGACAGGGAGACCCCGTGATCGAGCCTAGCGCCGACGTCGCCCCCAGCGCGAACGTCGCCCCCAGCGCGCGCGTCTGGCACCTCGCCCAGGTGCGCGAGGATGCGCGCATCGGGGAGGAGACGATCGTTGGACGTGGCGCCTACATCGGCGAAGGCGTGAGGGTCGGTGCGCGCTGCAAGATCCAGAACTACGCGCTCGTCTACGAGCCCGCCTTCCTGGCTGACGGAGTGTTTGTCGGCCCCGCTGCAGTCTTCACGAACGACCACGCTCCTCGCGCAATCAACGCCGACGGCAGCCTGAAGAGCGCGAGCGACTGGGACCGGGTCGGCGTCACCGTGGAACACGGAGCAGCCATCGGAGCGCGCGCCGTGTGCGTGGCTCCCGTGCGCATTGGGGAGTGGGCGTCGGTCGGTGCGGGTGCGGTCGTCACCCGCGACGTGGCCCCCTACGCCCTCGTCGTCGGCGTCCCCGCGCGCCGCGTCGGGTGGGTTGGCGAGGCCGGGGTGCCGCTCCTGGCCGCCGACGAAGCCTCGAACGAGGCCGGGGAGCGCCTGTGGGTGTGTCCGGCCTCGGGCCGCCGCTACGTCGAGCGAGACGGTGCCCTGTCTCCCGAGGAGGCCCAGGCCTCGTCCCCGAAGAACACCGTGACATCCAATCAAACCCGCGAGGACCAGCAGTGACGCAGCCGTTCATCCCGCCCGCACGCCCGCTCATCGGCGAAGAGGAGATCGACGCGGTCGCAGCCGTCATGCGCACCGGCATGATCGCCCAGGGACCCCAGGTCGCCGCCTTCGAGGAGGAGTTCTGCGCCGCCCTGGTGCCCGGGGCACAGGCGGTCGCGGTCAACTCGGGGACCTCGGCCCTTCATCTGGGCCTGCTCGCCGCCGGGATCGGTCCGGGTGACGAGGTCATCGTCCCCTCCTTCACCTTCGCGGCCACCGCCAACTCGGTTGCCATCACGGGCGCGACTCCCGTGTTCGCCGACATCGACCCGCTCACCTTCACGCTGTCCCCGGCCGCCGTTGAAGCCGCCATCACGCCGCGCACGCGGGCCATCATGCCCGTCCACCTCTACGGCCACCCCGCCCCCATGGACGCGCTGCAGGAGATCGCTGACGCGCATGGCCTCATGGTCTTCGAGGACGCCGCTCAGGCCCACGGCGCGAGCCTGCACGGGCGCGCGGTCGGCTCTTTCGGCGCTTTCGCGGCCTTCTCCTTCTACCCGACGAAAAACATGACCAGCGGTGAGGGCGGCATGGTCACCTCGAGCGACCCCGCGATCATCCGCGGCGTGAAACTTGCGCGCAACCAGGGCATGGAGACGCGCTACGCCAACGAGATCGTGGGCCTCAACAACCGCATGACCGACATCCACGCCGCCATCGGTCGCGTGCAGCTCAGCAAGGTCGGCGCGTGGACCCGCGCACGTCAGGATAATGCCGCCTTCCTGGACGCCCACCTGCGCGGCGTCACCGTCCCGCACGTCGCGCCCGGTGCCGTGCACGTCTACCACCAGTACACGATCCGCGTGGCCGAGGACCGCGACGGCTTTGCCGCCGCCCTGCGCGAGGAATACGGCGTCGGCTCGGGCGTCTACTACCCGATCCCGAACCACGAGCTGCCATCCCTCGCCCGCTTCGCCCCCGGCCTGGAGCTGCCGGCCACGCGCGAGGCCGCCGACCAGGTCCTCTCCCTGCCGATCTACCCATCTCTCACTTCCGGCGAGCTGGAGCGCATCGCCGAGGCCGTGAACGCGCTCGCGGAAGCGGGGGCCTGACATGAGTATTCGCCTCGGAATCCTCGGCATCGGCTCGATGGGCCGACACCACGTGCGCAACGCCCGCGCCACCGCCGGCGTGGACCTCGTCGCGCTCGCGGATCCGGGCGGTGACCGCTTCGGCGTCGCCGGCGATCTGCCCGTCCTGGGTGGAGTCGAGGAACTCATCGAGGCCGGCATCGACGCCGCGATCATCGCCGCGCCCACCGCCCATCACGAGGCCGCGGCCCTGGCGCTCGCCGAGGCCGGGGTGCACGCCCTCGTCGAAAAGCCCCTCGCCACGAGCGTGGAGGCGGGCCGCCGCATCCGCGACGCCTTCGCATCCGCGGGCCTCGTCGGTGCCGTCGGCTACGTCGAGCGCTGCAACCCGGCGCTCATCGACATGCGCAGGCGGATCGCCCAGGGCCAGCTCGGCGAGATCGAGCAGATCGCGACGCGCCGCCAGTCTCCCTTCCCCGCCCGCATCAGCGACGTCGGCGTCGTCAAAGACTTGGCCACGCACGACGTGGACCTGGCCGCGTGGGTGGCCGGTGCCCCCTATGAGAGCATCTACGCGCGCACGTCCGCGCGCTCGGGTCGAGTGCACGAGGACATGATGGTCGCCTCGGGCGTACTTGCAGGCGGCGTCCTCGTCAACCACCTCGTCAACTGGCTGACCCCCTACAAGGACCGCACGACGATCGTGACGGGGGAGCGGGGCGCTCTCGTCGCAGATACCGCGATGGGGGACCTGACGTTCTACGAGAACGGCCACGCGCCCCTGCAGTGGGACGCCATCGCCGCCTTCCGCGGGGTGAGTGAGGGACAGGTCGTGCGCTACGCGCTCACCAAGCGCGAGCCCCTCGCCCTCGAACACGAGCGTTTCCGCGACGCGATCCTCGGCGTGGGAAACGAACACGTCACCATGGACGAGGCCCTGGACAACCTGCGCGTCGTCGAGGCCATCCTCGCCTCGGCCGCCACCGGTCGTTCGGTCGACCTGTAGAGCGCGGCGCTACCGCATCACATCGGCGTAGATCGCGCGTAGCTGATCCACAGATCCGCGCAGCGAGCGCTCGCGCGTCACCCACGCCCGGCACGCCGCCCCGCGATCCGCGCGCTCGTCCTCGGACCAGGCCAATGCCTCGTCGAGGGAGTGAGCGAGAGCGTCCGGCGAGCGTTCGGACGAGAGCATCGAGGCCCCGGGCGCGATCATCTCCGACGTGCCGCCCGTGCGATATGCGATGACGGGAACGCCGCACGCCTGCGCCTCGAGCAGCACGAGTCCGGCGGCCTCCTGGCGCCCCTGCGTTGGCTTCGTGGGCAGGACGAGGACGTGGGCGCGACGCATCCAGGCGCGCACCCCCTCACGCTCCAGTCGGCCCGCGAACGTCACGTGGTCGGGAGCGTGTGCGCGCAGTGCGGGTGCCAGCGGCCCGTCGCCCACGAGGACGAGGCGATGCGGGCGGCGCCCCATGAGGGTGGCGGACGCCCGGGCCAGGTCGTCCACACCCTTGAGAGAGCTGAGTGCGCCCACGAACAGGACGACGGGTTCTTCGCGCGATTCTTCTGCGTTCGGGGCGGGCGTCCACCAGTGCGTGTCCACGCCCTGGTAGTGGACGCTCAGGCGCTCCGGATCTGCTCCCGCGCCTAACGCGACATCCGCCAGGTAACGGGAGACGGCCAGCAGCCGGGTCGCCCCCTCAAAGGCAGACGTGTGGTTGCGTGCGTTCCACGCGGCGCCCGCGCCGCGCCCGAGCCTCGGGTAGGCATCCCCGCCGTGCAGCGTCACCACGAGGGGCGCGCCCGTGTCGCGTGCGGCCCCCACGGCCGGCAGGGACCAGGTCGCCTGATGCTGGTGAATGACGTCCGGATTCCAGGCGGCGATCGCGCGGCGCATCCGTCCGAGGCCTCGTGCCTGCGCGGCCACGCGAAGCGGGAGGGGACTGCCGAGCGCGCGCGGAGCGACCTCGTCGATGGGGATCGTGATGGACGGATCGGTGATGCGCGCCGCGAGCGTGAAAGCCTGCCAATCGAGCTCCGGCATCGCGAGGGCGTGCGAGAGCGCGAAGTAGGTCGGGGGAACCAGCAGGGTTCCCTTCGTCAGGGCGACCCTCATGAGTTCCACCCGAGGGTGGGTGTGGATCGGTGAGCGGGCATGCCACCATCCTAGGGGCAAGCCGCGCGCCCCAGGTGATTAAATGAGGTCATGACGAACGCACCTGCCCGCCCCGCCCGCTCGGGCGTCCTCGCGCAGGTGTTCACCCTCCTTGGCGGCACCCTCCTCGCCCAGGTCATCGCCTTCGTCGCCCAGATCGGCATCGCCCGCCTCTACACGGACACGGACCTGGGCTACCTGGGAATCTTTACCTCCGCGGCCGCGCTCGGCGCCGCCGTCGCTGGTGCTCGCTTCGACCTCAGCATCGTCCTGCCCGCTCCGGGGGACGAGGCCTCGGCCCGCTCCCTGGCCCGCCTCGCCTCGCGCTGCGTGCTGGTTGCCTCCGCTCTGGCCACCCTGATTGCGGCCGCCGCATGGCCGTGGGTGAGTGCGCGCTACGGAAGCCCGCTCGCGGGCTGGATGCTTGCCGTCGGCGTGTCCGTCCTCTTCCTGGCGCAGGGGCAGGTGTGCTCCTACTGGCTGACCCGCCACCGGCGATTCCAGGCGATCGCGAGCTCCTCCGTGGTGCGTGCCCTCGGGATCGCGGCGCTGCAGCTGGTGTGCGGTTTCCTGGCTGGTGGCGGCTTGGGTGCGGCGATTGGGGCGACAATCGCGGGCCAGGGGCTCGCCGTCGCCTACCTGTCGTGGCGCGCCCGCGACGCCCGCGAACGTCAGGACACTGATCCGACCCTGCGCGAGGTGGCCATGCGCTACCGCAAGATGGCCCTCGTGGGCGTGCCCAACGTCGTCGTCGACGCGCTGCGCACGAGCGCGATCCCGATGCTCATCGCGACGTATTCCGTGGCCTCGCTCGGCCAATTCAACTTGGCGTGGCTGGCCCTGCAGGCCCCGGTCGCCCTCATCGCTGGGGCGCTGTCGCAGGTGTACCTGCCGCGCCTGTCGGACACCCCTCCCGGTGAGATGACCCGCGTCGTTGTGCGCGTGGGCGGCATCGCCCTGGCCTGCTCGATCCCCGTTTTCGCCCTGCTCGCGTGGGTGAGCCCGGCGCTCTTCCCCCTCGTGTTCGGGGCGCGCTGGGAGGCAGCTGGGCACTTCGCTCGATCCCTGGCGCCCTGGCTGGCTCTCACGGTCGCGACCTCTCCGCTGTCGAACGTCTTCGTCGCGACCTACCACCAGCGGCGCATGCTGGCCTTCGCGTGCGTGTACTGCGCGGCGCCGCTGGCGTGGCTCGCGTGCAGCCCCTACGGAGTGGAGATCACGGTCGCGGTGCTGGGCGTCCTCATGGCTGCGCTGCTGGTGGGTATGTTGGCGATGGCTGTCCTGACGGCCCGTGCCTACGACCGGGGTGACGGCGCGCGCCCGACGGCGGCGTAGACGTGGGCGACCGCGTGATGGTCCCTCCCCAAAAGTCGCACGTAATTCCCATGTGGTCCGTTTATGCGCAAGGTCAAAAGTCTTGATATTTCGCAGTTTTTAGCGGCACTAAGAAAAGTGAGTGAACCCAAATTACGTGCGAGATTTTGGGGGAACTATTGATGTGTTGCTCGCGTGGCGAGGGCTCGCTCGTAGGCCTCACGCAGGCGGGCGGCCCCCTCCTCCCAGGTGGGGATCGCGGGAGCCGTGAAAGCCGCGATGTCCTCTCGCGTGATGCGCTCCAGGGCACCGACGAGCTCGCGCTCCGGATCTTCCAGCACCCACGTGTCGGCCTGATCTCCCAGGTATCGGCGGGCCTCGGACAGGGGGGAACACAGTGCGGGCACCCCGGCCGCGAAGGCCTCCATCATCTTGTTGGGCGTGGACATGCGGTGCGACAGGCACCCGGACTCGATGAGGCACAGCGCCACGTCAGCCCCACGTGTCATGGCCAGAACCTGGTCCGGGTCCACGGGAGGCAGGCGGTGGATGTTCGGGTGGCTCGCAGCCGCACGCTCGACCTCGGGCAGTAGGGCACCCGCGCCGACGAAGGCGACGTGCGCGTTCTGTGCCTTCTCAAAAGCGCGCAAAATCAACGGAATGTTGCGCCCCGGCGCCAGGTAGCCCGAATGCAGGTACAGGAGAGCGTCCTCGGGGATCCCCAGTTGCGCACGCAGGTCGATGACGCCCTCCGCGCCAGTCGGCGCGTTTGTTACGACGACCGGATCGACGCCCGGATATGCCTCGCGGTACCACTGCGCGATCGACTCGTTGACCACGGACACCACGTCCGCGCGGCGGATATAGCGGCGCTCGATGACGCGCTGGAGGCGCTGACGTAGCCCCGCCGACCCCACCGTCTCCGTCTCCAGCTCGTGCGCGTTGTAGGCGAACACCGCGCCCGTGCGCCGCGCCAACGCGTGCGCGAGGGGCAGCAGGAATAGGTTCTGCGCCGAGACAGCCGCGACGCGCTGCCTCGCGAACCGCCGGTACACGCGTGCCCCCCACGCCCCGACGACCCTCACCCCGCCCAAGGGCGCACCCAGGGACGCGCCCTGAATCCTCGTGAGGTGCACGGTGGGGGCCACGGCCTCGTCCGTGGGGAGCTCGCCCTGATCAATCCCGACGACGTGCGTGCGGGAGAAAAGCGGGGACAACGAGCGCGCGATCTTCACCAGCCGACCGGGCGAGGCCAGGTTCGACGGGTAGAGCAGGAGATTGAGCGCGCGATCCACGCTCCCATTGTAGGTGGGGCGGGGCACTACACTGGAGGGGAACAACGAGGCCGGAGACGGAAAGGGGAGCCGCATGCGCATCGCGGTCGTCGGCATGGGCAAGATTGGTTTGCCGCTGGCGGTGCACTACGCGCGCGGCGGGCACACCGTCGTTGGCGTGGACGTGAACCCCCGCGTGGTCGCCCTAATTAACGAGGGGGTTGAACCCTTCCCGGGCGAGGCGCACCTGGCCGAGTACCTGGCCCCGCTTGCTTCCTCCGGCGCCCTTCGCGCCACGACCGAGTACGCCGAGGCGATCTCCGGCGCCGACGCGGTCGTCATGGTCGTGCCCCTCGTCGTCGATGATGAGAGCCGCCCCGACTTCCGCGTCATGGACGCCGCGACCCGCTCGATGGCCGCCCACCTGACGCCCGGTACCCTCGTCTCCTACGAGACCACCCTGCCCGTGGGTACGACGCGCGGCCGCTACAAGCCCCTCATCGAGGAGGTCTCCGGCCTGTTCGAGGGCCGCGACTTCGATGTCGTGTTCTCGCCTGAGCGCGTCCTCACTGGCCGGGTTTTCGCCGACCTGGCGCGCTACCCGAAGCTCGTGGGGGGCCTCAGCGAATCCGGCGAGGCGCGCGGCGTTCGCTTTTATGAGGCTGTCCTCGCCTTTGATCAGCGCGACGACCTGCCGCGCCCCAACGGCGTGTGGCCGATGGGCGGGGCCGAGGCCGCCGAAATGGCCAAGCTCGCCGAGACTACGTACCGGGACGTCAACATCGGCCTGGCCAACCAGTTCGCGCGCTACGCGGACGCGGTCGGCATCGATGTCGCACGTGTGATCGAGGCCTGCAACTCCCAGCCCTACTCCCACATCCACCAGCCCGGCATCGCGGTCGGCGGCCACTGCATCCCCGTCTATCCGCGCCTCTACCTGGCCGGCGACCCGGAGGCGACCGTCGTGTCCGCGGCCCGCGCCGCGAACGCTGGCATGCCCGCCTACGCGGTCTCCCGCGCCGCCGCTCTGCTCGGTTCCCTTGAGGGGCTGCGCGTCGTGGTCCTGGGTGCCGCCTATCGCGGTGGGGTCAAGGAAACCGCGTTCTCCGGAGTCTTTGGCGTCGTCGACGCGCTGCGCGAGGCCGGGGCGCAGGTGAGCGTGCACGATCCGTTGTATTCCGATGAGGAGCTGGCAGCCTTCGGGTGGGACGCCTACCACCTTGGCGAGCCGGTGGACGTCGCCATCGTCCAGGCCGACCACGCCGCCTACCGGGACCTGGTCCCCGCCGACCTGTCCGGCGTGCGCCTCCTCGTCGACGGCCGCGCCATCACCTCGCCCGAGGCCTGGGCCGGCACCCCGCGCATCACGATCGGCGGGGGAAGCGCCCCCGCATGCTAGTCACTCTGGCGACCCGCACCTTTACACCCGAGCCTACGGCCGCCGCGCTGCGCCTCGGGGCGCTCGCCCGCGCGCTCGCCGCAGGCGGAGACAGGGTCCGGGTCCTCACCTCGCGCCTGGCTCCCTCCGTCGCTCGCGATGCCCGTCAAGGCGTAGACGGCGGCAGCGAGCCGGGGGAGGGATGCGGCCTCGTCGAGGTGCGACGTGCCCCCGTCCTGCGTGACCGTACGGGAGCGGTTCGCGGATACGTGTCCTACATGTCCTTCGATGTTCCCCTCGTCGCCCGGCTGCTCACCGGTCCGCGCCCCGACGTGGTTGTCTCCGAGCCTCCGCCCACGACCGGAGCCGCCGTCCGCATTGCATGCGCGGTGCGCCGCGTCCCCTACGTCTACTACTGTGCCGACATTGTCTCGGACGCCGCCGCGCTCGCGGGCGTGCCCAGCATCGTCGTGCGCACGGTCGCAGGGCTGGAGTCTTTCGCGCTGTGCGGTGCCCGCCGCGTCATCGCTGTCTCAGATGGCGTCGCGCGTCGTGCGCGCGATCTGGGTGCGCGCGATGTTGCGGTCGTCCCCAACGGCGTGCGCGTGCCCGACGCCGTGGTCACCGGCACCCCGGAAGGATTCCCCACCTGCGACGGCCCGGTCTTCGTCTACGCGGGCACGGTCGCCCAGTGGCTGGCCCCCGAGGTATTCGTCGACGCATTCGAGCGCGTACGAGCGCGGCTCGGGGACGCGCGCCTCGTGTTCGTGGGGCAGGGGAGTGGATGGGAAGCCCTCGCCGAGCGCTCGCGAGGCGTGGCCGGCGTCGACATGATCCCTGCCGTCAGTGCCGATGAGGCGGACCGGTGGATGGCGCGAGCCACCGCTACCCTCGCCTCGCTGCGACCGGGCGGATACGACTACGCCTACCCGACGAAGATCCTCGCCTCCCTCGCGCAGGGCACTCCCGTCATTTACGCGGGTCCGGGCCAGGCAGCCAGCGACGTCGCGGAGGGTGAGCTCGGGGTCGCGTGCAACCTCGACGTCGATGAGGTCGCCGAGGCCATGGTTGGCCTCGCGTCGGGCACTGCCGCCTGGGTGGGCGCTGAGGGTGCGCGCGCCTGGGTGAGCGCGCATCGGTCAGTCGAGGCCTCATCGCGCGCTGCGGCCGCGGTGGTTCGGTCGGCGCTCGCGTAGGCCTTCGGTTTTTCTCCCTCGGGCTGAAGCGCTGAGTGGCGTTATTCCTGGCCATGAGTGCTTTCGATGGCGCGTCGGTGCGTCCCGATGTGATTGAGCATTGGTGGAGGGGCCCCGGCCTCTTCTCACATGCGAAAAGCTATGACTTCAGTTCGTATCAATTTGTGCGTGTAACTATTCTCATGTTTACAGTTACAACATAAGCATCTACAATCACGACTGTCACATCAGCAACATGAAGGATCACTATGCGCTCCTCGTGGAGGACCATCGTCGCCGGGCTCACCCTGGCCCTCGGCGCAGCCGCAGCGGCCCTCGTGCCGCCCGCGCACGCAGCAGGTATCACGATTGCCATCGACCCCGGGCACGGCGGCTCCGACCCCGGCGCGGTCGCAAACGGCCTGCGTGAGAAGGACCTGACCCTCGCGGTCTCCCTGGCCCTGAAGGAAGAACTGGAAAGCTACGACGGTGTGCGCGTCGTCATGACTCGCACGACGGACACCCGTCCCTCGGAAAACACCAGCGCCGACCTGTCCAGCCGCGTTGAGATGGCCGCAGCCGCGGATGCGGACGCCCTCGTCTCCATCCATTTCAACTCGGGCGCGCCCATCGCGAAGGGTGCCGAGGTCTGGTACCCGAATTCCTCCTCGTACAACTACGGCACCCACACGCAGGGGCGCACCCTGTCCAACGCTATCCAAAAGCAGCTCACCGGCCTTGGTCTGGCTGACCGCGGCATCAAGACGCGCGACAACCCCTACTACGACTACCCGGATGGCTCGACCGGTGACTACTACGCCATCATCCGCCAGTCGCGCGAAGAGAACATGACCGGCGTCATCGTCGAGCATGCCTTCGTGACCTCCGCATCCGACGCAGCCCTCCTGCGCGACGAGAATTTCGTTCGCTCTCTTGGCGTTGCTGACGCGACCGGTATCGCCGAGGCCTACGGCCTGAGCAAGGGCACGTGGCGCGCCACCGGAGATTCCTGGAGCTTCATCTCCAACGGCGCGGCCAAGACCGGCTGGTTCTCCGCCGGTGGCCGCTGGTACTGGGCTGGCTCCAACAAGCAGACGATCCGCGGATGGTCCACCATCAACGGACGCCGCTACTTCTTCGACGACTCCACCGCCATGGTGACGGGCTGGAAGAAGGAAGACGGCAAGTGGTACTACCTGCGTCCTGACGGCGACATGGCCACCGGCTGGGTGAAGGTCGCCGGCTCCTGGTACTACATGAACGCCGACGGCGTCATGGTCACCGGCTGGCTCAAGGATGGCAACAATTGGTACTGGCTCCGCGCCAACGGTGCGGCCGCGACTGGCTGGACCAACGTTGATGGCGCCTGGTACCTCTTCGAGGACGACGCGCGCATGCTCACCGGCTGGCAGCTGACTGAGGATGACAACCGCTGGTACTACATGCGATCCAGCGGCCAGATGGTCACCGGCTGGCTCCTCGACGCCGGCAAGTGGTACTACCTGGATGGTGAGGGCGCCATGATGACCGGCTGGACCAAGGTGGGCGACACCTGGTACCACCTGAACTCCTCCGGCGCGATGAGCACCGGCTGGCTCCTGGATGGCGCCTGGTACTGGCTGGACCCGAACTCGGGCGCCATGGCGACGGGCACGGTCACCGTTGAGGGCCGCGCATCGAACTTCGCTTCCTCCGGCGCGTGGCTCGGCTACGCGGACGGCAGCGAGGCTCCGGCGGCCTCCCGCAGCGCCTCGCGCAGCGCCTCCGTCACGAACGCGTCCGGTCAGCGCCTCATCATGAGTGCGCCTACCGCCTCGCGCGCGGAGATTATCGACGCGATGGAAGACGCCTGGGATCAGGCCGGCTACAGCTACCCGAGCGCCCTGGCCGCTGGCGGTGCGCCGACGATCCGCGACTTCGCGTCCATCGTCTACGACGAGGCCGTGGCCGAGGGTGTGTCCCCCGAGCTGGTCTTCGTCCAGGCGATGAAGGAGACGGGCTGGCTGCGATTCGGCGGCGACGTGACCGTCAGCCAGTACAACTTCTCCGGCATTGGCGCGGTCGGCGGCGGCGCGAAGGGCGCCTCCTTCTCGGACGTTCGCACGGGCATCCGCGCGCAGGTCCAGCACCTGCGCGCCTACGCGGACTCCTCGGTGACCACGGCGTCGCTCGCAAACACGGTCGTCGACCCGCGCTTTACCTACGTGCGTAAGGGTGCGGCCCCGGTGGTCGAGTACCTGGGCATCCAGGAGAACCCCAACCGCACCGGCTGGGCCGCTGCCAAGAACTATGGCTATGACCTGGTGTCCATGATGAAGGCGTACTTCTGAGAGTTCTTCCGTGACGAGGCCGGGGCCGGCTGCGCGATTCAGCGTGGCTGGCCCCGGCCTCGTTTATCTGCGGCGCGCACATATGGTGCCCTCCGGTGCGGCATCTGCGCGACCGACTACAATCTCAAAGAGCGGTGTGTCCCCACGGCCTCGGGCCGCATGGCTGCGGACTACTACGTGTCAACGACTGTGAATGGAGGTGCCCGGGCGATGAGCTCCTACAGCGAGACGTACGCGTCTGATCCTCAGCTCTGGGACGCGGGCCCGAGCTTCCTGCTGAAGTGCCAGTACACAGACGGGACGCAGGCGGTGATTCTGTCTGGCTGGCATCGCCGGGCCATGGAATTCGAGAATCCGATCGTTCTGCCCCCGCTGGACGATGGCGAGAGCTACCGGTACTGCCCCATCGGAGCGCAAACCCATTGCGAGAATCCGTGGAACGACATCGACAGGTACGAGCTCGAGGTGTCGCTCGACGGCGCACACGACGGCGAGATCTCCTCGCTCCTTGAAAAGCTCATGGCATCGACCGTCGCTCGCGCGCTGATGGCTTCCATGCCGGAGATGATCCAGCGGGTGTCTGCGAACAAAACGAACGTGCCCCTGCAGATCGACGCCGACACGAGGATCAGGTACGTCGATCTGCTGACCCAGAACCTGCCGGCCCGTTCCGGTGATACTTCCGAGCCGCTTCGTGCACTCCACCGCTGGTGCCGGATTTTCGATATGGGCAACGGCACCGTCTCGATCTATCAGCCGGTCTCGCCAGAACAGCTCGACAACCTTCGCTGGCCGCACAACGGCATCTGGCTGAACCGCGGGCAGGCATACTTCACCGAGCCGTCGGACGTGGGCAACATCGTTGAGGCGTTCTCGATCCCCATCAAGTACGAGCAATACAACCTCGAGAACTGGCGGATTGAGTTCGAATTCTGGGAGAACGAACCCTTCCAGATCATGATCAGCGACGACTCGGAGGAAGCCGCGCAGCGCCTCGGGCGGGCGCAGCGAGAAATCGGCGTGCTCTCGCAGTTCGTGACCACGGCGTTCCTCGTGTCCAGGAACCTCGAACGCCGTTCCAAGGTCAACGAACTCGTGACCGGAAACGAGGCCCTGCAGGGCCTCGCAACGCGCAAGGTCGCCGAACTCAAGGCGACGATCGAAGAATACCGACGGCTGCTCGAGCGGGCGTCCGGCCTGCTTGCGAACACCGCTCAGTCCGTCCAGGCCGTTGCGAACCAGGAAAACGCTGAGGCCGCAGAACGAACAAACACGTTCCTTACCTTCGCGTCCGCAGTCTTTTTCGTCCCGACGCTCATCATCTCTTTCTTCTCGATGTCCATCATTGGACTCAACCAGGGCGAAACTCTTCCCTCGCTCTGGTTCGTGCTTGCCCTGTGCCTGGCGAGCGTGGTCGTCGCGATCGGCGTTCTCGTTGTCTTGAGACGTCAGCTGAGGAAGAGTCGACACAAGGCCCCAAGGAGGCGATGACGATGTTCTCCACCATCACGTCAGGCGAGATTCGGCAGGCGCTGGAGCACGTGTCGCGCCAGTACCTGGCGGGCAACCTCTCTCGGCCACAGGAGGTCGCGCACTACGACACGAACGATCTTGAAATCGGGATTACGTCCTATTCCGACGATGCGTGCGAGCAGCCGCACTTTCATACGCAGGCCACCGAGTACCAGTACATGCTGTCCGGGTGGACGCAGTACCTGGACACGGACACCGGCGAGGAGCATGAGTTCCGTGCGGGCGATTTCTACGTCATCGAACCCGGGACGACATACGCGCAGCGCTCGAAGCGGGGGACGCAGATCCTCTTCATCAAAGTTCCCTCCACCAACGACAAGAACGTCGTCACCCCCGGCCCGGATGTCGAGGCCTGGCTGGCCTCGGCCCTGACGACGACGCGCGTGGACTACTCCCACGCTCCCGATGCGCCGGCCGCCAACTCGATCGTCCCCGCAGCAGCGGTCGCCATCGAGCGCGAGGGCCACATCCTCATGCTCCAGCGCCGAGATAGCGGGAATTGGACGCTCCCGGGCGGCACCCTCGAATTCGGCGAAAGCCTCGCCGAGTGCGCGGTCCGCGAGCTCAAGGAGGAGACCGGCCTCGACGTGCGGGTAACCGGGATCGTCGGCACCTACACGGACCCGGACGTGCGCATCGCATACTCCGACGGGGAAGTGCGCCAGGAGTTCACCGTCGTCTTTCACGGGGTGTCTGAGGGCCACGAGGTGTCCCTCGACTCTGAATCCACTGGTTTTCAGTGGGTGCCGAAGGAGAAGCTCCTCGATCTGCGCCTCGCGGACTCTCAGCGTCGCAGGCTCGAAGATCTCCTGCGGTATCTGGCCAACGGCACGCAAAGGATCGCATGATGAATGACTCGACGCCGGCAATCGGCATGGACGAGAACCGGCTGCGTCACTGCCGCGGCGTGGGGATGAAGGCCTCCGAGCTGGGGCGGACCCTGTTTGGCTGGTCGGACGCCAAGTGCCGCGAGATGTTCGTGATGGGCTACCTGCATGATGTCGGCTATCAATTCGCTCAGGAACAGTCCGAGCACGAGGAACTCGGAGGCGATCTGCTGCGCTCCCTGGGGTTCACCTACTGGGCGGAGATCTTCCATCACGGCGACCCCGACAGCGACTACCAGTCGGATGAGCTCCTGGTGCTTAACCTGGCGGACATGTTGACATCGAAGGATGGCAGCGCCACGACCATCCCTGCGCGCCTGACGGACATCGCGAGTCGCTACGGCGTCGAATCAACGCAGTACGTGGCGGCGAAGAAGCTCGCAGACGTGCTCGTCGCGCAGGTGAAGGAGATCGACGGTTCGCAGGAGATCCTCAGCCAGCTCGTGTAGGCCTCTCAAGGGGCTAGCTTCTCCAGGCATCTCAGGGTTTTTCATCCCTTTCGACGAGGCCGGGGCCTCTCGGGTGGGAATGCGCCGTCATCGCTGGCTTGCCTCCCCCTTTCATCTCGCACGTAATTCCCATGAGGTTTGTTTTACGGTGTCAAGATAACGTTGGAATATCAACGTTGCGGTTTCAAAAGTTGAAAGAGCCGCCGGGAAATTACGTGCGGAATTGGTGGGGATGTGTAGCGGTGCTCTGGGGTGTCCCGGTGGTGTGGGGCTCCAGTGATGCTGTGCTCCGGTGCTTGAGCACCCACAGCTGCCCTCGGTCATGTGCGCCCGGATAGGGCGTGCGCATCTGGATAGGTTATGCGCATCTGGATAGGTTATTGCGTTCTGGATAGCTTATTTTCCTATCCAGAACGTCGTTTCCTATCCACAACAGTGTTTCCTATCCAGAACCGCCCTCCGCTGGAGGGTAGTGACACGCGAGAGCAGCGCGGAGTCGAACGTGCGCGACGATGAGCGCACCTTCCATGAGTGACCAGGCGTAAAGCGAGGCCCCGGGCGCTTTTCAGAAGCGTCCGGGGCCCTCGTACGTGTAGAGGTCAGCCGCGCAGAGAAGCGACGTAGGAGTCGATGCGCTGCGAGGAATCCTCGGGGGTGAAGCCCGTGGCCTTGATCTTCGTCAGGTCCAGGACGGAGGACAGGGGGCGCGGAGCCACCTCGCGGCCCGCGAAGTACTCCTCCGTCGTCACCTCGGTGACGTCTTCCGGATCGCGGCCGCACAGCTCGAACACGCGCTTGGCGATCTGCGCCCAGCTCATGATCGGTCCCTCGCCCGACAGGTTGTAGGTGCCAAACGGGGCGTCGCTGGTCAGCAGGTGAATGATGCCCTTGGCCAGGTCGGAGGTGAAGGTCAGGCGACCCACCTGGTCGGACACGACCGAGGGGGAGGTGCCCTGATCCGCCAGGGACGCCATGGTCTTCAGGAAGTTCTTGCCATCGCCCACAACCCAGGAGGTGCGCACGATGTAGTGCTTCGGCGTCGAGGCAACAGCGGCGTCGCCGCCCGCCTTCGACTGGCCGTACGCGCCCAGGGGAGAGGGGGCCTCGTCCTCGAGGTGCACGTCCTGCGTGCCATCGAAGACGTACTCCGTCGAGATGTGAACCATCGTCGCGCCGTGAGCCGTCGCCTCGCGCGCCAGGATCGCCGGGCCTGTCGAGTTTGCCTGCCAGGTCGCGCGGCGACCCTCGGGCGTCTCAGCGCCGTCCACGTTCGTCCACGCGGCCGCGTTGATCACCACGTCGATGTCGTCCCACGGCAGAGCGGCCACCTGCTCGGCGTCGGAAATCGACACCTCGGGCAGGTCCACGCCCGTCACCGTGAAGCCGGCCTCGGGCAGTGCGCGCATGAGCTCGCGGCCCAGCTGGCCGTTCGCGCCCGTCACGAGCGCGCGGCGACCCACGGGAGCCGGGGCAGGGAAGGGAGTCACATCCGCCATGCGCGGGTGAGCCTTGTCCTTGTCGGACAGGATGGCGCGCTCGAGCGGGATCGGCCAATCCACGGCGGCCGTCTCGTCAGCCAGGTTCAGGAAGGTGTAGCGCGCATCCGGCGACCAGTGGTCGTTGACCAGGTACGTGTAGGCCGTGTTCGGCTCCAGGGTCTGGTAGGAGTTGCCCACGCCCTTGGGGACGAACACCGCGACGCCCGGATCGATGATCGTCGTGTAGACGGTGCCGAAGGATGGGCCCTCGCGCAGGTCCACCCACGCGCCAAACACGCGGCCGGTCGCGACCGACACGAACTTATCCCACGGCTCCGCGTGAATGCCTCGCGTCACCCCGACCTCGTCGTTGAACGAGATGTTGTTCTGCACGGGCTGGAAATCCGGCAGGCCCAGCGCGACCATCTTCTCGCGCTGCCAATTCTCCTTGAACCAGCCTCGGTTATCGCCGTGAACAGTCAGATCAATGCGCAAAAAGCCGGGGATCGGCGTGGTCGTAATCCCCAGGGGCTTAGCGGTGGGCGCCATGGTTCTTCCTTACGTGCGTGGTTTTTGTGCGGACGCAACATTCCATGTAAATACTATCCGATCTGCACCCCCGCGGCGGTGTGCGCCGCCCCATGGGCGCGCGGAGGGGCAAAGTTGTGGAAAAATACTGTTGTATAGGGATAATTGTCAACGACGCGCGACCCACACGAGGACGCGCCGGGAAGCGGAGGCAACATGAAAGGCATCATCCTGGCGGGCGGCTCGGGCACCCGTCTCAACCCGATTACGCTGGGGACATCGAAGCAGCTCGTCCCCGTCTACGACAAGCCGATGATCTACTACCCGCTGTCGACCCTCATGCTGGCGGGCATTTCTGAGGTCCTCGTCATCACGACCCCCCACGACGCTCCGTCGTTCCACCGCCTGCTCGGTGACGGCAGCCAGCTCGGCGTCAGCATCTCCTACGCTGTCCAGCACGAGCCCAACGGCCTCGCGCAGGCCTTCGTGCTCGGCGCCGATCACGTGGGCAACGACAGCGCCGCCCTGGTCCTGGGCGACAACATCTTCTACGGCCCTGGCATGGGTGCCCAGCTGCGCCGCCACGTCGACCCCGACGGCGGTGCCGTCTTCGCCTACCACGTGTCCAACCCGCGTGAGTACGGCGTCGTGGAATTCGACGAGGAGTTCAACGCGCTGTCCATCGAGGAAAAGCCCGAGCACCCCAAGTCGAACTACGCGGTGCCCGGCCTGTACTTCTACGACAACGACGTGGTCGAGATTGCCCGCAACCTCAAGCCGAGCGCGCGTGGTGAGTACGAGATCACCGACGTGAACCGCTCCTACCTCGAGGCCGGCAAGCTCAAGGTCGAGGTCCTGCCGCGCGGCACCGCGTGGCTCGACACCGGAACGTTCGACTCCCTCGCTGACGCCACCGCCTTCGTGCGTACGGTCGAGGCCCGCCAGGGCATGAAGATTGGCGCCCCCGAAGAGGTCGCGTGGCGTATGGGCTTCATCGACGACGAGGGCCTGCGCCAGCGCGCCGAGCCCCTGGTCAAGTCCGGCTACGGCGCCTACCTGCTCGAGCTGCTTGAGCGAGAGGGTCGCTGAGTGAGCCGTCCCAGTGCTCAGTCCCGCCTGCTCATCGTGATCCCCGCGTGGAACGAGGAGGAGGTGCTCGGTGATGTCCTCGAGATGGTGAAGGTTGAAAAGCCTTCCTTCGCGGACATCCTCGTCGTCTCCGACGGGTCGACGGACGCGACCGCCGAAATCGCGCGCGCCGCGGGCGTGGCTGTCCTCGACCTGCCGCTCAACCTGGGGGTCGGTGGCGCGATGCGCGCCGGCTTCCAGTACGCGCGGCGCATGGGCTACGAGTATGCGTGTCAGCTCGACGCGGACGGTCAGCACGACCCGCGCGAGATCGAGACGCTCATCGAGACGGCCTCGAGCGAGCACGCGGACGTCGTCATCGGCTCGCGTTTCGCGGGTAAGGGCAACTACCACGCGAGAGGCCCGCGCAAGTGGGCGATGAACCTCTTCTCGTTCATCCTCTCGCGCGTGTGTGAGACTCATTTGAGCGATACGACCAGCGGTTTCAAGCTCTACGGTCCCCGTGCGCTCTCGCTCTTCGCGCACAACTACCCGGCCGAGTACTTGGGTGACACGATCGGTGCGCTCGTCATTGCGGCGCGCTCGCACCTGGTCGTGCGCGAGGTCGGCGTGCAGATGCACCCGCGCGCGGGCGGCGAGCCCTCCCACAACCCGATCAAATCGGCGCTCTTCCTGGTGCGCGCGACGATGGCCCTCGCGGTCTCCCTGTCGCGCCCCGGTGAGAAGGTCGCCCCGGCGCCGGAGGAGAACGCATGAGCCCCACGTACGTGCTTGGACTGGTGTTCGCGATCATCATCCTGGTGATGGTGTTCGTCAAGATGCGTAACTCGGGCCTGAAGGAACGCTACGGCCTGTGGTGGTACTGCATCGCTTTCTTTACGGCGCTGCTGTCCATCTTCCCGCCGATCCTGAAGTGGAGTGCGATCCAGCTGGGCGTTGTCGTTCCGCTGAACCTGGGCTTCTTCCTGGCCGGCGTGGTCCTGCTGCTGCTGTCGCTGCGTTTCTCGGTGGACCTGTCGCGTTCGGATGAGGATCGCCGTCGCCTGACTGAGGAGGCCGCGATTCTGCGCCTCCAAATGGAGGATTTGCAGCGCCGCGTCGATGCTCTCGAGGCGTCTCGTCAGGGGGATGGTCAGTCCCGCTGAGGCGCGCGCTTTCAAGACAATAAACGAGGCCGGGGCCCGTCAGGTGGAAACCTGACGGGCCCCGGTTGATGACGTGGGAGCGCCCCTGGGTGGTCGTTCCGCGTGCGGGGCGGCGCGGTTAGCGCAGCAGCGTGCCGTCGGGGCCGAGGCTGAGGCGCTCGGTGGGGGCGGCCGGGTCGACTTCGCCCTCGGCGAGCTTTCGCTTGAGCGCGGAGGCTGGGCGTGACACGGGGACGGTGGGCTCGTTGGAGTCGTCGTCCTCCGAGGCGCTCGGGGTTGGTGCCGAGGCCTCGATCGGCGAGGCGGAGGGGGATTCGATGGGGGTCAGGGAGATGCGCGCCCCCATCGCGGATGCGTGCGAGGGCAGCAGGGGCTCGCCGTCGAGGTCCTTAGCCAGGTCGTCGAGCATTGAGCGGGCTTCTTCGACGATGGAGGAGTCTTCGGCATGCAGGCCGTGCACGAGCCAGCGCACGAGCGCGATCTCGGACAGGAGCTGGGCGCGCGTGAAGACGTGGAGGTCCGTGGCGCGGCGCTCGTGGCCGTAGGTCTCGCGGAAACGGTCGAGGAATGCGTCGGATGCAGTGGCCTGGACCCATGCGATGTCGAGGGCGGGGTCGCCGACGTGTGCGCTGGTCCAGCCGCCGATGGCGAGGAGCGAGCCGCGTTTGACGGACAGGCATCGCTCCTGGATGTCGCCGTGGATGGGCGCGGAGGGGAAGCGCCACAGGGAGACGTCCTCGAGGGCTGCCTCCCAGCGGCTCCACAGGGCGGCGGGGATGGCGACTTCTCGGGCGGCCTCGTCGAGGAGGGCGAGGTTCCGGTCGCGGCACTCGATGGCCGTGTAGCTGGGCAGGCCGATCGAGGAGAAGACGGTCTCGGGGAGGTTGTGCAGGGCCGCGAGGGCGCGTCCGAGGGATGCGGGCAGCAGGGGATCGGTGTCGAGGTCCTCGTCCGTGGGGGCGGTGCCACCCGGGTCGCGGTGGACGTAGACGGTACTGCCGTCGCTGATCTTTACCTGACCCGCCAGGCGCGGCACGTCGAAGGGAATGTAGTCGTGGTCGTGTGCCTGGCCGAGCCGGTCCAGGATGCCGGAGGTCGCCTCGAGTGCGGGTCCGGAGACCTCCTCGTGGGGGCAGGTGACGATCCAGCGGTGTCCGGCGGCGTCTTCGATGCCGGTCACGGTGGAGAGCTCGTCGCTGTAGGTGGGCGGGCGCAGGGCGGTGACGCGCATGCCGGGGACGGCCGCGGTGGCCAGGGCTGCCAGTTCGAGGGGGCTCTTGCGGGAGGTCATTGCCTTAACGTATCGCGGCCTGGGCCCGGGCGCTCCTCCCCGCGCGGGCGCGAGGAGGATTGAACGAATGTGGGTTTGCTCCTTGCCGAAAAACTCTGTTACTTTCAACACATTGGCTTGGTCTGTAGCAAGGAGGCGCAGCGATGGAAGCCACGACGCGCGCGCTCGCCGCACGGGTGCGTGAGGATTTAGCCGCGGGTGGAGTCGACGCGGCTCGAGATCCTCGATCCGTGCGTCTGCTCATTCACCGCGCCATCGACAGGTACGCGCCCGATCTGCTGCCCGCGGCCCGCGAGCAGGTCGAAGCGGACCTCATGGACGACATCTGCGGCCTCGGCCCGCTTCAGGCGCTCATGGATGATCCCTCGGTCGAGGAAATCTGGATTAACGCAGCGTCGCGCGTGTTCGTGGCCCGCTCGGGTGTCGCCGAGCTGACCAGTCTGATCCTCACCGACGAGGACGTGCGTGCACTCGTCGAGCGCATGCTCCACCACTCCGGGCGCAGGCTCGATCTGTCCAGCCCCTTCGTGGATGCGATGCTCGCGGGCGGGGAGCGTCTCCATGTCGTTATCCCTCCCGTCACGGGATCGTCGTGGAGTGTCAACATCCGCAAGCACATCCAGCGCGCCCGCACCCTGGACGACCTGGTCGCGGTCGACATGCTCGCCCCTCCGATGCGTGATTTTTTGGCGGCCGCCGTCTCTGTGGGGCTCTCCGTCCTCGTCTCGGGAGGCACGCAGGCGGGGAAGACGACGCTGCTGCGCGCGCTCGCGGGGGAGCTGCCCAGGTCGCGCCGCGTCATCTCCTGCGAGGAAGTTTTCGAGTTGGGTCTGGCCAACTGGGACCACGTCGCGATGCAGACGCGCCCGGCTGGCGCGGAGGGGACGGGTGAGATCACGCTGCGTGACCTCGTGCGCGAATCCTTGCGTATGCGCCCCGAGTACCTGATCGTCGGCGAGGTCCGAGGCCCCGAAGCCCTCGACCTGCTGGTGGCCCTCAACGCGGGCGTGCCGGGCATGGCGACCGTGCACGCGAACTCGGCCCGCGAGGCCCTCGACAAGCTCTCGATCCTGCCGCTCCTGGCGGGGGAGAATGTGACGACGGGGTTCGTCACCCCGACCCTGGCCTCGTCCATTGATCTCGTGTGTCACGTCGAGCGCGGCGTGGACGGGCAGCGCCACGTCGCCGAGATCATGGCGGTCCCGGGGCGCGTCGAAGGAAATCGGATCGAGACAGCTACCCTCTTCCGCTTCGATGGGTGCCGGTGTGCACGAGGCACGGGCGGCCTCGACCTGCACGATCGTTTTGCCGCCGCCGGCTTCGACCTCGCGTCCCTTCTGGATTGGGGGCCGGCGTGATCGCGATCGTGTGCGGGCTCGTGTTCGGCATCGGCCTCGTGATGGCCGTGTCCCCCTGGTTCACTCCACGCCCGGCGTGGCGCCCGTGGGGGCCGTGGAAGCGCCTGCGCGAGGACGTGGCCCGCGCCCGCATCCCCGGATTGACGGCCGTGCGCCTGGTCGCGCTGAGCCTCGGAGTCGGAATCGTCGTCGCGCTCGTCATCCTGGCTGCCACGGGAGCCTGGCCCGTCGCCCTTATCGTCTCCGTCGGCGTTGCGTTCCTGCCTTACGCGTGGGTCGTCTCGCGCCTGGGTGCACACGCGAAGACTGTTCGGGCCGCCTGGCCCGAGGTTATCGACGCCATGGTGTCCGGCGTGCGTGCGGGCACGGCGCTACCCCAGGTGCTCTGCGACCTGGCCGAAGAGGGGCCCGTCCCCGTGCGCTTCGCCTTCGAAGCGTTCTCGCGGGATTACAGTGCTAACGGCCGTTTCGAGCTCGCCCTGGACAAGATGAAAGAGACGGTCGCCGACCCTGTCGCCGACCGCATCGTCGAGGCGCTGCGCATCGCCCGATCCGTCGGCGGGGCGGACCTGACGCGCCTGCTTCAAGACCTCGCCTCGCTCCTGCGCGAGGATGCGCGCGTGCGTGGAGAGCTCGAGGCGCGTCAATCCTGGACGGTTGGCGCCGCTCGTCTCGGCCTCGCGGCCCCCTGGGTCGTCCTACTTCTCCTGTCGGGAGGAGGGGCCAGCGCACACGTGTGGAACTCGTCGGGCGGTGTCGCCGTCCTGTGCTCCGGGGCCGGTATCTGCGTCATCGCCTACCTGATCATGAAGGCCATGGGCCGACTGAGTACCGACCCGAGGAACCTTGGGGGCGTGCGATGAACCCGTGGATCATGCGTGCCTTCGACCTGGCCGTCGCCCTTATCGCAGGCGCGGGCCTCGTCCTCATCCTGGCCGCCGCCCTCGCACGCCGCCCCTCCTTCGTCGACCGCGTCGCGCAGGGCCGCGTGCAGGAGCGCCCGACCTCCATACTTGCCGCGTGGGCGCGCCGCGTGAGCACCTCAGCCCTTGATTCCCTCGGATCCACCACTGAATCCGTAGCCCGCAGGCTCTCCCTGGCCGGTATGAACCCGGACGTGTCCCTCTTCCGGCTGCGCCAGGCGGTCGCAGGGGTGGTAGGCCTCGTCGCCGCATGTGCCCTCGTCGCCGCGCGCCACGCCTCCTCCCTGCGAGCCTCCCTCATTCCCCTGTGCGCCTGCGCGCTCGTCGGCACCCTCCTCGGGGTCGCCGGCATGGACCGCTTCCTCACCATGCGCGCAAACGCCCGCCAGCGCGCGATTGATGCCGCCGTGCCCGACTGCTCGGAACTCCTCGCGCTCGCGGTGGCCGCAGGCGAGTCGATCCCCGCCGCCATCGAGCGCGTCGCCGGCTGTGCGGGAGGCCCCCTCGGGGCAGAGCTGTCGCTGACAGCCGGGCACATCCGCAACGGCACGCCCTCCGTGCGCGCTCTCGCCGACCTCGTCGAGCGCACCGAATCCCCGGCCCTCACGCGCCTGAGCCGCACGCTCACCACGGCGATCGAGCGCGGTTCGCCCCTGGCCTCGGTCCTGCACGATCAGGCCCGGGACCAGCGCGAACGATCCCTCGCTGCCCTCATGGAAGAGGGTGGGCGCCGCGAGATCGCGATGCTCCTGCCCGTCGTCTTCCTCATCCTGCCCGTTACCGTCATGTTCGCCCTCTACCCGGGGCTCATCGCCCTGGATTTCACCCCGTGAAGGAAGGAAACAGTCATGAAGAAACTCTTTCTCAGGAAGGCTCCCCTCGGGGAGCGCGGTGACGTGCCCGGGTGGGTCCTCATCACCCTCATGACGGCCGCGCTCGTCGTCCTCATCTGGGGTGTTGCCTCGGAGCGGCTCGTGGAGATCTTTAACCGTGCGATGGACTCGATTGCGGGCATCTGAGGAGGGATCCGAGGTCGTCTCGACGGTCCTCGTCCAGGGCCTCGTCGTCCTCGTCATCCTCCTTCTCATTCAGCTGGCCTTCGCTTCGCACGTGCGCACGATGAGCGTGAGTGCGGCGTCCGAGGGCGCGCGCCGAGGCGGCCTCCTCGGAGGGGATGAGGACGAGGCCCGGGCGCGCACGGGCGAACTCCTCGACTCTCTCGTGGGGACCGCGAAGGATCGCGAGATAGCCGTGGATCGCGAGAGCGACGGTGGAGTCGACGTCCTCACCGTCACCGTGCGCACGCGCCTGCCGCTCGTCGGAGGACTCGGGCCGAGGTGGCTGACCGTGCGCGGGCGTGCACTGGTGGAGGGGCCGTGAGCGAGCGCGGAGACGCCAGCGTCGAATTCCTGGGGATTCTCGTCGTCGTCGTGATCCCGGTGCTCTACATCGTGCTCGCGATCGGCCAGGTGAGCGCGGGGGCGATGGCAGTGGACGCGGGGGCGCGCGAGGCTGCACGTATCCTCGCCGAGGACCCGGATCGAACGGCCGATGCGTCCCACGCCGTCGCCCTCATCGTCGAGGATTTCGGCGTGAACGCGACCCCCGAGGTGGCCTCGACGTGCGAGAACTGCCAGCAGGGAGAAGGAGCTGTTGACGTGCGCGTGTCCGTGCAGGTCCCGCTGCCCTTCATGCCCGCCTGGCTCGGCGGCCTCGGCGTGGGTGTATCCTCGAGCGCCCGCGCGCCCGTGCGGGAGGTGGTCGCCCGTGAATGAGGGGGAGGAGGGACGCGTTGGGATCCTCATGTGCGCGGGCTGCGCCTTCGTGTGCCTGCTGCTCGTCGTGTCGATCGCGCTCACCGAGGTCGCGATGCAGGACCGCCGCCTCGTGTCCTGCGCCGACGCCTTGGCCAGCGCCGGGGTGTCAGGAGCCTCCGCGTCAACGGTCTTCGCGGGAGGAAACCTCGGGGTTGACGAGGAGACGGCGAGCTCTCGCGTCGACCGTGCGCTCGCGGGTCTGTCGGACTCGACGTGCCGGGTCGGGGAAGGGGTGAGCGTCTCCTGGGTCAGCGTGAGCAGTGGGGAGGTGGAGGTTGGTGTCAGGGCGCACCCCAGGGTCTCCCTCCTGCCTCCGCTGCTGCGCAGCGCGGTGGTTCCCGAGCTGGTGAGGACCTCGAGTGCACGCCTGCGCGGGGTGCAGGGGTCACCCTAAAGTGGTGTCCGCGACGGTCACATTGTGGGACGGCGAGGGAAGGTCGGGTAAACGAAACGTAAACTTTAGGCCATGAGCAGCTTTGATACATCTCGTCTTTCCCCCGCGCTGGCCTCCGTTTTCGAATCCGTTCAGCGCCGCGATCCCGCCCAGGCCGAGTTCCACCAGGCCGTCTACGAGGTCCTCCTGACCATCGCCCCCCTCGCCGAGCGTCACCCCGAGTACGCTGACCTGGCCATCATCGACCGCATCGTCGAGCCCGAGCGCCAGATCCAGTTCCGCGTCCCGTGGGCCGACGACAAGGGCAACATCCACGTGAACCGCGGCTTCCGCGTCGAGTACAACTCCGCGCTCGGCCCCTACAAGGGCGGCCTGCGCTTCCACCCCTCCGTGAACCTGTCGATCATCAAGTTCCTCGGCTTCGAGCAGATCTTCAAGAATGCCCTCACCGGCCTGCCCATGGGTGGTGGCAAGGGTGGCGCGGACTTCGACCCCAAGGGTAAGTCCGACGCCGAGGTCATGCGTTTCTGCCAGTCCTTCATGACTGAGCTCTCCCGCCACATCGGCCCCGACACCGATGTGCCCGCCGGCGACATCGGCGTGGGTGGCCGCGAGATCGGCTACATGTTCGGCCAGTACAAGCGCCTGAAGAACCGCTTCGACGCGGGCGTCCTGACCGGCAAGGGCCTGTCCTGGGGCGGCTCCTACGTGCGCACCGAGGCCACCGGCTACGGCCTCGTCTACTTCGCCGCCGAAATGCTCGCCGCGAAGGGCACCAGCTTCGACGGCAAGCGCGTCGTCGTCTCCGGCTCGGGTAACGTCGCGATCTACGCGACCGAGAAGGCCCAGCAGCTGGGCGCGACCGTCGTGGCCGTGTCCGACTCCTCCGGCTACGTCGTGGACGAGGCCGGCATCGACGTCGCGCTGCTCAAGGACATCAAGGAGGTGCGTCGTGGACGCGTCTCCGACTACGCGGCCGAGCGTCCCGGCGCCGTCTTCGTGTCCGACGGTTCCATCTGGGACGTCCCCTGTGACGTCGCGCTGCCCTGCGCGACCCAGAATGAGCTGCCCCTGTCCGGCGTCGAGACCCTCATCAAGAACGGCGTCCAGCTGGTCGCCGAGGGCGCGAACATGCCCACGACCCCCGAGGCGATCGAAGCCCTGCAGGCTGCCGGCGTTGCCTACGCCCCCGGCAAGGCCTCCAACGCGGGTGGCGTGGCCACCTCCGGCCTCGAGATGCAGCAGAACTCCGGCCGCACCCAGTGGGCCTTCGAGGAGACCGACGCGAAGCTTCACCAGATCATGGTCGACATCCACGCGACCACCGTCGCCACCGCCGAGGAATACGGCGTCGCGGGTGACTACGTGGCGGGCGCGAACCTGGCGGGCTTCCAAAAGGTGGCCGACGCGATGATCGCGATGGGTCTCATCTGATCCTCTCTCTTTCGGTGCCCCGCCGTCCTGTGTGGCGTCGGGGCGCCGTCGTATCTGAGGTCGGCGGGGGAGTAAACCCCGCCACCGTCGCCCCTTAGCGTTCCTCGTTGGGCTTCCGATCCGCTACCCTGGGTGCGTGGCCATTGAATTTTCTGAAGAGATCCCGTCCCTGCGCACCACGATGGAGAACATCGTCGCGGTCGTGCAGCCGGACAAGCTGCGCGAGCAGATCGCCGAGCTGAACGAGAAGGCGGCAGCGCCCGACCTGTGGGACGACCCGAGCGCCGCCCAGGCCGTCACGAGCGCACTCAGCCACCGCCAGAGCGAGCTGGACCGCATCACGCAGATGAGCGAGCGCATCGACGACCTGGAGGCCATGGTGGACATGGCCGCCGAGGACCCGGATGAGGGCGCTGACATCCTCGCCGAGGCCGAGGCCGACCTGGAGAAGCTGCGCAAGGACCTGGGTGACCTGGAGATCCGCACGCTGCTGGACGGCGAGTACGACGAGCGTAACGCCGTCATCACGATCCGAAGCGGCGCGGGCGGCGTGGACGCCGCCGACTTCGCCGAAATCCTCCTGCGCATGTACCTGCGCTGGGCGGAGCGTCACGGCTACCCGACGAAGGTTATGGACACCTCCTACGCGGAAGAGGCTGGCCTGAAGTCGGCCACCTTCGAGGTTCAGGCGCCCTACGCCTACGGCACGCTGAGCGTCGAGGCCGGCACCCACCGCCTCGTGCGCATCAGCCCCTTCGACAACCAGGGCCGCCGCCAGACGTCCTTCGCGGCCGTCGAGGTCATCCCCCTCATCGAGACCACGGACCACATCGAGATCCCCGAGTCCGAGCTGAAGGTGGACGTCTTCCGCTCCTCGGGCCCCGGCGGCCAGTCCGTGAACACGACCGACTCGGCCGTGCGCATGACCCACATCCCCACGGGCATCGTCGTGTCCATGCAGGATGAGAAGTCCCAGATCCAGAACCGCGCGGCCGCCCTGCGAGTGCTGCAGTCCCGCCTCCTCGTGCTGCGCCACGAGGAAGAGCAGGCGAAGAAGAAGGAGCTCGCCGGCGACGTCAAGGCGTCGTGGGGCGATCAGATGCGCTCCTACGTGCTCCAGCCGTATCAGATGGTCAAGGACCTGCGCACCGAGTACGAGTCCGGCAACCCCCAGTCCGTCTTCGATGGCGACATCGACGGCTTCATCAACGCCGGCATCCGCTGGCGCAAGAACGAGCAGAAGGCCGCTCAGGACTGAGCGTCGCCCATACGCGCAACCCGGCCCCGGCCTCGTCGATTCATGAACGAGGCCGGGGTCGGCTGCGCGTCCAGGCGCCCACAGCGGAGGGCTGAGCGCCACACCGCCTGTTTTCCGCGTGTCGTAGCCGGGCCGTGACCCGATCGTTACCTAATCTGACAGGGACTATTGACCCCGATCGGACGGTCCCATGATTCGTTTTGAAGATGTCACCATGGTGTACACGCCAGGTGCCCAGCCCGCGCTGGACCACGTCTCGCTGGAGGTGGAACGCGAAGAATTCGTGTTCCTCGTCGGCAAGTCAGGTTCCGGCAAATCCACGTTCCTGCAGCTCGTCATGCGCGAAATGAAGGCGACCAGCGGGAAGGTGTGGGTGCTCGGCAAGGACGTGTCCAAGCTGTCCACGTGGGCGGTTCCGAAGCTGCGTCGCCAGATCGGCACGGTCTTCCAGGACTTCCGACTGCTGCCCTCCAAGACCGTGTACGAGAACGTCGCTCTGGCCATGCAGGTCATCGGCAAGCCTCGCCACGCGATCGAGACGGCCGTCCCGGACGCCCTCGAGCTGGTGGGCCTGTCCGGCAAGGAATCGCGCCTGCCGCACGAGCTGTCCGGCGGTGAGGAACAGCGTGTCGCTATCGCGCGCGCCATGGTGAACCGCCCCGAGCTGCTGCTCGCGGACGAGCCCACCGGCAACCTTGACCCGGAGACGTCGCTGGGCATCATGCGTCTCCTCGACCGAATCAATCGCACGGGCACGACCGTCGTCATGGCTACCCACGACGCGGACATCGTGAACCAGATGCGTAAGCGCGTCATCGAGCTCGCCAGCGGCGACGTCGTGCGCGACCAGAACCGCGGCGTCTACGGGGCCGGGAGGTAAGACCAGTGAAGCTTCGTTTTATTCTGTCCGAGGTCGGCAAGGGCCTGTCGCGTAACCGCGCGATGAGCGTCGCCGTCATCCTCGTGACCTTCGTGTCCCTCCTCTTCGTGGGCATCGCGGGCCTGACCCAGATGCAGGTGTCCAAGATGAAGTCGGAGTGGTACGACAAGATCGAGGTCACGATCTACATGTGCGCCATCAACGATGCGGCCGCGAACTGCAACGCGACTGAGGCAACCGACGCGCAGATCGACGCGGTGCGCCAGAAGCTGGCGTCCGCCGAGATGACCCCGTACGTGGCCAACGTGTACGAGGAGACGAAGGAAGAGGCTTACGAGAACTTCCAGCGTCTCAACGGCAACAACGCGCTGACCCAGTGGACGACTCCGGAGATGCTCCAGTTCGCGTTCCGCATCAAGCTGGTCAACCCCGAGCAGTACTCGGTGGTCAAGGAGGAGTTCTCCGGGACCGCGGGCGTGTCCGAGGTGCGCGACCAGCGTGAGGTCGTCGAGCCCCTGTTCCGCGTGCTGGGCGCAGCCCGCACGGCTGCCCTGGGCCTCGGCGCGATCATGGTCGTCGCCGCGATCCTGCTGATCTCGACGACGATCCGCCTGAGCGCCATGAGTCGTGAGCAGGAAACCCAGATCATGCGTTACGTGGGCGCCTCGAACCTGTTCATTCAGGCCCCCTTCATGATCGAGGGCGCGCTCGCCGCGCTGGTGGGTGCCGGCTTCGCGATCGGCACACTGTTCGCGGGCGTGCACTTCATTGTCCAGGGGTGGATGGCCCCCGCATTTAAGTGGACTAACTTTATCGGCATGGGTGAGGTCGCGATCATGACGCCGATCCTCGTCCTGGCGGCGGTGGCGCTGGCGGTTATTGCCTCGGCGTTCTCGCTCGCGAAGTACACGAAGGCGTGAGTCTGATGTCCCTCTCCTCGCATCGTCCCGGTCGTCGCGCGCTGCGCGCCGGCGCGCTGGCCCTCGCGATCGCCTCATTTGCGGCGATGAGCCAGGCCCTGCCCGCACGTGCGGACGATGAGCGCGACGCCGCCGCGAACGCGGCCGCCGAGGCCGAGGCGACGGTCAACGCCCTGCAGTCGCAGCTGGAGGGCATCGATGCGTCGCTCGCCCAGGTGTTCATCGACCTGCAGTCGCTGAACGGGCAGATCCCGGTGGCACAGGCCGCCTACGAGAGCGCGACCGCGACGTACGACCAGAAGTCTCGCGAGCACGCGACGATCATGGGTGAGCTGAGCGCCGCTCAGGGCGAGCAGAGCCGCATCGGTCAGTCGCTCAACCAGGCGACCACGCAGGCCGACGACGCGCAGCGCGCGATCGCTGACCTCGTGCGTCGCAAGTACCGCGAGGGCAACGTCGACCCCGTCGCAGTCGCCCTGACTGCGGGCGGCACGGAGTCGATCACCGACCGTGCAGCGGCCGCCGACATGGCGCTTCGCACGGAGAGCCAGACGATGACGGCCGCGCTGGACGTCTCCTCGTCCCAGCGCACCCAGGCCACGCGCCAGGACGCTATCACGGACCGTATCGCCGACCTCGAGGAGAAGGCCGCGAAGGCCGAAGCCGAGGCTGAGGCTGCGAAGAATGAGGCCGACTCCAAGCTCACCGAGCTCAACAACCTGAAGACGCAGGCGCAGGCCAAGCAAGCCGAATGGGACTCTCAGAAGGACAAGGTCCAGGCCTCGCTCGACCAGGCGGAAGCCGACTACCAGGCGCGCAGCGCGGAGTTGGCTGCCATCGACGAGGCGAACCGTGCGTCGGGTGCCTCGTACGTGTCGGCCTCGGGTTTCCGCAGCCCCCTCGACATTCCGATCGTGGTCACATCCCCGTTTGGTATGCGCTACCACCCGGTCCTGGGCGTCATGAAGGGCCACTCGGGCACGGATATGGCTGCAGACTGCGGCACGATCATTCGTGCTGTGGCGTCGGGCTACGTCAATGCGGTGTCGTCGGACTATTCGGCGGGCAACTACGTGGATATCAACCACGGCCTCGTCGGCGGTAACTCCGTCATCACTGAGTACCTGCACATGCAGGCCCAGTACGTGTCCCCGGGTCAGTACGTCAACGCGGGTGACGCTCTGGGTGAGGTTGGATCGACCGGCTATGCGACCGGATGCCACCTGCATTTTGGTGTCATTCAGAACGGAAGCTATGTTGAACCGATGGATTATTTGTAATCCGCGTTAGGATGGACCCTCGTAGCGATTTCGCTGCGGGGGTCTTTCCGCATGAGTCGGAAACCGAGTTTGAAAGGAGGCAGCATGCCCAAGGAATGGAAGAAGCCCAAGCCTACGGAGGGGCAGCGCGCCAAGGCTGCCTCCGACGCGAAGAAGACGATCGCCCGTAACAAGAAGGCGCGCCACGACTACACGATCGAGGACACCTGGGAGGCCGGCCTGGCCCTCATGGGCACTGAGGTGAAGGCGCTGCGCATGGGTCGCGCGTCCCTCGTCGATGCCTGGGTTGAGATCAACGGGGGAGAGGCCTGGCTCTACGGAGCCAACATCCCTCTGTACTCGCAGGGCTCGTGGACGAACCACGCGCCCACGCGCAAGCGCAAGCTGCTGCTGCACCGCGCGGAGATCGACCGCATGCAGGACCGCGTGGCCGCGAAGGGCTACACGATCGTGCCCCTGGAGCTGTACTTCATCGGTGGCCGCGTCAAGGTCGAAATCGCCCTGGCCAAGGGCAAGCAGGAATGGGATAAGCGTCAGGCCCTGCGCGAGAAGCAGGATCAGCGCGAGGCCGAGCGCGCGATGCGTCGCTACGTGAAGCAGGCCCGCAGGTAAGGGAAAGAAGGCGGTTGCGTGCGAGGTTCCGTCAGGATTTTTCGTCGTGATCTTCTGAGGCTGCTGCGTGTTCCGGCCGCGTGGATCGTCATCATCGGTATGGCGTTCGTGCCCGCGCTCTACGCGTGGTTCAACATCGTCGGGTTCTGGGATCCGTACTCGCAGACCTCCCACATTCGCGTCGCCGTCGCGAACGAAGACGAGGGTGCGACCAAGGACCAGATCGGCACCGTGAACGTCGGTGCGATGCTCGAGACTCAGCTCAAGCAGAACGATCAGCTGGGCTGGCACTTCGTGAGCGCGCAGGAGGCGCGCGCCGAGGTAGAACGCGGCGACTCCTACGCGGCCTTCATTATCCCGGCGTCGTTTTCGCGTGACCTGACGGGCATCGTTGACGGCACGTACGTCAAGCCGAATATCCAGTATTACGTCAACGAGAAGAACAACGCGGTGGCCCCCAAGATCACGGGGGCGGGCGCGACGACTCTCGACCGCCAGATCAACTCCACCTTCGTCTCGACGGTGGCCAAGGTGCTGTCGGAGAAGGCATCCGAGGCCGGGGTCAGTATCGCGGACAACGCTGACCAGAAGCGTTCGGAGGTTTCTACATCGGTGTCCGAGGCCTCGGCCAAGCTGGGAAGTGCCTCGCAGACCCTGGACGGCATGGGGGAGAAGATCGACGCTGCGAAGGCATCGGTGGCCTCGGCTCGCACGACCCTGAGCGATCTGGACGCGGCCGTCTCCGAGATGTCGACCTCTCTGGACCAGGCGGACCAGCTGGTGAGCGACTCGCGCACGTCGCTGGCTTCCTTCTCGAGCCAGATGGGCGGGGCCCTCGACGGCCTGTCCTCGAACGCGGCGAGCGCCCTTGCGGGCGTGTCCGCGAATGCGGGAACCCTCGACGGCGCGGTGCAGGGCGCCTCCGGGCGTGTGGGCGGCCTGCTCACCGAGGGAACGTCGATCAACGACTCGGTCGGTGAGGTGCTCGCGGAACTGAACGCTCTGGGGATCGGGAACCTGCCCGCCGCGGGCACGGCACTGACCGACCTGACGAATCAGAACACTGCGCTGTCGACGGCCCTGGGCAGCCTGACGACCCTCAACTCCGACCTGTCGGACACGTCCACGTCGATTTCGAACGCGCTGACGTCAGCCTCCGACGCGTCCGCGGCCGTGTCGGCCTCAGTGACGAACGCCCGCAGCGGAGTGTCCGCTCAGCTGCCCGCGATCTCCTCGGCGCTTGATGACTTCTCGAGCGCGTCCTCGTCGATGCGTGGCTCCCTCGACACGCTGCGCAGCCAGCGCGAGCAGGTGTCGGGCCTGCTCGACCAGCTCGATTCCCTCTTGGACGGGGCGAAGACGGCGACCCAGACCAGCTCGACGAATGTCGCCGCGATCAAGACCGACCTCGACTCGGTGGCGACGGACATTTCGTCGCTGTCCTCCTCGAACACGCTGCGTGACCTCGCGGACTCTCTCGGGGTCAACGCAGAATCGATCGCCTCGTTCATGGCCTCGCCGACGCAGATCGAGACGAAGGCCGTGTACCCCGTAGCCGCGTACGGCTCGGCGATGGCCCCGCTGTTTACTAACCTGGCCCTGTGGATCGGCGCGTTTTCGCTTGTCCTCCTTCTCAAGCTCGACGTGGATGAAGAGGGCATCGGCCCGATCTCGTCGGCCGCCAAGTATATGGGCCGGTGGATGCTGCTCGCGTTCTTCGGGGTCATTCAGGCGCTCGTCGTGTCGATCGGCGACCTGGTCATCGGCGTTCAAACGGTCTCCCGACTGGGTTTCGTGGGGACGTCGATCGCTATTTCGCTCGTGTTTATCTCGATCGTCTACATGCTCTCGACGTGCTTCCAGCACATCGGCAAGGGGCTGTGCGTCATCATCATGGTCATGCAGATTCCCGGTTCTGCCGGCCTGTATCCGATCGAGATGCTGCCGTCCTTCTTCCGCTTCCTGCATCCGCTGTTCCCCTTCACCTACGGTGTTAATGCGCTGCGTGAGATCGTGGCCGGGTTCTATGGGCACACCTACCTGTCGTGCCTGGCGGTTCTCGGTGCTGAGGCGCTGGTAGCCTTCGCGATCGGTCTCGCGCTGCGCCCGTTCTTGGTGAACCTAAATGCGATGGTCACCCGCGACCTGGCGTCCTCTGGCCTCTTTCTGGCTGAGGCGACGCGCGTGCCTTCGAACCGCTACCGCCTGACGCAGATTGTGGCAGCCCTGGCCGATCACGACGGCTTCCAGCGCTCGGTCAGCGGCCGCGCCGCGCGCTTCGAGCGCCGATACCCGAGGATTCGCCGCGTGGCGATCATTCTTGGGGTTATCGTGCCGGTGGCGCTCGCCGTCCTGTCGGTCGCGAACGTCGCGGAGGTGCCGATCGTGCTGGGTGCCTGGATCGTGTGGGTTCTCCTCGTCATCACGTTCCTGATCGGCCTGCAGTACGTGCGCGAGGCCTTGGCGCGTCAGCAGCTCCTCGGCGCCATGGACGAGGGGGACGTGCGCTCGCTGCTGACCCGCCGCGTGCAGGGCGCGCGCTCGCGTATCGCGCTGGGTGCTGCCGCTGTGGGTGCGTCGATCTCGTCGGCGCTGGCCTCCTCCCTCGGTGATCGCGGGGGAGAGGACACGGACAAGGCCGACCCCGACCTCGTCGATGAGGCTGCCGCGGGCGGCGCGTCGGAGCCGGCGAAGGGAGAGCAGCAGTGAGGACCATCTGGGCCATCTACCGCGCGGACCTGCGCCGCGCGCATCGATCCCTGATCGCCAGCGTCGTCGTCTTCGGACTGGTCGTCATCCCGTCGCTGTTTACGTGGTTCAACGTGGCGGCGTCGTGGGACCCGTTCGGGAACACGAAGAGCCTGCGCATCGCGATTGCGAACACGGACGCGGGCTACAAGTCGGACTTGGTGCCGCTGCACGTCAACATTGGCGATTCTGTGGTGTCCGCACTGCGTAAGAATGACAACTTCGACTGGGTCATTGCCTCCGAGGATGAGGCGGTTGAGGGGACGCGCTCGGGCGAGTACTACGCGGCCATCGTCATTCCCTCGGACTTCTCTCAGGAGATGCTGACGTTCTTCGACGGGGGAGCGTCCTCCGCGCCGATGACGTACTACGTCAACGAGAAGAAGAACGGTATTTCGCCGAAGATCGCCGGGCAGGGCGCCGAGGCCGTGAGCGCCCAGGTGAATCAGATCTTCGTTCAGACCCTCTCCGAGGTCGCCCTCGATACGGCGACGTCAGTCGGGGGTGCGCTGTCGGCTCCCACGGCCGTCAATACGGTGACGGCGCTCGATAACCGCGTGCAGACCGTCGCCTCGCGCCTGCGCACGGCGGCGGACAGTGCGGATGCCTACGCGTCGCTCGTGGGTTCCTCGGTGACGCTCATCGACTCGACGGCCACGCTCGTGGACGGGTTGGGGAGCGCGAAGGGACCTGCGCAGTCCGCGGTGTCGAGTGCTCAGGTGGGGGCCAGCGGCCTCGGATCTGCTGCGTCGGCGACGGTCTCCTCGGTGTCCGACGCGATCTCCTCCTCCCAGTCCTCGCTGTCCTCCCTGTCGAGTGCCGTCGAGAGCGTGTACGCGAACGGATCGACGAGCGCGTCGGATGCGGCCTCGACGCTGCGTTCGCAAGCTGGCGTGCTGGACACGCAGGCGACCAGCTTCGCGTCGATCAAGTCGACGCTCGAGGCGCTGCCGGGCTCGCCCGTCTCCCAGTCTTCGCTGGACCGCCTGCAGGCGGCCTCCGACCGTTTGACCGAGGTTGCGAACGGGCTGCGCGCCGCCGCCTCAGAGCTGGACTCCAAGGTCGCGAATGCCGAAGCTGGGCACGCGACGGTCAACGGCCTGATCGCCCAGGCGCGCTCGGCGGTGGACGGGCTGTCCTCCGACTACGAGAACAACCTGCGTCCTCAGCTTGAATCGCTGGCCGCCACCCTGGCCTCGGCCCAGTCGTCCCTGAGTGCCGCGCGCACGTCCCTGGAGGGCGCGACGTCCACGGCTTCGAACGGAAGCGGGAGCGCGCGCGAGGGGCTGACCCAGCTGCGTGACAACCTGAGTGGCGCGGCCACGAGCCTGCGCGAGGCCGCAGGTAAGCTCGACTCCCTGCACTCCTCGATCAGTGAGGCGCTTGCCAGTGGAGACCTGACGACGCTGGGAACGATCATCGGGAATAATCCCGAGGCCCTGGCTGCGGCCATTGCGGCCCCCGTCGGCGTGGAGAAAACTCCCGTCTACCCGGTCGCAAACTTCGGCTCCCAGATGGCGCCCCTGTACACGATCTTGGCGCTGTGGGTTGGCTCTATTCTGATGGTCGTGTCGCTGCGCTCGGACGTCACGGACTCCAACGTTGCCGACGGCCTGCCCGAGGGTGACTCGCTGCGTGCAACCCTGACGGCTAAGCCCGTCGGCCTGGCGGCCGGGTACCTGGGCCGCTACCTGATCTTCGGGACGATCGCGCTCACCCAGGCGACCCTGGTGGGGCTCGGGGACCTGTACTTCCTGAAGGTTCAGCACGCGCACCCTCTGCAGTTCATGGGCACCCTGTGGCTGACGGCCGTCGTGTTCTCATTCCTCCTGTACACGCTCATCGCCACGTTCGGGAACGCGGGCAAGGCCCTGGGCGTGCTGCTCCTGGTCCTGCAGATCTCGGGCGCCGGGGGAGCGTTCCCGCTGGCGATCCTGCCGTCCTTCTTCTCCTCCGTTTCCCCGTTCCTGCCGGCCACGCACGCCATCACGGCGCTGCGCGCGTCGATCGCCGGGTACGCGGGGCACGAGTACGGGGACGCCATGTGGTTCCTCGCCTCCTTCATCCTGTTCGCCGCGTTCCTGGGGCTGGCGCTGCGCCCGCTGCTGGTGCGCAAGAATCGGCGCATGGTCGAGAAACTGGAGTCCACGAAGCTGCTCTGAGGCGTCGGTTTTTCCCTTGACGGGCGGGGGCTGTGGGCGTAAACTGATGTGTCCGACGGTCTGCGGCAACGCGGGCGTTGGGGGAGTTGAAAACTCAAGAGGGGATGATCGGTTTCGACAGTGGTCGTCGATCGAAGTGAAGCGAGCCGAGAATGTACGCTCAACTCGTTAACGATGCGTGCAAACCAATAGGTGCCGAACAGAATCGCACCGACTACGTTCTCGCTGCCTGATATCGCAGCCTGAACCTTTAGTCCGTCAGCCCGGGAGTTGCTTCCGGCCCGGTGTCTGGCGTCGTCTAGGGAGCCACTGGGAGTCGCCCATGTTGGTGGGGCGCCTCCGACACTTCATCAACTGAGCCTATCCAGCGGTGTGTCTACGCAATGCCGGGGGCTGAGAAATAAAAACGTAGACTGCGCTCGGAGAAGAATTCGGGGCCGGCCATTGGACGGGGGTTCGATTCCCCCCATCTCCACTCGAGTACACAGGCTCGACCCCGCTTGATGCGGAGATACTTCGTGCTTGCCGTACTACTGGCCTAGGCCGAAAAGAAGGCACCGCCCATCAGGGCGGTGCCTTCTTTGTATTGGGTGGCTCTAGGTGGCGCCTCACGCTCTAGTACCCGGTAGAGAGTCCAGCGTCAGACTCTGAACGATCTCGCTATGGAGGCGACGCTCTCCCCGCTGCTGGTGAGCTGGCGCGTCGGCAGGGCTCACTCGTTGGTGAGATTGGGATTAAGATCCGCTGCGCGGGCGTGGGCGACACCCTCATGGGTACGGTCCTACAGCAACGCTCGCTTCCACACCGCCAGGGAGGCCATGACGTGCACGACCCCCTCGTCTGCGGGGCGGGACCTATCTAGCACGGAATCGAGTACTTGGACTTTAGTCTGGCGCGCGGCAAGGTTAGCGTTGGTGGTGACGGCCTCGTACATATTGCGTCCTAGACGGACTAGGTGGGTCGCCACGACGGTGTCTCCTGTGCGCATGTACTCCAGCCGCATCCGTAAGCTCTGGGCGGCTCCTTTGAGTGTCGCTGATGGTGTCTGAGTGCGGCTCGTCGGGATCACACTCGGCGTCGATCAGCGCCTCATGCTGGGTGTCCAAGGATCGCTCTCGGCGGGTGGTTGAAACCCTTGTGTGTCCGTTTCTCATGGGCTGAAATCACTCCTCGCTTGAGCGCATCGCTAATCGAGTTGGCATCCGATTGTTTCAAAAGGAGGATTGTCGCGATTATTGGGCATCCAAGCCGGTCACTTTCAAGCTGGCCGCAATCTCGCGGGCAGCGAATTCGGCGACGCCCTGTACCACCAGCTTGTGAGCAGCGCTAACAATGGCATCCATGAGATCCCAGTCAGGCTTGCCGTTCTTTGTGGGCAAAGAGATCTCCAGTGCATCGGCATCTTTCGCGTAGAAGTTCCGCCCATAATCAAATGCCCCAGTGTGGGCTGCTTTGTGCGCCGCGCCAGTGACAAAAATCGCTGCATTGCGCGTGAGTTTTTCTGTGTGTACCACAGCCACATGGTCGTCGCCGCCGTAGTTGTAGTTGCGGAACTTGGCAGAACCAAACATGTCGATAGTGAACGAACCGGCGGGGAATACCTGCACGTTGTTGCCGATGAAGGCCGAAACTCCCGTATCAGACTCACCCGCTGTCACGAACGGCAAAACCCCTGCCGTTCGGTCCGCAGACTTGAGCCGCTTCCCGCGTGTGGCCGGGCCGAAAAGCTCCTTGAGGTTGAAGGAAGCCCAGTTAGCAGAAGTGAGGGAAGACAAAGCTCGATAATCGACCTCACTGAGAGCGTAATCAGAGAGACCAGAGGAGGACAGGTAAGCTTCCAGCTCGGCGACATGCCGAGCTTCCAGCTCGGCGACATGCCGAGCTTCCAGCTCGGCGACAACACGCCTCATCGCTTGAAAATCAAGACTTCCATCCCCCTGACACGGCAACATGATTCGTATATCGCGAGCAGTGTCTCTGGTGAACTTGTGTCCATAGCTGAAGCGGCCACGTGCGTATTTACTCATGAGGGAAACAACAAAGAGAAGTGAGGCACAATCCCACTCTCCAGGTTGTTCAATGGGATAGAGACCCTGCACGTGCGGATAACCGATAAATGGGCGCGGCTGGACAAAAATGCAGTCCCCTGTAGTCGTGTCGCTAAAGGTAATCATTGGCCCTATCTCAGTCGGGGGTAAACTGGAGAACCCGGTTATTCCATTATTCGATGAGGAGTTAGTAACCACGGGTATGGTCCCCGCTGAAGAAAATAGCTCGCCGTTTGTTAGCCTGTAAGCACGGGTCGGGTGAATATCGAACAGATCGCCGATTCTGACTTCTCCCCACTGTGCGCTATCAAGTTGCGCGCGCAGTGAGGTATCTATTTTCCCAGGCGATCGTCCTCCAGCTTGATGTTCTTCAAGAGCGTTGAGACTTCCCAAGCGAGATAGTCGGACACAGTCTTCTTGAAGTCTTCCAAAGTTGGCGTGATGTCAATGGGAGCACTCTGATTCCAATCAGCGCCGTTGGTCGGGTCGATGGCGCCCTCGAAGAAGTCTTGTGGGCGAATATGGTGGAGCTTTTTTGCCCCATAGTGCACCACGTCAACCAGCTCTGCGTAACGCTCCGTCGCATGGTTAACATCCTTCAGGTTGATGCGTGCCTTTTTGCGGTTTGACCGTTCATACCCGTCATCAGTGAAGTCAATGAAGCGAACTGTGTCATCCGTCTGGTGTGCCTCACCGACGCGGAAGACGTAAACATAGGTCTGGACGCTTGACTTGCCGAGGAACAGGTCTATAGGCATTTTGATGCTGGCCAGCAGCTTGGAGTGGGTGAGAATTCGCCGGTTGTAATCGATAGCTTTTCCGGATCCCGCGGACCCCTGAATGATGACAGCCGCGTATCCGCTAGACATCATTGCTAAAGCCTTTTCCACAAAGACCATTCCATTTCCGGGTGCCGAATATGGTGGGTTGAGGATAAATGCGTCTGCAGAAAATGGGGCGTCCCCACCGTCAAATTCCTTAAGAGAGTCTCTGTTGAGGATGTTCGAGGATCCATCGCCCATGAGGATCATGTTGAGCACGGCAAGCATGTAGACGCTAGGCAGGATTTCAATGCCCAGCAGCTGATTCGCCTTGATCTCAGCTTCCTTGCGAGCCGAGTCTTCGGGGGACTTGATAGTTCTCTTCGCATCAGCGAGCATCTCGTTCATCGCAGCAACCAGCAGTCCAGCGGAGCCGGTAGCGAAATCCCATACGTGCGAGTCTTTGTTGACACGCGCTAGCCTGACCAACAGCGTTGCCACATACGATGGCGTCAACACCACATCGTTGAGCTTGTCCTGGCTAAAGCCGAGCCATGAGTACATTTCGTTGAACAGGCGGCCAGTGAAATCAGTGGTCAGGCCGATCTTGTAGTAAATTCCCAGGTCGTCGATGATCTTGGAGAAGATACGCCGAAGCTGGCTCTCGCCGTTTTCTGGCTTGTTGATCCGCTCTTGTAGCAGCACATTCGACAATGTGTTTACGACGAACTTCCGCTTTTCTTCGGGTAGATTCTTGTGCTGTAAGAACGCTTGAATCTTCCGATGAATGATGTCTCCGTCGCGACTACCGACCTCAGTTGACGATTTGAGGTCTGCCTTGTCCAGTGGTGCGACATAGTCAGGGATACCGAGCGTGGCAATGATCGACGCGGCCACCAGGTAGACGCGGTCCGACTCCCCGATACCCTTCTCGTTTTGGTAGATGTCGTTGTTGAGTTTGGTGAGACTGGCGGTAATCTCGCCCTCGCGCTTTTCTCGCAGAGCCTCAAGCTCGCGCTGCGTGAGAGACAGTTGCTTGACTTGTTTGATGAAGCCATCGAAGTGTTTGGGGGCGAGGAAGCTCAAGTCGATAAAGTCCGCGACCTTCTGCCCCACGCCCAGGTTGGAGCGTGACACATAGTAGACGCCAATCTCATGGTGCAGCTTGCCGTCATCTGGATTGAGGTATCCGGTAACGCCGATGGCAATGATGTCCGAGTATCCGGTGAAGTGAAGCAGGGCGTTGGCATAGTGAACCGCGCCATTGACTGCGAACTTTGCGATGTTTCGGTAGTCGGGTTCGCCCTTGCTGTCCCGGTTAGCGATATGGCCTTGCGCGTCACACTTGATGAGCTTGTCGCGGTAGCCCTTGTACTCGATGAGTATGGGCCAGTGCTTGTTTTCACTGTCGGTCAGCAGTAGTTTTGCGTCTGGACGGTTCCCGCCCTTCCCTCCGCCTTTGGACTCGTATTCGGATAGAGCTTTGTCGATCTCCTCGTTGAGAGGTTCTTGTTCAAGCTTGTAGTCCAGCCCCATGTCGCTCATCCAGCGGTTGCAACGGTCAGCGACTTGAGGTTCGACTGATTTTGCTTGCTTGGCCATTTTTTTATCCTTTCCAAGCCTTAGATGTGTTCACAATCGGTTGAGTTCGAACATGTGCGTGAGGGGTACTGGACCTGGGCAGGCCATGGGGGTAGCCTCCACTGTTCCATCATCGGAGTCCGCATTCCTAAGTGTGTCACAATGTGCGGATTGGCGATAATGGACCCGTCGGGGGGCGTAACGTACTCTGCTTCTTTTTGGGTGCTGTGGGGAAACCTGTCTCGAAAGTTGGGGTGCGAGCTGTTTTCCTTCGCGCATCCCGGCCACGACGAACTCTTGTGCAAGGATTCGTTGCGGTCATCGTGAGAGGCTAGGGGCCTGTGAACTAGTCAGAATTCCCGCATTCAAAACCCGTTAGATACCCCTCAGGGGTATCATTGGGGTTGTTGAAGAAGACCAGCCCTCGAGCCAGAAAGTGAGCCGAACATGCGAGTAGTAGTCGTCGGAGGAGTCGCGGGTGGCATGAGCGCGGCGGCACGCCTGCGCAGGCGCGACGAGGGAGCCGAGATCATCGTGCTGGAGCGCAGCAAGTACGTGTCCTTCGCGAACTGCGGGCTCCCGTACTATGTCGGCGGCGAGATCGAAGACCCCGCCAAGCTCCTCCTCCACACCCCGCAAACCCTCAAAGCTGCGCTCAACCTCGACGTGCGCATCAACTCCGAGGTCACCGCGCTCGACCCGGGCGCGCACAGCGTCCAGGTCACGAACACTGAGACCGGCGAGGCCTACACGCTCACCTACGATCACCTGATCCTCTCCCCAGGAGCCCTCGCGAGCCGGCCCCCGATCGACGGCCTCGACTCCCCGCGCGTGCACACCCTGCGCACGGTCGACGATGCCCTCGCCCTGCGCGAGGCCTCGGGCACGCAAGCCGTCGTCCTCGGAGCCGGGTTCATCGGCATCGAGGCCACCGAAGCCCTCGCACAGCGAGGCTTCGAAACCCACCTCGTCGAGTACGCCGAACACGTCTTACCACCCCTCGAAGTCGAAATGGCCACGCTGGTCACCCGCGAGCTGCGCGCCCTCGGCGTGCACGTCCATGCGGGCGTCGCCGCCCAGACCATCACCCACGGCGACGACCACGACTCGGTGACACTCTCCGATGGCGCCAAGCTGGACGCCGACGTCATCGTCCTATCGGCCGGCGTGCGCCCCGACACCGCCTTCGCCGAGGCCGCGGGCATCGAGACCAACCGCGGCTACATCCTCGTCGACGAGCACGGGCGTACCAGTGCTGACGACGTCTACGCGGTCGGCGATGGCACGATTGGCCGCGACTACGACCGCCCTGTCGCCCTGGCCGGACCCGCGAACCGAGGGGGACGCCTCGTCGCCGACGCGATCGCGGACGCGGAACACGGCGAGGCCACCGCGCGCCCCATCCCGAGCCCCCAGGGCACCGCAATCGTTCGGGTTGGTAGCCTCACCGCCGCCATGACCGGCGCCAACCGCGCGACCCTGGATGCCTTGGGCGCGGAGTACTTCACGGTGCACACGCACGCTAACCAGCACGCGGGCTATTTCCCGGGCGCCAAGCCCGTGCATATCCTCATGCACGTGGGCGCGGATGGGGAGATTCTGGGCGCGCAAGCCGTGGGTGCCGACGGCGTGGACCGCCGCATCGACGTCATTGCGACCGCCATGCGAGCGGGCCTGAAAGCGACGGACCTCATCGATCTGGACCTCGCCTACGCGCCGCCCTACGGCCAAGCCAAGGACCCCGTCAACCAGACCGGCATGGTCGCCCACAACGTGCTGACCGGCGAGCTCGTCCTCATCGGCCCCGACGCCCTCACCGAGGACATGCCGGTCCTGGACGTGCGCACGGTGGGGGAGTACGCGGCCGGGCACATGCCGAACTCCCTCAACATTCCCCACACCCAGCTGCGCGACCGCCTCGATGAAGTCCGCGCTTGGGTCGACGAGAACGTCGGCGACCAGCCCTTCGTCGTCATGTGCGCCGCGGGAGTGCGCTCCTGGATCGGCTACCGCATCGTGCGCCACGCGGGCTTCAACGCCACGATGCTGTCGGGCGGCATTCAGACGCTGCGCGCGTGGCTCGGAGAGAAGGCTGAGGCCGTGCTGGTGAAGGGGGAGGGCTAAGCCCGAGGACTTCTGCCTCGCAAACGACCACGCGTCGGACCGCGAAGCAGTAGAATTTCTAGTCAAAACCGGGAGCATTGCGACCGACGAACACGAGTTCCCCTTCCTTCGGCTGGCCTCATGCGACGGTGCAACCAGCATGGGGAGGGCGGAAGCTCGCAACACCACGGCCCGGATCCAATGACGGATTCGCGGCGCAACAACGAAGGAGGCAATCATGTGTCGACCCACCACCTGCGAGGTATGCGGAAAGACCACCTGGAAGGGCTGCGGCAAGCACATCGACTCGGTGAAGGAGCAGGTTCCCGCGGATCAGTGGTGCGATAAGAACCATTCCGACGAGGAGTACGCCGCCGCCGAGAAGAAGCGCGGTTTCTTCGGCAGCTTTTGCAAGTAGGCGTCAGCCCTCTGGTAGCGTCGCGCGAGCCGCGACGCTGGTTCATTTGCGCCCATTTTGCGGCCCGCACAGCGGACGTGTCAAAGAGCTTTTTTCTTCATGCGACACGGCTATCATTGAGTCATGAGGTGGGCGACAAAATCAACGTGGATTCGTATCGCCGTGCTGTTCGGCATCTACCTGCTGGTGCCGGCGGCGTGGTTTAGTCTCTCGCGCGTCTCGGACTCGATGGAGATCGTGAAGAGCCTCGTGTTCCTGATCCTGCTCGCGATCCTGCCGATCCTTGCGATGGGCTTTGGCGCTTGGGATGGCGTGAAGGATGGCTTCAGCCTCCTGTGGCTGCTCGCGCCCTTCGTGTGTTTCCTGGCGCCGATGTACCTGTTTCTCAATGACAGCGCGCTCATCTACGGGGTGGGCTACAGCCTCCTTGGCTTCGGGGCCCATAGCGTCGGTGCCTTCATCCACGCGTGTTCCTCGCGGCGGATGTAGGTGCGCAGCAGGCCGATTCGCGTGCTGAAGGCGACTACGCGGATATGTCCCCGTGCGCAGAACCCGTTTCACCCCGGTGTCGCCTTCTCGGGCGTAGCATTTCCTGTATCGCGACGGCTCAAGGCCCGCGCAACGCACAAGCACACGGAGGTGCTGGCATGATTTGGGATCGAGTTGCCCCGCTCTACGACCTCGCGGTCAACGCGCTCAACAGGAGAGTGTACGACGGGACGGGCGGTGCCGTTGCCCGGTTGATTCGTCCCGGTGACACCGTGCTCGAATGTGCGTGCGGAACGGGCGCGATTAGCGCGGCCATCGCCCCCGCATGCGCGCGTGTGGTCGCGACCGACTATTCCGAGGGGATGCTCAAGCAGGCACGCAAGAAGCTCGCGAAACACTCGAACGTCACCGTCGAGCAGGCGGATATCACCGACTTGCGCTACGCGAACGACTCGTTCGACGCCGTCGTGGCGGGCAACATCATCCACTTGCTGCCTGAACCGGGCGACGCGCTCAAGGAACTCAAGCGGGTCGTGCGCCCGGGTGGCATGATCATCGTGCCCACCTACGTGATTCCCAAGAAGCGGGCGTACACCATGTTCCTGAGGGTGATCTCCCGATTCGGCGTGCACTTCCAGGAGCACTTCGACCCGGTGTCGTACCGGGCGTTCTTTGAGCGTATGGGCTGCATGGGCGTCACCTACCGCGTCGTGCGAGGTCGAATTCCCTGCGTGATCGCCTCCTTCACGAACGATCAGTAGATGCCGAGCCCAGGGCGACGTTCCGCAGCATCGCCCCGTAGGCGACCGAGTCACGGCTCATGCGCTCGCAGTGCCCCCAGCCTGACCAGACGCGCAGCTCCACCTCCGGATAGAGGCGTGGGACCACGCGGCGCGCGAGCCGCAGGTCGGAGTCTTTCTCCCCATACGCGAAGGTGCAGCGCTGCTGGGTGGTGGGGGAGAGGGGTGGCAGGCTGACATGCGAGCAGTCGTGCACGATCGCGCGGACGCTGTCCTCGCTCATCGCTGCGAAACTGGCGGCCATTGAGTGTGCGGCCTCCTCGCCGTAGAGGCGTGCGAGCTTGCGTGCCCCCGCCTCGGGGTCGCGGACGGCCTTCCGGTGTTTCGCGACCATCACGCGGCTGAGAACTGCCCCGCCGACTCGGGCCACGGGTCCGCCCGAGTAGAAGCTCACCCCCTCGATGAACAGTCGATCAAACGAGAGGTCCGGGAAACGCAGCAGCTCGAACAGGACAACCCCGCCGAGCGACGCCGCGAACCCCAGCGATAGGTGACGCACCCCGTGGGAGGATAGCCACTCGTGGATCGCCCCCGCTTCCGCGGTCGCTGACACGTAGGGGGCCGAGGCCTCGTCCCCGTGGGCGGACAGGTCCGGCACGAGAAAACGCAGGCCGGGACCCATGTGATCGCAGAGGGCTGCCTTCATGCTCGAGGCCGAGGACAACATCGGGTGAATGATGAGGACGGTGGGGGAGTTTTCCCCGCCGGGCCCGTAGACGTGCATCTTCATATCGGAACTCCGTGAAAATAGAAAAATTGAGAGTTGGTGAAACGCCTGCGCAAACCGTAGGGCCGATGACAAAATGTGCTCATGGGACAGATTGACCTTGATTTTGGAGATAGTATCACTGGTCTCCTTGTGGATTGTGAAAATGATAGTTTCTATGTGGGGGCGACATTGAGACTCACGCCTGATGAAGGAGTCGTAGTTGAGGTGCCGTATGTGTTAGATGGAGAAGTGCAGAATTTTGCAAGAGTGCGGAAATGGTTTGAGAATAGGGAAATTCCTTCAGCTCTCGTTTTGCTAACTACGAATGGTGCAATTGGTTTGTACGAGAATAGATGGCGATCATATAATGAGGCTTTCGGGTATAGTGTTGCATCAATTGGTAGATTTTGTCCTTCCTATTCGGTATTAGGGGTCACGTTAAGAGGGAGCTTAGAGTCTCTTGCGGTTGGTGAGATTGCGAGTTGGATTGATGGTCTTAATGTTTGGTCTCCAGTATATGCATTGTCTGAGAATCCAATTATGGATGAGCGAGGATGTGCTGAATCCCTTGAAATCAAAACGGGGTCAAATCAAATTGCTACCTGGAGTCAGGGGGGTGCTCGAATGGAATTGCGAACTACTTGGGAGGGGAGGTCGACTCAAGATGGGTATAAACAGCGTATATTTGTGGACGGTAATGTTTCGCTTGTTAGTAAGTTTGAATCTGGTGCGAAAGCGGCTGCGGATCATTTATACGAACATCAAAAGTTTAAGAACTTTATGACATTTATTTTTGGTAGGCAATTGTCTTTTCGTCGTCATTGTCTGCGAGATGAGAATGTGTCGGCACGTTTTGTCTCCGGCTCTGATGTTACTCACATATCTTCTGTCGAGTTTGTTAGCGCAGATACAGTTCGAGAGAAGGTTGAACCTATCCCGGACATGAAAGGGCTGAGGTATCCTATCGCTTCGCTTGGGGAAATTGGAGTGGAAGGTCTCGAGCGATGGGCTAACCTGTATGATGAATGGGAGCGCTTTATTCTGCCAAGTGCTAATGTCCTTGGTCGTAAAGGTGGAATTGTTGAGGATTCTATTATCTCAACGTGCATGAGTATAGAGGCTGCGGCGTCGAAGCTTGAGAGTGTTGAAGGAGAGGAGTGTGTAGGCGCTAGACGGGGGCAGCGTAACGTGCCGATAGCTGTCTGTGTATACAGGTGCCTTACTGTGCTTGATATTAAGTGGCCTGATCAGATTGAAAGTGTAGAGGGTTTATCGCGGGCGATTGCGGCAGTCTATAACTCGATTAAGCATGCTAGTCGGGGTAGTTTTCCGGATGGTGTGAAAGTTAGAGTTGTCTCCAAAATTAATGAAATGATAGTTCGCCTGTTGGCGGTGTATGTTGCTGGAGCAGGAGATGTGGTATTTCCTCGTTACAGGCAATCGATGGAACTGCTATCCATAGCACAGGTTCTGTCTGCGTATGATTGTCATATTCGTGATGATGGTTCTTGGGATATAGGTGTAATTTAATTCATTCTGAAGTTAGGTTATTGTTGGATTTATGCATAGTGGTTTAGGAGTATGTTTAGATGCTGATTTGTGCGCTATGGTAGCGGAGTGTGTCGATCGGATGTTTGCCTGAGCGCCTACTAGCCTCCGCGCGGGATCGCGGGTAGTGTTGCCACGTTAGCCCCCTATGAAGGAGTGAATGATGCTCGTTGTGACGACCCCGACCGTTGAGGGTGCGCCCGTCAAGCAGTACATCGGCATGGTCTCCGGCGAGGCGATCTCCGGCGTCAACATGTTCAAGGACTTCGGTGCAAACCTGTCCAACATGTTCGGTGGCCGCGCCTCCCAGTACGAGGAAGAGATCGGCGGCGCCTCCGCAACCGCCGTCAATGAAATGTGTGCCCGCGCCCAGGCCATGGGTGCCAACGCGGTCGTCGGCGTGAAGGTCGACTACTTCACCGCCGGCACCAACAACGGTATGCTCGCCGCCATCGCGACGGGCACTGCGGTCATTCTCTGACCCGCGCCTGCGCGCCACAACGCGCTCGACTGACAGCCCGCCAGGAGGCGGCTCGGACCCTGTTCGAGGCCTCCCTGGCGGGTTTGTCGTTTCCTGCCGTAACCGACGCAAATTAAGTGGCGCTATTGTTACTAAGGCCTCGCTAAGAAGAGCTAGTTTACGCTGAAAGTGCGGGCACGTAAAGACCTCGACGGATGGTGAGAAGAAAACTGAGCGGGACTTTTCAGTAAGGGTAGGGAACCCTACCCTAGACGCTGGGTTATGCCGTATCTGCGGCCATGCCCTGACCCAGTTGTCAACCAAGTGAGCCATAGATGTCCCATCGCACAACTTCGGCATTGGTGCTGCTAACCGCGGGCACCCTTGCCATGACCGCCGTGACCACCCCGGCGGCTTTCGCGGCCAACAGCCCCGAGGAAAGCCAGTCCGGTGCCCCCGCCCCCGCCTCGTCCGTCGACGCCCAGTCCGGCGCCCCGCAGTCGGGAGCTGCCGACGAGGCCGGGGTCGAGAACCCGACCACCACCCCCGAGACCTTCCCCGCCGACGACACCCCGACGACGATCATCGTCCAGCTCGAGGACGGCTCGGTCGGCATCCCGTGGTACCAGCGGGTCTTCGGCCTGTCGTCCTCGACCAAGCACGAGACGGTCAAGGAACGCATCGAAACCTCGGTCGAGGCAGTGGTCCCCGGTGCGGACATCACCGACGTGCGCGACTACACGCACGCGCTGGATGGTTTCGCGATCCAGGCCCCGGCCTCGTCCCTGGACGCCATCAAGGCGACCGAGGGCGTCAAGGCCGCGTTCATCGAGCGCCACCACAAGCCCATGGTCGTCGAGGGTGACGCGGGCGCGCTGGGTGCCGAGGCCGTGGATCCCGCCCTGCAAAACGCCTCCTCCCTGGAGATGACGCGCGCCAACCAGACCACGCAGAAGGGTGATCGTCAGGTCGTCGAGGTCATCGACACGGGCATTGAGGCCACCCACCAGGCGTTCTCCGGCTCCATGGATGGCGTCGACGTGCGCCTGAGCCAGGGGGACGTCGAGGCTCTCGTCGGCAAGCTGCCACACGGAAAGGCCGGCGCGTACCTCAACAACAAGATTCCCTTCGTCTTCGACTACGCGGACAACGACGCGGATGTGCTGCCCAAGTCCAGCAAGGACCTGTCGCACGGCACCCACGTCGCCGCGATCGCCGCGGCCAACGCGGCCGACCTGCAGGGCACCGCGCCCCACGCGCAGATCATCGTCGCTAAGGTCGCCTCCGATAAGGACGGCTCGATCCCCGACAGCACGGTCCTGGCGGCCCTCGACGACGCGGTTGTCATCAAGCCCGACTCGATCAACCTCTCCCTCGGCGAGGACGCGGGCATGGGCACCGAGGCCGGAACCATGTACGCGGAGGTCTACAAGAACCTCGCCAACGCGGGCGTGACCGTCAATGCCGCTGCGGGTAACTCCTACTCCAGCGCCTACTCCAACTACAGCGGCAAGAACAAGCCGTTCGCGACCGACCCCGACGCCGGCACGGTCTCCGAGCCCGGGTCCTACAGCTCGACCCTGGCCGTCGCCTCGGTCAACAACCAGGACGCACTGCCCTACCTGACGGTGGGGGACCGCCAGGTCGTCTACCAGAAGTCGCGCGGCATCAAGGACGCCGTCGTGCCGAGCCTCCTCGACATCCCCGAGGGGACCTACACCCTCGTCTACGCGGGCATCGGTGACGCGGCCGCACTCGAGAAGCTCGTCGCCGAGCACCCCGGGGACCTCTCCCAGGTCATCGTCCTCGAAGACCGCGGCGGCTCCGACAGCGCGACGGGCGCGGACATGACCCACGAGGCCAAGGTCAAGGGACTCACCCAGCTGACCTCCAAGCCCGCCGCCCTCATCATCGGTGACTCCGAGACGGTCGAAAACCCGTACGTGGCGACGATCGAGGCCACCCACACGATGCCGACCGTGACCATCACGAAGAAGGAGAAGGACGCGCTTATCGAGGCCATCAAGGCCAGCGAGTCCGGCTCCATCACCATCTCCAACCCGCACGCGGGCCTTAAGCTCGCCTCGACCAACCCGTCGGTCTCCGACTTCACCTCGTGGGGCGTCACGCCTGATCTTAAGCTCAAGCCCGAAATCGCGGCCCCCGGTGGCAACATCGTTGCCGCCGTCCTGGGCAACACCTACCGGTCCATGTCTGGCACGTCCATGGCGACCCCGCAGGTCGCGGGCATTGCCACGCTCGTGCGCCAGCGCGTGAACGACGACCCGGCATTCGCGGGCCTGTCGGAGGCGGACAAGGCCGCGATCGTCACCACCCTCATGATGGGCACCGCCCACCCGCTGCTCGACATCGACCAGAACGACGGCACCTACTACTCGCCGCGCCGCGTGGGTGCGGGCCAGGTGGACGCGCTCGCCGCCACGACCACGACCGTGTACCCGAGCGTCGCGGGCGCCGAGAACCCGTGGCGCCCCAAGGCTGACCTCGGTGAGGGCACGAACGGGTGGACCTTCCAGGTCACCCTGACGAACGTCTCCGACGCCGACCACACGTACACTCTGGGCGGCCAGGCGCTCTCAGAGATCGTCGAGGGTGGCCTGTTCACCGAGCACTCGAAGAACTGGGCGGGGCAGGGCATCGACCTGACCTACTCCGCCGACTCGGTGACCGTGCCCGCCAAGGGCACCGCGACCGTGACCGTCACCGTGACCCCGCAGGGCGCCTTCGCCTCGTACGCGAACGCGAATGCGCCGAAGGGCACGTTCATCGACGGCGCCGTCACCTTCACCAGCGCCGACGGTCAGCCCGACCTGACTGTCCCCTACATGGGCTTCTACGGCTCCTGGGGCGCGCCCGCCGTCTTCGACGGCAAGTGGTACGACGGCACGACGAGCACCGCTCACGCCTGCTCCTCGACGCTCATGAACCCCTCGACCGAGGTGCCCCTCGGCGCCCTGAACCCCCTCGTCGGACAGGAAATCGACGACGTGCGCGCGGTCGACCCCGCGTACTTCATCATGTCCCGCTCCGCGCTGCCCGAGGCCCCCTCGCGCATCCTGCCGCGCACCTGCCTGCTGCGTAACTCCCCGAAGGTGACCTACACCTACACGAACGAGGCCGGCGAGGTGGTGCGTGAGTACACCTTCGAGCGCGCCCGCAAGTCCCTGTTCAACTACCACGCCAGCAAGGTCGAGCCCATCGAAAGCCAGGAAGGCAATAACCCGGTCTTTGACGGCTTCGACAAGGATGGCAAGGAGCTGCCCGCAGGCCGCTACAAGCTGACGATCGATGCGGCCTCGGTCGCGCCCTCGAGTGTGAACTCGCAGCTGACCTGGGACTTCACCCTGGACACCCAGGCGCCCGTTATCTCCAACCTGGCCGTGACCGGCGAGGGGGACGAGCGCGTCGTGTCCTTCGACGTCACCGACAACTCGCCGCTGGCCGGCATCGCCTTCTCCGAGTCCCCGACCTCGCGTCGCTACTACGACGAGAAGGAGGCCGTGGGCGCGAATCGCCAGGCCGACGGCACCTACGCCAAGCACTACGAGATCAAGTGGGCCGACCTCATCGACCGCGCGGACTCCTCCGACCCAGCGACCGCCTACCTGTTCGCGTGGGACTGGGGTAAGAACCAGGCCCGCCAGGTGATCCGCTTCAGCACGATCCCGATGACCTCCCTGACCCTCACCCCGCAGGACTCCGAGGTCGTCGCGGGCGAGACGGTCACGCTGAGCCCCTCGTACGAGCCGGCGAACGCGAATGTCATCGACCTCGTATGGACGTCCTCGAACGAGGCCGTGGCCACCGTGAACGAAAACGGCGAGGTCCGCACCCTGGCCGCCGGCGAGGCGACGATCACCGCGACCGACGCGTCCCAGCCGACCCTGTCGGCCAGCGCCCAGATCCGCGTGCGCACCATCTCCGAGGATGCGGGCATCGAGCTCGCTGACACCCAGGTGAGCGTCAAGGTGGGCGAAACCGCCCCCGTGAAGGCCTACCTGGCGCCCTCGCTGAAGGACCGCGCGGTGACGTGGAGCGTGGAGCCGTCCGACCTGGCCACGGTCGCCGCCGACGCAGACACGCGCAAGGCGACCCTGACCGCCGGCGATCACGCTGGTTCGGGCAGGCTGACCGCCACCGTCACCACCGAGGCTGGCGCTACTAAGACCGCGTCCATTCCGGTTACGGTTCGCGCCGCCGACGCCGACGACTTCGAGATCAACGAGGAAGGCGTCCTCGTCAAGTACAAGGGCTCGGCCACCGAGGTCACCCTGCCCGACACCGTGACCTCCATCGGCGAGCGCGCCTTCGCGAGCTCCACCGTGGAACACGTGACGATCCCCGCCTCGGTGCGCTCGATCGGCCTGGAGGCCTTCATCTACAGCTCGCTGAAGAAGATCACCTTCGTCGACGACGAGGCCCACCCAGCCCAGCTGACCAAGATCGCCGACCGCGCGTTCGCGAACACGAGCCTGGAGGCTATCGAGCTGCCGCGGTCCGTGGTGACGATCGGCGCGGAGGTCTTCGACTTCAACTCGGCGCTCACGACGATCAAGCTGGGACCCAACGTCGCCGCCGACTCGGTGACCTCGGGCTACGCCGAGACCACCGCGCTGACCAGCGTCGAGGTCGATCCCGCGAACCCGAACTACGAGAGCGTTGACGGAGTCCTCTACTCCAAGGACCACTCTCGCCTGATCCTGTACCCGGCCGCCAAGAATCCCGGCGGTGCGTACACGGTCCTGGACGGAGTCACGACGATCGCGCCCAAGGCCTTCCAGAAGGCTGGCATCACCTCCGTGACCCTGCCCGACAGCCTGCGCGAGATCAAGGACGAGGCCTTCCGCCTCTCCGCGCTCACCGCGGTCACCCTCCCCGAGAAGTTTGAGACGGTCGGCACCTGCGCCTTCTGCTCCGCCGACAAGCTCGCGAGCATCGACCTGGGCGGCACGATCTCCCTGGGCGGCAGCGCGTTTGAGTCCACGAGCGCTAAGGCGGGCGTCAACTTCCGTCCCGAGCTCGGCCGCCTGACCACCATCGGCGACTTCGCGTTCAGCCGCACGGCGCAGTCGTCTGTGACCCTGCCGGACTCCGTGACCACGGTCGGCGAGCAGGCCTTCTCGGAGAGTACGGCCCTGACCTCGTTCCACATCGGAGCGGGCGTCACCTCCTTCGCCGAGACCGCCCTGTACAACGACCGCAAAATCGCGACGCTGACCGTTGCGGATGGTAACCCGGTGTACTCGGCCGAGCACAACGTCCTGTACCGCAAGGCGGACGACGGCCTGCACCTGATGCTGTCCCCGGTCGCCAACACGCTCACCGACTACACGGTGCGCGCGGGCACGGTCGAGATCGGCGCGACGGCATTCGCCAACAACAAGACGCTCACCCGCGTCGTCCTGCCCGAGGGCCTTAAGGTCATCGGCGACGATGCCTTCGCGGGCACCACGGCCCTCACCGAGCTCGTCATCCCCGAGTCGGTCGAGCGCTCGAGCGGTGTCACCGGAAACTCCCTGGAACTCGTCGAGTACGGCTCCAAGGTGACCTCGATCCGCATGGAAGGCAGCTGGGTTCCCATGCCTCGTCGCATCGTCGTGCGTGGCGGTGTGGACGGCTCCTTCGTGTACGATGGTCGCCCGACGAACGGACGCCGCCAGAGCGCCTACTTCGGCGAGGGCATGACTCGCGTGTCCTTCGGCGTGGACGTCCCGCGCGTCCTCGTCCTGCCCTCCACGCTCACCCGACTCGACCTCGAGCCGGAGCTGAGCGACGAGAAGAAGGATGACACCCACGTCTACGTTGCCGCAGCCGAGGGCGAGCCGGCGTGGAACGTCGCCAAGGACGCCCTCGAGGCGGCCGGCATCGACCCCTCCCACCTGCACACCTTCACGGCTGCGTCGATGACCCTGGCAGGCGCGAACATCGCCGAGGCATCGGGAAGCTACACGTACACGGGCGAGGTCGGGGCGTCGGTCGACGTGACCGCGACGGTCACCGGTGGCATCGCCGGCACGCAGCAGGTGCGCGCCGTGCAGATCGGAGCGGACGGCACCGAGACGCTCGTGCGCGACTGGACGACGGTGACGGACGGTGGGGACCGAGCTGCGGCCTCCTCCGTGACCTTCCCGTGGACCCCGTCCGCCGCGGATGTGAGCCTGCGCGTCCAGGTGCGCGACGCCTCGTACCTGACGAGCACCCTCATGATCAAGCTCCCGGGTACCCCGGAGCCCGCGCCGACTCCTGAGCCGACGCCGGACCCGACGCCCGCGCCCTCGCCGGATCCGACGCCCGCGCCCTCGCCGGATCCGACGCCCGCGCCCTCGCCGGACCCGTCTCCTGCTCCTGCCCCGCAGGAAGGCCAGTGGGTGAGCGACTCTGTCGGCTGGTGGTACCGCTATGCGGATGGCACCTATCCGGCGAACAAGACGGTACAGCTCGGAGGCTCCACCTATCGCTTCGGTGCGGATGGCTACATGCGCACTGGCTGGGCGAGTGAGGATGGCGCGTGGTACTTCCACAATCCGTCTGGCGCTCAGGCGAGCGGCTGGGTGAAGGACGGCTCCTCCTGGTACTACCTGAACCCGACGACCGGACAGATGGTGACGGGATGGATCCTTGATGGGCTGACCTGGTACTACCTGACGCCCGGCAGCGGCGCGATGGTGACCGGCTGGGTGAAGGATGGTTCCTCCTGGTACTACATGCACTCCAGTGGCGCGTTGACGACCGGCTGGCTGAAGGATGGTGGCTCCTGGTACTACCTGAGCACCGACTCGGGCGCCATGTACACCGGCGGGCACTGGATCGGCTGGAAGTGGTACTACTTCAACGAATCGGGACAGCTCGTCGGCTGACATAGCTGCGAGACTGTTCGCCCGCGCCCCGGAGACTCTCCGGGGCGCGGGCATTTGTTCGACCATTAGGTCGGGTCTGCCGTCCTCTGAGTTCGCGCGTGCTCGCTTGTAGGGCTGTTTAGGCTATAAATTCTGGCTATTGGTTGATTTGTCAGATTCGGTGGAAAGATGTTATGCAACCCTTGAAAATATGGGCGGAAAACGCCTGCATCGCCGCCTCTACGCGTTATCTGTCGGTTCGGATTGATGCATGGTACTACGGGCAAAGATCCCAAATGTTCGACCGACGCATGCTGAGAAGGAGTGTCTCAGGGGGTACCTAAAAACCCTCTTGAGGGATATGTTTGACACGAGGGGTCGTGGTCGCAACACGGAGCCTTCCCTTACCAACTGTCAATAGAGGGGGTCACAGATGTCCCATCGAAAGTCAATGGTGCTGGCGTTCGCGCTCGCCGGCGCCCTGTCCCTGACCGTGGTCAGCGTGCCAGTCGCGTTCGCGGCTGACGCGGGTGCCGTCGGTCCGGTGAACGCAGCCGCCCCGCTGCAAGCCAATGCCGATGGGTTCACCATCGACGCCGACGGTGTGCTCGTGTCGTACACGGGCACTGAGACGGATGTTCGCATCCCCGAGGGCGTGACCGAGATCAGCACGAATGCCTTCACTGACACGCAGCTGACGAGTCTGTGGATCCCCGCGAGCGTGCGAGCGATCGACGACAACGCCTTCTCGGGCCAGCCTCTGACCCAGGTCACCTTCCAGGATGACGATGCGCATCCCTCGCAGCTGGAGACGCTTGGAGAACGCGTCTTCGCATACACCCCGCTCGAACACGTCACGCTGCCTCGTTCTCTCAAGATGGCGGGCCTCGAGACTTTCAGCGACATGGGGAAACTGCGCTCCGTCCACGTCGGCCCGAACGTCCAGGCCGACGGTCTTTTCGCTGCATTCGCGCGTACTCCGCTCCTGGAGAGCATCGAGGTTGACGCGGCCAACCAGAACTACCAGAGCGTCGAAGGGGTTCTGTACACGAAGGGTCTGACCCACCTGGCGACCTACCCGCAGGCGAAGAACGCCGGCGGGCACTACACGGTTTCCGAGGGGACCACGACCATCGACGAGGGCGCTTTCTCCTCCGCGCAGATCACCTCCCTGGCTTTGCCGTCGAGCCTGCGCCACGTGAACAGGGGTGCTTTTGTGGGCTCGCAGATTACCTCCCTGACCCTGCCCGATGGCTTCGAGTCCATGGACGACACGGCCTTTTGGTACATGCCCAAGCTGCAGCGAGTCGACCTGGGCGGCACGAAGGCGCTCACAGATAGTGCCTTCCGCTACGATAAGGCGCTCGCCGAGGTGAATTTCCGCCCCGACCTGAATCGCCTGACCGACGTTGGCGACTACGCCTTCGACGGTTCGGCTCTCGTCTCTGTGTCGTTGCCCGACTCGGTAACCTCGATCGGTAAGGGCGCGTTCGCTGGGAACGCTGCGCTCCGGTCTGTGCATCTGGGCTCGGGCCTAACCTCCATCGGTGAATCCGCATTCGTGGACGCGAGCAACCTCGCCTCGCTGAGCGTTGCCCCCACTAACTCGGCGTTCTCCGTGGAGGATGGCGTCCTGTACAGCAAGGGCGACACCGGGCGCACCCTGGTCCTGTACCTGCCCACGAACGGGGCCTCCGAATTCACGGTTCCTGACGGCACGGTCGCTATCGCCGACACCGCTTTCGCGCACAACATGTCCCTGCGTCGCGTCGTCCTGCCCGAGGGGCTGACGACCATCGGCTATGGTGCCTTCGACGGGTGCGACAACCTCACCGACATCGTCATCCCCGACTCGGTGACCGTGGCTCGAGGCCTCGTCAACAACGGCCTGGACACGATTGAACTGGGCTCGCAGGTCACGGAACTGTGGATGACCCCGCGAGACACCGCCACCCCGCGCCACATCATCGTGCGCGGCGGCAACAACGGCGAGTTCTACTACGAGGGCAAGGCCACCAACGGCCGCCCCGACAGCGCCTACTTCGGCGAGGGGATGACCAGCTTCACCTTCTGGTTCGACACGCCCCGCGTCCTGGTCCTGCCCTCGACCGTGCAGGACATCAAGCTCGCCGCCGACATGGCACAGGACCTCAAGGATGGCACCGAAATCTACGTCGCCGCCCCCAAGGGCTCGAAGGCCTGGACGCTCACCGAGGCGGCCATGAAGGAAGCCGGCTACAACACGGCCAACCTCTTCGAGTACGCTCGCCCGCAGGTCGCGGTGTCGGGCGACGGAATCAACGAGGCCGGCCCCGGGTACACGCTCACCACCTCCGTGGGCGCGCCGACGACCGTGAACGTCTCCGCTCAGGGCGGCACTCTGGGTGGGCGCCAGATACGCGTCGTGCAGATCGGTGGGGATGGTACCGAAACGGTTCTCCAGGACTGGGACTCGATGCAGGGCAGCTCGGATGAGAGCGCGTCCACCGCCTCCTACACCTGGACCCCGACGAGCGCTGATGTCTCCCTGCGCGTCGACGTGCGTCAGGATCCTCGCGTCGTCACCTCGGTGGCCGTGACCGTTAAGGCCGACTCCGACTCCGCTCCCGCTCAGGGCACGTGGACGTGGGGCGCTCGCGGCTGGTGGTACCGCTACGCGGACGGCACCTACCCCTCGAACACGGCCAAGACCATCGACGGCCAGGTGTACCGCTTCGACGCGGACGGCTACATGCGTACCGGCTGGGTCTTCGAACGGGGCGCCTGGTACTACCACGCGCTGTCCGGCGCGCAGGCCACCGGCTGGGTCCTCGACGGCGTCTCCTGGTACTACCTGACCCCCGGAAGTGGCCAGATGGCCACGGGATGGGTCGAAGACGGTTCGCACTGGTACTACCTGAACCCCACCAACGGGAAGATGAAGACAGGATGGCACTACGAGGACGGCTCCTGGTACTACCTCAAGCCCGGCAGCGGCCAGATGGCGACCGGACGCCTGTGGATCGTGTGGAAGTACTACCGATTCGCCGACAACGGCAAGCTGATCCGCTGATCCGCTGACCCGCTGACCCGAAGGACTACCCATGCGTCGCGCCCGCCCCGCCCGGACTCATGCCGGGGGAGTGGGCGCGCTCGCAAGGCAATGCGGGCACCGCATACGCTCCGCCCGCCCTATCGCGCCCCACAGGGATGTGCCGCGCGATCACTCATCCTCATGCAGCTCAACACTTTATGTGTGAAGAAAGCGAGCCGACAATGTTTCACTACCGACGCGCAGCGCTGACGCTCATAGCGGCTGGCGCCCTCGCGCTCACCACGATCGGCGTGCCCGCCGCCTTCGCGGACGAGACCGACGCCACCCAGGCCTCGTCGCCCCAGCAGGGCGCAAACGACTCCCCGGCGACGATCATCGTCCAGCTCGAGGCGGGCGAGGCCGGGGCCGACCACGCCGCGTACTACGCGCAGATGAAGAAGCGCATCAGCGAGGCCGTAGCCACGGCTCTCCCGGGTGCGACCATCTCCGACGTGCGCGACTACCACCACGCCTTTGATGGCTTTGCGATCCAGGCGCCCGCCTCGACGCTCGGTGTCATCAAGGCGACGGCCGGCGTCAAGGGAGCCTTCCTCGATGGCAGCCATACGTTCGCCACGGATGACGAGATCTCCGGAGGCTACCGCGCCGTCGCAGGGGGCGACGAGTCGGATGCTGCCACCGGTGCCGCGGCCCAGATGATGCGGGCCGACGGCCTTGCCCAGAAGGGCCAGGGCCAGGTCATCGAGCTCATCGACAGCGGCATCGATACCTCGCACCAGGCTTTTGCCGGCGATATGGATGCAGCGTCGCTGCGCTTCACGCAGGACTCGGTGGCCTCGCTCGCCTCGCAGCTGGGCGCCGGCAAGGGTGGCGTGTGGGTGAGCCCCAAGATCCCCTTTGCCTACGACTACGGTGATGGGGACACCGACGTGCTGGCCACGGAGGAAGGAGGCGACGGAGCCCGCAGCGCCAACAGCCAGGGCACGCACGTCGCAGCCCTCGCCGCGGCTAACAGCGGACAGTTCTCGGGCGCAGCGCCCCAGGCCCAGCTGATCGTCGCGAAGGTGACGACCGATCCGGGCAACCAGGCGAGCGACGTGAACCTCCTGGCCGCGCTCGACGACGCGATGGTCCTCAAGCCCGACGTCGTCTCGGTCTCCTTCTCCAAGACTGAAGGATTCACGGACGACGCAGAGGCCCTCTACGCCCACGTCTACGAGGCCCTAGGCGCGCAGGGCTCGACCGTCTACGCGCCCGCCGGTGACGTCGAGAGCTATGGTCGAGCCGACGACCCCGACAACGGCGCGCTCGGCTTCCCCGCAGCCTTCTCCTCGACCCTCTCCGTGGCCTCGGTCAACGAGCAGGAGATCATGGGTGCCCTCACCTTTGGGGATCACCTGATCGGGTACCGGCCCCTGGGTCGCATGAGCAAGGGCGATGGCCCCGGGTTCGACACTCTCGCCGAGGGCACGTACCGCGTGGTCTACGCAGGCAACGGCTCGAGCGAGGACCTGGCCAAGCACCTAGGAACGGACTACGGTGACCTGTCGCGCACGATCCTCCTCGAGGAGCTGGGAGGCAACGACTCGAGGGGCAACTCGGTGGAGGTCAAGCACAAGATCAAGGCCCTCAAGTCGCTGACCAGCAAGCCCGCCGGCGTTCTGCTCGGACACTGGTACGACAGCGAGACCCCCATCAAGTGGTCGGTCGATCGCTGGTTCAACCTGCCGATGGCGACCATTACGACCTCGGACCGCAACCGCCTCTACGACGCCATCAAGGCCTCGGAAAGTGGATCGATCGAGGTGAACGTCTCTCCCTCCACGATCCTCACCGTGCCCGAGGGGATCCACGCCTCCGACTTCTCCTCCATGGGCGTGACCCCCGACCTGCGGCTCAAGCCCGAGGTCGCGGCCCCCGGCGGCGCGGTCATGTCCGCGACCCCCGGGAACTACTACGATCGGCTGTCCGGTACGGCCGAGGCCTCGGCTCAGGCCGGCGCGGTCGCTACCCTCGTGCGTCAGCGCGTGGCGTCCGACCCGGCGTTTGCGGGCCTGTCCGCCTCCGAGAAGAATGCCGTGGTCACGAACCTCCTGATGGGCACCGCGCGCCCGATCGTGGACGCGGAGCAGAATAACGGCACTTTCTACTCGCCGCGCCGCGTGGGTGCAGGTCTGGTGGACGCCCAGGGCGCCACGACCTCGTCCGTGTACCCGAGCGTCGTCGGGGCAGTGGACCCCTCGCGTCCCAAGGCTGACCTGGGTGACGGAACCTCCGGGTGGACCTTCCAGGTGGCCCTGACGAACGTCTCCGACACCGCCCGCACCTACACTCTCGGCGGACAGGCGCTGTCCGAAAAGGTCGAGAGCATGCTGTTCACGCATCACTCGACCAACTGGGCGGGACAGGGCATCGACCTGACCTTCTCCTCCGAATCGGTGACCGTGCCCGCCAAGGGAACTGCCACCGTGACCGTCACCGTGACCCCGCGCGAGGCTTTCGCCTCGTACGCAGCGGAGAACACGCCCAAGGGCACGTTCATTGACGGTGCTGTCACCTTCACGAGCGCCGACGGCGCTCCGAACCTCACCGTCCCCTACGTGGGCTTCTACGGCTCCTGGGGTGCGCCTGCGATCTTCGACCTTGTCACGCCGGACAACCACATCAGCGGATACGGGTCGACGTTCATGAGCGGCCGCCTGCCCTTTGGTCAGCAGAGCCCCTTCGACGTTGAGGATGAGCGGATGATCAACGGGGTCAACCCCGACCTCCTCGTCATCTCGCGCTCCACACAGGAGGACGCCCGCACCGCCGTCACCCCGGGCACGGTGCTGCTGCGCTCCGTCCCCTCGCTGACCTACACCTTTAGGAACGAGGCCGGGGAGACGATCCGCTCCTTCACGTGCGGGCGCGCGGATCGGTCCATCTACGACGTGCACACGCGCTCGCCACGCACCGTCGAGGACTCCGCGCCGGGCTGTGACCCCTGGTTCAACGGCTACGCGCCGGACGGCACCGAGTTGCCGGATGGACGCTACATGCTGACGATCGAGGCCTCGACCTACGGCCCGTCGCCCGCGACCCAGTCCATCAGTTACAGCGTCATCCTGGACACGCAGGCTCCCGTCATCTCCAACGTGACGGTTTCGGGTGAGGGTAAGGACCGCGTCCTGTCCTTCGACGCCACCGACTCCTCAGCCATCGCCGGTGTCGGCTTCTCGGCCACCGAGGACGGCAAGGTTGTTGAGCGCGGCGCCGAGGTCTACCCGACCGGGCGCAGCGAGGACGGTCTGGTCCACATCCACTTCGACGTGCCGCTGAAGGACGCCCTGACGAGCATCGGCGGTGACCCGTCGACTATCTACCTGCACGTGTGGGACTGGCCGGTCAACGGGGCAACGGCACCGGTCGCCCTGAAGGCAATCCCCATGACGTCGCTCGCGTTGTCGCGCGAGTCCGCCACGCTCGGTGTCGGGGAGACCCTCACGCTGAGCGCCACCCACGAGCCCGCGGACGCGAACGTGACCGGCGTCGTCTGGTCCTCCTCGGACGAGGCCGTGGCGACAGTGAGTGCGACCGGCGAGGTGCGTGCGGTGGGTGCGGGTGACGCGACTATCACTGTCTCCGACCCGACGCAGCCGAGCGTGTCCGCCAGCGCCACCATCCACGTCAGCGCCCCCACGCCCACCCCCAAGGCCGGTACCTGGAAGCGGGATGGCCGCGGCTGGTGGTACCGCTACGAGGACGGCTCGTACCCCGCCGATACGACCCTCGCTATCGACGGAGCGACGTACCGCTTCGACGCGCGCGGTTACATGCGCACCGGATGGGTGAGGGAGCAGGGCTCGTGGTACTACCACAGCGCATCGGGTGCGCAGGCGAGCGGCTGGGTCCTCGATGGGATCTCCTGGTACTACCTGGACCCGGCCACGGGCGTCATGGCGACCGGTTGGGTCAAGGACGGCGACACCTGGTACTACCTCAATCCCGCCACCGGCAAGATGATGACGGGGTGGCTCAAGGACGGCGGTGCCTGGTACTACCTGAAGACCGGAAGCGGCGCGATGGCCACGGGTCGCCTGCGTATCTTCTGGACGTGGTACACCTTCTCTGAGACGGGACAGTTGATCAGCTAGGCCGCCCTTGAGACTGAGCGTCCAGGCCCGCACACCCTGCTACATGTGGGATGTGCGGGCCAGACGTCTGTCAAAGGAGGCAGGCGCCAAAATTCCCAGGGTTTTTTCAGGTTGTCTTGTCGTTGTCGCAAGGTTCGCTGTTTACACTGAATGTCATCACAAGGGAATACGGCACGGACCATGAGGGTCCGGGACATGCCGACGAGACTTTTTCGAGGAGCCTTCTGGGAAAACTTGCACTGTGTTGATGGGATAAGCCGAGGGGCCGACCGCAAGGTCGGCCCCTCGGCTTATATTCAGGCCTGCACAAAATGTCAGTGTGTGGACACTGGGCCATCTATCGGACATGCATACTGCACAACTGGAAGAACTTACGCATAATAGGACGGCGCGTCAGCCGGACGCGCATCAGATCGTCATCTCGTCGACACGTAAGTGAGCCATTGATGTCCCATCACTCCACCCCGGCACTCGCGCTCGCCGCAGCCCTCGCCCTGACCGGCGTGAGCGTCCCGGCGCTCGCAGCAAGCCCGCAGCCAGGCGGTGTCCTCCCCGCCAACCCCACCCACGCCTCGTCGAAGGACGCGCAGTCGGGGACGCGAGTCGAGGACGCGCTGCTGTCCATCCGCCAGGCCGAGGCCGGGGGAGTGACCCTGCCCGACGCCTCGTCCGCGCAGGAGGCGGCCGACGACACCCCGACGACGATCATTGTCCAGTTGGAGGATGGGACAGCCGGTGGCTCCACGCAGGCCACGCGCGACGACGTGAAGGCCCGTATCGCCTCCGCTGTCGCGGGAATCGTCCCCGGTGCGCAGGTCGCGACCGTGCGTGAGTACACCAACGCTTTCGTCGGCTTCGCCATCGAAGCGCCCGGCTCCGCTCTCTCCGCGATCCAGAAGGTCGAGGGAGTGAAGACCGCCTTCATCGAGGGCGTCCACAAGCCAATGGAGACTGAGGAGCAGGGGAGCGGTGCGCCCGTCCTCAAGAACGCCTCGTCCCTGGCGATGACGCGTGCGAACGAGGTCGCCCTCAAGGGCGATCGTCAGGTCATCGAAGTCATCGACTCCGGCCTGCAGACCGACCACGACGCTTTCGCCGGCTCGATGGACGGCGTCAACGTGCGCATGAGCCAGGCCGACGTGCAGGCCTTCGCGGGTAAGCTCCCGCACGGCGGCGCCGGCACGTACGTGAACAGCAAGATTCCCTTCGCCTACGACTACGCGGACAACGATGCCGATGTCGTCCCTCATTCCGAGAAGGACCTGTCCCACGGCACGCACGTCACCGCGATCGCGGCCGCCAACGCCGACGTCCTGCAGGGCACCGCACCCCACGCGCAGATCGTCGTCGCCAAGGTTGCCTCAGATGAGGACGGATCGATGCCCGACAGCGCGCTGCTCGCAGCCCTCGATGATGCGCTCGTCATCAAGCCCGACGTTATCAACCTGTCCTTGGGTGATGATTCCGGCATGAGCAGCGATGCTGGCAGCGTCTTCGCCGGCGTGTACGAGAAGCTCGCCGCCGCTGGCATCACCGTCAACGCGGCGGGCGGCAACGCCTTCTCCAATGCCTACGGCAACAACTCCGGCCAGAACAAGCCCTTCGCGACCGACCCCGACACGGGTACACTCGGCGAACCCGCCTCCTACAAGTCCACCCTGGCCGTCGCCTCCGTCGACAACCAGGAGGCCCTGTCCTACGTGAGCCTGGGCGATCGCAAGATCGCCTACCGCACCGCCCTCGACGGCCAGGGCGCGGCCGTGCGCGGCCTGCGCGACGTCCCCGAGAAGACCTACCGCATCGTCGACGCCGGCGCTGGCGGCACCGACCGGCTCGAGCAGTACGCGGGCGCCGACCTTTCAGGCGTGATCGTCCTCGAGGACAAGGGCGGTACGGACTCCCGCGACGGCTCGGCCATGACCGAGGAGCTCAAGGCGCGCAACCTGACGGCTCTCTCGCCTGCACCCGCGGCCCTCATGGTCGCTGACACGGACGAGGTCGGCACGCCCTACCAGGCGATCCTCGGCTCGACCACGTCGATGCCGACGGTGACCATCACCAAGCGGGACGGCGCGGCGATCCGCGAGGCTCTGGCCGCCGCCAACGGAGCCGACGTCACCGTGACCGTCACGCACTCCGGCATCGTGCTGGCCTCGAACAACCCGACGGCCTCGGAGTTCTCGGCGTGGGGCGTAGCCCCCGACCTGACCCTCAAGCCTGAGATCGCTGCCCCCGGCGGCGACATCATGTCGGCTTACCTCGGCAACGAGTACCAGCGCCTGTCGGGCACCTCGATGGCCTCCCCGCAGGTCGCGGGCATCAGTGCCCTCGTGCGTGAGCGCCTTGCGAGCGATCCCGCCTTCTCCGCAATGAGCGCCGAGCAGAAGAACGCGGTCGTTACCAACCTCCTCATGGGCACCGCCCACCCGCTCGTCGACGTTGAGCTGGGCGACGGCACCTACTACTCGCCGCGCAGGGTCGGCGCGGGGGCTGTCGACGCGCTCGCAGCGACCACCGCGACCGTCTACCCGACCGTTGTCGGCGCTGCCGATCCCTCCCGACCCAAGGCCGACCTCGGCGACGGGACGAAGGGGTGGACCTTCCAGGTGCAGCTGACCAACCTCTCGGACGCTGCTCACACCTACACCCTCGGCGGCCAGGCGCTTTCCGAGATGGTTGAGGAGGGCCTCTTCCTCGAGCACTCACAGAACTGGGCGGGCGCGGGCATCTCGCTGACCTTCTCCGGTGACGGCGTCGCCGAGGCCGGGGACGCCCAGCAGATCACGGTCCCCGCGATGTCGAACGCCACCGTGACCGTCACCGTGACCCCCGAGTCCGAGTTCGCTGCCTTTGCCTCGGAGAACGCCCCCAAGGGAACCTTCATCGACGGCGCCGTGACCTTCACGAGCGAGGACGGGACCCCGAGCCTGACCGTGCCCTACCTGGGCTTCTACGGCTCGTGGGGAGCCCCGAACGTCTTCGACGGCAAGTGGTCGGACGATGAGACGACGCCCGTGCACGTCTACCGTTCCGCGCTGGTCAACGCTCACTCCTCCATCCCGCTGGGAGCGCTGAACCCGCTGTCGGACAAGCAGGACTCGAACCTGGTCACGACGATCAACACGCAGCGCCTCATCACCTCGCGCGCCAAGTGGGCCGGCGCCCCCGACAAGATCGCGCCGATGACCGGCATGCTGCGCTCGGTCCCGTCGATGTCTGTCACCTACCGGAACTCTGCGGGCGAGTCAGTGCGCTCCTACACGATCAACCGCGTGCGCAAGTCCCTCTACGACCTCGAGACCGGCTGGACGAAGCCGGGTGAGTTCGCCGGTGAGGAACCCTTCTTCGACGGCTACGACCAGTCCGGCAACGAGCTGCCCGACGGCGCCTACACGCTGACGATCGAGGCGGCGACGGACGGGCCGTCCTCGCAGAAGCACCAGATGAGCTACGAGTTCACGCTGGACACGCAGGCCCCCGTCATCTCCAACCTCACGGTGAACGGCGAGGGCGGCGCCCGCACGGTGTCCTTCGACGTCACCGACGCTTCCCCCGTGGCCGGCATCGACTTCCACGAGGACGCCGACGGCACGTGGTACTACCGCAAGCTCGTCGAGGACGACGGTGAGATCCTGGCCGACGGCACGCACCGCTACCACTTCGACGTGCCCGTCTCGGAGCTGAAGGCTGCCTGGGCGCAGCAGGGACGCACGGACGAGGCCCCGGTGACCCCGTACCTCTTCGCCTGGGACTGGGGCGTCAACCCCGCCAAGCAGGAGGTGCGCCTCCAGGGCGATCCGACGCCCGCTCCGACCCCGGCACCTGAGCCGACGGCGGACCCGACGCCTGCTCCGACCCCGGACCCGACCCCCGCACCTGCCCCGCAGGGAGGCCAGTGGATCAGCGATTCGGTTGGCTGGTGGTACCGCTACTCCGACGGGACCTACCCGGTGAGCCAGACGCTGCAGATCGGTAACTCGATCTATCGCTTCGGTGCGGATGGGTACATGCGTACCGGTTGGGTCAACGAGGCTGGTTCGTGGTTCTACCACGATGCTTCGGGTGCCCAGGCGAGTGGCTGGGTGAAGGATGGCTCTTCCTGGTACTACCTGGATCCGGCGACGGGGCGAATGGTCACCGGTTGGCTGCTTGATGGGCTGACCTGGTACTACCTGACGCCCGGTAGTGGCGCGATGGTGACCGGTTGGGTCAAGGATGGCTCGTCCTGGTACTACATGCACTCCAGTGGCGCGTTGACGACCGGTTGGCTGAAGGATGGCGGCTTCTGGTACTACCTGAGCACCGACTCGGGTGCGATGTACACGGGAGGTCACTGGATCGGCTGGAAGTGGTACTACTTCGCCGAGAACGGCCAGTGGAACGGCTGAGGCCTCACGCGCAGCACTGACAGTGTGTGACGCAGTGTGCGCCCCCGGGAAACCGCGGGCGCACACTCGTCTTGTGATCAGTCAATTATCTGCGGGGTTAAAATCCCAGGATTTTCTCAGCTTGCCTTGCCGTTGCCGCAAGGTTGGGTGCCTACAGTAGGTGTCATCACAAGGGAATACGGCACGGGCCGGGCCCGAGCGATGCCGACGAGACATCATTGAGGAGCCTTCTGGGACAACTTGCACTGTGTTGATGGGATACGCGGAGGGGTCGACCGCCAGGTCGGCCCCTCGGCGTATCTGCACCGGGAGCGAGTCGTGGGAACTGTGTGCTGTGGGAAGAATGCTGTTTCAGGCATCTTTCGTGCTGCTCACCAATTTCGCACGTAATTCCCCCGCGGCTGCTTCAAACATTGAATTGTGGTCATTGGAATTGCAACGTTTCTGGATGTTGTTGAATATTCATGCAGTCGAATTACGTGCGACTTTTGTCTGGCTGGGGTGTTGTGGGCCTGAAAAAGCCGGGGCGCGTCAGGCATATCGCCCGACGCGCCCCGGCCTCGTCGTTGCGAGCTACTCAGAGGCGCTCAAAGCCGGCGTCCCACGCGGCGCGCATGGGGTTGGCGTCGGCGACCAGCTGATCGAAACGCAGGTCGGCGATGTCGATGACCTCGCCGAGCGCGAAGCGAGCCTCGCGGGCGGGGGAGTGCTCGACGCGGCGCCAGCCCGAGGACAGCAGGTGCTTGCGGTCCACCACGTTGTCCACGCAGATGACCAGCGGGCGGCCGAACTTCTCGCGGTAGGCGGCAGCCAGGGCGCGCAGCTCCTCGGCTTCCTCGGAGGTCACATCGCCCACCGACAGGGACGAGGTGTCCGTGCTGGCCTGCTCGTCGCCCGCGCCGTCGAGGACCAGGGAGACGACGTCCGTGTAGGACGCGATGAGCTCCTCGGCCTCCTCGGGGCTGGCCGCCAGGACGGCGTCCTCGAAGGAGGAGCGCAGCTCGGACACGGAGGCGAAGGGACGGGACTCCCAGGCTCGCTCGACCGGCCACGTGTGAGCGGAGAACATCGACGAGAAGGTTGCTACGAACTGGTCGCGATCCATCGCGTTGACGTCGTCCAGGTTGATCTTCTTGCCGTCCACCACGGCCACGTCCGGCGAGGCCGGGCGTCCGATGTGGAAGAACAAGAGGTTCAGGATGATGGCCGTCAGCGAGCCGATGGTCACGCCGGAGCCGAAGATGATCTGCAGCCAGGAGGGCATGGCCGCGACTATGTCTGCTCTCCTGAAGGTGACGAGGAGTGCCAGGCCGATCGAGGTGGAGACGATGACGGCGTTGCGGCTGTCGCGCAGGTCGACCTTTGACAGGGTCTGGATGCCGACGACGGCGACGTTGGCGAACATCGCCAGGGAGGCGCCGCCGATGACGGGGGAGGGGATGGCTGCGACGATGGCCGCGGCCTTGGGGAGCAGGCCCAGGATGATCATGAAGACGCCCGCGGCGGTGACGACCCAGCGGGACTTCACGCGGGTGAGGCGCACGAGGCCGACGTTCTGCGCGAAGCAGGTGTAGGGGAAGGAGTTGAGGACGCCGCCCAGCAGCGTGGACAGGCCGTCGGCGCGCAGGGCGTTGGCGATGTCGCGCGGGGCGATGCGCTTGCCCACGACCTCGCCGGTGGCGAAGACGTCGCCCGTGGTCTCCACGGCGGTCACGGCCATGACGATGATCATCGCGATGATGGCGGTGATGGAGAACTGGGGGAGCCCGAAGAAGAAGGGGTGGGTGACGGCCACCCAACTGGCGTTTCCAACGCCTGTTAGATCGGTCTTGCCCATTGCGAAGGCGACGCCCGTCATAATGACGAGGCCGAGAAGGACCGAGAGGGTCCCCATGAAGCCCTTGAAGAGGCGCTGGATGAGGACGATGATGACGATGGTGCCGATGGCGTACGCGAGCGATTCTAAGGTGAGCGCCGCCTTCGTGTCCGCCGGTGCATCGTCAGTCCACCTCAAAATGTCGTCGGCAGAGACGGACAGGAGCGTCGTGCCCATGACGGTCAGGAGCGTGCCCGTGACGACCGGCGGGAAAAAGCGCAGGAGCTTGGCGAAGAAAGGAGCGACCAGGAAGACGATGAGGCCGACGGCGATGATGGAGCCGTACATGGTGGCCAGGCCGGTCTTTGGGTCGGCGCCGGGCGGCGTCGCAGCCGCACCGATCGCAATGAGGGGGGAGACGGCGGTGAAGGTGACTCCCTGGATGAGGGGGAGCTTCACGCCGATGAAGCGGCCGATACCGGCCGACTGGATGATGGTGGCGATGCCGCAGGTGAGCAGGTCTGCGTTGATGAGGTGAATAAGCGTTTCATCATCGAGTCCAAGCTGCTTGACAATGACGAGCGGGACGACCACGGCGCCCGCGTAGAACGCGAGGACATGCTGAATGCCCAGAATGGTGAGTTTCCCAAAGGGAGGGACTTGATCGACGGGGTGGGGAGCGGACGAGGGGCTTGATGCCATCTGTGTCTCCTGGACCTTTATCCAAGTGTTGAAGGGACCCCTCCATTCTCTGTGATCGGCACGATTGTTTTACGAGTTATTTAAAAAGTGTGGCGAGTTCTATGTCGTGGGCTCTCGTCGTTTACGATGTGAGCACAGTGTGACGCATGCGGGAGGGAGGCCGGTATGACGCGCAATGGTCGTCCTCCGTCGATGGCGGACGTGGCTGAATTGGTCGGTGTCTCGCATCAGACGGTGTCTCGCGTGGTGAACGGCAAGGGGCGTGTGTCGCCTCGGACGCGCGAGCGCGTGCAGGCCGCGATTGATCAGCTGGGATACCGCCCGAACTCGGTGGCCCGTGCCCTGGTGACTGCCCGCTCAGGCATTATCGGCGTCGTGACCACGACCTCGGCCCACTTCGGTCCCTCCTCGATGCTGGTGGCCCTGGAGGTCGCCGCCCGCGAGGCTGGTCTTTTCACGTCGGTCGTGGCCCTCGATCGTTTCGGAGCTGACGACGTGGCCAGTGCCTTCGACCACTTCTCCTCCCTGGCGGCCGAGGCGATCGTGGTCATCGCGCCGGTGGATTCTCTCGCTGAGGCCGTGGCATCCCAGGGTGCGTCCGTGCCGGTGGTCGCGGTCTCCGGCGGGCGCACGTTCGGTCGCGGGGTGTCCGTCGTTCACGCGGATCAGCGTGGAGGTGCGCGAGCGCTCGCGGAGCACCTCATGTCGCTGGGGCATCGGGACATTGCCTGCGTGGCGGGCCCTCAGGAGTGGTTCGAGGCGCGCGAACGCGTGGCCGGCTGGCGCGAGGCAGTGGATGAGGCGGGCCTCTCGAAGCGCGAGCCGCTCGTCGGCTCGTGGGAGGCGCGCTGGGGGTACGTAGCCGGGCAGAGCCTCGTCGAGGATGGCCTTCCGGACGCCGTCATGTGCGCGAACGACGAGGTCGCGGTGGGTCTCCTGCGCGCCTTCGCCGAGGCGGGGGTGAGCGTTCCGGGCGACGTGTCGGTCGCGGGTTTCGACGATGTGCCGATCGCCGCCTACGCGGGTCCGGGGCTGACGACGGTGCGCCAGGATTTCGCGGACCTTGGGCGCTGTGCGCTTGAGGCGGTCAGCCACGCGCTCGATGGGGACTTGGTGGACACGTACGTGCGTCCAACACGCCTCGTTGTGCGCGGTTCGACGGGAGTTTGCCCTCGTTAGAGGCTCTTTCGGTAGTCGTACTTGCTTTCATGCGCGGACGAATGTTAACGTTAACCCAACCGATGCTCATCGGCGCTCAGTGAGGAGTACGAATGGATCACCGCAACCCCGACACATGGACCCCAGAGTTCGCGCGCGAGATCGAGCGCGTTCGTGAATACGTCGCCACCCTGCATGCCGAGCTGCCCCGCTGGGGCCTCGTCGTCTGGACGGCCGGAAATGTCTCTCAGCGCGTGCGCGGCGAGGCCGAGGATGGCAGCCAGGACCTCCTCGTCATTAAACCCTCGGGTGTGTCCTACGACGACCTGAGCCCCGAGGCGATGGTCGTGTGTGACCTCGACGGAAACCTTGTGCTGGGGGAGGGGTCTCCCTCCTCGGATACCGCCGCGCACGCCTACGTCTATCGCCACATGAGCGAGGTGGGCGGCGTCGTGCACACGCACTCCACCTACGCCACCGCATGGGCTGCGCGCGGAGAGGAGATTCCCTGCGTCCTGACCATGATGGGTGACGAGTTCGGCGGTCCCGTCCCCGTCGGCCCCTTCGCCCTCATTGGTGACGACTCGATCGGGCGCGGCATCGTCGACACCCTGCGCGAATCACGCTCGCCGGCGGTCCTCATGCGCAACCACGGCCCCTTCACGATCGGGCGCGACGCGCGCGCCGCCGTCAAGGCCGCTGTCATGGTCGAGGAGGTCGCCAAGACCGTGCACGTCGCGCGCGCGGGCGGGCCTCTCGTTCCCATCGAGCAGCACCACATTGATTCCCTCTACGACCGCTACCAAAACGTCTACGGACAGCACTGACATCAAAGGAGATTTCACCGTGACCAGTTTCTACGAGGGCCGCGAGGTCTGGTTCGTCACCGGCAGCCAGGACCTGTACGGCGAGGAAACGCTGGCGCAGGTCGCCGAGCAGTCCCGCGAGGTTGTGCGCCTGCTCAACGAATCCGACCTACTTCCCGCGCCGATCGTGTGGAAGCCCGTCCTGAAGGACTCCGACGCCATCAAGCGAGCAATGCTCGAGGCTAGCGCGGACGACCGCGTCCTTGGTGTCATCTCCTGGATGCACACGTTCAGCCCCGCGAAGATGTGGATCCGCGGCCTCGAGGTCCTGCGCAAGCCCCTGCTGCACCTGGCGACCCAGGCCAATGTCGAAATCCCCTGGGACAGCATCGACATGGACTTCATGAACCTGAACCAGGCGGCGCACGGTGACCGCGAATACGCCTACATCCTCACGCGCCTGGGCCTGGCTCGCGCCACGGTCGTCGGTCATGCCTCGCAGGAGAACACGCGTCGTCGCGTCGCCAACTGGGTGCGCGCGGCCGGCGGTTTCGCGGCGACCAACGAGCTGCGCGTCGTGCGCTTCGGCGACAACATGCGCAACGTGGCCGTCACGGAGGGCGATAAGACCGAGGCTGAGCGTCGCCTCGGCGTCTCGGTCAACACGTGGTCGGTCAACGACCTCGTCGCCGTCGTTGACGCCGTGGACGAGGCCGCTATCGACGCCCTCGTGGCCGAATACTGCGAGCGTTACGACGTGGCCCCCGAGCTGGCCCCGGGTGGGGATCGGGCGGAATCGCTGCGCTACGCCGCCCGCGAGGAGATCGCACTGCGCACCTTCCTCGAGGAGCGCGGGGCGATGGCCTTCACGACCAACTTCGAAGACCTTGGCGGGCTCCGTCAGCTCCCCGGCCTGGCCGTGCAGCGCCTGACCGAGGCCGGCTATGGCTTCAGTGCCGAGGGGGACTGGAAGACCGCGGTCCTCGTGCGCGCCGCGAAGGTCATGGGGGAGGGGCTGCCCGGCGGCGCCTCGCTCATGGAGGACTACACCTACAACCTTGTCGAGGGCCAGGAGATGATCCTGGGCGCTCACATGCTCGAGGTGTGCCCCTCGCTGACGAACGCCCGTCCGCGCATCGAAATTCACCCCCTGGGCATCGGGGATCGCGAGGATCCTGTCCGCATGGTCTTCGACGCGGCCCCGGGACGCGGCGTCGTTGTCGCCATGTCCGACATGCGCGACCGCTTCCGCCTCACCGCGAACATTGTCAATGTCATCGAGCCTCCCCAGCCGATGCCCAAGCTCCCCGTCGCCCGCGCGATGTGGATCCCCGAGCCCGACTTCTACACTTCCGTCGAGGCGTGGCTGACGGCAGGCGGGGCGCACCACACGTGCATGTCGACGCAGATTGAGCCCGAGGTGTGGGAGAACTTTGCGGCGCTGGCGCACATGGAACTCGTCGTCATCGACGAGTCGACGACGCGACGCGACTTCGCCTCCGGCGTGCGCTGGAACCAGGCGTACCATCGCCTCGCAGAGGGGCTGTAAAACCCGCTCACATTGGCTGTGTGGGGTCGTCTCGCCCCACACAGCCTGGGGATTCCTTTGTGTATATGTCCGTTCTTAAAGTTGTGAACGTTAACAATTGTTATTGGAACGTTATCAATTGGGCAATGCGAGGGTGTCCCCTCTCTCATATGGTAAAAGTTGTCAGACCACACGACGGATGTGTGGAGACGTGACACTCATCGACAGTGATGTCGAGGAAATTAACAGGAGATATTCCATGAAGACACGTGGTTTCTTTGGCAAGATGGCAACGGTTGCGGCCACTTTTGCGGCCGGTGCCCTTGCACTGAGCGGATGCGCAGGCGGCGGTGCCGGCGGCGCTTCCAATTCCGATAGTGGCGCTGCGGCCTCGAACGGCGGCAAGGTCAAGGTCGGCGTCGCGATGCCGACCCAGACCTCGGAGCGCTGGATCGCCGACGGCAACGCGGTGAAGGAGGGCCTCGAGGCGGCCGGATACGAGGTTGACCTCCAGTTCGCCAACGACGACATCCCCACCCAGACCCAGCAGATCGACCAGATGATCACCAACGGTGCCACCATCCTGGTCATCGCCTCCATTGACGGCACGGCCCTCTCCAGCCAGCTGGACACCGCCGGCTCGAAGAACATCCCGGTCATCGCCTATGACCGCCTCATCCGCGACAACGAGAACGTTGACTTCTACGTCTCCTTCGACAACTTCAAGGTCGGCGTCGCACAGGGCAACGCCCTGCTGTACGGCCTGGGCCTGACCGACAAGGACGGCAAGAAGCTCGATAACGCTCCCAAGGGCCCGCTCAACATTGAGCTCTTCGCCGGTTCGCCCGACGACAACAATGCCAAGTTCTTCTTCGATGGCGCCATGAGCGTCCTCAAGCCCTTCCTCGACGATGGCACCCTCGTCGTGAAGTCGGGCCAGACCAACTTCGACCAGGTCGCCATTCTGCGCTGGCAGCAGGAAGTCGCCCAGAAGCGCATGGAGGACCTGCTGACCTCGACCTACGGCGGCGGCTCTGAGCCCCTCGCCGGCGTGCTCTCGCCCTTCGATGGCATCTCCCGCGGCATCATCACCGCCCTCCAGGGCGCCGGCTACGGCCCCGCCATCAAGGACGGCCTGCCCATCGTGACCGGCCAGGACGCCGAGATCGCCTCCACCAAGATGATCGCCGACGGCATCCAGCAGTCCACCATCTTCAAGGACACCCGTACCCTGGCCGCCCAGGCCGTGACGGTCATCAAGGCGATGGCTGAGGGCAAGGAGCCCGAGGCCAACGACACCACCACCTACAACAACGGTGTGAAGGTCGTGCCCTCCTACCTGCTCGAGGTCGAGACCATCTACGCCGACAACCTCAAGGAAAAGCTCATCGACTCCGGTTACTTCACCCAGGCCGACGTTGATGCGGGCGTCGTGAAGAAGTAAGCGACGACGGGGTGCGGGGCACTCGCCCCGCACCCCACCCCTTCCGATTCGAGGAATGCAAACATGACGCAGAACATTTTGGAAATGCGTGACATCGACAAAGGCTTCAATGGCGTGCCCGTCCTCAAGCACGTCAACCTTGATGTCCGCCCCGGTGAAGTTCACGCCCTGTGCGGCGAAAACGGCGCCGGCAAGTCCACCCTTATGAAGGTTCTCTCCGGCGTCTACCCCCACGGGCAGTACGACGGCACCATCATCTTCGATGGCAAGGAAGTCCAATTCCGCTCCATCAAGGACTCCGAGGCGCTCGGCATTGGCATCATTCACCAGGAGCTGGCCCTCGTTCCCTACCTGTCGATCGCGGAAAACATCTTCTTGGGCGCTGAGAAGCCCCGCAAGCTCGGCCTCATCGACTGGCATGAGGTCAACCACCGCGCCGAAAAGGTCCTGGAAAAGGTCGGCCTGAAGGAAAACGTGACGACCCAGGTTGGCACGCTCGGCGTGGGCAAGCAGCAGCTCATCGAGATCGGCAAGGCTCTGTCCAAGGATGTGCGCCTGCTGATCCTGGATGAGCCCACCGCCGCCCTCAACGACAACGACTCGGCCCAGCTCCTCGACCTCGTGCGCAGCCTGCGCGACCAGGGCGTGGCCATCGTCATCATCTCCCACAAGCTCGGAGAGATCGCCGAGATCGCCGACCGCACGACGATCCTGCGCGACGGCCAGACCATCGAGACGATCGACATGAAGGACCCCGCCTCTACGCAGGGCAAGATCATCTCGCTCATGGTCGGCCGCGATCTTACCCAGCGCTACCCCGAGCGCAACGTGGAGATCGGCGAGGAGGTCTTCCGCGTGGAAGACTGGACCGTCTACCACCCGTCCCAGGCAGGGCGCGTCGTGATCTCCGGGGCTTCCTTCAACGTGCGTCATGGCGAGGTCGTCGGCATTGCCGGCCTCATGGGTGCCGGACGTACCGAGCTTGCGATGAGTATCTTCGGCCGCTCCTTCGGTACGCGTATCTCGGGCAAGCTCTTCAAGGACGGTAAAGAGATTAAGATCAAGACCGTCTCGGACGCGATCAAGCACGGCATCGCCTACGCGACCGAGGATCGCAAGCAGTACGGTCTCAACCTCATCGACGACATTCGGCATAACGTGGCCACCGCAGGCCTGTTCAAGCTCTCGCGCCGAGGCCTCGTCGATGGACACAAGGAACTGGCGGTCGCCGCCGACTACAAGGAACGGATGAACATCCGATCCAACTCGGTCCTCCAAAAGACCGGCTCCCTGTCGGGCGGCAACCAGCAGAAGGTCGTCCTGTCCAAGTGGCTCTACACGGACGCAGACGTCCTCATCCTCGACGAACCCACGCGTGGCATCGACGTCGGCGCGAAGTTCGAGATCTACACGCTCATCAACAAGATGGTCGAAGAAGGCAAGGCCGTCATCGTCATCTCCTCCGAGCTCGAGGAAGTCCTCGGCGTCTCGGACCGCATCTACACCCTGGCGTACGGCCGCATCACCGGCGAGGTCAAGGCCGAAGACGCCACCCAGGAAAACCTCATGGAACTCATGACTATCGAACCCGCAAGGGAGGACCAGAAATGACCGCCGAAATCAGCCTGGTTGACACGCTGAAGGCCAACCTGCGTCAGGGCGGCATCTTCATCGCGTTCATCGCCATCGTCGTCCTCTTCTGGGCGTTCAACCCCGACACCTTCCTCTCGTCGGGCAACCTGACGAACATCGTTCTGCAGTACTCCTACATCCTGATCCTCGCGATCGGCATGCTCTTCGTCATCGTCCTGGCCCAGATCGACCTCTCCGTCGGCTCGGTTGTGGCCGTGACCGGCGCCCTCAGTGGCGTTCTCGTCATCAAGCAGGGCTACCCCTGGTGGGTTGGTGTCGTCGCCGCCCTCGTCATGGGTATCCTGATCGGTGCATTCCAGGGTTTCTGGGTCGCCTACGTGGGCATCCCCGGCTTCATCGTCACGCTGGCCGGCATGCTCCTGTTCCGTGGCCTGACCTACCAGGTTCTCGACAACGTCTCGCTCTCGCCTTTCCCCAAGGGCTACTACAACATCGCCAACGGCTTCCTCAACGGTCTCCTGGGCGGTAATGGCTTCGACGTCTTCACCCTGGTGATCTTCGGCATCGGCGTGGCAGGATTCGCCTACCAGCAGGTGCGCACCCGCCGTGCACGCATCTCCTACAACCAGGCGGTTGAGGCGATGTGGCTGTTCGTCGCGAAGATCGTCGTCACCGCCGTTGTCGTCATGTGGTTCGCGTACAAGCTCTCCACCGAGCGTGGCCTGCCCATCGTGCTGATCCTCCTGGCGATCCTCGTTCTCGTCTTCGGAACCCTCGCGTCGTCGACGATGTTCGGCCGCGACGTGTACGCGATCGGTGGCAACAAGTCCGCCGCTGCCCTGTCCGGCATCGACGTTAAGAAGGTGACCTTCTGGTGCTACGTCAACATGGGCTTCCTCGCGGGCGTTGCCGGCGTCGTCTACTCGGCGCGTATGAACGGCGCGCAGCCCTCGGCGGGTAACATGTTCGAGCTCGACGCGATCGCCGCCTGCTTCATCGGTGGTGCGTCGACGACCGGCGGTATTGGACGTCTGTCCGGCGCCCTCATCGGTGGCCTCATCATGGCCGTCATGTCTAACGGCATGCAGCTCATGGGTGCCTCCACCTCCACCCAGCAGATCGTCAAGGGCGCTGTCCTGCTCCTGGCGGTTGCCTTCGACGTGTGGAACAAGCAGCGCGCCTCGGCCTGAGGTATCGCGAAGCTTCTCATCAGGGCGGGGAGCGGCCATGCGGTCGCTCCCCGCCCTTTTGTATGTCGGTCGTCTATGTTTGTCAGGTCTAATGAGAGGGGTGCGCACTGGGTGCAGGGAAAAGTTCCTGTTACCGAAAAACGTGCCGGTGGCGGCGCATTTGAGTTCCGCAGAATTGCAACCACTCGGCAAGTTTGAGTGATCTGTCGCACAGAATTGACGGTTTTTGAGCAAAAAAACGAGATATTTTCGTGAAATCCGCGAAATCTGGCCCTAAAGTCGGCAAAATCGCCAAAGATTTCGTAGTGTGTCATTCGTGGCCACGACAGTGGTAACCAAGAACGAACAGGAATGAGGTTTCTCAATGTCCGTGAACCGTACCGAGCTTGTCGCTCAGATTGCCGAACGTGCCGACCTGACCAAGGCGAAGGCCGACGAGGCCCTGGCCGCCTTCCAGGCCGTCCTCGTTGAGTCCCTGGCTAAGGGCGAGGCCGTCAAGGTGACCGGTCTGCTCTCCGTCGAGCGTGTTGAGCGCGCCGCCCGCACCGGCCGTAACCCCCGCACCGGCGAAGAGATCAAGATCCCCGCTGGCTACGGTGTGAAGCTCTCCGCTGGCTCCACGCTGAAGAAGGCCGTCTCCAAGTGACGCGCTGACACTAGCGAATAGCCTGTGGGGCACGACCGAGTGGTCGTGCCCCACACGCGTCTGTGCGGTCCTGTGCTCTTCGCCGCGGACGTGGGCCCGCTAATGCGCACGTGGGCCCGATGACATGCGAGTGGGTGCGACACCTCGCACGTTAACCCGATGATATGCGCGTGGGCAGCGCTGCCCACGCGCACATCTAGAGGTTTACGTGCGTATCAAGGGGTTGACGCGCATATTCAGCGGTTTGCGTGCGACCAACACACCCGGCCAGGCACCGTTGTGCCCAAAACGCAGACCACCTCAGCCGCAGCACCCTATTTTCAGTGTTTTTCACCGAGGTGGTCTGCGATTTGGGCGCCTTACCGCCCCGAACTGTGACCTCGCCGCCACCAGACGGGGGGGATTTGCACCATGAGGGGCGCGACACGCCGGTGACACGCCGAAGGGAGGCTCCTAATGCTGCAAAACCCCCCGCCATTACCCCTGGTGTCATGTTCCCTCACTAGTGCATGACTGCCCGGCTGGGCGCCGAGAAACGCCGGTAGGGTGTCGCCAGCAATAACGGGGAAGGTCATGAGCGGCCAGCTCCGCGACGAGGCTTGTGCCTGATGAGGTGTTACACCCGATCGGGAAGATTCAACCTCTTCTGATCGGGTTGAATCTTCCCTAACGGGTTGAATGCTCCCGATCAGGTGGAATCTTCGCCCTGGGGCGCATCCTGTCTGAGGCGCAGCGGTGGGCACCGGGAGGGCGACACAGCCCTGCGCCCCTCAGACGCGCATAGCGGCCCGATGACGTGACTGTCGCGCATAACGTTGCCCCCCGGCTCGCATCAGCGGGCTGGGGGGCAACGCATGGAGTTCGCATGAACGTGTGTGTTAGGCGTTCACCTCTTCCTTGACGCTCAGCGTCAAGAGCGGGTGGTGGCACGCCACGCGGTGCGTCTCGTCCGTGAGCATGGGCTGCACCTTGCACTCCTCGCCAGCGAACGGGCAGCGCGGGCGGAAGCGACAACCCTTGGGTGGGTTGACGGCGCTCGGCGGCTCGCCGGTGAGCTTGATGGCACTCTCGTCGTGCTGGAACTCGGGGTCCGGCACGGGGATCGAGTCGATGAGCGCCTTCGTGTAGGGGTGCTTCGGGTTCTTGACGACCTCGTGCGCGGGGCCCTCCTCGACGATGTGGCCCAGGTACATGACGCCGATGCGATCGGCCATGTACTGAACGACCGCCAGGTCGTGGCTGATGAACAGGTAGGAAAGGCCCAGCTCCTGCTGCAGGTCCTTCATGAGGTTGAGGACCTGCGCCTGGACGGAGACGTCAAGCGCCGAGACAGGCTCGTCGGCCACGATCAGGTCGGGAGCCAGGGTCAGTGAGCGAGCGAAGCCGATGCGCTGGAGCTGTCCGCCCGAGAACTCGTGCGGGTAGCGGTCCAGGATCTCCTCGGTCAGACCGACCTGCTCGAGGATCTCCATGATGCGCCCGGCGATCTGGCGAGCGTTACCGGTCTTCTGGATGCTCATGGGCTCGGCCAGGATCTGGTCGATGCGCATGCGCGGGTCCATTGCCGCGTAGGAGTCCTGGAACATCATCTGCACGTCTCGGTGGATGCGCACAGCGTCGCGTCCCTTGAGCGTGGCCAGGTCGCGTCCATCGAGTTCGATGGCACCGCCCGACGGGCGCTCGAGGCCTGCGATGAGGCGGCCAACGGTGGACTTACCGCAGCCGGACTCGCCGACGAGGCCGTAGGTCTCGCCCTTGTTGACCGTGATGGACACGCGGTCGACGGCGGAAACGACGCCCTTATCGCGCTTGAAGAAGCCGGAGCCTGCCGACTCGTACTCACGCGATGCCTCCTTGACGTCGAGGAGTACCTCGTGGGAGATCTGCCCGGTGGCGTCGACCGCGTCCTCGGCCTTGCCGGAATCCAGCTTGGCCTGGAGGACCGCGGGGGACTCGTCGCCCTCCTGCACCGGGTGGAAGCAGGAGAAGGTGTGGGAGTCGTCGCCGCTCAGGGACGGGTAGTCGGCGAGGCACTCGTCTGTGGCCCACAGGCAGCGGGCCGCGAAGCGGCATCCCTTCGGCAGGTTGGTCAGCGACGGGGGAGCGCCGGGGATCGAGAAGAGCTTCGTACCGGCCGCAAGGGCGCGCTCGGGCAGTGCCGCCATCAGTGAGCTCGTGTAGCGGTGCTTCGGCTCGGTGAACAACGTCTTCGTCGGCGCGGTTTCGACGATACGGCCGGCGTACATGACGGCGACACGGTCGGTGTGGCCGGCAACAACACCCAGGTCGTGGGTGATGAGGATGACGCCCATCTTGTACTCGTCGCGCAGCTCGTCGATGAGGTCGAGGATCTGCATCTGCGTCGTGACATCCAGGGCCGTCGTAGGCTCGTCCGCGATGAGAATACGCGGCTTGCACACGAGGGCCATGGCGATCATGACGCGCTGGCGCATGCCGCCCGAGAGCTGGTGCGGGTAGTTGTTGATGACAACCTCGGGGCGAGGCATGCCGACGCGCTTGAGGATCTCGACGGCGCGCGCGAGGGCTTCCCTCTTCGAGAGATTCTCGTGCACGCGCAGCGGTTCGCACACCTGAAGGCCGATCTTCATAGTCGGGTTCAGGGAGGTCAGCGGATCCTGGAAGATCATGCCGACCTTGGTGCCACGCATCTTGCGCTTCATGTGCAGCGGCATCTTCGTCAGGTCCTGGCCGTCGAGGATGATCGAGCCGGAGGAGACCTTGCCGCCCTGGGGGAGCAGACCCATGAGGGACAGAGCCGTCATGGTCTTGCCCGATCCGGACTCGCCCACGATGCCGAGGGTCTCGCCCGGGTTCACGTGCAGGTCGACACCCGAGAGGGCGCGAACAACGCCGTTGCGGATCTCAATATCGGTGTGTAGATCTTTGATCTGAAGGAGTGGAGTATTCATAGTTCAGTGCTCACCTCTTGCGCAGTCGAACTTCGAAGGCGTCACGCAGGCCGTCGCCGATGAAGTTGAACGACAGGACCAGCAGGATGATGAGGACGCCCGGCGGGTAGAGCAGCCACCAGTTGCCCGAGTAGACGTGCGACTGGCTGTTGGAGAGCATGGCTCCCCAGTCAGTGGCGGGAGGCTGCGCGCCCAGGCCGAGGAACGACAGGTAGGCGACGTAGAGGACGGCGTCTGCGACCTGGAAAGTCGCGTTGACGATGACGGTACCGATCGTGTTACGGACGATGTGCGTCCGGATCGCTCGGGGCATCGAGCCGCCCATGCCGCGCATCGCGACGACGTACTCGCGCGTGCGCAGGGACAGGGCCTCGCCTCGAATCAGTCGGGACGTACCCAGCCAGGACAGGGCCGACATGATGATGATGAGGACCGGGACGGTCGGCGGGATCATCGTGGCGATCAGCATGAAGAGGAACAGGACGGGCACGGACATGAGCGCGTCAACGATGCGCATCATGATTGCGTCGATCCAGCCACCCACGAAGCCGGCGATCGCGCCGTAGAGCGTGCCGATCGTGGTGGCGAAGATGCCGGCGAACAGACCGACGATGATCGAGGTCTGGCCGCCCTTCATGAGGCGTCCGAGCTGGTCGTATCCAACCATGTCGGTGCCGAGTGGATGCTCGGCGGAGGGAGGCAGCGCCGAGTTCGACAGGTCCGTGTGGATCTGGTCGGTCACGTAGAACAGGGGACCGATGAAGGAGAAGGCCATCAGGATGAGGATCAGGCACACGCCGAAGACGGCGAGCTTGTTTTCCATGAAGACCTGCAGGCCCTGCAGCTTCGTCGATTTGCGGGCGGTGCGCGCCTTGGCCGGCGCAGCGATGGGTGCTGTTGCAGTGGTCATTTGGCACGTCCTGCCAGTCGGATACGGGGATCAGCGACGGCGTAGAGGAAGTCTGCCAGGAGCGCGCCGATGACGGTCGCAAAGGAGATAATCAGGGCGACGCCGAGGAGAATCGGGTAGTCGCGCCTGCCGGTCGCCTGGTAGTACAGGTAGCCCATGCCGTTGAAGTTGAAGAGGGTCTCGATGACGAGGGCGCCGCTGAACATCGCGGGGATGTACAGGCCGATCATCGTGATGACGGGGAACATGGCGTTGCGCAGCGTGTGAACGAAGACGACGCGGAACTCCGACAGACCCTTCGCGCGAGCGGTACGCACATACTGCTCGTTGAGGTTATCCACCATCGAGGAGCGCACGTAGCGCGCGTAGGCGGCGATCGTGCCGATCGACAGGGCACACACGGGCAGGACGAGGTGGTCCCACTGCTCCCACATGACCGACAGGGCCTCGCCCTGCGGTGCATCGTTGGGCAGGATCGGCCACACCTGGGAGAAGAGGACGATGAGGAGGAGGCCCGCGAAGAAGATCGGCGTCGAGTAAGCGAGCAGACACGCGATCGTCACGATGTAATCGGGCGCTTTATTTCTCTTGACGGCCTGCCACACGCCCAGGGGGATCGCAACAATGAGAGCCAGGATGGTGGACAGGAGAGACAGGAAGATGGTGCGCGGCAGGCGGGCTGCCAGCAGGTCGTTCACAGACTGGTTGTGCTGGTAGGAGTAGCCGAAGTCGCCGTGCGCAATTTTGGTGACGTAGATTTTGTATTGCTCGAGGATGGGCTTGTCGTAACCGTTTTCGTGGTCGAAGGCCGCGAGCTGTTCTTGGGTCGCATCCTTACCGAGTGCCGCTCGGGCTGCGCCGCCCGGCTGGGACTGGAGGAGGATGAAGGTGATGATGGTGACCAGGAAGACAACGACGACTGCCTGGCCGAGGCGTTTGAGGATGAATTGGAACATTGCGAACTCCACAGTAAGGGGGCAGGCGCCCGCATGTGCGGGTGCGGGCGCCTGCCCCGTGAGGCGTCAAGGCGAAGGCTTACTTACCTTCGGTCGACCACGACCAATCCTCGGGCCAGGTGTCGCCGGTGGCATCGAGTTCGCCCAGGTCGAGCGTCTTCTTCACCGCGGTGATCTGGTAGTACGGGTTGGGCATCCACAGAACGGGGAGGTCCTCCGCGAGGTAGTCGTTGTATGCCTGGAGAGCGTCGGGCTCGGAGGAGCGGGTCGACTCTTCGATGAGCTTGTCGGCCTCGGGGTTGGAGTACTGGCCGAGGTTGACGGGAGCGCCAGTGGCGAAGAGGCGCTCGCCGGAGGCGTAGATCGGGAAGCCCCACGAGGTCTGGGATCCGAAGAAGGACAGGTCCCAGGTGCAGGGGGTCTCGTCGTCACATGCCTGCGAGGCGCCGACCGAGTCGGGAACTTCGTTCATGTCGATCTTGATGCCGAGCTTGCCGAACTGGGAGATGATCTCCTCGAACATCTGGTGCGTGGAGACGAAGCCCGACTGGGAGACGAGCTTGAAGCTCAGCTTGTCGCCGGCCGCGATGCCCTCGCCACACTGGTTGGCGCCGGTGCCGGGGTTCTCGCACGTGCTCTCGCCGTCGGGCACGACCTTCCAGCCGTGGTCCTCAAGGAGCTTCTTGGCGGCATCCGGATCGAACTTGTAGACGCAGCCCTCGGTGGTGCCGACCTTGTCAGCCGCCATGGGGACGGGGCCACAGGTCGGGGAAGCGGTGCCGGACCAGATCTTCTCAGATAGGGTCGGCTGGTCGATGAGCTCCTGCATCGCCTGGCGGATGTACTTCTGGTTGATGAACTTCGAGCCGGGGGCCTGGGGTGCGAAGTTCAGGGCCAGGTAGGTGATGGAGTTGCCGGGCCACAGGAAGACGTTGTAGCCCTTGTCCTCGACGGCCTTGCGCTGGTTGTACTGCGCGGCGGGGATGTAGCCGAAGTCGATGGAGCCCGAACGCACGGAGTTGAACTCGGCGTCGTCACCCGTGAATGCCTTGTAGATCAGCGCGTCGATCTTGGGCTTGTCCTCGCCCCAGTAGTTCTCGTTGGGGACGAGCGTCAGGCCCTGGTCGGGGGTGAATTCCTTGAGCTTCCAGGGGCCGTTCACCGTCTGCCACAGCGGGTTGGTGGCGTAGGAGGACAGGTTCTTCGCCTCGCCCTGCAGGTAGGCAAAGACCTTCTGGGCACCCTCGGGGGTGCGGTCGAGGTCGGAGACGGCCTCGTCGGCGCTGGACTTGTCCCAGGCGTGCTGGGGGAGCAGAGCGACCTTGTTGATCTGGTTGTCAATGAACCAGGCCGGGGCGAACTTGGTCTCGGTGGTGATGGTGAAGGTGTGCTCGTCGACGATCTTCAGGTCGGCACCGTCGGGGAAGAAGCCCTTCTTGTACGAGGCCCACTCGTCCTTGTTGTTGGTGACGAGGTTCCACCAGAACTCAACGTCGCGGGTGGTGACGGGCGTGCCGTCGGACCACTTGGCGTCGTCGCGCAGCTTGATGGTGAAGGTCAGGCCGTCCTCAGAGACCTCGGGAACGGTGCCCAGGGACTTGGGGAGGTTGATCTTGTAGGGGGTATCAGAGGTGGACTTGTAGGCGAAGAGCGGGCGGTACATCGCCTGGATGAACTGGCCGTTCTCGCCCTGCGTGTAGCCCTTTGCGGAGACCGGGAAGATCCAGTTGGGGGTACGCGAGGCCATCGTGACCTCGTTCTTTCCGGTTTCCGAGTTGGCTGCCTGGCCGCCGCCGCTACTGCTGCTGCCGCCACCACAGGCGGACAGGCCCAGGGAGGCGACCATTGCGAGGGCCGCGCCGGTGACCATCCACCGCTTCTTTCTAAGGTTCATGACTGCTCCAAATCAACGTTGATCGGGGACACTGACGGATGACAACCCTGTCAGATGACGTTCATCATATGACAGTTTGTCGGCGAATGTTGCCACTTTGGCCAAAATGTGGAATGTTACGAAAAAATAACAAGATATTTCGGCGAAAGAAGTGTCACACTTTCTTCGGTGGGGCATAATGGATCCTGTTCTCAACGATGAGCGCAGTGTAACGTTGTAGTTACTGCATACGTACCTAGAGGAGGTGTCATGGCCACGCATGATGTCGACGAGACCGTCCTGACGCTGATTGGGTCCGGTCAAGCAGACACCAGGCCCGCGATTGTCAAGCAAACGGGCCTCGCACCATCAACGGTGTCGGCCGCTGTGTCTCGCCTTGTCGAAGCCGGGGTCATCGCGGAAGCGGAACACTCTGTGTCCACGGGCGGGCGGCGCGCGCGCCGCCTCGTCACCTCCGATGGCGCCGGAGCACTCGCCCTCGTCGAGCTGGGAGCCCACCACGGCCTCGTCGCACTGACGGACCCCACCCGCGGAGTCGGGCAGGCCTCGAGCCTCCTCATCGACATCGCGGAAGGCCCCCAGGCGGTGCTCAGTGCCGTCATGGACGAGGTGTCCCGCCAGGAACAAGCTGTCGGCGTGCGGGTCGGTGGCATTGCCCTGGCGGTTCCTGGTCCCGTGGATGCGGAGCGCTCTCGCGTGATCCGCCCCGCCCGCATGCCCGGGTGGGACGGCATCAACGTCGCCGAGGCCATCACCGAGCAGTGCGGCCTGCCCGCCCTCATCGAAAATGACGCGCGCGCGGGAGCCATCGGCGAATCCGTCTACCGGCGTCGTCTCCACGGCGTGACCCCCATCGACACGCTTATCTACGTCAAGGCTGGCTCCGCCATCGGCGGCGCCTACCTCGTCGATGGCGTGCCGCAGGTGGGGCAGGGTGGACTGGCCGGGGACATCTCGCACATCCCCGTCGAGGCCGCCGCGGGCCGCCCCTGCAAGTGCGGCAACGTCGGATGCCTCGAAACGATCGCGTCCGCCGACTCGATCCGAGCAGACCTGGCCGCCTCAGGCCTCGTTTATGAGAACAACGCACAGCTTCTGGCTGCCGCACGCGACGGTATCCCCGAAGTTGCGACGGCCATCCGCCAGGCAGGCACCCTCCTGGGCCACTGCGTCGCCCACCTCGTGTCCTTCCTGGCTCCCGAGGGAGTCATCGTCGGTGGAGCACTCTCCGCCGTCGATGCCTTCACCGCCGGAGTGCGCGCCGCACTCCACCAATCCTGCCTCCCCTCGATCATGGAACACCTCGTGATCGAATCGTCTCGATCAGGGCGCGAAGCGGCGCTCTGGGGGCTCTCGACACTCACCCCCTCGAAGATCTCAAAGGAGAATCGCTCATGACCAAGCCCCGCATCGCGGTTGCCGGCATCCACATCGAATCCTCGACGTTCACCCCCTACATCTCGACCGCCGACGACTTCATCGTCACCCGCGGCGAGGAACTGATGGACCGCTTCTACTGGCGCGATGAGGACTGGGCCACCCAGATCGAGTGGATCCCGGTCCTGCACTCGCGTGCCCTGCCCGGCGGCGTCGTCGAGCGTGGTGCCTACGACGCCTGGAAGGCTGAGATCCTCGAGGGCCTCGCGGCTGCGGGTCCCCTCGACGGCCTCTTCTTCGACATCCACGGCGCCATGAGCGTCCAGGGCATGGACGACGCCGAGGGTGACCTCATTAACGCCATCCGCGGCGTCATCGGCCCCGAGCCCATGGTCAGCGCCTCGATGGACCTGCACGGAAACGTCTCCCAGGACCTCTTCGATGGCTGCGACATCCTCACCTGCTACCGACTCGCACCCCACGAGGATGCCCTTGAGTCGCGCCGTCGCGCCGCCTACAACCTGGGCATGCGCCTCCTGAACGGCCAGCCCAAGCCCGTCAAGGCCCTCGTCCACGTGCCCGTGCTGCTGCCGGGCGAGAAGACCTCGACCCGCATCGAACCCGCCAAGTCCCTGTACAAGATGATTGACCCCATCGAAGCGATGGACGGCATCCTGGACGCCGCGATCTGGATCGGCTTCGCGTGGGCCGACCAGCCGCGCTGCAAGGGTGCGGTCGTCGTCACGGGCGACGACGCGGAGCTCGTCAAGGAGCAGGCCGAGCGCATCGGCCAGTACTTCTGGGATGTGCACGACCGTTTCGAGTTCGTGGCCCCCGTTGCCTCCATGGAAGAGTGCCTGGCAGCCGCTGAGGAGGGCCCCAAGCCCTTCTTCATCTCCGACTCCGGCGACAACCCGGGTGCCGGCGGTGCCGACGATGTGACGGTCGCGCTCGCGGCCCTGCTCGCGTGGAAGCCCGTCCAGGAGGCCACGCTCGACGTCATCTACGCCTCGATCATCGATCCCGCCGCGGCCGCCATCGCGTGGGAGGCTGGCGTCGGCGCCGAGGTCGACCTCGAGGTCGGCGGGCACATCGACACCCGCGAGCCCGGAACGCTGAACGTCCACGCCACGGTCGAGGCCCTCGCCGACGACCCGATGGGCGGCCATACCGCGCTGCTGCGCACGGGCGGCCTGCGCTTCATCATCACGACGAACCGCAACCAGTACACGATGTACAGCCAGTTCGAGCTGCTCGGCGTGGATATCACCACCGCTGACGTCGTCGTCGTCAAGATCGGTTACCTGGAGCCCGACCTGTACGAGACCCAGAAGGGCTGGCTCATGGCGCTGACCCCCGGTGGCGTCGATCAGGACCTCATCCGCCTCGGTCACCACAAGATTGAGCGCCCGATGTTCCCCTTCGATCCGGATATGGCAGATCCTGATCTGCATGCTCAGGTCGTCGTACCATGAGCGCCGTCAAGCATTCCGAGGGCCCGGTATTTGCGGGCATTGACATCGGCGGCACATCCATCAAGTGGATGATCGTTGATGAGGCGGGCGCGATCCTCACCCAGGGAAACGAGCCGACCAACCGCGAGGCCGTGGCCGAGCAGGTGGGACGAATCGGCGCGCGACTCGCGAGCGACTATCCGGGACTGGTCGGTTTCGGCCTGATCTGCCCGGGCCTCGTCGATGAGGAAAGCGGGACCGTCGTGTATGCGGCGAACCTCGAGCTGCGCGGTGTCCAGCTGGCACGCGCGGTCGAGGACGCCACGGGTGTGCCCGCCGCACTCATGCACGATGGGCGCGCCGCTGGCCTGGCTGAGGGCCTCCTCGGCGCGGGCCGAGGGGCTTCCTCCTTCCTCATGATGCCCATCGGTACCGGCATCTCCGTGGCTCTCATGCTCGGGGACAACCTGTGGAGTGGCGCAACGTTCAGCGCCGGCGAAGTCGGGCACGCGCCCGTATTCCCCGGTGGGGAGTCCTGCCGCTGCGGGTCGCGCGGGTGCCTGGAGGTCTACGCTTCGGCGAAGGGCATCGCGAGGCGCTACGAGCAGGCGACCGGCGAGGACATCGGTGCGAAGGCTGTCGAGGCCGGTATCGGTACCGACCCGGTCGCGACCGAGGTGTGGAACACCGCGGTTCGTGCACTCGCGCTATCCCTCACCCACATGACGCTCACCGTCGACGTCGAGCGCATCATCATCGGCGGCGGCCTGTCGCACGCGGGCGAGAACCTGCTGGCGCCGCTGCGCGAGGAATTCGCTTCGATGCTGACATTCCGTGACGCTCCCGAGATCGTCCGTGCTTCCCTCGGGGGTGCGGGCGGTCGCTGGGGTGCTGCGATCCTGGCCGCCCGCGTGGGCGGCTCGACGTGCTACGAGAGGTGGCAGCCGTGACGACTGTAGAAATTTGTGTGGAAGATGCCGTGGGTGTGCGCCGCGCGCGCGACGGGGGAGCGGATCGTATCGAGATCTGCACCGACCTGTCGTGCGGCGGCCTAACCCCCGCATTCGACGAGGTGGCCGCCGCCCTCGAGGTGGCGCCCGCTGGGGGCGTTCAGGTGCTCGTGCGCCCGCGCCCCGGGGACTTCGTGCATACGCGCGAAGAGGTCGACCGCATCGCCTCCGATATCGTGACGCTCTCCTCGATTGGTCGTGGAGCACCGGTGCGCCTCGGCTTCGTCGTCGGAGTCATCACGCGTGACGGGCAGATCGACGTGAATGCGGCTGCGCGCCTGCGGGACACGGCCGAGGACGCGCCGCTGACCTTCCACCGTGGATTTGACCAGGTCGTGGATCAGGATCGCGGCCTCGACGTCCTCATGGAACTTGGGTATGACCGCGTGCTGACGACGGGTGGGGATCCGGCCGTCGCACAGCCGGACGCCCTCGCTCGCCTCGTCGAGCGCGGGGGAGACGACATCATCATCCTGGTGTCGGGTGGCCTGCGCGCTCATAACGTCGCCGAGGTCGTGGCTGCCTCGGGAGCACGAGAGGTCCACATGCGCGCCCCCGGAACCTCGGGAACCGATCAGGCGGAGGTCGAGCGAATCGTCGCTGCCCTGCACGGATAGCCCAGCTCACACGTTTTCGAAAAATCTTCATCGATTCGTCTGACAAATCGACGTCAGCAGTGTAAGGTTAAACACATGAGAATTGGAATTTTCAACGACGAAGATCAGATCGCATCCCTCGCAGCGGACCGCATCCTCGAGGTGTACCGCGCTAAGCCGAACTTCGTGCTCGGCCTGGCCACCGGCTCCTCGCCGCTGAAGCTCTACGCAGAGCTCGTGCGCCGCTACGAGGCCGGTCAGATCTCCTTTGCCCAGGTTCGTTCCTACAACCTCGACGAGTACGTGGGCCTGCCCCGCGACCACTACGAGGGTTACGCGAACTTCATCCACCGCAACCTCGTCGACCTCGTCGACATGCCCGAGGGTGCGGCACACGGCCCCGACGGCTGGTGCGATGACCTCGAGGCCGGCGCTGCCGCCTACGACGAGGCCATCAAGGCCGACGGCGGCATCGACATTCAGGTCCTCGGCATCGGCTCTGATGGCCACATCGGCTTCAATGAGCCCGGCGGCACCCTCGCGTCGCGCACCCACGTGGGCGTCCTGACCGAGCAGACCCGCCGCGACAATGCCCGCTTCTTCGATGGCGACATCGACCAGGTCCCCACGCACTGCGTGACCCAGGGCCTGGGCACGATCATGGACTCGCGCGCCCACATCTTCATCGCCACGGGTGAAGGCAAGGCCGACGCGGTCAAGGCCATGATCGAGGGCGGCGTCACCCAGCGCTGGCCCGCGTCCATCCTCCAGCACCACCCCGACGTCACCGTGCTCCTCGACGAGGCCGCTGCCTCCAAGCTCGAGCTCGCAGACTTCTACAAGGAGGTCTGGGAGAAGGAACACCTGTGAGATAGGTTCCCCACCCGACTTCGCCCCGGCCTCGTCAATGCGAGGCCGGGGCCTTATTGTGAGCGTCGCTTCTTCGCTCCCGGCGCACGCGTGCCACCCGTTGGAAGGACCCCCAGGCACGTACAATGGACCCCATGCGTAATGCCCTCGACGAACCCACCGGCCCCTCCGCGCCCTCCGGTCCCTCCACCGCGTCCTCGACCGGTCTGCTGGAGCGTACCGAGACCCGCAAGGAGCGCACCGGCGGGGACGGCGACCGCTTCGCCCACTTCGTGCGCAAGGACAAGGCGAACTCGTCCATGGTGACGGGACAGCCCGTCGTTGCCCTGTGCGGCAAGGTGTGGATCCCCACCCGCGATGCCTCGCAGTACCCGGTGTGCCCCACCTGCAAGGAACTGCGCGACTCGATGGGAAAGAACGGGCGTAACTGGCCCTTCTCCGACGGTGGAAAGGGCTCCGACAAGTGAGCGAGACGACCCGGCGCGCACCCGTTGGCAGGCTGCGCGCCTGGCAGGCCGCTGCCCTGGATCGCTACATGGCGGCCTCCCCGCGCGACTTCCTGGCGGTCGCAACGCCGGGCGCAGGTAAGACGACCTTCGCCCTGACGCTTGCGACCGAGCTGATCGCCCGCGGCATCGTCGACAAGCTCACCGTCGTGTGCCCGACCGAGCACCTCAAGGGACAGTGGGCCTCGAGCGCCGCGCGCTTCGGTATCCACATCGACCCCGACTTTACGAACTCGCAGGGCGTTGCCGGCTCACACTTCGACGGCGTGGCCGTCACCTACGCGCAGATTGGCTCCAACCCGGCCGTTCATGCGGCGCGCACCCGCGCCTACCGGACCCTCGTCATCCTCGATGAGATCCACCACGCCGGCGACTCCCTGTCGTGGGGTGACGGCGTGCGCGAGGCCTTCACGGACGCGACGCGTCGCCTGGCGCTGACGGGTACGCCCTTCCGCTCCGACACCTCTCCGATCCCCTTCGTCACCTACGAGGAGGACGAGGAGGGCATCCGACGCTCGCGCGCCGACTACACGTACGGCTACGGCGACGCCCTCAAGGACGGCGTCGTGCGTCCCGTCCTGTTCATGTCCTACTCGGGGCAGATGGCCTGGCGCACCAGCGCGGGTGACGAAGTGAGCGCCCGCCTGGGTGAGCCCCTCACCAAGGACATGATGAAGCAGGCTTGGCGCACCGCGCTGGATCCGAAGGGTGAGTGGATCCCCGCCGTCCTGCGCGCCGCCGACCTGCGCCTCGAAGAGGTGCGTCGCGCCGTGCCCGACGCGGGCGGCCTCGTCATCGCCTCCAACCAGGAGCACGCGCGTGCCTACGCCCGCCACCTGCGTCTCATCACCGGCAAGGCCCCAACGATCGTCCTGTCCGACGACGCGGACGCCTCCGACCGCATCTCCGAGTTCGCCGACTCCACCGACAAGTGGATGGTCGCCGTGCGCATGGTGTCCGAGGGCGTCGACGTGCCCCGCCTCGCGGTCGGCGTCTACGCGACCAACGCCTCCACGCCGCTGTTCTTCGCTCAGGCCATCGGCCGCTACGTGCGAGCCCGTCGTCGTGGCGAGACGGCCACCGTCTTCATCCCCTCCGTCGTGCCCCTGCTGACCCTCGCCGGCGGCATGGAGGTCGAGCGCGACCATGCGCTGGACCGCCCCAAGCGCGACGAGGCCAGCGAAGACGACATGTGGAATCCCGAGGACGCCCTCGTCGCGGCCGCAAACCGCGAGGAGAAAGCTTCCTCCGACTTGCTCTCCCAATTTGAGGTCCTGGGTGCGGACGCAGAGTTTGACGGCGTCCTCTTCGACGGTGCCGCGTGGGGCGCGGGCGCCGAGGTTGGCTCCGAGGAAGAGCAGGAATACCTGGGTATTCCCGGCCTGCTGGATGCCGATCAGGTGACGACTCTGCTGCGTGCCCGCCAGGCCGACCAGGTTGCCGCGCAGAAGAAGACCCGCGCCGCGCAGAAGATGCGCGAAGAAAACGCCGGAATCCCCGCCCACAAGCTGCGTGCCGCCAAGCGCAAGGAGCTTCAGCACCTGGTCTCCACGTGGTCGCGCCGCTCCGGTGAGACCCACGCGACCATCCATTCGCGTCTGCGTTCGCGCTGCGGTGGCCCCGAGGTCGCCCAGGCGACGACCGAGCAGATCGAGGCCCGCATCGCCCTGCTGCGCGAGTGGTTTGTTGGCCGCCACTGACGCGCACTCCCGCAGCGATGTCCGCGCCCTGATGCATAACGAGCCCCGGCCTCGTCCCTCCGTGAACTGCGCCCCGAAACTTGGACGCGTTTAATGGTAGCCGTTATGCGGCTTCCCGTAGGGCCTGATCCCGGTATTCTGCCGGGGTCAGGCCCTTGAGCTTTACTTGGCGTCTTACTGTGTTCCAGTGTGTGATGTAGGCGTCGAGGTCGGCTTTGAAGCTCTCGAAGGTTGGCCAGTCTTGGCCGCGAAAGAACTCGTCCTTGATGTGTCCGAAGACCTGCTCAGTGGCGCCGTTGTCGATGCAGTTGCCTTTGCGTGACATGCTCTGGATGAAACCGTTATCAGCAAGCGTGCTGATGTAGGCCTCGTGCTGGTACTGCCATCCCATGTCCGAGTGCAAGATCGGCTCGACCCCTGCGGGCTTGGCATCCATGAGTATCTGGAGCATCTCTTGTTGCTGGGCGAGGTTGGGGCACAGAGAGATGGAGTAGGCGACAATCTCTTTGCTGGCAAAGTCGTAGACCGGAGCGAGGTAGGCCTTACCGAAGGAGAGCTTGAACTCGGTGACATCGGTACCCAATTTCTGCCAAGGGCCATCGGCTGTGAAGTCGCGGCCGATGATGTTCTTGAAGCTTTGCCCCACGTCCCCCTTGTAGGAGTTGTACCTGTGATAGGCCCTCTCGCGGCGTATGCCGCAGCGCAGCCCCATCTCGCGCATCATCTTCAAGACCGTCTTATCGGCGATGCGCTCTCCTGCCTCAGCGCGTAGGCACATGGCGATCTGCCTGTGACCGCACCCGTTGGGGGTTCGTGAAAAGATCTGGGCGACCTTGGGACGTAGCTGCGCCCGGGTCACGCCCTTGGGGTGAGCCAGCGCGTAGTAGTAGCTCGACCTGGCAAGACCGGCGGCCTTGAGGAGATCACCCACCGCGTGTCCGCGCCCTGAAAGCTGCGCGACCACTAGGGCTTTGTCCCGGTTTGGGAGCGCCTCTGCGCCTTCAGGGCAATCGATTTTTTTAGGTACGCCACCTGCGCCTCGAGCTTGCGCACGCGCTCGGCGAGTTCCTCCTCACGCGTTGGTGGCACCGCCCGCACCGACCCCTTCGGCCTGCCCTTGGGCTTGGGCTTGAGCGCCTGCGCGCCGCCCTCGCGGTACAGCCTGCACCACTGCTTCAACGGTGTCGCGCTCGCAATACCGAAACGCACCATCGCCTCAGGTTTACTCATCCCACCGTCAACCACGGCCCTCGCTGCGGCGACCTTGGTCTCATAGTCGTATTTGGCCCGCTTTACTCCCATGGCAAGAAGCCCGCCCCTCCCGATCACGCGGTACATCTTCTGCCACTCTCTCACAGTCTCGGCAGACACACCAAGCCTCCTGGCGGTCAAACCATAGCCACGTCCCCTCTCAAACATCTCCACCGCCTGCTCCCGAAGCAAACGATCATGCCTCAACCCCAGATCCACAGACATGAAAAGCCTCCCATTCCCTGGACTTCAATTTCGATGTCCAAGAAACGGGAGGCAGTTCACCGAGTGTGAAGGACGAGGCCGGGGCTTCGTTGAGTGAGAGGTGAGGGTCAGTCGACCTGCTCGTAGCGTGTGGGGATCGCGACCTCGCCCTCGGACAGGCGCCACGCCTGGTAGGGAAGCTCGTTGCGGGTGCGCAGGTGGCGCTCCTGGGCGCGGGACAGCGCCTCGGGGCCCCAGGCTTCGGCGTCGATCTGACCGCCGCGGACCAGCTGGACCTGCAGCGGGCGGGCGCCGCGCTCGGCCAGCAGAGCCTGGCCCTCCTCGAAGGACGTGCCGACGAGCAGGAGTTCCTCGGTCGCGTAGCCGTCCTCGCCCATGACGCGGCCGGCAACCTTGCGTCCGCCGACCGTGGACTTCGACTCGGCCTTCTTGGCCACCGACACGATCTGGCCGTTGCTATCCTCGCGCTGGACGACCTTGTAGACCAGGGCGGCCGTCGGGACGCCCGAGCCCGTCACGAGCTTGGTCCCCACGCCGTAGGAGTCCACGGGGGCCGCGCCCAGGGCGGCGATCGCGTACTCGTCCAGGTCGGAGGTCACCGTGATCTTCGTGGTGGTCGCGCCCATCGCGTCGAGCTGGCCGCGCACCTTGAACGCCTCAGCGACGAGGTCGCCGGAGTCCAGGCGCACCGCGCCCAGCTCGCCGCCGGCAGCGCGCGCGGCCTCGACAGCGTTGATGACGCCCTGCCTGATGTCGTAGGTGTCCACGAGCAGGGTCGTGCCCGCGCCCAGCTTGGCGACCTGAGAGTCGAAGGCGTCGCGTTCGCTGTCGTGCAGGAGCGTGAACGCGTGGGCGGCCGTGCCGATGCAGCGGATCCCATAGCGCTTGGCAGCCTCGAGGTCGGAGGTGCCCTGGAAACCGCCGATGATGGCGGCGCGGGCGGCGGAGACCGCTGCGCGCTCGTGGGCACGGCGAGCACCCATGTCCATGCAGGGACGGCCGTGGGCGGCGATCGTCATACGCGAGGCGGCGGAAGCCACCGCGCAATCGTGGTTGAGGATCGACAGGAGCAGCGTCTCTAGGAGCGTGCAGTCCGCGAATGTACCCTCAACCGTCAGCAGGGGAGAGCCGGGGAAGTAGCACTCGCCCTCGGCGTAGCCCCAGATGTCGCCCGTGAAACGCCACGAGGCGAGGAACTGGGCGGCCTCCTCGGAGATGATCCCCTGGTCGCGCAACCAATCGATCTGTTCAGCGTCGAACTCGAAGCGTTCCAAGGCCTCGAGAATGCGACCGGTGCCGGCGACAACGCCGAAGCGTCGCGTGGCGGGCAGGCGGCGCCCAAACAGCTCAAACGTGCAGCGACGATGCGCGGTGCCATCCTTCAGGGCGGCGTCGAGCATCGTGAGCTCGTACATGTCAGTCAGCAATGAAGTGGATGTCGATGCAGGCATACTGTGAGCCTACCCTGAGAAGCGTGTCACCGGGGTGCGAATTTCCTTCCCTGATACTCAAATACGTCTTAGTGTTGACGTATGACAACGATCTTCCAACCCGCGTCCCGCACGCACGAGGCACCCACTGGGGTGCCGCGTTGGCGTGCCGTCGTGTGGGACGATCCTGTCAACCTCATGAGCTACGTGAGCGCTGTTTTTCGCCAGTATTTTGGCTATTCAAGCGCCCGTGCTGAGGAGCTCATGATGGCCGTTCATACGCGCGGGCGTGCCACCGTTTCCACGGGCGTGCGCGAACGCATCGAGGCGGATGTCATGGCCATGCACTCCTACGGTCTACGCGCCACCATCGAAGAAGACCGGGACTGAAGATATGGAAGGCTTCGCTCTTCGAGACGGTGTCTACGCCTCGTCGATGAGCGACGGCGAGGCGCTCCTCCTGCGCCAGTTGGCGACGGAGGTTCTCGTCGTCTTGGATGATCCCGGTGAGTACGCCGCGACCTCGTCCATGGTGAACGCCGCCACCGAGACCGAACAGCGACGAGACGAACCCCGCGAACGCACCCTGCGTATGCTGCTGCCCTCGATGAGTGAGGATGACGAAGAGGCTGGCCGCCTGCGCGCCCTGACCGAGGATTCTCTGCGCACCGATAAGTCCGTCCGTTTGCGCGCCATCGTTGGCGATCTTGACCACATCGTCCACGGCGAGAGTGACACCCTCAGGATCCAGCCCGAGGCCGTGTGGTCCTGGCTGGGCGCTCTCAATGACATCAGGCTCGGCTTAGCCGGTGAGCTGGGCCTATCGGATCAACAAGATGCGCAGCGCATCGAAGAATTGGCGCTCAGTGAGCCGACGGGGGAGCGCTCGCAAACCGTCGCCGCCATCTATATGCTCATCACATGGTGGCAGGACTCACTCCTAGAAGCCGTCAATAATTCCCAGTAGCGCATAAGGTCGAGACATGAACAACGCCCCGATCGGAATTTTCGACTCGGGCCTAGGTGGGCTGACGGTGGCGCGCGCAGTCATCGACAAGCTGCCCGACGAAGAGATCATCTACCTGGGCGACACCGAGCACACGCCTTACGGCCCGCGCGCGATTGCGCAGGTTCGCTCGCTGACGCTGTCCGCCCTCGACGAGCTGGCCTCGCGCGGCGTGAAGGCGCTCGTCATCGCCTGCAACACGGCGACGGCCGCCGCGCTCGCGGATGCTCGGGAACGCTACTGGATCGATGCCGGCATCCCCGTCATCGAGGTCATCACCCCGGCGGCACGCCAGAGCGTTATCGCCACGCGTAACCGCCACGTGGGCGTCATCGGTACGAAGGCCACCATCCAGTCTGAGGCGTACCTGCGCGCGCTCGCAGCCGTCCCCGGGCTGACGGTCAGCCAGCAGGCCTGCCCCGCTTTCGTTGACTTCGTCGAGGCCGGGGTGACCACGGGCGAGGAGATCGAGGCCGTGGCGCGCGAGTATCTGACGCCGCTGAAGGAAGCGGGTGTGGATACGCTGATCCTGGGGTGCACGCACTACCCGCTGCTCACCGGTGTAATCGGCCGAATTATGGGCGAGGGAGTCACGCTCGTAACCTCCTCGGAGGCGACCGCGAACGTCACCTATAACGAGCTCGTGGACCGCGGGCTCCTTCACGATCCGTGGCCCGCTGGTGAGGGGCCGCAGCACCAGTTCCTGGCCACGGGCGCTTCCGACGCGTTCCCGCGCCTGGCTCGTCGTTTCCTTGGCCCCGAGGTGGGGTCCGTTGCCCGCGTGAACACCGGCGGTGGTATCGCGTGAAGCTGACTGTCATCGGCGCTACCGGTTCGATGTCTGGCCCGGAGTCGCCGGCCTCGTCCTACCTTGTTCAGGCCCGAGGCCTGGACCCTCGATCGGGGGAGGAGCGGACCTTCTCGCTCGTGTGCGACATGGGTCCCGGTTCCTTCGGGGCGCTGTGGGCGCACGTGTGCCCATGCGAGCTTGATGCTCTCGCGCTGTCCCATTGCCACGCCGACCACATGGGCGACATCATTTCCCTGCAGGTCTACCGCAAGTGGGGTCCGGGAGCTGCTGCATCCGCGCTGCCCCTGTACGGTCCCGCCGAGACGATGCGTCGCGTGCGCCAGATCGAAGACGCCCCGGACGACGAGGCATACGAGGTTGAATTCGCCTTCACCCGCATGCAGCTGGGCGAGGCCTACCAGGTGGGCCCCATGACGATCCGCCCCTACCGCGCCCTGCACCCGGTCGAGGCTTTTGGCCTGCGCATCGAGGGCCCCTCCGAGGAGGATCCTGAGCGCCTGGTGTCCCTGTTCTACACGGGGGACACCGACCTGTGCGACACGATCATCGAGGGCGCGCGCGGTGTCGACGTGCTCCTCAGTGAGGTCGGCTTCACGAGCGACGAGACTGAGCCCGACATGCACATGGACGGCGTGCGTGCGGGCGAGGTCGCCAGGCGAGCCGGAGTGGGCCGCATGATCGCGACCCACATCCAGCCGTGGACGCCTCGCGACCGGGTGGCCGCCGAGGTGCGACAGACCTGGTCTGGTCCCCTCGACTTCGCGACCTCCGGGATGCAGGTGAGCCTCTGAGCCATCCCTCGCCCCGCCGGTGGGTGAGGCGAGGCGGTTCCTTGGTCAGTCGCTAGACGTCGAGTACGAGGCGTTGTGGCGCTTCCACTCCGCCAAGTATGTGGCCACGCGCGCCGGGCCTGACGCCTCGGACCATCCGTGATTCTTGTGACGCAGCAGGATCTTGCGAGTGCCCAGCGACGGCAGCGGCGTGATGCGCATGCCCTCCGTGTGGGCCCCGGCCAGCGCCATGGCCGGCAGGATCGTCGAGCCCGTGCGGGCACGCACGAGGGCGCGGGCGGCCTCGTACGTCGTGTACAGGTGGGGCGCCCAGCGTGTGTCCGGGAAGGCCTTCGTAATACGGCGCATGACGTGGTCGCCGCTGGTGCCCGGATTGACGCGCAGCCAGGTGAGGTCCGCAAGGTCTTCGATCGAGCCGATCGGGGGAGCGGAGTCCGGTGTGACGAGCATCCAGGGTTCGTCGAGGAAGGGAACGTCCGTGTATCCGCGAGGGGCCAGGCCTGGGTCCTCGTCTCGTTCGATGACGAGGATGTCGTAGTGGCCGGTGCGCAGCGCGGCCATGCCCGGGGTCTCTTCTGTTTCCTCGATGCGCAGGTCGACGCCGGGCAGGGCGTCCGCGAGGTCGGGGAGCGCGGGGATGAGGGTGGATCGGCAAATAGTCAGGAACGCCCCAATGGTGACCGTTCCCGTCACCTGGCCGGTGAGGGGACGCAGCGCCTTGAGAGCTTCCTCGATATCGGCGTTGATGCGTTCGCCGGCCTCGGCGACGATCGTGCCCGCCGGGGTGAGAATCGCGCCGGACGTGGTGCGCTCGACGAGCTTGAGGCCGACTTCCTCCTCAAGTTTCTGGATCTGCTGGGACACCGCCGAGGGTGAGACCATGAGGATGTCGGCGGCGGCAACGATGCCGCCTTCACGCGCGACGGACAGAAGGAAAGGCAGGCGGCGGGGGTCGATATCCACGCGAACTCCTTCGTTAAGTGAAACTGTAAGATAACTATAGAACCATTCAATTGTGCTTGACTAGCGGAAGGTGCATCATATGAGTCATGACGATCTCATCTCTTGTAATTCCGGTCCTCGGTTGGCTGGGTGCGGGCGCCTCTATCGCCGCCTACTACCTGGTTTCCTCCAAGCGCTTCGCTCCCGACTCCCTGCGCTACCACTCTCTCAATGTCTCCAGCTGCATTCTGCTGGCCCTCGCATGTGCATCCACCGGCGCGTGGCCGTCCTTCCTGACGAACGCCATCTTCATCGGTGTCGGCTGCACCATGATCTGGCGCGTGCGCGACCGCCTCGCGCGCCGCATCATGCAGGTCGTTCGCTTCTTCGACGTGCGCCGCTTCCTGCCGCGTCGTGCGCGCCTGGCGCGAGCTCGCTGACTCTTCGCTGAATTGGGGAGGTGAGGGGGCAGGCCGTGGGCCTGCCCCCTCACCGTATCCACCGGCTGATTAATTAAGCGAAGCGACCCTCTTCGGTCAAGAATTTGCCAAGCTGTACCAAGGGAAAGTCCGTAAGAAACACTTCATAGAAAAATAAGAAAATATCGATGGAAAACACGGACTTTGAGGCGCACTATGTCAGTATGACGCGGTGACAGATCCATCGCACTGTACTCAAAGAGGAGCACACAATGTCTCGTTTCGTCGCATCACTCCTTCATCGCCTCGCCCATCACCGCAGGTGGCGCCAACAGCGCAACCCCCTGCAGTTCTCGATGGACCGCCCCATCTTCGGCAACCTCGTCGCCCGTTGATGGCGCGCCTGCGGGCGCAACACACAAGTGCCGGACACCCTCGGGTGCCCGGCACATTTGTGTCCGCGGTCCTTCTCAGCCGCGCAGGTACTCCACGATGTGAGGCATGAGGGCGCGGAAGGCGATGCCGCGGTGGCTGATCGCGTTCTTCTGTTCCGCACTCATCTGAGCGGTCGTAACCTCGAAGCCCTCGGGGACAAAGATCGGGTCGTAGCCGAACCCGCCGTCGCCGCGAGGGGAACGCGTCAAGGTGCCGCGCACCTCGCCGCGCTCGACGAACTCGCGACCGTCCGGGGTCACGAGGACAGCGGCCGACACGAAGGCCGCGCCACGGTGGCGGTCGGGCACATCGGAGAGCTGATCGATAAGCAGGCGTAGATTCGCCGCATCATCACCGTGGGAGCCGGCCCAGCGCGCAGAGAAGATGCCGGGCGCCCCGCCCAGAACGTCCACCGTGATACCGGAGTCGTCGGCGATGGCAGCCAGGCCGGTGGCGCGAGCCAGCGCGTGGGCCTTGATGAGGGAGTTCTCCTCGAAGGTCACACCGTCCTCGACCGGCGAAGCCACGTCGAAATCGCTCATGCGCGCCACGCAGCCGGCCTCGAAGCCCTCCCATGCGGGGGCCAGGATGGCCTCGAGCTCGCTGACCTTGTGCGCGTTGGAGGTCGCGAAGACCAGACGCGCGCTCACGGACGCACCTCGACGCGCTCCATGAGGGGAGCCTCGAGCGCCAGCTTCTGTGCCTCCGCGAGCCGGGCGTTACCCAGGGTTGCCAGGTCCAGCAGCTCGCCCAGTTCATCGCGGTTGAAGGGGGCGTGCTCGGCGGTGCCCTGCACCTCGATGAAACGGCCATCGCCCGTCTGGACGACGTTCATGTCGGTCTCGGCGCGCACGTCCTCAACGTAGGGCAGGTCCAGCATCGGGGTGCCGTCGATGACGCCCACGGAGATCGCGGAGATCGAGTCGGTGAGGACCTTGGCGGAGGGCTTGAGGATGCCCTGCTCCTTCGCCCAGCTCACGGCGTCGGCGAGGGCCACGTAGGCGCCCGTGATCGCCGCGGTGCGGGTGCCGCCGTCGGCTCGCAGCACGTCGCAGTCCAGAACGATCGTGTTCTCGCCGAGCGCGGAGACGTCGACGATGCCGCGCAGGGAGCGGCCGATGAGGCGCGAGATCTCCTGCGTGCGGCCGCCCACCTTGCCCTTGACGGACTCACGTGAGGAGCGCTGCTCGGTCGCACGCGGGAGCATCGAGTACTCGCCGGTGACCCAGCCTTCGCCGGAGTCGCGCTTCCAACGCGGCACACCTTCGGTGAAAGACGCAACACACAGGACGCGGGTGTTGCCGAACTCGATGAGGACGGAACCCTCACCGGTGCCCGACCAACCGCGGGTAATGGAGACGGGACGGAGCTGGGAGGGGGTGCGCCCATCGGCGCGCAGGGGAGTATTTGTCATAGTGCCTAGGGTAGCCCACCGCGTTACCGTGGAGTTATGAGTCTTGATCTACCTCTCGTCCGCGGTCACGTCGACCCGGCCGTCGCGCTGCGCGAATCCGTGGCTCCCGTCGCCCTGGTGCGCGCCGGTGAGGCCGATGTCATTCTCGTGGACGGCGCCGGCTTCGTTCTCGTTGACGAGGTTGAGACATCCTCCTCGGGAGCCCCTGTCCTGCGGCGCCTGAGTGGGGACGAGGCCGTGCGTGCTACCGAGGGAGGGACGGCCTCGTTCATCGGGGTCGTGCAGGGACGCTCCGTCGTCGCGATCGAGACGAGTCGGGACGAGGCCCGGGGCCGCTGGGAGCACCTGCGCGCGGTCGGGTGGCAGCTTGACGGTGACGACGCGGCCCTGGCGCTGACTGCGCTCGCGCTTGCGGGCTGGCACGCCAACTACCGATTCTGCCCGCGCTGTGGGGCGCCCGTGCAGCTGGTGTCCGGCGGATGGGCCGCGCGATGCGAGACGTGCGATCGGCTTGAATACCCGCGCCAGGACCCGGCAATCATCGTCATCGTCGAGGATCATGACGGGCGCGTTCTCCTGGCGCACAACGCCCTGTGGCGGCCCGGCTTCGTGTCGATCATCGCCGGCTATGTCGAGGCCGGGGAGTCCCCGGACGTCACGGTTGCCCGCGAGGTCGCCGAGGAGGTGGGCGTCGAGATTGAGACGCCTACCTACGTCGCGACGCAGCCGTGGCCCTTCGGGCGTTCGCAGATGATGGGCTACCGGGCTCGCACGGCCTCGCCGCGCCCCACCCCGCAGGCGGATGGCGTGGAGATCGAGTGGGCGCGCTTCTACAGTCGCGACGAGCTGACGCGTGCGCTGGAATCCGGGGAGATTAGCGCCCCCGGTCGTGCCTCGATCGCCTACGCGCTGCTGCGGGAGTGGTACGGCGAGGAGCTGCCGAGCGGCCCGGACGGTGCGGGACGCAACTGAGCGTGGGCGATGGAACAATGGGGACCATGAACCCCGAGGAACTGCTGGAGGCACTGGACCCCGATCAGCGCGCCGTCGCCACGCAGGTGGCGGGCCCGCTCGCCGTCCTGGCGGGCGCGGGCACCGGCAAGACCCGCGCGATCACGTACCGTATCGCGTACGGGTCGGCCGTCGGCGCCTTCGACCCGTCCAACGTGCTCGCCGTGACCTTCACGCAGCGTGCGGCCTTCGAAATGCGCCACCGCCTGGCCCAGCTGGGTGTTCCCAAGGCTCAGGCGCGCACCTTCCACTCCGCCGCGCTGCGCCAGCTGCGCCACTTCTGGCCCACCGTCGTGGGTGGTCCGCTGCCTGACGTCATCCCGCACAAGGCGTCCCTCGTTGCGGCCTCCGCCGCGCGCCTGGGGATCACAATTGATCGCACGAACGTGCGCGACATCGCGGCCGAGGTCGAATGGGCGAAGGTGTCGATGATCGACGCTGCGCACTACGCCTCGCGCGTGGCTCGCCTGCGCCGCGACGTGCCCGCCGGGCTGGACGCGGGCGACATGGCGCGCCTCCTCGACGTCTACGAGGACGCGAAGAACGAACGCGGCGTCATCGACTTTGAGGACATCCTCATCTACCTGTGTGGCATGCTCCAGGAACGCGCGGATGTTGCCTCGATCGTGCGCAAGCAGTACCGCTCCTTCGTGGTTGATGAGTTCCAGGACGTCAACCTCCTCCAGGCTCGCCTGCTCGACCTGTGGCTGGGTGGGCGCCACGACGTGTGCGTCGTCGGCGACGTCGCGCAGACGATCTACTCCTTCACGGGCGCGTCCCCGGACTACCTGACCGGTTTCGGACGCAAGCACCCGGGCGCACGTATCGTCGAGCTGACACGCGACTACCGCTCGACCCCGCAGATCGTGAGCTTGGCGAACGACGTCCTGGCGCGCTCGAGCCAGCGCGAGGGCACGGTGCGCCTGTCCAGTCAACGTGACGGCGGCGCCCAGGTCACCTACCGCACCTACGATGACGATCGGGCCGAGGCCGAGGGCGTTGCAGCCTCGATCGCGGACCTCATCGCGGGCGGTATGGCGCCTCACTCGATCGCAGTCCTCATGCGTACGAACGGCCAGTCCCAGGCCTTCGAAGAGGCCCTGGGGGCGCGCGGAATTCCCGTCGCCGTCGCCGGGGGAAAGCCCTTCTTTGCGCGTGACGACGTGCGTACCGCAATCTCGCGCCTGCGGGCAGCGGCGGCGGCCGCCACCGACGACGGGAGCGTGGGCGAGATCGTCCGCGACGTCCTCTCAGGCGTCGGCTGGGCACCCGAGGCGCCCTCCGGTCAGGCGGGATCCGAGCGCTGGTCCAACATGAACGCGATCGTCGGCTGGGCGGACGACAGCAAGGCGGAGACGCTTGCCGCCTTTGTGGCGGAGCTCGACGAACGAGTCGCCTACCAGGTCGAACCGGATAAAGCAGGCGTCGAGCTGGCCACGATCCACGCCGCTAAGGGCCTCGAATGGGACGCCGTCTTCCTCGTCGGCGTCGCCGAAGGTCTCCTGCCGATCTCGTACGCAAAGACCACAGCCGCACGCGAGGAGGAACGCCGCTTGCTGTACGTGGCCGTCACCCGTGCCCGCGACCTGCTGACCCTGTCGTGGGCGCGCTCGCGGGGCGCGGATGGGCGCGGCAAGCGCAAGCGCAGTCGCCTGCTCGACGGTATCTGGCCCGAAGACGCGCGAGTGGGCGCGCCGAAGAAGAAGGCGCGTGCCTCCACGCGCGCCCTCAACCAGGCCTTCGAGGAGGAGGCCTCGCCCCAGGCGATCGAGCTCTTCGGGCGCCTCAAGGCGTGGCGTCTCGAGGTCTCGCGTCAGGCGGGCGTGCCGCCGTTCGCCGTGTTTACCGATCAGACCCTGCGAGACATTGCCCAGGCCATGCCAAAGAACACGACGCAGCTGCGCGTTATCCGTGGCATCGGTGACGTGAAGGTGCAACGCTTTGCCGCCCCGGTGCTCGCACTGGTGCGCGGCGAAGAGGTCATCGTCGACGAAGGGGCCTGAGCTAGCAGGCGACGCCGTCGATGCCGCAGACGCATTCGTGGGCGCCGATCGCGCGTTCGACGGTGATGGTTCCGTCCTCGTCGACCGTGGCGATCTCGGCGCACAGGTGCGGGGTGAGTGCCCCTGAGGCGAAGTCGCGCAGCAGGCGGGCAATCCGCAGGGCGGACGCGAAGTGTGCCAGCTGGGGGAGTGGCCCGAGTGGCCACTGGGCGAGTTCTCGCAGGTGGGTGAGGTGGTAGGGGTCCTGCTCGGCTCGCGCGTGCTCGATGCAGTGGAAGCATGGCGTGGAGCCGGGAATGACGAACGGCCCAATCTCGTAGGAGTGCTCTCCGCGCGTGATGAGCAGGTGGGGTGTGTCTGCGGCCATCAGCTCGAAGGGGATGCCGGGGTCCTGCGCCCGATCCGCCGACACGAGGGCGACGTCCGGCGCGTCCTGGGCGTGCAGGTCGGGCAGCGGGATCAGTGAGGAGAGTTCTCGGCGCACCGCACGCGAGCGTGGCGTGCCCGTGTAGGCGCCGCCGAACACATGATCCCAGTCGCCGTCCACCAGGGTGGGCGCGTCGATGCGGAGCCGCAGTGCGAGGGTGTCGACCAGCGAACGGAGAGCGAGGACAGCGGCGGGGGCCGCGCCGAGAACACCTACGGATAGGAGTGGGCGTCGGTCGGGGTGCTCCACGAGGTCCGCCGCGGCCAGCGCAGCGAGGAGGTCGGGAGATGCCTCGGGAGAGTCTGAAGCGTGAATGGGCCTGGCTTGGCTGGCGAGCCAGAGCTGGTCGCTTGCGTGTAGGTCGTCGAGGCGCACGTGTCGGGCGCGGTCGCCACCAATTTGGACGCTACCTGGACCACGCCACAGGATCGCCGTGTGATGCATCAGGTTCATGATTGTCTCCTTCAGTTTGTGACTGTTAGAGACATGATGAACCTATGCGTGTCGCCCGTGTAGCGTTTTGGAAAATCTGTGGATAACTTGTCAGATCGTTCTGGTATATATCAGTCCGTCTTTCCCATGGGATCCGATGCTTCGGGATCCTCGGGTTTGTCATCCGAGTCGGCCGAGGCCTCGTCCCCGGGTTCCAGCCCATCCGCCCAGCCGAGCGTTCCATCCAGGAGCGAGTTGAGGGCGGCGTCGATATCCGCGTCCTCTTCCGCCGCAGCCTGGCGCAGCGTGAGGAAGGTGTCCGGCGTGGCCAGCTCCGTCTCGGAGGGAACCATATCCGGGTGCGACCACAGGGCCTCGCGAGCGTTGCGCCCGCCATCGGCCTCCACCAGCGCAAAGATCGACGCGGCGCCGCGCGCCTGACGCGGGCGCATCTGCAGACCCATGAGGGTCCCGAGGATCTCCTCCGCGGGACCGCCCGACGCGCGGCGGCGACGCATCATCTCGCGCAGCGCGTCCGCGTGGGGCAGGTAGGGCAGGGTGGCGCGGGCCGTCACGACCTCGACCCAGCCCTCGATGAGGGCCAACATCGTCTCCAGGCGCGTGAGCGCACGACGCTGATCGGGCGTCGTCGACAGCGCAAACACGCCGCCGCTGAGGGCAGACTCCACCGAGTGCGGATCCGAGGGGTCCACCGAGCGCGCAGCCTCGGAAATCGCCTCCGTGTCAATCGCGATCTGGGATGCGTAGCGCTCGACCGCGCGCACCAGGTCGCCCTCCAGCCACGGGACCGAGGCGAAGAGTCGGCGATGCGCCGCCTCGCGCACGGCGAGGAACTGACGGACCTCATCGAAGGGGATGTCGAGCCCCTCGGAGAACTGCGCGACGTTGTGCGGTAGCAGGGCGGCGTGCGACGTGTCCGACAGGGGGATGCCCGTGTCGAAAGTGCCGAATGACTCGCCGGCCAGGGCCGCCAGCGCGCGTGCGATCTGCGCGGAGAACATCATCGCCGACAGGCGCGGCATCATTTCCTGTGTCTTGCCGAGCATCGCAGCCATGCCGTCCGGCAGGGAGGCTGCATCCCCCAGGCCCTCGGAACCGAACTGCTCCGAGAGGGCGGCGGACAGGGCGCGCGACACGTTGAGTGCGACGGGCTCGCAGATGCGCTTCCATGTCGGAATCGTGTGCTCGACCCATGCGACCTTGCTCCACACGTCGCGGGTGACCGGGCCGGAGGCGAAATCGGTGACCGCGTCGAGCCACAGGTCCGCGACGGTCATAGCCTGACGCGCGGCTTCGGCCTCCGTGGCCGTGGGGGAGGGGTCGCCGCTCGCGTACGCCGCCTGCTTCGCGCTGTCCTCCACCATGCGCCAGTTGACGGGGCCGGCCGTCGTGTTCATGAGGAACTGGAACTGGCCCATCGCCGCGCGCATACGCGCGGGATCGGAAAACTCCGGGGGAAGATTCGCAGGATCGAAACCCTGAGCCTGCAGGGCGCGCGCGGCCTCAGCTGCCGCCTCCTCGCCCAGGATCGAGCGCAGGAAGTCCTCAAACGGGGTGCCGGAGTCAAACTCGTTCATGACCACAGACTAGCCGCCCGTTGTTCGCGGGGGCTGACAATCTTCTGCAAAAACGCTGAGAGCTGAAGGAGTGGCGCGCGGCGCGCGTGCGCAGGGGGAGCGGGTGGGACACAATGACACGGTGAACGATGCGCAGATGACCTCGGAGAATATCGAGCTGGTGCCCCTGCAGGAGGACGACTCCACCCGGCGTATCCCCATCGTCAGCTGGCGGATCGTCACGGCGGTCCTCGCCGCGCTCGCCATGGTGGTGATCCTCTTCTGGATCCCCGTTCCCTTCGTGGTCAATAGCCCCGGTCCGACCTTCAATGTGCTGGGATCCGACAACGGAGTTCCCATGCTTCAGATCGAGGGAACCGACCCTGCAACTGGGGAACCGATCGAGCAGGACGAGCCTCAGTCCACCTCGTACAAGGCACCCGCGAAGCCGGGGCAGGGGCAGCTGCGCATGGTGACGGTCTCCGAATCGGGAAACCCCAAGTCTCGCCTGAACTTCGCACAGCTCATCGCCGCGTACTTTGACCCGCACAGCAAGATCGTGGACTACGAGTCGGTGTATCCCAAGGGATTGACGCAGGAACGGGCGAGCACGGCTCAGCTGGCCATGATGCGTAACTCGCAGACGACCTCGCAGGTCGCCGCCCTCGAGTACCTCGGGTGGGAGGTTCCTGCGACGGTCACGATTGAGGGCGCGGTTGAGGGAACCAACGCGGAAGGGATCGTCCAACAGGGAGATATCCTCCGCGCGATCACCACCCCGGACGGTGTACGTCACGAGATCACCAGCGCCGCAACTCCTTTCGCCCTCATGCGATCGGTGCCGGCCGGCTCCACGATGACGCTGACGATCGAACGAGAAGGCGCCACGCAGGACGTCTCCTTCGCATCCGTCGCCGCGTCCGCCACCGAGAGCGGCTCCAAGCTCGGCGTCTACCTCTCCGTCGACCCCGCCCTGCCCGTCGACATCACCGTCAACATCGACGGCGTTGGTGGTCCGAGCGCCGGCATGATGTTCTCGCTCAGCATCATCGACCGTCTCACCCCCGGCGACATGACCGGCGGCAACGTCATCGCGGGCACCGGAACCATGTCCTACGACGGCCAAGTCGGAGGCATCGGTGGCATCCAGCAGAAGCTGTGGGGCGCGCACCGCGACGGGGCCCAGTGGTTCCTCGCCCCTTCCGAAAACTGCAACGAGGTCGTCGGACACGTCCCCGACGGGCTGCGCGTCGTCTCGGTGTCCACCCTCGACGAGGCGGTGAACGCCGTGCGCTCCATCGCCGACGGCACCGGGGACGCCCTGCCGACCTGCCAGTAGCGCGGGGGCGCTCTCAAGCCCGCCCACCGACTTTCGTCAGGTGGGTGACAAAGGGCCCCGGCCTCGTCCATCTGGTCCGGACGAGGCCGGGGCCTCCTCTATGCTGTCAGGCTTGCTCGTCCGTCACCGGCTCGAGGGACGCGCGCAGGGCGTCCACCAGCGCCGGGACGAGCGTCGAGCCCTGCCCGACCTTGTCGTCAGAGTCGAAGGCGCGGGTGCGCAGCGCGCACCACGATTCGCCCGTACGCATCACGCCAACGGCCAGACGCACGTCCGTGCGCAGGGGGTGATTTGAGATGAAGGCCAGGGCCTCGTCGGGGTCCTCGGGGGCCTCGTCCTCGACCTCCGGCGGAACGACGATGCGCTCGACCGTGATCGCCGCTCCCGGCACGGTTTCCGGCCAGGCCAGATGCGCCAGAACCTGCTCGATGTCGTCGTCAGCCAGGTCCTCCTGGATGATCGCGCTCAGGTGGTCCTCGGTGCCATCCCAGCCGGCGCGCAGCTGCTCCGCAATGTCAGCAGGTAGATTCGGGTCCGCCAGCAGCATCGCAGTCGGCACCAGCGCGTAGATGGACGGGGCGTGATCCCATCCCACACGGGCCGCGCCCTTCTCGATATCGACAACCACGTTGGCCAGCGCGATCTCGCGCGCACTCGGCATCATCTCAACAGTCATGCCCCCATAATCTCACGGAGAGCGAATAAGACTGAGACGAAGAAGTGCATGTGCGCCGCTACACTGGATCGGAGCCGATCGGTTTTACAGAGAGGACTGCCGTGAGCTTCAATTTTTCGGTCTTCCCCCCGGGGGGAGCGCGGGCGCCACGAGACCCCGATAGCCCACCCGTCGAGCTGAAGATGCACAAGCCCGGCCCCGGAGCGATCACTCTGGGCGTCCTGATCGCGATCGGCGCGATCATCTACGCTGCGTCGATCGTGTGGACCGAGATCCTCTGGTTCCGCCAGATGAGCGCCACCCGCGTCATCCTCACCCAGTGGGGAGCACACATCGGCCTGTTCGTCGTCGGATTCGTCGTGGCCACGGCCCTCATTTTCTTCTCGATGTCCTACGCATACCGGCATCGCGCCTCCTCGACGCGCGGACAGGCGTCGGCCTCCCTGCGCGCCTACCAGAAGGCTCTCGAGCCCGTGCGCCGACTCGCGTTCTGGGGCGTCGCTCTGTTCTTCGGTTTCACGAACGGCGCTCGCCTGGCCACGGAGTGGCAGACGCTGCTCCAGTTCCTCAACCGCTCCTCCTTCGATCAGGTTGATCCCCAGTTCGGTCTGGACATCTCGTTCTTCGTGTTCGTCCTGCCCGCGCTGAAGGTCCTCGTGTCCTTCCTGCTGACCGTCACCGCCATCGCTCTCATCGCGGCCCTCATCGTGTCCTACCTGTACGGAACGATCCGCCTGGCGCCGCGCCCTCACGCCTCGAAGCAGGCACGCCTGCAGTCCGGCTTGATGGCCGCCTGCCTGTCGCTCTTCATCGCCGTGAACTACTGGCTGGGCCGCTACGAGCTGCTTACCTCGGACTCCGGCTCCATTCATGGCGCCATGTACTCCGACATCAACGCGACGCTGCCCGCGCACTCCATCCTGGCGGTCATCTCCGGACTCGTCGCGGTCCTCTTCGTCGTCGCGGCCTTCAAGGGCACGTGGCGCCTACCGGTGACCGGCGTCGCGGTGACGGTGATCGCGGCCCTCGTCCTGGCCGGCGCCTACCCGGCCCTCGTCGAACAGTTCCGCGTGCGCCCCAACCAGCGCAGCCTTGAATCTCCCTACATTCAGCGCAACATCGACGCCACGCTGGCCGCATATGGCCTGCAGGACGTCGACTATCAGACGAACTACGACGCGGCCACCACGGCCTCGGCCGGTCAGTTCGACACCGAGTCCCTCACCTCCCAGGTGCGTCTGCTCGACCCGCAGGTCATCACAAAGACCGTCCAGCAGCTCCAGCAGTCTCGCCTGTACTACGGCTTCAACTCGGGCATGAAGGTCGACCGCTACAACGTGGGTGGGGAGCGCCGCGACACCGTGATCTCTGTGCGCGAGCTCAACCTCTCGGGCCTGTCCGCCGAACAGCAGACCTGGGTGAACCAGCACACCGTCTACACCCACGGCTACGGCGCGGTCGCCGCATACGGCAACCAGCTGACCAGCGACGGCCTGCCCTCCTACTGGGAGCAGTCCGTGCCCTCCGTCGGCGAGATGGGCGACTACGAGGAGCGCGTCTACTTCAGCCCCGGCTCGCCCGACTACTCGATCGTCGGCGCCCCCGAGGGCTCCGAGCCTCAGGAACTTGACTACCCGGACGACACCGCGGTTGGCGGCCAGGTCTCCACGACCTTTGTCGGCAATGGCGGCCCCTCCGTGGGTAACGTGTGGAACAAGCTCCTGTACGCGATCAAGTTCGGATCCACCGATCTGTTCTTCTCCTCGCAGACGAACGAGGCCTCGCAGATCCTCTACAATCGCGATCCTCTCCAGCGCGTCGCAAAGGTCGCGCCCTATCTGACGCTCGAACAGTCCGCCTACCCGGCGGTCGTCGATATGGACGGCGACCCCTCGACCCCCAAGCGCCTCGTGTGGGTCGTCGACGCGTACACGACCACGAACAACTACCCCTACGCGCAGCACGAGACCCTCTCGAATGCCACCGTGGACTCTCGCTCCACCGAGGTCGGCCAGTACGTCCAGGCCAACAAGATCAACTACATGCGTAACTCCGTCAAGGCCATCGTCGACGCCTACGACGGCTCCGTGCGCCTGTTCCGCTGGGATGACCAGGATCCGATCCTACGCACCTGGGAAAAGATCTACCCCGGCAGCGTCGAGCCCGTCTCGGCGATCTCGGGCGATCTCATGAGCCACCTGCGCTACCCGGAGGACATGTTCAAGGTCCAGCGCAACCTGCTCGCCACGTACCACGTGACCGACGCTGCCGGCTTCTACTCCGGCGGTGACCGTTGGCGCCTGGCCGAGGAGACCTCCACCCACGGCGCAGCCTCCAGCTCCGACTCCTCCACGCGCGTGGACGCGGCGGGCAACCCCGTGCCCGCTCCGACCGCTCTGCAGCCGCCGTACTACCTGACCATGCAGATGCCCGGCCAGGACAGCGCTGAGTTCTCCCTGACCTCGGTCTTCGTGCCCGGTGGCGGCGGCGAGGGCCGACGCGAGGCCATGGCGGGCTTCCTCGCCGTCGACTCTGAGACCGGTAACACCCCCGGCCAGGTGCGCGAGGGATACGGCAAGCTCCGCCTGCTCGCCCTGCCCTCGTCGACGACCGTGCCCGGCCCCGGCCAGGTACAGAACAAGTACGACTCCGACGAGAAGATCGCGACCCAGCTCAACCTGCTCAACCAGGCTGACTCCACGGTTATCCGCGGTAACCTCCTGACCCTGCCGGTCGGCGGCGGCCTGCTCTACGTGCAGCCCGTCTACGTGCAGGGCACCGGCTCCGCGTCCTACCCCGTGCTCCGCTCGGTTCTGACCGCCTTCGGTGACAAGGTCGGCTTCGCGCCCACCCTGGAAGAATCGCTGCGCCAGCTCGTCGCCGACGATGGTAGTGCGACGACGCCGCAGACGCCGCCAGCGAGCGACGACGGCAGCCAGTCGGGTGCGACCCCGCCGGCCGCCTCGGGCGACGCGAACGCCCGCCTGACGCAGGCCATCAACGATGCCGCTCAGGCCATGCGTGACGCCGATTCGGCGATGAGCAAGTCCGATTGGACCGCCTTCGGCCAGGCTCAGACTCGTCTGCGCGACGCCCTGGCCCGCGCCGAGGCTGCCCAGCAGGAGCTCGGTGCGGCGACGCCCAGACCGACGCCCAGCCCGAGCCCATCTGCCACGAGTGGTGCCCAAAGCGGCTCATAACTGCTGACGGAAGCCGCCGCGCGCCCGGTCCCGCCTATCACACGTCGTGAGGGGGCCGGGCGCGCGGCCGTATGCGCTTTGTGGAAACAACTGGATGGGGGAGCTTATCCCAGCATGAGTTGTCGTCCGGCTTGCCCCGGCGCGTCGTTGCTATGGTGAGGGCATCTGTCTCTGGGACCCATCGACATCGTGGAAGGAAGACGATGACTCTGCCCAATAATCCCTTCGCTACCTCCTCGGGTGTGCCTCAGCCAAGCGAGGCGCCGGAGCGAGCTTCGTCGCTGCCGACTCCGGCGGGTACTTCCTCGCTGCCTGCGCCGATGAGTGCTCCCGTGATGGTGGCGCCGACCGCAGATCCTTATGGCGCGGCGCCCCTGTATGCTGGCCCATCGAATACGGCTCGTTCGTCGCTATCCATGCGCGGACGCATCGCCGCGTGGACGATCATTATCCTCCAGGGGATCTCCCTGGTGAATGGATTCATTCCCTATCACTTCGATCATCTCGACGACTACGTAAGCCAGTTCTCGAACCCGTTGTTCTGGCTGTGGCGTCTGATTGACATCGTTGTCATCACGCTTGCGGTGCTCTATCTGCGCAGGGGCGCTGTCATTGCGCGCTACGTCGCCGCGTCCATCATTTTGGTGCTGTTCTTCATCGTCACACCGGTCATGTTCGTTGCTAATGATTCTGTCTGGTACCACGCGTTCGTGCCTGAGCCCGGGATTTATGAGCTCGGACTCTTGGGTGCGCGCTTGCTCCTGATGCGGGCGATTGCTTGGATCTGTGTCATCGCCGCGATCCTGCTCGCGATCCCTGACTTCAAGCCGGCGCCCTCGCCCTACGCGATGAGCGCTCCCGTTCCTGCTGGAGGAGCGGCTCCGGCCGGCCACGTCGCTTCGCCGTCGGTGATGCCCGAGCCCGCTTCTTCCGCGGTGGCGCCCGAGGCCTCGTCCGCTCAGGTGACGAACGTGTCAGGGTTTGCCGCGCCCCAGTGAGCGCGCTGGGGCCGCGTGAATGCCCGCCTGCTGACAGATACTGACCGCTGGGACGTAAATCACCGCGCACGGTTTGTGCCCTCCCGGTCGATGCGCTAGAGTATCTAGAGCCGACGCGGGGTGGAGCAGTTCGGTAGCTCGCCGGGCTCATAACCCGGAGGTCGCAGGTTCAAATCCTGTCCCCGCTACCACCACAGACCCGGTCCCGTGAGGGGCCGGGTCTTTTGTATCACGCCCATGTTTCATGGTGTGAACGTCTTGACGTATACAACCCTCGGCGCGATAGTATTGGCTGTTCGCCATCAGGAACTGCACCTACGGGTGCGAGAGGAATACAGATGAGCACTATCGATCCGTCGCAGCTCACCGCTGCCGACTTGAGCAATCCGGCGCTTTCGGCCCAGGATCTCGCGGATATCACTGCCGCTCGCCCGGACCTGCGTCCCTACGTCGCAACGCACCCGTCGCTGTACCCTGCCCTCGGGCAGTGGCTAGCGGACCAGGGTGTCGTTCCCGCGCAGCCCCCGGCTGCTGAGGAACCTGCGGTCTCCGAGCCCGAGGCCCCCGCGGAGGAAACCGGCGAGCAGGCCGAGCCTTTCGCCGGTGTCCACGAAGAAGCGCAGCCCGAGGCTAACGCCGCCCCGGCCGAGGCCCCCGTCGAGCAGCCCGTGGTCGAAGAGCCGCACGTTGAGGCTCCCGCAGAACCCGAGGTTGCCCACGTCGAGCCCGAGGCTGCCCACGTCGAGCCCGAGGCTGCCCACGTCGAGCCCGAGGCTCCCGTGAGCGAGGCCGCCGAGGCACACGATGACAACCTCGAGCAGGCAATCCTCGAGGGCGCGGCGCAGTCCGAGGCCCCTGCGGGCGACGAGGCCGCTCCCGCCCTGTCGACCGAAGAACAGGTCGCGCAGTCTCCCTTCAGCAACCCGCCGCAGGTAGACGCTCAGCCGCAGGGTCAGCCCCAGTTTGGCGCCCAGCCGCAGCAGGGCCAGCAGGCCCCCTTCGGTCAGCAGCCCGGTCAGCCCCAGTACGGTACTGCTCCCCAGCAGGGTCAGCAGGCTCAGCAGGGTCAGCCCCAGTTCGGCGCGCAGCCGCAGCAGGGTCAGCCCCAGCAGCCTCCCTTCGGCCAGCCCGGCCAGCCCCAGTACGGTACTGCTCCCCAGCAGGGTCAGCAGGCTCAGCAGGGGCAGCCGCAGTTCGGCGCGCAGTCGCAGCAAGGTCAGCCCCAGCAGGCCCCCTTCGGCCAGCCCGGCCAGCAGGGACAGCCCCAGTTCGGCGCGCAGCCGCAGCAGGGCCAGCAGGCCCCCTTCGGCCAGCCCGGCCAGCAGCAGTACGGTCAGCCGGGTTACGCTCCGGCGGGCCAGTCGACGGGCCAGCAGTTCGGCGCTGCCGCCCAGCAGTTCGGCGCTGCCGCGAACTCGGCGTTCAACCAGTTCCAGACGGCCGTTGTGGCCGAAACGGGCAAGGTGAGCGGCCGCTCCGTTCGCGCGACCTACTCGCTCATCGGTATCGCCGCGTCGGCGGTGCTGATCCTCGTCTCGATGTTCCTGCCTTTCGTTTCTGCCTACGGCTACAGCGCGTCGATGTTCGAGGCGAAGGGCGGCTACTCGGCATTCCACCTCATCATGCTGATGGCTGTCGTCGGCCTGGGTGCCGCCTACTGGTTCACGAACCAGAAGTGGGCGTACCTGTCGGCGGGCATCGGCGCGCTTGTGGTGGCGTTGCTCGGTGTTATTCAGTTCATTGTCGCGATTAGTAATAAGTACGTCGATGCGGGCTTTGGCGCTTTCATGCTGCTGCTGTTCTCCCTCGCGCTCGGCGCTGCGGGCGGCCTCCTGCTTATGGAGCTGAAGACCGGTGCGGTCGCACCGATCAACAACCCGAATGCCTTTGGTGGCGCGTTCGCCGGCGTGCAGATGGGCCAGCAGCAGGGCCAGTTCGGCCAGCAGCAGGGTGGCTTCCAGGCCCCGCAGGCCGGTCAGCCTCAGTTCGGCCAGCAGCAGGGCGGATTCCAGGCCCCCCAGGCCGGTCAGCCCCAGTTTGGCCAGCAGGCTCAGTTCGGCCAGCAGCAGGGTCAGCAGCCCCAGCTGGGCGACAAGCCCTACAATCCTTTCGGTCCTCAGGCGTGATGCGCTGAGAGCCTGATGGCATGAACGAGGGGCCCGCGGTGATCCGCGGGCCCCTCGTCTACGCTGTGGACTTTATTCGTCGTCGTCTTCGCTGATGTCGACGCCCGCGACGCCATCGAGGTCGGCCAGGGTGGTCACCAGCAGGGAGCGTGAGAGGTCCTGGCGCGTCGCAGCAGTGAATCGCGCGGTGGTTGCGCGGTCACTTGAATCCGTGTGGGTCGACACCGTGGAGACGGTCCAGCCGAGAGCTGAAACCTGGCTGAGGAGCGTGGAGAGGACGCCGTGCCCCGGCGTGTAATGAATAGTGAGCGTCACCTTGTGGCCATGCGTGCGCATGAGGATGAACTGAACGAGGGGCGTCAGGAGCGCGATGACGATGAAATGCAAAACCGTGCCGGCCACGGCAAGCCACCACAGGCCTGCCCCGCACGCCATGCCGATTGCCGCGGTCTCCCAGATGGTGGCCGCAGTCGTGAGGCCTCGAATCGCGCCGTGACGGGTCAGGATGATGCCCGCGCCCAAGAAGCCGATGCCGGAGACGATCTGTGAGGCGACGCGCGAAGGGTCGTATCGGGTGATGCCGTCGACGAGGATGTCGGAGAATCCGTACTTGGAGATCAGCATCATGAGGCACGCGGTGAGGCCGACGATGGCCTGCGTTCGAATGCCCGCGCTCTTGCCTCGGATTTGTCGCTCGAGGCCGATGGATGCAGAGAGGACGAGGGCGAGGAGCATCCAACCGATGCTCATGAGGGATTGCGTCATAGGAACCTCCTGCGGTGGCGTGGGTGGGTTTAGTGTAACTGCCCAGCGTGTGTGTGGCTCGTTTGGTGCGCGCGAGGTCGTGGTGGGCAACGGGGTGTCAAGAGCGGAAGGAGAACCCCGGCCTCGTTAAAGAATGAGAAAAGAATCTACCAACGTCGACACAAGCGATTGTGGGACTAAGATGGGACTCGACGATCGACAGATGAGGAACCGACTCATGGCTACCCCCACTCCCGACGACATCGCCAGTGATGTGCGCGAGCGCTCCAACACGGCGCTCAAGCGCGGCCTGGCGTCGCGTCATATGCAGATGATCGCCATCGGCGGCGCGATCGGCACGGGCCTGTTCCTGGCCTCCGGTGCGACGGTCGCGAACGCCGGTCCGGGCGGTGCCCTTCTCGCTTACGCGGCGATTGGCCTGATGGTGCTGCTCCTCATGCAGTCCCTGGGTGAGATGAGTGCGCACCAGCCGGTCGCGGGCTCCTTCCAGACCTTCGCCACGAAGTTCATCTCCCCGTCCTTCGGCTTCGCGATGGGGTGGAACTACTGGTTCAACTGGGCGGTGACGGTGGCCGCGGACCTTGTGGCATCGGGCCTGGTCATGGCCTACTGGTTCCCGTCTGTGCCGTCGTGGATATGGGCGGTGGGCTTCCTCGTGATCGTCGTCGGGCTGAACGCGCTCTCGGCGAGAGTCTACGGTGAGGCCGAATTCTGGTTGGCGGCCATCAAGGTCGTCATTGTCATCGTCTTTGTCTTGTCGGGCGTCTTCATGATCGCCGGCGTGATGGGCGAAAACTCTCCGGGCTTGTCGAATTGGACGATCGGGGACGCGCCCTTCCATAACGGCTTCGTGGGCGTTATCGCGGTCTTCATGATTGCGGGCTTTTCCTTCCAGGGCACCGAGCTGGTGGGCGTGGCAGCGGGCGAGTCCGAGAACCCGCGCAGGGACGTGCCGCGCTCGATTCGCACGGTGTTCTGGCGCATCATGTTCTTCTACATCGGCGCGATCGCGGTTATCGGTACGCTGCTGCCCTACACCGACCCGAGCCTGCTGAGCGCGGCCGACGACTCGGCGAACAACATTGCCCAGTCGCCCTTTACGCTCGTGTTCGCCCGCATGGGCATCGGCGCGGCGGCCGCCGTCATGAACGCAGTCATCCTGACCTCGATCCTGTCCGCGGGTAACTCGGGCCTGTACGCCGCTTCGCGCATGCTGCACTCGATGGCCCTCAAGCGCCAGGCGCCCGCAATCTTCGCCCGCGTTACCAAGGGCGGCGTGCCCGCCTACGCGATGGCGGTGACGACGGTGACTGCGGCGTTTGGCTTCCTCACGCAGCTGGTCTTCAACGACGCGTACATCTGGCTGGTGAACATCGTCGGTATTTCCGGCATCATCATGTGGCTGGGTATCGCGGTCAGTCATATTCGTTTCCGCCGCGCGTACCTGTTGCAGGGATATCGCCTCGAGGACCTGCCGTATCGATCGCCGTTCTTCCCGGCGGGCCCGATCATCGCTTTCGTCATGTGCTTGGTGGTCATGGCGGGACAGAACTATGAAGCCGTGCTTCATGGCCAGGTCTGGGAGGTTGCCTCCTCCTACATTGGCCTGCCGCTGTTCGGCGCGGTCTGGTGGGGCTACCACGTGGCGCGCAAGGATCGGGTGGTGCCTCTGGCTGAGATGGACGTGGCCCCCGTGGAGATTGAGCCGGTCACTCGATAGAGGGGACGAGGCCGGGGCCGGGTGGGTAGTTAACGCCCGGTGCGCCCCTTGTCACCCCTGGGCTCTGCCCGGCGTGGCGGTGCGTGAGCGGCGTGGCACTTCATAGGATGGGGCCATGATCAACACGCGACGCATTCTTGCCGTGACCTCCCTGTCGGCCCTTGTCCTGGGCATCGCTGCCTGCTCCCCGAAGGGCCCCCAGCCTGAGTCGGGGTCCACTGCCTCGTCCGCTTCCCCGAGCGCTTCCGCCTCGCAGAGCGACATGCCCGCCCAGAGCGGCGCTGGCCCTCAGAGTGGCGTGCCCGACGAGGGAAACCAGGCGCCCGAGGTGAACGTTGCCGATAACGACCAGCGTTGCGACCTGACGAACCTGCAGCCCTCCATCGACTCCCAGCAGGAGGCGGGCGGCACCACCTACGTGGAAATCGGCTTCATAAACGAGGGGCCCTCGTGCTGGATTGACGGCTTCCCGCAGATCATCTTCTCCAGCGGCGGCTCTGTCATCTCCACTGCCGTGCGCGACGGTGAGGACCCCGGTAACGTCTACACGATTGCTCAGGGCGGCCGTGTGGGCGTGACCCTGACGGCAGAATCGACGGACGGAGTTGACGGGTGTAACCCCGCCGATTCGGAGCTGGTCGACGTCATGCCCGAGGCGGGCATCGGCGTGACGAGCCTGCAGCTGACCCTGCGCGTGTGCCAGGAGATGCCCTCGGTGTCGGTCAGCCCCTTCGAGCCGCGTTCCTGAGGAAGGTGCCGTCACTTCTGTGAACAGGGCGGGCGGCGAGACGGATGACATCTCGCCGCCCGCCTGCGTCTATGGGCCCGGCATGTGCTTTCTCAACGAAGGTGATGGTCATTTCTGGTGACGGAATATGAGATTTGGGCGCGTGCTGCTACGCTGAACCAGCTGGAAGAAGTCGCGCATTCGCAGCGCCACACCGAGGTGTCCGCGATCGTGCGCGTGGCCCCTTCTTCACCGGTTGACGCGTAACCCGTGCGCGCCGACTGTGCACACTGAGATCCTTAAGGAGACACTCCCATGGGTATGCGTTCCACAACCCAGGCATTCCAGTTCGACGTGCCGTTCGAGCAGCTGTTCCAGCTCGCTACCCCGGCTGCGCAGTCCGTTCCGAAGGCGACCGTGACGCTCGCGGACCCCAACCGTCAGGTTGTCACCTTCGATACCCCGATGGGCATGATGTCCTGGGGCGAGAACATCGTCGTTGGATTTATTCCCTCCGAGGCCGGCACCGTCGTTGAGGTCACCTGCACGACCAAGGGCCTGCCCAACCTCATGCAGGACAGCCGCAACCGCAAGCTGATCGCGCAGTTCGTGACCGCTCTGTCCAACCTTGCGCAGACGACCGCCGTGGAGGTTGCTCGCTCCTGACGGCCCGTGAGCGTCAGGCTCGGCCCCGGCCTCGTTCATAGTGACGAGGCCGGGGCCAAACCATGCGCGCAGGACTGGCTGATTGCGGTGGGAGAGCGTGCACACGATAGGCTGGATGCATGAGTGCCTTCGGGCGCCACGCGAGGAGGATCGGAGACGTATGAACAAGTTTGCACCGCCCACCGGCGACAACGATGTCGCCGCCGAGACTACCCCTGCCGAGCAGGCTGGCAACGAGCAACCGCTTTCCGCGTCGAGCGCCGCGGGGTATCGGGGTTCCTCCGCGCAAGTGAATCCGACACCTCCGGCTCCCGTGGGGCAACCCAGCCCTCAGATGATGCGACCGAGCTACGGCACCTTCTACACGATCTACCATACGGATCGGCGCTCGCTGCGCCCCTGGCTCGTGTGGGGCATCGGCCTCACGTTGGCGGTTCTCTTCACGTCAATCGGAATCTTCATCAACGACATGCTCTATGTCGCCGCTTCGGTAATCGGCGGCATCGTCTGCCTGATCGTGGGAGTGACGGAAGCAGGTTGGTCGCGCAGGCTCGTGAGTGTCGTGTCCACGCCCGAGGGATCGATTGTCCTGCGTCCTAGCGGTTTTCTCATGTCCATGCGTCTTGTGGGTACGTTGCTTACCACTGCGAGCGGTGTCTGTTTCTTCTTCTCGTTCTTCCTTGGGCCGTACCACGAGGTCAAGGAACTCACCACGTTCAACCTGTTGGGCGCGTTTGCCCTCGCGGCGTATCTGCTCTGGAAAATCGTTGGTTCACAGAGCGGTGAGTGCATCGTCGTCAGCCAGGAACGCGTGGACCTGTGGGGCAAGGGCGGAATTCACTACTCGATCCCGTGGAACGATCAGCCCAAGGTGATTGGGCAGCGCAACAACGGTAGGAGCCTGCTGATCAACGTCGGGCAGGACGTTGAATGCCCCATCGTGTTCATGACTCTGCGGCTCCTCCCGTCTCGCGTACAAAGCATGCTTGCCTACTACCAGAAGAAGCCTGAGGCGCTCGACCGTCTCTTCACGTCCGAGGCTTACGACGACGCGATGAAGGCCCTGGACTGGCGCTAGGCGCGCGTTGAAGAGCCACGACATGACTCGGCCCCGGCCTCGTTCTGAACTGCCTCCCGTTTCTTGGACATCGAAATTGAAGTCCAGGGAATGGGAGGCTTTTCGTGTCTGTGGATCTGGGGTTGAGGCATGATCGTTTGCTTCGGGAGCAGGCGGTGGAGATGTTTGAGAGGGGATGTGGCTATGGTTTGACCGCCAGGAGGCTTGGTGTGTCTGCCGAGACTGTGAGAGAGTGGCAGAAGATGTACCGCGTGATCGGGAGGGGCGGGCTTCTTGCCATGGGAGTAAAGCGGGCCAAATACGACTATGAGACCAAGGTCGCCGCAGCGAGGGCCGTGGTTGACGGTGGGATGAGTAAGCCTGAGGCGATGGTGCGTTTCGGTATTGCGAGCGCGACACCGTTGAAGCAGTGGTGCAGGCTGTACCGCGAGGGCGGCGTGCAGGCGCTCAAGCCCAAGCCCAAGGGCAGGCCGAAGGGGTCGGTGCGGGCGGTGCCACCAACGCGTGAGGAGGAACTCGCCGAGCGCGTGCGCAAGCTCGAGGCGCAGGTGGCGTACCTAAAAAAATCGATTGCCCTGAAGGCGCAGAGGCGCTCCCAAACCGGGACAAAGCCCTAGTGGTCGCCGAGCTTTCAGGGCGCGGACATGCGGTGGGTGATCTCCTCGAGGCCGCTGGTCTTGCCAGGTCGAGCTACTACTACGCGCTGGCTCACCCCAAGGGCGTGACCCGGGCGCAGCTACGTCCCAAGGTCGCCCAGATCTTTTCACGAACCCCCAACGGGTGCGGTCACAGGCAGATCGCCATGTGCCTACGCGCTGAGGCAGGAGAGCGCATCGCCGATAAGACGGTCTTGAAGATGATGCGCGAGATGGGGCTGCGCTGCGGCATACGCCGCGAGAGGGCCTATCACAGGTACAACTCCTACAAGGGGGACGTGGGGCAAAGCTTCAAGAACATCATCGGCCGCGACTTCACAGCCGATGGCCCTTGGCAGAAATTGGGTACCGATGTCACCGAGTTCAAGCTCTCCTTCGGTAAGGCCTACCTCGCTCCGGTCTACGACTTTGCCAGCAAAGAGATTGTCGCCTACTCCATCTCTCTGTGCCCCAACCTCGCCCAGCAACAAGAGATGCTCCAGATACTCATGGATGCCAAGCCCGCAGGGGTCGAGCCGATCTTGCACTCGGACATGGGATGGCAGTACCAGCACGAGGCCTACATCAGCACGCTTGCTGATAACGGTTTCATCCAGAGCATGTCACGCAAAGGCAACTGCATCGACAACGGCGCCACTGAGCAGGTCTTCGGACACATCAAGGACGAGTTCTTTCGCGGCCAAGACTGGCCAACCTTCGAGAGCTTCAAAGCCGACCTCGACGCCTACATCACACACTGGAACACAGTAAGACGCCAAGTAAAGCTCAAGGGCCTGACCCCGGCAGAATACCGGGATCAGGCCCTACGGGAAGCCGCATAACGGCTACCATTAAACGCGTCCAACTTTCGGGGCGCAGTTCATTCATAGTGACGAGGCCGGGGCCGAGTCTTGCGTGCAGCGCGCGGGCACTGCGTCCCTCCCCGGCTGTGCCCGTGCCGGGGAGGCGGACGTTACTGTCCGGAGGTGTCGGTGAGCGTCCAGCGCTGCGACTTGGAGGTCTCGGAGCACTGCGAGATGACCGCCTGCGTGGCGTCGCGTGTCGTGTCACCCGGGATCGTCAGGCACAGGCCGGACGCACGGTTTTCGAGCTGGCCATTCTCGTTGAGATCCCACTTCTGGGATTCCAGAGCCGGGTAGCAGGTCCACATGTGCGCGACCGTGCCCTCCTCGGTGTAGCCGCCCAGGACGTCGACGCAGCGGTCGCCGATGCGGATGTGCCCGTCACCCTCGTAGATGACAGTCTGCGCGGCGCTGTTCCCGGCGCAGTTGCTGTTCCACACGGGGGTGCCGTTGGATCCCTTCGGATCCTGGGAGGTCAGGCACTGGCCGAGGCCGTTGCGCAGCTGGCCGACGATCGTCGCGGGCACGAGGCCCGCGTCGTCCGCGTCGGTTGTGGCGGCGTTGTCGGACGTGTCCACTGCCTGGGGCGCGAGGGCCGCGCGATCCGCGTAGGTGGCGGGGGAGAAGACGACCATGTCCCACGAGGCCAGGCGGCCCACGTTGAAGGTGATCGTCGTGCGGCCCTGATCATCCGTGCCCGTCGTGAAGTCGAGGGGCGTCGCGCGGCCACCGTCAACGTCCGGGCTGACGGCGAAGATCGAACCGGGGATCGCCTCGCCGTCCTCCAGGTGGTAGGTGACGGACGTGTTGTCGAAGGCGAGGATCTGCTTGGCGGCATTACGCCAGTATTCGTCGTTGCCTTCGTTGTCGTTGGTACGCAGGTTGATCAGGTGCAGGGCCGTGCCCGCGTTGGACGTCATGGCGTTCGCCCAGATCGTGTTCGCGGCACCGTCCGTCGAGGTCGGCAGTCCCACGCCGTTCGTCGAGACCTCGACCTGGCGTTCCTTGCGCGTCAGGTTGTCGCCGAAAAGCAGGTTCTCGTAGGCGGTGGAGATGTTGTAGTAGTTCTTCATCCACGCCTGGAGGTCTGGGGACAGTCCTCGGCCGGATTCGGCGAAGAACTGATCATCCAGCATGCGCCCGTAGTCGCCGAGCTCCAGGTGGTGCGCGCCGTTCGCCGCGAACGCCGCGTCCGCGAGCTTGATGGAATCTGCGTTGAACTCGCGGAACGTAATGCAGTCGATGTTGACGGGCGCGTACTTCTCGTACTTGTCGATCGGGAAGGAAATCGTGTGGGTGCCCGGGGTGAGCTCCACGTTGATGCTGATGTCCTCGCGCCAGTCAGAGTCGCTCTGCGTCTTATTGAAGGTGACGTACTTCAGGAGCTTCTGCTGACCCTTCTTGCCCATGTCAATCATCACCTGGTGGCTGGCGCCATCTGCCTGCGGGCTCGAGTAACGCGGCGAGAAGGTGAAGGTGCCTCCCTGTCCTGCGTCAACGGTGAAGGTGACGGAGTCGCCGTCCTTGGCAATGCCCGAGGCGTAGGAGCCGCCAGAGGCGGAAGCGTCGCCCGACACGATGGTGACGTCGCCGCTCACCTTCGCCTGGTTGGACTCGGCCTCGATACGCACGCCGTTGTCGGGGGTGATTTCGGGATGCCGATACTCTTTGGCCGCCGCATCCCAGTAGCGGGTCGTCGGATCGTAGTCGTTCGCGTAGGCGGTGACCACCATCGGCTTCTTCGTACCCGTGGCGCGTACGCCCTGCAGGTAGCTGGCGATCTGCGCGTTGGTCTCGTTGTTGTTCCACAGCTCCGTGTACAGGTACGTGGATGAGCCGGGGATGACCTTGTCGTTTCCGGCGCCGTCGGGCAGGTTGATGCCCACCGCGCCCTTCGTCTTCTCGGCAGTCTCGTTGACGAGCGCGGACAGGCCCTCGGTCAGGTCGATCTTGTTGCCGGAAGCGTCCTTCTTGACGGTCTGGCCGAGCGTGTCGATGTGCGTGCCGGTGAACGCGAATTCCTTCTTCTGGGTCGCGTATTGGCCGGTGATGTAGTCGCGCCAGCCCTGGTTGTTGACGTTCATCATCGTCATATGGTTCTGGGGCTTGGGCGTGTTGGGGGGCACCTGGACCCACCACTGGCTGCCAAACTCGCGTTGCCAGTAGGAGCCGTTGTCCTCGCGCAGGATCCAGTCTTCTTTGATGGCGTTCGTGTCGTAGCCGTCGTTGACTGCGTACGCTATGGAGTAGGCCAGCGAGGCTGCACCAACCTCGTCAGCCTTGGTCACGTAGGTGTTGATGGTCGCAGCGGAGGCGTAGGTGTCTCGGTACCACAACGGCCACTCGTTCTTGAGGTCGCCTTTAGCGACGGGCTGCTCGTGGCGGTACTGCCAGTCGTAGTACTGGAAGGCGTTGAGGTGATAGTCCTGGCTGAGCTTCGTCACGTAGTCGGACGGGGTGTGGAAGAGGTAGGGCTCGTAGGTGGCGTTGTCCGCCAAGCCATCGGGGGCGGTGGGCTTGAGGTGGGAGAGGTAGCCCATACGCGGGAAGCGCTCCCAGCTGGTGGAGGCGTCGATGGCGGTCTCTGTGTGCGTGCCGTCTCCGCCGGTCGCGGTGACGAGGTATCCCTGGTTGTTCTCGCTCGGCGTCGTGTAGGTCCACGTGGCTTTACCGTTTTCGACGGTGGCGTCGCCCGAGTCGATTTCGACGCCGACGTGGCTGACGGAGAAGTGAACGGTTCCCTCGGTCGAGGCCTCGGCCGTGATCGTCGCCTGCTTACCCGGTTCGTGCGTGGACTTGTCCGTGTAGGCGCGGGTGACGTGCGCCGTGCCCGTGGCGGTGGCCGGTGTGCTGCTCGGCAGGGGCAGAGCGGTGGCGACGACCGCGGTGCCCAGCACGATGGCGGCGGGGATGGTCAGGGGATGTCGTGTCTCCATGACGTGTGTGTCCTCGAAGTCGTTGACGGGACTGCCCTGTGGGGGAGTCATGCGCGTGAAAATGCGCCCATTCAACGGTAAAGCGATTTTTCAGTAAATTAACCGACAATATGGTCATGCTGGGCGAAAATGTCCCGCAGTGCGGACAAGTAAAATCGTGGGTCGGTTGAATTTCTGAGTATTTGCCAGGTGTTGTGCGCTCGTGAGCTGCTGCTTTGGTTGCGTGGGCGTGAGGGATCCTGTCGTTCTTTTCTGAAAGTGTCTAACAGGGTGGGGTGGGGGAGTATCCTGAAAAGTTGGGTTTTGTGAGTCCGTTTCCCTCGCGCTGTTCTCATTGACGAGGCCGGGGCTGGGGAGGCGGACATAGACGCCTCTCGGAGCGCGATGGTCTACAGATGTGGGGTCGTGCCGTAAGCTAATTTGTGCGGCCTGCACCTTGGGTTTATAGCGGGCTAGCAGAGATGAAAAGACCAAGTTGGGGTGCAGCTGATGCGCTCTACGCCGGAAATGAGGACACCGTGGCGGCAGTGATCGAGCGAGCCGAGCTGCATAAGACGATCTGGCGTATCGCCAACGACCTGCGCGGCAGCGTGGACGGGTGGGACTTCAAGAGCTACGTCCTGGGCTTCCTGTTCTACCGCTTCATCTCGGAGAACCTGACGGACTACGTGAACGCTACTGAGCGTGAGGCAATTATCGCCGAAGGCGGAACCCCTGAAGAGGCCGCGGCCTTCGATTACGCGACCCTCAGTAACGAGGACGCGGAAGCGGCGCGTGAAGGCATCGTCAAGGAAAAGGGCTTCTTTATTCGTCCCTCTGACTTGTTTGGGAACGTGCGCGCCCAGGCTGCCGGTGACGAGAATCTGAACGAGACCCTCTCCTACGCCTTCCGCTTCATCGAAAACTCGGCGCGGGGCAGCGGCTCCGAGTCTGACCTGCGTGGCCTCTTCGACGACGTGGACGTGAACTCCACGAAGCTTGGGAACACGGTGGCCCAGCGTAACGCGAAGCTCGTGAAGATCATGGACGCCGTCGGCGATCTGCCCCTGGAACACGGTGCTGCGCAGATTGATGCTTTCGGTGATGCCTACGAGTATCTGATGACCATGTATGCCTCGAGCGCGGGCAAGTCGGGTGGCGAGTTCTACACGCCCCAGGAGGTCGCAGAGGTCCTCGCGACCCTCGCTCTGGATGGGCGCTCCGACGTGACGCGCGTGTACGATCCCTGCGCGGGCTCGGGGTCGCTGCTGCTGAAGTTTGCGAAGCTTCTCGGTCCCTCAAGTAGCCGTCAGTATTTCGGTCAAGAGATTAACCTGACGACGTACAACCTGTGCCGCATCAACATGTTCTTGCACGACGTCAACTTCTCGAACTTCGACATCGCGCTGGGGGACACCCTGACGGAACCTGCCCACTGGGACGATCAGCCTTTCGACGCGATCGTCTCGAACCCTCCGTATTCGACGAAGTGGGTGGGCAAGGACGACATCGCTCTCATTAATGATCCGCGCTTCGCGCCGGCGGGGGTTCTGGCACCCAAGTCCAAGGCTGACCTGGCCTTCACCATGCATATGCTGCATTGGCTGGCAGAGGATGGGACGGCCGCAATCGTCGAGTTCCCGGGTGTCCTGTATCGCGGTGCCGCCGAGGGGAAGATCCGCAAATACCTGGTCGAAAACAACTTCGTGCACGCGGTGATCCAGCTGCCGCCGGACCTGTTCTTTGGGACCACGATCGCGACCTGCATCATCGTGTTGAAGAAGGCGCGTCCCGACCATAGCGTCCTCTTCGTGGATGCGTCCGCCGAGTGCACGCGTGAGGGAAACAAGAATCGCCTGACGGCGGAGAACCAGCAGCGGATCCTCTCCCTGGTGTCGCAGCGTCAGGCGGTGGACCACGTGGCCGCCCTGGTGTCGATTGACGACATTAAGAGCAATGACTGGAACCTGTCGGTGTCCTCCTACGTCGAGCCCGAGGACACGCGCGAGCAGGTGGACATCGTCGAGCTGAACACTCGGATCGCCGGCATTGTGGAGCGCCAGCGTGAGCTGCGCGCCTCCATCGACGCGATCGTCGCAGAATTGGAGGCCGACCGATGAGCCGCCTCGCCGAGCTGATCGAGGAGCTGTGCCCGGACGGGGTGGAGTATCGAGCTCTTGGTGATGTCGCAGAACTCAAGCGTGGGCAGGCAGTGACACGCAAGGAGATCGTGGAAGGGCAGGTCCCCGTTATTGCGGGTGGTCGCGAGCCTGCCTACTATATCGATCGTCCGAATCGGCAGGGTGAGACAATCGTTATTGCGGGTTCGGGTGCCTACGCTGGATTCGTTTCATTTTGGAATGAGCCCATTTTTGTTTCCGATGCATTTTCTATCGTAGTGGATCGTGGCACCCTGCAACCGCGATTCGTCTATCACTGGTTGCGTGGTAGGCAGGAGACGATTCATGCACTGAAGAGCGGTGGCGGCGTTCCGCATGTCTATCCAAAGGATGTGGCGAAACTAAGGTGTCCGATTCCTCCGCTGGAAGTGCAGCGAGAGATCGTGAGAATCTTGGATCAGTTCACGACGCTGGAAGCGGAGCTGGAAGTGGAGCTGGAAGCAAGGCAGGCCCAGTATGAGCACTACCGCAACCACCTGCTCTCGTATGAATCGCTGGCAGCTCGCGGACCGGTTGAAATGTTGAAGCTCGGGGAATTGGCGCATATCGCGACAGGCGGACGAAACACCTCGGATGCCGTCGAAAATGGTACTTACCCGTTTTATGTTCGGTCACAAGTACCGCTCAGCTTGAATGAGTATGACTTTGATGAATCTGCGGTGCTCACAGCGGGCGATGGTGTAGGTGTTGGTAAGGTTTTCCACCATGTAGAAGGTAAATATGCCCTACACCAGCGAGCTTATCGGCTCGTCCCTAATCTAGAGTTGCTCTCCTCAAGGTATTTGTACCATGTGATGGTTTCCCAATTTGGTCGATACCTTGAATCAACAGTCTTTCATTCATCTGTCACGTCGGTGAGGAAGCCGATGCTTGAGCGATTCCCGGTGGCTGTACCGCCTATGGAAGAACAAGACCGAGTGGCAGATGTACTCGATCGCTTTAATGCCCTCGTGAACGACATTACGTCGGGCCTGCCCGCCGAGATAGCGGCCCGCCGCGCCCAGTACGAGCACTACAGGGATCGCCTGCTGTCCTTCCCTGAGAAGAAAGCAGAATAACGAACTGAGGGGCGGGTGTCTGACCCGCCCCTCAGTGGTAACTAGCCCCTGCTTCGACGGGGATCGTTCCCAGGCTTGATGGTGTCCTGGGCGCGGATTCTCCCGTTCTCTCCACGCGTCCGCATCTCGCCGCCACCCTGGTTAGCCAGGATTTCGCGCGCGCGCTCTTGAGCAGCTGCCTGCGTAGGGGCGACTGCGGATGCCTTGGATGCATCCGGTGCAAACACAGCCCATCCTTCGCCATGTCGGCGTACTTCTCGAATGTTCATTCGTCACCTCCTTTCTCCTGTGTAGGGAGAGTAGGAGGAGGCATGCACATCTGCGTCCACTCCATCTGCATATGACGAACACCTGGTGCTCGAGTCCGTGTAGCTGCTTCGACTTCGCACGTAATTCTCTTGCGCGGCTTTTGAAGTGTTCTCTCTAAACCTTGATATTCCGCGGAAAAGACTTCGGGCAGCAGGAGATTGGCTGGGGAATTACGTGCAGGACTCGTTGTTTGTGGTTAGCGCTTTCCTCAACAGTGCCTCCGAATAGTTGTGTTTCCCCTCGCGCGTGCGCGAGGGGAAACACGAGGGCGTGACTTCAGCTTGCCGTCCACGAGTGGACTATTACGAGGCCCTGTTTTGTCAGGTTTCGCGGTCGTCGTCTGCAGGTGATCTGCTTCGTACCCGTTTCAGCCCTTGCCCTGGTGGTCATTTTAGTGTCGACAGTGGCACCAGAGCAATGGGGAGCCGATAGGCAATCATGCGAAAACGGGGTGTTCCAGGTAGTAGCTGTGCATTGCTTCCTGCGTGATAACTGCATTCGAGGGATCGGATGGAGCCAGTCCTTCGCGCGCATTCAGCCAGGGCGATTCAAGGTGCGTCCGTTCACTCAGCTCGGCACCTGTCAGGCTGCCCAGTGCAGAACACACGCTATCGATCAGGGCGCGTTCAGCATCAGTGAGAGCGGACGAGTCGCCGGACATCAGTTCGCCCGGACGAATCAGGAACATGCCGCGATGCAGTGCGTAGAGCTCGGGGGCAACGGGTCCACCGCGCCACGCCTCGAAGTCCTCGGGAAAGAGGGAGGACCCGTACTGAGCGAGGTGCTGAGCTTGAGAATAGAAGGCAAGCTTCTGGAGCTTCATTGTCGGTACCGTATTGGTACGCTCCAGGATGTAGGCTGCGACATCAACGATTGACCGTGCCGTGTTGGTCTCCTCCTGCGCGTAGTTGCCACGCGATTATACTCGGCGTTCAAGGCTATATCAGTCGGGTTGAACAGGCTTCAGGTTTGTCTTTCAGCTGACGCCGCCGGGAGAGCCTGGACGCAGATGACGGTGGGTGACGTTAGCATCGGATCAACGTCACCAGACGGGAGGGAAGCCTCCCGCGTGCCAGCCCCGGCCTCGTGAATGAGACCCGTAGAGAAAGGAACGCGAGTGTCCACCGACGCACCTCGCCCCCGCATCGAACCCGTCGTCGTCTCCGACGAATTCACGGTCGTCGGCCTCTACCACCCGACCCGCGAGCAAGAGCAGGATTACCAGAGCGAAGCCGCCCTCGAGGACGACCTCATCAAACAGCTGTGCGCCCAGGCCTACGAATATGTGGATATCCACGACCGCGACGGACTGGAAGCGAACCTGCGCGTCCAGCTCGAGGCCCTCAACAACTACCGTTTTAGCGACCGGGAATGGAAGGACTTCTACCAGCATTCGATCGTCGACGTCCGCTCCTCCGACGGGAACCCCGTCGTCGCCAAAGCCCGCCGCATCCAGGAGGACCACGTGCAGGTCCTCACCCGCGACGACGGCACCACCAAGAACATCAGCCTCATCGATAAGACCAACATTCACCGCAACAAGGTGCAGGTGATCCGCCAGTACGCCATCGACACGGGCGCGCGCTCCAACCGCTACGACGTCACCATCCTCGTCAACGGCCTGCCCCTCGTCCACATCGAACTCAAGCGACGTGGCGAAGAACTGCGCCAAGCCTTCAACCAGATCGACCGCTACCAGCGCGACTCCTTCCACGCCGGCGCCGGTGACGGACTCTTCGGCTACGTGCAGATCTTCGTCATCTCCAACGGAGCCCACACCAAGTACTACTCCAACACCGTACGCCTCCAGCACATCACCGAAAACCAGGGCAAGCGACGGCAGGTGGCCGCCGCCAACGCGCGATCTTACGAATTCACCATGTGGTGGACCGACGCCGCCAACAATCAGATTCCGGACCTTACCGACTTCGCCGCCACATTCCTGGCCAAGCGCACGATCCTCGCCATCCTTACGCGCTACTGCGTGCTCAACACCCGCGATGAACTCCTCGTGATGCGCCCCTACCAGATTGCCGCGACCGAAGCGATCCTCCAGCGCATCAAGACCTCCAGCATGAACAACCAGACGGGCACCGTCGCCGCCGGCGGATACATCTGGCACACCACCGGTTCGGGAAAGACCCTCACGTCCTTCAAGACCGCGAAGCTCGCCGCCGGCATGGAGGGGGTCGACAAGGTTCTCTTCGTCGTCGACCGCAAGGACCTCGACCACCAGACCATCCGCGAATATAACGCCTTCGCCGAGGGAACCGTCTCCGCCAACCAATCCACACGCCAGCTCGCCCAGCAAATCAACGACCCGTCCACGCCGATCATCGTCACCACCATCCAAAAGCTCGCGACCTTCGTCAAGAGCCACCGTGGGCACGCCATCTACTCCGGGCACGTCGTCCTCGTCTTCGACGAATGTCACCGCAGCCAGTTCGGCGACATGCACACCGACATCACGCGAGCCTTCCGCAACTACCACCTCTTCGGCTTCACCGGAACACCCATCTTCGCGGAAAATGCCTCCAGCTCCGGCAAAGCAAACCTACGGACGACCGAGCAGGCCTTCGGGGACCAGCTGCACTCCTACACAATCGTCGACGCCATCCGGGACAAGACCGTCCTGCCGTTCCGCGTCGACTACCTCAACTCGTTCCGCGTGCGAGACGGCATCGACAACCACGACGTCGAAGGCATCGATACCGACAGCGCCTACATGAACCCGCAGCGCATCTCGGCCGTGGTCTCCTACATCCTCGAACACTTCAACCAAAAGACGAAGCGGCACGCCTCCTTCCAGTACAAGGAACGGCGCGTCAACGGCTTCAACTCCCTGTTCGCCACCTCCTCCATCAAGGCCGCCCGTGCCTACTACCAGGAGTTCAAGCGCCAGCAGGCTGACCTGCCGGAGGCGCGCAGGCTCAGCGTCGGAATCATCTACTCATACGCGCCCAACGCCGAGGCGCCGGGCACCGGCCTGCTCTCCGAAGAATCCATGGATCCTTCGGCCCTCTCCCAGGACGACCGTGCCTTCCTCGACGAGGCGATCGCCGACTACAACCAGCAGTTCGGTGCCAGCTTCGGCACCGATGCCTCGGGATTCGAGGGATACTACACGAGCCTGTCAACGGCTCTTGCCGAAAGACGTATCGACCTGGTGATCGTCGTCGACATGTTCCTCACCGGCTTTGACTCCAAGTCCCTCAACACCCTGTGGGTCGACAAGAACCTGCGCGCCCACGGCCTCATCCAGGCCTTCTCGCGCACGAACCGAATCCTCAACTCCGTCAAGACTTTCGGAAACATCGTCTGCTTCCGTAACCTCGAAGAGGCCACGAACGACGCGATCGCCCTCTTCGGCAACAAAGAGGCGCGCGGTCAGGTACTCCTGCGCCCATACGGAGAGTACCTGTCCACCTACCTCGAGACCATCGAGCAGCTTCGCATCGGCTTCCCCCTGCCCATCGGATCGATCGCATCTGAAAAGGAACAGAAGCGCTTCATCGACCTCATGGGGCAAATCCTGCGCCTGCGCAACATCCTCACCTCCTTCGACGACTTCGAGGGTGATGACATGATCGCCCCGCGTGAGCTCGAAGACTACAGGAGCGTCTACCTGGACCTCTATCACGAGGCGCGCGAGCGCTCGAAGGTGGAGAAGGAACCGATCGCAGACGAGCTCGTCTTCGAAATGGAGCTTGTCAAGCAGGTCGACATCAACGTTGACTACATCCTCATGCTCGTCGAACACCATCGGGGCGAGCGCGGCGACGGCGACGACCGCGAAATCCCCGTCGAAATCACGCGCGCCCTCGCCGCTTCACCCGCCCTGCGCGGCAAACGCGACCTCATCGAAGAGTTCTACCGCCGTGTGTCCCTCAATGGGGACGTTCCCACAGAGTTCGAGTCCTTCATCGCCGCCAAGCGCGACAGCGAACTCGAAGCAATCATCGAGGCCGAACGCCTCGGCGAGGGCGCGCGGGACTTCGCGTACGACTCCCTGCGCGAGGGCTACGTCCCCGACGAAGGGACCGGCCTGTCCTCGATCCTCCCGCCGGCCCGCCGCTTCGGTGGCGGTGGCAGTCGCGAAGCCATCCGCTCGCGCGTCCTCGACGCCCTGCGGACCTGGGTCGAACGCTTCTCCGGACTCGGAGGACTGTGACGAAACGGCCCCGGCCTCGTGATGGCGAGGTCGGGGCCAGTTTTCGCCTTTTGTCTAGTGGCAGGGGAGCGGTCGAAGCCGCTCCTGAGACAACGGACTATTGCTTGTTGGTGTCGGTGTCGGTGTCGGTGTCGGTGTCTGTGTCGGGGTCTGCTTCGATAACCCCGGTGGTCGCTGTTGGGGCGTCTGCAATGTTGGAATCGCCCGGGATCTCAGTTTCAGCCGGAGCGGCGGGGCTGGTAGGGGCGCTGGGCGTAGCAGTGAGTCGTGGGCTCAACCAGCGGAAGAACTCGCGGAGTCCCCACGCGCACAAGGCGGCCACGAAGTGGTAGGGCAGCCAGTGGGTCACGAGCCCCCAGTCGGAGCTGGGGCCGCCGACATAATATCCCAGCAGAACTCCCAAGAACCACAGGGCAGCCACGTCGGAGACTACGGCCCCCACGATGGCGATACCCTTCCACCATCCGCCCTTCTCGAGGAACTTTCGGGTAATGGCTATCAACACCTGGAAGAAGGTGAAGAAGCCCATGAAGCCATAGAAGTAGAAGTCGGTGAGTGTCAGGCTCATGCCATAGGAGACCGGCAGTCCGGCAAGGAAGATCACGTGGAGGACCAGGTATCGGACGATGAACGTCATGATGCCTCGCGGGTCCCTCGATTTTGTCATTCCTCCATCTGCGTCTTCGGAGCTGGTGAGGTTCTCCGTAACAGCCGGATCAACGGCATCGACAGGGGCGCTGGGGGTCGCAGTGTCTCGTGGGCTCAACCAGAAGAAGAACTCGCGGAGTCCCCACGCGCACAAGGCAGCGACGAAGTGGAAGGGCAGCCAGTGGGTCACGAGCCCCCAGCTGGGGCCGTCGGATATACCTCCTATCAGCCATCCCAAGAACCACAGGACGGCCACGTCGGAGAATACAGCCCCCGCGATCGCGACAATTTTCCACGATCCGGCCTTCTCGAGGAACTTTCGCGTGATGGCTATCAGCACCTGGAAGAAGGTGAAGAAGCCCAGGAAGCCAAAGAAGTAGATGAGTGCCAGGTCCATGGCATACGAGAGCGGGAGCCCGACCAGGAAGATCACGTGGAGGACCAGGTAACGGACAAAGAAGTTAACAATCCCTCGCGGGTCACGCGCATCTGTCATGCCCCCATCCTAACGGGGTTCTCAGCTGCGAGGTCCAGCCCTTCAAGCCTCTAGCATCACGGCGATACTAGCCCGTCCAGCTTCCAACCCCGGCCCCGTTGATCAATGAACGAACGCGGTCACCGGACCGCTCAAAGGCTCCTACACTGTTCTCATCCGCCACAAAAGAGCAAGGCCGCTGAATGCAGCGCAGGCTCAGATGAGCGTGTCGTTGAGCGGGAAAGTGAGGAAGAACGATGTCGTCCACCGAGCAATACCTGGACTTCGTGCTCGACCTGCTGGGCGAGCTGGAAGACGTGGCGCACCGCAAGATGATGGGCGAATACGTCCTCTACTACCGGGGCAAGGTCATCGGCGGCATCTACGACGACCGCTTCCTGCTCAAGGTCACGCCCGCCTCCTCACGGCTTCTGCCCGAGGCCCCGCGCGCCATCCCCTACGAGGGAGCGAAGGAGATGCTCCTCGTCGAGGTGGAGGATCGCGACGTACTGCGCGACGTCGTCGACGCGATGTGGGAGGAGCTACCTGCACCGAAGAAGAGGAACAAGAAGTAGGCGTCTGGCCCCGGCCTCGTATTGTATGAGGCCAGGGTCGGGCAGCATGTTCCTCCTGATGGCAGGGGAGCAGAAGCTCAGAGGGAGGAGACGAACTCCGCGAGGTGCTTCGCGTGCTCGCGCGAACGCTGCACCATGTCGGCGCGCGCCGCCTCATCCGTGCGATTCGCGTACGACACCCCGTACAGGGGAAGGCTCCCCGCAAACTCCATGCCCGTCAGCGCGCACGTCGCCTTCGCGGGCGTCAGCAAGTCGTTGAAATCGACGGAGTCTGGCGCGTAGTAGGCCTGAGAAGCCCCCGTCGTTACCGACACGACCAGCTTCTTACCGCGCAGAGCAGTACCCGAAGACCCGTGGCTGAAACCGCGCACAAACACGTCCTCCATCCACTTCTGCAGCAGCGCCGGCCAGCCGTACCACCACAGCGGATACTGCAACACGATGACGTCCGCGGCGCGTAGCTTTTCCTGCTCCGCCTCAACGTCGAAGGCGTACTCCGGATAGAGGTCATCGAGATGATCGATCTCGGCGCCAGGAAGCAGGACCGAAAGTTCCTCCAGGATCGTCTTATTCGCAACTGAATCATCGCCGGTGCGCGGGTGTCCCGACACGACCAGAACGTTGGACATCGCATTTCCTTTCGTTGATGTGAGGAGTCTACGTCCGCCCGTGGCCCCTGAACAGGGCCTGGACTTCCGTTTCGCGCGGGGTGAAGCCCCGTCCCAGAACGCAAAACAACGCGGTACTACAGTAGAAGCATGGCCAACACCGACTCCCAGCCCCTCACCCTGAACCGTGTCCTCCTCGTCATCGCGACAGGCGTACGCGCTGGATTCCTCTCCGGACTCTTCGGGGTGGGAGGCGGCCTCCTCATCGTGCCCGCCCTGATGGCCGTCCTGGGCATGGATCAGCGCCGCGCCTCGGCCACGTCGCTTGCCGCCATCATCGTCACCGCAGCCGTCGGCTCGGGTAACTACGCCCTGCACGGCGAGGTCTCCTGGGCAGGAGCCGCCCTCCTCGTGGTCGGCGCGCTCGCGGGCTCCCAGATCGGCGTGTGGCTCCTGCGCCGCCTCCCCGCGCCCGCCCTGCCCTGGATCCTCATCGGCTTCACCGTCTTCGTCATCGTCTCCCAATACCTGCACGTCCCCACGCGAGAGGGAACCGTGTCGCTGACCCCGGCCTCGTGCGCCCTCATGATCCTGGTCGGCCTGTGCGCCGGCATCCTCTCCGGCCTGGTCGGCGTGGGCGGCGGATCCGTCATCGTGCCCGGCATGGAGCTCGCCGTCGGCGCGGGAGACCTCATCGCGCGCGGCACGTCTCTCCTCGTCATGATCCCCACCGGCATCGCCGGCACCGTCACCAACCTGCGCCACCGCATGGTCGACCTGCGCGTCGGCCTCATCGTCGGCGTATCCGCAGCGGCCACGACCCCCGTCGGGCGCCTCGTCGCCACGTGGGTATCCCCGAGCGTGGGTGCGATCCTCTTCAACATCTTCCTGCTCTCCATCATTGCCTCAACGATTCTGAAGATGCGCAAGAAGGCGCGCGCCCAGGGCTGAACGAAACGGCCCCGGCCTCGTCAATGCGAGGTCGGGGCCGAAGCGTTTACCGCTAGCGCGACGAGCGGATCACTCGTCGGCGGCGCTGGGGTGCGTCATGTCGGCGGGAACGACCCACGCGTCGAACTCCTCGGCCGTCAGGAAGCCGAGCTCGAGGGCGGACTCGCGCAGCGACAGGCCCTTGTGATGCGCGTTCTTCGCGATCTTCGAGGCCTTGTCGTAACCGATGTGGCGGTTCAGGGCGGTCACCTGCATGAGGTTGATGTCCAGGTTGTGCTGGATCTTCTCGTAGTTGGGCTCGATGCCGTACGCGCAGTGCGTATCGAAGGACACGCAGGCGTCGCCCAGCAGGCGGATGGACTCCAGGACGTTCCAGGCCATGACGGGCTTGAAGACGTTGAGCTGGAAGTTGCCCTGCGAGCCGGCGAAGCCGACCGTCGCGTCGTTGCCGAACACCTGGGTGGCGACCATGGTCATGGCCTCGCACTGGGTCGGGTTGACCTTGCCCGGCATGATGGACGAGCCCGGCTCGTTCTCGGGGATGATCAGCTCGCCGATGCCGTTACGCGGACCGGAGGCGTACCAGCGCACGTCGTTCGCGATCTTCATGAGAGCGTCGGCCAGGACGCGCAGCGCACCCGAGACCAGCACCAGCGCGTCGTGCGCGCCCAGGGCGGCGAACAGGTTGTCGGCCTGCTTGAACTCGATGCCGGTCTCCTCGGAGATCTTCTTGGCGGTGAGCTCGCCGAACTTCGGGTGAGCGTTCAGGCCGGTGCCCACGGCGGTACCGCCGATGGCCAGCTCGCGCGCACGGGTGTCCGCGTACTCGATGCCGTCGAGGGCGAAGTCGATCTGAGCAACCCAGCCGGAAATAACCTGGCCCAGCCGGATCGGGGTGGCGTCCTGCAGGTGGGTGCGGCCCACCATGATGACGTCCTCGAACTCCTTGGCCTTCTTGTCCAGGGTGTCACGCAGCTGGCGCACGCGCGGGTACATGTCGTGCAGCTCGGAGACGACCGCGATGTGCATGGCGGTGGGGAACGTGTCGTTCGAGGACTGGCCGCGGTTCACGTGGTCGTTGGGGTGGACGGGGGACTTGGTGCCCATGGTGCCGCCCGCGAGCTCGATGGCGCGGTTGGAGATGACCTCGTTGGCGTTCATGTTCGACTGGGTGCCCGAACCGGTCTGGAAGACGACCAGCGGGAAGTTATCGTCGAGCTTGCCGGAGATGACCTCGTCGCCAGCCTGCGCGATGTAGCCGGCGATATCGGCGGGCAGCTCGCCCAGCTCGGCGTTGGCCAGGGCCGCGGACTTCTTCAGGATGCCAAGGGCGCGCACCATCGGGCGGCCCCACACGAAGGTGTTGCGTCCAATGTCGAAGTTGTGCAGCGAACGCTCGGTCTGAGCGCCCCAGTAGCGGTTCGCGGGGACCTCAACGGCGCCCATCGAGTCGGTTTCAGTACGGGTTTCTTGTGCCACAGGTGGCTCCTTCGCGTAGGGCTTACGTACCTCTCTAGGATAGCGCCGCACACGCGATGAGGCGTGGGGCACTCGTCCTAGTCGCGTCCTAGTCGCGTGCGCGGGCCTCGAGATCAGCGCGGCGCAGCAGCCACCAGGCGCAGGCACACGACAGGGCGACGAGCGAGAGCGCCAGCAGGAAGGGAGACAGTGGCATCCAGCCGTACAGGGCCGTGGCGCTCACGGGGGCCACGATCCACGTGATAGCGCCGGTCGCGTTGATGACGCCGGCGATGCCGCCCTGCTCGCGCGCGCTCACCGCCAGGGACGCGCCCGCCGAGTAGCCGGGGGAGGCCATGCCCGAGGCGACGCCCATCGCGAAGGTCGAGACTGCCAGCGCCCACAGCGACGGCGCGATCGTCAGGCAGGCGAGGGCCACGAGGGCGAGCGTCATGCCAACGCGCAGCAGCATGCGCGGACTCCATCCGAGGCGCGGTACGACGATCAGCTGCATGAGCATGGCTCCGGCGGCGTTGGCCAGCAGCATGAGGGCGGTGACGGAAACTGCGGGAGCGGGCTCGAGTCCGCCGCGGTCCTGGACGAGGAAGCCCATCGTGATCTGAACGACGCCGTTCGCGAAGTAGATGCCGAACACCGAGGCGATCCACGGGGCGATGCGCCGGTCGGTCCACCTCACGCGCGGGGGCAGCTCGGCGGTGGCCTTCGCCCCGCTCGCGTTATCGTTCGCCGCTTCAGTCGACGAGGCCGGGGCCGCCTGCTCGGGCTCCGTGTCCTTGGCCGTCAGGCGGGGCAGGCGCCTCCTCGGGCGCGTGGATGCTCCGTCGCGGGGGAGCCAGATGAGGGCGATGGCCAGGGCGATGAGGACAAAGATCGGGGTGGCGTGCACGGGGCCGAAGATCCACCAGGCGCCCAGAGCCGACGAGACGAGGGAGCCGACCATGACGGACAGGTTGATCGCGCCGGAGAACGCGGACGTGCCGCGCACGCGCGAGGCCTCGTCGGGGGTCACCTCGGCGACGAGGGCCTGGCCCGTCGGCGGGATCGCGGCGACGGCAGCGCCGAAGAAGGGGCCGCGCGCAGCCATGATGGCGCCCGCAGCGACGAAAGCGCCGATGTAACCGGCCGCTCGCGCCCACACGGCCGCCGAAAAGAGCGTGCCCGCCGTGAGCGCTAAGAAAAGAGCCAGCAGGATGACGCGCCTGCGTCCCCAAGCGATCGAACGGCGCCCCCAGAACTGGCTGAGCGCCGTCACCGCGGCGGCCGCCAAGGAAACGGCCGCGCCCACAATCCACTCGGGCAGGTTCAGGGCACGCGACAGGGGAGCGATCGACACGTTGAGCATGTTCTGCGCCGTGTACGTAAACAGCGCGATCGCCACGAGTGCGCGCAGCGTCGGATTCGTCAGCAAAGGTGATGAGGGCACAATGCATCCTACGACGAAGGCCCCGCGCGATGCGCGGGGCCTTGCCGGACAGACGTCACAACGGGGAAACGCTTAGCGCTGCACCCAGGTGCTCACCTTCCAGCGAGCGTCCCCGGAGCGCTCACGCCACTCGGCGTCGCTGCGCTCTTCGTCCCTACGCCACAGCGCCGGATCCAGCGGCGGCGCATACACGAAGGTCGAACCCTCGGGAGCGCTCGCGGCCACGTCCAGCTCCAGGTCGGTCACCACGGCCTCGTCCAGGAGGGGGAGGGTCTCGGCGTACAGCTGAGCCCCGCCCGTGATCCAGATGTAGGGGGCGTCCGTTCGCGAGGTTTCCTCGCGCGCGATCTGGAGCGCCTCGTCGACGGAAGACACAACGAGAGCGCCCTCGGCCTCGTACCCGGGGGTACGGGTGATGACGATGTTCGTGCGGCCCGGCAGAGCGCGCCCGAGAGCCTCCCACGAGCGGCGACCCATGATGATCGGGCAGCCCATCGTGGAGTCCTTGAAGTGCCGGAAATCAGCGGGAACATGCCAGGACATGGCCGTGCCCGTCCCAATGATCCCGTTGCAATCCTGCGCCCAAATCGCTCCCAGCTTCGTCATACCGCGACCGGAGCCTTGATCGTGGGGTGATGCTGGTAGTCCGTCACCGAAATATCATCGAAGGAGTACTCGAACATCGAGGGAGCGTGTCCGAGCTCCAGGCGCGGGAACGGGTACGGCTCGCGGCTCAGCTGCTCGGTCACCTGCTCCGTGTGGTTGGAGTAGATGTGGCAGTCCCCGCCCGTCCAAATGAAGTCGCCGACCTCCAGGCCCGCCTGCTGGGCGAACATGTGGGTGAGCAGCGAGTAGGACGCGATGTTGAAGGGCACACCCAGGAACATGTCTGCGCTGCGCTGGTAGAGCTGCAGCGACAGGCGGCCGTCGGCCACGTACAGCTGGAAGAACGCGTGGCAGGGCTCGAGCGCCATCTGCGGCAGATCACCGACGTTCCACGCGGACACCACCATGCGGCGCGAATCCGGGTTCGTCTTCAGGGTCTCGAGGACCTGGGAGATCTGGTCGATGTGGCGACCATCCCCGGCATTCCACGAACGCCACTGGACGCCGTACACCGGGCCCAGCTCGCCGTCCTCGTCCGCCCACTCGTTCCAGATACGGATCCCGTTGTCCTGGAGCCAGGACACGTTCGAGGAACCGGAGAGGAACCACAGGAGTTCGCCGACCACCGACTTGAGGTGTACGCGCTTCGTCGTGATCAGCGGGAAGCCCTTGGACAGGTCGTAGCGCAGCTGCGCCCCAAACAGGGAACGCGTGCCCGTGCCGGTGCGGTCGCCCTTCGGGGTGCCCTCGGCCATGATGCGCGCCAGCAGGTCCTCGTACTGGCGGTCGACGGCGGTCACGTCAGTTGATCCGCTCGTTCGTCCACGTGTGCGAGGCCGACAGCGCCTGGTCGACGACCGAGTGCTCGATCGTGCAGTTGCGCTTGATCGCGGCATCGGCGCGACGCTTCAGATCCTCGATCTCTTCCTCAGACAGTGCGGACATGTCCTGGACCAGCTCGACGTCCACGTGCGTGAAGCGGTCGTTGTCCTGGTCGTAGTCGGCGGAGACACCGACGAACTGCTCGAAATCGTCGCCCAGGCGGGCGGCCATGCGCGCGTCTGAACTCATCGCGTTGCAGCCCGCGAGCGCGAGCTTGAGCAGGTCGCCGGGGGAGAAGAGGCCGGGGCCGTGACCGATGCGGATTTCGGCGCCGTCCTGGTTGCGGGCGACGTACTGACGCACGCCCGTACGCTGCATGTACAGAGACTTAGGTGTATCACTCATGGCACCTATTGTGTCGCGAAAAGACCCCGCCCGCCCGAAATACAGCGCCGGGCGGGCGGGGTTCCGCGCAGAGCGTAGCGTGGGCTCAGCGATGCTCCTCCAACCACTGTGTGGCCAGCGCCTGCTCGCGCTCCACGACGCGGCCCAGGTGCGCCACAGCCTCCTTCTCGATGCGCCCGCCCAGCAGCGGCACGCGCACCGACACGTTGCCGGTCACCACGCGAACACTGCCCTCCTCGGTGCCCGCCAGCGTGGACGTGGCCTCGACGGACACCGGGGCGCCGTCGACGGTCACGGACGTGCGCGAGGTCGCCCCGGCCTCGTTCGTTGTCCACTCCTCGGTGAAAGTAATGCGCAGATCAGACTTGACAAAGCGCGCGGCCGCCGCCGGAATCAGCTCCGGGCGCACGGTGCCCGCAAAGGACACGCGCTCACCCTCCACCGACACGGCCTGGGAACCCTCCACGACAAACTGGCCGAAGCGTCGCTCCAGGTAGGCGGGGGTCAGGTACATGGCGACGACCTCGTCGACCGTACCCTGATAAGAAATAGACTGCGTGAATTGCATGGCTCTCCTGACGAAAGAAGCGGCGCCGAAGCGTGTCCCGGCGCTCATTTACAACTAAGGTCCGCCCTCGCGGCCCCTCTCCCTTTAGAGTAGATGCATGCGTAGTCTCATGCAGTTAGCTGAAGAAGCCTCTTCGACGCCGTTGTCGGAGCAGGACATCGATTGGCTGCACCTCCTCCTCGCGGACTGGCAGGTGCTCGCCGACCTGGCGGCCGCCGACCTGGTTCTGTGGCTGCCCGCCGACGACGGACGCTTCATCGCGGCCGCCCATTGCCGTCCCGCGACCTCGACGACCGTCCACGTGGACGACATCATCGGCCTCCACCTGCCCGCCGCCCGCGAAATCGACCTGCGGCGCGCCCTGCAGACCGGGCAGGTCGTGCGCTCGCCCGCTGCCCGATGGGCCGGCACCTACTCGATGATGGAAACCTGCGTGCCCGTGTGCCACGATGGGCGCATCATCGCCGTCGTCACCCGCGAGGCCAACCTGTCGAGTCCGCGTCTGTCCCTCGGGTTCGAGGGGTGGACCGTTGCGGCGGCCGACACCCTGTGCCAGATGATGGCGCGCGGCGAATACCCCTACGACTCCACCCCGCAGGTCACCTCCCACGGCGTCCCGCGAGTCCTCGACGGCGCTGTCCTGCTGGATGCGGAGGGCCGCGTCCAGCATGCGACCCCCAACGCCGTGTCGTGCCTGCGCCGCCTCGGCATTCGCACGCACGTGACCGGAAAGGTTCTCGCTCAGGAGATCACCGAGGTCATCGGTGACGGCACTCTCATCGAAGAATCCATGGCGGTCGTCGTCATGGGCCGTGCCTCCTGGCGCGTCGAGATCGCCGCGCGCGCCTCCACCGTCAGTATGCGTGCCCTGCCCCTCGTCAACGGGCGTAAGCGCCTGGGCGCCGTCATCCTGACGCGCGACGTCTCCGAGGTCCACCGTCACGAGCAGGAACTCATGACGAAGGACGCGACAATCCGCGAGATCCACCACCGCGTCAAGAACAACCTGCAGACCGTGTCCGCCCTGCTGCGCCTCCAGTCGCGCCGCTCCTCCGAGGAAGCGGTCAAGGTCGCGCTCGCGGAGGCCGAGCGCCGCGTGCAGGCCATCGCGACCGTGCACGCCGCCCTGTCGCAGAACGTCGATGAATCGGTTGACTTTGACGAGGTCGCGCGCACGATCGTGCGCATGGCCGGTGCGATCGCGTCCACGGACCACGCCGTCGAGGTCATCACGAGCGGCAGCTTCGGCACGATTCAGGCCGATCAGGCTCAGGCCCTGGCGACGGTCCTCAACGAGCTGGTCGCCAACTCGGTCGAGCACGGCCTCGCGGACCGTGATGGCCTCATCGAGGTGCGCGCCGAGCGCGAGGGAACGTCCATGACCGTGACAGTCGCAGACGATGGCGTGGGCTTCGTGCCGGGCACGCCCATGAGCGGCCTGGGCACGCAGATCGTGCACCAGATGGTGCGCGGCGAGCTCAAGGGCTCGATCGAGTGGGCGCCGCGTGAGGGTGGCGGCACGCTCGTCACGCTCCACGCCAACCTGGACCCCGCCTGATCGGGGATCCGCCCAGGCGGTATGAATGATCAACGAACGAGGCCGGGGATCCATTGTGGATCCTCGGCCTTGATCGTCTGTGCGGCACGTGCGGGCGCTGTGGCTTGTTAGCAGCCTGCGCGGCGTGCGCGCGCGGCGCGGCGCTTGAGGGAGCGGCGTTCTTCTTCGCTCATGCCACCCCACACGCCGGAGTCCTGGTTGTTGTCGATGGCCCACTGCAGGCAGATGCCCACGACCTCGCACTCGCGGCACACGGCCTTGGCCTCGGCGACCTGCGTAATAGCCGGACCCGTGTTCCCGATCGGGAAGAAAAGTTCCGGGTCTACGGTCAGGCATGCTGCCTTACTGCGCCAATCCATGATCTGTCTTTCGCTCCTCGCGTCCTGTGCGCCTGGTTCTCTTTTACTCTTTTTCAGTGTCCGCTAGGTCATCTTAGTCGTGCAAGGTCGTGTCAACAGTGAAATGGAGATGTCACTATGTGGCTGCTCACGACCGGCCAATAAGGTGGGACTTAGGTGTTAACTGACCCTACGGTCAGTTGGACAGTACTGACGGTATCACCCTCGCTGATCAGTCCGCAGGTCATATCCCACCGTCGTGCCGTCAGGGCGAGCGGCGGCGTGTGGCTGTGTTGAATTAATGCGCGAATTACGTTGTGTGTGGGGTTGAGCGCGAGGACCCTGTGCTTGTCCCATCTGGTGATACGAGTCCACGCTTCTTCGGGAATTACGTCAGAGATCTTTGGTGTTTCCCAACCGAGGTGGGCGTGGATGGCCTCGATGACCCGGGCATCGTCCCTGCGTCCGATGATGATCCACGGCAGTGCGTGTTCCCAGGTGGGGGCGCTGTAGGTGGGGCCGATCAAGATGGGAGAGCGGGTATTTCTGACCAGCGCTGTGACCTGCGAAGGGGAGGGGATGTGCCAGTCGTTCTCGTCAGCCGGGCGGTGGGGTCGCAGGTGAATGCCCTGCCTGGGGATGGTGGCGAGGCGCGAGGGCTCCCCAGGCCGCACGACGAGCGCCTGCCCCTCACCGAGAGCGCGCAGCTCCCCGGGCGCGATCCCGGCGTGGACGGCCTCGTCCGCGTCCCGGGCACGCACGATGCGGGTCGAGAATGCTCCCATTGCCGCGCTCGACGGGGTGAATCTGCCGGCGAAGGCTGCGACGATGACGATGCCGGCGCGCCTGGCCTTGGCCAGGAGTGAGGTCCACAGCGCCTCCGCCTGGGGAGCAGCGAGCGCCTGCGACAGATACGAGCGCAGCTGCGGGCCATCCGTGAGCGCGAGGACCGCGGGCCCGTGGTCGCAGATGCCTTCCAGCAGGTCGATGGCGCTGGGTGCGTCCGCAGGCAGCTGGGAGGCCACGCCTCCCACCGCGTCCTCGCCAATTACGTGGAGAGGGTGGTGGGTGCCGTGCGCGATCCGCGTCGCGAGGGACAGTGCCCATTGCGCGGCGAGACGCGCCTCGTGCGCGCTGGTCTGAATCTGGATGCTTCCCCCGTCCCAGACGATGGGGGAGTGCCGCTCGATGCCTTCCGCGAGGCCGAGAGACACGGCGGTGCCGCCAGGGAGTCCGTCGCGGGCAGCGTTCCTCTCCGGGGCGTGATCGGGAAGGGGCTGTGCGGCGTCGTCGACATCCTCCCAGGTCAGCTCCTCGGGTAGGGGCGGCGCCCACAGGGGCTCGGTGCCCGTGCGAGGCCACGTGGCGTTGCAGCGCTCGACCACTGACGCGATGTCGGCGAGGTAGGTCAGCTGGATCGTGCCCACGTCCGACAGGACCGCGCGACCGGGGATACGCGGCAGTGAGGCGGCGCGTCCGTCCCCGATGATATCGGTGGAGTCCGAGGTGCTGACGCAGCGCAGACACAGGCGAATGTCCATGTTTGCGCGCATCTGTGCGCTCACCGCGCCCGAGGGGCGTTGTGTGGCCGCGATGAGATGCAAGCCGAGGCTGCGTCCCTGCGCGGCGAGGCGGAGCAAGACCTCCATCGAATCGGGGTGGGCCTGGGCGAGAACGCGGAACTCGTCGATCGCGACGATGAGACGAGGCGGGGGAGCGCTCACGCTGACAGGATCCTCCTCGTGCGCGCTCTCCCAGGCGGCGAGGTCGGGGAAACCGAGCGCCCCGAGGGCTTCCTCACGTCGTTGGAGAATCGACGCTATTCCCTCCAGCGCTCGGGTCGTGGCTCCGGCGTCGAGGTCGGTGAGGAGGGCCTGCGTGTGAGACAGTGCCTCGAGGCGGGCGAAGGTCGCCCCGCCCTTGTAGTCGATGAGGATGAAGCGGACCTGTTCGGGGTTGTAGCAGTGCGCGATGGCGGCGAGCCACCCGAGGAGCGCCTCTGACTTACCCGATCCGGTGCACCCGGCGACGAGGGCGTGCGGCCCGTCGGCGACCAGGTCTAGGTCGACGGGACCATCCTCTCCCAGACCTATCCGCACACTCAGTCCACCGCCGCGTCCCCTCGCTGAGGAGGGGTCCCAGTCGAGCCGCGTGGGCAGGCTGTCTTGTGCATCCGCTCGGGTGACGGTCCACCACCAGTGCGAGCTTACGGGTGCGTCGTCGGTGACGCACACCTGCGCGCACCACGCCGGAAGGAGCGACAGCGAGGAGGCGTATCCGATGTGGAGCGTTGGGCGGGCGGCGTCGCGCGTGCAGTGCGGGCAGGAGTCGCGGTCGCTGACGTGGATATCCACGCCTGCGTTCCCAATGAGCACGGGAGTGGCGCTCTTCCACCACACGCGCGCCCCACCGAGCTGAGCGGCGATCTGGCCGGCGCACCACAGCGCGCACTGGGACGCGTGGGCGCCGACGATGCCGATCGCCTCGCACTCGCCCGGCTCTCTCGCATCGGCTGATGCTGCCAGCCGCACGCGCCGGCCCACGCGCGTGGGCCGCCCCGGCCACACGGCGGCCCTCGCAGCGCGTGGGGGAGCGGACGAGGCCGGAAGCCCAGCGAGGACAAGGGACAGTGCCCCTCCATCCCAGCCCAGGCGACGCCGGCGTGCCCGCCACGCTAGGGCGACCGCGGCGACGATTGCGACCAGCACAACGCCCGCGCAGGCCGGCGCGAGCGCCGAAGGAAGCGAAACGGACGAGCGCAGCCTCCACAGCAGGAAACCTCCCATGACGAGCACTGAGACCAGGGGAGCTCCTCGCAGGAGAGACGACCCCGTGATCGACCCCCGGCCTCGTCCGGAAGGTGCGGGCCAGGCCAGGCGCCGAGGCCGCCCCCGCACTTCGAAGATGTCCTCCCCCAGGCGGATGCGGGTCCCCGCAGGGAGAGGACGGGTGTCCCGATGGTGGCGCCATAGGGGGAGCCGAGCGCGCACGCGCACGGGGGAAGCGCCGGGCGACACACGCAAGACGGCCTGACCGTCCCGCGTCGAGAATCGGAGGTGCTCCCTCGCGACGGAGACGCATGTCAGCGGCACGTCCCCCGCTCGCCCGACCGTGCCGGGGGCGAGCACGACGCCGACGTCCGGGCCCGCGACGCAGGCCAGGTGAACGTCGGCTCGCAAGGCCGATCGGGCGAGGCAACCGGAATCCTTCATGCACCAACGATCCCGCTGCGCTCGCTGCCGATCAAGCGACGTGAGAAGCCCTGTGGATAACCCGAGGCACTCACGTGCCCCTGTGGATAACAGCGCATAGGCCCGTGTGGCTATGGCCACCTCCGCCGTCCAAGCGCCCCGCCCGCCGGTCCGCCAGCCTCGTCGAATGCAAGAATGGACCCCATGGCTGACTCCACGTTCGAGACGACCCGCGACCGCTACAACGACCTCGTGACACGCATCAATGAGGCGCGCGCCGCCTACTACGACCGTGATTCGCCGACGCTCGCGGACGCGGACTACGACCGCATGTACCGCGAGGTCGAGCAGATCGAGGAGCGCTACCCGCAGCTGCGCGGCGTCGACTCGCCCACGATGAGCGTGGGCGGCAGCGTCGACTCCGGTTTCTCCGAGGTGCGCCACCTTGCTCAGATGATGTCCCTCGACGACGTGTTCTCCCTCGAGGAGCTCGCCGGGTGGGAGACCCGCATGGCCGAGGCCACCGGAATTGCCGACCTCGAGATGACGACCGAAGTCAAGGTCGACGGCCTCTCCATCAACCTCCTCTACGAGAACGGCCGCCTTGTGCGCGCCGCGACCCGAGGCGACGGCTACGTCGGCGAGGACGTGACCGCTAACGCCCGGACGATCAAGTCGATTCCGCAGACCCTCACCGGAACGGTGCCCGCCCGCATCGAGGTACGTGGTGAGGTCTACTTCCCGGTCGCCGACTTCGCCGCATTCAACGAGGCCCGCGTCGAGGCCGGGGAAAAGACCTTCGTCAACGCGCGCAACGCCGCCGCCGGCTCCCTGCGCCAAAAAGACCCGGCCGAGACCGCCAAGCGCCCCCTCGCGATGGTCGCCCACGGCATCGGCTTCGTCGAGGCCGGGGAAGACTTCTCCGAGCCGACCACCCAGATGGGCTGGTACGAGCAGCTGCGCGACTGGGGCCTGCCCGTCTCGCCCTACACCCGCGTGCTGACGGGCCGCGAGGCGATCGAAGAGCGGATCGCCGAGATCGGTGCCAACCGCCACGGCCTCGTCCATGAGATCGACGGCGTCGTCGTCAAGATCAACGACCTGGACCTGCAGCGTTCCCTTGGCTCGACCTCGCGCACCCCGCGCTGGGCGGCCGCCTACAAGTTCCCGCCCGAAGAGGTCCACACGCGCCTGCTCGACATCCGCGTCCAGGTGGGCCGTACGGGGCGCGTTACCCCGTACGGCGTCATGGAGTCCGTGCTGGTCGCGGGCTCGAACGTTGCGCGCGCGACCCTGCACAACGCCCAGGAAGTCGCCCGCAAGGGCGTCCTCATCGGCGACCTCGTCGTCCTGCGAAAGGCCGGCGACGTCATCCCCGAGATCGTCGCCCCCGTCGAGGACGCGCGCAACGGCTCCGAGCGTCCCTTCGTCATGCCTACCGAGTGCCCCTCCTGCGGGACGACGCTCGTCCAGGAGAAGGAAGGCGACGTCGACCTGCGCTGCCCGAACAAGGGTTTGTGCCCCGCGCAGATCACCGAGCGCCTCGCCCACGTCGGCGCCCGATCCGCCCTGGATGTGGAGGGCCTCGGCGACGAGTCTGCCCTGGCGATGACCCAGCCTGAAAATGACCGTGACGAGGTGGCGGCCGCCCTGGTCGCCGGCCACAGCGTCACGCTGGAGGACGGCACCGTCCTCACCCTTGAGGGCGGCCGCGAGCTGCCCCACGGCGAGCAGATCACCCGTGCCGAGGAACTCCTGCCCGCCCCGCAGGCTCCCGCCCTGCGCACGGAGGCCGCGCTCTTCGACCTGCGTGCCGAGGACCTGCACGACGTGATGGTGTGGAAGCCCGTCAAGCAGAAGGGCGAGGAAACCGGGGACTGGAAGCAGGTCCGCTACTTCTGGACCAAGGCCTACAAGCCTCGCAAGCTGCGCGGACAGACCATCTTTGAACCCATTGAGCCCAGCGCCTCCAAGGGCACTGAGAAGATGCTCGCCGAGCTCGAGAAGGCCAAGAGCCAGCCCCTCGCGCGCGTCCTCGTCGCCCTGTCCATCCGCCACGTCGGCCCCACGGCGGCCCGAGCGCTCGCAGAGAAGTTCCTATCGATGGATGCCCTGCGCACCGCCACGGTCGAGGAGCTCTCCGCCGTCGAGGGCGTGGGCGAGGAAATCGGCCGATCCCTGCGCGACTGGTTCACGGTCGACTGGCACCTGGAGGTGCTGGAGGCGTGGGCGCGCGCGGGCGTGCGCATGGCCGACGAGGCACCCGAGCCGGCCTCGGACGTGCTCGCTGGTCTGACGATCGTCGTCTCGGGCGCGATGCCCGGATACGACCGCGAGGGCGCCAAGGAGGCGATCACCTCGCGTGGCGGCAAAGCCGCGGGCTCGGTCTCGAAGAAGACGTCCCTCGTGGTCGCGGGCCCTGGCGCGGGCTCGAAGGCCGCGAAGGCCGAGGCCCTGGGCGTCCCCGTCATCACCGAGCAGCAGTTCGCGGACCTCCTCGAGGGAGGCCTGGCAGCCGTCGGCCTGTAACGAGGCCGGGGCTCAGACGAAGGGCTCGAAGGGGCCCAGCAGCACCTCGCCGACGCGGGTGATCATCGAGCGCTTCTCCCACTCGTCGATCGTCAGGCGGCGGGCCGTCGTCAGGTCGTTCGCGAAAATCTCCTCCATGCGCGCGGCCAGCGGGCGAGAGAAGAACTGCAGGCACACCTCGTAGTTGCCGCGCATCGACAGGCGGTCGATATTCGCCGTGCCGATCGTCGACCAACGCCCATCCACCGTCATCGTCTTCGAGTGGACCATCGCGTGACGGTACAGCCAGATCTCCACGCCCTCGCGCAGCAGCTCGCCGTAGTAGGGGCGCGCCACCCAGTCCGCCAGGATGTGGTTGGAATACTCGGGGATCAGCACCTGGACGCGCACGCCACGGCGGGCGGCGGCGATCAGGGAACCGAGGACCTCGCGGTCGGGGATGAAGTACGCCGTCGTGATGAGCACGCGGTCGGTCGCGCGCTCAATCGCATCGATGTACATGCCGCGGATCGGGTACAGGAGGTAGTGCGGCAGGTTGAACTGCGCGGTCACGTCCGCGCTCCACGCCCGCGCACCCTGATCGGGCAGCTCCGGGCAGGTCTTGGGGCGGAAGTGGTTCCAGAAGTCGACGAAGCCGTTTTCCAGCTCCCACACGGCCTCGCCCGTGATGCGCACGTGGGTGTCGCGCCACTCGTTGGCAAAGGGATCGCCGATGTTGTAGCCGCCGACGAATCCGACCTCGCCGTCGACCACGAGAATCTTGCGGTGATCCTGGCCCGTGCGACGAATGTTCAGGGTGAAGAAGCCCGAACGTAGCGTCGGGAACTTACGCACGTGCAGATTCGGCATCACGGGGAACTTGTAGAAGCGCGGATCCTGGTTGAGGACGCCGAAGCCGTCCCACACGCAGAACACCTCGACACCGCGCTTCGCCGCGTCGATCAGTGCCGTCTTAAAGCGCTGGCCCCAGCGGTCCGAGCGCCAAATGAAGGTCTCGAAATAAATGTGATGCGTCGCCCCTTCAATGGCCTCCAACATGTCTGCGTACAGGGAGGTTCCCTCGGTGTACGTCCGCGCCACGGTGTCGCCGATCTGCGTGTCGGCGGGAGGCAGGGTGGGGAAACCGTGCACGCCACCGGGGATACGGGCGGTGCGCATGCGGTCGATCGCGTGCACGGTCACGACTGCGGCCGCCTGGGCGGCGAGCAGCGCGATTCCCGCTTTTTTGACGATCGACCACGTCTGCCTGGTGAGTTGGCGTCGCTGTGAAAAGGCCATACGGGTAGGATGCCACACATGTCACGCATTAGTACTGACGAGGTCGCCCGCGTTGCGGGCCTGGCCCACATCGCATTGACCGACGAGGAAATCACGCGTTTCGCGGGTGAGCTCGACGCGATCGCCGACGCCGTCTCCAAGGTGTCCGAGGTCGCCACCCCCGAGGTTCCCGCCACGTCCCACCCGATTCCGCTGACCAACGTGTGGCGCGAAGACGAGATTGGGCAGACCGTGGACCGCGACGAGGTGCTCGCTCAGGCGCCCGCCGCCCAGGACGGCATGTTCCTGGTTCCGCAGATTCTGGGGGAGGACTGATGAACGAGCTGCTGAAGAAGAGCGCCCTCGAGCTGGCGGACATGCTGGCCGCCGGCCAGATCACCTCCGTCGAGCTGACCCAGGCCTGCCTGGACCGCATCGACGCCATCGAGGACCGCGTCAACGCCTTCATCACGGTCGACCGCGAGGGCGCCCTGGCGACCGCGGCCGACGTGGACGCGCGCCGCGCGGCGGGGGAGACCCTGCACCGCCTGGCGGGCGTGCCGATCGCAGTCAAGGACAACGTGGTGACGCGCGGCCTGCGCACCACCTGCGCCTCGAAGATCCTGGGCGACTGGGAGCCTCCCTACGACGCGACCGTCACCACCAAGATCAAGGAAGCCGGCCTGCCCATCGTCGGCAAGACCAACATGGACGAGTTCGCCATGGGTTCGTCCACCGAGCACTCCGCCTTCGGTGCGACCAAGAACCCGTGGGACACCGAGCGCATCCCCGGCGGCTCCGGCGGCGGTTCGGCCGCTGCTGTCGCTGCCTACATGGTTCCCCTGGCCCTCGGTTCCGACACGGGCGGCTCGATCCGCCAGCCCGCGTTCGTGACCGGAACGGTCGGCGCCAAGCCCACTTACGGCGCGGTGTCGCGTTTCGGCCTGGTGGCCATGGCCTCGTCCCTGGACCAGATCGGCCCCGTCACCCGCACGGTCGCGGACGCGGCCGCCCTGACCGAGCTGATCGGCGGCTACGACCCCAACGATTCGACCTCCCTCAACGAGCCGGTCCCCGCGCTCACCGAGGCCGTCGAGTCCGTGGCCGCGGAAGGCTCCATGAAGGGCCTGAAGGTTGGCGTCGTTAAGGAGTTGAGCGGCGAGGGCTACCAGAAGGACGTTATCGACGCCTTCAACGCCACCGTCGAGAAGCTGCGTGAGGCCGGCGCCGAGATCGTCGAGGTCTCCTGCCCGCACCTGGAGTACTCGCTGGGCGCCTACTACCTGATCATGCCCGCCGAGGTCTCCTCGAACCTGGCCCGCTTCGACGGCATGCGCTACGGCATCCGCGTCGAGCCCACCGAGGGTCCCGTGACCGCCGAGCGCGTCATGGCGGCCACCCGCGAGGCCGGCTTCGGCGACGAGGTCAAGCGCCGCATCATCCTGGGCACGCACGTGCTCTCGGCCGGCTACTACGACGCCTACTACGGCAGCGCCCAGAAGGTGCGCACGCTTATCCAGCGCGACTTCGACGCGGTGTTCGAGCAGGTCGACGTCCTCGTGTCGCCCACGGCCCCCGAGACGGCCTTCAAGTTCGGTGAGAAGACCTCCGACCCGCTGGCCATGTACCTCTACGACGTCGCGACGATCCCCGCGAACCTGGCGGGCATCCCCGGCGTGAACGTGCCCAACGCGGTGTCCTCCGAGGGCCTGCCCATCGGCTTCCAGGTGCTGGCCCCCGCGCGCGGCGACCTGGTCATGTACAAGGTGGCGTCCCTGGTGGAGGCGCTCAGCGACGACGTCGCGGGTCAGTGCCCCGCAGCTAACTGGGAGGAAAAGTGATGACTGAGCTCATGGATTACGACGAGGCGGCGCGCCGCTTCGACCCGGTTCTCGGCATTGAGGTGCACGTCGAGCTGGGCACCAAGACCAAGATGTTCGACGCAGCCCCCAACGCGTTTGGTGGCGACCCGAACACCTTCGTGACCCCCGTGTCGCTGGGTCTGCCCGGCTCCCTGCCGGTCGTCAACCACAAGGCCGTCGAGTACGCGATCAAGATCGGCCTGGCGCTGAACTGCGAGATCGCGGAGTACTGCCGTTTCGCGCGTAAGAACTACTTCTACCCGGACCTGACGAAGGCTTTCCAGACCTCTCAGTCCGACGAGCCGATCGCTCACGACGGTTACGTGGACGTCGAGCTTGAGGACGGCACCATGTTCCGCGTGCAGATTGAGCGCGCGCACATGGAGGAGGACGCGGGTAAGAACACGCACATCGGTGGCGCTGACGGTCGCATCCAGGGCGCGGACCACTCGCTCGTGGACTACAACCGTGCGGGCGTGCCGCTCGTGGAGATCGTGACCCGCCCGATCGAGGGTGCCGGTGAGCGTGCGCCCGAGGTGGCCGCCGCCTACGTGCAGGCCCTGCGCGACATTTTCCGCGCCCTCGACGTGTCCGAGGCTCGCATGGAGCGTGGCAACGTGCGCGCCGACATCAACGTGTCGCTGCGCCCGACGCCCGAGTCCCCGCTGGGTACGCGCACCGAAACGAAGAACGTGAATTCCTTCCGCGGCATCGCCTCGGCCGTGCGCTACGAGATGCAGCGCCAGGCCCAGATCCTGTCCGAGGGTGGCACGATCCTGCAGGAGACCCGACACTACCACGAGGAGGACGGCTCGACGTCGTCCGGCCGTGAGAAGTCGGATTCTGAGGACTACCGCTACTTCCCCGAGCCCGACCTGGTGCCGATCCGCCCGGATCGCGAATGGGTGGAGGAGCTGCGCGCCTCGCTGCCCGAGCTGCCCGTCGCCAAGCGCCGCCGCCTGCGCACCGAGTGGGGCTACGCGGACATGGAGATGCGCGACGTCATCAACGCTGGCGCACTCGAGCTCATCGAGGCCACGGTCGCCGCGGGCTGCGATCCCGCCTCCGCCCGCAAGTGGTGGATGGGCGAGATCTCGCGCCGCGCCAAGGAGCGCGAGGTTTCCCTCGACGAGGCCGGGGTCAGCCCCGCTCAGGTCGCCGAGCTGCAGGGTCTTATCGATTCGGGTCGTATCAACGACAAGCTGGCGCGCCAGGCCCTCGAGGGTGTCCTCGCGGGCGAAGGCGATCCGACGCAGGTCGTCGAGGCCCGAGGCCTTGAGGTTGTCTCCGACGACGGTGCCCTGACGGCGGCCGTCCAGGAGGCCCTGGACGCCAACCCCGACATCGTCGAGAAGATCAAGGGTGGCAAGGTCCAGGCGGCCGGTGCCCTCGTCGGCGCGGTCATGAAGGCCACTCGCGGGCAGGCTGACGCCGCCCGCGTGCGTGAACTGATCATGGAGATGGTCGGCGCCTGAGGTTACTCCGCGCGAGCGTCACGGGGGCCGGGATCGATGCGATCCCGGCCCCCGTCGTCGTTTCCCGACTGGACGCCGCGGCCTCGTGGTGATCTCCCGAGGAGGTGCCCCGGCCTCGTCCCTGATCGCTCGCACGTGTCCACGTTGTGGCATTCCTCTTTCGGGGGGAGTGGAAAGTTACCTAGGATGAGCGCTTGAGGACAGCCGGGCCGACTGTGGCCGGGCGCCCAACGAAAGGACAGACATGCGCACATCGCCGTCGTACACCGCCTCCTACCGTATCGAGGTGGACGAGAAGACGACTTCCATCGCGTCCATTGTTGACGCAGTCTCTTCGACTGGAGCGGAGATCAAGGGCCTCGACGTGGCCGACTCCGACCGCGGGCGCATCATCATTGACCTGACGTGCGACATGCGCGATTCCGAGCACCGCCGCGAGGTGCGCGACGCCATCGCTGCGCTGCCCGGCGTGACCGCCGATTCCGTCGCCGACCAGACCTTCATGAGCCACATCGGCGGCAAGGTGGAGATCCACTCCAAGGTGCCGCTGCGTAACCGTGACGACCTCTCGCGTGCCTACACGCCCGGCGTGGCCCGCGTGTGCACCGCCATCCACGACATGCCCCAGAAGGCCCACCTGCTGACCATGAAGGCCAACACGGTCGCGGTCGTCTCCGACGGCACCGCGGTGCTCGGCCTGGGCGATATCGGCCCCGAGGCTGCCCTGCCCGTCATGGAAGGAAAGGCCGTCCTGTTCAAGGAGTTCGGCGGCGTCGACGCGTGGCCGGTCGTCCTGGACACCAAGGACACCGAAGAGATCATCTCGATCGTCAAGGCTATCGCCCCCGCTTACGGCGGCATCAACCTGGAGGACATCTCCGCACCCCGCTGCTTCGAGATCGAAGAGCGCCTGCGCGCCGAGCTCGACATCCCCGTCTTCCACGACGACCAGCACGGCACCGCGATCGTGGTCCTCTCCGCGCTCATCAACGCCCTGAAGATCGTGGGCAAGAAGATCGAGGATGTGCGCATCGTCGTCTCCGGCGTCGGCGCCGCCGGCAACGCGATCATCCGCCTGCTTCTCGCCCAGGGTGCGCGGGACATCATCGGCTGTGGCCGCGACGGCGCGCTGTCCGGAGACGCGACCGAGGGCATGCACCCCTCCCGTAAGGCGCTGGCCGAGGCGACCAACCCCCGCCACGTCCACGGCTCCCTCAAGGAGGTCCTCAAGGGTGCCGACGTCTTTATCGGCGTCTCCTCCGGCAACATCCTTGAGCCCTCCGACGTCGAGACCATGGCTGACGACGCTATTGTCTTCGCGCTCGCCAATCCCACGCCCGAGGTTGACCCGATCGGCGCCGGCAAGTACGCCGCCGTCGTCGCCACGGGCCGCAGCGACTACCCGAACCAGATCAACAACGTTCTGGCCTTCCCGGGTCTGTTCCGCGGTCTCCTGGACGCAAAGGTCAAGGAGATTACGACCGAGGTACTGCGCGTCGCCTCCGTGGCTATCGCGTCCGTGATCTCCGAGGACGAGCTCTCGCCCTCCTACATCATCCCCGGCGCCTTCGATAAGCGCGTTGCGCCCGCCGTCTCCAAGGCCGTGCGTCGTGCCGTGCGCGACCTTCCGACCGTGGATATCCCCGTTCAGCCCGATATGGATGTGAACTGAGAGTCATTTCGGCTGTTTGGCGGGCCCGATCGCGCTGGTGATGCGCGGTCGGGCCCGCCTTTTCGTTGACTGTGCACGGGCATGCAAGCTGAATCGACACGGACTTTTCGTTGTGTTTGGTGGGTTTGTGGTGTGTGTGGTGGGGGTCACGGTGTTTTGGTTTGACTTTGGGTGTGGGGGTGAGTAGATTATTCACCTGTCGCTACGAGCTTGTGAGTGAGTTTGTGGTGGTGGTTCACCGCTCTGGTGGCTGGGTTTGTGGCTTGGTTGTCTGGGGTGTGTGGGTGTTGTTTGTGAACTCGATAGTGTGTTTGTTTGTTTTTTTATGCCTGTTTTTTGTTTTTGAGTGTTTTTGGTTGGGATTGCTGGCTGGCCTTGTTTGGTTGGTTGGTTTTTCTGGGCTTTAACGTTTTTGTTTTTGTTCGGAGAGTTTGATCCTGGCTCAGGACGAACGCTGGCGGCGTGCTTAACACATGCAAGTCGAACGCTGAAGCCCAGCTTGCTGGGTGAATGAGTGGCGAACGGGTGAGTAACACGTGAGTAACCTGCCCCCTTCTTTGGGATAACGCCCGGAAACGGGTGCTAATACTGGATATTCACTGGCCTTCGCATGGGGGTTGGTGGAAAGGTTTTTTCTGGTGGGGGATGGGCTCGCGGCCTATCAGCTTGTTGGTGGGGTGATGGCCTACCAAGGCTTTGACGGGTAGCCGGCCTGAGAGGGTGACCGGTCACATTGGGACTGAGATACGGCCCAGACTCCTACGGGAGGCAGCAGTGGGGAATATTGCACAATGGGCGAAAGCCTGATGCAGCGACGCCGCGTGAGGGATGACGGCCTTCGGGTTGTAAACCTCTTTCGCTCATGGTCAAGCCGCAACAATGGTTGTGGTGAGGGTAGTGGGTAAAGAAGCGCCGGCTAACTACGTGCCAGCAGCCGCGGTAATACGTAGGGCGCGAGCGTTGTCCGGAATTATTGGGCGTAAAGGGCTTGTAGGCGGTTGGTCGCGTCTGCCGTGAAATCCTCTGGCTTAACTGGGGGCGTGCGGTGGGTACGGGCTGACTTGAGTGCGGTAGGGGAGACTGGAACTCCTGGTGTAGCGGTGGAATGCGCAGATATCAGGAAGAACACCGGTGGCGAAGGCGGGTCTCTGGGCCGTTACTGACGCTGAGGAGCGAAAGCGTGGGGAGCGAACAGGATTAGATACCCTGGTAGTCCACGCTGTAAACGTTGGGCACTAGGTGTGGGGGCCACCCGTGGTTTCTGCGCCGTAGCTAACGCTTTAAGTGCCCCGCCTGGGGAGTACGGCCGCAAGGCTAAAACTCAAAGGAATTGACGGGGGCCCGCACAAGCGGCGGAGCATGCGGATTAATTCGATGCAACGCGAAGAACCTTACCAAGGCTTGACATGCACGGCGACACTGCAGAGATGTGGTGGCATTTAGTTGGTCGTGTGCAGGTGGTGCATGGTTGTCGTCAGCTCGTGTCGTGAGATGTTGGGTTAAGTCCCGCAACGAGCGCAACCCTTGCCCTATGTTGCCAGCACGTGATGGTGGGGACTCGTGGGGGACTGCCGGGGTTAACTCGGAGGAAGGTGGGGATGACGTCAAATCATCATGCCCCTTATGTCTTGGGCTTCACGCATGCTACAATGGTTGGTACAGAGGGTTGCGATATCGTGAGGTGGAGCGAATCCCTTAAAGCCAGTCTCAGTTCGGATTGGGGTCTGCAACTCGACCCCATGAAGGTGGAGTCGCTAGTAATCGCAGATCAGCAACGCTGCGGTGAATACGTTCTCGGGCCTTGTACACACCGCCCGTCACGTCACGAAAGTTGGTAACACCCGAAGCCCATGGCCTAACCGTTTTTGCGGGGGGAGTGGTCGAAGGTGGGATTGGCGATTGGGACGAAGTCGTAACAAGGTAGCCGTACCGGAAGGTGCGGCTGGATCACCTCCTTTCTAGGGAGCCCAGTTTGTGGGGAACAAGGCAGCATGGCTGTTTGGGTTGTGTTGTGTTGTTTTCTTGTGCCTGCGCATGTACGCCACCTGATGTGGGTGGTGGGTGTGGGTGCGTGTTTTGGGTTGGGCATAAAAATGTTGTAGCGAGCAGACACACTGTCGGGTTCACGTTCAACACCGTGTGAGCGTCCGCTGCCTGTTGGTGGTGGTTGCCTGCGCAGCCAGCCTGGGGGTTTCTTGGGTGTGGGTGTGTGTGGTGGGTTGTTTGTGATTTGTATAGTGGTTGCGAGCATATTTGTTCTGTACTGTTTTTTGTGTTTTGTTTAGTTTTATTGGGCATTCGGTGGATGCCTTGGCATCAAGAGCTGATGAAGGACGTTGCGGCCTGCGATATGCCTCGGGGAGCTGGCGAGCGAGCGTTATTATCCGAGGGTGTCCGAATGGGGGAACCTAACCTGGGTTGTGCTGGGTTACCATCATCTGAACGTGTATAGGGTGGTGGGGGGAACGCGGGGAAGTGAAACATCTCAGTACCCGCAGGAAAAGATATTCCGTGAGTAGTGGCGAGCGAAAGCGGAGGAGGCTAAACCAGATGCGTGTGAGAGGCGGCGGCCGTTGCGTGTTTGGTGTTGTGGGGCCATATTGGATCCTTCTGCCGGGGGATCGCATCACTTGTTGTTGGGAGTTGAACAGTCTGGGAAGTCTGACCGTAGAGCGTGATAGTCGTGTAAACGGACCGGTGGCGTGTGGTGTGGGTGTGGTACCCGAGTAGCGCGGGACTCGTGAAATCTCGTGTGAATCTGCCAAGACCACTTGGTAAGCCTAAATACTACTTGATGACCGATAGTGCATAGTACCGTGAGGGAATGGTGAAAAGTACCCCGGGAGGGGAGTGAAATAGTACCTGAAACCGTGTGCCTGTAAGCCGTCAGAGCCTTGAGGGGTGATGGCGTGCCTTTTGAAGAATGAGCCTGCGAGTTAGTGATACGTGGCGTGCTTAACCCGTGTGGGGTATGCGTAGCGAAAGCGAGTCTGAAATATGGCGTTGGTCGCGTGTTCTAGACCCGAAGCGGGGTGATCTACCCATGGTCAGGTTGAAGCAGAGGTAAGACTGTGTGGAGGACCGAACCCACCAGGGTTGAAAACCTGGGGGATGAACTGTGGGTAGGGGTGAAAGGCCAATCAAACTCCGTGATAGCTGGTTCTCCCCGAAATGCATTTAGGTGCAGCGTCGCGTGGTCCCTGGTGGAGGTAGAGCTACTGGATGGCCGATGGGCCCTATGGGTTACTGACGTCAGCCAAACTCCGAATGCCATTAGGTGTAGCGCGGCAGTGAGACTGCGGGGGATAAGCTTCGTAGTCGAGAGGGAAACAGCCCAGATCATCAGCTAAGGCCCCTAAGCGTACGCTAAGTGGGAAAGGATGTGGAGTCGCGGTGACAACCAGGAGGTTGGCTTAGAAGCAGCCATCCTTGAAAGAGTGCGTAATAGCTCACTGGTCAAGTGGTTCTGCGCCGACAATGTAGCGGGGCTCAAGCGTACCGCCGAAGCTGTGGCAACAACACAAGTAGCTGGCGCCAGGAACTGGAGTGCTGGTGTGTTGTTGGGTAGGGGAGCGTCCTGCACGAGGTGAAGCCTGGAGGGAACTTCTGGTGGATTGTGTGGGAGTGAGAATGCAGGCATGAGTAACGAATCTGCGGTGAGAATCCGCAGCGCCGATTGACTAAGGGTTCCAGGGCTAGGTTTATCCGCCCTGGGTTAGTCGGGTCCTAAGGCGAGGCCGACAGGCGTAGTCGATGGACAACCAGTTGATATTCTGGTACCGCGTTATGACCGCCCATGCTGAAGTCATTGTGCTAACCAATTTGCTCACGCCCCCACATGACCTTCGGGTTGCGTGGTGTGTGTGGGTCTTGGGGCCCCGGTGATTGTAGGCAAGCGTGTTAACAGGGGTGACGCAGACAGGTAGCTGCAGTGCGCCGATGGTTGTGCGTATTTAAGGTTGTGGCCCGCCTCCCAGGCAAATCCGGGGGACAGATGGGTGAGAACTGATGAGGGACACACGCGTGTGTGGACTTGTGGTGATCCTAAGCTGCCGAGAAAAGCCTCGACGTGAGGGCATGACGCGCCCGTACCCTAAACCGACTCAGGTGGTCAGGTAGAGTATACCGAGGCGTTCGAGTGAATCGTGGTTAAGGAACTCGGCAAAATTCCTCCGTAACTTCGGGATAAGGAGGACCCCGTGACTTCCCCGCGCCGTGCGTGTGGGTGGGGTTGTGGGGTCGCAGAGAATAGGGAGAAGCGACTGTTTATCAAAAACACAGGTGCGTGCGAAGCCGTAAGGCGATGTATACGCACTGACGCCTGCCCGGTGCTGGAAGGTTAAGAGGAACCGTCAACACTCCTTTGGGGTGTGAAGCGGTGAATTTAAGCCCCAGTAAACGGCGGTGGTAACTATAACCATCCTAAGGTAGCGAAATTCCTTGTCGGGTAAGTTCCGACCTGCACGAATGGCGTAACGACTTCTCCGCTGTCTCAACCGCGAACTCGGTGAAATTGCAGTACGAGTAAAGATGCTCGTTTCGCGCAGAAGGACGGAAAGACCCCGGGACCTTTACTATAGCTTGGTATTGGTGTTCGCTTGGACTTGTGTAGGATAGGTGGGAGACTGTGAAGCTGCCGCGCCAGCGGTGGTGGAGTCGTCGTTGAAATACCATTCTGGTTCAAGCGGTCACCTCAACCTTGGCCCGTCATCCGGGTTGGGGACAGTGCCTGGTGGGTAGTTTAACTGGGGCGGTTGCCTCCTAAAATGTAACGGAGGCGCTCAAAGGTTCCCTCAGCCTGGTTGGTAATCAGGTGGCGAGTGCAAGTGTACAAGGGAGCTTGACTGTGAGACCGACGGGTCGAGCAGGTGCGAAAGCAGGAACTAGTGATCCGGCCATGGCACGTGGGTGCGTGGTCGCTCAACGGATAAAAGGTACCCCGGGGATAACAGGCTGATCTTGCCCAAGAGTCCATATCGACGGCATGGTTTGGCACCTCGATGTCGGCTCGTCGCATCCTGGGGCTGGAGTTGGTCCCAAGGGTTGGGCTGTTCGCCCATTAAAGCGGTACGCGAGCTGGGTTCAGAACGTCGTGAGACAGTTCGGTCCCTATCCTCTGTGCGCGCAGGAAATTTGAGAAGGGCCGTCCCTAGTACGAGAGGACCGGGATGGACGAACCTCTGGTGTGCCAGTTGTACCGCCAGGTGCATGGCTGGTTGGCTACGTTCGGAAGGGATAACCGCTGAAAGCATCTAAGCGGGAAGCCTGCTTCAAGATGAGATTTCCACGCCCCCTCGTGGGGTGAGAGGCCCCCGCCAGACTAGCGGGTTGATAGGCCAGAGGTGGAAGCACAGCAATGTGCTCGTGAGCCGACTGGTACTAATGGGCCAACACTAAACAACCACCCAACCAACAGGTCCGGGTGAACAAAAAGACACCAGCAAAACAGCCGCAACCACTATACAAACCACGATCAACCCACACCCCACCAAACCACGGCGGGGGAACAGTGTTGAACACCAAGACTTGTGGTGGTCATAGCACCGGGGAAACGCCCAGCCTCCATTCCGAACCTGGAAGCTAAGCCCGGCAGCGCCAATGGTACTGCAACCGCCAGGTTGTGGGAGAGTAGGACACCGCCACAACACACGTACGGAAGCGGCCGGAGACTTTACGTCTCCGGCCGCTTCATTTTTTTCGCGTTTCCAATTCGCCCTTTGTCAGTTGCACTTTCTGCACGTCCGGGACTGGCGGTCCACACCGTGTCTTCTGTCCACCACATGAAAAATCGCACGTGACGGACCAACGTCGCCCGCATATCGCTGTATCGCATGCGATGCTATATCCATGGTCACTTCTGCACACCCGCACGAGCCTCACCACCACGGTGGCAAAGACGAGGTCCTCGCTCAACGCATGGCGGCGCACGACCGCCTCGCCCATCAATCCCAGGTAGTTCTCCGACTCGGCCAGATGCTTCTGTCGTTCGGCGCCAGCGCCTACCGTGTTAAGAAGTCGATGGCAGACCTTGCGCGAGCCGTCGGCATTTCAGAGCACCGAGCACAGGTTACGTACACGGAGATCATCGCGACTGCGTACGCGAACGGCACATTCCGAACGGAGCTCGCCGAGCAACGTCTGATGGGCGTGAACGCAGACAAGATCGACCGCATCAACAACTACGTGGCGTCTTTGAACGGCAAGTCCGTGCGAGTCGAGGATGTGTCCGATGAACTCGACAAGATTGCGAAGGTTCCCGGCCTCTACGACTGGTTCTCCAACGCGCTTGCCTCCGGCCTCGCCTGTGCGGCCTTCGCATTCTTGAACGGTGGGGGATGGGTCGAGTGCTCTGCCGTTGCCGTCGCGTCGTTCTTTGGACAAGCGCTTCGCCGCCAGATGCTGATCCGCCACATGAACCACTTCGGCGTGTGGATGGCCTGCGGCGCTCTCGCCGCGATGATCTACATTTTGTTGGTCGCACCGGCTCAGCATTTCCTCGGTATTGAATCGACGCACCAGGCCGGCTTTATTTCCGCGCTGCTGTTCTTGGTCCCAGGCTTCCCGCTCGTGACGGGCCTGATCGATTTGGTGCGACAAGACTTCCAAGGCGGCGTCGGTCGCCTCGTGTACGTGACGATGCTCGTCATGTCGGCGGGTGTGGCTGTCTGGGCGATCTCGGCTGTCTTCGGGTGGTCTGTGACGCCCGAGTACGGTGTTTCGCTCGTTCCATGGCTGCACTACCTCCTGCGCTTCCTCGCCAGCTTTGTTGCTGCATACGGGTTTGCGATGCTTTTCAATTCACCGCAACGCGTGTGCGCGACGGCCGCACTCATCGGTGCCGTTATCAACACTGCTCGTATCGCCCTGCACCTGGAACTCGGCGTTCCTGCCCCGGCTTGCGTCGGCCTCGCCGCGCTCGCAGCTGGCCTTCTCGCCGTCTTCGTGGCCCGCAGGACGCGCTTCTCGCGCGTGACCCTGTCCGTGCCTGCTGTCGTCATCATGATCCCCGGTGTGCCGCTCTATCGTGCTCTGACCTACTTGAACAACCAGCAGATCGACGATGCGCTCGCCGCGCTCTTCACGGTCATGTTCACGATCGTCGCGATCGGCATGGGCCTCGCGCTCTCCCGTATGCTGACGGATAAGAACTGGCTCGTCGAAAAGCAAGAACGAGTCCCCAACCTGTGGGAGTACGAGGAGGAGAACGTATGAAATTCGAGATCGAAGCGGGCCTGAAGCCGCCGTCGTTTGAGATTGAGTACGAGATTGACCGTGACGAGATTCGCGCCGTCGGCCGCAACATCGCGATTGTGTGCGTGGCGGCGGTGACCGCTCGAGTGCTCGTCGCGCTGATTTCGCGCTGACGCTCATGCATTGACGAGGCCGTGGCCGGGAAACCGGTCGCGGCCTCGTTTGTGCGTAGGCCGAGTTGGCAGTCATAGAGGGCCACGACAACGTACTGAGCAAGCGTCGCCCTTGTGGAGGGCGCCGCAGGGCCTGCGGGGCCTGGCCGGGCTTCGAGGCGACGCGCCGAGCGGAGCTCGCGGCGCGGGCGACGAGCGGGCGGGCAGGCCATGCGGTGCCCGGAACAAAGGCGACGCCGCGAGGATTGATCAGCTGAGCGCGGCAAGTCAGGCTCTGGTTCCTGGCTACCAGGCCCCGCCACCGCCCACGGGCACCGCAGCCAGGCCTCGGCGGCCATGCGCCGGCTTTTATGTGATCGTATTGGTGGCTTTCGACCTTCTCAGCAATTTCGCACGTAATTCCCCTGCGACTGTTTCAAGATATGAACTCAAGGTGTTGAAATTGCAACGTTTTCGGGCATTGTTGAAAGCTCACGCAATCGAATTACGTGCGACTTTGAGGGAGTAGGTTCTTTCAGGGGCTACGGGCACCGGAGCCCGAGCGCCCTTGAGAGCTTCGCGGTGGCCTTGATGGTTTGAGGGGACGACAAGGAGGCATACGAATGGGGCCGACCCGAAAGGGCCGGCCCCATTGTTGTCGCAGGATCGAACCCGCGGGAGACGTTGCCGCTACATGCCGCCCAGGATCGTGGCGACGATGATCTTGCCGACCATGGCGACCGGGTAGACCAGCGCGTAGCCGAGCGACACGCGAGGATCGGCGTTGGTACGGCCGTTCGCGAATGCGAGGACGGCGGGCTGCGTCTGAGCGCCGCCCAGCAGACCGGCGAGCTTCGTGCCGCCCATCTTGAAGATCCAGCGCATCGTGCAGTACAGGCCGACCGCCATAATCGACGTCATGACGATGCCCAGGGCAAAGATGCGGATCCAGTCGCCCGACGTGAAGGCCTCGAGGATCTGACCGCCTGCCTTGGCGCCCGCCTGCGCGAGGAAGATGAGCAGGCCGAGCTCGGCCATCACCTGGCAGGTCGTGAAAGGCAGAGCCGTTGCGATGGGGCCGATGCGGCCGACGCGGCCGAAGATAAGGCCCACGATGAGCGTGCCTGCGGCGGAGCCGATCGAGAAGTACTCGCCGGAGGGGGTCAGGATCGGCAGCTCACCGATCGCGATACCCAGCGCCATGCCGATGCCCAGGGCGATCGGGTTGAGGTCCGTGAGGCCTCGGGACGAGTCGCCGAAGAACTTGGTGATCTCAGCCATCTTGGACGTGGGGGCGACGACGCGCACGCGGTCACCTTCCTGGAGGACGAGGCCCGGCTCGGCAACCATGTCGACGTCGCCGCGGCGCACGCGCGAGATAGTCGCCGAGAATTCCTTGGCGAGGCCGAGCGAGGCAACCGTGCGTCCGGCGACCTTCGGGTTGGAGATCGTCATGCGGCGGAAGTCAAGGTAGGAGCGGTCCTGCATGAGGGAGTGAGAGGACGCGTGGCCGAGCTCGGTGGCGGCGCGAGCGACGAGCTCACGGGGGCCGACGACCGTCACAAGGTCACCAGGATCCAGGGTGTCGGACATCTGGGGACGGGTGATTGGGCCGGTCTCGCCGCGGCGCAGACGGGAGAAGGAGACCTTCTCGCCGAGCTTCTCGTAGATGTCGCCGACGAAGGGGTGATCGTCGCGCTCGACGCGGATCGTGCGGTTCGACAGGGGAGAGGGGGCATCCTTATCGTTGCGACCGTAGTGCAGTGCGGCCATCGAAGCGGCAAGCATGCCGATGACGCCGAAGAGGTAGGCGATCGAGTAGCCGACCGTCGCACGTGCAGGATCGCCGGAGGCCTCACCGGCGGCGGCCAGAGCGGGTGTGTTCGTCACCGAACCCGCGAAGGTACCGGCGATGAGCGGAACGTCCATACCCATGGCCTTACCGACGTAGAGGCCGACGGTGGCGGTGATGCCGTAGAGGGCAACCATCGCCAGAATCGGGCCGACGGCGGTCTTCAGGTTGTGGAAGAATGACGCACCCGAGTTGATGCCGATCGCGAACGTGAAGAGCGTCAGGCCGAGAGTGCCCAGCTGGGGGGTGACTCGCAGCTCGATGTCGTAGGACTGTGCCCACGCTGCCAACGCGATGGCAAAGAAGAGAACGGCGGCGGCGCCGAGGCTAATGCCCTTGATTTTCACATGGCCGAACGCCATGCCTATTCCGATGAGAATGAAGAGGAACAGAACCGGCTGTTCGCTCAGAATCTCGAACACCTGATGCACGATGAAATCTCCGTGTTGTGGATTGTGATATGAGGTATGTATCAATTAAACCAGTAATACGTGCTGTGCATCTCAGTCCATCGTCCTAGATGGCGATCAGAACCCAAAGGTCCGCACAATGAGATGAAGAAGAGCGCAGCGCCTAGGCGAGATACGGTAAAGGCATGCTCAACGTTCGCGGAATTGGAATCCTCGCCCTGGTCATCGTACCCGGGCGTGCGATGCCTGCCGTGTAACGTGAGGATGGATCGCACGCCGAATTCCCCGCATCCGCGCATCTGCCGGACCTGACGGGGTTTTTTCTTTGAGACGGTCCCAACGATTGAGAGGACGAATGGTGAGCGACACCGCCAACACCACCCGCATGACCGGAGCCGAGGCTATCGTGGCCAGCCTCGAGGCCCTGGGCGTTACCGACGTGTTCGGTATGCCCGGCGGCGCAATTCTGCCGACCTACGACCCGCTGCTGGCGTCGACGTCCATCCGCCACATTCTTGTCCGTCACGAGCAGGGCGCGGGCCACGCCGCCGAAGGCTACGCCCTGGCCACCGGTAAGGTCGGCTGCGCGATCGTGACGTCCGGCCCCGGTGCCACCAACGTGCTGACGGCCCTGGGCGACGCCTGCATGGACTCGGTCCCGATCGTTGTGATCTCCGGCCAGGTCGGCGCATCCCTGATCGGAACCGACGCCTTCCAGGAAGCCGACGTCGTCGGCGCCTCGATGCCGATCACCAAGCACTCCTTCCTCGTCACGGATCCCGCGGAGATCCCCGCGCGCCTGGCCGAGGCCTTCCACCTCGCGGGCACCGGCCGCCCCGGCCCGGTCCTCGTAGACATCACCAAGTCCGCGCAGGTCGCCGAGATGGACTTCTCCTGGCCTCCCGCCCTCGACCTGCCCGGCTACCGCGTCGCGGACAAGCCGAACATGAAGCAGGTGCGTGCGGCCGCCCGCGCGATCGCCGACGCCCAGGCCCCCGTGCTCTACGTGGGCGGCGGCATCGTCCGCTCCGGCTCCACCGGCGCCCTCACCGACCTCGTCGAGATCACGAACGCCCCCGTCGTCACCACGCTGACCGCCCGCGGCGCGTTCCCCGACTCCGATCGACACAACCTCGGCATGCCCGGCATGCACGGCACCGTGGCGGCCGTCGGCGCCCTCCAGCGCGCGGACCTGATCGTGGCGCTCGGCGCCCGCTTCGACGACCGCGTGACGGGCCGCCTCGACTCCTTCGCGCCCCGCGCCACCGTCGTGCACATCGACATCGACGCCGCGGAGATCTCGAAGAACCGCCACGCCGACATCCCGATCGTCGCCGACCTGGCGACCGCCCTGCCGATCCTCACCGAGGAAATCGCCCAGGCCTCGTCGGAAAACAAGGCGGACATCTCCGGATGGTGGCGCTACCTCGACCGTCTGCGTACCAAGTACCCGATCGGATGGGCTGAGCCCGAAGACGGCATGATGGCGCCCCAGGAGGTCCTCAAGAAGCTCTCCGACAAGGTTGGCCCCGAGGCGATCTACGTGACGGGCGTGGGCCAGCACCAGATGTGGGCCGCGCAGTTCATCACGCTGGACAACCCGCGCAGCTTCATCTCCTCCTCCGGCTCCGGCACCATGGGCTACTGCATCCCCGCAGCCATGGGTGCCCAGGTCGCGGCCCCCGACAAGGTCGTGTGGGCGATCGACGGCGACGGCTCCTTCCAGATGACCAACCAGGAACTGGCCACCTGCACGATCAACAACATCCCGATCAAGGTCGCCCTCATCAACAACTCGGTGCTGGGCATGGTCCGCCAGTGGCAGTCCCTGTTCTTCGGCAAGCGCTACTCGAACACGACGCTCAACCCCGTCGAGGGCGAGCAGATCCCCAACTTCGAGATGCTCGCGCAGGCCTACGGCATGGCCGCGCGCACCGTTCGCTCCATCGACGAGGTCGACGAGGCCATTGAATGGGCCATGTCGATCAATGATCGCCCCGTTCTCATTGACTTCCGCGTCTCCAAGGACTCGATGGTCTGGCCGATGGTCGCCGCGGGCGTGTCCAACGATGAGATTCGTTACGCCAAGGGCATGGCGCCCGACTGGGAGGTGGAAGACTGATGACGAATCGTCACACTCTGGCCGTGTTGGTCGAAAACAAGCCCGGCGTGCTCACTCGCGTCGCCGCGCTTTTCGCCCGCCGCGCCTTTAATATCAAGTCGCTGACCGTGGGAGAGACCGAACACCCGGAGATCTCCCGCATGACCATCATCGTGGACGCAGACTCCGCGCCCATCGAGCAGGTGGTCAAGCAGCTCAACAAGCTCATCAACGTCCTCAAGGTTGTCGAGCTTGAACCCGAAGACTCCGTCGAACGGCGTCTGCTCATGATGAAGGTCCAGGCTGACGAGACCCGTCGTACCTCGGTCCTGCAGATCGTGGACCTGTTCCGCGCACACGTCGTCGACGTGCAACCCGAGTCGGTCGTCATCGAATCGATCGGCTCCCTATCCAAGCTGGAGGCGCTGCTGCGGGCCCTGGAGCCCTACGGTGTCACCGAACTCGTCCAGTCGGGCGCCGTGGCTATCGGCCGCGGGTCGCGCTCGATCACGGATCAACTGAAGGAGAAATGAAAATGGCAGAAATCATCTACGACGACGGCGCAGACCTGTCGCTGATCCAGTCCAAGAAGGTTGCCATCATTGGTTACGGTTCGCAGGGTCACGCGCACGCGCTGAACCTGAAGGATTCCGGAGTTGACGTGGTCGTCGGCCTGCGCCCCGGTTCCTCCTCCTGGGCCAAGGCTGAGGCCGCCGGCCTCGAGGTCAAGGACGTGGCCGAGGCCGTCGCCGAGGGCGACGTCGTCTCGCTGCTGCTGCCCGACCAGGTCCAGCGCTACGTGTACGCCGAGCAGGTTGCCCCCAACCTGAAGGAAGGCGCCGCCCTTCTCTTCGCGCACGGCTTCAACATCCGTTACGGCTACATCGAGGTCCCCGAGGGCCACGACGTCGTCATGGTCGCCCCCAAGGGCCCCGGCCACAAGGTCCGCGAGACCTACACCCAGGGCAAGGGCACCCCGGACGTCGTCGCCGTTGAGGTGGATGCCTCCGGCCAGGCTTGGGACCTCGTCCTGTCCTACGCGAAGGCCATCGGCGGCACCCGCGCCGGCGTCATTAAGACGACCTTCACCGAGGAGACCGAGACCGACCTGTTCGGCGAGCAGGCTGTCCTGTGTGGCGGCGTCTCCCACCTGATCCAGGCCGGCTTCGAGACCCTGGTCGAGGCTGGCTACCAGCCCGAGATCGCCTACTTCGAGGTCTGCCACGAGATGAAGCTGATCGTCGACCTCATCAACGAGGGCGGCATCACCAAGCAGCGTTGGTCCTGCTCCGACACCGCTGAGTACGGCGACTACGTCTCCGGCCCGCGCGTCATCAACGAGTCCTCCAAGGAGGCCATGAAGGCTGTCCTGGCCGACATTCAGGACGGCACGTTCGCCCGCAAGTTCATCGCCGATCAGGATAACGGCGCCCTCGAGTTCAAGGCGCTGCGCGCCGAGGAAGAGGCTCACCCGATCGAGAAGACCGGCCAGAAGCTGCGCAAGGCCTTCGGCTGGACCGACTCCGACGAGGACTACACCGAGGGCAGCGCCGCGCGCTGATCTCGCGGTCCGTTTCGGATAGCGTCAAGCCCCGGCCTCGTTCCCAACTGAACTGCCTCCCGTTTCTTGGACATCGAAATTGAAGTCCAGGGAATGGGAGGCTTTTCGTGTCTGTGGATCTGGGGTTGAGGCATGATCGTTTGCTTCGGGAGCAGGCGGTGGAGATGTTTGAGAGGGGATGTGGCTATGGTTTGACCGCCAGGAGGCTTGGTGTGTCTGCCGAGACTGTGAGAGAGTGGCAGAAGATGTACCGCGTGATCGGGAGGGGCGGGCTTCTTGCCATGGGAGTAAAGCGGGCCAAATACGACTATGAGACCAAGGTCGCCGCAGCGAGGGCCGTGGTTGACGGTGGGATGAGTAAGCCTGAGGCGATGGTGCGTTTCGGTATTGCGAGCGCGACACCGTTGAAGCAGTGGTGCAGGCTGTACCGCGAGGGCGGCGTGCAGGCGCTCAAGCCCAAGCCCAAGGGCAGGCCGAAGGGGTCGGTGCGGGCGGTGCCACCAACGCGTGAGGAGGAACTCGCCGAGCGCGTGCGCAAGCTCGAGGCGCAGGTGGCGTACCTAAAAAAATCGATTGCCCTGAAGGCGCAGAGGCGCTCCCAAACCGGGACAAAGCCCTAGTGGTCGCCGAGCTTTCAGGGCGCGGACATGCGGTGGGTGATCTCCTCGAGGCCGCTGGTCTTGCCAGGTCGAGCTACTACTACGCGCTGGCTCACCCCAAGGGCGTGACCCGGGCGCAGCTACGTCCCAAGGTCGCCCAGATCTTTTCACGAACCCCCAACGGGTGCGGTCACAGGCAGATCGCCATGTGCCTACGCGCTGAGGCAGGAGAGCGCATCGCCGATAAGACGGTCTTGAAGATGATGCGCGAGATGGGGCTGCGCTGCGGCATACGCCGCGAGAGGGCCTATCACAGGTACAACTCCTACAAGGGGGACGTGGGGCAAAGCTTCAAGAACATCATCGGCCGCGACTTCACAGCCGATGGCCCTTGGCAGAAATTGGGTACCGATGTCACCGAGTTCAAGCTCTCCTTCGGTAAGGCCTACCTCGCTCCGGTCTACGACTTTGCCAGCAAAGAGATTGTCGCCTACTCCATCTCTCTGTGCCCCAACCTCGCCCAGCAACAAGAGATGCTCCAGATACTCATGGATGCCAAGCCCGCAGGGGTCGAGCCGATCTTGCACTCGGACATGGGATGGCAGTACCAGCACGAGGCCTACATCAGCACGCTTGCTGATAACGGTTTCATCCAGAGCATGTCACGCAAAGGCAACTGCATCGACAACGGCGCCACTGAGCAGGTCTTCGGACACATCAAGGACGAGTTCTTTCGCGGCCAAGACTGGCCAACCTTCGAGAGCTTCAAAGCCGACCTCGACGCCTACATCACACACTGGAACACAGTAAGACGCCAAGTAAAGCTCAAGGGCCTGACCCCGGCAGAATACCGGGATCAGGCCCTACGGGAAGCCGCATAACGGCTACCATTAAACGCGTCCAACTTTCGGGGCGCAGTTCAAACATGGGACGAGGCCGGGGCCCTTTTGTGCTCACGGGCACGGTTACGTTCGGCAGGGTTTCCGCGGGGTCAGTTCGCCGGTGCCTCGTCCGCGCCGTTCGTCCACGGAAGGGGCGCGGGGGAGAGAGCATCCGCGTTGGAGACGGTGGAGATCGGTGCAACGATCACGAGGGAAGCGACGGCGGCCGATGCGACGCGCGTCAGAGTTCGACGGGAGGGGCGCACTGTGATTCCTTGCTGTGAAAGACTGATTGACAGGACTAGTTTACAGGTAAGTGCTTGCTGAGCAACTAGCCGTGATCTGTTCTACTGCCCAGTGTTGGTCGGCATGTTCTGGTGAGGCGAATTGTTTGTTGGATCGTTTGGTTTGGCAGGGGAGGGGTTGGCATTGTTGGGCGGTGCGGGGATTGGGGGTCTGAGTGTGTAGGCCTGTTGTGGAATGAGGGGTTGACAGGCGTGTGTGAATGTCGATAGTTCTAATGTAATTGTCCTAGACGTTGATAAAAGTTGTCTGTCATATAACTGGTTAGCGAGCATCTAAATTTGTATGATGAATCTCGTGGATAGTGAGTCATGACTCACTGACCGCTGATTGACAACCCATATCGGAAGGACCAATGATGACCCTCCGCCACTACGGGCGCGCCCTCGCGGCTGCCTCGGGAGCCGTGCTGCTGTGCGCGACTCTCTCGGTTCCCGCGCTCGCGACCCCGACCAGTGACACCGGTGCAGCTGCTCCGGTGGCGGCCTCGGCAACCGACGAAGGTTCGGCCCCCATCACCGTCACCGTCACGCGCACCGACTCCCACGGAGACAAGGTGTACGAAGGTGACCTGATCACCATCACCGTCACCTACACCAACAACACCGACAGCGCGCTCACCGTCTTCCCGGTGGACTCGAACCTCTCCGGCGTCCTCACCACCGGCGCTCCGAACTGCCGCTGGCATAACCTCGCCGCGCACACCACCAAGCAGTGCACGACCGCCACGCACACCGTGACCGCGGACGACGTTGCGGCTGGTACTTTCACCCCGATGACCACGTGGGCGGCCACCCGTGACCGCAACGGCACCGACGTCATCGCCGGTGGCATTACCGCCAATGCCGACCCGGTGACCGTCGCCCAGGGTGAGCGTCCCCCGGCCCCGGACCCGCTGGAGACCCCGCAGGACTACGCGATCGGCGACAAGGTCCGCCTCGCGTCCCCCGGCCTCGCCGGATTCAGCTGCCACCGCATCCCCGCGCTGACCACCGCCAACAACGGCTGGATCATCGCCTCGTGGGACGGCCGCCCCAACACCTGCCAGGACGCGCCTCAGGCCAACTCGATCGTCTACCGCATCTCCAAGGACGGCGGTAAGTCCTGGACCCCGATCAAGACCGCCCTCGCCGGCACCCCCGGCGCCCAGAAGATCGGCTACTCCGACCCCTCCTTCGTCGTGGACCGCACCACCGGAACGATCTTCCTGTTCTCGGTCAAGTCCTACGACGCCGGCCTCTTCCAGTCCCAGCTGGGCACCGATCCTGCGGCTCGTAACATCCTGCACGCCCACGTCGTCGAGTCCCACGACAACGGCGAGACCTGGGTGAACCCGCGCACCATCACCGACCAGGTGACCGCAGGCCACACCGACCAGTGGTTTACCCGCTTCGCCTCCTCCGGTGAAGGCATCCAGCTGCGCTACGGCGCCCACGCCGGCCGCCTCATCCAGCAGTACGCCGTCGCCAACTCCGGCACGACCTCGCTCATGGCCGTCTCCGTCTACTCCGACGACCACGGCCAGACCTGGAAGCCCGGCGCACCGACCGAGGGCAGCGCCGACGAGAACAAGGTTGTCGAGCTCTCCGACGGTCGCCTGCTGCTCAACTCGCGCACGCAGGGCACCGCCGGCCAGCGCCTCGAAGCCATCTCCTACGATGGTGGGCAGACCTGGGGGCCGTTCCGCCACAACTGGGACCTGACGGACCCGCGTAACAACGCCTCGATCGTTCGCGCCTACCCGGATGCCCCCGAGGGCTCCGCCCGTGCTCGCGTCCTGCTCTTCTCGAACGCCGACTCCTCCAGCGCCCGCGCCAACGGCACCATCCGCGTCTCCTACGACGATGGCTTCACCTGGAACGATGGCAAGGTCTTCGAGAGTGGCGAGATGGCCTACTCGACGCTGCACCCCCTCGGTGACGGCACTTGGGGCCTGCTGTACGAGTCCGGCGGCTACAAGAACATCGAGTTCATGCGACTGGACGCCGCCTACCTCGGCCTGACCGACCCCGGCGAGGAGCCTGCTCCCGAGCCGCAGCCCACCCCTGACCCGACCCCCCAGCCGCAGCCGACTCCGGATCCGACTCCGGAGCCGCAGCCCACCCCTGAGCCCGCCCCCGCGGTCACCCCCGCGCACTGGGTGAACACCGGCTCGGGCTGGAAGTGGCAGCTGGAGGACTCCAGCTACGCGACCAACCAGACCATCACGATCGGTGACGCCACCTACCGCTTCAACGCATCGGGCATGATGGTCACCGGCTGGGACCTCCAGGACGGAAAGTGGAGCTACTACAACGCCTACGGCGCTCGCGTGAGCGGCTGGGTCAAGGATGGTTCCTGGTACTACCTGGATCCCGCGACCGGCGTCATGGCGACCGGCTGGGTGCAGGTCGACGGCACCTGGTACCTCTTCTCCGGCTCGGGCGCGATGCTCACCGGCTGGCAGAACACCGGCAGCTGGTACTACCTGGCTCCCTCGGGTGCCATGCTCACCGGCTGGCAGCACATCGGCGTTACCTGGTACTACTTCGCTGGTGATGGTCACATGGTCACCGGCTGGCAGATGATCGACGGACGCTGGTACTACTTCGCATCTTCGGGTGCGTGGATCTGATCCATATCCATCGCGGCCGGGGCCGGGGGAGCGTGTATGCCCTCCCGGCCCCGGCCTCGTCTATGGGGGACGTCACGGCGCAAAGAGACCACGGGTTGGACCCGTTCGGACGCGCGGCGCAGACGCGGGGGAAGATGGAGTCATGACACTGAACATCGCAGTAATCCCCGGTGACGGAATCGGCAAGGAAATCGTCCCCGAAGGCCTGAAGGTCCTGGACCGCGTCCTGGCGGACAAGGGCATCGACTACTCCACCACCCACTTCAACCTGGGTGCCGAGCGCTGGCACGCCACCGGCGACACCCTGACCGACGAGGACCTTGAGGCGATCAAGCGCCACGACGTCATTCTGCTTGGCGCGGTCGGCGATCCCTCCGTGCCCTCCGGCGTCCTCGAGCGCGGTCTGCTCCTCAAGCTGCGCTTCGCCCTCGACCACTACGTCAACCTGCGCCCCTCCAAGTACTACGAGGGCGTGCCCAGCCCCCTGGCCAACCCCGGCGACATCGACTTCGTCGTCGTTCGTGAAGGTACCGAGGGCCTCTACTGCGGTAACGGTGGCGCCGTGCGCGTGGGTACCCCGCACGAGATCGCGACCGAGGTCAGCGTCAATACCGCCTACGGCGTCGAGCGCGTCGTGCGCTACGCCTTCGAGGCGGCCGCCTCGCGCAAGAAGCACCTCACCCTCGTCCACAAGCACAACGTCCTGGTCAACGCCGGACACATGTGGCGCCGCATCGTCGACGAGGTGGGGGAGGAGTACCCCGACGTGAGCGTCGACTACTGCCACATCGATGCCGCCACCATCTACATGGTCACCGACCCGGGCCGTTTCGACGTGATCGTCACCGACAACCTTTTCGGAGACATCCTCACTGACGAGGCCGGGGCAGTCACCGGCGGCATCGGCCTGAGCGCGTCGGGCAACCTGAATCCCTCGCGCGAGTACCCCTCCATGTTCGAGCCCGTGCACGGCTCCGCCCCCGACATCGCGGGGCAGGGTAAGGCAGATCCGACCGCGACCATCTCCTCCGTCGCGCTCATGCTCGACTTCATGGGATTCGCCGAGGAAGCAGAGCGTGTGCGCGCGGCGATCGACGCCGACATGGCGGCGCGCGCCGAGGCCGCGGCGGCGGGAACGCCGCTCGTGCGCTCCACCTCCCAGATCGGCGATGACATCGCCGCCAGGGTCTGAGGTATCGATACGACGAGGGCCGCTCCCCGGATGGGGGCGGCCCTGTTGTTCTATCCGTCGGAGTGCCGGCCTCGCACCGCGTGTTAGCGCGTGCCGATGAGAGCGGGCAGGGACGTGCGGGAAGCCCACTGCTCGATATCGATGAGGGCAGCGCTGGCGCCCGCCGCGCGCACATCTGCGGAGTCGCTCGTGAGCATCGCGGCGTCAGCCGCGAGCAGGTTTGAGGCCAGAGAGGCGGCATCAAGCGCATCGAGTGTGCAACGCGACGTGCGTGTGTCCGCAGCCCCAGCGCGCAAAGCGGTATCGACGCGGACGAGCAGCTCGCCGGACACGTTGTACGCGTCGCTCAGCGTCCCCGCGCTCACCTGCGCCTTCGGCAGTGATGAGGCGGTGCAATCCCACGTGGCGACAGCCTGCGAGAGCTCCGCCGAAGAAGCGAGGTCCTTGCCGGAAGGGGCGAACGTGGGGGAGATGGACGACTCATTGAACAGGTCGATCGCCCAGGTCTGAACGCCCTGACGCGACGCTATATTCACGCGGTCGTTGATGAGTTGCGCCGCGTCATCGCCGGTCTCGAGATCGATGCCGTAGACGTGGGCGAGGCTCACCGCGCTCGCGTAACGCCCGAGCGCGGAGGCACCGAGCGTGCGTGCCTCTTCGGCGCTCGTCTTGTCCGGGTTGGCAGCGATCTCGAGGTCGCGCGTGGCCGTGCGCGCCAGCCACGACACGTACGCCGAGACGTCGGTGGGTGCATCGGATACTGCTGCCGGAGCGGATGCGCCCTCGGGCGTCGCCCCGCCCCACGGGTCCCACAGTCCGCCGAGCGCCTCGAGCCGTGCCTGCGAGGATGAAGCCACGTCACGCAGAGTGGACGAACAAGAGGCGCAATCCGTCGCGATATCTGCCAGCTGGGTAGCGCGAGCCGCAGCGGCAGCCTCCGTGCGCGCGGCCTGGTCGCGAACCGCCGCGAAACCAGACAGAGTGGGCAGCGACGACGCGTCGCACGCGGACAGCGCGAAAACCGCAGCCGACGTCACGACGAGGCCGGGAATGCGGTGTGTGGTCAAAGTCAGTTTTGCGAAACGCACACCCGCATCATCCCACACCCCCGGGTAGGATAGGGAACTGACCCGCGTACGCGAGAGAAAGATAGGCGCATATGGCATCGTCCACGTCAGAGGGACCGCTCGAGGAGCTGCTGGCTCCCGTGGTCGCACGCTCGGGACTGGAACTGGACTCGGTGACCCGCTCACGCTCCGACGCGATGCCCCTCCTGCGGGTCATCGTCGAAGCGCCCATCGGTGCCGACGGAATTGACTCGGACACCCTCGCTGAGGTGTCTCGCGCCGTGTCCAAAGCCCTGGATGTCGCTGACCCGATTGACGGCGAATACCTGCTCGAAGTCTCCACGCCGGGAGCCGAACGCGAGCTCACGAAGGTCGGGCACTGGATGCGACAGATTGGACGCCTCGTGCGCATCAAGCTGCGAGCTGGCGGCTACGTCTCCGGACGCGTCGTCGCCGCGAACGAGACCAGCGCAACGATCGATGTCGACGGCGAAACGACTACCATTGACTATTCTGACATGAGGAAGGCGCGCTCCCGCGTCGACTTTGGAACGGGGAAGTAGGAGACCATGGAAATCGATATGACCGCTCTGCGGATGGTGGAAAACGAGAAGGGCGTCAGCCTCGAAACCCTCGTCGACGCCATCGAAGAGGCGCTGCTCAAGGCGTACCACAACCTGCCCGGCGCCATCTCCCAGGCCCGCATCGAAATCGACAAGAAGACCGGACGCGTCACCGTCATGGCTATGGACGAGGACGAGGACGGCAACCCGATCGGCGAGTTCGACGACACCCCGAAGAACTTCGGCCGCATCGCCCAGTCGACCGCCCGCTCCGTCATCATGCAGCGCCTGCGCGACGCCGACGACCAGCGCGTCTTCGGTGACTTCGCCGGACGCGAAGGTCAGATCATCACGGGCACCGTCCAGGCCCCGCGCCCCGGTCGCCCCACCATGGTTCAGGTTTCCGACGACTTCGAGGCCGTCCTGCCCGACGGTGAAAAGGTTCCCGGCGAGTCCTACCGCCACGGCGACCGCATCCGCGCCTACGTCGTGGGCGTCGAGCGTACCGAGCGTGGTCCGCGCATCACCCTGTCGCGCACCCACCCCAACCTCGTCGCCGGCCTCTTCCAGCGCGAGGTCCCCGAAATCCAGCAGGGCCTCGTCAAGATCAAGGCCATCGCCCGCGAGGCCGGCCACCGCACGAAGATCGCCGTGGCCGCCACCCGCGAAGGCATCAACGCCAAGGGTGCCTGCATCGGCCCGATGGGTGCACGCGTGCGCTCCGTCATGGCCGAGCTGGGCGGGGAGAAGATCGACATCGTCGACTACTCCGATGATCCGGCGCGCTTCGTCGCCAACTCGCTGTCGCCCGCACGCGTCACGCGCGTCGTCGTCCACTCCGTGGACAACCGCACGGCGACCGCCATCGTCCCCGACTTCCAGCTCTCCCTCGCCATCGGCAAGGAAGGCCAGAATGCTCGCCTCGCCGCGCGCCTGACGAACTACCACATCGACATCCACGCCGACACGGAAACCGGCGACGACGCAATCGCCTCGCGCGTCTCGACCCCCGACGACGTGACAAGTCGCTCATAGAATCTGAGACGAGCAATCCCCTAGCTGGACTAAGCTAGGGGATTGTGTCGTATTCTGTGCCGCCAGTGCCCACCCCTGGGCCCCAGCGCACCTGCATTGGATGCGGCGCACACGCGCATCGATCCGCGCTCGTGCGGATCGTTCGCTCGCCGGACGGTTCGATTCGCCTCGACCGAACGGCCACTCTTCCGGGCCGAGGGGCCTGGATTCACCCCGATGCGGGGTGCGTCCACAAAGCCCGAGCCAGACGGGGTCTCTCGCGCGCGTTCCGAACGGGAAACCTGACGGACGGCGTGTGGGACGACGTGGAGGAGTTGATCAACCACCAGTGATGGCCATGGGCCATCAACGCCGAGAAAATGGAAGCGGGTTGGAAGCTGATGGGCACCCGATGAGTACCCAGCGATGAGCTGCCAGCAATATCAGTAAGGCGTCTCCGGACCGGAGACGCTTCCGGAATGGAGAAATGTGGCAAAGTTGCGTGTCCACGAGCTCGCCAAAGAGCTCGGAATCACCAGCAAAGAACTGATGGGTCACCTGAAGGAAGCAGGTGAATTCGTCAAGTCGTCGTCGTCCTCGCTCGAACCGCCCGTCGTGCGGCAGATGCGCGAGAAGTTCGCGACGGCCCCCAAGACCAAGAAAGCGGACGCCAAGCCCGCCGCCAAGGCCCCCAAGCCCAGCGCGGCTAAGCCCGCTGCGAAGAAGCCCGCCGCCCCCAAGGCGGAGGCTCCCGCGGCCGAGGCTGCCGCCGCTGCCCCCAAGGCCGCTGCGCCCAAGGCTGCTGCGCCCAAGCCGGGTGCCCCCAAGCCTCGCACCAAGAAGGCCGATGCTGCCCCCAAGCCCGCTACCCGCAAGAGTGCGGAAGGCGGCGCACCCAAGCCCGCGCCTCGTCGCGCCGATGCGCCGCGTCCGGCCCGCCCCGGCGGCCCTCGCCCCGGTGGCCCGCGCCCGGGCAACAACCCCTACGCCTCCTCGCAGGGCATGCCTCGCCCCGGCGGCTCCGGCGGCCCTCGCCCCGGTGCCCCGCGCCCGGGCGGCTCCGGCAACGGCGGCCCGCGTCCCGGCGCCTCGCGTCAGGGTGCCTCCGGTAACGGCGGTCCCCGTCCCGGCGCCCCGCGCCCCGGTGGCAACCGTCCGAACCCGGGCATGATGCCCGGCCAGGCGAACTTCGCACGAAACGCTGCTTCCGGTAACGGCGGCGAGCGCACCGGCCGCGGTGGACGCGGTCGCGGCGGCGCACGTCCCGGTGGCGCAGGTGCAGGCGCCGGCGGTCCCCAGAACAACGGCGGCGGCTTCGGCGGTCCCCGCGGCGGTGGCCGCGGCGGTCGTGGCTCCACGCCGGGCGCATTCGGTCGCGGAGGCGGCCGCTCGCAGCGCGGACGCAAGTCGAAGCGCGCGAAGCGTCAAGAGTACGAGCAGCAGAACGCGCCCGTCATCGGCGGCGTGTCGATCCCGCGCGGCAACGGCGCGCAGATCCGCATCCGCCAGGGCGCATCCCTCGCTGACCTCGCCGAGAAGATCGACGTCAATCCCGCAGCGCTCGTGACGGTCCTCTTCGCCCTGGGCGAGATGGCGACCGCCACGCAGTCCCTCGACCAGGACACCTTCGAGGCCCTGGGCGCGGAGCTCGGCTACGACGTCAAGGTCGTCTCCCCGGAGGACGAGGACCGCGAGCTGCTCGAGTCCTTCGACATCGACCTCGAGGCCGAAGAGCTTGACGACGCCGAGAACATGGTGTCCCGCCCGCCGGTCGTCACCGTCATGGGCCACGTCGACCACGGTAAGACCAAGCTGCTCGACGCGATCCGTCACACCGACGTCGTCGACACCGAGCACGGCGGCATCACCCAGCACATCGGCGCCTACCAGGTCACGGTCAAGGCTGAGGACGGCACCGCCCGCCCGATCACCTTCATCGATACTCCCGGCCACGAGGCCTTCACGGCCATGCGTGCCCGTGGTGCCCAGGTCACCGACATCGCGATCCTCGTGGTCGCAGCCGATGACGGCGTCATGCCCCAGACGGTTGAGGCCATCAACCACGCGCAGGCCGCCGGCGTTCCGATCGTCGTCGCGGTTAACAAGGTCGATAAGGACACGGCGAACCCGGAGAAGATCCGCTCCCAGCTCACCGAGTACGGCTTGGTCGCGGAAGAGTACGGCGGCGACGTCATGTTCGTGAACATCTCCGCCAAGCAGCGCCAGGGCATCCGCGAGCTGCTCGAGGCCGTCCTGCTGACCGCCGACGCGGCGCTGACCCTCGAGGCCAACCCGAACACCGACGCGCGCGGCGTCGCCATCGAAGCGAACCTGGACAAGGGCCGCGGCGCAGTCGCGACCATGCTGGTCCAGCGCGGCACGCTCCACGTGGGCGACTCCCTCGTGGTCGGCTCGTCCTACGGCCGCGTGCGCGCCATGTTCGACGACGCCGGTAACGACGTCTCCGAGGCCGGTCCGTCGACCCCCGTCGCGGTCCTCGGTCTCACGTCCGTCCCGCGCGCCGGCGACTCGTTCCTGGTTGCGCCCGACGACCGCACGGCCCGCCAGATCGCCGACAAGCGTGAGGCCGCCGAGCGTCAGGCCCTGCTGGCTAAGCGCCGCAAGCGCGTCTCCCTGGAGGACTTCGACAAGGTCCTGGCCGAGGGCGAGGTTGACACCCTCAACCTGGTCATCAAGGGCGACGTGTCCGGTGCCGTCGAGGCCCTGGAAGACTCGCTGCTGCGCATCGACGTGGGCGACGAGGTCGCGCTGCGTATCATCCACCGCGGTGTCGGTGCGATCACGCAGAACGACGTCAACCTGGCGACCGTCGACAACGCGGTCATCATCGGCTTCAACGTCCGTCCCGCTGAGCGCGTGGCCGAGATGGCGGATGCCGAGGGCGTCGAGATCAAGTACTACAACGTCATCTACTCTGCGATCGACGACATTGAGGCTGCCCTCAAGGGCATGCTCAAGCCGATCTACGAGGAGGTCCAGCTGGGCACCGCGGAGATCCGCCAGGTCTTCCGCTCCGGCAAGTTCGGCAACATCGCCGGTTCGATCGTCCGTTCCGGCACGATCAAGCGCGGCACCAAGGCTCGCCTGGTGCGCGACGGTGTGGTTGTCGCCGACAACCTCGAGATCGCATCCCTGCGTCGCGAGAAGGACGACGTCACCGAGGTCCGCGAGGGCTACGAGTGCGGTATCACGCTGGGTTACAAGGACATCGCCGAAGGCGACGTCATTGAGACCTGGGAGATGCGCGAGAAGGCTCGTGACTGATTCCGTGGCTTGAAGTATCGGGGTCCGGGCACGCTCGGACCCCGATCTTCTCTCATCTAGTGTTTCGACAAGGGCGTGAGTGCCCGAAAGGAGGGCGCGATGGCTGACGAAGCTCGCGTTCGAAAGGTGCAGGAGCGAATCCTGCAGACCGTCGCGTCGATGATCGGACGCCAGGTGAAGGATCCCCGCCTGGAGCTCGTCACCATCACGGACGTGCGCGTGACGGGCGACCTGCAGCACGCGTCCATCTTCTACACGGTGCTCGGCGACGACGAGCAGCGCGAGAAGGCCGCGCGCGCGTTCGCATCCGCGCAGGGTCTTTTCCGCTCGCGTGTGGGCAAGGCCCTGGGCCTGCGCCTGACCCCGACCCTGGAGTTCATCCTTGACGCCCTGCCCGAGAGTGCCGCCGCGCTCGAGGACGCCCTGGCCAAGGCCAAGGCGAAGGACGAGGCCATCGCCGCCGCGTCCGCAGGCGCGACCTACGCCGGCGACGCCGACCCCTACCGTCGCGACGACGAAGAGGACGAGGCCGACGCGAAGGATTGGGCCTGACCCTCATGGCTCGTCGCCCCGATAATCCTCGTCCCGGCCTGCTTGTCATCGACAAGCCGCAGGGACTCACCAGCCACGACGTGGTCTCGCGCGTGCGACGCCTGGCCCACACCCGCAAGGTGGGGCACGGCGGCACCCTGGACCCGATGGCCACGGGAGTCCTCGTGATCGGCATCGGGAAGGCGACGAAGCTGCTCACCTGGGTGAGTGGTCATTCGAAGGAATATCGGGCGACGATCCGCTTCGGCGTCGCTACCAACACGGACGACGCCGAAGGCGTCGCGACCGCAGCCGTTGGTTGCTCCTCGCTGAGTGAGGAACAGCTAGAGGCCGCGCTCGCGCCACTGCGTGGGGACATCATGCAGGTGCCCTCGACCGTCTCGGCGATCAAGGTGAACGGCAAGCGCGCCTACGCCCTCGCCCGCGCGGGTGAGGACGTTGAACTGGCGGCGCGTCCGGTGCGTATTTCTCGCCTGGAGGTCCTCGAGCCCCCGCGCCCCGCAGAGTGCATCCTCGAGGAAACCGACGCCGACAACGCGCCCGACGTTCAGGCTCTGTCCGGCCCCGTTCGCGTGGTCGACGTTGATGTCGTCGTCGAGTGCTCCTCGGGCACCTATGTGCGCGCCCTCGCGCGCGACGCCGGCGAGGCGCTCGGCGTGGGCGCTCACCTGACCGCGCTGCGCCGCACGCGCGTGGGCGATGTGCCCCTGGAGACGGCGATGACGCTCGAGGAGCTGAGCGCCGCCGTCGAGGCAGCCACCGCGGAAGGGGAGCCGGACGCGGAACCGGTCATGCCCCTCGTCCCGCTGGGCGAGGCCGCGCGCACCATGTTCCCCTCCCTGCTCATGACCGAGGCAGAGGCCGGGGCGTTCGCGCACGGCCAGGCACCCAGGCGCTCGCGCGACGAGCTGGCCCAGTGGGCGACCGAGGTGGGCTACCGCCCGGGCGATGCGTCCGAGGAGGAGACCTCGCCGATCGCCGCCGTCGCGCCCGATGGCACCGTGCTGGGTCTGCTTCGCATCGATGCTTCTCGCCTGCGCACCGTCCTGGTTTTCTAGAAAGAGACTCATGAACGTTTGGTATTCCCTCTCTGACATTCCCGGCAACGAGGCCAGTGTCGTCACGATCGGCAACTTCGACGGCATGCACAACGGACACAAGAAGGTCATCTCCACGTGCGTTGAGCGGGCCCATAAGCTCGGCGTCGACGCCGTGGCCATTACGTTCGACCCGCACCCCATCCAGGTCCACAAGCCGGAGGTAGGCCTCCAGCTGATCTCCCCGCTGCGCGACCGACTCGACGCGATGGCCGCCGCAGGACTGGACGCCACGCTCGTCGCCCACTACGACGCGAGCGTCTACAGCCTCGAAGCCGACGAGTTCGTGTACGAATACCTGGTCGAGCGCTGCGGTGCGCGCGAAGTCGTCGTCGGCGAAGACTTCCGTTTCGGACGCGGCAACGCGGGCACCATCGACACGCTGCGCGAGCTCGGGCGCCGCTACGGCTTCAACGTCATCACGGTCACCGACATCGAGGCCCCCGAGGGGCGCCGCTGGTCCTCCTCGTGGGTGCGCGAGCTCCTCGCCGCCGGCGACGTGTCCGGTGCCGCCCGCGTCCTCGGCCACCTTCACCGCATCCGCGGCACCGTGTGCCATGGCTTCAAGCGCGGCCGCACCCTCGGCTTCCCGACCGCAAACCTGTCCGAGGACGTCGAAGGCGTCATCCCCGCCGACGGCGTCTACGCCGGCTGGGTCGTGCGCGCCGTGCCCGGCACCCAGTCCGCAGAGTTCCTCCCCGCCGCCATCTCCGTGGGTACCAACCCCCAGTTCAACGGCGTCGAACGCACCGTCGAAGCCCACGTCCTGGGCCGCTCGGACCTCAACCTGTATGGCGAACGTATCGCGGTGACCTTCGTGTCACGCATCCGCCCCATGCTCTCCTTCGACTCCCTCGATGAACTGCTCACCCAGATGGACGACGACCTGCGCCAGACGGCCTCCGTCCTCGGCATCGGCGTCGCTGGGCGCGTCGACCCGGACTCCGTCACCGCCCGATAGGACACCATCCTCTTCGCCTGGCCCCGCGCTAACGGAGGCGTCCACCCGGCCCGAGGCCGGGGGAGCGCAGGTCGGGGGAGGAGAAGAGTCCTCGTGAGAAGGCAGAATCGTTAGCTTGGTCGCTCATTGTGGGGATAACGCCGGTGGCGTGCTACTGTAGAAAGGCCGTACACCGGCCGCGGACTGTCAGCACCCGGGAAAAGCCCGGATGCCCCGCGCAACGAACACAAAGGAGAAGCCTGTGCCGCTGAGCAAGGACGTCAAGGACCAGATCATCGCCGAGTACGCGACCCACGAGGGCGACACCGGTTCCCCCGAGGTGCAGATCGCGCTGCTGACCCGCCGCATCAAGGATCTGACCGAGCACTTCAAGACCCACACGCACGACCACCACTCCCGTCGTGGCCTGCTGCTGCTGGTCGGCCGTCGTCGCCGCCTGCTGGGTTACCTGGCTGACATCGACATCGAGCGTTACCGCTCGCTCATCGAGCGTCTCGGCCTGCGCCGCTGATTTTGGGCCGGCCCGCCTCCCGTAGCGGAGACGGGCCGGTTTTCACACGCCCGCCTCGGGCAAACCGTTAATTCTCGCGCGAAAGCCGCCGGTTTTCGACAGTGGCCTACGGAGCGTTTATCCGTGGGCTTCGATCGAAGGCCGAAGTGGAGCGCGACACCAACAAACCAAGGAGAAACGCCCCATGATGGAAGGCTCCGACATCATCGCCGCAGAGGCGATTATCGATAACGGCCGTTTCGGCAAGCGCACCGTGCGCTTCGAAACCGGCCGTCTCGCCAAGCAGGCCGCCGGCTCTGCCCTGGCCTACCTGGACGATTCCACCACCGTTCTGTCCGCCACCACGGTGGGCAAGAACCCCAAGGACCAGTTCGACTTCTTCCCGCTGACCGTCGACGTTGAAGAGCGTCAGTACGCCGCGGGTCGCATCCCCGGTTCCTTCTTCCGCCGCGAAGGCCGCGCGGGCACCGAGGCCATCCTGGCCGCCCGCCTCATCGACCGCCCGCTGCGCCCCGGCTTCGTCAAGGGCCTGCGCAACGAGGTCCAGGTCGTCGAGACCGTCCTGACGATCGATCCGGACGACGCCTACGACGTTCTGGCGATCAACGCCGCGTCCATGTCCACCCAGATTGCCGGCCTGCCCTTCACCGGCCCGATCGGCGGCACCCGCCTGGCGCTCATCGACGACCAGTGGGTCGCGTTCCCGCGCTGGAGCGAGCTCGAGCGTTCCGTGTTCAACATCGTTGTTGCGGGCCGCATCGTCACCAAGGAAGACGGCTCCGAAGACGTCGCGATCATGATGGTCGAGGCCGGCGGCGGCAAGAATGAGTGGGAGCTCATTCAGGCTGGCGCAACCGTCCCCACCGAAGATGTCGTGGCCGACGGCCTCGAGGCCGCCAAGCCCTTCATCAAGGCTCTGTGCGAGGCTCAGCTCAAGGTGGCCGAGAAGGCTTCCAAGGAGACCGCCGAGTTCCCGCTGTTCCTGGACTACACCGACGAAGAGTACGCGGCGGTCGAGGAATACGCGGCTGAGAAGGTCGCCCAGGCCCTGCTGACCGAGGGCAAGCTCGCCCGCGACGAGGCCGTTGACGCTGTCAAGGAAGAGATGCTCGAGGCACTGGCCGAGCGCTTCCCCGAGTCGGAGAAGGCCCTCAAGGCTGCCTTCCGCTCGCTCGAGAAGGCCACGATCCGTAACCGCACCCTGCGCGAAGAGATCCGCATGGACGGCCGTACCCCGCGCCAGATCCGTTCGCTCTCCGCCGAGGTCGAGGTCCTGCCCCGCGTGCACGGTTCCGCCCTGTTCCAGCGTGGCGAGACCCAGATCCTGGGCGTCACCACCCTGGCCATGCTGCGCATGGAGCAGCAGATCGACAACCTGTCGCCCGTCAACGCCAAGCGTTACATGCACCAGTACAACTTCGCTCCGTTCTCCACGGGCGAGGTTGGCCGCGTTGGCTCCCCGAAGCGCCGCGAGATCGGCCACGGCGACCTGGCCGAGCGCGCCCTGGTCCCCGTCCTGCCCTCGCGCGAGGACTTCCCCTACGCGATCCGTCAGGTCTCCGAGACCATGGGCTCCAACGGCTCCTCGTCGATGGGCTCCGTCTGCGCCTCGACCCTGTCCCTCCTCCAGGCCGGCGTGCCGCTGCGCGCCCCCGTTGCGGGCATCGCGATGGGCCTCATGACCGGTGAGGTCGATGGCCAGTTCAAGGCCGTCACCCTGACCGACATCCTGGGCGCCGAGGACGGCTTCGGCGACATGGACTTCAAGGTTGCCGGTACCCGTGACTTCATCACGGCCCTGCAGCTGGATACCAAGCTCGACGGCATCGACTCCCAGGTGCTGCGCGCCGCGCTGGCCCAGGCCCGCGACGCCCGTCTGGCGATCCTCGACCTCATCAACCAGGCTATCGACGGCCCGGATGAGATGAGCCCCAACGCCCCTCGCATCATCACCGTCAAGGTCCCCGTCGACAAGATCGGCGAGGTCATCGGCCCCAAGGGCAAGATGATCAACCAGATCCAGGACGAGACCGGCGCTGACGTCACCATCGAGGACGACGGCACCGTCTACATCGCCTCCTCCGACGGCGCCTCCGCTGAGGCCGCCCGCACGATGGTCAACCAGATCGCGAACCCGCAGATGCCCGAGGTTGGCGAGCGCTTCGTCGGCACGGTCGTCAAGACCACCTCGTTCGGCGCCTTCGTGTCGCTGACCCCCGGCAAGGACGGCCTCCTGCACATCTCGCAGGTCCGTCGCCTCGTGGGTGGCAAGCGCATCGACTCCGTGGATGACGTCCTGCAGGTCGGCCAGCAGGTCGAGGTCGAGATCGCTGAGATCGGCGACCGCGGCAAGCTGAGCCTGCACGCCGTCATCGACGGCGAGGCCGGCGAGCTCGAGGCCGCCGAGGGCGAGCAGACCGAGCAGCGTCGCGAGCGCCGCGACCGCTCCGAGCGTCGCGAGCGTCGCCCCCGTACCCGCACCCGCCGTCGCCGTGACGACGAGCGCGAGGACGGCGCTTCCGAGGAGTGAGTAGCTCCCGCTAGCTGAATCGGACCGGTGGCCGGACGGAGTGTGTGCTCCGCCCGGCCACCGGCCTTTTTACGGCTACACTGTGAACGTTTCGTGCCAACCCCCGGATCATGGGGGACGCAAGAGGAGAAGTATGACGCCCAAGCCGCTGCCGCTCGACGAGGCCCGCCTGTCCATCGAGGATGGCGACACCCGCATTGATCGCACGATCCTGGGAGCCGGGACGCGCGTCCTGACCCAGGAGATTCCCGCGACGAAGAGCGCGGGCGTGTCCCTGTGGGTGCCCGTGGGGTCGCGCGACGAGGGACCGCGCACGGCCGGGTCGACCCACTTCCTCGAGCACCTTCTGTTCAAGGGCACGAACAAGCGTTCCGCCCTCGACATCGCCGTCGCCTTCGACAGCGTGGGCGGCGAGTCGAACGCGGAGACCGCTCGCGAGCACACCGCCTACTGGGCGCGCGTGCGCGACGCGGACCTCGACATGGCGATCGAGACGCTGACCGACATGGTCACCGACTCACGCCTCGACGAGGAAGATTTCTCGATGGAGCGCGGCGTCATCCTCGACGAACTGGCGATGGGGGAGGACTCGCCCACGGACACGGTCCACGACACATTCCAGCTGGCCGTCCACGGCGACCGTCCGATCGGACGCCCCGTCGGCGGCACGCCCCAGGCCATCCGTGAGGTCGAGCGCGCGGATGTGTGGGAGCACTACCAGGCCCACTACGGCCCCTCATCCCTCATCGTCGCAGCCGCCGGCAACGTCGACCACGATTCAGTGTGCGAGCGCGTGCAGGCCGCCCTGGAGGGATCGCCCTGGGACGCGGGCAGCGCGGCCTCGCCCCGGCCTCGTCGATCCACGATCGTGACACCGATTGCCGACCATGACAAGGACATCACGCGCAGGCGAGACGTGACCCAGGCGCACGTCATCATCGGCTGCGAGGGCCTGTCGGCCACGGACCCCGCGGGCCCGACCATGAGTGTCCTGCTGTCAGTCCTGGGCGGCTCCATGTCGTCGCGCCTCTTCCAGGAGGTGCGCGAAAAGCGCGGCCTGGCCTACACGACCTACGCCTTCGACGTCGCCTACTCCGACACCGGAACCTTCGGTATGTACGCGGGCTGCAGCCCCGATAAGGTCGGTGAGGTCGAGGCCATCATGCGTGCTCAGCTGGAAGATCTCGCCACCGACGGCCCGACCGAGGAAGAGATGACGCGCGTGCGCGGACAGGTGCGCGGAGGTGTCGTCCTGGGCCTCGAAGACAACTGGTCGCGCATGATGCGACTGGGCCGCTCTGAGATCATTGGTCGCTACCGCCCCATCGACGAGTCCCTCGCCGAGTTCGACGCGGTGGAAGCCGCCGACGTGCGCGCCCTGGCGGCCTCCCTCATCACCAAGCTGGATTGCCGCGCCCTCGTCCTGCCCGCGCAGTAAGAAACGGGGGAGTGAGATACCCCCTGTCCATCAGTGCTCGTCGCGCCGCCCGTGGGAATACCCTGAAGAGAGCCACACAACCGTAAGAAGGAGAGCGCAGTGATTCGCGTCGCAGTGACAGGAGCCAAGGGCCGCATGGGATCGACCGTCGTTCAGGCGGTCACGGACGCCCCGGACATGGAGGTCGTTGCCCTCTTCGATGCGGGCGACGAGATCACGCCGCAGAGCGTGAATGGCGCGCAGGTCGCCGTCGACTTCTCGATCCCCAGCGTCACCGAGTCCAACGTGCACGCGCTCCTCGACGCGGGCGTGGACGTCGTCGTGGGCACGACCGGGTGGACGGAAGAGTCCTACGCGCGCGTGCGCGAGCACGCTGAGGCCGCTGGGCGTGCCGTCCTGATCGCTCCGAACTTTGCGATGGGCGCGGTGCTCGCCATGAAGTTCGCCGCCATGGCCGCCCCCTACTTCGAGTCCGCCGAGGTCATCGAGATGCATCACCCCGCCAAGGTGGACGCCCCCTCGGGCACCGCCGTGGCGACCGCGCGCGGCATCGCGAAGGCGCGCGCCGAGGCCGGCCTGGGCGAGATGCCCGACGCGACCGAAACCGACGAGCTCGGCAGCCGCGGTGGCCGCGTGGATGGTGTCCCCGTCCACGCCGTGCGCCTGCGTGGCCTGACCGCCTCGGAGGAGATCCTCCTGGGCAACGCGGGTGAGCAGCTGGTCATCCGCACCGATTCCTTCGATCGCGTGTCTTTCATGCCCGGTGTCCTGCTGGGCGTGCGCCGCGTGATCGGCTGTACGGGCCTGACGATCGGCCTCGACCAGGTGATGGGCCTGTGAGCCAGAGCGTGGGTCCGGACCGCTCCGTGCGCCCCGCTCAGAGCGGCGACGCGCGCGCGATCGCTCGCCTGCAGCGCGAGGCCTGGCGCTCCCTCATGGGGCAGGACGCCCTCGACGCTCAGGGCATTACCGAGGAGGTGCTCGCCGCCCAGTGGGAGGCGACGCTGGCCTCTCCGCGGCCGGGCGGCACCGCCCTCCTCGTCGCCCTCCACGGCAACACGATCGTCGGCTTCGCGCTCGCCGGTCCCGACGAGGCCGGGGTGCCCACGGCTCCCGAAGCTTCACCGGGTGAGGCGGCGGTGGCCGCGACGCAGGTGTATGAGCTGACGGTGGATAAGAACTTCCGCCGCTCGGGGCATGCGTCGCGCCTACTGTCGGCGGTCGCAGACCTGACGAGTGGCCAGCTGCGCGTGTGGGTCGGTGTGGACGATGAGGAACGCCAGCGCTTTTACACGTCGGCGGGTTTCGCGCCCTCGGGCGCGGTGCGAGTGCTGGGCGATGGCCCCACGCAGCACATGTGGTGGGCGGAGCGCGACTAAGGGCCCACGGCGCGAGCGTCGCCACGCGGGTGCGTGCGCGGCGCTCCGTCCACGTCGGGGACGCAGTGCGCCCAATGCGAGGGGCCGTGCGTATCATGGAACGCATGAGCAACATTCCTCCCCGCCGCTTCGGTTCCCTCGCAGCCGCCATGGTCACGCCGATGACCGATACCGGTGAGATTGATCTGCCCTCCGCGCAGCGCCTGGCGATCAAGCTCGTCGACGAAGGGTGCGACACGATTCTGCTGTCCGGCACGACGGGCGAGTCGCCGACGACTCACCAGCCGGAGAAGAACGACCTGACGGACGCCGTCCGTGAGGCCGTGGGGGATCGAGCGTTCATCCTGTGCGGCGCGTGTTCGAACGACACCGCCCACGCGGTGCGCATCGGCGAGGGCGCCCAGGAGCACGGTGCGGACGGTCTGCTGATCGTGTCCCCGTACTACAACCGCCCCTCCCAGGAGGGCCTGCGCGCGCACGTGCGCGCCGTGACGGATGCGACCGACCTGCCCGTCATGCTCTACGACATTCCGGGGCGCACGGGCATCGCGTTCTCTGACGCGACCCTAGACATCCTTGCCCAGCACCCGCGGATCCTGGGCGTCAAGGACGCGACGGGTGATGTGGAGACCGGCGTGGAGCGCATGCACCGCACGGGCCTGGAGTACTACTCGGGGGACGACGGCCTGAACTTCGCATGGATGACGGGCGGCGCCTCGGGCTTCATTTCCGTGGTCACGCACGTGGCCTCAGCCCAGTACCGTCGCATGATCGAGCTGCTCGACAGCGACCAGGTGTGGGAGGCCCGTGAGCTCTCCTATTCGCTGCGTCCCCTCGTGCACGCGATCATGGGCGGCGGACAGGGAGCGGTCATGGCGAAGTACGCCCTGTGGCTCCAGGGCGTCATCGACAGCCCGGCCGTGCGCCTGCCGATGGTGGGCATCAGTGACGATGAGGTGTCGGCCCTGCGTCGCGCCCTGTGCACCGCTGGCTTGCTCTGACATACAGTTCGCCCCCGTCGAGCCCCGGCGGGGGCGAGGTGTATGTTCGGGGCGCCGTGGTGGTGTCACCGATCGTTGACGGGTGTTGAAAGGTAGGCTTAATATACTTAGGTAAAGCTCATCAACACTGATCGTTGTCTTCAAGGAATGGATACCGTGGCAAAGAAGGACGTCATCATTCCGCTGGTCCCCGCCGCCCTCAGCGCCCTGCTGCTCGCCGGAGGTGTGACCGTCTTTTCGGCGTGCGAGCAACGGGCAGACGGCTCGTGGATGCACTGCCACCAGTGCCAGAACATGGTGGCCGGCAGCGCCGTCGGCCTCATCGCGCTGTACGGCGCCTCCTCCCTCGTCAAGAACAAGCCCGCGCGCCTGGCCCTGCTCGCGCTCGCGGTCATCGCCAGCGTCGTTGTGTTCTTCATTCCCGGCGGGATCTGCCCGCTGTGCGCGATGAAGACGATGCGCTGCCACACCGTCTTCCAGCCCTTCGTGCGCATTATGAGCGTCCTGGTCGCCGGTAGCGGTATTGGGGCGCTGGTGGCGTCCTGGAAGAAGGACACGAGGCCCTCTGCCTGACGTATCGCCCCGGATGGGAGACAATGGCGGCGTGAGAGCCCTAGGACGTTCGAAAACCGTGCGCATCGGCGCGGTTCTCCTCGTGCTATCCCTCGTCGCCGTTCTCGCGATCGTCGTGCGCAACGCGGTGCGCTATCGCGAGGCCGTCGCCCTGGACGAGGCCGGGGACGCCCAGGGGGCGTACGAGCTCTTCCATGCGCTCGGCGGGTACAGCGACGCGGCGCAGCGCGCGCAGGCCCTCGTCGAAGCCGATCCCGGGCTGCCGTACCGCTCGGTATCCAAGGGCGACACCGTGTCCTTTGGCTCCTACGAGCAGGACGGAAATACAAGCAACGGTCCGGAGCCGATCACGTGGATTGTCCTCGACAAGATCGACGGCCAGCTTCTGCTCCTGAGCGCAGACGTTCTCGAGGCGCGCCAGTACCACCACGTGCCCTTCGAGGAGGTCACGTGGGAGAACTCTGACCTGCGCGCGTGGATGAACGGCAACTTCTACGAGGGCGCGTTCACCCCCGTTCAGCGAGGGCTCATCGAGACGGTGCACAACGAGAACGCGGATCAGTCGATCACCGGCGCGAGCGGCGGAGCCGCGACTGACGACCGGGTTTTTGCGCTCAGTGAGACCGAGAGCGTCATCTACCTGAACACGCCCGCCGCGCGCAGTGACATCGGAGCGGCGCCCGCCAGCGTTCACGCGGCCGCGGGACCCCTGAGCGTCTCCGAGGACGGCACGGCAGACTGGTGGCTGCGCTCTCCCGGAACATACGGTTTCGCGACGCAATTCGTCGACGCGACGGGCGTGCCCTCGCTCAGTGGAGCGAACGTCGACCTGCAGTACGGGGTGCGTCCCGCGCTGTGGATCAACGTCGAAGGGATCGGTGAGGGGAGCCGATGAGTAACGCGCTGTCCCTGCGCCGCGTTCCCCTCCTGACCATCCGCGCGCATCCCGTCCGTTCCCTCATCATCGCTGTGCTTGCACTCGCACAGGCAGCCTGCGTGTTCGGCGGATTGATCCTCGTGGGTGCGATGCGGGCGGAGCTCACCCTCGCTGAGCGCAGGCTCGGCGCCGACCTTGTCGTGTACCCGACGACCTGCTTGAACCAGGTGGAGAAGAAGCGCCTCCTTATGCTCGGGACCCCCGTGGGCTGTCACCAGCCGCGCTCGGCCCTGGCGCGCATGTCGTCCAACGAGGACATCGCCGCGGTGTCCTATCAGCTCTATGTGTCCGAGACGCTTGCCGATGGGTCCACCCGGTGGATTGTCGGTTTCGAACCCGAGACGGATTTCGCGCTCTCGCCTTGGATTGCCGAGGGGGACGGGACGTCGCTGCCGCGCGGCTCGGTTCTTGTCGGTAGTGCCGTGCCCGGCGCGGACGGACAGAGCCTCTCCGTCTTTGGGCGAGAACGCCCGATCGGCGCTCACCTCCTCGCCACCGGCTCGGAACTCGATGACGCAGTCTTCGTTTCCATGGACACCCTGACGGACATGATGGCGGACGCGCGCGCGGCGGGGCAGGACATCGACGCTTCCCTCGACCCGCGTACGGACTACTCTGCCGCGCTCGTACGCGCCTCGGACAGCGACGCCATCGAGAGCGTGACCAACTGGATCAACCTCTACGTGCGCAAGGTCAGTGCGGTGCACGCCACCGAGGCGCTCGTCGGGGCCGCATCGGGCATCCGCGCGCACCGCGGGGTCGCAATCGGGGTCCTGGGAGCGACCTGGCTCGTTCTACTGGGCGCCCTCATCATCGTGCAGGTGAGCCTCATGAACGAACGGCTGCAGGAACTGGCCGTGTGGCGCTCCATTGGGGCATCGCGCTCCATCATGAGCCGTGTCATGCTGAGCGAATCAGCGCTGCTTCACGTGGCCGGAGCGCTCGTGGGAGTCTGCCTCGCAGCCCTCACCGTGCCACTCGTGGGGGACGGGAGCCTCGTCGAGGCCCTTGCCGCCCCCGCGACGTCGCTGCCCCTCGCGGGCCTGTCAATAGTCGCCGTCACCTGCGTCGGTGTCGCCGGAACGCGTCTCGCGATCGCTCGGGTCAGCCGTGCGGCCACGGGGAATAAATCTGTCCTGGTGTAGGGACAACGGTCAAGGAGGAATGACGCAATGCTGTCGCTGTCGCGACTTCCATGGATGAATCTGCGCGGCTACCCCGTGCGGACGGGGGCCCTGGTCTTCTTCTCCATGCTCATGACGATGACGATCTTCGGCGGAACGCTGGTCGTCCAAGGCATCGAATACGGCCTGCGCACGACCCAGTCGCGCCTCGGAGCCGACATCATGGTGACGCCCGACGAGGCCGACACCGACTTCGACGCGCAGACCTTCCTCGTGAGCGCCGAACCGTCGTACTTCTACATGGACGCGTCCACGCGCGAGGCAGTCGCAGCCGTCGACGGCGTCGAGGCCGCCTCCTCCCAGCTCTTCCTCGCCTCGGCGAGGGCGAGCTGCTGCTCGGGCCGCTACCAGGTGATCGCCTACGACCCGGCCACCGACTTCACGATCCAGCCGTGGATGAACGATGCCGTCGGGCAGACGCAGCTGGGGGAGAATGAGGTGATCGTCGGCGCCAACGTGCTCGCCAACGACCCGGAGAACTTCCAGCTCTTTGACAACACCCTTCGGGTTGTCGGCCAATTCGACCCGACCGGATCGACCCTCGACAACGCGGTCTACATGAACTTCGAGACCGCGAAGAAGGTCATCGACTCGTCGCTGCGCAAGGGACTCAACAAGTACTCGACGCTCGAAACCGACCGCATCATCTCCTCGGTCATGGTCAAGGTGGCACCCGGATACGACGCCGAGGCCGTGGCCGCGCAGATCCGCGAGCAGGTCCCCGGCGTCTCGGTGGCCACGTCGACAAAGCTTGTCAGTGGCATCGCGCAATCACTGGAGGCGACCTCCCGTACGGTCACCACCCTCATCGCCGTCGCGTGGGGAGTCGGCCTGCTTATGATCACCCTCATGTTCGTCCTGATGATCGTCGAGCGCAGGAGAGAGTTCGCAACCCTCATCGCCGCCGGAGCACACCGTCGGCTGATCTCTCGCATTATCATTCGCGAGGCCCTCGCGGTCAACGCGCTCGGTGGCGTGGGCGGCATCGTCGTCTCCGGTGTCCTCCTCGTGTCCTTCTCCGGCCTCGTACGCCAAAGCCTGGGAGGGGGATTCCTCGTCCCGTCGCTGCCCACGCTGGCGCTGCTCGCGCTGGGAGCGCTCGCGTCGGTGGGCCTCGTCGCCCTCGTCTCCTCGTGGATAGCGCTACGGTACGTGACGACAATGGACGCCAGCCTGGCCCTCAAGGAAGGGGAATGACATGATCATCGAGGCAACGGGACTCACGAAAGAATTCGCCCGAGCCCGCGGGGGAAAGCGCCTCTTCACGGCCGTCCACCCGCTGGATATCGGCCTGGAGGAGCGCCAACTGACCGTCGTCTCGGGGCACTCCGGCAGCGGCAAGAGCACCCTGGCGAACATGCTCGCCGGCATCCTCACGCCGACCGCAGGACACGTACGACTGGACGGCACAGACCTGTATTCGCTGCGCGACGAGGAGCTCTCGCGCCTGCGCAATGAACGTATCGGCCTCATCCCCCAGGGGCACACGGCCCTGCGAGCCCTGACAGTCCTCGACAACGTCTTGCTTCCCTCGATCCTCTACACCAAGGACGAGGCGCCCGCGGACCGTGCCCGCGAGCTGCTGGCCTCCGTGGGCTTGGGCGACCTCGCCGACGCTGCGCCCACCGAGCTGTCGGGCGGTGAGCTGCGGCGCATGGCGATTGCGCGCGCCCTCCTCATGGACCCCGCGATCGTCGTCGCAGACGAGCCAACCGCCGGCCTCGATAGCGCGAACGCGACCGCTGCCCTCACCCTCCTGCGCGACGCCGCCGACCGGGGAGCAGCCGTCCTCGTCGTCTCGCACGAGGCCGAGGCGCAGCGCTTCGCGGACCGCAGCTACGTCATGGAGGACGGCCATCTGCGCGAGAGCGAGTAGTTCAGCGCCCTCCGAACGCGTCAAATGTGAGAGGGCCGACCTGCCCAACATGTCTTCCGATGCGGGCAAAGCGGTGCCAACGTGGCAGACTGGCATCATGAAGTCTTTGTACGAGAACCTCAGCGAACCCGCGCCCCTGGAAGATGGCGCACTGCGAGTGATCCCGCTGGGAGGTCTCGGCGAGGTCGGCCGCAACATGAACGTCCTCGAATACCGGGGCAAGCTCCTGGTCGTGGACTGTGGCGTCCTCTTCCCCGAGGAGACCCAGCCCGGCGTCGACCTGATCCTGCCGGATTTCTCCTGGATCGAAGAGCGCATGGACGACGTCGTCGGCCTCGTCCTCACCCACGGCCACGAGGACCACATCGGTGCCGTGCCCTACCTCCTCAAGCTGCGAGGAGACATTCCGATCTACGGATCCGACCTGACCCTGGCCTTCGTCGCACCCAAGCTGCGCGAACACCGCCTGCCCGACCCGGGCCTTAACGTCGTCGCCGAGGGCGACCGCCTCACCGTCGGTCCCTTCGACCTCGAGTTCGTCTCCGTCACCCACTCGATCCCCGACGCGCTCGCGGTCTTCGTGCGCACGGACGCGGGCAACGTCCTCATCACGGGTGACTTCAAGATGGATCAGTTGCCGCTGGACCGCCGTCTCACCGACCTGCGCGCCTTCGCCCGCATGGGCGAGGAGGGTGTCGACCTGTTCATGGTGGACTCCACGAACGCGCTGGTGCCCGGATTTATCACGCCCGAGCGCGAGATCGGCCCGGTCCTCGACCAGGTGTTCGGCGAGGCCACGGGCCAGATCGTCGTCGCCTCCTTCGCCTCGCACGTGCACCGTGTCCAGCAGGTCATCAACGCGGCCGCCCATCACGGGCGTCGCGTGGCCTTCGTGGGCCGCTCGATGGAACGCAACATGCGCATCGCGGAAGAAAAGGGCTACCTGTCGATCCCCGAGGGCATCATCGTGGACCTCAAGGGCATCGGTGAGCTGCCGCCTTCCGAGCGCGTCTACATGGCGACCGGTTCGCAGGGCGAGCCGATGGCCGCGCTGTCGCGCATGTCGGTGGGATCGCACCGCACCGTGACGATCGAACCGGGCGACATGGTCGTGCTGGCCTCCTCGCTGATTCCCGGCAACGAGAATTCCGTGTACCGCGTCATCAACGACCTGACCCGCCTGGGTGCGCGCGTCGTGTCGAAGGAGAACGCGAAGGTGCACGTGTCCGGTCACGCGAGCGCCGGCGAGCTCATCTACTGCTACAACATCGTTCAGCCCAAGAACGTCATGCCTATCCACGGCGAGGTCCGTCACCTGGTGGGCAACGGTCAGCTGGCAGTCAAGACGGGCATCGACCCGCAGAACGTGGTCCTGGCCGAGGACGGCGTGACGGTCGACCTCAAGGACGGCGTCGCGCGCGTGTCGGGCATCGTGCCCTGCGAGTACGTGTACGTGGACGGCCGCTCGATCGGAGAGATTTCCGAGGACGAGCTGGAGACACGCCGCACCCTGGGGTCGGAGGGCTTCATCTCGATCTTCGCGGTCGTCGAGCACGATTCGGGCATGGTCCTGGCCGGCCCGGAGATTCGCGCGATTGGTATGGCCGAGGACGACTCGGTGTTCGAGGAGATCCTCCCCGACGTCACGCAGGCACTCAAGGACGCGGCTGCTCCCGGCGGGCAGGACCCCTACGTCCTGCAGCAGGCGATGCGCCGCGTGATCGGACGCTGGGTTGCGCGACGCTTGCGTCGTCGTCCTATGATCGTTCCGGTCGTTACCGAGCAGTAGTCTGGCAGTCTTCATTGACGAGGCCCTGGTGCGCTGGGCGGTAGCGCGCGCTTGAAGGAAGGAATCTACGTGTCGGGTCGTTTTATTTCGACGCACTCTGTTGCGCTCGTGTTGCCGATGCACATCGCATACGTGCCGGAGCGTGGTGGATCCGTTCATGCGGATGCCGCCAGCTCGCGCCCGGGCGGTGGCTTCACGACCCTGTGCGCCGCCGCGGCCATGGGCATCCCGACTGCGGCCGCGTCGCCGCTTGGCACGGGTCCGAACTCTTTCGCCGTTCGTCAGCAGCTGGTTGAGGCCGGCGTCGAGGTCCTGACCCCCGAACTGGTGGGTGACATTGGCGTCGTCATTCAGCTCATCGTCGAAGATGGGTCGATGCGTTCGGTCGTGACGGCCGGCGTCGAATCGGAGCCATCGCGCGGTGCCCTTGCGAGCATCGAGCTGCGCGAGGGGGACGTTGTCCACGTGGCCGCCTCCGACATGACGAGCGCGCACGCGGCTTCCGAGCTGAGCGAATGGGCCGCGTCACTGCCGCCTTTCGTGACGCTCGTCGTCTCGGTGTCTCCCGCAGTCGCGCAGGTTCCCGTTGAGGCGTGGGAGATGATCTTCCCCCGTGCCGACGTCGTGACGATGAACGGCTGGGAGGCCTCCACTCTCGCCGGTATTCTCGACGCCAACCGTCACGGCTCCACGATCCGCACCTACATGCGCCCGGACGCCGCCACGGTTCGCCGCGTGGGGGAGCGGGGCTGCGAGCTGCAGAAGGTTGCGGATGCTCCCGTCATCTCGATTCCCGCGTTCCAGTCGCGTATCGCGGACACCGCGGGCGTGGGCGATACCCACATCGGTGAGATGTGTGCGGGCCTGGCCATGGGCTACGACCTGGAGACCGCGTGCCTCATGGCGAACGCGGGTGGCGCGCTGGCCATCTCCCACGAGTCGGCTCTGCCCGTTCCCACGCGCGAGCAGGTTGAAAACGTACTCGAAACCGGGGTTGTTACCAACATCCTGCGCTGATCTCGCGCGGCGCGCCTGGCAGAGTGGGGCCGCGGCGGGCGATATGGTGGAAGGATCATGGCACAATCGTCTCCACGCTCGTCGTCCGGTAAGGCTCCCGCGCGCCCGCGCGCCAAGGGAGGCTCGAACAAGTCCGCCCAAGCGCCCCAGCCCGAAGCAACGCAGCCAGGCTTCCTGGCGCGCTTCTTTTCCGCGCTCGGCCGCGCCGGTGTCGGTGCCGTGCGCGCGTGGAAGGCAACCGATTCGCAGGTCAAGCGTGACGCTGCGGCCTTCGTTGCAGTTGCCGCGGCCATCGTTATCGCGCTGCGCGAGTGGTTCCAGATTTCCGGCGAGGCCGGCGATGCGATCCACCACGCCTCCGCCGGCCTGTTCGGCATCTTCTCGGTCGTCCTGCCCCTCGTCCTGATCGCCCTGGCCGTCGAGCTCGTCTCCGCGCGATCCGGGCGATCCGCGCTGCCCCACCACGTGGCAGGCGGCATCGGCATCACCGCAGCGCTCACCGGCCTGGTCCACATCTCGCGTGGAAACCCCGCGATGGGCACCGAACCCGGCATCGAGGCGGCCGGTGGCTTGCTCGGCTGGTTCGTCGCACGCCCCCTCGCCATGCTGCTCTCCGGCTGGGGTGCGGGTGCCCTCATGATCCTCCTTCTGGCCTACTCGATCCTGCTCGCCACGCGTACGGCCGTCGCCGACGTTCCCGCACGCCTGCGCGACCTCGCCGCCCACCTCAGCGGTGAGCGCCCCGAGGGCGACGCCGAGGAAGCCGATCAGGCTGGTGGTGACCCCGCCAAGGAAGCCCGCCGCAAGGCGCGCAAAGACCTCGCAGCGGGAGACGACGCGTTCCTCGACGAATACGACGGCGACGAGTCCTTCCGCAAGGCGACCGACACGGAATCCGTGGGGGAGACCCGCCTCCTGGAATCCGGTGCCATCGCGGCCCCCGCGTCCGCCCCGGCTCCCGCGCCCCGGCCTCGTGCAACGACGCCCGACGCGCCCACCGAGATGCTCACCCAGATGCGTCCCGCCGTGGCCCCCGCGCCCGTCCAGGTGCCCGCGCACGTGCCAGAGCCCGAACCGGAGCCCGAGGACGAGCCGGCGCCCCCGCCGATCACCGACGAGCCCGAAGGGGCCTTCCAGCCCAACCTCGACGACTCGATCAGCTACACGCTCCCCTCGGAGGACCTCCTGGTCTCCGGCCCGCCCCACATGACCCGATCCTCCGTCAACGACCAGGTCGTCGCGGCCCTGGGGCAGGTCTTCGCAGACTTCAACGTCGACGCTCGCGTCACCGGCTTCTCCCGAGGCCCGACAGTCACCCGCTACGAGGTCGTCCTCGGCGCGGGCGTGAAGGTCGACAAGCTCACCAACCTGTCGAAGAACATCGCCTACGCGGTGGCCTCCGCCGACGTGCGTATTCTCGCGCCGATCCCCGGCAAGAGCGCCATCGGCATCGAGATCCCCAACGCCGACCGTGAAAACGTGGCCCTCGGTGACGTCCTGCGCTCCGCAGCTGCCCGCCGCAACCAGCACCCGCTCGTCGTCGGCGTCGGCAAGGACGTCGAAGGCGGCTACGTCGTCACCAACCTGGCCAAGACACCGCACATGCTGGTGGCCGGCCAGACCGGTTCCGGTAAGTCCTCCTTCGTCAACTCCATGATCACGTCGATCATGATGCGTGCGACGCCCCAGCAGGTGCGTATGATCCTCGTCGACCCCAAGCGCGTGGAACTCACGATCTACGAGGGCATCCCGCACCTCATCTCGCCCATCATCACCGACGCCAAGAAGGCCGCCGAGGCCCTCGAATGGGTCGTCAAGGAGATGGACGCGCGCTACGACGACCTCTCGGACTACGGCTTCAAGCACATCGACGACTTCAACAAGGCTGTGGCCGCCGGACAGGTCCAGGCCAAGCCCGGGCTGGAACGCACGCTGCACCCCTACCCGTACCTGCTCGTGGTCGTCGACGAGCTCGCCGACCTCATGATGGTCGCCCCGCGCGACGTCGAGGCGTCGATTCAGCGCATCACGCAGCTCGCTCGAGCCGCCGGCATCCACCTGGTTCTGGCCACGCAGCGCCCCTCCGTCGACGTCGTCACCGGCCTCATCAAGGCCAACATCCCCTCGCGCCTCGCGTTCGCGACCTCCTCGCTGACTGACTCGCGCACGATCCTCGACCAGCCCGGCGCCGAAAAGCTCATCGGCCAGGGTGACGCCCTCTACCTGCCCGCGGGCGCCTCCAAGCCCATGCGTGTCCAGGGTGCCTGGGTCTCCGAATCCGAGATCCACCAGATCGTCTCCCATGTCAAGAGCCAGATGGAGACGCACTACCGCGACGACGTCGTGCCGGAGAAGAAGGAAGCCAAGGTCGCCGAGGACATCGGAGACGATCTCGAAGACCTGCTGCAGGCCGCCGAGCTCGTCGTCTCCACCCAGCTCGGCTCCACATCGATGCTCCAGCGCAAGCTGCGCGTCGGCTTCGCCCGCGCCGGTCGCCTCATGGACCTGCTCGAGTCGCGCGAAATCGTCGGCCCCTCCGAAGGATCCAAGGCGCGCCAGGTGCTCGTCACCCCCGAACAGCTGCCCGAGGTCCTCGCCATGCTGCGCGGAGAGTCAGCCGGCATCGCCGAGCCCGAGCCTGAGCACGCCCCCGCGCCCGCTCCGGCCGCTCACGAGGGGGCGCCCAGCCCGGCCATCGGTGCTGCGGCGGGTGCTGCGGGGGAGGCTCCTGCCTCGTCCCCGGCCGATGCAGCTCCCGCATCCGGTTACGAAATGGGCACGGCTGGCGCCGGCGATTCGCGCGGCAGTGGGGTTGACCCTTACTCTGGTCATAACTTTGGTGGGTCCTCGCCCGACTGGGTCGACGAGGAACCCGAGGACAACGAGGACGCTTGGCAGCTCACGGGCCGCTGAGCGGAAAGGAAACGGTCATGAGCGAGAACGTGTCGCGCGTGCAGCGAGACAGCAAGGTTCCCTTGGTGAACCTGCCCAACGTGCTGACCGTTTTGCGTCTGGTCCTCGTTCCGGTCTTCATTGTTCTCGGCCTTCAGCAGTCGTGGATCGCGCTGTGGGCGGCATTCGTCGTCTTCGCCGTCGCCGCGATCACGGACCGCTTCGACGGGGAACTCGCGCGCTCGTGGGGGCAGATCACCGACTTCGGCCGCATCGCCGACCCTATCGCCGACAAGGCCCTGACCCTGTGCGGCTTCGGCCTGCTGTCCTACCAGGGGTATCTGCCCTGGTGGTTGACGATTCTCATCGCGGTGCGAGAGCTGGGCATCACCGCGATGCGTGCTTTCTTCCTGCGCCGCGGTGTCGTCGTGTCTGCCAACCAGGCGGGCAAGCTGAAGACCTTCATGCAGATGGTGGCCCTGGGGACCCTGCTCATCCCGTGGGCGCACTTCACGGCGCTGAACGAGGCCAATGAGTGGTGGGTTGTCCTTCTTATTCGCCTCGGGCAGATTTTCGCGGGCGTTGCGCTCGCGCTGACGCTCTACTCGGGCTTCATGTACGTCATCGATGGTGTGCGCCTCATGCGCGGGGCGAGCACTGGCGAAGCCGCGGTCGGCGAGGCAGTGGCGGACTCTGGCGATAACGATGCTCCGGAGGAGCCTGTGCCATCACGCCGCCGCACTGCGGGACAGCATGTCCAGAGTTGAGCGTGGGTGACGCAACCCATATCGAGATCAACTCGTCGGTGGAATAAGCCTGAAAGTGTCCACGTTGTACGGGTATGAATGCAACGCGAGGAATGAAAGCGGAACGTCACAGCGTTTCGATGCGCGAACTAACAATGCGTCCCTCGAAACAGAACGGCTACAGTAACAGTATGGAAAAGACACTGAGCGAAACCCCGCTGCTGCGCAGCGAACTGGGCGATGTCCTGCGTGGCATCCGCCAGCGCCAGGGTCGAACCCTGCGCGAAGTCTCTTCGGAGGCCCAGGTCTCCCTCGGCTACCTGTCCGAGGTTGAGCGCGGCCAGAAGGAAGCCTCGTCGGAGCTGCTCGAGGCGATCACCTCGGCTCTGCGCGTGCCGCTGTGGTTCGTGCTTCGCGAGGTTTCCGAGCGCATGGCGATTATCGATGGTGCGGTCATTCCCGACGCGGTGCCCGACGATATCGTGCCCGTCACGCTGATTTCCTGACGCGTGAAGCACTCTGAGTTTTACGAGGCGGTCGAGGCGACCTTCGGGTCGGCCCTCGGCCGTTCGTATGTCTCCGACCTCTATCTCGCCTCGCTAGGGGCGACCGCGCGCGAGGCGCTGTCCGCTGGCGTGAACCCGGACGAGGTCTGGGCGACCCTGTGCGAGGAAACCGGGCGCGAGGATGCGCGCTGGATTCATCGCGTGGATCCACGTGAGCGGGGGCGCTGACCGACTCGGGTCGTCGGTGTGATCGATGTCCGTCTGATTGGTGGGCGGCGTGTCGATCGATGGTCGAACATGTGTTCCATTTAAGCTTGTGGGCGACGACGCTCCGACGCGTGTCATCCACAGGGGTGACGTGCGCGGGACGCAGATGACGATGGCCGGTCGCATACTCGTCATGTCGCCTCGGAGAGGGGTGGCATTCCAGGCCAGGACACCCGCAGGCCGGAGAGGCCGCAGACGAAAGGATCACCATGGCAGCCCGTAAAGCACCCGCCGCAAAGCCCGCGACCAACGATCGCAATAAGGCTCTCGAAGTCGCCCTGTCGCAGATTGATAAGCAGTTCGGCAAGGGCTCCGTCATGCGCCTGGGCGATGACAACCGCCCGCCCGTTCAGGTGATCCCCACGGGTTCCCTCGCTCTCGACGTCGCCCTCGGCATCGGTGGCCTCCCGCGTGGCCGCGTCATCGAGGTCTACGGCCCCGAGTCCTCCGGTAAGACCACGGTCGCCCTGCACGCTGTCGCCAATGCCCAGAAGGCCGGCGGCAACGCGGCCTTCATCGACGCTGAGCACGCTCTCGACCCCGTCTACGCCCGCGCACTGGGCGTCGACACGGACTCCCTCCTGGTCTCCCAGCCTGACACGGGTGAGCAGGCCCTCGAGATCGCCGACATGCTGATCCGCTCTGGCGGCATCGACATCATCGTCATTGACTCTGTTGCGGCGCTCGTGCCCAAGGCGGAAATCGAAGGCGAAATGGGTGACTCTCACGTCGGCCTGCAGGCCCGCCTCATGAGCCAGGCCCTGCGTAAGATCACGGGCGCCCTGTCCGCCACTGGCACCACCGCGATCTTCATCAACCAGCTGCGCGAAAAGATCGGTGTCTTCTTCGGCTCCCCGGAGACCACGACGGGCGGTAAGGCCCTAAAGTTCTACGCATCCGTGCGTATCGACGTGCGCCGTATCGAAACCCTCAAGGAGGCCGGCGCCCCCGTCGGTAACCGCACGCGCGCCAAGGTCGTCAAGAACAAGATGGCCCCGCCCTTCAAGCAGGCCGAGTTCGACATCGTTTACGGCAAGGGCATTTCGCGCGAGGGCTCGATTATCGACATGGGCGTCGAGGCCGGTATCGTGCGCAAGTCCGGCTCCTGGTTCACCTACGGCGACGACCAGCTGGGCCAGGGCAAGGAGAACGTGCGTCAGTTCCTCGTGGACAACCCCGAGTTGGCTAACGAGATCGAACAGAAGATCCTCGTCTCGCTGGGCATCGGCGAGGCCCCGGATCCGGACCAGGCGTCCCAGGACGTGCCCGACATCGATCCTGACGAGGACGCGGGCTTCTGAGTCGTGGTCCGCTACCTGGATCCTGAAGATCATCCCGAGCTGGGGGAGGAACGTCACCGGCGTTCCTCCCCGGGCGAGAGGCTCGCGCGCGCCCGTGAACGCAATGCGGCCCTGACGGGCACGGCGGCGATCGAGGCCGCGCGCGAGGTCGCCCTGCGCAAGCTCGACGCGCGCGCGTGTTCCCGCTCGGAGTTGACCAGCGCGATTGAAGGGCGAGGCTTCAGCGCCGAGATCGCCGCCCGCGTCGTCGACCGTCTTGAGGCCGTTGGTCTCGTCGATGATCAGGCGTACGCGGACGCGCTCGTCCGCTCGCGTTTTTCGGGGACCGGAGCGTCTGGTCGAGCAGTGCGCGAAGTCCTCGTGCGCAAGGGGCTGGACTCGTCGACGATCGAGCGTGCCCTGTCTCAGATCGATCGGGACGACGAGGCGGAGCGCGCGGCACAGCTGGTGGCTCGCAAGCGTCGCTCCCTTGCGGGCGTCCCGCGCGAGACCGCCTACCGTAGACTGAGTTCCATGCTCGCACGCAAGGGGTATTCGCCGTCTGTCGCGTCTGCCGCCGTGCGCGACGCCCTCGACACGTGGGGCGACGAGGAGAGCGGTACCGAGGAGGCATGGCAGTGGGGACTGTGACCGCAGTGAGCGATGAGGCGCTCGCCGACCTGATAGCGGATCTGACTGAGCGTGGCCTGACGGTTGCGACGGCGGAGTCGCTGACCGGAGGCGGCCTCGTCGCGCGCCTCGTGGACGTACCCGGTGCCTCTCACGTCGTACGCGGGGGTGCGTGCACCTACGCGGTCGATACCAAGGCCTCGGTGTTGGGCGTTTCGGAGAGCCAGTTGGCGGCGACGGGTCCGGTGGATGAGCAGGTTGCTCGTCAGATGGCCCGAGGGGTGCGCGAGCTGTTCCGCGCAGACATCGGCGTATCGACGACCGGGGTCGCCGGCCCCGGCCCCGCTGACGGGTTCCCCGCGGGAACCGTCCACATCGCCTGCGTTCACCCGGTGGGGGAGGAGCATCGCCTCCTGCACCTCGACGGTGATCGAGCGGCCGTGCGTGCGGGCGCGATCGACGCGGCTATCGTCCTGGTGCGTGACGTGCTCGACTTCGCCGGTGCGCAGGTGGGCGACTAGACTTCACTGCGATGAATACGATGACGCAGGACGGCACCACGGCGCCCCGCACCTACGCGGTGCGCACGCTCGGCTGCCAGATGAATGAACACGACTCCGAACGAATGGCGGGTCTGCTGGAGCAGGCCGGCCTCGTCCCCGTTGAGCAGGTCCCTGAGGCTGCCGCCCGCGCGACCGACGCCGGCGACATGGGCGCCGACGTCATCGTCATCAATACCTGCTCCGTGCGTGAGAACGCAGCGACCCGCCTTTTCGGTAACCTCGGTCAGCTCGCTTCCGTCAAGCGTGCGCGCCCCGGCATGCAGATCGCGGTTGGTGGCTGTCTCGCCCAGCAGATGCGTGACGGCATCGTCGAGAAGGCTCCGTGGGTGGATGCCGTCTTTGGCACGCACAACATCGACGTGCTCCCGGCGCTCCTGCGCCGTGCCGAGCATAACCGCGCGGCCGCCGTCGAGATCGAGGAATCCCTCAAGGTCTTTCCCTCGACCCTGCCCACCCACCGTGAGAGCGCGTACGCCGCATGGGTGTCCATCTCCGTGGGTTGTAACAACACATGCACGTTCTGCATCGTTCCGCACCTGCGCGGCAAGGAACGTGACCGTCGCCCCGGCGACATTCTCGCCGAGGTCGAGGCCGTCGCCTCGCAGGGTGCTATCGAAGTGACCCTGCTGGGTCAGAACGTCAACTCCTACGGCGTCGGATTCGGTGAGCGCGGCGCGTTCGCCGACCTGCTGCGCGCCGTGGGCCGCGTCGAGGGCATCGAGCGCGTGCGCTTCACATCGCCCCACCCCGCAGCCTTCACGGATGACGTGATCGCCGCTATGGCGGAGACCCCCACGGTCATGCCGAGCCTGCACATGCCCCTGCAGTCCGGGTCGGACGCGATCCTGCGTCAGATGCGCCGCTCCTACCGTCGTGAGCGTTTCATGGGCATCCTGGAGCGCGTGCGCGCCGCCATCCCGGAGGCTGCGATTACCACCGACATCATTGTCGGCTTCCCGGGAGAGACTGAGGAAGACTTCCAGGCGACCCTCGACGTCGTCGAGCAGGCTCGCTTCTCCTCCGCCTTCACGTTCCTGTACTCGCCGCGCCCCGGGACGCCCGCCGCCGACCGCGAGGACCAGGTGCCCGACGATGTGGCGCTCGAACGCTACCAGCGCCTCATCAAGCTTCAGGAGCGCATCTGCGCCGAGGATAACGCCGCGCTGGCGGGGACCGAGGTCGAGGTCCTCGTCTCCGAGGGGGATGGCCGCAAGGATGGCGCTACGCACCGTATTTCGGGACGCGCCCGCGACAATCGTCTCGTGCACGTCGCCCTCCCCGAGGGGATGGCCGAGGCCGATCGTCCGCGCCCGGGCGACATGATCCGCGCGACTGTCACCTACGGTGCTCCGCACCACCTGATCGCCGACTCGGGCGCGCAGGGCGGCCTGTTCGAGGTACGCCGCACGCGCGCCGGTGACGCGTGGGAGGCCCGTCAGGCCTCGGACGAACCTGACAACACGGTGTCGCTGGGTATCCCCACGCTGCGTGTGGGCGCCCCGAGCTGACCCTGATCTGCACTGATGTGAGCCTCCCCGGGCGATGCGCCCGGGGAGGCTCATGCATGCCGGGGTGCCACGCGCGACGGGCGCTGCACGTTTGATCGTTTGTCTCAGTAACAAACGAGAAAATGTCTCACTGAAACATGCGTGTGACCCACGACTCCTGCGTTACTTTTGTGTTGTGGCGATCGTCACGACGACGAGGCGATCGACATGCGGGAGCACTCTCGGTAGTGCGGGTCGATTCGAGCCCCCCTATGCGACCCGTGGCCTCCCCGCGTACGCGGTACGCGCCGCGCCTTCGCATGTAGTCGGCGCACACTCCACCGAGAGTGCCCCGCTCCTCCCAGACGGAGGAACGGGGCACGATTCGTTTGATGCGCGGCTGGCGTTACTTGGAGGCCTCGGCCAGCAGGCCGGGCAGCTCCTGAGCCGCCGACAGGCCGATGATGAGGCCGCGGCGCAGCATCGCGTGAATCTGGCGGTCCGAGAGGCCCTCGCCCACGAAGAAACGCGAGGCGGCCACGAGGATCCACTGATCGCCGTCTTCGATCGGGATGACGGTGGGCTGGAGGTGCTCGGTGTTCCAGCGGTTGGCGACAGCCTGGAGGGACAGCTCGGTGTGGCCCTCGCCGTCGGGCTCGATGCGGGTCTCGATCTGCAGCCAGGGGGCGTCGACCGGCTCGCGGTGAATCTGGAAACGCACGTCCTCCAGCTGGGTGACGGCGATGAACTCGCTCGACCCGTGCGGCAGTCCGTCACCTTCGAGGACGTTCTCGATGCGAGCGATGCTCACCTCGGCGACCTCGGTGCCCCACTTGGCGGCGTATTCGTCGGCCTCCATCGCGGGGGAGGGAGCAGCGGGGGCGGGCGTGGTTTCGGGAACGGCCTCGCCGCCCTCCCCGAAGGTAAAGCTCTTCCACTCAGGCATTGGTGCCCTCCTTGGTCCACTGGTCGGGGAACATGATGTCAAGCTGGTTCATCATGGCGACGGCGGCCATGATGAACTGGGAGACCTCGGCGGCGACCTGGTCGTCCGTCGCACCCACGACCCAGTTGAAGGTGTGCTGCAGGTGCAGGGCGATCGCGCCGGTCTCGGTTGTGCCGGAGGTGACCTTCGGCAGGTAGGTGGAGGCGTTGAGGCGACGCACCGCGGAGGCGATCTGATCGGCGTGCGAGGGATCGAAGAAACGCGGGTAGTCGGCGACGCCCTGGGCGGGGTGGCCCTCGGGGACAGCGATGCGGACGGTGCGGTTCGGCAGGATGGCCGCGACCTGGCCGGTGTTGGACACGAAGGGGATAAGCCCCACGGCCTCGACCGCTTGGGTGATCCGGTCGAGGGTGACCGGGAGAGTGTCAGTTGTGCTCATGGTCTTAAGCCTAGCCGTTGTTGGGTGGTATCTGCGGGAGGCACCCGTACACTGGTGGCCATGGAGACATCGGTGAGGCGCGCGTCGGACGTCGTGTGCGCGGTTGTGGGGCCCACGGCCTCGGGCAAGTCGGATCTGGCCCTGGAACTGGCCTGCGTGCTTCCGGGTGCGTTGGGTGCGAGCGGCGCGGGCGAGATCGTCTCCGCGGACGCCCTGCAGCTCTACCGAGGCATGGACGTGGGGACGGCTAAGACTCCGGTGGAGGAGCGCCGAGGGATCGCCCATCACCAGATCGATGTGCTTGAGGTTCGCGACGAGGCCTCGGTGGCCGCCTACCAGAAACACGCGCGAGCCGACGTGGCGGGCATTCATGAGCGCGGGGGCGTCGCGGTGGTCGCGGGAGGCTCAGGCCTGTACCAGCGCGCCCTCCTGGACGTCATCGAGTTCCCGGGCACGGACCCGGCCGTGCGCGCCCGACTCGAAGAAGAAGCCGAGGGCCCGATGGGCTCGCGCGGCCTGCATGATCGCCTCACCCAGCTCGACCCGGTCTCGGCCGAGCGCATCGACCCGCACAACGCCCGCCGGATCATCCGCGCCCTCGAGGTTATCGAGCTGACCGGGCGTCCCTATTCGGCGTCCATGCCTCGCCACGAGTTCGCGGCGCCCTCGCTCATGGTGGCGCTGCGCCGCCCGATGGAGGAGCTGGATGAGCGCATCGCGGTGCGCACGCGCGCCATGATGGAGGGCGGACTCATCGAGGAAGTGCGTGCCCTCATCGATGTGGGCCTGCGCGAGGCGAAGACCGCGTCCCGTGCCACGGGATACGCCCAGGCGCTCGCGGTTATCGACGGACAGATGAGCGAGGACGAGGCCGTGGAATCTATCGCGCTGGCCACGCGTCAGCTGGCGCGCCGCCAGGTCAAGTGGCTGCGGCCGGACCCGCGCGTGCACTGGCTGGACGTGGGGAGTTTTGACTCGAACGAGGCCGTGGCGCGCCACGTCGTCGAGCTGACGCAGCGAGAGGCCGAGGCCGCCCTGGGACGCTCGTGACACGATCGGCGGCTGCACGCCCGGGAGACGGGGGCTACGGTGGAGCCATGATGAACACGCAGCTGCCCGCCCACGCCCGCGTCGTCAAGGCCCACGGTGCCGGCAATTCCTTCGTCGTCGCCACGGACCAATACGACGACTACGACCCCAGCGAGGTCGAGGTCGCGACGCTGTGCTCGCCGGCCTTCGGAATCGGCGCGGATGGCTTTATCCGGGCTGTCGAACGCGACGGCGTGTGGTTCATGGACTACCGCAACGCGGACGGCTCGAAGGCGGAGATGTGCGGCAACGGCGTGCGCGTCTTCGTCGATCACCTGCGCCGCGAGGGCCTCGTGGATCTGCCGGTCGGGCAGACGCTGGACGTGGCCACGCGCGGCGGCATCAAACGCGTGACCCCCGAATCCGAGGACGAGGGGCAGGGGGCGAGCTACCGTGTCGACATGGGTCCAGCGGCCTCTCCGGCGCGCGAGACGATCGACGTGCGAGTTCCCGGTGTTGACGGTGTGCTGGGTGGTATCTGGGTGGACATGCCCAACCCGCACACGGTCGTCGAGCTTGCCGACGAGGAGACCCTGCGCGAGATTTTCCTGCCCACCGTTGACGTCTCCCAGATCCCGCAGGCCCAGCGTCCCTCCTATGATCCGGCGCCCCAGGCGGGGACGAACCTCGAGCTGGTCGTCGACCTGACCGAGCCGGGCGGGGAGAACGGGCACATCGCGATGCGCGTGCTGGAACGAGGCGTGGGGGAGACCCAGGCATGCGGTACCGGATGCTGCGCGGCGGCCCTCGCCACGGCACTGCGTCGCGGGCCGGGTGCGCCCACCCAGTGGATCGTCGACATTCCGGGCGGAACGGTCATCGTCGGCCTCGACGGCGTCATCGATTGGTCGGGGGAGAACCCCCGCATCACGGACGCCTCGGTGTTCCTCACCGGACCCGCGACCCGAGTCGCCGAGATCCGCCTGCCCTGAGCCCGGCCCCCAGAAAACGGGGCCGGAGAGCGCGACGAGGCCCAGGCCTCGTCGAGGAAGAGGCGGGCGTCAGGCGGGGCGGACCTCGATGATGCGGAAGCCCTTCTTGGATGCGTACTTTGAGGCCTGGAAGCCCTGGCCGTTCAGCCACGTGATCAACGAATCCGCGCCCAGGTTGCGCTGGACGACGAGGTAGGCAACGCCGGTGGGGGCGAGCCTGCCCAGCCATGCCAGCAGCATCTCGTGCATCGCGTCCTTGCCGATGCGCACGGGCGGGTTCGACCAGATGACATCGAATTGCGTGTCCGACTCCCGCGAGGCGGTCAGTGCCTCCTCCGCCTTGAGTGCGCGCACGCCCTTCGCCCCGTTGGACTGGGCGTTGCGCTGCGTCAGATCCACCGCGCGAGAGTTCACGTCCACCGCCCACACGGCAGCCTGCGGGGACTCCAACGACATGATTGTCGCGATCGGACCCCACCCGCAGCCCAGGTCCAGGAAGGTCCCGTCCTCGGGCAGGTCCGGGGCGATCTCCAGGAGCTGACGCGTGCCCAGATCGAGCTTAGAACCCGAGAACACGCGCGACGACACGCGCATTGACAGGTCGAAGCCGCGTGCGCTCACCTCGATCGTGCGGATCTCCTCCGCGCTCGCAGGGGAAGAGTCGGTGAAATACTGTTCGTCCACGGAAGAAAGCCTATCGCGCCCGCGCGCGCAGGCGCAGATGGGGGCGGCGCGTGCGACACTAGAAGCCCCCACGAAAAGGACGGTTATGGACACGACCCACACAGGTGCGGACTCCTCGAAAGAGGAGCGCGACCAGCGCGTCAACGACGTTGTCGCGCGTATCCTCGCGCGCTCGGGAACGGCGCTCGCATCGACGATGGGTCAGGACACCTCCCAGGATGCGGGTGCCCTCGAGCGCGAGGCTCGTGCGGGCACGCGCCGCGTCGACACGGGCGCTTCCGACCGTGAGGATATCTCCGAGGTCGAGTACCGCCAGGTGCGACTCGAAAAGGTCGTGCTCGTGGGCCTGCGCACCACGCAGAGCGAGGAGGAAGCCGAGAACTCGCTGCGCGAGCTGGCCGCGCTCGCGGAGACCGCCGGTTCGCGCGTGCTCGACGGCATCATCCAGCGCCGCATGAAGCCCGACCCCGCAACCTACCTGGGGTCTGGCAAGGCCCGCGAGCTGGCTGACATCGTGCGCAGCGTCGAGGCCGACACCGTCATCGTTGACGAGGAACTGGCCCCCTCCCAGCGTCGTGGGCTGGAGGACGTCGTCGACGCCAAGGTCGTCGACCGAACGGCCCTCATTCTCGACATTTTCGCCCAGCATGCCAAGTCCCGTGAGGGCAAGGCGCAGGTCGAGCTCGCGCAGCTCGAGTACCTGCTGCCGCGTCTGCGCGGCTGGGGTGAGTCGATGTCCCGTCAGGCCGGCGGCCGCGTCGCGGGCGGCGCGGGTATCGGCTCTCGCGGCCCCGGTGAGACCAAGATCGAGCTGGACCGTCGCCGCATCCGCACGCGCATGGCAAAGCTGCGCGCGGACATCGCGCGCATGGAACCCGCCCGTCGCACCCAGCGCAATTCGCGCCGCCGCGGGGCAGTGCCGTCGGTGGCCATCGCCGGGTACACGAACGCGGGCAAGTCGACGCTGCTCAACCGCCTGACGGACGCGGGTGTCCTGGTCCAGGACGCGCTGTTTGCGACGCTGGACCCGACGGTGCGCCGTGCGCGTGCCGCCGACGGTCGCGAGTACACCCTCACCGACACGGTTGGCTTCGTGCGCAACCTGCCCACCCAGCTGGTCGAGGCCTTCCGCTCGACCCTGGAGGAGGTCGGCCAGGCCGACATTATCCTGCACGTCGTGGACGCCGCCCACCCCGACCCGGTCTCCCAGGTGCAGGCCGTGCGCGCGGTCATCGACACGATCGAGGGCGCCTCAGAGATCCCGGAGCTGATCGCGCTGAACAAGGCCGACCTTGCCTCGCCCGAGCAGATCGCGCTGCTGCGCACCGTATTCCCGAACGCTGTTCCGCTGAGCGCACACACGGGCTGGGGCGTGGAGGCGCTGCGCGTGGCCCTCGAAGACATGCTGCCCCGGCCTCGCGTGGCCGTCGATGCGATCCTGCCGTACTCGGCCGGCTCCCTCGTGCACCGCATCCACGAGGAGGGCGACGTCGAGCGCGAGGAGTACGTGGAGGCGGGCACGCGTATCGTCGCGCGCGTCGACGAGGCCCTGGCCGCCGTCATCGCCCGCGAGGCGGTGGGCGGCACCGTGGGTGACGCGGCGGTGAGCGGAGCGTGAGCGCGGACCTGGTCGAGGCCTCGGGTCGCGTCCTCGACGCGGTCGTCGCCCAGATGGGCGGGTCCCCGCGCGAGGGGCAGGCCTCGATGGTCGCCGAAGGCGCCGCGGCCCTGGAGGACCGCCAGCATCTCCTCGTGCAGGCGGGCACAGGAACGGGCAAGTCCGTGGGCTACCTCGTGCCGCTGCTGACGTACTGCGCGACGAACGGAGTACGAGGGGTTGTCTCGACGGCGACGCTCGCGCTGCAGCGCCAGATCCTCGTCAAGGACGCGCCGGTGGTTGTCGACGCGGTCGCCTCGGCGACGGGCGCGCGCCTGAAGGTTGCGGTGCTCAAGGGCTGGTCGAACTACGCGTGCCTACACAAGCTGGACGGCGGGTACCCCACCGAGGGCACGCTGTTCGAGGACCGGGACATGAGCGTCGGCCCGACGGGCGAGCTCGGCAAGGAGATCCTGCGCATCCGCGAGTGGATCAGCGAGACCACGACGGGAGACCGTGACGACCTGGTTCCGGGCGTCTCGGATCGAGCCTGGCACCACGCATCCGTTGCTAAACCCGAGTGCCTGGGCAAGCACTGCCCGCTCATCGACGAGTGCTTCGCGCAGGCGGCACGCCTGGAGGCCGCGGACGCGGACGTCGTCGTCACGAACCACTCTCTCTTTGGCATCAACGCGTGTGGTGAGGGCGAACTCTTCGGCGAGTACGACGCCGTCGTCATCGACGAGGCCCACGAGCTGGCCGACCGCGTGCGCTCCCAGGCTGCGGCCGACCTGACGGTCGCCCGCGTGAGCCGTGTGGCCCGCTCCCTGCGCTCGAATCTCTCGATCGATTCCACCGACCTGGACGAGGCCGGAGCCGGGCTGGGCGCGGCCATGGCTCCCCTGGAGGCGGGGCTGCTCGAGTATCGTCCGAGCGCCCTCGTCGACGCGATGATCGTGCTGGACGGCGTGGCCCGTCGTGCCAGTCACGAGGTCTCCGAGGCTCAGGGAGAACCCGCCGCCAAGCTCCTGGCCCGCGCCGCTATCGACGAGCTGATCGGCGCTCTCGATGCGTGGGGACGAGACCCCGACCAGTCGATCGCCTACATTACGAAGGACGAATCGGACAACGCGCGCTTGACCGTCGGGCCTCTTGATGTGTCGGCTGCGATCGGTGGCACCGGCATCGGTGAGCGACCCGCGATCCTCACCTCGGCGACCCTCGCGCTCGGCGGGAACTTCGACTTCATGGCCGCCCAGGCCGGCATGGCGGTCTCTGGGGTGCCCTGGCACGGCATTGACGTCGGATCTCCCTTTGATCACGGTCGCCAGGGCATCCGCTACGTGGCGACCCACCTGCCGCTGCCGGGACGAGACGGCCCCTCCGATGAGCTGCTCGACGAGCTCGTGGAGCTGGCGCAGGCCTCGGGTGGTGGAATGCTCGCTCTGTTCGCGTCGCGACGTGGGGCGATGGCGGGAGCGCAGGCTCTGCGCGAGCGCACGGACCTGACCGTCTACCTGCAGGGCGAAGAGACCTTGGCGCAGCTGATCCAGCGGTTCCGGGAGGAGCGCGACTCGTGCCTGGTGGGCACGATGTCCCTGTGGCAGGGCGTCGACGTCGTGGGGGATGCCTGCCGCCTCGTCGTCATCGACAAGATCCCGTTCCCACGCCCGGATGATCCCGTCTCGCGTGCCCGCTCGATGGATGTCGAGCGCAGGGGAGGGAACGGCTTCGTGTCGGTGTCCCTCACGCATGCGGCGCTCATGATGGCCCAGGGCGTGGGGCGCCTCCTGCGCTCGACCGACGACCGGGGAGTCGTGGCGATCCTCGATCCGCGTGTGGTAACTAAGCGCTACGGCGGCTTCATCATGCGTTCCCTACCCGCCATGTGGCCGACGACGGATCCGGAGGTTGTGCGCGGCGCCCTGCGACGCCTCTCCACGGTGCGTGACCAGTAGGGGTGAGCGGCCTCTGAGCGTGTAAAACGTCGCACAGTTAACGGGCGCGGTGAGGCTCTCATCTGAGAGAATGGACATGCCCCAGACTCTAGGAGACACTCGTGGAAAATAAAGCCCAGACCCTGTACCCGTCAAAGTCCTCCGGACGTCCCTCCAAGATCGCTATCATCGGTGCCGGTGCCGTCGGTACGGCCGTTGCGTACGCCTGCGCGATGCGCGGCGACGCCCGTTCGATCGTCCTTCAGGACATCAACAAGGCCAAGGTGGAGGCCGAGGCCCTCGACATGGCCCACGGCATCCAGTTCACGCCCGCCGGCTCGATCGAGGGATCGGACGACGTTGAGATCGTTCGTGGTGCCGACCTGATCATCGTGACGGCTGGCGCGAAGCAGCAGCCCGGGCAGTCCCGCCTGGAGCTGGCCGGTTCGACCGTGAACCTGATGAAGAAGATCGTCCCGAACCTGCAGAATGTGGCTCCGGATGCCCGCTTCATGTTCGTCACGAACCCCGTTGACGTCGTCACCTACGTGGCACTCAAGCTCACGGGCCTGCCCCGCAACCAGGTCTTCGGTTCGGGCACTGTGCTCGACACTTCCCGTCTGCGCTACCTGGTCTCGCGCGAGACCGGTGTGGCCACCCAGAACATCCACGCGTACGTGGCGGGTGAGCACGGCGACTCCGAGGTTGCCCTGTGGTCTAGCGCCGAGATCGGCAACGTCCCGTTGTCGCAGTGGGGCCCGACCCTGTCCGGCGGCGTCTTCGACTCGGCTCTGCGCAACTCGATCGCGCAGGAGGTCGTCCAGAGTGCCTACAAGATCATCGAGGGCAAGGGCGCGACGAACTACGCGATCGGCCTGTCCGCCGCGAACATCGCGGGTGCTGTCCTGCGTGACGAGCAGCGAGTCCTGACCATCTCGACCCTGCTTGAGGACTGGGAAGGCATCTCGGACGTCGTCATGGCTGCCCCGACCATCGTGGGCCGCGACGGCGCCGGACGAGTCCTTAACCCGCCGCTCACGCTCAACGAGCGCGACGGTCTGACCGCCTCGGCCCAGCGTCTGCGTCAGGTTGCCCGCGACCTGGGCTTCTGAGTCTCCTTCACATAAGCGAGTGGCGCCACCCCCCGGGTGGCGCCACTCGCTTATGTGGTACGTCAGAGTGAACGAATGACGGTGACGACCTTGCCGAGGATGGTGGCGTCGTCACCCGGGATGGGGGAGTAGTCTGCGTTGTGGGGCAGGAGCCAGACGTGACCGCCCGTCACGGACAGTTCCTTCACCGTCGCCTCGCCGTCGATCATGGCGGCGACAAATTCTCCGTTGCGGGCCTCGTTCTGCGAGCGGATGACAACGTAGTCGCCATCGAAGATGCCCGCATCGACCATCGACTCGCCGCTCACCTCGAGCATGAACAGATCGCCGTGTCCGGTCATAGACGTGGGAAGACGGAAGACATCCTCCACGTGCTGCTCAGCCGTGATGGGGGCACCCGCAGCGATGCGTCCAACGAGCGGAATGGCCGTGCCTTCTTCCTCGACGTGGGAGACGGGGACCTCGATACGAACAACCTTCTCAGACGGCTGCGATGAAGGGGCGATGCCGAGCTCGGCGCGCGCCCGATCGGTGAGGTCGAGGGCGCGAGGCAGGCCGGGCTCGCGCACCAGGTAGCCGTCAGCCTCAAGTGCATCAAGGTGATGCTTCACCGTAGAGGGGGATGCCAAACCGACTGCAGATGCGATCTCGCGCACAGACGGAGGGAAGCCGCTGGATGCCAGCTTTTCGTTGATAACTCGCAAGATCGCGCGGTGTCGATCGCTGATCGAACGCTCGGTCATGGCTCTCCTTCGCATCGGGGTGGACGCAAATGTGCATGGGTGGGCGTCCACTAGATACGTCAAGGATAAGCCGATTTCGCGCAAAATGAAACATATGTTCGAGTGGGTCTCGACATTGGCCATAGAGCGTGCTATCGTACAAGTGTTCGACGAACAGATGTTCGATTGAGTTTTCTGGAGGTTCTCATGAGTGTCCCCTTTGCGACGAAGACTGCCGTCTCGTTCCCTGCGCGCCGCTCCCCGCTTCGCGCCGTGGAGGATGCGCCGCTGGCGACCGTTCGTGACATCTCTACCGCTCCGTCCGCGCGTCGTCGCGTCGAGGCCCAGCGCGTTGATGATCCCTCGTACCTGCGGGCTCCTGCAGCTCCGCGTCGTCGCACCCGCTCCTCTCGTCGTGGCATTATCGCTGGCGCGCTCGCGACGGTCGTTCTCTCCGTGGGGGCCGGTGCCCTTGGTCTCGCCATCCAGCCCGCAGCCTACGACGGTCCGACGGTGACGAAGGCGGTTGTGAGTGGTGATTCCGTGTGGTCGCTGGCTCAGAATGTCAAGACGGATCGTCCGCTCGAGCAGGTTGTCGCTGACATTGAGCGCATGAATGACGTTCAGGGGGCCCTGCAGCCCGGGCAGCGGATCCTCGTGCCCGTTCGCTGACGGTGACGCGTGGGACTCCTGTGACAGATGGGGGTCTGAGCGTGTACCGTTGAGGGGTGCACTGCCCTTTCTGTCATAACCCGGATTCGCGCGTCGTTGATACGCGCATCGCGGACGACGGCGCCTCGATCCGGCGTCGGCGTGAGTGCACGCACTGCAAGAAGCGTTTTACTACCCTCGAAACGTCCTCGTTCCAGGTCGTCAAGCGCTCCGGCGTCGTCGAGTCTTTCTCCCGTAACAAGGTTGTGTCGGGTGTTAAGAAGGCCTGTCAGGGGCGTCCGGTCTCGGATGATCAGCTCGCGATTCTTGCTCAGCAGGTCGAGGAGCAGCTGCGCTCAACCGGCGTCTCCAACGTGTCGACGAACGAAGTTGGCAAAGCCATCCTCCCATTCCTGCGCGACCTCGATGTGATCGCCTACCTGCGCTTCGCCTCCGTCTATCGTCAGTTCGACACCCTTGATGATTTCGAGCAGGCCATTCAGGCGCTGCGTGAGCGTGCGCAGGGCGGTGACATGGTGTCCGAGGCCGGTGCCCACGCGGACGTCGAACCCGCGGCTCCCACGCCCGCGAAGAAGCCTCGCAAGGCGCGTGCTGCGCGCAAGCGCTCCGTCTCCAACGCCCCGACGCTGCTGGGAGACGACTAATCAACGTGTGCGAATGATGCCCGGTCCCGCGAAGGGGCCGGGCATCATCGTTGTGACGGTGGTGGGACGACTACTCCTCGTCCGCCTCCTCGTGGCGCTGTGCCGGTGCATCGGATGCATCGGTGGGCGCGGAAGACTGCTCGGAGGAGGATGCGCGAACCCCGGCGACGGCCTCGGCGACCGTCTCACGTGCGCCAGCCATCGCCTCGGCGACAGAATCGCGCGCTCCGGCCATTGCCTCGGAGGCGCTTTCTCGGGCGCCCGCCACCCTCTCCGACATGGACTCGCGTGCCTCGGCCACGGCCTCGGAGACGGCGCCGCGCGCACCCGCGACAGCCTCGCGCGCCTCGGCGACGGCCTCGGAGACGGCGCCGCGCGCACCCGCGACAGCCTCGCGCGCACCGGCAACCGCGTCGGTTGCGGCAGCCTGGGCACCCATGATCTGCTCGCGGACCTTCTTGCGCATGACCTTGCCCAGCTGAGAGCGAGGCAGCTCCGTCATGACGACGATCTGCCGGGGGAGCGCGTAGTGGGCCAGGGACTTCTCCGCCCACTTGCGCAGGTCTGCGAGCGTGACGGAGGCACCCGCCTCAAGGACGACGGCGGCAACGACATCCTCGCCGGACTCGCCGGCCGGCACGCCGACTGCTGCGACATCGAGAACTCCCGGCATCGAACGTACGGCGTTCTCGACCTGCGTGGGGTAGACGTTGAAGCCGGAGGAATTGATCATCTCCTTACGTCGATCCGCCATGTAGATGAAGCCATCGCGCACCTGAACGAGGTCGCCTGTTCGCAGCCAGCCATCCTCGGTGAACACTTCGGCGGTCTCGTCGTCCTGGTTCCAATAGCCGGAGAACACCTGCGGTCCGCGGGCAATGAGTTCACCGACTTCTCCATCGGCAACCTCGCAGGAGGGATTCTCCGGATCGACGATGCGCACCTGGGTGGAGGGGAAAGGGATGCCGAGCGCCCCGCGTGCCCGCGAGGAAGCGAGGGGTGATCCCAGGATGATCGGGGAGGCCTCCGTCATGCCGTAGCCTTCGATCATGAGGCCGCCGGTGGCCTGCTCCCACTGGTCGGCCAGCTCAGCCGAGAGAGGCATTGCGCCCGAGAGCGAGAAGTGGATCGAGGACAGGTCCGCGTTCGTGCCCTCCGCCGCCGCGAGCAGGCGCTCGTACATGGGCGGGACACCCAGGAAGAACGTGCACGGTAGCCGGCGCTGAGCGGCCAGCACCAGCGCGGTGTCGAATTTGGGGAACATAGCGATCGTCGCCCCCATGCGCAGGCCCGCCAGGAAGCCAATCGTGAACCCGAAGGCGTGGAAGAGGGGCAGGATGCAGTAGAAGACCTCCGCGCCCTCGTGGAGCACGGGGACCCACGTGATTGATTCCTCGACGTTCGCCATGAGGTTGGCGTGCGTGAGAGCGGCGGCCTTCGGCACGCCGGTCGTGCCGCCCGTGTGAATGAGGAGAGCGACGTCCTCCATCGTTGACGGGCAGTCGCCGCCCCATGGGGTCGCGGTGCGCAGGGCGCGCGTCCAGGAGCGAGCCCAGCTCGGGCGCGGGCTGGAGAGCTGTTCGCGCTTCTCGCGGGCCGCCTTGACGGGAAGCTTGAGCGCCATGCGCGAGGCGGCGGGCAGAGCCGTCGTCAGGTCCATGCAGAAGGTGGTGTGGCCGCGCCCGAGGAAGGTGAGTTTCTCCAGGGACTTCGACCAGGCGATGGTGACGCGAGCGCCGTGGCGCTCGTACTCGCCCTCCAGCTCGCCCGCGGGGGCAAGCGGATTGTGTTCGACGACGACGGCACCGAGGAGCATCGTGCCCAGGACGGCGACGGCGTGCTGCGGGCAGTTCGGCATGACAAGGGCGACGCGATCACCCGGGCGCACGCCCGCCTGGTGGAGGGCTCCCGCGGCCTGGCGCATCTCCTGAACAAGTTCCGCGTACGTGAGCTGGCGTGCGAAGAAGTCAATCGCGGCGCGCTTGGGGTAGCGGGAGGCGACTTCCAGGACCATGTCCGGGATCGGACGGTCGGGAATCGCGATGTTGTAGGCGACTCCCGGTGCGTACAGCTCGCGCAGCTTCGTCGTGAGATCCATCTGTCCTCCTTTGGGAACGATGCCCCTACGATACCGTAAGTTATGCCTCGTTTGACCAGCTGGGAACGCGATGAATGCGACAGTTTTACAGCGGCGTGGCGATCAGTCGGACAGTTTCGGGCAGGTGGCTCAGTTCCTCGAGCGCCTCGCGCCCCAGGCCCGCCGAAATGTCGGTGAGCACGTAGCCGACCTCGTCGACGGTGGCCAGGATCTGGGCGTCGACGTTGGCCTCGGAGGAGGCGAAGATCTGGTTGACGCGCGCCATGACGCCGGGCACGTTGCGGTGGATGAGGCGCACGCGGTAGCGCGAGCGCTTGCCGATGTTCATCGTCAAGTTCGGCAGGTTCACGCTCATGTCGGTCGAGCCACTGGCCTGGTATTCGCCGATCTTGGCGGCCACGAAGCGACCGATGTCGTACTGCGCCTCCTCCGTCGAGCCGCCGATGTGGGGCGTGAGGATGACGTTGTCGAGGGTCGCCAGGGGTGAGTCGAAGGGGTCGCCGTTGGCGCGCGGTTCCTCCGGGAACACGTCGATGGCCGCGCCGCCCAGGTGGCCCGAGACGAGCGCCGCGTGCAGCGCGTCGACGTCGACGACGTGCCCGCGCGACAGGTTGATGAACAGGGCACCGGGCTTCATGAGCTCGAACTCGACGCGACCGATGAGGTTCGTGTTGGATTCCTGGCCGTCCACGTGCACGGAAATGATGTCGGCTTCGCGCAGGACGGCCTCCATGGTCGGCATCTGCGTGGCGTTGCCCAGGGCGAGGCGCTCGGCGGCGTCGTAGAAGATGACGTTGAGGCCCATGGCCTCGGCGAGAACCGACAGCTGGGTGCCGATGTTGCCGTAGCCGATGATGCCCAGGGTGTGCCCGCGCACCTCGTGGGCGCCGTCCGCGCTCTTGTCCCACACGCCGCGGTGCAGACGCGAGTTTTTGACGGTGACGCGGCGCGAGAGGTCGATGATCTCGCCGATTGCGAGCTCGACGACGGAGCGTGTGTTGGAGTAGGGGGCGTTGAACACGGCGACGCCCATCTCGGTGGCGGTGGCCAGGTCGATCTGGTTTGTGCCGATGCAGAAGGCTCCGATGGCCTTGAGTTCGGGGCGCGCGCGCAGCACTCGCTCGGTGACCTCGGTCTTGGATCGCAGGCCCAGGTAGTCCACCCCTTCGAGCGCGTCGATGAGGTCGTCCTCGGACAGGGCGCCCGTCACGCGGGTGACCTCGATGCCGAACTTGGCGAAAATATCGTCGGCGACGTGGTGCGGGTTTTCCAGGAGCAGTGCGCGTGTCATGTCCCCATCATGGCAGACGGGAGCCGAAAGGGACACGCGGTGTCAGGGTGTGGTCGCTCCTACCACTCTTCCATGCCGGCGGGCAGGGGAGCGCAGTGGATGACGTGCACGTCGTGGGTAGCGCGGGTGAGGGCGACGAAAAGGTCGCCGACGCCGTCACCGAGGATTTCCGCGGGTTCGACGAGGATGACCGAGTCGAACTCGAGGCCCTTGGAGGCCACGGCCGACAGGAGGCTGACACGCTCGGAGAGGGCCGTCTCGCCGTCCACGTCGGCTCCCCACGCGCGGGCGCGTTCGTTGCCGACAATGAGGGCGATGCGGCCGCGGGAGGTCCCCGCCTCGCGATCGAGGCGTTCCTCGGCCTCGCGCTGGGCCTGGGCGACGGCGCGCCACAGGGGGCTGTTGTCCTTCGACGAGGCCGGGGCATCCTCGGGCGCATCCACGTGGGTGACGCGGTAGCAGTCTTCGACGTCGCGCACGGCAGTCATCGGGTAGAGAACGGGGACGCCGGCGCGGGCGACGACGCCTTCGGCGAGGGTCGTGAGGGTCGCGGGCGTGCGGTAGGAGACCGTCAGCGCGTACTCGGCCGCCAGGGCGCGGGCCGCAGGCCCGAGAGCCTTTTCCCACGTGGGCGGGCGCTTGGAGCCGCGACGCTGGTCGAGGTCACCCACGACGGTGAACGAACGGGAGGGGCAGCGGCGCAGTAGGGCGCGCCACGCCATGGGAGAGAGCTCCTGCGCCTCGTCGACCACGATGTGGCCGTAGGCCCACGTGCGGTCCTTGGCGGCGCGCTCGGACAGTGGCGTCCAGGTGTCCTGCCCGGCCACCTGCTCGGCGAGCATCTGGGCGGTCACGATGCCGCCGCCCAGGTTCTGGGCCTCGATCGCCTCGCGGGCGCGCTCGATCGCTCCCTCGTCGGCCTCGCGCGACGAGGAGGAAGACGACGGCATGGGGCCGAGCAGTTCCTCGCACTCGTCCAGGATCGGCACGTCCGAGACCGTCCACGGCGCCGAGCGGGGGCGCACGAGGGCAGCGAGTTCGTCGGGACGCAGGGGGGAGCCGGCCTTGCGGTTTGCCGCCGCCAACACCTCGGGACGAGCGTAGAGGCGGCGCAGCAGCGTCTGTGCGCTCGTCGGCATCCACGCTGTGTTGATCGCACGTCGGCAGTCCACGGAATCGCGGATTTCGATGAGCCAGGAGCGCTTGACCTCGGGGTCGACGCCGCCCTCGGAGTCCGCGTCCCCTGCCTCGCGCGCCAAGCGCAGGGCCAAAACGTCCATGAGTTCGCGCGCGAAGGACTCTCGCGCCACGTTGTGCGCCCGGCCCGAGCGCTTCGCCCGCCGCCTCGCGCTCTCCACGTCGGCGCGCGTGAGCGTCACCTCGCGGTTCCACACGCGCAGCACCTGGTCGCTGTCGGGGAGCTTGGCCAGCGCCCGTACGGCTTCCTTGACGATCTTCGCCCACGCGGGCAGGCCCTTGATCCGGGCCACGGCTTCGTCCTCGCTCACGCGAGCGTTCACTCCCGGCACCAGGTCGCCCAGCGTCACCGAGACGACACCCGTCTCGCCGAGCGACGGCAGGACCTGCTCGATGTAGCGCAGGAACAGGCGCGAGGGGCCGACGAGGAGAACACCCGAGCGTTCGAGGCGCTCGCGGTGGGCGTAGAGCAGGTACGCGATGCGGTGGAGGGCGACGGCCGTCTTGCCGGTGCCGGGGCCGCCCTGGACGACCAGGAGGCCCTTGTCGGACGCGCGAATGATGCGGTCCTGCTCGGACTGGATGGTGGCAACAATGTCGCCCATGCGGCCGTCGCGGGCCTCGCTGAGGGCATGCATGAGGGCTCCCTCGCCCTGGAGTTCCAGTCCGGAAGCGCGGGAGGCGTCCAGCAGCTCGTCTTCGAGGCCGGTGACGCGTCGGTCACGGGTGGAGATGTGGCGGCGACGCACGACACCGTCCGGCTCGGCGGAGGTGGCCTGGTAGAAGGGGCGTGCGGCGGGTGCGCGCCAGTCAACGAGCAGGGGAGTGCCGTCCTCGTGGGACAGGGAGAGGCGACCCACGTGGCGGGTTGAACGATCAGCCATGTCGAGGCGTCCGAACACGAGGCGTTCCTCGACGCCTTCGAGGCGCGCGGCCATTTCGCCGAGGTGGGCCGACAGGGCCTCGCGCTCGGTCCATCCCTGGGCGTTGCCGACGCCGTGGGTCGAGTGGATGCGCCCCTGACGCTGCCGATATGAGGCTCGCAGAGCGTCCAGGCGTTCGTAGGCGCTGTCCACGAAATCCTGTTCGGGCAACGGAAGGTCGGTCGACGACTCGCGGTGCTCGTTCGTGGCCATGGGTCCTCCTCGATTATGGGCCTTCTATTGTTCCCTACTTTCGTCTCGCGTGCTCTCCTATGTGCGGTGTGTGCCGACTTCGCCGAAAGCTCAAAACCATCTCCCGCGTGACGAGGTGGGCGCTGCCCGGGTACGTTAGACACGAGGCAGAAGAATCAGCATGAGGAGGAGACGTGAGTATCAACGCCACTGACCTGTATGCCGACGGGCCCGCCGCCGGTGCGAAGGCGAAGATTCTCCTCATCCACTTTGATGGGGCGATTGACGCCGGCGCCGCAGGGCGCATGGCGATCGGCCAGCTCCTGCGCTCCCTGCACAACGAGCGGGTCGCGACCTTCGATGCGGACACGCTCATGGACTACCGTTCGCACCGCCCGATCGTGACCGTGGACAACTGGGTGTCCTCCCCGGACATGGTGATGCCGGAGACCGTTCTTGACCTCGTCGAAGACGATATGGGCAACCCGATCCTGGTCCTGCACGGCGCGGAGCCGGATGCGCACTGGGAGTCCTTCACGAACGCGATCAACGAGCTGTGTGAGCGCGCCGGTGTCGAGATCACCTTCTCGCTGCACGGGGTGCCCTCGGGCGTGCCGCACACGCGACCGACGCCCGTGCACGTGCAGGCCACCGACGCGTCGCTGCTTCCCCCGGGGTCTGGTGCGATCTCGAACCACATGCAGTTCCCTTCGCCGCTGTCCACCTTCATGCAGATCCGCATGGGGCAACGAGGCATTGGCGGGCTGGCGCTGCTCGGCGCAGTCCCGTATTACATGGCGGACACGGGCTACCCGGCGGCCTCCTCGGCCCTGCTCACCTCCTTCGCGAAGTTCGCTGATCTGTCTCTGCCCGTCGGTGACCTCGAGCAGGGGGCCGCGCAGGACCAGGAGAACATCGCCAAGCTCGTAGAGGGAAACCCCGACATCTCGCACACGGTCTCCAACCTCGAGGAGCACTTCGACGCGTGGACCGGAGGGGAGGGTGCGATCCCGCTGCCCGGACTCGGTCAGCGCCCGTCGGCGGGCGGCGAGGAGAAGACCCCGAAGGATATCGGTGACGTCATCGAGGCCTACCTGGCGCAGGTCTCGCGCGCCCAGGACGAGGAGATCGAGTCCGTTCAGCGCGCCCCGCGCACCGAAGAATCCGAGGAACCGTCCAAGCCCGACACGATCGAGGACGTGCTCGCACGCATCGAGGCGCGTCGCAACGGGCACGGTCCCGGCCCCTCGTCTCCGCGTCACCGCGCCTGAGCTCTATCCACGCACCCCGGTTCGCCCGTGCGCATGGATTCACCCGTGCGTTGGAGCGTCAGTCCGCCTGCGGGTATCCCACCTGCGCGTCCGTCAGCGCAGCAGTGCCCGCCACCCAGCGCGCCAAGTCTGCCGGCCTCGTAATGCGGGCCGGGAGAGCGAGCATGCGCAGGGCCCGGTCGATCTGATCAACGTCCACGACGTCGGCAGCAGTCGCGAGGGCGACGACGTTGCCGCGACGTCCCCCTCGCCCCACCTTCGGGTCCTGGATGGAGGCCACGAAAGGGAACACCTCCTGCAGGGCGGCCACGTCCTGACGCGCGTTGGCAGGGCCTCCGTGCGCGCAATTGACGAGGTACACCCCCGAGGCCGCCAGGGCGCGCCGTGCCCGGTCGGCACACTCCACCGTGCGCAGATGATCGGGAGTCACGCCCGACGCGAAGGCATCGCGCACGATGACGTCGAAAGAACCCTCGCGCGCCCCGTCGAGGACCGCGCGCCCATCGCCCACGCGGATCTTGACCTGCGGGGCCTTGGGAATGGGGAAATGCTCACGCACCTGCTCGGCCAAAAGACGGTCGACCTCTACGGCGACGTGGCGCGAATTCGGGCGAGACGAGGACCATGCGCAGGCCAGTGCGCAGGCCGCTCCACCCACGTGGAGCGCGCGGAAACGATCCTGGGGGCCCCACAGAGAGGACACGACGGCGTCCATATGCTGCATGTACTCGAACTCCAAGTACGTGGGGTCCGACGTATCGACCGCGGACGATTCGACGTCGCCCAGGAATAGCGTCGCGCGCGGACCGTCCCAGCGGATACGGGCCGGACCGAAATCCGTGTCGAAGGAGATGTCGCGTGACGAAGATGAGCGTGCCATGGTGGACACTGTAACCATGGACGACGCCCACGGGCACAGGAGGTGACATGTCAAACGCTCCCAGGGACGCGCGCGCCAAACGCGACTGGGGATCGGACGATAGCGCCACGCCGATCCTGCACGTCGACATGGACTCCTTCTTCGCCCAGGTCGAAATGCGCGAGAACCCGAGCCTCATCGGCCGCCCCATCATCGTGGGCGGCACGTCCGGACGCGGAGTCGTCACCTCCGCCACCTACGAGGCCCGCGCCCTGGGCGTGCGCGCCGGCATGCCCACCTCTCGCGCCCGTGCCCTGTGTCCCCACGCGGCTTTCGTCCCCGGCAGCCACGGCCTCTATCAACGCTATTCCCGCCAGGTCATGGCGATTCTCGCCACCGTCACCCCCGACCTCGAGCAGGTCTCCATCGACGAGGCCTTCCTCGACGTCTCCGGGGCGCGCCGCAGGCTGGGATCACCCACCCAGATCGCTCGCCTCATCCGCGCGCGTATCCGCGAAGCCGTCGGGCTGCCCGCATCCGTTGGAATTGCCGCCACCAAGTCGGTCGCCAAAATCGCCTCCTCGCATGCCAAGCCCGACGGCTTGCTCCTCATCCCGCAGGCGGCCACCGTCGACTTCCTCCATGGACTGCCCGTTGGAGCACTGTGGGGAGTTGGGGGAAAGACCGCGGCGATCCTCGATCGGGAGGGGATCGACACGATCGGGGACCTCGCCAACGCCCCACTGACGCGCCTCACCAAGCTCCTTGGCGTCGCCTCCGCCCACCACCTACACGACCTGTCGTGGGGCATCGACCCGCGTCCCGTCGCCCCCACCCGCGCGGAGAAATCGGTCGGCATGGAACGAACCTTCGAGGAGGATGTGCGCTCGCGGGCCGAGATTGAAGAGTTCATCCTGGCGGCCTCGCACGACTGCGCCCGCAGGCTGCGCGCCGGAGGGGTCGTGGGGTGGACCGTGGGCATCAAGATGCGCGGCACCGATTTTCATACGATCACGCGCAGCGTGAGCCTCGTGGCACCCACCGACACGGGGCGCGATATTGCGCAGGCGGCACAGGGCCTGTTTGCTCGCGAGGATATGCCCATCGGGGGAGTGCGGCTCTTCGGCGTGCGCGTGGAGGGGCTGCAGGCGCGCTCGAGCGGCGTCGCCGTCACGCTCGACCGCGATGAGAGGCCCGCCGCCTCCGAGCGTGCGATGGATCAGATCCGTGACAAGTTTGGCGTGGGCGCGCTCGCCCCCGCCACGCTGCTGGGTAAGAAGGTGCCGGGCAGGCGCTCCTTCGGTGGGGATAGCAACGAGGCCGGGGCTCCTCCCGCCGGCCCCAGCGCTCCGGCGCACGGGCAGGGGAGTGGCCACGGCAACGAAGAGCCCACGCAGGGAACGCTCCTGTAAGGCCAGTTCGTCTCAGGCATGTCACACGCGCTAAGCTGAGGACACCACCGTCCGAAAGGGGCACCCAATGGCTCTCACCGAGTACGAGAAGAAGATCCTCGAGCAGATGGAAGCTTCCCTGCGCGAGGAAGACCCGGCGTTGGCCTCTCAGATGTCCGCCCCCGCGGCCGAGGAGGAAGCCGAGCCGGCTCGTGGACCGCGCGCGCCGCGTCGCATCGCGCTGGGCCTGACCGGAGCGGTCCTGGGCATGGTTGTCCTGGTCGCCGCCGTGTCCCTGGGCTACTCGATCCTTTCGATCCTCCTGGGGGTCGCCGGTTTCGCGCTGACGGTCGCCGGTATCCTCTACGCCCTGTCGCGACCGGGAGCATCGTCGTCAGAGTCGGCCGACGAATCGTCCGCGCGTGTCGCAGACAAGAGCAGCGGATGGAGTTCCTTCATCCAGGATCAGGAGCGCCGCTGGGACGACCGTCGAGGCAACGACTAGGCGTTCCATACGACTGATGAAGCGGGGCGAGCCGGATTAGCCGGCTCGCCCCGCTTTAGTGTGCTCCCCATTGTGCTCCCCACTGTGCTCCCCACTGTGCTCCCCACTGTGCTCCCCACTGTGCTCTCCACTGTGCTCCCTGGGATTCCCCACCTCGCTCCCCACTGTCCTCCCCGAGAGTGGCACCGGTGCCCTCTTCACGCTCCCATGCCTCGTGAAAACGCTGCAATAACAACGAATTACGCTTGTTTTGCGCCTCGCTAACGCCTCTGGCAGCCGACGTCCATGACGGCGCGACTCACCGAGTGTGTGCAAGATTTCCCCACTTTTCTCCACCTGATTTTTTCGCTGCAATTCCGCCATTTGTGCTCGATGTATTTCGCGCCACGCCGTAAGTTTCTGCGTAAATATGGGGTTTGGTGGGTTAAAGTGGGGGAAAGTTCCGAACAGGGGAGGGCGGTGACATGTTCCTCGGTACGTACGAGCCCAAGCTCGACGACAAGGGTCGCATGTTCCTGCCCGCGCGCTTTCGTGAGGATATGGAGGGCGGAATCGTCCTCACTCGCGGACAGGAGCACTGCATTTATGCATTCCCTGCGTCGGAGTTCGAGAACATGACCGCGGAACTGCGCCGCGCGCCCCTGTCGTCCAAGCAGGCGCGTGACTGGATCCGCGTGATGCTCTCGGGTGCCTATAAGGAGGTCCCGGACAAGCAGGGGCGCATCAGCGTCCCTGCAGACCTGCGCGCATACGCCGGTCTGGGTCGTGAGCTCGCCGTCATTGGCGCGGGCTCGCGAGCCGAAATCTGGGATGCCTCGGCCTGGCGCGAATACCTCGCGGTCCAGGAGGAGGTCTTCTCCAACACAGCAGAAGAGATTATTCCCGGGATGTTCTGACCCGTACATCCAGGTCTCCGCCCGCTGTTCCGACATCACTTCCCCGGTGGCGGAGCACGGTGGGGGACCTGGGTGGACGGATCGAGGAAGTAGACGTAAAGGAGGCGCGACATGCGCGATGCATCGGAGTCGGTGCGCGATTCGTCGCGCCCCGCGAGCGAGCGTCACGTCCCCGTGCTGCTGCGCGAGTGCCTCGACATGCTCGCGCCTGCGATCGAACGCCCCGGTGCCGTTCTCGTGGATGCAACCCTGGGCATGGGTGGGCACACAGAGGGTGCCCTCGAGCGCTTTGAGGGGCTCACCGTCATCGGCATCGACCGTGACCCGCAGGCCATCGAGCTGGCCTCGGCGCGCCTTGAGCGCTTTGGGACGCGTTTCCGTGCGGTCCACACCACCTACGACAACATCGATGCGGCCGTCGAGGAGCAGCTCGGAGCCGGCGCTCGCGTGGATGGCGTCCTCATGGACCTGGGAGTGTCCTCCCTCCAGCTCGACGAGGCCGACCGCGGCTTCGCCTACTCGAAGGACGCTCCGCTCGACATGCGAATGGACGCGACGAGCGGGCAGAGCGCGGCGGACCTGTTGGCCACCGCCTCAGAGGGCGAACTGATCCGCATCCTGCGTGCTTACGGCGAAGAGAAGTTTGCACCCCGCATCGCCAGGCTCATCATCCGCCGCCGAGACGATGCGCCCATCACTCGCACTGGAGAGCTCGTGGACATCATTCGCGAGGCAATCCCGGCACCTGCGAGGCGCACGGGCGGCAACCCGGCGAAACGCACGTTCCAGGCGCTGCGCGTTGCGGTCAACGACGAGCTGACCATCTTGGAGCGGGCACTCCCGCGGGCGCTGTCCAGTCTGAGGGTCGGCGGGCGCCTCGTCGTGGAGTCCTACCAAAGCCTCGAAGACCGAATAGTCAAAGATGTGCTGCGCCGTGGCTCCACGTCCGCAGCGCCTCCCGGACTGCCGATCATCCCCGATGAGATGGCTCCCAGCCTGCGCCTGCTGACGAAGGGCGCAAACAAGGCCGACCAGGCCGAACAAGACCACAATCCCCGATCCGCTTCCGTGCGACTGCGCGGCGCGGAGCTCATCCGTGAATGGAAGGACCTCGCATGAGTGCAGCAACCGCGAAGGCACGTCCCGCAGCGCGCCCAGAGCTGCGCCGCGACGAGGTTCACGAGCTTCGTCTCGTCCAGGGCACCCGCCCGCGCCGCTCCCTGATGGCTGTCGTGGCCCTCCTCGTCGTCGTCGCTCTGGCGTCTGTGGTGACCTCGATGGTGCTCAACACCCGCATGGCGCAGACCTCCTTTGAGATCCGCGAGCAGCAGCTCGTGCTCAACGAACTGGAGGCGCAGTCGTGGACCATGCGCGCTGAGCTGGACCGTAAGGCCTCGCCGACGGAACTGGAGAAGGCAGCCAAGGCGAACGGCATGGTGCCCGCCGGCAAGTCGGGTTTCATCACGCTTGAGACCGGCACTGTCGAGGCTGGAACCCCCGCGAAGTAACTCGGAGGCGAGTGCCTATGGATACCGTCATCACGCGTTCGCGCTGGGTCTTGGGATTCTTCATCTTTGCCCTGAGCATCTGCGCCGTGCGGCTCGTGCAGCTTCAAATCATTGAAGGTCCGTCCCTGGCCGCCCAGGGGCAGCGTGTGCGCACCTCCTCGACGGAAGTTGCGGCCGCACGCGGAACGATCACCGACGCAACCGGAGTGGTTCTGGCGAACTCGATCCAGACCTACGACATCGCCGTCAACCAGGTGAATATCCGCGCCTATGTGCACCGCGACGATGACGGCAACGAGGTTGGGCGAGGCCCCGCTGAGGCCGCTCGTCAGCTCGCCCCGCTCCTCGCCATGAACGAGGCTGAGCTGGGCGGCATGATGCTGGGTGACTCGACCTACGAGTACATCAAGCGAAACGTCGATGCCGTGACCTACCGTGAGATCCGTAAGCTCGACATCTACGGGATCGAGTGGGAGTCCGTCTTCGAACGCGAATACCCCAACGGCAACGTGGCGGCCCCGGTCATCGGCACGGTGAACGCCGAAGGGCAGGGCTCCTCGGGCATGGAGGCGCAGTTTGATGCCTTTCTGACGGGCACCCCGGGCGCGCAGGCCTTTGAGATCGCTCCTAACGGCGCCGTCATGCCCGGCGGCAAGAAGACGACGGTGGAGCCCAAGAACGGTGGCAACGTCGAGCTGACGCTGCACGCTGACCTTCAGCACCAGGTGCAGGACCTCCTGGACGCGCGCGTCGCGAAGCACCAGGCCGACTGGGGCGCGGTCGTCATCGAAGATGTCGCGACGGGGCATGTCCTCGTCATGGCGGATTCGAACTCAACGGAACCCGACAACGCTAAGCCTCAGAAGGTGCACGCTGTGCAGGACACCTTCGAGCCGGGCTCGGTGGGCAAGCTCGTGACCGTGGGAGCGGCTCTCAACCAGGGGACGATCACCCCGACGAGCGTCTTCCAGGTTCCCTACGCGCTGGATCTGCCCGATGCCGGTGGCCCGATCACGGACTTCCACGAGCACGATGGTGAGACCTTGACGGCGACGGGTGTGTTGGCGGAGTCCTCGAACACGGGAACGGTACTCATCGGTCAGACGATGAGCGATGATCAGCGCTACTCGATGATGCGCGGCTTCGGCTTTGGTCAGGAGACCGGTATCGAGCTGCCCGGCGAATCTGCGGGTCTGCTGCGCAGTGCCGACCAGTGGCAGGGCCGCGATCGCTACGTAACGATGTTCGGACAGGCCTACGCGATTACGGCGATGCAGGAGGCTTCCGCAATCGCGACGATCGCGAACGGGGGAGTGCGCATTTCGCCGCACATCGTGAAGTCGTGGACGAACGCGGATGGAACGGTCGAGGTTCCCGATACCAGCCAGCCCGTGCAGGTCATGGATGCGCAGGCGGCCTCGCAGCTGCTGACCATGATGGAATCCGTCGTTGAGGATGACCTGGGTACCGCTGGCGCCGCGAAGGTCCCGGGCTACCGGGTCGGCGTGAAGACGGGTACCGCAGAGACCGTTATCGACGGCGCCGCGGGCCTCGTGTCGACCACCGCGGGTATTATCCCCGCGGATGCGCCGCGCCTGGCGATCGCCGTGGTTCTCTACAATCCGAAGGTGGCGTCGGTCTCATCTGATTCGTCAGCCCCGCTTTTTGGCGACATTGCGCGTACGGCGGTCGCGAACCTGGGTATCCCCGCGTCTACGGGGTCAGCTAACCTGTATCCGACGACCCCGTGAGTCTGAAGGAGTAAAGCATGCAGGCATCAGCCCAGTGGATCGCTGAGGCAGTGTCGGGTCGCCTCGTGGGGAACGATGTTCCCGTGACGGGGCCCGTGGTGACGGATTCCCGCGAGGCTCAGGCAGGGTCGCTCTACGTTGCGCGCCGCGGTGAGAGTGCCGACGGTCATGCGTTCGTGTCCGGTGCGGCCACGCGCGGCGCGGTCGCCGTCATCGTCGAGCACGAGGTTGACGAGGCCGTGACCCAGATCGTCGTCGAAGATTCGACCGAGGCACTGGGGGCGCTGGCCCGCGCACACGTCGAGAAGCTGCGCAGTGGCGGCGACCTCGATGTCATCGCGATGACCGGCTCCGTGGGTAAGACGACCACGAAGGACCTGCTGCTCCAGATCATGAGCGAGGACGGGCCGACGGTCGCCCCCAAGCTGTCCTTCAATAACGAGGTCGGCCTGCCGCTGACCGTGCTGCTGGCCGACGAGACGACGCGTCACCTCGTCCTTGAGATGGGTGCTTCAGGGCCCGGCCACATCACCTACCTGACGGACATCGTCGCCCCCGACGTGGCCATCGAGCTGTGCGTTGGCCACGCCCACGTGGGTGGCTTCGGCGGTTTCGAAGGTGTTGCGGCTGCGAAGGCCGAGCTCATCAAGGGAACCCGCCCGGGCGGTCCGGTCATCCTCAACACGGACGACCCGAACGTCGAGGCCATGGCGCCGTTGGCAACCGGACGCGTGATCCGCTTCTCGGCGTCGGGCAACGAGCGTGCTGACGTCGTCGCGCGCGACGTGCGCCTCGATCGCGCCGACCGTGCATCCTTCACGCTGGTGACCCCCGAAGGGGAAGCCCCCGTCGAGCTGAAGATCGTGGGTCGCCACCACGTTGCGAACGCGTTGGCCGCAGCCGCCGGTGCGCTCACCCTCGGGGTTGGTCTTGAGACCGTGGCTACTGTCCTCTCGCGCGCTCGTGCGCTGAGCCCGCACCGCATGGACGTCCACGAGCTGCGCGTCGACGGGATGGACCTGACGCTGATCGATGACTCGTACAACGCGAACCTGGATTCGATGCGTGCGGGCATCGCTGCCCTCGCCTCGATTGGTCGCGACAGCCAGCGCATCGCCGTTCTCGGTGAGATGCTCGAGCTGGGCGAGGACTCCCAGTCGCTTCACCAGCAGGTGGGCGCGTTGATCGCCGATGCGGGAGTCGACACACTCATTGGTCTCGGCACAGATGCCCACTACTATCTAGAGGGAGCACCCGACGTGCCCAATCGCGAGGTTGCCGCGGATCCGCAGGATGCCGCGCGGCTTGCCCTGGAACACGCCGAGGACGGCGCAGTCGTCCTCGTCAAGGGTTCTTTCGGTTCGCAATCGTGGCAGGTGGCTGACATCCTGCGGGAGAAGGGAACGACCCGGTGATTGGACTTATTGCCGCGTTTATTATCGCGATGGCCCTGTCCGTGACGGGCACGCCAATCCTCATCCGTTTCCTGGTCATGCACCAGTACGGACAGTTCATCCGCCAGGACGGGCCGACCCAGCACCTCACCAAGCGCGGCACGCCCACGATGGGTGGCGTCGTCATCATCCTCGCGACGGTCGTCGCATGGCTGATTGGCTCTCTTGTCGCCGGTGCTGGGCCGTCGTGGTCCGGCTTGCTGCTGATCTTCCTGTTCGTCGGCCTGGGCGTCATCGGCCTCCTCGATGACGGCATCAAGATCATGCGTCAGCGTTCTCTCGGTCTGCACCCCTCCGGCAAGATCATCGGTCAGGTCGCCGTGGCCTCGCTTTTTGCCTTGGGCACGCTCATCAAGCCCAACGAGTTCGGTGAGTATCCGGGCACCCTCGCGATTTCTTTCGCGCGTCCCACGGCCCTGACCCTGGGCTTTGCGGGCCTCGGTCTGGGAATCGTCCTGTACCTCATCTGGACCAACCTCATCGTGACGGCCTGGTCGAACGCGACGAACCTGACGGACGGCCTCGACGGCCTGGCCGCGGGTGTTTCGATCTTTGTCTTTGGTGCGTACACGTTCATCACCTACTTCCAGCGCATCCAGGCGTGTACGCAGCTCGGTGCGAACCAGGCGAACTGCTACTCGACGCGAGATCCGCTCGACCTGGCGATCTTCTGTGCCGCACTGATCGGTGCCCTTGCGGGCTTCCTGTGGTGGAATGCCTCGCCGGCGCAAATCTTTATGGGTGACACGGGTGCTCTCGCTCTCGGTGGAGCTGTCGCAGGCCTGTCGATCCTCACCCAGACGCAGCTGCTCGCCATCGTCGTCGGTGGCCTCTTCGTCGCCGTCGTCCTGTCCGACGTCATCCAGATCGGCGTCTTTAAGGCCACCGGCAAGCGCGTCTTCCGCATGGCGCCGCTGCACCACCACTTCGAGCTGCTCGGGTGGAAGGAAGTGACGATCGTGATCCGCTTCTGGCTGATCGCCGCGATCATCGCGGTGGCCGGCGCGGGCATGTTCTACGCGGAGTGGGTGTCACTTCGATGAGCCGTTTCGCTGCTGTCGTCGGCTGGGGCAAGTCCGGGCAGGGCGCTGCTGGCGCGCTGCTCGCGCGCGACTGGCAAGTGCGTGCCTTCGACGCGCGCGGGGGACAGTCCGTGTTCTTCGATGACGTCGCCGGCGTCGATGTTCACGTCGACGATAACCCCGAGACCCTTGCACAAGCGATCGTCAAGGCCAGCCCCGACCTCGTCGTCGTGTCTCCTGGTATTCCCGCACACCACCCGGTCTTCTCGGCCTGCGAGGCCGCCGGCATCGACCTGTGGGGCGAGGTGGAACTCGCCTGGCGTCTGCAGGAGGAAGGCCCGCACGCGGGTCGCCCGTGGCTGGTCGTGACCGGAACGAACGGCAAGACGACGACGGTTGGTATGCTCGGCGAGATCCTGCGCTGCGCGGGCGCCAAGGCCGAGGAGGTCGGCAATATCGGTACGCCGATTACGCGGGCGATTGACTCCGACGCCGAGGTCTTCGCGGTGGAGCTATCCAGCTTCCAGCTGCACACGGCGCGGACGGTCTCGCCCCTGGCGTCGATCTGCCTGAACGTGGATGCCGATCATCTGGACTGGCACGGCAGCGTGGAGGCCTATGCGGCCGATAAGGCGCGCGTCTACGAGAACACGATCCGCGCCTGCGTCTACCCCGCGTCTGATCGACGCGTGGAGCAGATGGTGGAAAACGCCGACGTTGTGGAGGGGGCTCGCGCGGTCGGGCTGACCCTCGGCTCGCCCAGCGTCTCTCAGCTCGGCATCGTCGAGGGCCTGCTGGTTGACCGTGCATTCGTGGAGGATCGCGCGCGTCACGCTACCGCCCTCGCGCACATTTCTGACTTGGCGGGGGCATACGGCCCCCACCCGTCCGCCGCGGTCGTGTCGGACGCCCTGGCTGCCGCGGCCCTCGCCCGCGCCTACGGCGTTGAGCCCGAGGCAGTCGAGGCGGGTCTGCGCGCGTTCCGGCCGGCCGGACACCGTCGCGCGATTATCGCCCACGCCGCGGACCTGACCTGGGTGGACGATTCGAAGGCGACGAATGCGCACGCGGCGCGCGCCTCTCTCGCCGGACTTCCGCCGCGCAGCGCGATCTGGATCGTCGGTGGCGACGCGAAGGGACAGGACTTCACGGAACTGATCCGCCAGGTCGAGCCGACGCTGCGCGGTGTCGTCGTTATCGGCGAGGAGCGCGCGCCTCTCGTGGAAGCGCTGCAGGCCGGTGCACCGAACGTCCCTCGCGTCGAGGTCGACGGCCACGAGGATTGGATGTTCTCGGTCGTCAACGAGGCCGTGGCACTGTCCATGCCGGGCGACACCGTCGTGCTCGCCCCGGCCTGCGCGTCATGGGATCAGTTCGATAACTACGGCCAGCGCGGTGACGCATTCGCCGATGCGGTGTCGCGCCTGGCGGCTCAGTGGGGGAGCGCCGGTGGCGACGAATAAGCGCGGCTGGCACATCCCGACGGTCACCCTGCCTCGTATCCGTTTCGGGTCGGGCCAGGAACGCAAGGACGACCCGGCGACGACGTACTACCTCGTGATTCTGCCGGCTCTTCTGCTGTCGGTGTTCGGCCTCATCATGGGTTTTTCCGCGCAGACCGTGACCGCGATCGCGCAGGGGGAGAACCCCTACACGGCGTACGCTCGACCGCTCATCATCATTCTTGTGTCGCTCGTGATCGCGACGATTGTCCTTCTCGTGCCACAGCGGTGGCTCATGAACCTGGCTCCCGTCATGTTCGTGGGCGCGCTCGGCTTCCAGTCCCTGGTCCTCAGCCCTCTGGGACGCTCGGAGGGCGGTAACGCGAACTGGGTGAAGGTGGGCCCGATCATGGCCCAGCCCTCAGAGTTCCTCAAGCTTGCGCTCATTGTCTTCTTGGGTTTCATGGTCTCGAAGTCGGCGTCCAAGCGCGGTGATTGGAAGGCGATGAGTCTGGCCGTCGGCCTGCCGATCCTGACGGCGCTCGGCGCGGTCATGCTGGGTCGAGACATGGGCACCGCGATGGTCGTGGCTGTTGGTGCGCTGGGAGCGATGTGGGTGGCCGGTCTGCCTAAACGCTGGTTCGGCGGACTCGTTATGCTCGCCATTCCGACGATGGTGCTGCTCGTGTTGTCGAACCCGACGCGTATCCGCCGTATTTTGGCGATCCTTCCGGGCACCTCGAAGGGGCCGGATGAGTCCGCTCCCGAACAGATCGACCACTCGCTGTGGGCGTTGGGCTCGGGTGGCCTGACCGGCCTCGGGCCGGGAGCCTCGCGCGAGAAGTGGAACTACCTGCAGGCCGCGCACACGGACTTCATTTTTGCGATCGTCGGCGAGGAATTTGGCCTGCTTGGTGCCCTCGGCGTGCTCCTGTGCCTGGGCCTGCTGATCTGGGGCATGTTCCGCGTGGCGCGCGAATCTTCGGATCTGTTCGTGACGATCGTGGCCTCGGGCGTGGCCTCGTGGATTGGCATCCAGACGGTCATCAACGTCCTGTCCGTGACGGGGCTGGGACCGGTTATCGGCGTGCCTCTGCCGCTCGTGTCCTACGGCGGTTCGTCGTTCCTGTTTACGATCACCGCGATCGCCGTCGTCGCCTCTTTTGCTCGAGCACGCGCGGGTATTTGGATGATCGGCCGCCCCGACGAGGCCTCGGCTGGGCGTGATCCCCGCGTCGCTCCTCGCCGTCGCTCGGCGCGCTAAGACGCCTGCGGCACCTGGTGGCCTGCGCGGCTCGCTACACTGGTGTTACGCACACGCGTAAAGGAGACGCATATGGTCAAGGTTGTGATGGCTGGCGGCGGCACCGCCGGTCACGTGAATCCTCTGCTGGCGACGGCGGCGCAGCTGCGCGAGAGCGGCGCTGAGGTTGTCGTCCTGGGGACGAAGGCTGGTTTGGAGGCGGATCTGGTTCCCGCCGCAGGATTCCCGCTCGTGGAGATTCCCCGCGTTCCTTTGCCGAGGCGTCCCTCCCTGGCGTTCTTCACTCTTCCCGGTCGTTTCGCGGATGCCGTAAAGCGTTGTGCTCAGGCCCTGGAGGGCGCTGACGTCCTCGTTGGTTTTGGCGGCTACGTGTCGACGCCCGCGTATATCGCGGCGAAGCGTGCGGGCGTGCCGATCGTCATTCACGAGCAGAACGCGCGCCCCGGCCTGGCGAATAAGGTGGGCGCGCGCAACGCGAAGGTTGTCGCCCTGACGTTCCCCTCCTCTCCGCTGAAGGCGCGCAACGGCCGCACGGTCGTGACGGGCCTACCCCTGCGTGCGGCGATCGCTGAGCTTGCGGACCGCCGCGCAGACGCTGAGGGCGCTGCCCAGGCGCGTCGCGAGGCTGCCGAACGCCTCGGTGTCAACCCGGATGAGCCGACGCTGCTGGTGACGGGCGGCTCGCTGGGAGCTCTGCACGTGAACGAGTCGATGACCGGTGCCGCCGATGCGCTTCCGGAGGGTGCCCAGGTCGTGCACCTGACCGGCCGCGGCAAGGACGAGCCTGTCCGCGCCGCCGTCGAGGCAGCAGGTCTGTCGGATCGCTGGCATGTGATCGACTACCTGACGACGATGGAGGATGCGCTGGCCGTCGCAGACCTCGTCGTGTGTCGGTCGGGCGCGGGAACCGTGGCCGAGATGGAGGCCCTGGGCCTGCCCTGCATCTACGTGCCGCTGCCGATCGGCAACGGTGAGCAGCGTCTGAACGCGGCGGACCACGTGGCCGCCGGTGGCGCGCAGCTCGTTGACGACAAGGACTTCACGGCCGACTTCGTGCGCCGTAACGTCTTCCCGCTGCTGGGCTCGACCCGCCTGGCGGACATGGCGGCCGCATCCCAGTCGCTGGGCCGCGCGGGAGCTGCCCGTGCGCTGGCAGATCTGGCTCTTGAGCAGGTAAAGGAGGCCGGCCATGAGTGAGCCGACGCTGCAGGATCGTTTCCATCTGATTGGTATCGGCGGCGCGGGCATGAGCGTCGTCGCGGAGCTGCTGGCTTCGCGAGGCGCCACGGTCGAAGGCTCTGACCGTGAGGAGTCCGCCGTTCTCGAGCACCTGCGCTCGGTGGGCGTTCGCGCTTTCGTCGGGCACGAGGCCTCGCACGTGGACCCGAGCTCCGTGGTCGTGGTCTCGACGGCTATCCGCGAGGACAACCCGGAGCTGGCGATTGCGCGCGAGCGCGGCCAGCGCGTCATTCACCGCTCGCAGGCTCTTGCTCTCGCGGCCTCAGGCATGCGTTTCGTCGGCGTCGCCGGCGCGCACGGGAAGACGACGACGTCGGGCATGCTCGCGATCGGCCTGTCGGCCTGCGGGCTGGACCCGTCGGTGGCCGTCGGTGGTGTGCTGCCCCAGCTGGGTACTGGCGCACACCTGGGCGGCGGGGACGTGTTCGTCGCCGAGGCGGACGAGTCGGACGGCTCGTTCCTGAATTACACCCCGGCGATCGAGATCGTCACCAACGTCGAGCCTGATCACCTGGATCGGTACCACTCCCGCGAGGAGTTCGAGGAGATTTTCGTCGAGTTTGCGAGCCGCATGGTCCCCGGGGGCCTGCTGGTGACGTGCGCGGAGGACGAGGGTGCCGTTCGGCTGGCCCAATCTGCGCGCGCCGAAGGGCTGCGAGTCGTTACCTACGGTCGCGTCGAGCGTTCGCTGTGTACCCCCGACGTGGTGATCGCTGACGTGCACGTCGAGGCACACGGGGCTGGCGCGTCGCTGACGTGGGGCGAACTCAGCGCGTCGCTGGCGCTGAGCGTCCCCGGCGAGCACAACGTGCTCAATGCGGCTGCCGCGTGGGTCGCGGGCATCGAATGCGGGTTGTCGCCTCAGGCGATCGCCGACGGGCTGGGAGAGTTTAGCGGCGCGGCACGCCGATTCGAGGCCCGCGGCCAGGTCGGTTCGCGTCGCCTGTTCGATGACTACGCCCACCACCCGACGGAGGTGGAGGCCGCGATCCGTGAGGCGCATGTCGTGGCAGGCGAGGGCGATGTGACCGTCGTGTTCCAGCCGCACCTGTACTCGCGCACGCGCATCTTCGCGGAGCGTTTCGCCCAGGCGCTGTCGGGCGCTGACCACGTCGTGCTCGCGGGCATCTACGGCGCCCGGGAGGATCCTGAGCCGGGAGTCGACTCGTCCCTCATTTCGTCGCGCATTGAGGGCGCGTCCTACGTCGAGGACATGCACGAGGCCGCCCGCCTGGCCGCTTCTATGACTCCCGAGGGCGGCGTGTGCTTGACGATGGGCGCTGGTTCGATCACTCACTGTGCGTCTGACGTGCTCGATGAGTGGAAGCGGATGGGGGCATGAGGCCACCGTCGCCGAGGCGCCCGGGAGGTGCTCGCTCTCACGAGGAGCCGTCGTCGCGCGTGGAGGAGGCTGCCTCATCCTTCGATGAGGTCGTGTCCCCGTCGGCGGATGAGGAAGCGCAGGAGCCGAAGCGTCGTGCCTCCTCGCTCACGCAGCGCCGCCGTGCGCGCACGACCGTGGACCGTCCTATGCCCGTCGCCGATGCCGCATCCCTGCTGGGCGGCGAGGAGACAACGGATCTGGGGGATCGACTGCGTGAGCGCACCCGCGCGCGTCGTATCCTCCTCGCTCGTCGTATCGCGATCACGTTTGTGACGCTCGCGCTTGCAGCGGGAGGCGTGTGGGTCGCGTTCTTCTCGCCCGTTTTCGCGTTCTCGTCGTCCGCGGTCGTCGTTTCCGGCGAGGATGGCACGCTGGTGACGGCGGATTCCGTGCGCTCGTCAATCGCCTCCTTCGAGGGGGTTCCGCTCACGCGCCTGAACACGCAAGCGGTGGCTCGCGCGGTGGAGTCGAACGTGGCGGTGCGCTCGGCGAGCGTGTCGCGTCGATGGCCGACGAGCCTGCGCGTGTCGGTGACGATGCGGACGGGCATGGCTGTTGAGGCCGCGTCGGGTGGCTACTGGCTGGTGGACGATCAGGGCGTCGCCTTCCAGCAGGTGCCGTCGGCGGGGGATTACCCGCTCGCGACGCTGCCGGAGGACCGGGCCACCGGCGCGGCAGATATTGCCTCCGTGCTGGGTGCTCTGGACGAGGCGACGCGCGCCCAGGTGTCGGCCGTGACGTCGACGGGAACTCAGGTGAACTTCACGCTGCGCGGTGGTCAGACCGTCAAGTGGGGAACCCGCGGAGATGCGCCGCAAAAGGCGCGGGTGTTGGCGACTCTACTAGCTAATGTTCAGGCGAGCACCTACGACGTGTCGTCGCCGAATCACCCTGTGACCAGTTAAGCCTTTTCTTTTGTCCGCGTGTTGGCTTGAAGGATTGCCCGCGGACCCCTAGGTTCTTTCCGACACGAAGCACGTTAAACATCAACCTTCAACTAGAGGTTGAGGGTCTGATGCAAGGGAGACATCCATGGCGACACCGCAAAACCACCTGGCAGTGATCAAGGTCGTCGGCGTCGGCGGCGGCGGAGTTAACGCCGTGAACCGAATGATCGAGGTCGGCCTCAAGGGCGTTGAGTTCATTGCCGTCAACACTGACGCGCAGGCTCTGCTCATGTCCGATGCCGAGACCAAGCTCGACATCGGTCGCGAACTGACGCACGGCCTGGGCGCCGGCGCGGATCCGGCCGTCGGTCGTAAGGCTGCGGAGGATCACATCGACGAGATCACCGCCGCGCTCGAGGGTGCGGACATGGTGTTCGTGACCGCCGGTGAGGGAGGTGGCACCGGTACCGGTGCCGCCCCCGTTGTCGCCAAGATCGCCCGCGATGCTGGCGCTCTGACGGTCGGCGTTGTGACCCGTCCCTTCTCGTTCGAGGGCAACCGTCGTGCGGCTCAGGCTGAGGGCGGCGTGACGACCCTGCGCGAAGAGGTCGACACCCTGATCGTCATCCCGAACGATCGTCTCCTGGAGATCTCTGACGCGAACATCTCCGTGCTCGACGCTTTCCGTGCTGCCGACCAGGTGCTCCTCTCGGGTGTCCAGGGCATCACCGAACTGATCACCACCCCCGGCCTCATCAACGTGGACTTCAACGACGTCAAGTCGGTCATGAAGGACGCCGGTTCGGCCCTCATGGGTATCGGTGCGGCGACCGGCGAGGATCGCGCACTGCGCGCCGTCGAGAGCGCCATCTCCTCCCCGCTGCTGGAAGCCTCGATCGACGGCGCCCACGGCGTGCTCATGTTCTTCCAGGGTGGCTCCGACCTCAGCCTGCAAGAGGTTTACAGCTCCTCGCAGCTCGTGCGCGAGGCAGCCCACCCCGAGGCGAACATCATCTTCGGTAACGTCATCGACGATGCTCTGGGTGACGAGATCCGCGTGACGGTCATCGCCGCCGGTTTTGACGAGGCCGCGGATGCGGCGCTGTCGCGTCCGAACGTTGCCCGCGTGTCCGCTCCGGTGGCTCAGCAGCGTCCCGCCGCCCCCGAGGCCAAGGCTCCGGCCGCCGAGACCACCCGCATCACTCAGCTGTCGACGCGTCGCCCGCAGCACCGCGCCGACGTTGCGGCTCCCGTGCGTGAGGCCGCTCCGGCCCCCGTCGAGACGCCCGCTGCCGCTGAGTACGAGGAGTCCGAGTCCGAGCACTCCTTCGAGGTTCCTCGCGTCTACCCCGAGGCGCCCGAGAAGGAAGAGCTGGATATTCCTCCCTTCCTGCGCTGATGAGTGACAAGCTCTGGGCCGGTGCCCGGGTCCACCTCACGGAGGTGGACCCGGGCACCGGTGCGCTATGCGGCAATGTTGGCCTCCACGTGGGCGACCAGGAGCCGCTCGTGCGTGAGCGCAGGCGTGCCCTGGCGGCGACGCTCGGACGCGATATCGTCTGGATGGATCAGACTCATTCGACTCGGGTGGAGCTCATCGTTCGAGGTGAGAGCGCGCCCATTCTGGCGGCTTCTGGAGAGGCGCTCGGTAAGCCTGCGACGGGGGAGTGGGGGCCCGTCGACGCCGACGGCATCATCGTCGATGCCCGTGGCTGGCAGGGAGCTCCTGCCCTCGCCGTGCAGACCGCGGATTGCCTGCCCGTCGTGTTCTCCGCCGCCTCCGGTCGGATTGTCGCAGCCGTGCATGCGGGTCGTCGCGGCCTTCTCGGCGGGATCCTTGACAAGACCGTTGAGCGCATCCGTAGCCTCGACGGTGGCCCGATCGATGCCTTGATAGGTCCGGCGATCTGCGGGCGCTGCTACGAGGTGCCCGCCGACATGGCCGATGAGAGCGAAGAACTCATGCCCGGCATCCGTTCCGTCACGTCGTGGGACACTCCTGCACTTGACCTTCCCCGCGCTGCAGCCTCGACCCTGGGAGCCCGGGGCGTGAGAGTGGTGATCGATGAGCGCTGCACCCTCGAGGACGCCGACCTCTTCTCCTATCGCGCCGACTCTTCCTGCGGTCGCCAGGCGCTCATCATCCTTCCCGCCTGACTGGCACCTATGCCTTTGAATGGACCGTGGGTTGGCGGCTTTCCCGTGCCATGGTTCGGCGCTGAAACACCTCGTGACGAGGCTCGCCGGCGCGGTCCTTGCGACGCGCCGAGCGCCCTGCTCGGCGATGCCGCTCGGTAACTGTAGCTTGTGGCTATGCATCGGCTGAAGGAGGAACAATGAGCGAGTCGTTCGGTGCACGCGCACGTAAGTTTATGGGCTGGTACTCACCGGAGGAGCCCATCGATGAATTCGACGAATTCGACGAGGTGGAAGAGGTAGCTCCCGTGGCCGACATTACTCCCGTGTCCCGTCCGACCCTGACCAGCATTCGCCGTGACGAGCCGGCCGAGGATCTCACTCGCATCGTGACGATCCACCCCACCGCTTACTCTGATGCCGTCACGATCGGTGAGGCGTTCCGCGATGGTACGCCCGTCATCATCAACCTCACGGACATGGGCGAGGAAGAGGCGCGTCGGCTGGTTGACTTCGCAGCCGGCCTGACCTTCGGCCTGCACGGCGTCATCGAGCGCGTCACCAACCGTGTCTTCCTCCTGTCCCCGGCCACGGTCGAGGTTGCGGGCGATAACACCTCCGGCCGTCGCGGCTCCCTCTACAACCAGGGCTGAGGTCGCTCGTGGCCATTCTTGGCTGGATCGGGTGGGGACTGAGCGTTCTCATCAACCTCTACATGATGGTGCTGTTAGCGCGCGTCATTCTGGACTGGGGTCTGTTTTTCGCGCGCGGATGGCGCCCGAGTGGCATTCTGCTGGTCCTCGCGAATGTTCTCTACGCGCTGACTGATCCTCCGATTCGGTGGATCGGACGCTTCGTTCCGCCCCTGCGTCTGGGTGGAGGCATGGCAATCGATGTCGGTTTCATGCTCTTATTCCTGGTGCTTATCGTTGGGCAGCGATTCGCTAGTTTCCTGTACTTTTTGAGCCTGTAGAGCTCAAAAAGGGGGATGAGAGGTCCCACAAAAACGACCCTCACCTCGTGATGGATGTTGCTAGTGTGACAATTTCAGTTATTATTTTCGTGACGTGATAGCGGGCGGCCTTCCCGGTCGTCCAGGCGTGCGGCTTCCGCACGTCCAATCGAAACGACCGAGAGGCGAAGAAATGGCCCTGCTCACCACCGAGGATGTCCTCAACAAGAAGTTCCAGTACGTCAAGTTCCGCGAGGGATACGACCAGGACGAGGTTGACGAGTTCCTCGACGAGGTTGTCTCCACCATCTACTCCCTGCAGATGGAGAACCAGGATCTGAAGGAAAAGCTCGAGGCCGCTGAGCGCCGCATTGCCGAGCTGTCCAACTCCGACTACACGCCGGCCGAGACCCCCGCCCCCGTGGCAGCTCCGGTCGTCGAGACCCCGGCCCCCGCCGCCCCGGCCCTCACCGGCCCGCAGGATGCGGAGTCCGCCACCTCCATGCTGGCCCTCGCCCAGCGCGTCCACGACGAGTACGTGCGCGACGGCGAAGAGCAGTCCGCGAAGATCATCGCCGAGGCCAACGCCGAGCGCGACGCGATCATCGCCGACGCCCAGAAGCAGAAGGACTCGCTGCTCTCCCAGCTCGACCAGGAGCGCGAGCTGCTCGAGAACAAGATCAACGGTCTGCGTACCTTCGAGGCCGAGTACCGTTCGAACCTGCGCAACCACCTCGAGACCCTCCTCAAAGAGGTCGACAACGGCGAGAACTGATCGCAATCGCTTTGACCGGCGGCGGTGCACTTCGTGGTGCGCCGCCGCCGCTCGTTTAAGATAGGGAACCATGGCTGACTCCTCCCACCCGACCCACACCCGCGCGACGTGGATGTACGCGGGCCTCGTGTTCGCTGCCGCTATTGCCACCGATCAGGTGTCAAAGATGTGGGCGCGGACCGCCCTCGACGGCCAGGGGCCGCGCCCGCTCATCGGGCAGTGGCTGTCGCTGTCCCTTGTGCACAATTCGGGTGCCGCGTTCTCCTTCGCCGCCGGCAAGACGTGGGTTCTGACGATCTTCACCGTTGTCATCATCGGCGTGCTGGTCGTGATGGCGCGTCGCGTCCACCGCGCCTCGACCCTGCTGGCGATCGCACTGCTGGCGGGCGGCGCCGTTGGAAACCTGATCGACCGACTGACTGCCGAACCCGGCTTCGGCGTCGGTCATGTCACCGACTTCATCGCCTACGGCAACTGGTTCGTCGGCAATGTAGCAGACATTTGGATCGTCCTCGGGGCGCCTTTGCTGGCCCTCGCGCTCTCCCGTGAACCCTCGAAGGAGGACGCCCAGTGAGCTCCCGTATGCTTCCCGTCCCCGACGCCCTCGTGGGGGAGAGGGTTGACGCCGCTCTGGCCCGTATGCTCGGCCTGTCGCGCTCGCGCTGCGCGGAGCTGGCGGGGGAGGGGCACGTCCTCGTCAACGGCGTTGCCGCTGGCAAATCCGATCGCCTCGGGGCCCTCGACATCATCGAGGTCACCATTCCGGAACCGGAGAGCAAGCCGACGCCGGTCACCGACATGGCGATTCTCTACGACGACGAGGACATCGTCGTCGTCGATAAGCCCGTCGGCGTCGCCGCACACACCGGCCCCGGTTGGGAAGGCCCCACGGTCCTGGGCAACCTGGAGGCGGCCGGATATCGCATCACCACCTACGGGCCCCCCGAGCGCCAGGGCATCGTGCACCGCCTCGACGTGGGCACATCCGGCGCGATGATGGTCGCCAAGTCCGAGCTCGCCTACACCGTCATGAAGCGCGCGTTCAAAGAACGCACGATCGAAAAGGTGTACCACGCCGTCGTGGCAGGGCACCTTGACCCGGCCTCGGGCACGATCGACGCTCCGATCGGTCGTCATCCTTCGCGCGAATGGCGCATGGCCGTCATCGACGGTGGCAAGCGCGCCGTCACCCACTACGACACCCTCGAGCTCATGGCGGGAGCTCAGCTCACCGAGGTGCACCTGGAGACGGGACGCACCCACCAGATCCGCGTGCACATGGCCGCCGTCGGGCACCCGTGCGTGGGTGACACGTTCTACGGCGCTGACCCGACCCAGGCGGAGCGCCTGGGGCTCACCCGCCAGTGGCTGCACGCCGTTCGACTCGGATTTGCCCACCCTCGCACGGGCATGCCGATGAGCGTGTCCAGTCCCTATCCGGATGATCTCGCCGATGCTCTCGAGGAGCTGCGCCACCCGCGCGACTGACCCGACAGCACGGTGCGTCACCCTCCTCGGCCCCGGCCTCGTCGTGGCTGTCCGCCGTGAGATGAACGACCGCTCCGCTCGGGGCGTTCGCCGTGGGTGCGCGCGCCTCGGACAGTAGAATCGACGCATGGCTGATTCCTTCGTGCACCTCCACAACCACTCCGAGTATTCGATGCTCGACGGAGCGGCGAAGACGAAAGCGATGGCGGAGGAGGCCGCCCGTCTCGGGCAACCCGCGATCGGCCTGACGGATCACGGTTATCTTTTCGGCGCCTTCGACTTCTATACGAACTGCACGAACGCGGGCGTCAAGCCGATCATCGGCCTTGAGGCGTACGTGACGCCGGGGACCTCGCGCTTCGATCGCCAGAAGGTCCTGTGGGGTGAGCCGTGGCAGCGCTCCGACGACGTGAGCGCCGGCGGCTCCTACAACCACCTGACCCTGGTCGCCTACAACACGACGGGTATGCACAACCTCTTCCGCCTGGGGTCCTACGCTTCGACCGACGGCCAGTTCGGCAAGTGGCCGCGTGCCGACAAGGAGCTGCTCAGCCAGTTCCATGAGGGCCTCATTGTGTTCACGGGCTGCCCCTCGGGTGCCGTGCAGACGCGCCTGCGCCTGGGGCAGTGGGACGAGGCCGTGGCTGAGGCCGCGGAGCTGCGCGACATTTTCGGGGCGGAGAACTTCTACGTCGAGGTCATGGACCACGGCATCGACATCGAGCGACGCACCCACCAGCAGGTCCTCGAGATTGCCAAGCTCATGAACGCGCCCCTCGTGGCGACCAACGACGCGCACTACGTCAAGCGCGAGGACCGCAAGATCCAGGACGCACTCCTGTGCATCAACTCGGGTTCGCGCATCAACGACCCCGACCGATTCAAGTTCGACGGCGACGGCTACTACATCCGCTCCTCGGACGAGATGCGTGCGCTGTGGAGCGAGCTGCCCGGCGCCTGCGACTCGACCCTCGAGATCGCCGAGCGCTGCGACGTGCACTTCACGACCACGAAGGAGGGCGCCAACTACATGCCCGACTTCCCGGTGCCCGAGGGTGAAGACAAGACCTCGTGGTTCATCAAGGAGGTCGAGCGAGGCCTGCGCGATCGCTTCCCGAATGGCATCCCGGACGACGTGCGCAAGCAGGCCCAGTACGAGGAAGACGTCATCATCAAGATGGGCTTCCCCGGCTACTTCCTCACGGTCGCCGACTACATCAACTGGGCGAAGTCGCAGGGGATCCGCGTGGGACCCGGGCGTGGCTCGGGCGCGGGCTCGATGGTGGCCTACGCCTTGAAGATCACCGAGCTCAACCCCCTCGAGCACGGCCTGATTTTCGAGCGATTCCTCAACCCCGAGCGAATCTCGATGCCCGACTTCGACGTCGACTTCGACGAACGCAGGCGCGACGAGGTCATCGCCTACGTCAAGCGCAAGTACGGTGAGGACCGCATCAGCCAGGTCGTCACCTACGGCACGATTAAGACCAAGCAGGCCCTGAAGGACTCCGCGCGCATCCTCGGCAAGGACTTCAAGGTCGGTGAGCAGCTCACTAAGGCGCTGCCCCCGGCGATCATGGGCAAGGACATCACGGTCCACGGCATCTTCGACGAGAAGGACAAGCGCTACGCCGAGGCCTCGGAGTTCCGTAAGTTCTACGAGGAGAACCCCGACACGCACGAGGTCGTCCAGTACGCGCTCGGCCTGGAGGGCCTGACACGCCAGTGGGGTGTGCACGCGTGTGCGGTCATCATGAGCTCCCACACGCTCACCGACATCATCCCGATCATGAAGCGCCCGCAGGACGGCGCGATCATCACGCAGTTCGACTACCCGACGTGCGAGACGCTGGGCCTGCTGAAGATGGACTTCCTGGGCCTGCGTAACCTCACCGTCGTGTCCGACGCCCTTGAGAACATTGCGCTCAACGGCAAGCCGGACCCGGACCTCGACCACCTGACCTTCGACGACAAGAAGACCTACGAGCTGCTGGGACGAGGCGACACCCTCGGCGTCTTCCAGCTGGATGGTGGCGGCATGCGCGACCTCCTCAAGCTCATGAAGCCCGACAACTTCGAAGACATCTCCGCCGTCGGCGCCCTGTACCGCCCCGGCCCGATGGGTGCGAACTCCCACACGAACTACGCGCTGCGTAAGAACGGGCGTCAGGAGATCACGCCCATCCACCCGGAGCTGGCGGAGCCGCTCGAGGACATCCTGGGAACGACCTTCGGTCTGATTGTGTACCAGGAGCAGGTCATGCAGATCGCCCAGAAGCTGGCGGGCTACTCGCTAGGCCAGGCAGACATTCTGCGTAAGGCCATGGGTAAGAAGAAGAAGGAGGTCCTCGACCAGCAGTTCAAGGGCTTCCGCCAGGGCATGGTCGATAACGGCTACTCCGAGGAATCGATCAAGGCCCTGTGGGACGTCGTCGTTCCCTTCTCCGCCTACGCGTTCAACAAGGCCCACTCGGCCGCATATGGCCTCGTCTCCTACTGGACGGCCTTCCTCAAGGCGAACTTCCCGACGGAGTACATGGCAGCCCTGCTGACCTCGACGAAGGACAACAAGGATCGTCGAGCCCTGTACCTGGCGGAGTGCCGTCACATGGACATCACGGTCCTGCCCCCGGACGTGAACGCGTCGATGGGTAACTTTGCGCCTGATGGCGAGGCGATCCGCTTCGGCTTGAACGCCATCCAGAACGTGGGCGGCCCGGTCGTCGACGCGATTGTGGAAACCCGCGCCGAGAAGGGGCGTTTCGCCTCGTTCCAGGACTTCCTGGACAAGGTGCCTCAGGTGGTGTGCAACAAGCGCACGATCCAGTCCCTCATCCGTGCCGGCGCTTTCGACTCGATGGGTCACACGCGTCGCGCCCTCCTCGCGCGCTGCGACGAGGCCGTGGACGCGATCATCGACGTCAAGCGCAACGAGGCGATCGGACAGTTCGACCTGTTCGGTGCTCTGGGGGAGGACGAGGATACGGGCTCTGGCCTGACGATCGACATCCCGGACCTGCCCGAGTTCGACCGCAAGACGAAGCTGGCGGCCGAGCGTGAGATGCTGGGCCTGTACGTCTCCGACCACCCGCTGCGCGGCGTGGAGGCGGCGCTGGCTCGCCACCAGGACTACGAGATCGCGCAGGTCGTCGGCTCGGACGGGGCGATGGCGGACCGTATCGTGAAGATCGCGGGCCTCATTTCGGGCGTCACGACGAAGGTGACGAAGCAGGGCAACGCGTGGGCGATCGCGACAATCGAGGACCTGTCGGGTTCGGTGGATGTGCTATTCTTCCCGCGCTCCTACGAGTCGATTCAGACCTACCTCGCGCAGGACATCATCGTCCAGATTGAGGGCAAGGTGAACGTGCGTGAGGAGGGCATGACCATCTACGGCCAGTCGATGACCCTCCTGGATCTGTCGGGCGGGGCGGACCTGCCTCTCGACCTGCGCCTGCCGGCCGCGCGTTGCACGCCCGAGCTGCTCACCGACCTGCGCGGCGTCCTCGAGTCTTACCCCGGCGGCTCCCCGGTGCGCCTGCACCTGACGGAGCCGGGACGCACGACGGTCGTCGAGCTGGATCCGAAGCTGCGCGTTGAGCAGACGAGCGCCTTCTTCAGTCATATCAAGGCAGTCGTCGGTGCGGGCGGTGTCGTCACCTCGTCCTAATATGATGCGAGCCGGGCCCCGGTGGGACTCGGCTCGCGTCGTCGACGGGCGTGCTTAGGAGGCGGATCCGACGATCGCGGAGGCCCTGCCCCAGGGGGCGTCGACCTCGACGAGGTCGCCGGCGCTCAGGTGATGGCCGCGGCGCGTCTCCACCTCGCCGTTGACGGTCACGTCGCCGGCCTGGATGAGTTCGCGGGCCTGTGCGCCGTCTTCCGCGAGGGAGGCGAGCTTGACGAATTGGCCGAGCTTGATCTCCCCGCGCACGGGGATCGTCGGTGTGCTCATGGTGATTCCTTTCGCTGGTGGAGAGCGCATCACGCGCGAGGGCGTGGATGAACAGTATCCTTGGGTAGAGACACACAGTATAAGGAGGAGCGGTGAGCGCTCACAACGACGATATCGACGCGGAGTTCCAGTCGCTGGTTGCATCGCTGGGATCGACGCCCGCCGCGGGCGATTCTCTGCCGTCCCTCGATCCGGACGACACTCCCGTTGACGAGTCCCTGCACCTGGAGGGCGGCCGCCTGTCGGTTGCCCTCGTGCTCGCCCCGATTTCCTACCCGGAGGCGCTCCACTCGCTGCTCGCTCTGACGGGTGTGCGTGAGTCGATCGTGCGTCTCAAGCCGTGGACCGCCGTGTGGCTGCGCGTTGAGACGACGCCGACCGACGAGGAGGAGCTCGACGCTCTGCTGACCGGCCAGCGTCCGATGCCCGACGCGGTGGATCGCGTGGCCCGCGCCGTCTCGAACCTGTCGAAGTACGGGGCGGTCGCTCTCATGAGCTGGCTCGTCGAGGGGGATGGCGTGGAGCCGGGCGTCTCGGGCCGTATCTCCGCCCAGCGCTACGTGAGCGGTGAGCCCGAGGAGACGATTCCCGCGGGCCTGCTGCTGGGTGCGATGCCCGCGGCGACGGAGGATCTCCTGTTGGGGCGTACGACGCCCGCCGACTACAAGGATTCCGTGGCCGCCGACGGCAGCTGCCAGGGCGGCGGCCCCTTCGGTTGGCTGCGCCGCAAGCAATCATGACGATCCTCGAACTGCTGCCCGCGATCGACGTGATGGGCGGTCAGGCCGTGCGCCTGTCCTCCGGATCGATCGACGAGGGCTCCTGGGGCAGCCCGATCGATGTCGCCCGTTCGTTTGACGAGGCCGGGGCTCGCTGGGTGCACCTCGTGGACCTTGACCTGGCGTTTGGTCGCGGCGAGAACTCTGAGCTGCTCGCCCGGGTGATCCGTGAGGTTCCCGTGCGTGTTGAGTTGTCGGGAGGCATTACGAGCCGAGCGGCCATCGAGGCTGGGCTGGCGATGGGCCCCGAGCGCGTCAATATCGCGACGCAAGCCCTTGAGGACATCGATGCCGTGTGCGAGGCCGTTGACACTTTCGGCGAGCGCGTCGCTGTGTGCCTGGACGTGCGCGGCGATCGCCTGGCCGCACGCGGCGGAAGTGGCGAGGGTGGCAACGTCTGGGAAGCCCTGCGCGTCCTGAATGAGGCGGGTGTGGCCCGGCTGGTCGTCACAGACGTGACTCGTGACGGTCAGATGAACGGTTCCAATCGAGACCTGCTGGCCCGCGTCGCGGATCAGAGTTCCGCCCGGATCATTGCCTCGGGCGGGGTCAACTCCCTGGCCGACATCGAAGCTCTGCGCGCCCTCGGCATCGAGGGTGCAATCGTCGGAAAAGCCCTGTACCAGGGCGCATTCACTCTGGCCGATGCGCTGGACGTTGCCGGATACGAGGAACTCTCATGACTCCCACGCCCCCTTCTCTCACCGAGGAACAGAAGAACCGACTGGCGCAGCGCCTGTCGATGATGAGCCACGACCGCGCAGACGTGGGACAGGGGCTTCCCCGGACCGCCCGGGCGCTTGCGCTGGGGCAGGGGAGTGACGCGGGGGCGGCCAGGCTTGAGGCGCTCGTCGATGCTCTCGTCTTTGAACGCGTGATTGTTCCCATCGACGTCGAACCAGACCCGCGTGTGACGGGCGTTCACGCCGGCGAAAACGGACACAACCCGATCGACTTCGTGCGCGCGCAGACCCCTGCGGGGGAGGCGCTCGCCATCTATTCGTCGGCGCAGGCACTGTCCGCTCACCGCCCCGGTGACCGTCCGATGGCCCTGGACTTCCGCACGATCGGTCTGACGGCCCTCGTGGAGACGGGCGGGCGCATCGTCGTCAACCCGGGTACCGATGCGGTGCTGCTGCCGCGCCCCGCCGTGGCCGCGCTCGCGCAGGGGGATGAGTGGTTGCCCGCCTGGCGCGACGAGGATCTGCGCGAGCTCCTGCTCGCCGATGCCGCCGCAGCGTGCCCGGCCATCGTCGACGTTGAGATCGCCTACGCGGGCGACGGCCTCACGCGCGTGCTCGTGTCCGTGGACCGCGCGTCTTTCGCCCAGGGGGCCGATGCCTCGGCAATGAAAGAAACCCTGTCGGCAGCCTTGAACGCCCTGGGGTCCAACCCGCGCCTCATCGCCTCGGCCGACCGGGTCGAGATCGCGCCTGTCCTGCGCTGAACGGGCATCGAACGTTCCCAGTAAAGCGTGAGGCGCGCAATGATTGCTGATCTGGCGATCTCTCATTATTTCTGGTACAGTTGATACGACCGTCTGGGCGAAAGCCCGGAACGCAAGCGGAGAAATCCCACCTGGATACCCGCCTCTCGCCAGAGAGGATGCCGCCCACAGGGGCGTTGCGCAGGGGATCGGGTACGACGGTCAACACCCGTGTGTGTTGACCTATGGAAGCCTCCGTGCGCGTCGCGTAACGGAGGCTTTTCGTTACACGCATAAGGATTCTGTGGAAGGAGCCGCTCATCAGCGAGACTCGCATCAATGAGCGTATTCGAGTCCCCGAGGTTCGCCTCGTGGGACCCGGAGGTGAACAGGTCGGCGTCGTCCGAGTTGAGGACGCGCTGCGTCTGGCCGAAGAGGCCGGGCTCGACCTGGTTGAGGTTGCGCCGAACGCCAAGCCGCCCGTCGCAAAGCTCATGGATTACGGCAAGTACAAGTACGAAGCCGCCCAGAAGGCCCGCGATGCTCGCCGCAACCAGGCGAACACGCAGCTGAAGGAAATCCGCTTCCGACTGAAGATCGACGATCATGACTTCGGCGTCAAGAAGGGCCACGTTGAGCGCTTCCTGTCCGCCGGCGACAAGGTCAAGGTCATGATCATGTTCCGCGGTCGAGAGCAGTCTCGCCCCGAGGCTGGCGTTCGCCTCCTGCAGCGCCTCGCCGAGGAGATTGGTGACCTTGCCACCGTCGAGTCGATGCCCCGTCAGGACGGGCGCAACATGACGATGGTGCTGGCCCCCACCAAGCGCAAGGCTGACGCCCTGACTGAGCAGCGCAAGCGCCGCGAGGCCGAGCGCGCTGAGCGCCGGGGCAAGCGCGCGGAGCGCGCCAGCAAGGACCAGGCCCGAGTGGCAGCCGACAAGGCTGACGAACAGGACTGACGGCGATACCCATCGCCTCACAACGAAGGAATAGAAATGCCGAAGAACAAGACTCATTCCGGTGCTAAGAAGCGCTTCCGCACGACCGGCTCGGGCAAGATCATGCGCGAGCAGGCCGGCGCCCGCCACCTGCTGGAGCACAAGTCCAGCCGTAAGACCCGCCGTCTGGCGACCGACCAGGTCCTGGAGACCGCTGACGTCAAGCGCGTCAAGCGCATGCTGGGCATCTGAGCTCGAGTAAGAGGAGAACAGTAGAAAATGGCACGTGTTAAGCGTTCTGTCAACGCCAAGAAGAAGCGTCGTACCGTACTCGAGCAGGCCTCCGGCTACCGTGGCCAGCGCTCGCGCATGTACCGCAAGGCCAAGGAGCAGGTCACTCACTCCTTCGTCTACTCCTACCGCGACCGCAAGGCCAAGAAGGGCGACTTCCGTCGTCTGTGGATCCAGCGCATCAACGCTGCTTCCCGCGCCCAGGGCCTGACCTACAACCGCCTCATCCAGGGCCTGAACCTGGCCGGCGTCGAGGTCGACCGTCGCATGCTGGCCGAGCTGGCCGTCAACGACATCAACGCGTTCAACGCCCTGGTGAAGGTCGCCAAGGACGCGCTGCCCGCCGACATCAACGCCCCCAAGGCCTGATAGGTGAGCTTTTCCGCCGAGCGCCTGACCGTTCTCGATAATCCCCGCGCCGATCGCGTGCGCAGGGTGTCGGGTCTGGTCGGGCGCTCGGCGCGTTCACGCTCGGGTCTGATGCTCGTTGAGGGGCCTCAGGCAGTGCGTGAACTAGCCCTGCACCGACCGGATGCGGTGCGCGACGTGTACGTGCGCGAGGACGTGTGGGAGACGCACGCGGACGTCGTGGACGTGGCCCGCCGCGCCACGCGCTGGGTGCACCCGGTGTCCGCCGAGGTCTCGGCTGCCCTTTCGGGTGACTCGCAGGGTATCTGCGCAGTCGCATCTCTTGATGCGCTGTCGCGTGAACTGCCCGAGCCGAGCGTCGGTGAGACGATTGTCGTGCTCGCTCAGGGGCGCGACCCTGGCAACGTCGGCACGATCATCCGCACGGCCGACGCATTCGGTGCGGTCGGTGTCGTGGCCGTTGCGGGCACAGTCGACGCCGCGAGTCCGAAGGTTGTGCGCTCGAGCGCCGGCTCGGTCTTCCACATTCCCGTGTGCGTGGTTCCCTCTTTTGCTGACGCCCGCGCTCTTATTCACGGTCGCAGCGCGGCCCTGCTGGGCACCAGCGGTGGCGCCGGTTCAATCAGCCTCTCCGACCTCCTCGTGCAGGGCGTGTCGGCGCGCTCGCGCCTGTCCCAGTCGCACGCGTGGGTGTTCGGCAACGAGGCACGCGGCCTGTCGGGCGACGAGATGCGCCTGTGCGACGCCCTCGTATCCATTCCCATGACGGGGGACGCGGAATCCTTGAACGTTGCCAGCGCAGCCGCGACCTGCCTCTTTGCCTCCCAGACCGTGCGAGGCGTCGAAAACTGAGGTGCCTTCGCGGCGCGGTGCTGCGCCCGCGACTAGTCTGGTTCCTATGAAGTTAGCTGAGCTATCCGAGGCGCAGTTGGTGTCTCATTTCCGCGAGTCTTTCCCGCGCGGCGAGCGCACGATGATCGGCATTGGTGACGACTGTGCCCAGGTCGCGGCTCCCGAAGGATCGTTCATCGTGACGACGGACGTCATGGTGGAGGACCAGCATTTCCACCTGTCCTGGTCGACCGGCTACGAGGTCGGAGCCCGCGTTGCCGCCCAGAACCTCGCGGATATCGATGCGATGGGCGGACGTCCCTCGGCACTCGTCGCCTCGGTGGTGGCGCCGCGCGATATGGACGCGGACGTTTTTCTGGATGTTGTCCGAGGCCTCGGGGACCGCGCGCGAGAGGTCGGAGCCGGTGTGGTTGGCGGAGACCTGAGCGCGGGGGAGAAGCTCGTCATCTCGATCACGGCCTTCGGCTATTGCCCGGGACCGGTGGTGCGCCGTGACGGCGCGCGCCCCGGTGATGTCGTGGCGGTCAGCGGCACCCTCGGATACTCCTACGCCGGCCTCGATCTCCTGGAAGGTGGGCACGTCGATCCCTCGTCACGAGGAGTTGAGCAGCTGGGCGATCTGGCGCCCTTCATCGAGACCTACCGCGCGCCGAGACCTCCGCTGGGCTCCGGCGTGGCCGCCGCGGCCGCGGGCGCTCGCGCCATGATGGACCTGTCGGATGGACCAGCGACGGACGCAGCGCGTATCGCTCAGGCCTCGGGCGTCGTCATTGAGTTCGATCGTGATGCCATCGAGGCTGAGGCATCCCACCTGGCTCCCGCCGCCCGCGTCTGCGCGGTCGATCCTGTGCGGTGGGTCCTGCAAGGGGGAGAGGAACACGGCATGATCGCCGTTTTTCCGCCGGATGCGCAGCTGCCCGACGGCTTCCGGGTTGTCGGCGCGGTGCGAGCATGCCGGGCTGAGGAAGAACCGCAGGCGATGATGGATGGGGCGGTCCTGCGCGGGGCGTGGGATCATTTCTCGGCGGATTCCGTAGACTAGTGTGATGTGGGCCGCTGGAGTCTTTGTTGATAGACGGGGAAGCGAAGCGGCGTGACGACCAACGATTGGAGTACATCAGGATGACCGCGTTGACTGAGGGCACCCCGGCCTCGTCTCGACCGATGTCGCGCGTGGCGCGCAAGCTCGCGGAGTCGTCGGAGGAGATTCCGGCGACCGCTGGCCTGTCCCTGCCCGCGCTGCAGGGTGACGCCTGCGTGCCGCCGACGAAGGCCCTGCCCGTCGTCGATGCGGAGACTGACGCTGACGCCTGAGGGAGCTCAGCGCCTGACCTACCGTGCCGACGGTGACGCTCGTGTGCGTGGGTTCGCGTGGCCGACATGATGCGATCCCCGCGAGCGTCCGGCATGCGTCGGTCACAAAAGTTCAGTTGATGAAGAATATACCGTGTGAGAAAATTTAGCGGTTTCGGTGTGGCCAACCTCGTCAGTGGCACCGCAGCGCCTGCCCATCGGCGCGCACAACAGTGAGGATTGAGAGATGTCTGAGCAGCACTACGATGCGAATCAGGGTGCGGTGCCCCCGCCCCCGGCCCCTTCCCAGAGCCCGACGCCTCCGCCCGCTCCTAGCCCCCAGAATGTGGTCGCTCCGGCTGTCGCAGTCCCGCAGGCGGGCGTGACCTTTACGCCGATGTCGGACAAGAGCCGCCGTCGCATCAAGCGCATCGTCGTGGGCGTTGTAGCCCTTGTTGTCCTCGGGGTTGTCACAACCGTCGCCTTGGCGATCGCCAACTGGACGCGCACGCCCGAGGCGCAGGTTCGCCAGTACCTTGATCTTCTCGCGGACGGAAAGGCCAGCGCTGCGACGGCGATGGTTGATCCGGGCCTGCCCAACGATCAGCGCGGTTTCCTCTCCGACGAGGTCATGGCCTCGTCGAGCGCCCGCATTGAGGTTGAGGACGTCACCGTGGACGATGCGGAGCACTCGAAGGAACGGGTGGTGACGGCGACGATGCGCCTCGACGGCGAACGCTTCACCCGTTCATTCCGTGTCAGTGCAGCGAAGAATACCTTTGGCCTGCTGAAGAACTGGAAGATCCAGGATGCGATGGTCGCTCGTGTGGATGTGCAGGCAGACAACGTCACGCACTTCTCGATCGGCGGCGAAAAGATGTCGGTTGCGACGCTGAAGGAAGCCCCGAGTAGCTCCATCGTGCTCTACCCGGGCGTCTACACCTTCACCCCGGAGGAGACGGGCGAGTATATCGACGCTGCGCCCAAGACCATTTCGGTGAAGGCAGCAACGGGTTACGACAGCTCCTACTACGGTGGAACGGTCGAGCTGAAGGGCACCTACAACGACAAGATGGCTGCTGCCGCGCTCGATGCTGCGGCCGCGCTCACGAACTCGTGCGCGACCGTCCCCGGCAACATCGACACGGCATGCCCGAGCGCGGTTCAGTCCCGGACCCTGGCCCTGCTGCAGGTCAAGACGATGCCCACGGCCATGAAGGCGACGACGGATGAAGGCGGTGTCTATACCGGCGAGGCAACGTTCACGACCCAGGGCATGGAGAGCTGGGAGAAGCAGCGTGACGTGACGTCCCGGGTGACCGCGACGGTGAAGACCGACAAGGACGGCAAGCTCGAGTTGGACGCTTCGGGCAAGCCACAGTTCGAGGTTCGATTCGGCTACTAAGGCCTCGTAAGGCCTCGAATCACGCCATTGATGCACCGGGTATGCGGACTCGATGAAAGAAGTTCGCATACCCGGTGGCGTATAAGCGGTTGCACGCTATGATGGGTTGTTGGTAACTCTGTCACACCGAACATGGAGCAGCCCGCATGAGCAACGATGCTAAGGCAACGAGCACCCGTCGGCCCGGCCGTCCGAAGGCCGGTAGCGAGGATAAGAAGGCGCGCATCCTGTCGGAGGCGCTGACCCTTTTCTCGACGCAGGGCTACGTGGCAACCTCGCTTGCAGACATCGCGCGTGCCTCCGATATTTCGAAGGCGGGGCTCCTGCATCACTACTCCTCGAAGGATCAGCTGCTCGCGGCAGTCCTGGACGAGCGTGATCGCCGCATCGTCAGCCGACTCCCACGCCCCGAGGAGGGGGCCGAGGCCGCGCTGGATGCCTGGGTGGACATGGTGGCCCACAACCAGCGCCATCCCGACGGAGTGGCGCTCTACACGGCGATGTCGGCTGCCGTCATTGATTCGAAGCACCAGGCGCACCCGTGGTTCCGCGAGCACCTGATCGGTGCGATTTCCTACCTCGTTGAGGCTTTCGAGCACGGCAAGACCACGGGCGAGGTGCGTGAGGACGCTCCGAGTGAGCAGATCGCGCGCCGCCTCGTTGCGATATCAGACGGGCTTCAGGTCCAGTGGCTCTGCTCGCGCGCGGACGGTGGTCGTACGCTCAATATGCACGAGGTCATGGCTGGCGTCGTGCTCGACATGAAAGAGCGGTGGCTCATTCGCCCGGAGTGAGGCGGGGCGCAGCTGCGTAGAGCGACGTCCTTATGTGAGAAGCGACACTTGATATCTGACTTTGTGGGCGTTTCCTGCGTTTTGGGGCTTAGGTCCCTTGTTTGATCGTATCGGTGATGAGCGATGCCAATACGGGTAGGTCGTACGCGCGTTACGATGGACAAACCAGCATCCTTCACAACGTCGGGAGTAGTGCTGAGCGTGTCCAGCGTTGGCGCTCCACCCGAGGCCGAGAATCCGTCGCACATCCACGCCTGGAGGTCTACGCATGGCGAACGCCGCTGTTCCCACCCCGTCCCACCACAATGCCAGCGCTCGACGCTGCCCCGATGACCTATGGGCCTTGGGGGAGCGGGCGATCATTCGGGCCCGCCGCTGGGCCGATGAATCGGCCTTTGAGCCCACGCCGCGCTCGGCCAAACTCCTGTCTCGTATCCTCGCCGATCCGGACGGACTTACTTTCACGACCCGATTCGTCGATGACGTCGTGCGTCCCGCGGACCTGGACGTAGCCAGCGCAGCCATGAAGCGCTTGTCGGCTGGGCGTAAAAACTTCCTGCCCCCGGCCCTGGCTGCGGCGATGGGCCTCGGCTCGACAGCATCGCTCCTCGCTCCGCGCACGGTGACGGCGGTGGCCCGACGTGTATTCCGCGAGATCGTCGGTGACCTCGTCGTCGATGCGACCGACAAGGGCCTGGGGCCCGCGCTCGCCCGCCTGCGTCAGGGCGGCCATCGCCTGAACGTGAACCTCCTCGGAGAGGCTGTCCTCGGTGAGAAGGAAGCATCCCATCGCCTGGCCGAGGTCTCGCGCCTCGTGACCCGCGAGGATGTCGACTACGTGTCCATCAAGGTCTCCGCGGTGACAGGCCCCCACAACCCGTGGGGCTTCGAGGAGGTCGTCGAACACGGCGTGAGCGCGCTCCTGCCTCTCTACCGACTCGCTCGCGATCACGGGACCTTCCTCAACCTCGACATGGAGGACTACAAGGACCTCGACCTGACGATCGCGGTGTTCACCGCCATCCTCGACCAGCCGGATATGCGCGACTACGAGGCCGGCATCGTCCTCCAGGCCTACCTGCCCGATTCGCTCGGTGCGCTCCAGCGTCTCCAGGAGTGGGCGCGCGCACGCGTGGACGCGGGAGGCTCGCGCATCAAGGTTCGCATCGTGAAGGGCGCGAACCTGTCCATGGAGAAGGTGGACGCCGAGATTCACGGCTGGGAGCTGACGACCTGGCCGTCCAAGCAGGCCACCGACACCAACTACAAGCGCATGCTGAACTGGGCGATGACGCCCGAGCGCACCCGGGCGATTCGCCTGGGCGTCGCCGGACAGAACGTCTTCGATATTGCGTTCGCCTACGAGCTGCGGGCAGCACGCGGCGTCGAGGACAGCGTCGAGTTTGAGATGCTCTCCGGCATGGCCACCGGCATTCAAGAGGTCGTCCGACGCGATGTCGGCTCCCTGCTCCTGTACGTCCCGGTTGTCAACCCCCGAGAGTTCGACGTCGCCATCTCCTACCTAGTGCGCCGCCTAGAGGAAAACGCCGCGCCTGAAAACTTCATGTCCGGGGTCTTCGACATCGCCACAAACGAGGATATCTTCGCTCGCGAGCGCGACCGTTTCCTCGCTGCGCTCTCCGACGTTGATCCGGACGCCCCCTTGCCGGTTCCCAACCGCGTCCAGGATCGTCTGGCCGAGCGTAAGGCCGGGGTTCCGGCTGAGCAGGGGAGCCTTGCCGAGCGCGCGCGTCGTCCCTTTGTCTCCGAACCGGATTCAGATCCCGCCCTGGCGGCCAACCGCCAGTGGGCCCGTGAGATTGCTGCGGCCATCCCCGCCTCGACACGAGGTGTAGAAGCCGTGCGTGCCGGCGCGCAGGCTCTGGATACACGCGAGGCGGTCGACGCCCTCGTCGAGGCAAGCACCAAGGCGGCGCACGCCTGGCAGGCCCTGGCCCCCGAGGAGCGCGCAGCCGTGCTGCATCGCGTCGGTGATGTTCTCGCCGCGCGCCGTGGGGAGCTCATCGAGGTCGCCGGATCTGAGGCCGGCAAGACCATCGATCAGGCTGATCCTGAGGTGAGCGAGGCGATCGACTTCTGCCATCACTACGCGGACGCCTCGTTGCAGCTCTCCGATGAGACCTACATGGCGGGTGCGCGATTCGTGCCCGTGAACGTCACTGTCGTTGCCTCGCCCTGGAACTTCCCCGTAGCCATTCCCGTGGGTGGCGTCGCCGCTGCTTTGGCGGCGGGCAGCGCGGTGATCCTCAAGCCGGCCCCGCCGGCCAAGCGTTGCGCCGCGGAGCTTGTCGCGGCTTTCCATGAGGCCGGGGTTCCCCGTGAGCTGGTGGCGCTCGCCCCGCTTGAGGACGGCGACGTGTCGCGCTACCTGGTGACCCACCAGGGTGTTGATCGCGTTGTCCTGACGGGCTCGTACGACACGGCCCGCCTCTTCCGTTCGTGGAAGCCCGACATGCACCTGCTGGGCGAGACGAGCGGCAAGAACGCCATCATCGTCACTCCGTCCGCTGACCCCGACCTGGCGGTGCGCGACATCGTTCATTCGGCCTTCGCGCACGCGGGACAAAAGTGCTCGGCGTCCTCCCTGCTGATCCTCGTCGGATCTGCGGGGCGCTCGAGCCGCATCGCTCGCCAGCTCGTGGATGCGGCCGCCTCGCTGCGCGTGGGCCTGCCGGCATCCTTGGACTCGCAGGTCGGCCCGGTTGTCGTGCCCGACGACGAGAAGGCCGTACGAGGCCTGACCACCCTGGGAGAGGGCGAGCACTGGGTGCTCAAGCCCCGGTACCTGGGTGACGGGCTGTGGACGCCGGGCATCCGCGCGGGCGTGGTGCCCGGCAGCGAGTTCCACCTGACCGAGTACTTCGCGCCCGTCCTCGGCGTCATGCGCGTCGACACCCTCGAGGACGCTATTGAGGCCGTGAACGAGGTCGACTACGGACTGACCTCCGGCCTCCATACCCTCGACACGGATGAGTTGGCGACCTGGCTGGAGGGCATCGAGGCCGGCAACCTCTACGTCAACCGCGGAATCACCGGCGCGATCGTTCGCCGTCAGCCTTTCGGCGGCTGGAAGCGCTCGGCGATCGGGTCAACGACGAAGGCTGGCGGTCCCTCCTACCTGCTGGGTCTGGGCGAGGTCGAGCCCGACCGTGATGCGGTGGCGGGGGAGTCCGGCGCTCCCACGGCGTCGCTCGATCCGAGTGTGCTCGCCCTGTGTCGTGCGGCCGGTCCTCATCTGAGCGCGGACGATGCGGCCGAACTGAGCCGCGCCGTCGCCGCCGATGGCGCTGCCTGGGCATCCGATTACGGAGTCAATCGTGACGTTACCGGCATGGCCTGTGAGCGCAATGTCTTGCGTTACCGTTCCACGCCCGTGCTCGTGCGCGCCGGGAGCGGGACTGCCCTCGCCGACACGGTGCGTGTGCTGGCAGCGGGCATCCTCGCGGGTGGCCCCATCGGGCTGTCCGTTGCCGATGAGCTTCCGGCTACCATCCGGGAGCTACTGGAGGGCTGGGATATCGAGGTGACGGTCGAAGACGCGCACTCGTGGGGTTCTCGCCTGGCGATGGTGGCGAACTCCGGTGGCCTGGGCATGCGCGTGCGTGTCCTCGGTCCGCGCGATGAAAGCTCGCAGCAGCGCTGGGCGGAGGCAACCCGCGCGAGCGGTGGCAGCCCCGACGTCGCCCTGTACACGGGTGCCGTCACGGCCTGGCCGCACTCGGAGCTCCTGCCGTTCCTGCGCGAGCAGGCGGTCTCGATCACGAACCACCGTTTCGGAACCCCGCTCGACCTGGCCGCGGATCTTCTCTGAGCCTCGCCTCCTGAGAGCGGACGGGGAATCCAGGCACGCAAGGTACGGGTCAGCGCCCGCGACGTCTCGTCGCGGGCGCTGACCCGTACACGCGCGGGGCGCAAGTAATGGGGGAGTAGATGAGATAAACGCCGGAGGGGCGAGCCTCTTGGCTCACCCCTCCGGCGTTACGTCAGTGTCGACTCAGATCGCGCGGGCGACCTTGTCGGACTTCAGGCACTTGGTGCAGACGTTCAGGCGCTTGGGCGTCCCATTGACAAGGGCGCGAACGCGCTGAATGTTCGGATTCCACCGGCGGTTGGTGCGAACGTGCGAGTGCGACACGCTCTTGCCGAAGCCGGGTCCCTTACCGCACACGTCACAAACGGCAGCCACGATGTTCTCCTCGGTATGTCTTCCAGTTCAGTCTTTGTCTCCGCGCTTGCGGAGAACGCATCCTTCGGTGCTTGAACCGAAGGCAACCATGACAGAATAGCGGACGAACCACGCTTTCAACAAGTCGCAGCCGATCTGGGTCGTGTCAGGTCGCACACACCGAGCCGCGCAGGGACAATGGGAGGGGGCTGAAAGGGGAGTCATGGATCTGAATGCATCTGTCATTATCGAGGCGTGTCGTGCCGGGGCTGAGGAGGCCGCCAGGCTCGCCCCCTTCCTCGATGACCTGGACGGATGGGATGGGGCTGACTGCGATACGGGGTCGAATGGTGCGGCGACGATGGCTGCGCTCGAGGCTGCTATGGACTCCCTGGACCCGCGTGCTCACCTGCGCGACGCGCTTGAAGCGGCCGTGGAGACGATTATCCGCCGCGGCCTTGGACACAGCGGCATGGCCCTCGGAGCTCTTTTCGAGGCGTGGGCCGGCGCTCTCGGGGACGAACACCATGTCACGCCTCTCGTCCTGCGTCGCATGCTCGCCGCATCCCTGAGCCCTGTGGCCTCCTCCATCGAGTGGTCCGATGCCCTCGTGGAAATGCTCGGCGGCGCGGTGCGCGAACTTGAGGACCTGGGGGCGACGCTCCCGGAGGTTGACGACGTTTTCTCTCGTTTCTCTTCCCAGGCGCAGATCGGCCTCGTTGAGGCGACGAACGAGGCGACGGGGCGTATCGACCCCGGTGGTGCTTTCATCGCCCTGGTCCTGGCCTGCATCGACGCTTCGATGCGAGGCGACGCCGGAATCCTTCAGTCGTTCACCGCCATGCTGGCCGACCTTGCGGAGCGTCATTCGCGTGCGCCCGAGGCCGCCTCCCCTCCGCCCGGCCGCGACTTCACGGTCGATATCATCCTGGAGGGGACCCAGGAGGACCTGGACGCGCTGCTCGCGCGCCTCGGTGGTCTGGGGGCGCGCCTGTCCTACGTGGGCAGGGTTGATCTCTTTGGCATGGGGGAGTGGAGGCTGCACGTCGACACCTCCGCGCCGCTGGCCGCGCACCCGACTTCGGGGCAGGTCATTCGCTTCCAGGTCTGCGACGCCCGCCCAGACGCGCAGATCGGCATTGACGAGCTGGCCGACGAGGGCCTGAGCCACCGCGGTGTGCGCCTGCTGCAGCGCCGACCTATGCGCCGCGTTGAGCGTGCCCGCGTCATTGCCTGCACCAGTGCCCCCGGCCTCGTCGAAGATCTCGCGCGTGCGGGAGCGGTCGTCTTCTTGGACCTGAGCTCTGGGGATGCCGCGGGCATCGTGTCGGCGGCGACCTCGCGCACGGGCGTGACCCTCGTGGCCACGTGCGACGAGGCCAGTGCCTCCCTGGTCGGTACCGTGGCCTCGGTGCTGCCTTCGCCCGCCCCGGGTGTTCCAGCGATCTTGCGCGCGGGTAGTCGCGATGACCTCGACGTCCTCGCGGTCGCGCGAGCCTGCGCCCCGCTGTTCGTGCCCCAGCCGGGTGGTGTTGAGGCCGCTCCGACGCTGGCGCGCATGCTGCGCGACGGCGCACACGACGCCCTCGCCTCGTGCGCGAGCGCCCCGCTGCCCCCGGGCGGCGACCCGGAGGGCATCGCCGAGGCCCTGGCCGAGGCCTCACGCAGTGGCGGTGATTCCTGGCGCCTCCTTATTTCGCGCGACGACGACGGCCCCTACACCGTGGCCACCGTTCGCCAGCTGCTCTCCACGCGCGACGCGTCGTCGACGATCGACCTGGAGACCTGGGATGGCGGGCAGAGCGGGCCGAGCCTGGTCGCGGGGTGCGCCTCGTGAGTGCACTCGACGTCCCCCTGTCCCTGCGCCTGCCGAAAAAGACGGCGAAGGCCCTTGAGGGGGCGGGTGTGGCAACGGTCGGCGACCTGCTGCTGGTCGCACCGCGCCGCTACTACCACTGGGGTCGCCTCACGCCGCTGTCTTCCCTGCGCGAAGGCGAGGACGTGACGATCCTCGCCGAGGTCGCAGGTGCACACCTCGTCGCCAACCGATCCGGCTCGGGCGTGCGCTTGGAAGTCACCCTCACCGACGGCGTTCAATTCCTGTCAGCGACCTTCTTCGCGAAGAACCAGTACAAGCTCGCCCCCATTGAACGTCTCCTGACGCCGGGGCAGTCCTTCCTCTTCGCCGGCAAGGTCGGGGCCTACCGCGGCAAGCTGCAACTCACCCATCCCTCCTTCGAGGGCGTGGACGGGGAGGACATCGAGCGCATCGCCTCGCGCCCCATCCCGATCTACCCGGCGACCGGATCGCTGGCCTCGTGGGCGATCGCCCGAGCAGTCGGCATGGTGCTGGATCACCTGGACGATGCTGATGTGCCCGACCCGGTTCCCGCCGATGTCCGCGAGCGCGCCGGCTTCGCCTCCCACGCCGAGTGCCTGCGTGCCCTGCACCAGCCCGAGACGGACGAGGACTACCAGCAGGCGCGCAAGGCCCTGGCCTTCGCCGAGGCGTTCGTCCTCCAGGTGGGGCTGGCCGCGCAGCGCCGGGGCGTGCGGGCCGTGGCGGCGCTGGCCTCGCCGGTCAACGCGCCGCTGTGCGAGCGTTTCCGGCAGTCGCTGCCTTTTGAGCTCACGGACTCCCAGCGCGAGGCGGTCGCCCAGATTGGGGCCGACCTGGCCGGTGAGGTGCCGATGCAGCGGCTCCTGCAGGGAGACGTGGGATCGGGCAAGACCGTCGTCGCGCTCAGCGCGCTGCTCCAGGTGGTCGCCGCTGGTCACCAGGGGGCGTTCGTCGCGCCGACCGAGGTCCTGGCGGAGCAGCACGCCGCCTCCCTGCGGGCGCTCCTGGAGCCCCTGGGGATGGACGCCCCGGACGTTCGGCTGCTGACGGGTTCGACGACGCCCGCCGCCCGCCGCGAGATTCAAAGCGCGATGAACGCCGCCGAGCCCCTCATCGTCGTGGGAACCCACGCTCTCTTCCAGGAGAGCGTGCGTTTCGCGGACCTGGCTCTCGTCGTCGTCGACGAACAGCATCGCTTCGGCGTCGAGCAGCGAGCCGCGCTGCGCGGGGCACGCGAGGACGGGCGTGCGGTTCACGAGCTCGTTATGACCGCGACTCCGATTCCGCGAACAATCGCCATGACCGTCTTCGGAGATCTCGACGACACACGCATGAGCGGGATGCCTTCGGGGCGCACCCCCGTGGCCACCTACCTCGCCGACAGTGCCAACGCCGCGTGGGTGGAGCGCACGTGGGCGCGGGCCGCGGAGGAGATCGCCCAGGGGCGTCGCGTCTACGTCGTGTGCCCGCGCATCGACGCCTCTGACGACGTCGCCGACGCCGAGGAGGAGGGCGCACGCGCCCTCGCCTCTGTCGAGGAGGTCGCCGCGTACCTGCGCTCCCACCCCGCCCTGTCCGGCATCGCCATCCATGAGTTGACGGGACGCACGCCCTCGCCCGTCAAGGCGCAGATCATGGAGGATTTCTCCACCGGGCGCGCACCCCTCCTCGTCGCCACAACCGTCATCGAGGTTGGCGTCGACGTGTCGGAGGCGACCCTCATGGTTATCCTCGACGCCCAACAATTCGGCCTTGCCCAGCTTCATCAGCTGCGTGGGCGCGTCGGACGCTCCTCCCTGCCCTCGCTGTGCATCGCCATGCATCGCCACGAACTCACGGACTCGGGCAGAGCGCGCCTGCAGGCCTTCGCGGACACGACCGACGGTTTCGAGCTTGCCGAGGCCGACCTGCGCCTGCGCAAGGAAGGCGACGTCCTTGGAGCCGGCCAGTCGGGCACGGCCACCCACCTGCGCTTCCTCTCGGTGCGCCGCGACGAGGCGCTGATCCGCCGCGCGAAAGGCGAAGCCGAAACCCTCCTGGAACAGGACCCGATGCTGGAGCGCCACCCGGACCTCGCCCGGGCGCTGCGCGCTGCATCGGACGGACAGATCGAGTGGATGCAACGCTCCTGAGGTGCGCCCGGTAGGGTAGGGGTATGACCAGAATCGTCGCAGGCAGCGTCAAGGGGCGTACCCTCGCCGTGCCCAAGTCCGGCACCCGTCCCACTTCCGAGCGGGTTCGCGAGGCGCTCTTTTCGCGCCTGGACCACATGAACGTGCTGGACGGTGCGACCGTCCTCGACCTCTATGCCGGAACGGGTGCCCTCGGCCTGGAAGCCCTGTCGCGCGGAGGCACCCATGCCACCCTCGTCGAAAAGGCTTCGGCCGCCGCCCGCGTCGCCTCCGCAAACGTTCGCTCGACGGGCCTGCCCGCGCGCGTCGTCACCGCCGACGCGCGCACCTACCTGGGAGCGCGCAACGGGGAAGCGCTCGCGGGAGACATCGACCTGGTCTTTATCGACCCGCCCTACGACATCGCCGAAGACGACATGATGACGGTGCTGGCCTCCCTCGGTCCGTGGATCGGCCCCGATGCCCTCGTCGTCGTCGAACGGTCCACGCGTGCGCCCGCTCCCACGTGGCCGGATTTCCTCGTCCTCGAGGACCAGCGCACCTGGGGCGAAACCGTCGCCTACTTCGCCGGTCCGCCCCTGCCCAAGGACGAATCCGTCGACAGCCCGCAGCCCCTCGAGGATGCCCAGGCCTCGTCGCACGCGGAGGAGGAAGACCGATGATCGCGCTGTTCCCAGGTTCTTTTGACCCCTTCACGAATGGGCACCTCGACGTCGCCGAGCGCGTCTGTGCCATCGCCGACCGCCTGATCATCGGCGTCGGAGCGAACCCCACCAAGCGCGGCCTGATCGCCCCCGAAGAGCGCGTCAGGCTCATCCGGGAGGCCACCGGCCACCTCGGCGGCGTTGAGGTCGTCCTCCTGCAGGGGGCGACCATGGATGAGGCCTCGCGCCTGGGAGCCACGCTTATCGTCAAGGGTGTGCGCTCGTCGATCGACGTGGACTACGAGGCTCCCCAGGCGGTCTTTAACCGTGAGATCGGGGGCGTCGACACCTGGTGGATTCCGACCCGTCCGGCCCTCGCACACATATCGTCGAGCGCCGTGCGCGAACTCGTGGGTCTGAAAAAGGATATTTCTCGGTATGTCCCTCCAGCGATTGAGCGATTTTTGACCGACAATAGAAGCTGAATAATGCCCGGTGGAACCCAGGAGGCAGCCATGGCTGACACGACCGACAACCAGACTCAGGACGAGTGGAACGAGGAAACCGTCTACGGTCCCTCCACCGTGATCGCCGCCCTCGACCAGATCGAGGACCTCGTTGAGTCCTCGCGTGCGGTGCCCCTGTCGGCCTCGATCATGGTCAACAAGGCCGAAATCCTCGACCTGCTCGACCAGGCCCGTGAGGCTCTGCCGGAGGACCTCGTGGCCGCCGACGCCGTCGTCGCCGACGCGGATGCCGTGCTGGGACGCGCCGATTCCGCCGCCGAGACCCGCATCGCCGAGGCGAACTCGCGCGCCTCTTCCACCCTCGATCAGGCCAACGAGCGCGCCGCGCAGATCCTCGCCGATGCAGAGGAAGAAGCCGAGCGCACGCGCTCGCGCGCAAACGACGAGGCCACCGCGCTCGTCTCGCAGGCCCGCTCGGATGCCGAGGCCACGATCGCCGACGCGAACGCCCAGGCCGCCCGCATCGTCTCCACCGAGAACATCGTGCGCATGGCCGAGGATCGCGCCCGCGAGATCGTCTCCGAGGCCAAGCGCTCGGCAGCATCCCTGCGTGAAGGCGCGGACGACTACGTGGCCTCCTCGCTGGATGAGCTTGCCCACCTCATCTCCGACCTCGCGCGTCGCACCGACGCTGGACGTCGCACGATCGCGGAACGCCGCGGCGTCGACGTCACCGATGTGGATCTGACCAATGAGTGACAATTCCCTGACCCTGTCCCTGGCGCGCCTGCCGCGCGCCCTGGGTTCGACGCTGCACCAGGACCTCGTGTGGGTCACCCCCGACGACCTGGGCACCCCCTCCATGTCGGCCGTCCCCGGCGTCCCCCTGGACGTGTCGGTGGACTTCACCAGCGTCGAGGACGGCGTGCTCGTGCAGCTGACCACCTCCGTGGATCTCATCGGGGAGTGTGTGCGCTGCCTCGATGAGGTGCGCGACCATCACGACGTCTCCAGTGCGGAGGTCTACTTCGAGGCCGACGCGCCCGCCCTGACCCCCTCCGAGGACGACGAGGAGGTCGATGATCTGTTCGTCATCGGCGAGCGCGACACCGTCGACATCGAGACGCAGCTGCGCGATGCGATCGTTCCTCTTGTGGATCCGCGCCCGCTGTGCAGCGAGGACTGCGCGGGCCTGTGCGACGTCTGCGGCGAGAAGTGGGCGGATCTGCCCTCCGACCACGAGCACTTTGTCGTCGACCCGCGCTTGGCTTCCCTGGCCTCCCTGCTGGGCGACGACGCCGAGCCGGGGCGATCCTGATGAGTCGTTCCAAGCACCTGCCCGTTCCTCCGCGCACCGACACGGAGGCGCTGGTGGAGGCGTGGGGGACCCGCATCGACGCCCCGCTCCTGCAGCTGGCGCTCGTACACCGGTCCTACGCGAACGAGGCCGGGGGCATCGCGAATAACGAACGCCTTGAGTTTCTGGGTGACTCGGTCCTGTCGATCGTGATCGCGCAGAAGCTCTACGAGCAGTACCCGGACGTGGCAGAGTCGGACCTGTCGCGCATGCGTGCCGCGACCGTCTCCCAGCAGCCCCTGGCTGCCGCCGCCCGCCGGATCGGCCTGGGTGACTTCGTGTTCCTGGGCAAGGGCGAGTCGATGCACGGCGGACGCGACAAGGATTCGATCCTGTCCGACACCTTCGAGGCTCTCATCGGCGCGACCTATCTGACTAGCGGCCTGGAAGAGGCGCGCCGGGTCATCCTCGAGCGCCTGAGCTTCCTCCTCGTGGACGCCCCCTCGCGCGGCCAGCACCAGGACTGGAAGACGATCCTCATCGAATACTCGCAGGCTCAGGGCCTGGGCGAGGTCTCCTACGAGGTCGAGGGGGAGGGGCCGGACCACCAGCGCGTGTTCACAGCCCGCGCTTTCGTCTCCGAGCGCCCCGATCCGATCGGCTCGGGGCAGGCCTCGTCGAAGAAGCACGCGGAGAACGCGGCCGCGCAGGACGCGATGAGCCGCCTGTCTCCCGAGAAGTAGTAAGTACACGAGGGCGTTTGCCCTCCCGACGGTTAGAATCAACACGTGAGTGAAAATACGTCCGCGCGCACGCGCGTCATGATCATTGACGACCACGAGATCGTTCGACGTGGCATAGCCGAGATCGTCGACCGCGACGACGCCCTCGAGGTTGTCGCTGAGGCCGGCTCCGTTGCTGATGCCGTGCGCCGCGCTGACCTGGTGCGTCCCGACGTGATCCTGGTGGACCTGCAGCTGCCCGACGGCACCGGCATCGACATCATGAATCGACTGCGTTCCTCGCACCCGCAGATCCTCCCCGTCGTGCTCACCTCCTTCGATGACGACGAGGCCCTGGCTGAGTCCCTCGAAGCGGGTGCTCGTGCGTACATCCTCAAGACCGTGCGCGGCGCGGAAATCACCGACGTGATCAAGGCGGTCGCCGACGGTCGCGTGCTGCTCGACGAGCGCACTCTGACGCGTCGCCGCGTCGATCACGAGGATCCGACCGCCGACCTGACGCCGTCGGAGCGCAAGGTTCTGGACCTGATCGGCGATGGCCTGTCGAACCGCGAGATCGGCGAGAAGCTGGGTGTCGCGGAAAAGACCGTGAAGAACCACATCACCTCTCTCCTGTCGAAGATGGGCCTGCAGCGCCGCACGCAGGTGGCCGCGTGGGTGGCCGGGCAGAGGGCAGCGTCCTGGCGTAACTGAGCCACTGCCTCGTCCCGGATGGGACCAAAGCGGATGCGAGCGGGTCGGAATTATCCGGCCCGCTCGGCTTTTGTGTGCGCCGTTCGGCTTATTCCCCGCGCGTCTAGTTGTGTGCTAATCGGGGGTATCCCTGATTTGTGAGAAAGCTACTATCAAACTGGTTTATGGAAAAGCCCTGTGGGGTAACGTTCGCCTCATCCTCACCGTTGAGGACGGACACTGTCGTCCACCATTACCCCTTGAAAGGACACCCCGTGAACCTCAAGCGAATGCTTGCCGGTTGTGCGGTTGCTACGGCACTGGTGCTCGCACCCATGAGCGCCCCGAGTTTTGCCGACGCAGCACCAGCGCCCACCGGCGTCCCCGCAGCGGTCCCACTGAGCTCCACCCCCAAGATCGCCAAGTGGCAAGAACTCCAGTACGGCATGTTCATGCACTTCGGCGTCTACTCCGTATACGGCGGCTACTACAACGGCCACCGCCAGGGCATGGGCTACCCCGAGCAGATCAAGGCCTGGGAGAACATCCCCACCGACGACTACCTGCTCAAGGCCAAGGACCTGGCCGCGAACTTCGATGCCTCTGCTATCTGCAAGACGGTCCACGACTCGGGTATGAAGTACCTGATGATCACGTCGAAGCACCACGACGGCTTCGCCATGTGGGACACAAAGACGACCGACTACAACATCGTCAAGCAGTCCAACTACGGCAAGGACCCGATGAAGGAGCTGTCGACCGAGTGCAACAAGCTCGGCGTGAAGCTCGCCTTCTACTTCTCGATCATCGACTGGACCAAGCAGACGCCCGAGCCCTACGGCAACGTCAACCCCATCGATGAGGACCTGATGACGACCGTCATCAAGCCCCAGCTGACCGAGCTCCTCACCAACTACGGCCCGATCGCCGAGCTGTGGTTCGACATGGGTGGCCCCACCGCCGAGCAGTCTCAGCGCATGGCCCAGTGGGTTCACGAGCTCCAGCCCGAGACGATGGTCAACTCGCGCGTCTGGAACAAGGCCGGCGACTTCGAGGTTGGCGGCGACAACTCGGTGACCACGGACTTCCACATGGGGCCCTGGGAGTCGATTCGCTCGATCTACCCGGCCTGCTGGGGATACTGCTCGTGGGCGAACCGCGACGATAGCGCGAAGAGCTACAAGGAACGCGAGCTGGTCAACAACCTCATCGGCACGGTCGCCTCGGGTGGCCAGTTCGCCTACAACATCGGCCCCAAGGGGGACGGCACGATCGAGGCCTTCGACGCCGGCGTCGTCACCGAGGTCGGCCAGTGGATGCAACGTCACCCCGACGCCATCACGGGAGCTCGCCCGACGTGGTACCCCGCCCCCGCCTGGGGCAAGGTCATGACCAAGGGCAACGACCTCTACTTCTTCCCCGAGCTGTGGAGCCCCGGCAAGACACTGACGCTTCCCAGCGTCGGCGGCCACGTCACAGCCGTCACCGTGGACGGCACCGACCGTTCCCTCGAGTTCACCCAGGACGGCACCACGCTCACGGTGACCATGTCGGGTGAGAACCCGGAGCCGAACCTGCGCCCCGTCGTCAAGGTCACCTTCGATGCCGCACCCACCTACGTGCCCACGCAGACGGTCACCGCCGTCGACGGCGCGACCATCTCCTCGGAGCAGTTCTTCGGACGAGCCTCCGCGCTGCGCTACTCCGGCGCGCAGGCCTACGACGCCTACCTGGTGAACAAGACGGACAAGGCCATCACCGACCTGACCCTGAAGTTCTCGGGGAACTTCGACGCCTCCACGACCTACAAGATCACCCTCGGGGCCACCTCCATTGAGGTGACCGGCGCGCAGATTGAGGCCGGAGAAGTCGGCGAGGGCCTCAGCCTCGAGCCCGGCAAGGTCACGCCCTTGCGCCTCGAACTGGCACACCCCTCCTACTACGCCAACCCGATCGGCCTGCGCTCCGTGAGCGCGACCCTGCACGTCTACGGTGAGAACGCGGCCACCCAGCCGCCCGTCATTGCCACGGACCCCTCCTCGGTCTCCGTCAAGGCGGGGGAGAGCGCCACCTTCACCGTCGTCGCCTCGGGCCGACCAGCCGCCACCATCCAGTGGTACCGCGTCCCCAAGGGGGCAAGCGAAGGAACGGCGATTCCGGACGCCACGAACGCCATGTACACCCTGACGACGACGCTCGAGGATGACGGCGCACAGTTCTACGCCGTCGCCACGAACGCCAACGGCTCCACGACCTCCCAGCGTGCGACCCTGACCGTCACCAAGGGCAGCGACAACCTCGCACTCAACAAGACGGCCACCATGTCCTCGACCGGCTGGGGCGGCACCGCCTCGCGCGCCGTCGACGGCAACACGGACGGCGTGTGGGACAACGGCTCGGTCGCCCACACCGGCAAACAGGCCAACCCCTGGTGGGAGGTCGACCTCGGCGAAACCCACCCCCTGGGTGTCGTCAACGTCTGGAACCGCTCCTCCTCCGACAACTGCCAGGGAATCTCCTGCGACCAGCGCCTGCACGACTTCTGGGTCGTCGCCTCCGAGACGCGCCTCGACGCTTCCTTTAACCCCGCCACGGCTGGCGCGGTCGACGGCGTCCACATGATCAAGGTCGACGGAGTCGGCGGCCGCCCGAGCGCGGTCGACTTCGAGGGCTTCGATGCTCGCTTCATTCGCGTCATCCAGCCCACCGAGTTTGGCGAGTTTGCGCTCGCGGAGGTCGAGGCCTTCGCGGCTGCTGCCCCCACCCCGGATCCGGGCGATCAGGAGCCTCCGGTCATCAAGCCGCTGACCGTTACCGCTAACCCCGCCGAAGACGCGCAGATCTCCGGTGACGGCGCCTTCCGCACCGTGACGGCGAAGGAAGGCACGCAGGTCACGATCAAGGCCGAGGCGAGCGGCAAGCCCACGCCGACCCTGTTCTGGCAGATCAAGCGCGAGGGCTCCGATTCGTGGGCTATCGTCGAAGAGGAGAACGGCCCCGAGCTGACCCTCACGATCGACGGTGAGAACAATGGCTCGGTCATCCGCGTCATGGCTATGAACGAGGCCGGGTTCGCTGAATCGGGCCTCGTAACCCTCTCCCTTGCCGAGGAACCGGCGCCCGATCCCGAGCCCAGCCCCGATCCGACCCCGGACCCCGCACCGACGCCCGATCCGACCCCGGACCCCGCACCGACGCCTGATCCGACTCCGGACCCCGCGCCCGCTCCCGATCACACGGTGGGCACCTGGATGAACGACGGCACCGGCTGGTGGTGGAAGATCAGCGCCGGCGGCTACGCCAAGAACGAGACCCTCACGCTCGGTGGCAACGTGTACCGCTTCGACCAGAACGGCTACATGCTCTCCGGCTGGGTCTACTGGGATGGCGCGTGGCGCTACCACAACGGCGCCGGAGCGCAGGTCACCGGATGGGTCAACCTGGGTGGCTCGTGGTTCTACTTGACGCCAGAGACCGGCGCGATGGTCACCGGCTGGCAGATGGTGGGAGACAAGTGGTTCTTCTTCGCCTCTAACGGTGTCATGATGACCGGCTGGCTCTACACGAGCGGCGCGTGGTACTACCTGGATCCGTCCGGTGCGATGCACACCGGCTGGCTTCAGATGGGCTCTCACTGGTACCTGATGAGCGACAGTGGCGCCATGACGATCGGATGGAAGCCGCTGGGAAGCACCTGGTACTACTTCGGTGCCTCGGGCCAGATGGCCACCGGCTGGCAGCAGATCGGAGGCGCCTGGTACTACTTCGGGACCGGAGGCGACATGTACACGGGCGGCCACTGGATTGGGTGGCGCTGGTACACCTTCGGCAGTGACGGACGCTGGCTGGGTTGATGCTCAGCTGAGAGCCGGGAGATAACAACTCCCGTCCGCACGCGGTGGGGGTGGAGTTCCAATCGGAACGTCCACCCCTACCGTCGTGTTGTGCGTGTGCGTCTGGTCAGCACTCAAGCGGAGCGATCCACCGGATCTGGGTGCCCACCCCGCCCTCGCCGCTGCCGGCATCGAACGAGCCGCGGTGTCGTCGTGCACGTTCCGCCATGTTCGCCAAGCCGGAGTTGCGGGTGCGCGATGGGTCGATGCCTCGACCGTCGTCGGTGATCGTGATGCGCACGCGCCCCGATTTGCCCCGCCCCGACACATCGACGCACACGGCCGCTGCGGTTGCGTGGGCGTGGCGGGCGATATTAGACAGGCCTTCGCGCACGATCGCAACGACATCGTCGGACAGGTCCGGGTCGACGCGACCGTCGAACTCGTCGATGACGACGAGCTCGTTATCCAGGTCCGAGTTGATGGCACTGCCGTCAAGTGTGATGAGCAGCGAGGGCGCAAAACCGAGGGCGGAACGCGTCAGTGACGATTCGCGGCGGATTCTCTCCACCAGGCCGACGGCCTTGTCGCGCTCGCGTAGGTTGTGCACGATCGTGCGGATCTGACGCACGGCCTCGTCGATTGAGGCGAGCGAGGAATCGATGAGGGACTCGAGGGCAGCCGGGTCCGTCTGGCCGGCTGCGACCTTCTGCTTGGCCGCATCCAGGGCCATGCCGGTCGCAAACAGCTGCTGGATGGCAAAGTCATGGAGGTCGCGCCCGATACGGTCGCGCTCGTCCAGCAGTGCGGCCACGTCCTGCGCGTGGCGGGCCGATGCGAGCTCGAGGGCGAGCGTGGCCTGGGAGGCGAGGGACTCGGCGAGCGAAAGCTCGGAACTGTCGAACTCGGGTGCGCCGATCTGACGGAGCAGGATGAGGACACCGGAGGACACGCCACGTGAACGCAGGGGAGCGTAGAGAGCCGATCCGAAGGCCGCCAGCTGGGGGACGCGCATTGTCTGCGCACGCGACATCGAGTCGACGATCATGCCGGTGCCCTCGTGCAACACGCTCATCGCGCGCCCTTCGGGCGGGAAAGTCAGGCCCAGCAGGCTGGAGGCGTTCTTGCCGTCGACGATTTCAGCTGCCCAGGTGTCACCCACGGACTGAAGGACGATGATGGCGGTGTCCGCGTGGGACACTTCGCGCACTGTCTTGGCAATGAGCTCGAGCGCCGCCTCCTCATCGGCGCCCTCCAGCATGGTGGTCGTCAGCGACTGAGAGGCGCTGATCCACCGTGCGGTGCGCTTCGAGTCCGCGTACAGGTGCGCGTTTTCGACGGCGATGCCGGCGGCGGGCGCGAGCGCGCTGAGGACGGCGGCATCGGCGGATGAATACCCGCCCGCCTTTCCGCACAGGTAGAGGCGTCCGTAGACCTGCTCGTGCACGAGGATCGAGACGCCCAGAAACGGGGGAGTGGTCTCCGGCAGATCGAGGTCGGGTGCGTCCGACGGCGAGTTGACGAGGAGAGGCATGCTCGCGGGGATCGCCGTCATGAGAGCTTCGGGGACCTCAGGAATTGGACCGGGCTCGTGGAACTCGAGTTGCAGGGTGGTGGCCCCCCACGTGTCCAGGACTGAAAGTGTGGCGTGCGGAGAGGACGTGAGGACGCAGGCCTGGTCCACGAAGTTTTGCAGGCCGGCCTTTAGATCCAGGGAACTGGTGAGGTCTAGGGCCGCTTTCAGCAGCGTGAAGTCTGTGGAGTCGGTGCTCATTGTTCCTCCTGGTCGAGGGCCCATCGGTAGGCGGGGAGGGCCTGCAGGACCTCGTCGTGTGTCCCGCGCGCGGCGATCGTCGCGCACTGGCCGGGCTCGGGCGCAGCCAAGACGATGACGTGGTCGGCCTGGTCCAGGGCGCTCAAGCGGTGGGTGACCACCAGGGTAGCCCGCTCGGGTGAGCGCGTCAGGAGTGTTTCCATGAGGCGGTCGGCCGTCGCCGCATCGAGGTGCTCGGAGGCCTCGTCGAGAGCCATGATCGGAGCGGGCGCGGCGAGAGCCCTGGCCATGAGAAGGCGGCGACGTTCGCCGCCGGACACGGTTGTGCCTCCGGAGCCGATCACGGTGTCGAGGCCGTCGGGCAGGGACTGGACCCACTGCGCGAGGCCGGCACGGGACAGGAGCTCCGAGGCCTCGTCCCGGGTGAGGGATGCGCGGGCAACCCGCAGGTTTTCGTAGATGGTGGTGGCGAAGACGTGTGCGTCCTCTGCTGTCATCGTGATGCGTGAGGTGAGTTGGTCGCGATCGGCTCCCCACGCGGGAACGCCGTTGATCAGAGCACTGCCCGACTTGGGCGGGATAATACCCGTGAGGGTCGCCAGCAGCGTCGTCTTGCCGATGCCCGAGGGCCCGACGATTGCGAGGGACGATCCGGGGCGCAGCGTCAGCGAAATACCCGTTGCGAGCGTTGGTCCGCCCGGCCAACCGATGGCGAGATCGCGTGCCTCGATGACGGTGGGTCCCTCCGGGATGTCGTGGGGCTGCGCCGGTGCGTCCTCGTCGAGGAGCGAACAGATGCGCGTCGCGGCCTGGGCGCTGCGCACGAGCTGGGCGGCGGCGGGCGTCAGCTCGGCGACTCCCTCGAATGCGGATAGCGGGACGAGGACGATGACAGCCAGGAGGACCTGCGCGAGGACCCCCGAGGTCGTCTGTGGGATCCCGATCAGGAGGGCGCCGATCACCGCGACGCCCATCGCGCACACGTCGAGGCCGCGCGCGAACGCGGACAAGCGCGCCGAGCGGGCCAGAGCGGCGCTCAGCGCGGCCTCGGACTTGTTGAGCGAGCGGCGTGCGCGCTCCAGCGTGCCCGCCATGGACAGCTCGGTGGCACCCTCGAGGATCGCGAGCGAGGTCGCCGCGATGTCGGTGCGCGCATCGGCTCCCTGGCTCTCGGCCAGGCGCACCGAGCGGGCGATGAGGGCCGGGGCGATGACGCCCGAGACGACGAGGCTGATCGCGAGGATGATGCCGGCCGCCGGAGAGATGATCGCGATGACGCCGACCGTACCCACGCCGACGATCGCCGCGACAAGAGCCGGCAGGAGAGTCTTGACGACGACGTTGCCGACCTCATCAACGTCGGCTCCCGCGCGGGTCATGAGATCGCCTCGGCGCAGCGTGGAAAGCTTCGTTCCGGGGGCCGCGGCCAACTCGTCGTAGAGGTTGTTGCGCAGGCTATCCATGCCCGTCAGCGCCACCTTGTGGGAAGCGAGGCGCGACAGGTAGCGTGCGAGTGCACGCGAGACACCAAAGAGACGAACCGAGGTGGCGGCGACCGTCAGGTAGAGCACCGGGGGTTGCTGGGAGGCGCGAGCGATGAGCCAGGCGGCGGTGCCGCCGAGAGCGATTGCGGCGCTGAGGGCGGTGACGCCGAGAAGCAACGATAGAGCGAAACCCGAGCGCGAGACTTCGAGCATGGAGATGCATCGGCGCAGCGCAGCGGATTCGGAGCGGGTGAGAAAGAGCTTCATGCGCGTGCCTCCTCGTCAGCGGCCGAGCGAACGTCGATGACAGCATCAGCTGCCTCCATCATGGCTGCACGGTGCGCGATGACGATGACGGTGCGTCCTGCGTCACGCATCGCGTCGATGGCCCGCACGACGGTCTCTTCGCTGACGGCATCGAGGTGCGCTGTGGGCTCGTCGAGGATAACGACCTGGGAGTGTGCGGCGAGGGCGCGCGTGAGGGCGAGGCGCTGGCGCTGACCAACGGACAGGCCGACGCCGCCGGAGCCGATGACGGTATTCCACCCGTTGGGGGTGCTGGCCAAGACCTCATCGAAGCCGGTTGCCGCTGCCGCATCGCTAAGGTCGTCCGGAGGCAGATCGCCCATGTTGTCCAGGATCGTACCGGGTACCAGCGTGGGGGATTGAGGCACCCACGAGATCTGGCGACGCCACGCGGCGGGATCGATATCTGACAGGATGGACTCGCCGCTTTCGGAGGACGAGGCCGACGGCCGCAGCAGGATGCGACCTGCATCCGGTGTCATGTCGGCCAGCAAACACGCAACAATCGTTGACTTTCCCGCGCCTGAGGGGCCGCACAGCGCGGTCACGATGCCAGGCGTGATGACGCCGCTCGTCGGAGCTGGAGCCCATGCACCGCGCGCACGCACACCGAGGCCATCGAGAACGATGTCAGTGCGTGCCATGTCGGGGCATGCGTCGGTTCCGGGGGAGTCCACGGCCTCGGCCTCTTCGATGATGTCGAACGCTGCCTTCGACGCCGTCACGCCGTTCGCCGACGCGTGGAACTGCGCGCCGACCTGGCGCAGGGGTTCGAAAACCTCGGGCGCGAGCATGATGACGGCGAGGCCATGAAACAGCGAAATGTTGCCGAAAACGAGGCGCATACCGACCTCGACGGCGACGAGGGCCACCGACAGCGTCGTCAGGAACTCGAGCACGCCGCCCGACAGGAACGCGACGCGAAGCGTGGCCATCGTGGCCTTCGTATTCGCGGCACCCAGAGCGTGCAGGTGCGTGCGCGGTGCCTTTTCGCGGCCGAGGCCGCGGAGCGTGGGCAGGCCCGACATGAGGTCGAGGAGCTGGGCGGTCAGGCGCTTCATCGACGCGAGCTTGTCCTCCGAGGCTGCCTGCGTAAAACGCCCGATGAGAATCATGAAGATCGGGATCAGAGGGATAACGAGGAGGGCGATGAAAGCGGACCAGAAGTCGAGCAGAAGAATGACGCCGAGGGCCGCCGGGGTCACCGTGCACACGAGGACAAGCTGAGGCAGGAAGGAGACGAAGTAGGGGCGCAGATCCTCGAGCCCGGTCGACAGCAGGGTCGTCGTCTCTGCGCCCTTGGTCGCCCTCCAACGAGGCCCCAGCGTGACGCTCGCATCGACGACGCGTCCGCGCAGCTCCCTGACCGCGGCGGCGGCCGCACGAGTGCTCACCGCCTCACGGGCGGCGACGATCAGTGCGCGGCAGGCGAACACGGCCGCAATACCCACAATGAAGGGCCAGACGTCGGCCAGGGACGCGGTACCCGACACGACGGGGGAGAGGGCTGCGGAAATGAGAAGCGCCTGGGCGAGAACCAACAGCGCGGTCAACGTCCCCAGGAGGGCCGTCACAGCGATGGGGCCGCGCGCTGAGCGGGCATAACGCAACAAGCGAGGATCAAAGGGACGCACGTATCTATTGTGCCTGAAAAAGCCTCGTCATGGGCCAAAGGTCCCCATTCTCGTGGCGTGACAACAAACGCGCCCGGCCCCTGCGTGAGGGACCGGGCGCGTCGTGATGCGAGGATCAGTTGGCGAAGAAGTTTTCGCCCACGCGGATCTTCTTGAGCAGCAGACCCGTCTGCGTCTCAACGTCCTCGGCGCCCACGCGAGCGCGGAACATCCAGTAGGACCAGAAGACGTAGACCAGGACGATCGGCAGCAGGCAGACGGTCACGATGGTCATGACAGTCAGCGTCGACGGGGTCGAGGAAGCCTGATCAATCGTCAGCGAGTACGCCGGGTTGATCGAGGACTTCTGGACGGCCGGAGCCATCGACGCGAACACCCACGCGACAGTGCCGGCGATGGCGACCGAGGAGGCCACGAAGGACCAGCCCTCACGACGCAGCGACGCCTGCGACAGAGCCGTCGACGCGATGATCGCGAGCGCGGCGACCACGAGGGGGATCCACGCCAGAACGTTCGTCGTGTAGGCGAACTGACCCCACACGAGCCAGGCGGCGGCCAGGACAGTCGCGGCGATCGTCGCGGGGGCGGCAATCGCGTTGGCGCGGTCGCGGACCTCGCCCGTCGTCTTCAGCGCCAGGAACTGTGCGCCGTGAGCCAGGCACACGGCCATAACGGCCAGACCGCCCAGGATGGTGTAGGGCGTGAGCAGCGAGAAGAACCCGCCGGTCAGCTGGTGCGTCGCGGTTGCCAGCGACTGGTTGACCAGCGTCGGGTCGATGACGGTGCCGGTGGCCACGTCAACAACCTCAATGCGCATGCCCTGGACGAAGTTCGCGAAAGCGACGCCCAGCAGGATCGGGACGAGCCACGCGCAGATCGTGTGCGCCCAGTCCCAGGCGTGACGCCACTTCTCGGTGGCGACCTTGGAACGCCACTCGAGGGCCATGACGCGGATGATCAGGCAGACGAGGATCAGGAACAGGGCGAGGTACATGCCCGAGAACATGGTCGCGTACCACTCGGGGAACGCGGCGAAGGTCGCGCCACCGGCGGTGAGCAGCCACACCTCGTTGCCGTCCCAGTGGGGGCCGATCGTGCGCACGGTCTGAGTGCGCTCACGGTCGCCCTTGGCAACGAAGGGGAGGAGCATGCCGACGCCGAAGTCGAAGCCCTCGAGGATCAGGTAGACCGTCCACAGAACGGCGATGAGAATGAACCACAGGATAGACAGAGTCATGATCGGTGTTCCTCTCAGTATCCGAAGGACAGGTCGGCGGGAGCATCGTCCTTAGCCTTGTCGGCCTTGGACGAGTGGATGCCCTCGACGGCGTAGCGCTTCATGAGGATGTACCACATGACGCCGAGGACGCCGTACAGCAGGGTGAACAGGATGAGCGAGGTGAGCATCTGGCCAGCCGGAACGTTGGGGGAGATGCCCATGTCGGTCATCATGTTGACGGAGCCCAGGTCGGAGCCCGCGGACAGCGCCTGCAGGTTCGGGACGACAACCCACGGCTGACGACCCATCTCGGTGAAGATCCAGCCGAAGGAAGCGGCTGCGAACGGCAGGGGAAGGTTGACCAGGGCGAGGACGCTCAGCCACTTGTTGGACGAGGTACGACCGCCGTGGGTGGCCCACAGGCCCCATGCTGCCAGCAGGAAGGCCAGCATGCCCAGGCCGATCATGAAACGGAACGACCAGAAGGCGACCATCTGCGGAGGACGGAAGTCGTACTGCGAGGCGTCACCGTACTTGGCGGTGAAGTTCGCATCGGAGTTGAGCAGCTCCACCATGCGTTCCTGGACGTCGGCGACGCCCTCGGAGGTGGCCGTGAAGGAGTTGTGCGACATGAAGGACGCGACGCCGGGGACCTTGATGAACTGGGTCGGCTGCGCGCCGTCATCGCCGAGGGGGCAGGAGCCGAACTGGGCGACCGTGAAGGCCGCGCCCTCGGTGTCCACACAGATGCCTTCGGCGGCAGCCATCTTCATGGGCTGGACCTCAACCATCTCCTGGCCCTGGATGTGGCCGGAGGCAGCGGTGCCGAGGCCGCCGATCAGGACGGCGGTCAGGCCGAAGCGGGCGATCGGGCGCCAGACGTCACGCGACTGAGCCATGGCCTCGTCGGAACCCTCGCGGGCGGTGCGCACCATCCACCAGATGGAGATACCGGCAACGAAAGAGCCGGCGACCAACCAGGCGGAGGTGATGACGTGTGCGTATTCGCTCAGGTACACGCCGGAGGTGATGAGCTCCATGAAGCCGCTCACGCCGTCGAGCTCGGCGCGGCCGGTCTCGGGGTTGAAGCGGGCGCCCACGGGGTGCTGCATCCAGGCGTTCGCCGCGAGAATCCACGCCGCGGAGAACATGGTGCCCAGGGCGACGCACCAGATCGTCAGCAGGTGCATGCCCTTGGAGAGGCGGCCCCAGCCGAAGATCCACAGGCCCAGGAAGGTGGACTCGAGGAAGAAGGCGAGGAGGGCCTCAACGGCCAGGGGAGCGCCGAAGATGTCGCCGACGAAGCGGGAGTATTCGGACCAGTTCATGCCGAACTGGAACTCCTGCACGATACCGGTGGCGACACCGAGCGCGAAGTTGATGAGGAGAAGCTTGCCAAAGAAGCGGGTTGCTTGCAGCCAGTATTCCTTGCCGGTGCGGTGCCACGCGGTCTGCATGATGGCAACCAGCAGGGACAGGCCGATCGTCAGCGGCACGAGGACGAAGTGGTAGACGGTGGTAACACCGAACTGCCATCGTCCGACGGTGACCGCGTCAAGCGCTGTCTGCGCGAGGGTCATGATGGGACCTTCTCGTGTTGGGATTAGGGTCGATTGTCCCGTGTCCGAAGTCCGTGGGACCTATGTCACGGGTTGATATTAATGTAGCCCAAAAACGTCGGTTGGATTGGTTGAAATGCTGGTTCAGAGGCCGTTTTGTGACATACGCGTCCGAATAATTTTTACGGGTTCTTCCGTGAGATATCGCTCCGTGTTGCGTTGTCCTGATCACCCCATCGTCGGTACGAGGCCCTGTTGTGCGACAATAGAGGTGAATGGATGTCGCGGGAGTGCCCCCGCGACGAGAGCCGAGCGATGACGTATTCATATGCCGCCGGCCGCTGCGCATCAGCGCTCCACTAGGTTTCCGCCCCATGCGGGCGATGAAAAAGGGTGCGTCCAGGCACGGGGCGCGCACCCGCCATTGGAGAATCGTGACAACCGAATCCACCACGCCCGTGGCACCCGCCGCGTCGTTGCTGTTCCAGGCGCCCGTGTTCCAGGCTGCCCCCGAGGTCGCTCCTCCCGCAATTGTCGAGGAAGCCGAGCCCAAGCGTCGCCGCAAGTCCGCTGCCGCCGACGAGGAGTCCGCTCCTCGCGAAGAGGCGGCTCCCAAGCGTCGCCGTCGCTCCAAGAAGGCCGCTGACGAGGCCGAGACTGCGGAAGCCTCCGAGGCGCCCGCGTCCGAGTCTGAGTCTGAGGAGGCGCCCGCCGAACCGAAGACCCGCCGTCGCCGTCGCTCCAAGAAGGCGGACGAGGCCTCGGCCCCCGCACAGGAAGACGCCGACAAAGCCGACGCGCCCGCGCAGGACTCCGATTCCTCGGACGAGGAGGAAACCTCCGGTCGTCGCCGTCGTCGCCGTCGTCGCCGTCGCGCGCGAAGCTCCGCCTCCTCCGAGGAAGGTGGCGATCCCGCGGACCAGGTCCAGGCCCTGAAGGGATCCACGCGCCTGGAGGCGAAGAAGATGCGTCGTCGCGAAGGTCGCCGTGAAGGCCGCCGTCGCCACTCCATCTCCGAGTCCGAGTTCCTCGCGCGCCGTGAGTCCGTCGAGCGCACGATGGTGATCCGTGACCAGGACGGCCTCGATCAGATCGCGATCCTCGAGGACGGTCTGCTCGTCGAGCACTACGTCGCGCGTCGCACGCAGTCCTCGATGGTTGGCAACATCTACCTGGGCCGCGTCCAGAACGTGCTTCCCTCGATGGAAGCGGCATTCGTCGACGTGGGCCGCGGGCGCAACGCCGTCCTGTACGCCGGCGAGGTCAACTGGGACGCCGTCGGAATGGAGGGCAAGCCCCGTCGTATCGAGGCGGCGCTGAAGTCTGGCGATCCGGTCCTCGTTCAGGTGACGAAGGATCCGATCGGCCATAAGGGCGCCCGCCTGACCTCTCAGATCACGCTGGCCGGCCGCTACCTGGTCCTCATCCCCGGCGGGTCCATGATGGGCATCTCCCGCAAGCTGCCGGACAAGGAACGTGCTCGCCTGAAGAAGATCCTCAAGGCTGTCGTGCCGTCGGGCTCTGGCGTCATCGTGCGTACCGCCGCGGAAGGCGCGACGGAGGAGCAGATCCGCGACGACGTCGCTCGCCTGACCCGTCAGTGGGAGGACATCGAGAAGAAGCGCGCCAACACGAAGAGCGCCCCGACGCTGCTGCGCGGCGAGCCCGAGCTGGCCGTGCGCGTTGTGCGAGACATCTTTAACGAGGACTTCTCCAAGCTCGTCATCGAGGGCCGCGACACCTACGCGACCGTCAAGGAATACGTCGACGAGCTCAGCCCCGAGCTCTCCGATCGCGTCGAGCAGTGGGTCGGCACGGAGGACGTCTTCCACGCGCACCGCATCGACGAGCAGCTCGCCAAGGGCATGGACCGCAAGGTCTGGCTGCCCTCGGGCGGCACCCTGATCATCGACCGCACCGAGGCGATGACCGTCATCGACGTCAACACCGGCAAGTTCATCGGCGCCGGCGGCACACTCGAGGAGACGGTGACCCGTAACAACCTCGAAGCTGCCGAAGAGATCGTGCGCCAGCTGCGCCTGCGCGATATCGGTGGCATCGTCATCATCGACTTCGTGGACATGGTCCTCGAATCCAACCGTGACCTCGTGCTGCGTCGCCTGGTGGAGTGCCTGGGACGCGACCGTACGCGCCACCAGGTCACCGAGATTACGTCCCTGGGCCTCGTGCAGATGACCCGCAAGCGCGTGGGTGAGGGCCTCGTCGAGGCATTCTCCTCCTCGTGCGAGGCCTGCGAGGGTCGCGGCTTCATCGTTCACCAGCACCCGGTGGAGACCTCCGGTTCCGAACAGTCTTCGAAGGGGTCGAAGGGGTCGAAGAAGCAGCAGAAAAAGGCTGAGCCTCGCCGTATCGAGGACAATGCCGATCACGAGCGCGCCAAGGAGGCCCTGAGCGCGATCGCCGCTGCCTCGACCCGTAAGGAAGAGGAGAGTGCGGCTGAGGAGGCCGCTCCCACCAAGAAGCGCCGCACGCGTGCCGCTTCGACCGAGGCCAAGGAACCCGAGGCTACTTCCGTCGAGCAGGTTGCAGCGCCCGAGGCCACCGCTGAGGAATCCGCGTCTAAGCCCGCCGCCGAGAAGGCCGAGGAAAGCGCGACCAAGCGTCCTCGTCGTCGCCGCCGCGTCGCCGAGTCTGCTCCGCTGCCCGAACTGCCCGTGCACATCGACCTTCCCGAGCCGGTCGATCACTCGGACGAGCCTGCGGCCCCCGCCAAGGATGCCTCCGAGATTCAGCTGCCCGAGCATCGCGAGAAGGCTCCGGCCACCCGCCGCCGCGCATCTCGCACAGCTGCCACGGCCTCGTCCGACGAACCGGCCGAGGCGCCCGCACCGAAGAAGACCCGTCGCCGCGCCACCGCGCAGACGGCTGTTCCCGAGGTGCAGACGGACGAGACTCCGGCCACTGCGCCGGTGAGCGCGCCGGTCGCGGAGGAAACTCCCGTCCAGGCGCCCGCCGCGCCGCGCAAGACTCGTAAGCGCCGTGCCGCCGTCTCGACCGGCGTCGTCGAGCCCGACGCGGCTCCCGCCCCCGTCGTCATCGACCTGCCCGCGCGCGCTGAGGTGAGCGCTCCGGCGGTGCCGACCAAGTCGACCGATGACATTGCGCTTCCCGAGGCGAGCGATCAACCGCGCGTCAAGCGCCGTCGTCGCGCCGTATCGACCGGCATCGTTGACGCCGGTTAATGCTCCAGGCGCCGGGGGAGGGGCGATCATCCCTCCCCCGAGCGTAGGGTGTGGAATCGCACAGCACTTCACACCCGCCCGTGACCGTGCCGGCTTGCAATCCGGCGTGCGAATCGGCTAAATTTGATCGTCGGCGCAACAAGCGCCAACGGAATCATGACAATGAGACAAGTCCTCGGCAGTTTCGAGGCGCGATTCCGGTTACGAATACGAGAAGAGATGAGCTCCAACGTGGTCTACGCGATCGTCAAGGCTGGCGGCCGGCAGGAAAAGGTGTCCGTCGGTGACGTCGTCGTCGTCGACAAGCTGGCAGAAGAAATCGGTTCGAGCATCGAGCTCCAGCCGCTGATGCTGGTGGATGGCGACGCCATCACCGTTGACGCAGCCAAGCTGGGCAAGGTTTCCGTCAAGGCTGAGGTTGTTGACTCGGCCAAGGGCCCCAAGATTTCCATCATTAAGTACAAGAACAAGTCGGGCTACCGCAAGCGCCAGGGACACCGTCAGAAGATGTCGGTCGTCAAGATCACCGAGATCGCCTGAACCCGACGTTCCCACGAGCAGAAAGTAGCAACTGATGGCACATAAGAAGGGCCTTGGTTCCTCCCGTAACGGTCGCGACTCGAACGCGCAGCGCCTCGGCGTGAAGCGCTACGGCGGCCAGCTGGTCAACGCTGGTGAGATCCTCGTTCGTCAGCGCGGCACCCACTTCCACCCTGGCGACGGCGTTGGCCGTGGCAAGGATGACACCCTGTTCGCCCTGCGCGCCGGTGCGGTTGAGTTCGGCCGCAAGCGCGATCGCAAGGTCGTCAGCGTTTCGCCGGTCTCTGCCTGAGACCGCGCGCATAAAGGGCGTCCGGCGTTGCCGGGCGCCCTTTTCAACATTCATTTTCAGTCGTCAGGAGCAACAGTGGCAGACTTCGTGGATCGCGTGACTCTGCATGCGATGGGTGGTAACGGCGGTAACGGCGTTGCCTCGATTAAGCGTGAAAAGTTCAAGCCGCTGGCCGGCCCTGACGGCGGAGACGGCGGCAATGGTGGCTCGGTCATCCTGGAGGTGAGCGAGCAGGAGACCACGCTGCTGAACTACCACCGTAGCCCGCATCGTCGTGCGGATAACGGCACGCCCGGCATGGGTGACTTCCGTCAGGGTAAGACCGGCGCGGACATCATCCTGCCGGTTCCTGAGGGCACGGTCGTCAAGTCGATGTCGGGTGAGCTACTCGCTGACCTGACGGGTGCGGGCGCCCGATACGTGGTCGCCGAGGGCGGTCGCGGTGGCCTGGGCAACGCGGCGCTGGCGTCGAAGGCTCGTAAGGCCCCTGGCTTCGCCCTGCTGGGCGAGCCCGGCGAGGAGCGCGACGTCATCCTAGAGCTGAAGTCCGTCGCGGACGTGGCTCTCGTTGGCTTCCCGTCGGCGGGTAAGTCCTCGCTGATTGCGGCCCTGAGCTCGGCGCGCCCGAAGATCGCCGATTACCCCTTCACGACGCTGGTCCCGAACCTGGGCGTCGTGTCGGCCGGCGACACGCGCTACACGGTCGCCGACGTTCCCGGCCTGATCCCCGGTGCCTCTCAAGGACGAGGCCTCGGTCTTGACTTCCTGCGCCACATCGAGCGTTGCGCCGTCATCGTGCACGTGCTCGACACGGCCGCCTTCGAGACTGATCGCGAGCCGGTTGAGGACCTGCGCATCATCGAGGCAGAGCTGGAGGCTTACCAGGGTGACCTGACGCAGGTCGAGGGCTACGTGCCGATCATGGAGCGCCCCCGCGTCATCGTTTTGAACAAGATCGACATCCCGGACGGGCGTGATCTCGCCGAGATTACGCGCCCGGACCTGGAGTCTTTCGGCTGGCCCGTTCTCGAGGTGTCTGCCGTGTCCCACGAGGGCCTGAAGGAGCTGTCCTTTGTTCTGGCCGGCATCGTCGAGGCGGAGCGCGCAAAGCGTCCCGCTCTCGAGGCTGCTCGTCCCGTCATCCGTCCCAAGGCTGTCGGGCGCAGCGTGGAGATCACGGTGCGCAAGACCCGTAAGGATGGCGAGGAAGTGTTCCAGGTGCGCGGCGACAAGCCGGAGCGCTGGGTGCGTCAGACCGACTTTGCTAACGACGAGGCCGTGGGTTACCTTGCGGATCGCCTGAACGCCGCGGGCGTCGAGGACGAGCTGATGAAGGCCGGCGCGGTCGCCGGCGACACCGTCGTGATCGGCGACCTGGATGGAGGCGTCGTCTTCGACTGGGAGCCGACCCTGACGACCGGACCGGAGCTGCTGGGCTCGCGCGGCACCGACCTGCGCCTGGACCAGAACGCGCGCCCGAGCCGTAAGGAGCGCCGCGAGGTGTACCACCAGGTTATGGATGCCAAGACCGCTGCCCGTGACGAGCTGTGGACGGAGCGCCAGGCCGGGCACTGGACCGATGCGTCGGACCAGTCATGAGCGGAGTGTCTGCGGCTTCTCGCATCGTTGTCAAGATTGGCTCGTCGTCGCTCACGCGTGAGGACGGCGGACTGGATCTGAACCGTATTGACTCGGTCGCGCGCCTCGTGGCGCGCTGGCGCGGGACGGATCGCGAGGTCGTCATCGTGTCGTCGGGCGCGGTCGCGGCGGGCCTTGATCCGCTTGGCTTCACCTCGAAGCCGAAGGACCTGCCGAGTGTGCAGGCCGCTGCGGCGATGGGGCAGGGGCTTCTGATGGCGCGGTGGACGGCTGCCTTCCAGGCGCATCACTTGGATGCCGCCCAGGTGCTGCTGACCACGGACGACGTTATGCGCCGCGATCACTATACGAACGTGCGCGCCTCGCTGACGCGTCTCCTCGGCCTCGGCGTCGTCCCGATTCTCAATGAAAACGACGCGGTGACCACCCGAGAGCTGCGTTTCGGCGACAACGATCGTCTTGCGGCGCTCATCGCGCAGATGATCAAGGCCGACGCCCTCGTGCTGCTGACGGACGTCGACGGCCTCTACACGGCTCCTCCGGACCACCCGGGCTCGAAGCTGATCGAGCGCGTCGAGAGCGCGGACGATCTCATGAGCGTGCTCGTGACCGGCGCTGGCTCTCGCGTAGGCACGGGCGGCATGGCGACGAAGGTGCAGGCCGCCATGCTGGCGACCACCAGCGGCATCGGCGTGCAGCTCGCCTGCGCGGATGCTCTGGAGTCGGTGCTCGCGGGTAAAAACGTCGGTACGTGGTTCGAGCCTTCCCAGGAGCGTCCGGCCTCGCGCCGCCTGTGGATCGCCCACGTGGCCCCGTCGCGCGGCGAAATCATCGTCGACGGGGGTGCAGCCCAGGCGATCACGGTCGGTAAGAAGTCTCTGCTGGTCGCCGGAGTGCGTTCCGTGCTCGGCCACTTCGAGGCCGGCGACGTCGTCGATGTGGCCTCCCCGACGGGTCTGGTCGCCCGCGGCGTGTCGGGATACGACTCCGACACCCTGGCCGAGATCGCAGGATCGGGCACGGCGGAACTGCAGGCTGCAGGCCATGAGCACCCCAGGCCGGCCATCCACCGCGACGACTTGGCGGTGTTGGGTGACGCATTTTCTGCGCTGAGCGCTGACTGACGCGGCTTGACAGGCTCTCGTGTGCCATGATGGCCCGGTGGATACTGCTGCAGATATTTCCCAGGTGACGGATGCTGCTCGCGCTGCGGCGCGAGCGCTTGCGAACGCGACGACCCAGGTGAAGAACCGCGGTCTCGAGGCGATTGCGGCTGCGCTCATTGATCGCAGTGACCAGATCCTGGCCGCTAATGCTGAAGATGTCGCCCGCGGTCGCGCGGAGCAGATGAGCGAGGGCCTGCTGGATCGCCTTGCGCTGACCTCCGATCGTATTCGGGGAATCGCCGAGGCCGTCCGTGAGATCGCTGGTCTGCCCGACCCGATCGGTCAGGTCGTGCGCGGAATGCGCACCGATATTGGCCTGCGCGTGACGCAGGAGCGCGTGCCCCTGGGCGTTATTGGCATCATCTACGAGGCCCGACCCAACGTGACGATCGATGCTGCCTCGCTTGCTGTGAAGGCCGGCAACGCGGTCGTACTGCGCGGTGGAAGCGCCGCGCAGTCCTCGAATCGCGTGCTCATCGAGGTGTGCCGCGATGCGCTGACCTCCGTCGGCCTGCCCGCTGATGCGATCACCACGGTGGATCCGTGGGGCCGCGCGGGCGCCCGAGCGATGATGCGTGCGCGTGGCGCGATCGATGCGCTGATTCCGCGAGGGGGAGCGGGGCTCATCAATGCTGTCGTCGAAGAGTCGCGGGTTCCGGTCATCGAGACGGGCACGGGTAACTGCCACGTGTACGTGGATGCCTCCGCTGACCTGGAGGCCGCCGAGGCCATCATCATGAACGCGAAGACGCAGCGCGTGGGCGTGTGCAACGCGGCGGAGACGCTGCTCGTACACGCCGATGTCGCGCAGCGTTTCCTCGTCGCCGCCGTCACCCGTCTGACGACGGCGGGCGTGACGATCCACGCCGACGAGGCCACACGGGCCATCGTCGATGGCCAGCCGTCGATTGACGCGGACATGATTGTTGACGCCACCGAGGTCGACTGGGAGACCGAGTACCTCTCGATGGACCTGGCTGTGCGCGTCGTCGCCGACGTTGACGAGGCGATTGAGCACATCCGTCGCTATTCCTCGGGCCACACCGAGGGAATCGTTGCCTCCGACATCGCCGCCGTGCGTGCGTTCCGTGCGGGCGTCGACGCGGCTGCGATTGCTGTGAACGCGTCGACGCGCTTTACGGACGGCGGACAGCTGGGCCTGGGTGCCGAGGTTGGTATCTCGACGCAGAAGCTGCACGCGCGCGGCCCCATGGGCCTGACCGAGTTGACCACGACCACGTGGATCTACGAGGGGGAGGGAACGATTCGCCCGTGAGCACCACGAACACGCAAACGGAGCAGGCCTTGGAGGAGATCGCGCTCGAAAAGACCACCGAGGCCACGGCGGGGGCGACTGCAGCCCCGGCCTCGCCCCAGCATCCCCCGCGCGCGCTGCGTCGGCGCCGCGCGATCGGCATCATGGGCGGTACCTTCGATCCGATCCACCACGGTCACCTCGTTGCGGCCTCGGAGGTCATGGACGTCTTCGGCCTTGACCAGGTCGTCTTCGTCCCGGCGGCCATGCAGCCCTTCAAGGCGGATCGACGTGTGACCTCGGCCGAGCATCGCTACCTGATGACGGTTATCGCTACCGCATCGAATCCGCGTTTCGCCGTGTCGCGCGTCGATATTGACCGCGGTGGGACGACCTACACGATCGATACGCTGGCGGACCTGTCTCGCGAATACCCGGACTCGGATTTCTACTTCATCACGGGTGCCGATGCGCTGGCGCAGATCGCGCAGTGGAAGGACGCCGATAAGCTCTTTGAGCAGGCGCACTTCATCGGCGTGACGCGCCCCGGGCACAACCTGTCGGATCCCGGCCTGCCGCACGAGTCCGTGTCGCTGCTGGAGGTGCCCGCCATGGCGATCTCGTCGACGGACTGCCGCACACGCGTCGAAGAGGGCAAGCCGGTGTGGTACCTGGTGCCCGACGGCGTCGTCCAATACATCAATAAGTACGGCCTGTACCGGTCCTAACCCAAGGAGAAACGTGAGCCTTCCCGACGCTACCGCAGAACTGGCGAGCCTGGTTGCTCGCGCCGCACACGACCGCGGCGGCATCAACCCCGTGCTTGTCGATGTGACCAGCAAGCTCGCCCTGGCGGATGCTTTCGTGGTCGTCTCGGCCCCGACGGACCGTCAGGTTCGCGCCATCGCCGAGGACATCATGGATCGCATCTGGGGTGAGCATCAGCGCCGCCCCGCCCACATTGAGGGCCGCGCGGAGGGCACGTGGGTGCTCCTGGACTACTCCGACCTGCTCGTTCACGTCCTGTCCGAGGAGGAGCGCGAGTACTACGCTCTTGAGCGCCTGTGGGGTGACTGCCCGGCCGTGCCGATCGACGTTGACACTGACGAGGCTCGCGCCGCTGCCGCCGAGCGTGCTGCCGCGCACGGTGCGGAGAGCGCACAGTGAGCGCCTCGCGGATCGTCCTGCTGCGCCACGGCCAGACGGATTTCAACCTGGCGAGGCGCTTTCAGGGGCGGATCGATCAACCCCTGAACGAGGCCGGACGGTCCCAGGCGGCGGGCGCCGCCGGTGTGCTGGTGAGCCGACTGTGCGAGCCGAGCGCCGAGGTTGGCATGATCGCCGCCGAAGACGGGCGCAGCTACGACGATGGGGGAGTGCGTATCGTGAGTTCGCCCCTGGGGCGCGCGGTTGATACCGCGAAGATCGTCGCGCGTGTGTTCGATATCGCGGGCTACCCCTGCGAAGGGCCGGAGCTCGATGAGCGGCTCACGGAGCGCTTCTACGGGAGCTTTGAGGGTAAGACCTACGAGGAGATCGCCGCCGAGCAGCCCGAGGCCTATGCCCAGTACCGCGCGGACGGCGAGTGCGACCTTGCCGAGGTGGAACGCTCCGAGGTGGTGGGTGCGCGCGTGCGCGATGCTGTCTTGGAAGCCGCGCGGGCGTGCCGCGATGATCAGTCGCTGATCGTGGTCTCGCACGGCTCCGCGATCGCGCGGGGCATTGTGTCCCTGTTGGGGCTGGACCCCGCCGTCTTCAACGGACTGCGAGGCGTGGACAACTGCCACTGGTCGGAACTCGTGCCCGTAGGGATGTCGACTTCTAAGAGTGCGGCGATCAGCGGGTGGCGCCTGGCGTCGCACAACATCGGCTCTCGTGAGGACATTTTGGGGGCGTGATGCCTCTCGGGTCCCTCGTCACCGCAGAATCTTGAGATTTTCGAGCGTTGTGACGAGGGGCACTCGATTGGATTTGCGTCATTCTCGAAAGGTCCGCTATTATTTATCAGGTCGCCAGGGCGACGAACTAAATAACGGGGCTATGGCGCAGTTGGTAGCGCGCTTCCATGGCATGGAAGAGGTCGGGGGTTCGAATCCCCCTAGCTCCACAGAAAATTTCGACATCCGACTTCGGATGTCGATTTTTTATTGCTGGAGCAGTGGTTGTGCTTGTGATTGCAGCTTGGTCAGTTGTTTTATCCGAAATATAACGTTTCGGTATCGGCATGTGGGATGTTCAAAATCTGTCAAACTGAGAAAGCCTTGAAAATAGGTAGATTCACCTATAAAGACTTACTGAAAAAATCTTGAAAAATGCTGTACCGCGTGGAAAGATTTACCTGTTCTTGTTCCATTGTGTTAGGCCGGTAGTCAATGTCGTTCCAGCTCACTCGTACACACACGTCCGTGGTCCTCGCTGCAACCACGATCGCGGCTTCCCTCGTCGTCATCCCCACCCTCGCTGAAGGAAATGCGACGACCAGCGACGCGTTCTGCAACGCCCTGTCGGGGGCGGAAGGCCGCATCACCGCTGAATACAATCCGCTTCTGGCGAGCTACGCCGCCGCGGCCGCGGGTAACTCTGCGACTCCCGCCCTGGACCCCGCCCGTGAGTCCGAGCTGCGAGCTGCCGTCGCCGATGCGCAGGCCGCACTCGAGGCTGCGCAGCAGGGCGCCCTTGAGCCCACCACGTCCGCCGGTGAGGCTGCGCCCGCGGCTGATACCGCGAGCCGTGGCCTCGACTGGGTTGACTGGTCCCAGGTTGACGACGCCACTCAGGCGCGCATCATCGAGGCTCTCATCATTCAGAAGATGAACGCCTACCGAGCCAACGCTGGCCTGCCCGAGCTGGTCGTCTCCGATACGGTGACTACCGACGCTCGCGCGTGGAGCAAGCACATGTCGGACAGCGATGACTTCAACCACGACCCGGACTACAAGTACTTCGGCGTAGGCAAGCTCGACGGCGGTGACACAACCTACGCCGGTGAGAACATCGCCTACAACCACCGCGAGAACTTCGGCGACAAGTGGGGCGCCTACGGCACCTCCAAGAATCCGATGCAGGCGGCGGACGCCCTCTTCGATCAGTGGAAGAACTCCTCTGGCCACGACAAGAACATGCTGGCCCAGAACAATGTTGTCGGCGTCGGCGTGCACATCGCGAAGCACGGTAACTTCACGCGTATCTACGGCACGCAGAAGTTCTACGCCGTCACCGGCGGCTCGCCCAACGCGTCGCGCTTCCACACGACTGGCGATACTGCGTCCGCGTACGGCTTCGACGGCGCCGCTTTCAACGCTGACAACACCAACTACGTCTCCGGCCTCGCGGGTGGCGGCGACGCACAGCGCGCCAACTCCTGGCAGAACAAGGTGGGCTCCCTTCCCGGTGTCGCCCTCCCCGTCGACGTGTCGAGCCTCCCCGCAAAGGCTGGATCTGCTGCGCCCGCGACCTCAACGCCCGCACCCGCCGACACCGCACCCTCCGCTGATCGTCAGCAGGCCGTGATCGACGCGCAGGCATCTGTCAACGCCGCTCAGGCTGCTCTGGACGAGTACCTGGCCTCGGCTGAGGAAAGCAAGCCCGCCACCTCTCTCGCGGATATCGACGCTGAGCTTGACCGTGTCGCGGAGTCCATTGCGTCCCAGACCGCCGTGCACCCCGAAAAGGATGGTGGCGTCACGCTGCAGGGTGGCGAGAACGCTGGCCGCTACTTGACCGCCACCGAGTACCGTGATGCCCTCACGCGTTGCACGACCCTCTCTGTCGAGCAGGATGGCAACAACCCCTCCGTGGGTGACGCGGCAGGTTCGACGCCGGATCAGCAGAGCCCATCGGATGAGGCGCCCGCGCTTGCGAACGGTGACGAGAACCCCTCCGTGGGCCAGGAGCCCGGTCAGACGCCCGCTCCTTCCGTTCCATCTGCCGTGCCTTCTGCCCCCGCCAACGGTGATGGCAACCCGTCGGTCACGCCTTCCACCCCCGCCAACGGTGATACCACCCCCGCGAACGGTGATACCATCCCGGCTGCACCTGAGACGAACGCTCCCGCTGACGATCAGGGCGCGGTGACCGCTCGCGTCGACATCACCCCGAGTGCTGATCCGACGCAGGCATCCACCCCTGCAGCCAAGAATGCTTCCACCCCGACTCAGGCGCGCGCCGATGCCCTCGCTGCGACCGGTGCGTCCTCGGTGTGGGTGGGCGTGGGAGCCGTCGCGGTTCTGGTTGCCGGCGCCGGTGCGGTGGTTGCATCGCGCCGAGCTAAGCGCTGACGTATCGCTCTGAAGCCTCGGCTTCATCCTTCATCGAAAGCCTCTCGTTTCTTGGAGATCTCCAAGAAACGAGAGGCTTTTCGTGCCTGTGGACCTGTAACTCAAGCATGATCGTTTGCCGGTGAGCGGGGTCGTGGCTGGTCACTGTTCGTTGGTGCCTGAGCCTCACTGTTGAAAGTCATGCTGCCCGATGCCAGTGCCGGTGTGGGGGTTTTGCACTACACGAGGCCCTCTGACGGCGTGTCGCCGGCGTGTCGCTCCCTCTTGCCGTGCAATTCCCCCCGCCTCGCAGGCAGTCTGAACGGCGTGGCACCCAAAATACAGACCGTCTCGCCAAAACGGCGAGAAGGGGAGGCTGCGACTGAGGTGGCCTGTGTGTAGGGACAATCCCGCGGGGTGGGTGCGCACGAATACGTCGGTGAGCACGTGACGAGGGTGCTCGTGATCCAACCGAGCATGTGCTAGCACGTTAACCCCTGAGCATGCGCGTAAACCGATTGATACGCGCGTAAACCGCTCAACATGCGTGTGGGCGGGGCCGCCAGTTGATGTCCTCTGTCGACGCTCGCAGTACGGGCAAGACAGATGAAGGGGGCGTGGCCACGCGGCCACGCCCCCCCCTGGCGTCTCTGTGAGGCTGATCAGCCCGCGTCCACCGCCTGGTTGGCGATCTGACGCTCACACACGTCGATGAGCTCGCGGATGATGCGGATCGTGCCGGCGGATGCGTCCGCGTGAGCCTCGATCCAGGCCTTGCCGGAGGCGACCACGTCGACCTCGGGGGCGTAGCCCGCCAGCGCGTTCGGGAAGAGCAGCGTCGTGAGGTCCTCGGCGGTGTGGAAGGTGAAGGTCTCCCAGATGCCCGCCAGGGCCTCGAAGTACTCGCCCACGTAGCTGGCGTATGCCGACGGGTTGGTGCGCGCCTGCGCCCAGAAGCCCGAGATCATCGCCCAGCGGGTGTCGTTGGGGATCGAGGTGTCGGTGAGGACCTTGTCCCACACGTCAGCCTTGATCCACTCGCCCTCGCGAGCCGCACGAGCGGCGGCCGCGTTCTGGTGGCCGGTCATCGTGTCGTCGGTAGCCTCCAGGGCTGCGATGTCCTCCTCGGTGGCGGCGCCTCCGCGCACCAGGGCGATCAGCAGGTCCCACTTGAGGTCGACGTCGAGGTCCAGGCCGTCCAGGGTCTGGGTGCCGTCGTAGAGGGCGCGGATGGCCTCGAACTGCTCGGGGCTGGTCGCGTTGCGGGCCGCGGCGGCGACGAGCATGCGCTGCGCGTCGGAGCCGGAGGCGGCCGTGCGAGCCAGGAGGAGCAGGCGACGGCCCGTGTCCTCGGCGGCCTCAGCGCGGTACTTCGGTGCCACGAAGGTGCGCACGGCCTCGTCGATGTGACGCAGGGTGAGCGTCAGGAGGCTCATGTTGTCCTCGACGGGAACGGCGCGCAGGGCCAGGTTCAGATAGTCGCGTGCCGGCATCTCGCCGTCGCGGGTCATGTCCCACGCGGAGGCCATGACGACGCCGCGGGTCAGCGAATCCGTGAACTTGGTGATGTTGGTGATCGCGAAGGCCAGGGACTGCTCGTCGAGGCGGACCTTGGCGTAGCCGAGGTCTCCGTCGTTGACGAGGATGAAGTCCGGGCGGGCGATGCCCGCGGCGGCCTCGATCACCGTGGAGGCGCCGTCGATGTCGAGCTCCTCGCGGAAGACCTGGGCCAGCGTCCCCTCTTCGGTCAGCGAGTAGCCGGCCACGCCCATGCGGTGCGGGCGCAGGGATGCGCCCTCGGAGAAGGCTTCCTGCGTGATCTCGAGGCGCTCGATCGTACCGTCCTCAGAGGTCGTGATGACCGGACGCAGGAGGGTGACGCCGGCTTCCTCCAGCCACACCTTCGACCACGAGGCCAGGTCGCGACCCGAGGCGGCGGCCAGCTCGGAGAGCAGGTCGTCCAGCGTGGCGTTGGCGTAGGAGTGCTTCGTCAGGTACTCGTGCAGGCCCGCGAAGAAGGCGTCGCGTCCCACGTAGGAGACGAGCTGGCGCAGCACGGAGGCGCCCTTGGCGTAGGTGATGCCGTCGAAGTTGACCTCGACGTCGGCCAGGTCGCGGATCTCGGCAGTGATCGGGTGGGTCGTGGGCAGCTGATCCTGCTTGAGGCCCCAGTCCTTGCGGACCATGAAGCCCGTCCAGCCTTCGGTGTACTTGGTGGCCTCGGCCAGAGCCAGGTGGCTCATGAACTCGGCGAAGGACTCGTTGAGCCACAGGTCGTTCCACCACTTCATGGTGACCAGGTCGCCGAACCACATATGCGCCAGCTCGTGCAGGATCGTGTTGGCGCGAGCCTCCAGCTGAGCCTCGGTGGGACGCGTACGGAACACGTAGGCGTCGCGGAAGGTCACGCAGCCGGCATTCTCCATGGCGCCCGCGTTGTACTCGGGCACGAAGATCTGGTCGTACTTGGTGAAGGGGTAGGCGATGCCGTAGGCACCCTCGAAGAACTCGAAGCCCTGACGGGTGATCTCGATGATCTCGTCGGCATCCAGGTGCTCGACGATCGAGGCGCGGGCGTAGACGCCCAGGTCGATCGTGCGGCCGTCGGAGGAGGTCAGCGTGGCCGTCGTGCCCTCGTAGGGGCCGGCGACGATCGCGGTGATGTAGGTCGACATGACCTCGGTGGTTGCGAAGCGGTAGATCCAGGCCTCGCCCTCTTCCTCGGGGGTGGGGGTCGGCGCGTTGGAGAAGACCTTCCAGCCCTTGGGGGCCTTGACCGTCAGGGTGAAGGTGGACTTCAGGTCGGGCTGCTCGAAGGTCGTGTAGACGCGGCGGGCGTCCGGGACCTCGAACTGGGAGTAGGTGTAGGCCTGGCCGTCGGCGGGGTCGACGAAGCGGTGCAGGCCCTCTCCCGTGTGCATGTACTGGCAGGACGCCTCAACCTCGAGGACGTTGTGCTCGGCAAGGTTCTCCAGCGCGATGCGGTTGTCCTGGTGCACCGAGAAGGGGTCCAGGGCGTTGCCGTTCAGCGTGATCGAGTGGACGTTGTTGGACACGAGGTCAGCGAACGTGGAGGCGCCTTCGCGCGCGTCGAACTCGATGCGGGTGAATGAACCGAAGTCGGTGTCTCCGCGCGTGAGGTCCAGGGAGATCTCGTAGCGGGTCACAGAGGAAATGATCGAGGCGCGCTCGGTCGCTTCCTCGCGAGTCAGGTTCAGGCCTGGCATGGGTTGCCTTTCCGTTGATGGAATGGGAGCGCTGTTGCGCTCAACATTCCTATGTTGTCATGTGTTGGGTGTGATTGCGCGGGGCGCGCCGTATTTTGTCGGCTGGGACACGCTTTTACCAGATGGTGACGCGCTGAGAGGGCTCCAGCCACATCTCGTCGGTGGGGGTCACGTCGAATGCCCGGGCGAAAGTGTCAAGGTTGCGCAGTACCTGGTTGCAGCGGAACTCGGCGGGCGAGTGGGGGTCGATCGCCAGCATCTGGCGCGCAAACTGGGGGCGCGTGGCCGTGCGCCAGGCGCGTGCCCACGAGTAGAAGAAGCGCTGCGGCCCGGTGATGCCGTCGATGACGGGAGCAGACTGCGGGGTCAGCCCCTGCTCGGCGAGCGAGGCCGCCCAGGCCTTCCATGCGATGGTCAGGCCGCCGAGGTCGCCGATGTTCTCGCCGATCGTGAGCGCGCCGTTGACGTGGGGGAGCGTGCGCTCGTTACCCTCCTCCGACTCTTCGCCCTGCTCGAGGAGGATGGTCGGGGTGAGTGCGTCGTACTGCTCGATGAGGGCGTGCGTGCGCTCTTCGAAGGCGGCGCGGTCCTCATCCGTCCACCAGTTCGACAGGTTTCCCTCCCCGTCGTAGCGCGAGCCCTGGTCGTCGAAGCCGTGCCCGATCTCGTGGCCGATGACCGCGCCGATCGCGCCGAAGTTCACCGCGTCGTCGGCCTCGGTGTCGAAGAATGGAGGCTGAAGGATCGCGGCGGGGAAGACGATCTCGTTCTGCGTGGGGTTGTAGTAGGCGTTGACGGTCTGGGGAGTCATGTACCACTCGTCGCGGTCGACAGGGCGGCCGAGCTTGGCCCATTCGCGGTCGGTGGCGTGAGCGTTGGCGGCGCGAACGTTCTCAACGATCGTAGCCTCAGGGTCCAGGTGCAGCGTCGAGTAGTCGCGCCACTTGACGGGGTAGCCGATCTTGGGGTTGAAGGTCGCGAGCTTGTCGAGCGCCTTGACCTTGGTGTCCTCGCTCATCCAGTCGAGGCCGCGGATCGACTCGCCGTATGCGTCGAGGAGGCGGCGCACCAGGGCATCCATTGCTTCCTTGGCGTTGGGCGGGAAGTGGCGGGCCACCCACGCGCGGCCCATGGCCTCGCCCAGGTAGGCCTCGATGAGGCCCAGTGCGCGCTTCCAGCGCGGACGCAGTTCCTCCGTGCCGGACAGGGTGCGGCCGTGGAAGTCGAAGTTCTCGTTGACGAAAACGCTCGACAGGAGCGACGCGTGGCAGTCGATCGCCGAGGCGCTCAGCCATTCCTTGAGCACGGACAGGTCGGTGTCGGCCCACAGGGCGGCGGCAGCCGACAGGAAGTCGGGCTGGTCGACGTTCACGACGAGGCCGGTGACGGGCATGCGCGCGCCCTCCGCCCACGCGTCCCAGTCGAACCCGGGGGCCAGGGTGGCAATCTCCTCCCAGGGGGTCGGGTTGTCGGAGAGTAGCGGGTCGCGGTTGCTCACGGAGTCGCGGTGGTGGGAGGCGATCGCGGTTTCCAGTTCCATGATGCGCGCGGCCGCGCCCTCCGGGTCTGCCATGCCGGCGAGGCCAAGGAGGCGGGCGGTGTGGGCGACGTAGGCCTCGCGGATCGGTGCGTAGTCGTCCTCGCGGTAGTAGGCCTCGTCGGGCAGGCCGATGCCGGACTGGACGAGGGAGACCATGTAGCGCGAAGAATCGTGCGGATCGGTGCCCACGTATGCGCCGACGAGGCCTCCGATGCCCTCGCGCATGAGGCGGCCCATCTCGCGGGCGAGTTCCTCGTGGGTGGTGCAGGCGTTGATGGCGTCGAGGTCTGGGCTGAGGGGAGTGGCGCCTGCTGCTTCGATGGTGTCCTCATCGAGGAATTGAGTCCACAGCGTGGCGATGCGGTGCGCATCCGGATCGTCCAGCGTGCCATCGGCTGCGTCCTGGGCGATTGCGCGCGCGTACTTTTCGGATGCGTCGCGCAGCGTGTGGAACGCCCCGTCCATGGGGCGGTCCGCGGGGATCGTGTGGGTCGCCAGCCACGTGCCGTTGACGTGGCGGTAGAAATCGTCCTGCGGGCGCACCGTCGAATCGATGTTCGCGGTGTCGAGGACTCGGGCGAGCAGTGTGTTCGTCATGTCTTAACTCTAGGGGGAGAGGCGGGGGTCGCGTGGGATGAGTGTTCACGAGGGACACGTCGATTGTATTTACGTGATGGGCATGGGATGTAATTCGTCATTTTCTCGCGGAATTGTGCGGGGGAGTGCGGATGTCAGTTTGAGACACCCCCGTCGTGCACATATGTGCACAGCGGTGTGTACATTCGTGCAAAAGGGGCGTGTAGGGGCATGATGGAGAGAGCAATGAGGCACTTCCTCATCAAGAGGTGAAGGGATTTTTAACGGTGAAGACACTTCGCACTGACGTGTGCGTCATCGGTGGCGGATCCACCGGTGCCGGCGTCGTCCGCGACGTCGCCATGCGCGGCTTCTCAGCCGTCCTCGTCGACCGGGCGGACATCGCTCAGGGAACCTCCGGTCGCTTCCACGGTCTGCTCCACTCGGGCGGCCGCTACATTGCGTCCGATCCTGAGTCGGCCACCGAGTGCGCCGAAGAAAACGAGATCGTCAAGCGCATCAACGCCAACGCCGTCGAGGCCACCGGAGGCCTCTTCGTTGTGACCGCCCAGGACGATGAGGAATACGCGGATCAGTTCCTGGCCCGCGCAGCGGCTGCAAAGGTGCCCGCCGCCGAAATCTCCATCGCCGAGGCGCTGCGTCGCGAACCGCGCCTGGACCCGCGTATTAAGCGCGCCTTCGAGGTCCAGGACGGCACGGTCGATGGCTGGCAGATGACCTGGGGAGCGATTCGCTCTGCGCAGGCATACGGGGCGCAGGTCCTGACCTACCACCGCGTCACCTCGATCGAACGCGAGGGCGAGCGCATCAGCGCCGTCATCGTCCACGACGAGCGCGGGGGCGAGGACGTGCGCATCGAATGCGGCTTCGTCCTCAACTGCGGCGGCCCCTGGGCCGGACAGATCGCCGCCATGGCGGATTGCCACGGCGTCGACGTCGTTCCCGGCGCCGGCATCATGATCGCCATGAACCACCGGTTGAGCCATTCGGTCATCAACCGCTGCGTGTGGCCCGCCGACGGCGACATCCTCGTGCCTGACCACACCGTGTGCATCATCGGCACGACCGACCTCAAGGCCGACGACCCGGATCGCCTCTCCATCCCCGCCGACCAGGTTCAGCAGATGCTCGACTCCGGCGAGGCCATGATTCCCGGCTTCCGCAAGTCCCGTGCCGTGCACGCCTGGGCCGGTGCGCGCCCCCTCGTCAAGGACTCGCGCGTGTCCGCGACCGACACCCGCCACATGGCGCGCGGCATGAGCATCATCGACCACAACACGCGCGACGGCGTCTACGGCATGCTCACCATCGCGGGCGGTAAGCTCACCACCTACCGCCTCATGGCTGAGCGCATCGTCGACATCATGTGCGAGGAGATGGGCGAAAAGCGCGCCTGCAAGACCGCCGACGAGGCCGTTCCTCCCGCCAAGGAAGAGCGCCTGTACACGATCGGTCACCGCCTCGACAATGTAGAATCGCGCAACGAATCCCCCTCCCACGAGCAGATCATCTGCGAGTGCGAGATGGCTACGCGAGCCATGCTTGAAAACGTCATGGACACCCTGCCCAAGGGGCAGCTCGACGACGTGCGTCGCCAGATGCGCCTGGGCATGGGCCCCTGCCAGGGTGGTTTCTGCTCCCAGCGCGCCGCGGGCATCGCCCACGAGCGCGGAGACATCGACTCGATGCGCGCCAACTCCCTCCTGCGTCTCTTCCTGAAGAACCGCTGGATCGGATTGTGGCCCATCATGTTTGGCAAGCAAGCCAGGCAGGCCGCACTGGATGCCTGGATCCACGAGGGCACGCTCGATGTCGAGCACCTGCCCGCACCCAGCGAGGAGGTCGTTCGATGAGGGACGTCGTCGTTATCGGCGCTGGCCTGGCAGGCCTGGCCGCCGCAATCAAAGCAGCTGACGCGGGACTGAGCGTCACGCTCGTCACGAAGGGTGTGGGTGGCATCCAGCTCGGCACGGGCACGGTCGACATCCTCGGCTACCGCCCCGAGCCGGTCGAGAAGCCCCTGGAGGCTCTCGAAGGCCACGTGGCCTCGCGCCCGACCCACCCCTACAGCCACGTCACCCCCGACTTTGTCGGCGCATCCGTCGCGTGGCTGCGTGACCTCGTCGGCGCGGACGCCCTCATCGGCGATGAGGCCCGCAACGTGCGCATTCCCACCGGGGTTGGCGCGCTGCGCCCCACCTGCCTGATCCCGCCCTCCATGGAGGCTGGCATCCCCCAGGCAGGCGCCCGCTACGCCATCGTCGGACTGGCGCGCTTCAAGGACTTCTACCCCGGCCTCGTCGCCGAGAACCTGACGCGCCAGAACGGCCCTGACGGCGCCCCGATCAAGGCGCGCGCCCTGTCCGTCGACTATGTCGTGCGCGAGGGTGAGGTCGACTCGACCGGCACCAACCACGCGCGCAGCCTCGACCGCGAGGAGAACCGCGCGCGCCTGGCAGACCAGATCCGTCCCCTCCTCGAAGAGGGGGAGATCGTCGGCCTGCCAGCCGTCCTCGGCCTCGACGATCCGAATGCATGGCGTGACCTAGCGGACAAGCTCGGACACCCCGTCTTCGAGATCCCGATCCAGCCCCCGTCGGTACCCGGCATGCGCCTCAACGCGCTGCTCACCCGCATCGCCTCCGACAAGTGCCGAGTCATCCTCGGATCCCCGATCAAGGCTGTGCACACGGCAGACGGACGCGTGAGCGCCGTCGAGTACGCCAGCGCGGGACGCTCCACGATCGTGGAAACCCGATCCCTCATCCTGGCCGCCGGCGGCTTCGAATCCGGCGCCCTCGACATGGACTCCTACGGCACCGTGCGAGAGACCGTCTGCGGGCTGCCCGTCATGGGCGCCTCCGGACAGCTCCTGCACGCCGACTTCTGGGGCGAGGACCAGCCCCTCTTCCTCTCAGGACTCGCCGTCGACGACAACATGCGCGTCCTGAACGAGGAAGGCGTGCCCGTGTGCCCGAACCTGTACGCGGCCGGAGGCAACCTGGCCGGCGCCACCCGCTGGCGTGAAAAGAGCGGCGAAGGAATCGCGCTGGCCAGCGCGCTCGCGGCCGTCGACTCGATCGTGGAGGAACTGAAATGACCCTCGAAATGTCAACGCTGATGGGACCGGGCGTGGAGGAAGAGGACGTCTTCGCCCTGAGTGGTGACGCCGCGCTGCGCGCGAGCCTCGACTCCTGCGTCAAGTGCACGATCTGCGAGACCCAGTGCCCCGTCATGCGTGTCACCGACCTGTTCGCCGGCCCCAAGTACTCCGGCCCGCAGGCCGAGCGCTTCCGCAAGGACGGGCAGATGGTGGACAAGTCCATCGACTACTGCTCCTCATGCGGCACCTGCTCGCTCGTGTGCCCCCAGGGCGTGAAGGTCACCGAGATCATCCACCACCGCCGCACCGCCATGAAGGAAGCGCACGGCATTCCGCTGCGCGACCGCCTCATCGGCCGCACCTCCCTGATCGGCACCATGATGACCCCGGTCGCCCCGATCGCAAACTGGGCGCTCGACGTCAAGCCGATTCGCCTGGCGATGGAGGCCGTCATCGGCGTGCACCGCTCGGCCCCCATGCCGCGCGCGTATGGTCGTACCTTCGAGTCCTGGTTCAAGAAGCACAAGCCGCTGCCGAACTCGGGCACGCGCGGCCAGGTGATCTTCTTCCACGGATGTGCCGGCCAGTACTTCGAGGTTGAGACCTCGATCCACTCGGTCATGGTGCTTGAGCACCTCGGCTACGAGGTCCTGGTCCCCAAGCACGGCTGCTGCGGCCTGGCCCTGCAGTCCAACGGCCTGTACGACGATGCGCGCAAGTACGTCTCGAAGCTGACCAACGACCTGCGCAGCGTCAACCGTGACGCCCCGATCATCTCCGCGTCGGGCTCGTGCGGCGGGATGCTGCGCCACGAGGCCCACGAGATCCTCGAGATGGACACCCCGGAGCTGCGCGACGTGGGCTCCCGCACGTGGGACATCAGCGAGTTCTTGCTACACCTGTACGACAAGGGCGAGCTGGACACGAACTTCCAGCGCATCGACGTCACCATTCCGTACCACGCGCCCTGTCAGGTCAAGTCCCAGGGTCTGGGCAAGCCCGCGATCGAGCTCATGAGCCTGATTCCCGGCGTGACCGTCAAGGACTCCGAGCAGCCCTGCTGCGGTATCGCGGGTACGTACGGCATGAAGAAGGAGAAGTACGCGATCGCCCAGGCTGTGGGCGCCCCCGTCTTCGACTTCATCAAGCAGGTCAACGCCGAGCTGGCCGCCTGCGACACGGAGACGTGCCGCTGGCAGCTGCGCACGGCCACGGGCGCGAACGTCGTCCACCCGATCTGGCTGATCCACAAGGCCTACGGCCTGCCCAACGGCTGAGACGCCAGCGAGTATCCCCGGGCGCGCACGACGGTGCGTACCCGGGGATATTACTGTTGCCCTATGAGCAATTCGCGCCGCGTCGTCGTCACTGGAGCATCCACTGGAATCGGACAGGCCACCGCCCGCCTGTTGGCGCAGAGGGGGTGGAGGGTTGTCGCCGTGGCCAGGCGCCGCGAGCGCCTGGAGGCCCTCGCCGCTGAAATTGGCTGCGAATACTGGGCGGCCGACCTCACCAATGAGGCGCAGGTGGAGGAGATGGCCGCCCACATCCTGGAGGGTGGCCCCGTGGATGCAGTCGTCAACAACGCTGGCGGAGCCATTGGTGTAGACCGGGTCGCGGAGGGAGATCCGGCCAGGTGGAGCGCGATGTTTGAGCGCAACGTGCTCACCGCCCTGCATTGCTCGCGCGCCTTCCTGCCGGGGATGCGCGAGCGCGGGGGAGACCTCGTGTTCCTGACCTCGACCGCCGCCCACGACACCTACCCGGGAGGCGGCGGCTACGTGGCCGCCAAGCACGCCGAGCGCATCATCGCGAACACGCTACGCCAGGAGCTGGTGGGTGAGCCCGTTCGCATCATCGAGATCGCGCCCGGCATGGTGCGCACCGAGGAGTTTTCCCTCAACCGCCTCGGCTCCCAGGAGGCTGCCGACCGCGTCTACGAGGGCGTTGCCGCCCCTCTCGTCGCCGAAGATGTCGCCGAGGCGATCGTGTGGACCCTGGAGCGTCCCTCCCACGTCAACATCGACTCGATGATCGTGCGCCCGGTGGCTCAGGCGACGAACACCCTCGTGGCGAGGGATACTGCCGGAGCGTAGTACCGCTGTCAGCTGACAAATAAATCAAACCTCAAAAGGTGATGTGCGACACCCGTTATTTCATAGCGTTTTCACAGTCTCGCCATAACGTCCGCTTATGTGTTGCTCCTAATCTGCGAAGCAATGATGCACAAATCAGCAGAAAGGAGCGTCCCCATGGCGGACGACAACAAGAACCTGGCAGGTGACACCGAGCGCACTTCGATCCTGCCCCAGTCGGAGGCGCAGGCCACGGAGCAGACCGAAGTCCTGCCCACGCACGCGTCTCAGGCGGAAACGGCGCAGATGCCTCCCGTCGCCCAGGAGGAAACCAGCAATGCGTTTGCTGGTACGCCCCTGGAGTCGGTCGCGCACTCTTCTTCCGACGAGCATTCGCAGGACGAGGCCGTGGCGGCTAGCGCCGCGACAGTCGAGCCTGCAACGAAGAAGACCTCGTGGGGCAAGCGCGCGGCCATCGCCGGCGCCGCAGCCGCGGTGCTGTCCGTCGGCTTCGGCGCGGGCGTCATCACGCATGCAGCCGTCATGGGCGATGGTCAAGACTTCTATGAACAGGGCTACGAGGACGGCTACAACGACCAGGGCTACGGCGACGAGGACGAGGATTTCGGCCCCGGCAATGGCCAGCAAGGTCCGGGTAACGGCCAGCAGCAGGGTCCTGGCGGCCAGCAAGGTCCGGGTAATGGCCAGCAGCAGGGTCCTGGCGGCCAGCAGGGGCCGGGCGGTGAGCAGGGCGATACGGGCAGCACCCGCCCGGGACCTCCCCCGGAGGGAGGCCGAGGCCCCGGCAGCAAGAATGGAAGCCAGGGCAGTGCGGACACCTCCTCCCAGGGCGAAGGAACGACCGCTAGCTGAGCGCTGAGGGCGCGCGAGACGATATCAGTCTCGCGCGCCTTTTATGTGAGTGTAGCTGCCAGGGTCGAGACGGCCACGCACACCAGAAGCGCAGCAAACACAAAACCCAGCACGCGATTTGACACTCTCTTTGTGAGCCTGGCCCCCACGATGCCTCCTCCCATTGATGCTGCGGCGAAGAGCGCGACCATGACCCCGGCCTCGGCGGTGATCGTCAGGGTCCCGGCGGCCGTGCGCGACGCCAGCCCGAAGGCTGCGGTGATGACCATGACCAGCAGGGATGTCGCGGAGGCCCGCTTCATCGGGTAGCGCAGCGCTAAGTGCAGCGCGGGTACGATCGCGAAGCCGCCGCCGACGCCGAAGAATCCCGTGAGGAAACCCGTCAGCGTCGCCAGCGCGACAACCCGGCAGATGGTCACGAGCGTCCAGGACCCCTGAACATCAGCGGCACCCCCGGCCTCGTCTGAAGAGGACGAGGCAGATGGGCTCAGCTGGGAGCGCACCATGAAGACCGCGACCGCTCCCAGGAGAGCGCAGAAGGAGAGCATCAGGGCACGCGCTGGGACGAGTGGGCCGAGCGTCGAGCCTGCCCACGTGCCCACGAGGCCAGCCAGGGCGAAGAGAGCGCCCTCGCGCCATGCGACGTTCCCGCTGCGCGCGCGCGTCGCCAGCGAGACGGCGGCCGTCAGCCCCACGATGATGAGGGATAGGCCCGTCGCCTGGTGAGGATCCTGCCCAAGAATGTAGACGAGGATCGGCACCGACAAGATGCCGCCTCCCGCGCCGAGCGAGCCGACGACGATGCCGACGAATGCGCCGATGAGGAGCGCTTCAATGATCATTGGTCAGTCCGGATGGATGTGGTGAGAGATAGTCCGAGGGAGGTAGAGACCGCGGGGTCCATGATGTCCGAGGCCGGCCTGCCCGCCGCGATCAGCATGCCCATTGCGCGCAGGGCCGGGGTGGCGTGCTCGTAGAACGCCCGGTACCCCTCGCACAGGTAGTTGTGTGAGGACTCGCCGCGGCGCACGAAACGGTCTTTCGGGCACCCGCCCCAGCACAGCCGCAGGTGCGGGCACGCGCGGCACTCGTCGTCCAGGCTGGGCTTGAGGCGTGCGAAGTCCCGCATCTTGTCCGAGGCCGCCAGCTGCGTGAAGGACGAGGAGTTGATCGAGCCGACCAACCAATCCGGCTCTACCCAGTGATCGCAGGCGTAGACGTCGCCGTTGAATTCCATCGCCATGTTCGCCCCGCACTGGGGTGCGTGTACGCACACCGTGGCCGAGCCAAACATGGCCGACAGGGTCGAATCCACGTCCTGGATGAACACCTCGCCGACGTCGGCGGCCAACCACTGGTCGAACACCTCGCACAGGAAACGCCCGTAGGAAGCGGGGGACGTGGAACGGCTGGTGACGCAGTCCCCGTCCTGGCGGTACAGGAGCGCCGAGGTCCCGGAACGCCAGCCACGCTCAGCCTGGGCCAAGTCGGCTGCGCGCACGCGCTCGACGATCGGAATGAACTGCAGGTAGCGAGCCCCCAGATCGTCGCGGAAGTAGCGGTACACCCGCTCCCCGTACTCCTCGTTGGCGGCGTTGACCGTGCACAGGATGTTCGTCTCCACGCCCGCGCGGGCGAGGGCCTCCCAGCCGCGCACAACCATCGCGTGGGTGCCGCGCCCGCCGCGATTGAGCCGGTAGGCGTCGTGCAGGGGAGCGGGACCGTCGATGGACACGCCCACGAGGAAGTCGTGGTCCGCGAAAAAGCGTGCCCACTCGTCGGTCACCAACGTACCGTTTGTCTGCAGAGCGTGACGCACGCGCTGGGTGGGGCGACGGTAGGCCTCGCACAGCTGAATGAGGCGCTCAAAAAAAGGCAGGCCACGCAGGGTCGGCTCCCCACCCTGCCACAGCATCGTGACCTCGCCGTCGGGGCTCGACTCCAGGTACGCCTCGACGTAGCGTTCCAAGGTCTGCTCGGACATGGTCTGCGCGGCAGCGTCGTAGAGAAGCTCCTTGGACAGGAAAAAGCAATACTGGCAATCCAGGTTGCACGCTGCCCCCGTCGGTTTGGTGACGACGGAGAATGGGATTGAGCGTGTCACGGCATGCCCCCGCGATCGGTGCGCGTCTCCATCGACGAGGCAGGCCCCGCCTCCCGGGCTGAGCCTTCCTCGGGATGGTGGGCGGCTGCGCCGTCCTCCTCAAAGGGGTGGGCGGCAATATACGCGCTGGCCTGAGCGGCCCCCAAAGGCCCCAGCGATGCCCCCACGACGTCGATATCCCACTCCATGACGGGAATGAGCTCCCTATGCATGGCGGCCGCGATGTCGGATCGCAGGGAGGGAAACGCGTCGACGATTTCGCCGGCCACGATGATGGCCCGAGGGTTAATGAGGAGCGCGGCCGAACCCAAGACATAGCCGACAGCCTGGGCAGCCTGCTCCAGGGCCTCGCGCGCACGCGTATCGCCGGACAATACGGCGGCTCGCAGCTGAGAAATATCGGCAACCCCCGCGCGCTCGCACAGCGCCGGGACGGACGCCAGTGTTTCGAGGCAACCGCGCTTGCCACAGGCGCAGGGCGAGTCATTGGCACCCACCGTCATATGTCCCAGTTCCCCGGCCAGCCCGCCCGCTCCGCCAACGAGGCGGAAATCGGAGACGACGCAGCCGCCCACGCCCCCCGACAGGCGCAGATAGATGAACGAGGACGTGTCCGCGCCCGCGCCCCACAGGGCCTCCGCGAGCGCAGCCATGCGCACGGTGTTGTCGACGATCGGGAGAGGATCCCACCAGCGACCTGTGAGCTCGCTGAGCTCCTCCATGGTCGGGTACGCGTCCGAGGAGAGCCTGGCGTTACGCCCCATCGGAATGGGGACGCCCACGCCCACCGCGCGCACCGTCGAGGTAACAATTCCCTGACGGGCTGCGCTCGCGGCCAGAGCCTCGCAGGTCTGTTCGAGAGAGAGCTGGAGGGAAGGGGAGGCGGGGGAAACGATGTGGACGGCCGCCAGGACGGTGCCGGCGCGTGAGAGCATGACGCCCGCGCACGACGTGCGTGTGACGTTCAGGCCGACGCAGTGTGCCGCCGAGGAGTTGAGGGTGAGGAGCTGGGTGGGACGGCCTCGTCCGGGGGCGTTCGTGCGCACGGGCGTCACCGATCCCTCGTCGAGGAGGGTGGTGAGCGCACGCCCCAGGTTTGTGCGCGAGGTGTCGAGCGCCTCGCACAGCTGGGAGCGCGTTGCGGGGGCTTTGGCCAGGTGGGCGACGATACGGTCTTCGAGGGTGGGCAGAGGTCTGCGCGTGGGGTAGTGCATGCCTCTCCTTCCCGGCGCTTCATCGTTGGCATCCGCTCGGGGCACTCCGGCCTCGTTGACAGTTTCTATGATACGCGTCACTGTGAGGGGTGTGCAGGGCGCGAGTTCGCCTCGGCGGCGGGGGCGCGTCAGTCCTCCCACCGCCGAGGCCGGGGGTTAGTCGCTCGTGACCTCGTCGAGGTCGGAGCGAGCCGTGTTCACCAGCGGGATGTCGAAGTCCGTCATCGCCGCCATCCACTTGGCGAAGGAATGATCCCCGCGCTCGCGCAGTTGCAGGTACAGGTTCGTGGCCAGCTCCCTGCGGATCTCGTCGTAGACGGGCACGGTGTACACGTTGTTCATCTCGGCCGGATCCAGGCGCAGGTCGTAGAGCTCGTTGATCGACTCGGGGTTGATGACGAGCTTGAAGTCCCGCGTGCGCAGCATGCGCTGCTGGAGGGGGAAGTGGTGGCCATGGAACTCGCACACGATGTCCTCGCGCCAGCCGTCGACCTGCCCGCCGCGCGTCAGGTCCACGATCGAGCGGCCGTCCTCCACGAGCGAGGTGTCCAGGCCCGCGATGTCGAGGACCGTGGCCGGCAGGTCGATGAGGGAGACGAATGCGTCGGAGCGTCCCACGGTTGAGACGCCGGGGATGTGGGCGATGAAGGGGACGTTGTAGATGTCGTCGTACATCATCGGGCCCTTGTCGTTGAGGCGGTGTGAACCCGTGAACTCGCCGTGGTCCGCGCAGAAGAAGACCGCCGTGTCGTCCAGGATGCCGAGCTCGCGCGCCACGTCCATGATGCGCCCGATCTCGAAGTCGATCATGGCCGTGTATCCCCAGTAGACCGCGATGAGCTTCTTCCACTGCTCGTTCGTGAACGAGGACGTGGACCAGTAGGTCGCGTAGTTCTCCTGGATCGGGGGCTTGCCGATGAGGGAGTCCCCGAAGTTTTCCGGCAGCTCGACGTCGTTTGGATCGATGAGGTCGAACCACTCGTCGGGCAGGAAGTAGGGCAGGTGGGGGCCGAAGAAATGCACGTCGAGGCAGAAGGGCTGCTTCGAGTCCTTCCAGTCGGCGGCGTACTCGCGAAGCTTCTCGATCGCACGGTCCGCCAGGAAGCGCTCGAAGGTGGCTTCCTCGGGCTGGTCGAGGCGCGCGGCGATGATGTGCCCGTCGCGTCCGCCGGGCAGCTTGCCGCGCCACAGGTCGTGTGCGCGCACCGGCGGGAGGTTGTTGGCCTCGAGCCAGGCGACATACTTCTCGTTGGCCACCGGATTTTCGGCGCCCCAGTATGTGTCGTCGTCCGCGCCGAACTTGTCGGGCAGGTTGTAGCCGCAGTGGTACTTGCCGACGATGCCGACGTTGTAGCCGGCGTCGCGCAGCTCCTGCGTGTACGTCCACGTGCCCTCGGGGATCGAGACCTGGTAGGCGATATTCCACTCGGGGTTGGCCAGCACCTGGTGCTTGCCCGGGCGCTTGCCGGTCAGCAGGGAGGCACGAGCCGGCGTGCAGATCGCCGTGGGGGTGAAGCAATGGGTGAAGGCGAAACCCGATTCGCCCATCGCGTCGATGACGGGGGTTTGGGCGTGGGGGTTGCCCAGGCAGCCGATCGTGTCGGTGCGGTGCTGGTCGGTCATGATGACCAGGACGTTGCGCACGTTGTCGGGAATGTCCCGCGGTGTGTGGGTCATCAGTGACTCCTTCTCCCAGTGGCGGGCGATCAACGGCGTACGCTCGCTCACACTTCACTGTACGCGCATGGTTTTGCGCCCACTGAACCGGACAAAAAGACCAAAAGTGGGTCGCGTCACCAATCGTGTTAGCGCGTCTGAACCACGAACTCCGGATTCGGCGTCTGTGCCGGCGTCACCGAATCAGCCTCAATAACCAGCGCCTTCCCACCGCGCACACGCAACGTACCGCTCACATGCACCCAGCTATCCGCCGCAGGAGCAGGCCCAGCCCACCGCACCGCAAAACCAACCGGATACGCATCCGCCGCACAACACCAAATCGCCATACGCGCCACCGCAAAGCTCTCCTCATCCGTCACACGCGGAATCGACGCCTGAGCGCTCGCGGCCTCGGAACTGAGGACGAAGCCAGTGAGTTCAACGCGCTGACCGTCGTGCGCGCGTCCGTTGGCGATCATCTCCTCCACCTGGGAGTAGAAGTTGTCGGTCGTGAGCTCCAGCTTCCCGCTCGACGAGGCCTGCCCCGCGCCGCCGTTCTGGCTGCCACTGCCGGTGGCTGGGTTGGTGCCCCCGTTCGCTGCGTCGTTAGATGCCCCGGGGGTGTCCTCGGTCGAATCGTCGGTGTCCGCGTCGATGGTGGATCCGCCAGAGGTGGGGCGTGCGCCAATCGCGCCCGCGGCCAGCTCGGAGGGGGAGACGCGGAAGGGGAGGATGAGCAGGGCGGCAGCCAGGAGGGCGACGAGGCTGCGCGTCGTGGCCCGGTAGGAGGCTGCCGTGTCCGCGCTCGTGTGTTCGCCGGCGTCGATGCGCGCGGAGAGTGCGAGCGCGCAGGCGAACAAGCCGATGCTGGACGCGATGATGCTCAAGCGCGCCGACGGGGGCACGAAGGATGCGTAGCGGCCAGACATGGCGAGCCATAGGAGTACGCCGCCGAGGGATGCGAGGGAGAGTGACTCGAGGGCGGGGCCGATGCGGTCGATGAGCTTCACGCGAGGACCCCCATCCACCAGGCGCCACCAATGACGGCGGCGGCGATGCCCGTGACGGTCGCAAACAGGCGAAGCACGAACGCGCCGCGGAACTGCGAGGACAGCAGCGCCACGTTCTTCACGTCCATCATCGGGCCGTAGACCATGAACCCCATGAGCGCGCCCTGCGGCGCGAGGGAGGCCAGCGAACGCGCGATCACCGCGTCGGACGAGGAACATAGCGACAGGGCGAAGCCCGCCGCCATCATGAGTGCCAGCGCACCGGGCGCGGGCAGGCCCGCGAGCAGGGAAGACACCGGCCAGAACACCTGCGCCGCTGTTGAGGCGGCCACACCGCCCAGCAGGTAGGGCAGGATCCGCCCGAAGGAATGACCGGTCGCGCCAAGGACGCCAGAGAACGAGCGGTCCGGCGTCTCGCAGCCGCCGTCGCATCCGCACGAGTCCCCGTGGTGGACGTGAGCATCCTCCCGCAGGGCGCTCGGAGGAGAAACCAACATCGACAGGCCCACGGACACAGCGACGACGATGCTCAGGCCGATACGCGCACCCACAATCGCCCACGAGCCGAACGCGTAATACGTCGACGCAATCACCAGGGGATTGATCGCGGGGGATGCCAGCATGAGAGTGGTCGCCGCCGACAGAGGCACGCCCTTGCGCAGCAGTGAACGGAAGATCGGCACCGCCGAGCAATCGCACACGGGAAGAAGAAAAGCAGCGACGAGAGCGGTCAACACGGACGCCACCGGGTTCGTCGGAAACACGCGCGCGATCAGGGCGGGGGAGATGAAAGCCTCGATGAGTTCTGCGACGAACACGCCCAAGAGTAGGAAAGGAATCGCCTGTAGGGTCATGCCCACGGCGATCGTCGCCGCGCGACCAATGGGCAGGCCCGATCCGGCCAGGGTTCCCTGCGTGGCCCACACGGCAACCAGGGCCACCAACACAAGCGCGCCGACAAGCACGCCCCAGGGGCGCGCGGGGCTTTTCGTCTCCACTACACTCACCCCACAACTCTAGGACAGGAGTCCCGCGCCTCTCCGTTCACTCGCCGACCACGGCCCACCAGATCGTTGTCTACGCGCGTGAGGACAAGCGCTTGCGAGCGCGCTGTGTGCAGACAGACGCTCCGCCCAGTGGGCGCGAGGGAGTTTCTTCGCTACACTGGTTTTTCGCTACGATCCGGCCCGCTTACGCGGGGTATCACCGGGGAGCATCCGGAAGAAAGAGGAACGCGAAAGCCGGCCACGGCCTCGTCCCCTCCAGTAGAACCGGACGGGAGGGCCCGACACAGCCCCAACGAAGCGGCCGCACCCCATGAGGGAGCGGCAAGCGGGGTGGTACCGCGGGTGCCGGCGACGCCGGTCCTCGTCCCTGTATAGGCGCGAGACGAGGACACTCATGACGAAGCACGGCTTCTACCCCCGCCACCGGCAAGAAGAGGTGGACCCCAGCCCTTCCTTCCCCACGATGGAAGAGGGCACCCTGGCGTTCTGGGCCAGCAACGACACCTTCCGCAAGTCCATTGAGATGCGCGATGCCGGCGAGAATGGCTCCAACGAGTTCGTGTTCTACGATGGCCCGCCTTTCGCCAATGGCCTGCCCCACTACGGTCACCTGCTGACCGGCTACGTCAAGGACGTTGTGGGCCGCTACCAGACCATGAAGGGCCACCGCGTCGAGCGCCGCTTCGGCTGGGACACGCACGGCCTGCCCGCCGAGCTCGAGGCCCAGCGCCAGCTCGGCATCGAGGACGTCACCGAGATCACCCGCGAAGGTGGCATCGGCATCGAGGCGTTCAACGCAGCCTGCCGCTCCTCCGTCCTGCGCTACACGAAGGAATGGGAAGAGTACGTCACCCGCCAGGCCCGCTGGGTGGACTTCGAACACGACTACAAGACGCTCGACATGCCCTACACCGAGTCCGTGATCTGGGCATTCAAGCAGCTCTACGACAAGGGCCTGGCCTACCAGGGCCACCGCGTCCTGCCCTACTGCTGGAACGACCGCACGCCCCTGAGCAACCATGAGCTCAAGATGGACGACGACGTGTACCAGGACCGCACCGACAACACGGTGACGGTGGGCCTGCGTCTCGAACAGAAGCTGCGCGAGGACTCGGCGCGCCCCGAGCTGGCCCTCATCTGGACGACCACGCCCTGGACCCTGCCCTCGAACTCGGCCGTCGCCGTGGGCCCGGAGATCGAATACTCCCTCGTTGAGGTGGCTGCCGACCACGAGGGTGTCCTCGCGGGCGAGCGCGTCCTCATCGCCACCGACCTGGTGAGCGCCTACGCCAAGGAGTTGGGCGAGGAACCCACCGTCGTGACCACCTACAAGGGCTCGGAGCTGGTGGGCACCCACTACCACCCGATCTACGACTACTTCGACACCCCCGAGCGCCGCGCTGAGGGTGGCGCCCCCGGCCCCAACGGCTGGTCGATCATCGCCGCCGACTACGTGACGACCACGGACGGCACCGGCCTCGTCCACCAGGCCCCCGCCTTCGGTGAGGACGACATGTGGACGTGCATGGAGTACGGCATCGGCGTGGTCCTGCCCGTCGACGAGGGTGGCGTCTTCACCTCCGAGGTGAGCGACTACGAGGGCATGCAGATCTTCGACGCGAACCGCTACGTGGTCGCCGACCTGCGCGAGCAGGGTGGCCCGATCGCGCGCCGCGCCCCCGAGATCCGCGCCGTGCTGGTGCGCGAGAAGTCCTACGTGCACTCCTACCCGCACTGCTGGCGCTGCCGCAAGCCCCTCATGTACAAGGCTGTGTCCTCGTGGTTCGTCCGCGTGACCGAGATCCGCGACCGCATGGTGGAGCTCAACCAGGAGATCACCTGGACCCCCGCGCACACCAAGGACGGCATCTTCGGCAAGTGGCTGGAGGGCGCCCGCGACTGGTCGATTTCGCGTAACCGCTTCTGGGGTGCGCCGATCCCCGTGTGGGTCTCGGACGATCCGGCCTACCCGCGCACCGACGTCTATGGCTCCATCGCTGAGCTCGAGGCCGACTTCGGCGTGAAGGTCACGGACTTCCACCGTCCCTTCATTGATCAGCTCACGCGCCCGAACCCGGACGACCCGACGGGCAAGTCGACGATGCGTCGTATCTCCGACGTGTTCGACTGCTGGTTCGAGTCCGGCTCGATGCCCTTCGCGCAGGTGCACTACCCCTTCGAGAACCAGGAGTGGTTCGAGAACCACTACCCGGGCGACTTCATCGTCGAGTACATCGGTCAGACGCGTGGCTGGTTCTACACGCTGCACGTCCTGGCGACCGCGCTCTTCGATCGCCCCGCGTTCCGCTCCTGCGTCTCCCACGGCATCGTCCTGGGTGACGACGGCCTGAAGATGAGTAAGTCGCTGCGTAACTACCCGGACGTGGCCGAGGTGTTCAACAAGTACGGCTCCGACGCCATGCGTTGGTTCCTCATGTCGAGCCCGGTCGTGCGCGGCGGTAACCTGATCGTCAAGGAGGAGTCGATCCGCGACACCGTTCGTCAGGTGCTGCTGCCCATCTGGAACACGTACTACTTCTTCACGCTGTACGCGGGCGCCTGCAACAAGGGCGAGGGCTACGAGGCGAAGCGTATCGATCTGTCCTCGCCCGAGGCCGTGGCCGCGCTGGCGCAGATGGACCGCTACCTGCTGGCCCACACCCGTACCCTCGCCGAGGATGTGCGTGGCGCGCTCGACGGCTACGACGTTGCCGGCGCGTGCGAGGCGATCCGCGACTACCTGGATGTTCTGACGAACTGGTACGTGCGTACCCAGCGTCAGCGCTTCTGGGACGAGGATGGCGCCGCGTTCGACACGCTGTACACGGCTCTCGTGACGCTCATGGAGCTGGCGGCGCCCCTGCTGCCGCTGCTGAGCGAGGAGATCTGGCGCGGCCTGACGGGCGGCGAGTCTGTGCACCTCGTTGACTTCCCTGTCATTGACGAGGCCGTGGACGCCCCCGAGCTGGTCGCCGCCATGGATGAGGTTCGTTCGATCGTGTCGGCAGCCCACGCGCTGCGCAAGACGCATCAGCTGCGCGTGCGCCAGCCGCTGGCCTCCCTGCTGGTCGTGTCGGAGAACTTCGCTGCGCTGGAGCCCTTCGCGGACCTGATCGCCTCCGAGGTGAACGTGAAGTCCGTGGTGTTCTCTGCGCCTGAGGACTCTGGCTTGAGCGTCCGCACCGAGCTGGCGCTGAACCCGCGCGCCTTCGATCCGGCCGTGCGTAAGCTGACGAGCCAGCTGTTCAAGGCTCAGAAGTCCGGTGAGTGGGAGGTCGTGGACGGCGAGTGCCGTTTCGCCTCCGTCGAGCTGGATGGGGCGCCGCTGGTGCTCACGGGCGACATGTTCTCCGTGTCCACCTCCGTGGACGCCGCCGAGGGCCAGGTCGCGGACGTTCTGGCGTCGGGCACCTTCGTCGTGCTCGATACGGAGCTGACTCCCGAGCTCGAGGCCGAGGGCTACGCCCGCGACGTCGTGCGCGCCGTTCAGGACGAGCGTAAGAATGCCGGCCTGCACATCGCGGACCGCATCGACCTGTCGCTGACGGTGCCCTCCGATCACGTGGCCGACGTGGAGACCTGGCGCGACATGATCGCCGCCGAGACCCTCGCTCTGTCGCTTGAAGTCGAGGCCGGCGACAAGCTCGCAGTGAGCGTCGCCAAGCACTGAGTGCTGTTACTGAGGCGGGCGGGCTGCGCGAAAGCGCGGCCCGCCCGTTTCTCTGTCCGCAGGTACCTCGGTTGAAAACGTGCGATCAGCTGTCTGTCGCCGTCATCTCCTGGTAGCGCTTGAAGAGGAGCGCGAGGCGTTCCTCGTTGGTCTCCAAGGGCTTCTTCGCGCCGAAGGCGCGGTCGACCGCGCGATCGAGGACGCGGTGGGCCTTGAGCAGGCTCGGTGCCATCGCCAGCGGGTTGTACATGTCGGCCAGGCTCGCTCCCGGCTGCTCGGCGCGAGCGTCCAGGACCCCCTGGCCAGCCGCGATGATTTCGGTGCGAAGCTTGTCGGATACTTCGGGCAGTGGGAGGGTGTTCCACACGATCTTGTTGGAAAAGCGCAGATCCGACTTCATGTGTCCGCCGACAGCGCGCTGCCACGTAATGAACATCGAGGAGCTAATGATGGCAAAAAGGAAACCGTCGGGGTCGAGTGCGGTAAAGAGCGCGTCGCTCGCAATTGTCTCTTCGTCAAGGTGTGCAACGGTGTAGAAATGTCGTGATTCTGATATGACGCGCGGGATAGCAACAAAAGGAACGGTTGGCTGGTGGTTTTCTTGGAAGAGGTGAGCAGTCTTTGCGCTCTCGTTGGTTGCCTTCTTCCTCGAATTTAGTCTGAACTCTTTGCAAGCGCTAACACGTTCCTTTAGCAGAAGGCTTCGTTGGATATCTCTCGAATCAAAATTGGATCCTGCCATCCACAAACACCAGCGATTTAAGCCATGGAGTAGCTCGCGAGCATTGCTAAAAGGTCGTAAGTACTTGGACGCGATTGGATCTTCAAGGAATTCTCGATAATCCTCCATTTCAACGATGAGATTGCCTCCGTCCGCCGGTTTTGATCCGAAACGTACCTCGGGAAGAATAGGGGAAAGAGGTCTTGTCCGCGCCTCGATAAAAATGTTCGCTCCTTCGATCAAATATGGGCTGATATGTTCGACAGGAGCGACCGCAGGCTGCGACTTGGGAGAAGAATAGGTAAAGAGCAGTGCGGGAGCTTTCTCATGAGGGGCACCCCGGTCGAAGCCTGTGATGACGCAGTGGACGGCGGCGGCCCCCGGCGCCTCGGACGTCCATGCGAAAGTCTGGTGCGCGAAACGGATCCTCCAGCTGCCTTCGAGGAGAGGACGGAAGAGAGCAACGACAGGCACTCCTTGTGCGATCGAGTTCGTCGAGACGAAAGCGAAGCGGCCGCCGTTCGGGACGGATTGGAAGAAGCGGGATGCCTTGATGAACCATCCGGTCACGTAGTCGAGGTAGCCGTCGTAGCCATCGCCCCACACGAAGCGCAGGTCATCGGTCTGCTCCTCGGATCGCATGTACTGGCCGATGAAGGGTGGATTGCCGACGATCCTGACGTACGGGGAGGGCGGACACACCTGCGTCCACTCCGTGCGCAGCGCGTTGCCGATCGTGATGTGGGCGGACGCCTTGAGAGGAAGGATCGAGGGAGCCTGGCCGAGAAGCCGCTCCATCTCGCGGTTCGCCTGATGATGGGCCAGGTGCAGGGCCGTCTGGGCGATGCGGGCCGGCCATTCCTCGATCTCGATGCCGAAGAAGTGGTCTAGCTGGACAGTGATGTCGGCGCTTTCTCCCTGGTCATCGAAGAAGATCGTGGCCTGGAACTCGTCGTTATCCTTGCGGGCGAGCTCCAGTTCGCGGATGCGTTTGAGGATCTCCGTGTCTAGGTGGCGCAACTCTCGATAGGCAACGACCAAGAAATTGCCGCAGCCGCAGGCGGGATCCATGATCCGTAGGTCTCTGAGCTCCTGACGGAGCTCCTTGAGCTTGGCGAGATCGTGCGTGTGTTCTGCGAAGCGTTCACGCAGGTCGTCGAGGAAGAGCGGGCCAAGGGTCTTCAGGATGTTTGTTTCGCTCGTGTAGTGTTCGCCGAGCTCGCGGCGTGCCTCGGGGGACTTGACGGCCTGGAAGAGGGAACCGAAGACTGCTGGGCTGATGCCCGACCAGTCGAAGGCGCACGCGCGCATGAGCTCGTCACGCATCGTGGAGGAGAAGCTGGGGATGTTGAGCTGCTCCTCGAAGATCCCGCCGTTGACGTACGGGAAACGCGCGGTCAGCTCGTCGAGGGTCGACTGACGACGCTCCATGGGTGTTTTCAGCGTCTGGTAGAGGACTGCGAGCTGCGCGCCGAGGTCGCTGCCGTCCTCGCGAGTTCGGGTCTCGAGAAACTCCGTGAACAGGTCGCGTTCCCACAGGCCGGCGTCGTCTCCATAGAGGCAAAAGAGCGTACGGATGAGGAAGATGGAGGCCTCGTGATCGCTGTAACCCGACCCGTCCAGGGCCTCGTAGAGGTCGGCCATGACGCGGGCGGCCCGAATCGAGGCCTCCTCCTGCTCGCGCGAACCGACCTGAACCATTCCGTATCCGGCGAGGAACTTCAGGTCGTCGACGTGATCGGGAAGCTGGGCGAGTCGAAACTCCGTGCGCCCGGCATCTCCAGAACCGTCAGTTGCTATCTCACTGTCGAGATCGACGATCCGAATGCGGCGGAAGTCGCTGATGATGAGGAGACGTGGAGTCTCGACGTCAGCGAGGTCGTGGATGTAATCGAGAGCCTGCTCCTCAGCCCTATCGAGGTCCTTCCCCGCGGACTTCATCTCGATGAGTGCCTTGCCGGGGATGAGCGCGTCAATGTATCCCTGGCGCCCCGTCGATGCGCGGTTCGAGCGCCTCTCGTAGGAAATCGCTTTGCGCTTGGTGATGCCGAAACACTTCATGAGTTCGCGCATGAACTCGTGACCGTCCTGCTTCTCATCCCCCACACAATCGCTCCAGTCGTAAGCGAACTTCACGCACCTTTCGCGGATGGCGTTAATCGAGAGCGTTGCGGGCACGGGCGACTCCTGGTTGTCGACGGAAGTGGGCGCGAGCGGGGCTCGAGGCCGGTTGCTTGCTCAGTATATCTAGGCTTGACAGTCCGTAGGTATCCGACGCGAGCGGAAATTGTCGCTCCTGAAATCTCAACCGGATTACGTTGAAACGCGCGCGATGTCTCTTGTTTGAGCACGTCAGAGCCATTTAGACATGCTGAGCGTGCAGCGTATTGCCAGGACGTCTCAGGGGTGTGCCCTCCTGACGTGCGTCGTTGCTCGCCGCGTATGGAGGAGGAGCCTCCAGCTCATTCCTAGTATGAGTCGTCGGTCGGCAGCTTCACACCCGCATGGTGCAGGCGCTCCAGGTGCGGCTCGACAGAGGAAAGATACGGGGAGAGAACGGGATTCGCGTCCGGGTCCATGAAGGACTCGAGGTAGTCCTCCAGTGGGAACTGCGTGGCGAAGAGCGTCTGACGCAGCTCGAGGCTATTCACCGACTCGACGACCATCGTCGGGTCGGCGACGCTCGTGTATCGCTTGACCCGCGGCCACCGCGTGTCCGTGATCGTCCACTGTTCCGATGAGGGAGCCTCACCCGGGATCACGATGGGGCGCTGGCGCATCCGTGCGCGACGCAGCGCACCGACCTGGGTGATCAGCACGTAGCTGGCCAACGTCTCGCTACGTGTATCCATGGTGAACCGTCTGCTCGGATGGCGTTCGGACCAGCTAAAGCGGTAGTAGCCCGACATCTCCCAGGCGGTGAAGAAATCGGTGTTGTAGTTCGAGAACGAATACCCGTACCCGTATCCGTCTTGAAAGTCGGTTTTAGCGACGGAAGTATCCGAACAGATCTTGCCAATTAATTCTTCCAATTTCTCCAACATGCTCGGAGACTCCTTCGATGATGTTCTGCGTGATGAGCTCGTCGATCGTCATGGGCGCCCAGCCGCCGATGAAGACCTTCTCGATGATGCGCACCTGCGGGATTTGCCCGTGGGAACCCATGTCTTTGTCGAGCAGGCAGATTTCGATGGCGACGTCCTCGGGCAACGGGTTATCAGTGAAGCGGAACTGGCGGTACAGCTCGTTGTAGTTGGCGGGTGGACCCGAGCGGAACTCCGAGGGGAAGATCAGGCCCTTGATGATGGGCGTCAGGTTGCGCGCCCCGACGTGCCCGATATGGTCCAGGCCGTCGATGTCGAAGGCCTCGATGAACTCGTCTTTATCGCGGAAGTAGCGGTTGGTTCCGGGGACTTCACCGTGGTCGCGGTCATCGCGCCATGCCGGACAGATCGTCCCTGGCTGCGAGAAACGCGAGCGCATCCAGTCGGCCGTCGACCGAATGTACGGGTCGGTTCCTTTGGCCATCTGGAGTTCCATGGCGCCGGTTACGTCAGCTCCGCACCGGTAACGCTCTCCGAGGCCCTGCGCCGCGTTGGGCAGCACGTCGCCGGGGCCAGGCGCGCGGGAGGGAAAGATCTCCGTCTGGTAGACGGTGCGCCGAGCTTCATCGGGCGAAGGAGTCTCTAGTTGCATCGGAACTCGCTCCTCTTTGTCGGTGTCGGCGCAGGGATTGGTGGGGCCGAGGCCTCGGCCGGCGGGAGGGGAATCGGCGGTTCGGAGCCCGGCGCGGGGGCGTCGGAGGCAGTCGCGCTGTCCTGCGGCTCGGCGGCCGGCGGCGGGGGGATTGGGGGTTCGGCGGTCGAGGCCTCGGCCGCTTTATCCTCCTGAGCGCTTTCCGCGGTTTCATCCTCGGGCTCGCTGTCGCCGCTGTCCTCCACCTGCTCGCCGTCGCCGGTGCCGACGGTCTGCTCGCTCTCGTCGGCGGTGCTCGCCGCGCTTCCTCCGGTCTCCTCGGAGGCCTTCTCTTCTTCGGCGTCGTCGGTATCCTCGGAGGTTCTTTCCTTGACGGGCGCGGGCACGGGCTCCTGGTACATCGCCAGCTCGATAGCGTCGACGATCGGGCACACGATCTTGTTGAAACCCTCGTAGTCGAGGTCGCGCAGGTCGTCGTTGCCGCACCGAATGCGCAGGTTGATGAAGTGCACCTGGTTGTAGAAGATGATGAGCATTGGTTCTTTGACGACCACGGACTCGCCGCCGATCCCGATGTTGCCAGCCTCGGGGATGGAGAGCACGTCGGCGCGCGACTCGAGCTTGATGGAGTGATCGTCCACGAAGATCGTGATGTCCGCAAAATACTCAAAGGCGGCGTAGACCGCCTGAAGCATCATCTCCCACGAGACGCGGTTCGTGAGGGTAAAGGTGGACAGGAGCCAGCCGCCGTCCTCGTGATGCCCTTCCAGGTACATGCCAGTGTTCCTCTCGCTTCCTGGGTTGTGTGCGTGGGGGGTCTTAGCCCTTGGGCAGCGTGGCCGGCGGGACGTGCATCATGATCTCGATGGAGTCCATGAACTGGCACATCGACTTGTTGAACTTCTCGTAGTCGGTGGTCTGGAATTCCTCGTTGACCCGGCCGATCGCGACGTTGATAAACGGCTTCTGGTTGAAGAAGGTCAGCATGATCGGTGCCTTGAGGATGGGCGACATGCCTCGGATCATGATGCTGGAAGCCTCGGGAATGGCCAGCAGATCCTCGGGAGTGGAGAAGTGGAGGGGCTCGCCGTCGACCTGCACCTCGGCGTCCTCGATGTAGGGGTAGACCCCACGCACGCCCTGGATCAGTTTCTCCCACGGCACGCGGTACGTGAGGTTGAAGCTGGATCGGATCCAGCCCGGTTCTTCGGTGAGACCTGCCAGCAGCATCGGGAATCCTTCGCGTCATTGAGGATGTCTGTGTGGTCGGCATCCTATCAGAGCGGGTGGCTGGCTGATCGCAAGGGAAACATCGAGGGGAACATGCGGTGCGACCAGCCCCGGCTGCGTCGTCATCGATGAGAGGAAGGCGCGCATAACGCCGCGCAGCCGGCGGATGCCCTCACGCGGATAGGTTATGAGCATCTGGATAGGTTATGAGCATCTGGATAGGTTAATAACCTATCCGTATCCGCGTAACCTATCCGGAAGTGCGCAACCTATCCGGAAGTGCGCAACCTATCCGCGTGAGTGAGCGTCACCGGGGAAATGGTCACCTATTTGCCGACCCTCTGCGGGCGGCGTCGATTGCCGCCTTCGCGGTTTTCAGGCCGACGCCAGTGCGGTCCCGGTAGGCCTTGACGGCGTTGAGCGTCCTGCCCTCGGCGATCATCTGGAGTTCGGCTGCGTTCAGCTCCGGGAACGAGGCCGTGGCCGGGTTGGCTGCACCGGCTGGAAAGGCGGGACCTGAAGCCTGCGGGACTGCTGCCTCGGAAGAGGGGAAGGACGATCCGGCGAGTGCCGTGACCCCGGCGTCCGCGTAGGCGGTGCGCAGTCGCGCCTCGAGGGTCGCAACCTGTTCCTTGAGTCGCTGGTTCTCGGCGCGCAGCTCCTCGATTTCGGATGCCTGACCAAACCACTTACCCACGTGTTGCCTCCTGAAATGGATCATCGTGAAGGCTTTCATTCTATTTGTCTGCGCCAGCGCGGTGACGACGAGCTCGCTGCGGCGAATGTGGGGGTTCGGGGGTACCCCGCCCCGGCCTCGTCGATGACGACGCGCGGACTGTGCACGACAACGCGCCGTGACCGGCAGAACAAGCCGCCCGCCGCGCCCGGCCCGGTAAAATAGCGAAGACACTGCGAGTAGCGGAGGAAACATGGCAGGCGAATCGTTCTTCGGGCAAGACCCCACCCACGAGGACCAGCAGGGCGGCATCCCGGCCGACCTGATCCCGTACCTGGAAGCGGCCGACGAGGTCGAGGACACCGAGGCGGGGGAGGGCACCGACCCTCAGGCTGAGGAGAGCGAACGCGAGGCGGCGCTGCGCGCACTCGTCGAGCACTCGCTGCTGCTGGGCCCAGACCCCTCCGTCCTCGCCGAGATCGAGGGCGAGGTGGATGAGGACTTCGCGGATGACGCCGCCGAGGCACGCGACGAGCGCGCCTCCCACGAGGCCGCGCTGGCGAAGGCCGAGGAGGACGTCGCCCTGGATGCCCGTGTGCAGGAGATCTACCAGTCCATCGTCGCGCGCGCACCCGAGCACGACATCGATCCCACGCTCGACCGCGTCAAGCTCGCCTTGGACATCCTGGGCGACCCGCAGAACTCCTACCCGTCGATCCACATCACGGGCACCAACGGCAAGACGTCCACGTCGCGCATGATCGACTCGCTCCTCACGGCTTTCGGCATGAAGACGGGCCGCTTCACGAGCCCGCACCTGCTCGACGTGCGCGAACGCATCTCCCTGGAGGGCCACCCGATCACGCGCGAGGGCTTCGTGCGCGCATGGGAGGACATCGCCCCCTACGTCGGCATGGTCGACGAGCGCAGCCAGGAAGAGGGTGGCCCGCGCCTGTCCTTCTTCGAGGTGTTCACGATCATGGCGTACGCGGCCTTCGCCGACTACCCGGTCGACGCCGCTGTCGTCGAGGTCGGCATGGGCGGGCGCTGGGACGCCACGAACGTTATTGACGCGGGCGTCTCCGTCATCACGCCGATCGCCCTGGACCACACGAAGTGGCTCGGCTCCACGATCGAGGAAATCGCGCGCGAAAAGGCCGGCATCATCAAGCCCGGCCAGGTTGTCGTCATCATGGCTCAGGAGGAGGAAGTCCTCGACATCCTCCTCGAGCAGGCGCGCTCCGTCGACGCGATCGCCCGTGTCGAGGGCCGCGACTTCGAGGTCGTGGATCGTCAGATGGGCGTCGGCGGCCAGATGGTCACGATCCGCACGCCTTCCGCGGTCTACGAGGACGTGTTCGTCCCGCTGTTCGGCCAGTATCAGGCGCACAACGCGGCGGCGGCCCTCGTCGCCGTTGAGGCCTTCATGGGCGGGCGCGGCCTGGACGGCCGCATCGTCGAGCAGGGCCTCATGAACGCCTCCAGCCCGGGACGCATGCAGGTCGTGCGTCATTCGCCCACGATCATCGTGGACGCCGCGCACAACCCTGCGGGTGCGGCCACCCTGCGCGAGGCTGTGGAATCCTCCTTTGGGTTCGCGCGCATCGCGGGCGTGTACGCGGCGATGGGGGACAAGGACGTCGAAGGCGTTCTGTCCGAGGTCGAGCCCTTCATCGATCACCTCGTCGTCACGCAGATGCCGGGCGAGCGCGCGGCTGACATCGCGCGTCTGGCCGAGATCGCCGAGGAGGTCTTCGGTCCTGACCGGGTAGACGTGCGTGAGTCACTGGCCGACGCGGTCGATCGTGCAGCCGAGATCGCCGAGGCCGGGGCCGAGCCTGCGGATCGCAGCGGAGTTCTCGTGTTTGGCTCGGTCATGCTGGCCGGGGAAATGCTGGCCCTCGCCGGTCACAGCCCCCGCTAGGATGGAACCCAACCAGAGCGGCCGCATCGTGGCGGCCGCCACGGTTGGGATTTCGTGCTCAAAGGTGGCACGATTGATCACGCATACAAGTACAGATGAGCAATGTGCAAGGAGGCATCATGAAGAAGCTCGTCAATGACGTCCACGCCGTCGTCCGCGAAACCCTCGAAGGTTTCGCCCTGGCCCACCCTGACCTCGTCGATGTCCATTACTCGCCCGACTTCGTGACCCGTCACGTCCCCAAGGCTGAGGGCAAGGTCGGCCTCGTCTCCGGTGGTGGATCCGGACACGAGCCCCTGCACGCGGGCTTCGTCGGCGAAGGCATGCTGGATGCGGCCGTGCCCGGCGCGGTCTTCACCTCGCCCACCCCCGACCCGATCCTGGAGGCCACGAAGGCCGCCGACCACGGTGCGGGCGTCCTGCACATCGTCAAGAACTACACGGGCGACGTCCTCAACTTTGAGACCGCCGCCGAGCTGGCCGACATGGAGGACATCAAGGTCTCGTCGGTCGTCGTTAATGATGACGTGGCCGTCGAGGATTCCCTCTACACGGCGGGGCGTCGCGGCGTCGCCGGCACTATCTTCGTGGAGAAGATCGCGGGCGCTGCCGCCGAGCGCGGCGACTCCCTCGAGGAAGTCACCCGTATCGCCACCAAGGTCAACGACCAGACCCGCTCCATGGGCCTGGCCCTGGGCCCCTGCACCGTGCCCCACGCCGGCAAGCCCTCCTTCGACCTGGGCGAGGACGAGATCGAGCTGGGCATCGGCATCCACGGCGAGCCCGGATACCGCCGCGGTGCCATGGAGACCGCTGACAGCCTCGTCGCCGAGCTCTACGAGCGCGTGCGCGAAGACCTGGGCCTCACCGAAGGCGAGAGCGTCGTGGCCCTCGTCAACGGCATGGGCGGCACCCCCGTCTCCGAGCTCTACATCTGCTTCCGCGCCCTCGCCGCCCTGCTGAAGAAGGACGGCATCGAGATCGCTCGCCAGATGGTCGGCAACTACGTCACCAGCCTGGAGATGCCCGGCGTCTCCGTGACCCTCATGCGCGCCGACGACGAGCTCCTCGAGCTCTTCGACGCGCCCGTGAACACGGTCGCTTGGAAGTAAGCAGCGAAGCAGGACAAGGAGAATCACGATGAGCCTAGATGCAGCGTGGGCACTGCGGTGGATCGAGCTGGCGGCGGCGGACGTCGCTGAGCAGCGCGACTACCTGGTGGACCTGGACCGAGCCATCGGGGATGGCGACCACGGCGAGAACATGGACCGCGGATTCAAGGCCGCCGTCGAGGCCCTGGGACAGGCCCAGCCGGGCAGCGTCGCTGAGGTCCTCAAGACGGTTGCCAAGACCCTCATGTCCACGGTCGGCGGCGCCGCCGGGCCCCTGTACGGGACGGCGTTCCTGCGTGCATCGAAGGCCGCCGGTGACGGTGAACTCGACGGCACGGGCGTCGCTGCGGTGATCGCGGGCGCGCTCGAAGGAATCCAGGCGCGAGGCAAGGCCACCACGGGCGAAAAGACCATGGTGGACGCGTGGACTCCGGCCCTCGAGGCCGCCCGCGCGGCCGCCGAGGCCGGTAGCGATCCTTACGCCGTTCTCGAGGCCGCCGCCACCGCCGCTGAGGCCGGAGCCGCCGCCACGGAACCCATGCGGGCCACGAAGGGACGCGCCTCCTACCTGGGAGAACGCTCCATCGGGCACCTCGATCCGGGCGCGGTTTCCACCTCCCTCATCCTGCGTGCAGCCGTGCGCGCAGCGGGCGAGGCCGGCACGGCATGAGAGTGCGCGTCTCTTTCGTTATCGTCTCCCACTCGGCCTCCCTGGCCACCGGAGTCTGCGAGCTGGCCGCCCAGATGGCCCCCGACGTGCACTTCGAGGCCGCCGGGGGCACGGACGACGGCCGTATCGGCACGTCCTACGACCTCGTGGAGACCGCCCTCGAGGCCGCCCTTGCTGCCGTGGACGGTGAGGGAAGTGGCGTCATCGTGCTGACCGACCTCGGCTCGGCCACGATGACCGTCGAATCCGTCATCGACATGAGCGACGAGCCCGAGCGCGTGCGCTTTGTCGATACCTGCCTCGTCGAAGGAGCCGTCGCCTCCTCCGTGCGGGCCCAGCTCGGCGAAGACCTCGACCAGGTCGCCGACGTCGCAGCCGCCCTGGCCCCCCGCGTGGACGACGTGCCCGCCCAGGAGGCACCCAGCTCCGCTCCCGCGAAGCCCAGCGGGGGAGAGGGAGGGGCCCCGGCCTCGTCGACGTGGGCGCAGGGGGACGCGGTCGTTGCAGACCCCGTCGGCCTGCACGCGCGACCCGCCGCCGCCTTCGTGCGCCTGGCGGGCACCTTCGACGCCGAGGTCACCGTGAACGGGGCGGACGGCGGGTCGGTCCTGGAACTCATGGCGCTGGGCATCACCCAAGGTCAGAGCGTCCACATCGAAGCCAATGGGGCAGACGCCACAGCGGCGGTCGCGGCCCTGACAGATATGCTGGAAAGCGCAACTGAGCAACCCTCATCATCAAAGGAGACAATGTGAGCGCTAAGAGTGTTCTGCTGGAGCCTCAGCACCTTCTCGACCCCACCCTGGAGCACACCCTCATCGTCGTGAAGCCCGACGGCTACGCCCGCGGCCTGACCGGTGAAATCCTGCGCCGCATCGAGGCCAAGGGCTACACGATCAAGGGCCTCAAGCTCATGATCGCCTCCCGCGAGCTGCTCGCCGAGCACTACGCCGACCACAAGGACAAGCCCTTCTTCGAGGGCCTCCTGGAGTTCATGAGCTCCGGCCCCGTCGTCGCCATCATCGTCGAAGGCCAGCGCGTCGTCGAAGGCATGCGCGTCCTCATGGGCTCGACCGACCCGACGACGGCCCCCGCGGGCACGATCCGCGGAGACCTGGGTCGCGCGTGGAACAGCCCCCACATGGAGAACCTGATCCACGGCTCGGACTCTGTGGACAACGCAACGCGCGAAATCTCCCTGTGGTTCCCGGAGATTTACTGAGACACGGCTAACCTGCAAGGGTGTACCTCAAAAACCTGACGCTGCGGGGCTTTAAGTCCTTCGCCAGTGCGACCACGCTTGCCCTCCAACCGGGCATCACGTGCGTCGTCGGCCCCAATGGGTCGGGTAAATCCAACGTCGTCGACGCGCTCGCCTGGGTTATGGGCGAGCAGGGTGCCCGCGCGCTGCGCGGCGGGCAAATGGCGGACGTGATTTTCGCGGGAACATCTGGGCGCGCCGCGTTGGGGCGCGCCCAGGTGGACCTGACGATTGACAACACCGACGGGTTGCTCGACATCGAGTATTCCGAGGTGACGATCAGCCGCACCCTGTTCCGCGGGGGCGGCTCCGAATACTCCATTAACGGCACTCCGGCGAGGCTGCTGGACGTGCAGGAGCTTCTCTCCGACACGGGTATGGGCCGTCAGATGCACGTCATCGTCGGCCAGGGGCAGCTCGACGCGATTCTGTCCTCTACGCCCGAGGAGCGGCGCGGCTTCATCGAAGAGGCCGCGGGAGTCCTCAAGCATCGCCGGCGTAAGGAGCGTGCGCTCAAGAAGCTGGCCGACATGGACGCGAACCTCGTGCGCGTCCTGGACCTGACGAACGAGATTCACCGCCAGTTGGGTCCCCTGGCCCGCCAGGCGCGGGTTGCTCGTCGCGCGTCCCTCATTCAGGCGCGCGTGCGCGACGCGAAGGCCCGCCTGCTTGCCGACGACCTCGCATCGGCTCTGTCGAAGCTGTCCGTGCTCGAGGCATCGGACGAGTCGGCCGCCGCACGCCGGGCCTCGCTCGAGGAGCAGATAGCCGCCGCGCGCGCCGAGTTGTCACGGCTGGAGGAAGCCGAACGGGCATCCTCACCGGCGCTCGATCAGGCCTCCTCCGACTGGCAGTCGCTGACCACAATCACCGAGCGCCTGCGCGGCACGCTCATGGCCGCGACCCAGAAGGTCTCGCTGCGGGCGACCCCCGAGCTGCCCCCGGGCGGCGAGGATCCCGACGTGCTCGACGAGCGTGCCCGCGTCGCCGGCGCCGAGGACGCAGCCCTGGCCGGCCAGGTCGAAGCCGCGCGCTCTGCGCTGACGTCCGCGACTCGCGTGCGCGAGGCCGCGGAAGACGCCGACGATTCCGCATCCCGCGAGCTGGCCCGCGTCAACCGCGTCATCGCCGACCACCGCGAGAAGGTCGCGCGCCTGACGGGCGACGCCTCCACGGCCGCGTCTCGCTTGGAGGCCGCGATCGCCGAGGCCGACCGAGCCTGGGGCGCCTACCGTGCGGCTCAGGAGCGCGCCGAGGCCGCCGAGAAAGCCGTGCCCGCGTCGTCTGTGAGCTCCGGGGACGCTTCCGTCGCTGAGGGAGCCTCGCCCGAGGACGAAGCCAGCGGGGGAGCGGCCCGCGCACACGCCGAGGCCTCCGCCCGCCGCGACACCGCACGCGCCCGCGTGGACGAGCTGCTCGGCGTCGAACGCGAGGCCCGCGCTGACCGTGCGCGCTGGGAGGCGCGTCGCGATGCCCTCGAGCAGCTACTCGCCCCCGAGGACGGCACCGCCGAGCTGCTGGGACGACCGGGAGTGCTCGGCCAGGTCGCGCCCCTCCTGCACGTCACCCCCGGTTTCGAGGATGCCGTCGCCGCCGCGCTGGCCCCCTTCGCCGACGCCGTCGTCGTCGACTCCCTGGCCCGAGGCCTGGGCGAGCTGGACGCCGCGCGCGCCGCCGGGCGCTCGCTGCGGTTGGTCGTGTCATCTGATTCTTCCGGTCCTTCTGACGGTGCCGTGGATGGGACCAGCGGGGCCATCCGCGCCGATCTGCCCAAGGGCGCGACGTGGCTGTCCGACGTCGTCACCTGCGAGGGGGCCGCCGCGCCCCTCGCGTCGCTGCTGGACGGGGTCGTTGCCTGCTCCCTCGAGGTCGCCGCTGACGTGCTGGATGTGCCCGGCGTGCGCGCCGTCGTCACGTCGGGCGGCGACGTGCTGCGCTCTTGGTCAGTGGAGGGTGGCCGCCAGGCCTCCTCCGTGCTCTCCGTGCGCGCAGACTACGAGGAGGCGTGCGCGCAGGCAGAGTCCGCCGGTGCCCGCATGGCCGAGGTGTCAGAGCAACTCAGCGAGGCAAACGCCCACCTGGACCGGTGCATCCGCGAGGCAAACGATGCCCTGAAGGCCCTGCGTGAGGAAGACGCGCAGCGCGCTAAGGAAGCCCAGGAACTGGCCCGCGCCCAGTCGGCAGCGCAGGCCGCCCGAGCCGAGGCCGAGCGCGCCCACGACGTGGCCCGCCGAGCCGACGAACAGGTGACGTGGGCCCGCGAGCAGGACGTGGCCGCACGCGCACGCCTCGACGGCGCCGACACCGTCGGCCCGCCCGAGTCCCTCGAAGATGCCCAGGCCCGCGCGGATGCAGCCTCCCGCGCCGCGCGCGAGGCCCGCGAGGCCGAAAACGAGGCGCGCCTATCACTGCGAGCCCTCGAAGAGCAATCGCGGCGCGCCGCCTCCCGTGCCCGCTCCCTGCGCCAGGCCGCCGCCGCTGAGCGCGAGGAGCGCGCCCGCTACGCCCGGCGCGAGGCCGCGCGAAAGACGGAGCTTGCCACGGCCTCGGACGTGGAGGCGGCCGCCCGCGTCGCCCTCGAGGCCGCCGAGCGAGCCCTGGCTCAGTCCACCGCCGAGCGCGACCGCCTGAGCGAGCGGCGCTCCCAGGTCTCCCAGGAGGTGTCGGACGCCCGCCGCGCCCTGGATCGGCTGAGCGCCGAGCTGTCGGAGGCCACGGCCTCGGCCCACCAGGGGCAGATCGCCGCAGAGCAGACGCGCCTGCGCGTCGAGGACCTGCAGCGGCGCGCCCTGGAGGAGCTGTCCCTCGAGCCCGAGCAGCTGCTCGCCGAGTTCGGGCCGCAGATGCTGGTGCCGATGCTGCCGATCGACCCCGATCAGGTCGAGAAGGCCGCGGCCGCCGAGCCGAGCGCGTACGTGCGCGCCGAGCAGGAACGCGCGCTCGCCAAGGCGCTGAAGGACCTGGAGAAGCTGGGGCGCGTCAACCCGCTGGCGCTCGAGGAGCACGAGGCGCTGGCCTCGCGGCACAAGTTCTTAGTGGATCAGGTCCAAGACCTCAAGGCGTCGAAGGCGGATCTGCTGCGCATCGTGCAGGACGTGGATCGCCTGGTGGAGGAGGCCTTCGCGTCGGCGTTCGCCGAGACGCGCGAGCAGTTCGAGCACGTGTTCGGCGTGCTCTTCCCAGGCGGCCAGGGCGACCTGGTGCTCACCGACCCGGACGACATGCTCTCGACCGGCATCGAGATCGAAGCTCGGCCCGCGGGCAAGAAGGTGAAGCGCCTGTCGCTGCTGTCGGGCGGCGAGCGTTCCCTGGCCGCGATCGCATTCCTGGTCGCGATCTTCAAGGCACGCCCGTCCCCGTTCTACGTCATGGACGAGGTCGAGGCCGCCCTGGACGACATGAACCTGACGCGCCTGCTCGCCATCTTCAAGGAGCTGCAGGAAACCTCGCAGCTGATCGTCATCACCCACCAGAAGCGCACGATGGAGATCGCGGACGCCCTCTACGGCGTCACGATGCGCGACGGCGTCACGACGGTGGTGTCCCAGCGCTTGGCGGACTAGGGGAGTGGCCTTCTCGCGCTGATGGAGCCGTTACTTCTGGTCGTGATGGCCGCACCTTCACAGAAAATGATGACAGAGATTTTTGGACCTGAGAGGAGAAGGCAATGAGCAAGAAGCCAGAAGAAACCTATCGTCTTGCGGGAGGAATCACCGTTACCGACGCCGATCTTGAGGCAGATGCGCAGCGCTTCGAAGCGGGCGAATATGACGGAGCGTGGAAGGTCATCCCGGAGCGCCGGACGCTTGTCGGTGAGGAATAAATGCCGGTCGGCACGCGCCTACTCGAATCCTTAGTTCGAGAGCTCGACGAGGCGGCAGGGGAACTCCGACAAACGCGCAGTGAGCTCGTTCGTCGTTTCATTTCTGAGGGCTTGATGTGCTGAATCCGTTAGGTTGAGGAAGAGCGTCTGCCACTGTGCGGTTACAGACGCTTCTTATCCGGCTCTTCATAATTGAGGGTGTAGTTGGGGTCTGAATCCTCCGGTTTCGAGGAGTGCTCGGGTGATGTAGTGGTTGAGGTTTCGGAATCCGAGTGCGGATCCGCGTAGGTGTTCGAGGCGGCCGTTGATGGCTTCGGTAGGACCGTTGCTGGTGTGGGGATGATCGAAGTAAGCCAAGATGTCTCCGGCTCTGCGTTTGAGCGTTCTGCCCAGCGTGATGAGCTCGGTCAGGCCCCTGGGTACGCGCGTGGAGGTCAGTGTGTTGATTTCGGCTTGCATTAGGGCCTTGCCGCGGATTTTGTGGGGATCGCGGTAGCTGTCGATGATGTTCTGGTAGACGCTCCAGGTGACTTCGAGTGCGACGTGGCAATCGCTGGCGAACAGATCGGCTAGCTGGTGTTGCTGGCGTGGGGTGAGCAGGCAAGATCTGGTGTGTAACATCCTGCGAGCCTTGTACAGGGGATCCGTGGCCCGCCCGCGCCGATGGTGAAGTTCTTGCTGAATGCGCCTGCGGCACTCATCGAGAGCATCACCGGCCAGGCGCACAACGTGGAAAGGATCCATGACCGCCCTCGCGTCTGGGAGCTCTTCGGCGGCGGCGCTCTTAAAGCCGGTGAATCCATCCATCGCGACGATCTCAATGCGCTCGCGCCAGGTGTCGGGCTGGGAGGCCAGCCAGGTTTTGAAAACCCGCTTGGATCGGCCCGGAATCATATCCAGGAGCCGGGAGGGACCACGACGGTCACGTATAGGAGTCAAGTCCAAGATGACGGTGACGTATTTGTCCCCGTATGGGGTGTGTCGCCACACGTGTTCATCCACGCCAATGACACGCACCCCCTCGAAACGATCAGGATCATCGATGAGCATGCGCTGGCCTTCACCTAAGATCGCGGTATTGGCAGTGTTCCACGACACGGCCAATACGTCGGCGACGCGCGCCACCGTCAGATGATGGACCACCAGGCCCACCAGCGCCCAGCGCACCGCCGCACGCGAGAGCTTCGCACGCGGGTCGGCCGCTGCACTCATGTTTTGACGCCACACGTGAGCACACTCTGGGCAGCGGTAGCGGCGCACGCTCACGTGCAACATGGTGGGGTGCCACCCGTAGGGTACGTGAGCCAAGCGCCTGACCACCGTGTCACGTACGACGCCCTCACCCCCACACTGTCGGCACCACCGATCCTCACCCACTACCTTGCAGGCCAAGACGGTCCGATCGTCTCCTACACGTTGACCCATCACTTCCAGTCCTAGGTCATCCAGGCCCGTGAAGGCGCTCAGATCAGGGCGATCAAAGGTAGCATTGGACATGTCGAGGTCTTTCAGATGGACGGTGTCGCAACCCCCATCATCGGAAGACCTCGACCTCTACCCGGCCACGACACGCCCAACCCCGCATACCACCCCCACACCCTCAATTATGAAGAGCCTCTTATCCTACAGGATCCGCATGGCCGCTAGAAGTCGGCAGTGTTATCAGTGTGGATAAGCATGTGCGGCGTTTGACTCCTTATGGCGATAAGTGCGTCACCGTTGTCTTGGACTTTACGGGTTCTTCATAATTGAGGGTGTAGTTCATCTCAGCCCAGGGGCTTTTATTTTTAGTCTCAGTCCTCGGAAGACTTACTGTACTTTGCCTCGACGCACCTGACGCTCACTCTTCGTCTGCCCAACAACATACTTCGTATCGCACAAGTCATAAAACTGGGCATAAATATCTTGCGAAGAGCCATACATCCCCACCACGCTCATCACATCCAGGCCGTCCTCCTCAGCCCAACGCCCGTGATCATCACGGTACAGCACCTGGGCCATCAGGATCGTCGCATCAAACTGGTACGGGTCAAAGCTGCAGGTGCGCTTACCCATCTCAGTGCTACCAATACGCAAGAACCCGTTCTTGCCGTTGTTCTCCACGTGGGCAAACGTGATGGAGGGGTAGGTGAAGGTGCGTTCTTTCCACCGCCAATTACGCCACCGCACGCAATCCTCACGCAGTTCGAGGTAGAAGGCGTAGCAGTGATTCAGGGGAATAGCACCCAGCAGACCAAGAGACACGATGCTAAAAATAAGGCCCGAAATCGCAACGGTGAAATTTTCTGTTCCTGGTTGGGCATCCCACCGACCAAGAGATAGCCAAATAAGCGGTGCACCAACAAACCCGAGGATAGTTACAAGCCAGAAAAAGATATATGCCAGGATGGGTCTTTTCTGCCTCTTATTCAGCGTGGGCTTGCCGAGCTTAATACGGTAGCCCGGTATCAGGGCGACGATAAGCCCTCCGAGGAGTCCGTCTTCAACAGCGCTCATTAATGTTTCCCTGCAGCTATCTTATGAGAACCATCCAATGCTTCCCCAGCCTTCAATACTGGAGGAGTGCCAGCTAGCATAGCCGGCTGACTCTTATAGATATCATACGCATCTTTCAGGGTTCTTCGCATTTGAGGGTGTAGGTGTTGTGGGCGGGGTTGGGCGTGTCATGGCCGGGTAGGGGTCGAGGTCTTCCGATGATGGAGATTGCTACACCGTCCATCTGAAAGACCTCGACATGGCCAATACTACCTTTGATCGCCCTGACCTGAGCGCGTTCACGCGCCTGGATGACCTGGGCCTGGAAGTGACGGGCCAGCGCGTTGAGGCAGACCATGCAGTGTCGGCTTGCCGGATTGCTGGTGAGGACCGGTGGTGTCGACGCTGCGGGTGCCAGGGCATTTGTCGTGACACGGTGGTCAGGCGCTTGGCGCATGAGCCCTGCGGGTGGCGTCCCACGATCTTGCATGTGAGCGTGCGCCGCTACCGGTGCCCGGAGTGTGCTCACGTGTGGCGTCAAGATATGAGCCAAGCGGCCGATCCGCGCGCCAAGCTCTCGCGCGCAGCGGTGCGCTGGGCGCTCACTGGGCTGGTCGTTCATCATGTGACGGTGGCGCGTATCTCCCAGGCCCTCGGTGTGTCCTGGAAGAGCCGCCAACACCGCTGTCCTGGGTCAAGGCCAGCGTCTACTGATCAATGATCCAACTCGGTTCGATGGCGTGCGTGTCATCGGGGTGGATGAACACGTGTGGCGCCACACCCCCTACGGCGACAAATACGTCACCGTCATCTTGGACTTGACACCCATCCGAGAACGCAGCGGCCCCTCCCGACTCTTGGACATGGTCCCGGGTCGCTCCAAGCAGGTCTTCAAAACCTGGCTGGCCTCCCAGCCCAACACCTGGCGCGAGAATATTGAGATCGTCGCGATGGATGGATTCACCGGCTTCAAAAGCGCAGCCGCCGAAGAACTCCCCGGCGCGAGGGCGGTCATGGATCCCTTCACGTCGTGCACCTTGCCGGTGATGCTCTCGATGAGTGCCGCAGACGCATTCAGCAAGAACTTCACCATCGGCGCGGGCGTGCCACCGACCCCCTGTACAAGGCCCGCAGGATGTTACACACCAGATCCTGCCGACTCGCCGCGTGTCAGCAGCATCAGATCCTCGACCTGTTCGCCAGCGATTGCCACGTTGCCCTCGAAGTCACCTGGAGCGTCTGCCAGAGTATTATCGACGCCTACCGCGATCCCAACAGAATCCGTGGTAAGGCCCTGATGCAAGCCGAAATCAACACACTGACCTCCACACGCGTACCGAGGGGCCTGGCCGAGCTCGTGACGCTGGGCAGGACACTCAAACGCCAAGCCAGGGACTTCCTGGCCTACTTCAATCATCCCCACACCAGCAATGGCCCCACCAAAGCCATCAACGGCCGCCTCGAACACCTACGCGGCTCCGCAGTCGGATTCCGAAACCTCACCAACTACATCACCCGAGCACTCCTCGAAACAGGAGGCTTCAGACCCCAACTACACCCCCAATTATGAAGAGCCGGATTAGGGGAGTGCCCTTTCGGGGCGGTGGTCGCCGTTTCTGGCTTTGATCGATCATTGGTTTCATTGGCCAGCGTTCCCGTGAGGACAGCGTTAGAATTTTGTTAACGAAATTCCTGGCATGGGCGCGGGGGAGGTGAGGCAATGATGGACGTGCCGGTTGTTGTGCATCCACGAGTGAGTGTGCGCCATCCTGAGATCACCGACGAAGATGCGATTCACGCCTGGGTGTATGCGGTCGAATGCGCCGAACGCGTGGACTCACCGTACTGGCCTGCGTACGCAGCGCTGGGATACGACAGGAATGGGAGGCTACTAGAGCTCCTCGCCGCGCTCCAGGAAGACGGTAGCATTCTCATCTATCACGCGATGACTCCACCTTCAAAGAAAATGATGACAGAAATATTTGGACCTGAGAGGAGAGGACAATGAGCAGGAAGCAAGAGGGGACCTATCGTCTCGCGGGAGGGATCACCGTTACCGACGCCGATCTTGAAGCAGATGCGCAGCGCTTCGAAGCGGGTGAATGTGACGGAGCGTGGAAGGTCCTCCCGGGGCGTCCGCAGCTCTTCGGCGAGGACACAATGCCGGTCGGCACACGCCTGCCCGAATCCTTAGTCCGCGAGCTCGACGAGGTGGCAGGAGAACTTGGACAAACTCGCAGTGAACTCGTTCGTCGTTTCATCTCTGACGGCCTGCTGGCGCTGAAAGCATAAAAATTGCACAAAGCGGTGCGGATCTCCTGCCGCAATGCCCAGGAGATCCCCACCGATGCCGCCGCTTCTATGTGCCTGGGGCGCCCGCCGCTCTCAGGACTCGAGCTTCGTTAGCGTGCCGTGCGTGAGCTCGTAGATCGTGTCCACGTAGGGGAGGATCGAGCGATCATGCGTCACCATGATGGCGCTCTTGTTCTTGGACTTCACTTCCTTGCAGATCAGCTGGGCGATCTCCTGGCCACGATCCGGGTCTAGGCTCGCGGTCGGCTCGTCGGCCAGGATCAGCTGCGGGTTTCCGATGAAGGCGCGAGCGATCGCCGCCCGCTGCTTCTGGCCGCCTGACATCTGGCGCGGGTACTTGGCGTAGGAGGCCTCAATACCCAGGTCCTGCATGAGGGAACGGACCTCGGCCTGACGCGCGGCCTTGTCCTTCTGACCCTTGAGCTTGGCGACCAGCTCGAGCTGATCGCCGATACGCATGTAGGGGTGGGCTTGTGTGCACGTTGTTGGTCGTTCGTTCAACCGGCTTTTGTCGAGGCTACGTAGTGTCGTTCGTCGTGGAGCGAGATTATTGCCGGGATTGCTGATTGTTGATCTGGATAGGATGCGGCCTTCTGGATAGGTTATGAGCTTCTGGATAGGTTAATAAGCTATCCAGAACTGCGTTTCCTATCCAAAAGAGTGTGGGGGAATCGGTGGAGTGCGGGCCCACACATGCGCACGTTAATCCGCCTGGTGGAGTGTGGGCGGCCGCGCGCCCTTGATGCAGGGGCTTCCTCCGCTGACGACATGTGATGATCTAGTACAGTGCCTTTGCCGCAGCACAAAGCCGCACAGTCACCTTGCCAGCAATATGCAGCGCCCGCTGCCTCATAGCAACGGCGGTTCGAGTATGAAAACGCGGACGAGGACCCCGTCGGTCCCCGCCCGCGCCTGCAAGCCGTGCGTCCCACCGCTGCGGGAGGCTCGCTCTCAGTCGTTCATGAAATGACGCTCGTCCAGGATCTGCGCGCCAGCGCCCACCAGCGAGGGCAGGTGCTCATTTGCGTGGTGGCCGCAGAAGTAGAGCTGGCCACCCGACGGCATCGTCGCACGAACCCAGGCGCGAGCGCCGCAGGCATCGCAACGATTCGCCGCATTCAGCTGCGGCTCGTCCAGTACGGGGCGTTCAAGAGTCTGTGCGTTCATGCTTCCATCACACACCATCACCCCACGCCGCGCACCCCTGTTCACCCGGGGCGCAATCGACCGCCCGCACGCCGACACAATGAAACGGGGAGTGGAAATCACTCCAACGACAGCACCAAGAGCCTCCGAAACGGCACCCACCAGCGCGTTCTGGCCCCGGCCTCGTCAATCGTGGAAAGCGTCCCAGAACCTGCGCCACGCGCACCGTTGGCCACAAACGAGCGCCCAGCCACATATGATGCACATCGTGACTCCTACCGACGCATCCGACTACAACGCACGGCACCTCTCGGTCCTCGAGGGGCTCGAGGCCGTGCGCAAGCGCCCCGGCATGTACATCGGCTCGACCGACCACCGGGGCCTCATGCACTGCCTCTGGGAGATCATCGACAACGCGGTCGACGAGGCCCTGGAAGGCCACTGCGACACGATCGACGTGCGCCTGCACCCCGACCACTCCGCCTCCGTCGCCGACAATGGCCGAGGCATCCCCGTCGACATCGTGCCTGGACAGGGCCTGACGGGTGTCGAGGTCGTCTACACCAAGCTCCACGCCGGCGGTAAGTTCGGCGGCGGCTCCTACGCGGCCTCGGGTGGCCTCCACGGCGTCGGCGCCTCCGTCGTCAACGCACTGTCGGCCCGCCTCGACGTGCAGGTCGACCGTGGCGGCAAGACCCACGAGATGTGTTTCCGCCGCGGCGAGCCCGGCGAATTCGACGACTCGAAGCAGCGCACCCCCAACTCGCCCTTCAAGCCCTTCGTGGACGGCTCGACCCTCAAGACCGTCGGCAAGGTGAAGAAAACCCAGACCGGCACGCGCGTGCGTTTTTGGGCGGACTTCCAGATCTTCCCGGCCACTGAGGGCTTCTCCTGGGAGAACCTGCTGGCGCGCGCCCGCCAGACCGCGTTCCTCGTGCCCGGCCTGACCATCAACTGCTACGACGAGCGCGGCGAGGAGGAGCTCCACGAGAGCTTCCGCTTCGACGGCGGCGTCGTCGACTTCGCGAACTGGCTGGCCTCCGACGGCCCTGTCACCGACACCTGGCACATCACGGGCGAGGGCAGCTACAACGAGACCGTGCAGGCCCTGGACTCCGAGACTGGGCACCTGCGCGCCACCGAGGTCGAGCGCACCTGCGAGGTCGATATCGCGCTGCGCTGGGGTATCGGCTACGACACGACCGTCCAGTCCTTCGTCAACATCATCGCCACCCCCAAGGGCGGCACCCACGTCACTGGCTTCGAGCAGGCGGTCCTCAAGACCCTGCGCACCGTGATCGACAAGAACGCGCGCAAGCTCAAGGTCGGCGCGAAGGACGGGCGACCCGAAAAGGACGACGTCCAGGCCGGCATGACCGCCGTCATCACCGTGCGCTTCCCCGAGCCTCAGTTCGAGGGACAGACGAAGGAAACGCTGGGCACTCCCCAGATCCGCACCGTCGTTAACCGCGTGGTCTCCGACTGGCTCAAGGCCAAGTTCGCCTCCTCCAAGCGCGACGACAAGCAGCAGACCTCCCTCCTCATGGAGAAGGTCGTCGGCGAGATGAAGGCGCGTGTCTCCGCGCGCCTGCACAAGGAGATCTCGCGTAAGAAGAATGCGCTCGAGACCTCCTCGCTGCCCGCCAAGCTCGCGGACTGCCGCCTCGAGGACGTCGAGGAGACTGAGCTCTTCATCGTCGAGGGTGACTCCGCCCTGGGCACGGCCAAGGCCGCGCGCAACTCCCACTACCAGGCCCTGTTCCCGATTCGAGGAAAGATCCTCAACGTGCAGAAGGCCTCGACCGCGGACATGCTGGCCAACGCCGAGTGTGCCAACATCATTCAGGTGATCGGCGCGGGTTCGGGCCGTACCTTCGACCTGTCTCAGGCTCGCTACGGCAAGGTCATCCTCATGACCGACGCCGACGTGGATGGCGCGCACATCCGCACCCTGCTGCTCACCCTCTTCTTCCGCTATATGCGTCCCATGGTCGAGGCCGGCCGCATCTACGCCGCCGTCCCGCCCCTGCACCGCATCGAGGTCGCGGGTAAGGGACGTAAGAAGCGCGAGTACATCTACACCTACTCCGAGGACGAGCTGCATCGTAAGCTCGCCGCCCTGCGTCGCTCGGGTCGCACGTGGAAGGAACCCATCCAGCGGTACAAGGGCCTGGGTGAGATGGACGCCGACCAGCTGGCTGAGACCACGATGGACCGGGCTCACCGCTCGCTGCGTCGCATCACGCTGGCCGACGAGGAAGCCCTGCGCCAGGCGGAGGACGTGTTTGAGCTGCTCATGGGCTCGACCGTGGGTCCGCGCAAGGAGTTCATTGTCGAGGAATCCGCGGGGCTGGATCGTACGCGCATCGACGCGTAATCACGGGCAAAATTCCCCGCGCGCTGCACAAACGTTCACGCGCGTTGACCAAATGTCAAGCGCCAGTGTGACTAAAGGCCCGAATAGCCGGTAGGATATCTGCCATGACAGGACTTGCGCAGCGACTCACGCCGCCCGGGTCCGTCCCGTACCCGGGCAATCACCTCGGGTTGCGCTGGCGGCCCATGATCGGCCGCGATGCCCCCGCCGTGTACGCGCTTATCTCCCTGATCGAAGACGACGACAACGCCATTCGGCGCACCTCCGTCGACGACATCGCGGACATGATGGAGGGCGAGAACGGGCGCGACTGGGTGGACACGATCGTCGGCCTGGACGCGAAGCGAAACATCTGCGCGGTGGCGTCCGTGCGCGTGCTGCGCGGCATTCACGAGGCCGCGACCGCCGTCGTCAGTGCCTTCATTCACCCGCACTGGCGTGGCCGAGGCGTGGGCCGGGCTCTGCTCTACTGGCAGGACGGGCGCGCCAGGCAGATGCTCGTCGAGGAATTTGGAGCCGATTCTGAGGTTCCTGCCTCGATTTCGAACCTCGTCGACGCGCACATGACCGATCGTCGCCGCCTCTACATTGCGGCCGGCTTCTTCGCTAAGCGCACGTACCAGGTCATGTACCGCGACCTGGCCGGTGGCGAGGTCCCCGTGCCCGCGCGCCACGGATATCGCATCCTGCCGTGGAACGAGGTTCCGCAGGACCAGGTTCGTGCCATCCACATGGAGGCCTTCCAGCAGTCGTTCCGTTCGCCCCTGCGCGCCCTGTGGTGGGACGACGCGATGAACCACTTCGACCCGCGTTGGTCGTTCGTGGCCGTGGATGCTCAGGGTGAGGTCGTTGGCTACGCGATCACCGGCCGTCCCGCGCAGCGCTGGGTGGCTACGGGCCGTCCGGAGGCCTACATCTACCTGCTCGGCGTCGCCGAGGCGCACCGTGGACGCTCCATTGCGAGCGCCCTCGTCGGTCACGCCGTTGCCGCAGCGTCCGCGTCTGGCGCGTCGCGCATTGGCCTCGACGTTGACATGTCGAGCCCGGACGGAGCGCATAAGATTTACGAACACCTGGGCTTCGTGGACGAAGCCGCCGAGGTTTACTACACGATCGACCAGTAGGGACGGAAGGAGGCGAGCATGAGCATTCCTCTCGCGCAGCGAGCAAATGCCCCCGAGTTCGTCCCCTTCCCGGGCGAACATCATGGGATCGAATGGGAGTCGCTGACGGCTGCCCACCACGATGGCCTGTCCGCGCTTTTCGCCCGCATGGAGGCCCGTGACAACCCGCCGTATCGCACCAGCCCGGACGAGGTCGAGGAGATGCTCTCGGGTGCCTCCCAGTGGCGAGGCCTCGTTGGGATTGCCCGCAGGGGTATCGCAGCGGGTCGCATCGTTGCCTTCGCTCAGGTGGTCCTGCGTTTCCCTGGGCGAGTGGAGTGTGTGTGCGTCGGGGGAGTGGATCCCGACTTTCGGCGTATCGGCCTCGGCAACGCGATCGTCGACTGGCAGGAGGGAACTGCCCGCCAGATGCTGTCCGAGGTCGAGGGGGAGGCTCCCGCTCAGATCACCTGTCACGTCGAGACCGGCCAGGATGACCTCGAGGCGCAGCTGAAGGTGCACGGCTTCCGCTGGACGCGCACCTACTACGAGCTGCGCGCGTCCTTGGAGGGTCTTCCGCAGGTTCCTGACCTGGGCTCGTACATGAGTATCGAGGCCTGGGGTCCCCAGTGGGAGGAACCCGCCCTGCGCGCGGCGAACCGCCTCAACGAGTCCGAGTGGGGTCGGCCCCCGCTCACCCAGGAGCAGTGGATGCAGGGGCGCACGGCCTTCGCTCCCGAATGGTCGTTCGTCGCCGTCGACCGCACGGGCGATCGTCCCCGTGTTGCCGGCTTCCTGCTGGCATCGCGTTACGAGCAGGACTGGGCGGCTCTGGGCTGGCGCGAGGGGTACATCGACCAGCTGGGTGTCCTGTCCCAGTGGCGCGAGAGCCGCGTTGCTGACGCGCTGATCCTGGCGTCGATGTGGGCGCAGAAGCGCGACGGCATGGATCGCGCGGGCACGGGCGTGGGGTCTGCTAACCACACCGGTGCTCTCGCCATCTATGACTACCTCGGCTTCCGCACGGTGGGACAGACCAGGCTCTACGCCATCGAGATCTGACTGTCGTTTCGCATGGTGGACGTTTCCGCGCATCCCCTTGTGTTACCGTCGTTACTTTTTCTTTTGTCGTGGGTGCTTTTCGTCCTGTTTTCTATTCAGTTTTCGCATAAGTGCTCCCTAGGTCCTAATCGTCCGACCAATTGATTTCTTAGGCTCGCGACAGAGGCAGGAACGGCCTCGGCGCCCTGCGCGTCCCCTCCCACAGTGCGGAGCCAGCATGACATCTCAGTCATCATCACCGTCTCGATCCATTCCTCCCCTGGTCATTCGAAGCGCCATCGTTGCATCCCTCGGCGGCCTGCTCTTCGGCTTTGACACAGCCGTTATCTCGGGTGCGGAAGAAAAACTCACCGAGCTTTATGCCCTGTCCTCCACGGGAGAAGGCATGATCGTTGCGATCGCAACCATCGGCACTATCGTCGGTGCTATCGTCGCTGGTAAACTCGCCGACCGCTTTGGCCGTAAACCCATCCTCTTCTGGATCGGCATTCTCTTCGGCGTGGGTGCGCTGGCCACTGCCCTGGCGCCTGTGCCTACCCTGGTGACAGCTGCTGACGGCACGGTTTCGGCCTCGTCCGCCTTCCCGATCACCTTCTTCATGATCTTCCGCTTCCTGGGCGGCGTCGGCGTCGGACTGTCCTCCGTTGTCGCTCCCATCTACACCGCCGAAATCGCCCCCGCCCGCGTGCGCGGACGCCTGGTCGGCCTGGTCCAGTTCAACATCGTCTTCGGTATCCTCCTGGCCTACGCCTCCAACGCGGTCATCCGCGAAATTGCGCACGAAGACACCGCGTGGCGCTGGATGCTCGGCGTCATGGCTGTGCCCGCCGTCTTCTTCCTGATCTTCCTGGCCACCGTGCCCGAGACTCCTCGCTGGCTCCTGGCTCATGGACAGGAAGAGTGCGCCGTCACAATCTCCGAGCGTCTCACCGCCTCTCAAGCCGAATGCGACGAGCAGATCTGCGAAATGAAGGCGCAGATCGCCGAGGACGCCGCCGGCGGCAAGGTCGCCTTCTTCACGCGCCGCTACCGCAAGGTCATCCTCATGGCCTTCTGCATCGCGATGTTCAACCAGCTCTCGGGCATCAATGCGATCCTCTACTACGCCCCCAAGGTCATGAAGCTCGCGGGCGGTGCCGCCGTGCTGGGTGACGCCTTCCCCTACATCGGCTCCGTCATCGTCGGCCTCATGAACCTGATCGCCACCATGGCCGCCCTGACCGTCATCGACAAGCTCGGCCGCCGCCAGCTCATGATTGTCGGATCGATCGGCTATCTGATCTCCCTCGGCTTCCTCGCTGGCATGATGTTCGCCTACGAGGGCGGCGTCTTCCAGGAGGGCAGCGCCGCTCCCGTCTGGCTCATCCTCCTCGGCCTGCTCGGCTTCATCGCCTCCCACGCCTTCGGTCAGGGATCGGTCATCTGGGTCTTCATCTCCGAAATCTTCCCGAACCGAGTGCGTGCCCGCGGCCAGTCCCTGGGCTCGCTCACGCACTGGGTGTTCGCCTTCATCACCACGTACGCCTTCCCGGTCCTCACGGATAAGCTCGGCGGCGGCTTCGCGTTCGGGATCTTCTTCCTCGCGATGGTCGGTCAGCTATTCTGGGTCCTGAAGGTGATGCCCGAAACCAAGGGCATTCCGCTCGAAGAAATGGAAGAGAAACTGGGGTTGACGAATGACTAGAATCGTGAACATCGGGGAAGCTCTCATCGATGAGATCACCCGCCCACACAGTGAACCCGTCGAGGTTGTCGGGGGATCGATGCTCAACGTTGCCGCCGGCCTGACCCGGCTCGGCCACGAATCCGAGCTGGCGACCTGGTTCGCCCGCGACGCTCGCGGCGACAAGGTGCGCGCCCATGCCGAGGCCGCCGGTGTCACCCTGACGCCCGGCAGCGACGGCGCCGAGTTCACGACGGTCGCCCACGCGGCCGTCGACGAGAAGGGTCACGCCACCTACGAGTTCGACCTGACGTGGGACGTTCCCGCCGTCGAGGACCCGGACACCGTCGGGCATGTCCACACCGGCTCCTACGTGGTCGTCGTCGAGCCGGGCGCCGACAAGGTGCTGGCCGCCGTTAAGCGCCAGGCCATCCGCGGCACCGTGTCCTACGACCCGAACATCCGTCCCGCCCTGCTGGGAACCCCCGACGAGGCCCGCCCGCACGTCGAGGCGATCGTGGCCCTTGCGGATGTGGTGAAGGCGTCGGACGAGGATCTGAAGTGGCTGTACCCGGGTCGTCCCGTCGAGGATGTCCTGCGCGAGTGGTCCCAGTCCGGTCCCTCCCTGATCCTATGCACGCGCGGCCCCTGGGGCGTCTACATCAAGACCGCCGCCGAGCGCGACATGCTCGTCGTCGATCCCCTCGACGTCGAGCTGGTGGACACCGTGGGTGCTGGCGACTCTCTCATGGCCGGCCTGATCTCCGGCCTGGTGGATGCGGGTCTGCTGGGCTCGGCCGAGGCGAAGCAGCGCCTGCGCGAGGCCTCGTGGGACCAGATCTTGCCCGCCATCCACCGCGGCATCATCACCTCAGGCATCACGATCCTCTACCAGGGCGCCTACTCGCCCACGCGCGAGGAAGTCAACGAGATCCTGGCAGCAGACAAGACGCTGCGAGGCTGACGGGGGAGCGATCCTCAACTGATGGGTGTGGGCCCGGCCGATTGGCTGGGCCCACACCCATATCAGAATGACGACAGAGAAAGCGGTGGGGTAGCCGGGACAATTCCCGGCCACCCCACCGTCATGACTAGGAGGGCACGTCAGCCGATCGATGCGATTGCGAAAGTGATCGGCACACCCGAGCCGTCGCGGCGCTCGTCCTCTGCGGGCAACTCAACGGGCGAACCGTCCGCGGACGCGGCCCGTGCCGGCTTCGTGCCGACCCACGCGATATCGAGGCGATCCTCGCCGCGCAGGAAGCGCTGGCAGCGTACACCCTGACCGCCTCGGCCCTTTGACGGGTAGCACTCGAAAGGCGTCACCTTCACCGTCGTCTGGCCCGTGCCCGGCAGCGCGCCCAGCGCGGCGGCCACAGTCACCACCACAGCATCGATGGGAGCCTCGACCACCCAGAATCCCAGGGCCTCGGCCCCGGGGTTGAGCTTCATGCCGGCCATGCCGCCGGCAGTGCGGCCCTGCGGGCGCACCTTCGCGGCGGGAGTACGCAGCAGCTGCGCGTCCGACGAAATAAACACCAGGTCCGCCTCGTCCGAGCATCGATCGAAGCCCACGAGACGGTCGCCGTCCTCCAGGGCGATGACCTCCCACTCGTCGCGCTGCAGTACGTCCGGGCGCAGGCGCTTGACCGTGCCGCGAGCCGTGCCCATCGCGACGACGTCCGTGCCCTCGGGATCGAGCAGACCCACGGCGGGAACGTCCGTGTGCAGGAGGAGCGACGAGGGCATGGCGCCGGCGAGCGACAAGCCCGTCTCGAAGCGGGGGAGCGCCGGCAGATCCACGACGTCGATGCGGTGGGCGACGCCGTCCTCCGTCACCACGGCCACCTGCGAGCGGGCCGTCGACGGCAGCTGCACGCGCCAGCCGTCCGACGCCGCGCGTGGACCGGGCTCCAGGGGTTCCCCGCCCTCGACGCGGGCGAGAGCTCCCGAGGAGGACAGGACCACGACGCACGGGTCGTCCGGGATCTGCAGGTCAAGGCCCTTACCGGAACGTGACACCGACGGCAGTGCGGCCAGCGCAGCATCGTCGGCGGCCGCGGCTGCCGCTCCCACGGGCGTGCCCGTCGAGGCCAGCAGCAGCGTGCGACGCGGCGTACCCAGGCGATCCGAGACCTCGCGCAGCTCCTTCTTCACGAGCGCGCGCAGCAGCTCCGGATCCTCCAGGATCTCGCGTAGCGAGGCGATCTTCGCCAGCAGCTCATCGCGCTCGGTCTCCAGCTCGATGCGCGAGAACTTCGTGAGGCGACGCAGGCGCAGCTCGAGGATGTAGTTGGCCTGGGCCTCGGACAGGTCGAACGCCGTCATGAGGCGCTCGCGCGCGATCTCCGCGTCGTCGGAGGAGCGGATGATGGCGATAACGTCGTCGATGTCCAGGATCGCGATGAGCAGGCCCTCGACCAGGTGCAGGCGATCCTCGCACTTCTTCAGGCGGAAACGGCTGCGACGAGTCGTCACGTCCAGGCGGTGATCCAGGAAGACCTGCAGCATCTCTTTGAGGCCCAGCGTGCGTGGCTGGCCGCCCACGAGCGCCACCGCGTTGATCGAGAAGGAATCCTCCAACGGCGTGCGCTGGTAGAGCTGCTGGAGCACGGCCTCGGGGTTGAAACCGTTCTTCACCTCGATAACTAGGCGCAGGCCGTGGATACGGTCGGTGAGGTTCTGGACCGAGGAGATGCCCTTGAGGCGTCCCGCGTTCGCGTTCTCCTTGATCTTTTCGATGACCTTTTCCGGGCCGACCATGTAGGGCAGCTGCGTGACGATAATGCCCATCTTGCGGGCGGTCACGCGCTCGATCTGGACCTTCGCGCGGGTCTTGAACGCGCCTCGGCCCGTCTCGTAGGCTTCCTTGATGCCTTCGAGGCCGACGATGACGCCGCCCTCGGGCAGGTCGGGACCGGGGATGTAGCGCATGAGGTCGGCGACGGATGCCGATGGGTTATCCAGCAGGTGGATGGCACCAGCGATCGTCTCCGACAGGTTGTGCGGGGCGATATTCGTCGCCATGCCCACGGCAATGCCCGAGGCGCCGTTGACCAGGAGCTGGGGGAAGGCCGCCGGCAGGACGTCCGGCTGCATGAACTGGTTGTCGTAGTTGGGGACGAAATCGACCGTGTCCTCATCCAGGCCCGTCACCAGGTCCAGCGCGGCGGGCGCCATGCGCGCCTCGGTGTAACGCGCGGCGGCCGGGCCGTCGTCGAGAGAGCCGAAGTTACCGTGCCCATCGACCAACGGCACACGCAGGTTGAAGGGCTGCGCGAGGCGCACCAGGGCCTCGTAAATCGCGGAATCGCCGTGCGGGTGGAGCTTACCCATGACCTCGCCGACGACTCGCTGGGACTTCACGTGCCCCTTGTCGGGGCGCAGCCCCATCTGGTCCATCTGGAATAGGATGCGGCGCTGCACGGGCTTGAGGCCGTCGCGCGCGTCGGGGAGCGCGCGAGCGTAGATCACCGAGACGGCATACTCCAGGAAGGACCCACGCATCTCATCGGACACGTCGATCTCTGTGATGTTCTCGTCCTTCTCAGGGATGTCGACGACCTGGTCCTTCTTAGCCATACGCGCAATTATTGCGCGGCTTGGCGCTCATTTCGACTGGCGCGCCGCTTCGGGGCACAATTGGGGCATGGACACATGGACCCGTATCGAACGTGGGGGCTTCTACCCCAAGGCCGTGCAGCGTGCGCTGCGCCGCGCTCTGGGCGCAGCGGAGCCGCTCGCGACGCTGTGCCAGGTGGATACGGGTTTCGACCGTGGATCGGTCTTCCGGCACCTCACGGTCGCCTCGCTGACGGACCGCGCCATCGTCCAGCTGCACGTTGATGAGATGGACGGCGGCTCGGCGACGATCGCAACGGCCGTGCACCGCGTGGGTGACATCGCCGGGTACTCCACGATGGAGGTCTACACGGACCCCGAGAACGCGAGCGGCCTGTCCGAGATGACGATCGCCCTGGACCTGAAGGGCGCGCGCCGCCTCGAGCTCGAGCCCGCACGCTGCGACGACCCGAATTGCATGGCCGATCATGGCCTGGCGGGCACGTCCTTCCCCGACGACATGACCTTCCGTATCTCCGCTGCCGCCGACGGGCAGGATGCTCTCGACGAGGCAGCGGTCTTCGTCGATCACCTCGCTTACCTGATGGGAACGCGCAGTGAGTGAGCGGGAGCTGACGCTGGACCTGCCAGGGGCCGACCTGCCTGGCGCGGGGGATCCGGTCATCACGGACGTCATCGCTGGCGCCCTCTCGTCGATCGATACCTCCCTGCCCGGTGCCTCCTCACAGGCGGCCGGCGCCCTCGGGATCGAGGCCGGGGCTGAGCAGGTGCTTCTCATCCTCGTGGACGGGCTTGGATACGAGCTGATCCAGGATCACCTGGGGCACACTCCGACGCTGCGCCGCGTGCGAGACGATATTCGCTCGATTCACACGGTCGTCCCCTCGACGACGGCCGCGGCCATCACGGCTTTCGGCACGGGTGCGCGCCCTGGCGCCACCAACATGGTGGGCTTCTCCGTTGCCTACGGCGGCGGCGTCATGAACCTGCTGGCCATGGAGGGTGGGCCGGCGCCCACCGAGTGGCAGCCCACGCCCACCTACTTTGAGCGCCTCGCCGCAGCGGGCGTGTCCTCCGCCGTCATCTCGCCCGCGCGCTTTGCCGGTTCCGGGCTGACGGGAGCGGCGCTGCGGGGAGCACGCCACGTGCCCGCAGAGTCACTCAGCGACCGCGTGAGTGCAGCTCTGCGCGAGCTGCGTGCGGGAACGCCCGTCGTCTACCTCTACTGGTCCGAGATCGACCACGCCGGCCATAGCTCCGGCGTCGGGTCCGATGCGTGGATCGGTTGCCTCGAAGAGTTCGACGCGGGGCTGTCCGAGCTGCTGCGTGGCCTGCCCGCTGGCGTGCGGACCGTCATGACCGCGGACCACGGCATGATCAACGTGGAGCACTCCGCCCTCGTGGACGTTGCCGCGACGCCCGCTCTGCGCGAGGGCGTGCGCATCGTCGCCGGCGAGACACGAGCCGTGCACGTGCACGCGCAGGAGGGCCACGCCGCCGACGTGGAGGCGCGCTGGCGCGACGCCCTGGGGGAGAACGCCTGGATCCTCTCACGAGACCAGATGGGCGCGCTCATCGGCCCCGGAGACGGCGCCTCGATCATCGGCGACCTGCTGGTTCTCGCCCGCGGAAACGGCGGCATTGTGGATTCGCGGACCCAGAGCGCCTCGGCGATCGCGATGCCGGGCGTCCACGGCTCGCTCACCTCGACGGAGATGCGCATCCCTGTCATCGTCCTGTCGTAAGACGACTACGGGACATAAGCGAAGCGGCCGCTCACATCAGTGAGCGGCCGCTTAACGTGTGAACGGTTTAGGACTTCGACCCGAAAAGAATCTCGTCCCAGCTGGGGACCGACCGGCGGGTCTTCTTCGAGGAAGCGCGCGCCATCCTCGAACCCGTCACGCCCTGCGCGGGAACGGACCCGGTCGCGCTCTCTTCGGCCTCGGCAGGAGCGGAGTTGGTGGAATCGGGCCTCGACACGGCCTTCATGGGGATCGCGGGGGTCGCCTGTTCCTCGGCCTTTGGCTCCTCGTCGCCCTTGTCCTCACCGGAGGACGCGGGGGCGTCGGACAGCCACGGGAGCACGCCCGACGAGGCCGGGGCCTCGGTCTTGGGGGAGTGGGACGCCACCGGGATGGCGCCCGTCAGCGTCGGACGGGCAGACGGGATCTGACCGGTCGCGGGGAACAGCGTATCCTCGGCGGGTTCGGACGGCGTCTCCGCCTTAGTGCGCGCCGACGCGAGGGAATAGATGCGCGCGGAAATCGGGCCCGTCGACGTGTCGGGCTCCGTCGTGGGAGCCTCCTCCTCGCCGGCGATAGCTGCCAGGTACTCGGCCTCCTCGTCGACCTCATCGTCCAGGTCCAGGTCAATCTGCTGGCGCTTACCGCGCACGGCGTTGAGCTGGTCGATGATGGCCTCGCGGTTGCGCAAGTCCTCAGCACCGGGATCGACGACAGGAGCCGGCGCGGTGCGCGGCAGGGGAGTGAAGATCGAGGCCGTCGGGGAAGCGGAAACCTGCTCGGTCAGCCACTGAGCCTCCTGATCGATCGCCTCAAGTGAGCCGGAGTTCGACAGGTGCCAGTGGGCGGCGTGCTCGGCCGCACCCTGCACGAAGGTCACGATGATCTGCCAGGGCTCCCCGGCCTCGCGCGTCGCGGTCCACTCCAGAGACGACGGGTCGACGCCGCGCGCCGCCAGTCGATCCAGAACGAGGTCGCCCATCGTAGGGCCGCCCTCGCCAATGCGAACGGCGCGGGCGCGAGTCAGCGCATAATCCTTCTCGGCCTGAACGGGAGCCTCAAAACGCTCGACCGCACTGACTTCCATGCCGTGCTGCTCCGCGATCTCTGCCGGGGTCGCGCCGGCGCGCAGGAGAGCCTGAATATCGCGAGGAGCGAGGGTCGGACGAGCGGGCGCCAGCTCCACTCGCGGACGATCACGGCGCGTCGCGCCGCGGAGCTCATCGGAAATCAACACCGAATAGCGTTCACCCTGGGCATCGGTGAGCACCAGGGACTCGCCATCGGCGCTGGTCCCGAGCAATTCGAGCTCAATCATCACTTCCTCCTCAAACGTCTAGGTCGAATCGTCTCAAATAATGCTCAGAATGTCGCGTAGCTGAGCGCGTGTCACACATACGATGGCACATTACTCCCACAAGTGTTATCCTCCCTGCGCATAGACCACTCGCGCAAACCGGCTCGAGAGGCGAAAGGGGAGAACCATGGCAACCGATTACGATGCGCCGCGCAAGAACGAAGACGAGGTCGCAGAGGACTCGATCGAGGAGCTGAAGTCCCGTCGCAACGACGCCGGCTCCGCCGAGATCGAAGAAGACGAAAACGAAGCGGCTGAGAATTTCGAGCTTCCCGGCGCGGACCTGTCAAAGGAGGAACTGACGGTCCACGTCGTTCCTCGCCAGGAAGACGAATTCACCTGCTCGCAGTGTTTCCTCGTGCACCACGCGTCGCAGCTCGACCACGTGGACGCCAACGGCGCCCCCGTGTGCACCGAGTGCGCGATGTGAGGTAGGGCGATGTTCGGACGCAAGAAGAAGACTGTCGAAGAAGAGATCGAAGAGGTCGAGGCCCTGCCTCGCCTGAGCGACGAAGACGCTGCGATTTGGAGTGAGCCCGGCCCTCGTAACTACGAGGAGGTCGACACCACCGACGGCTACGTCGACATGGGGTCCATCCTGTTCCCCGCGGTTCAGGGCATGCAGCTGCGCACTCAGGTCGCAGACGACGGCACGACCGTCCTGCAGATCCTCGTCGTGCTCGGTAGCTCCGGCATCCAAATGAGCGTCGCGGCCGCACCCCGCTCCGGCGGCGTGTGGGAGGAACTGCGCGAAGAGATCCGCAAGGGCTTCGAAGATCAGGGTGCCAAGGTCGCCGACTACCCGACGCGTTACGGCAACGAGCTGCTCGTCGACATGCCGATGCAGATGCCCGACGGACGCTCCGCGACCTCGCGCATGCGCATCATCGGTCGTGAAGGCGACCGCTGGTTCGCGCGCATCGATATCCTCGGCCCGGCCGCTGCCACCGCGGAAGCCGGCGCCGACATCGAGAAGGTCATCGACCGCATCGTCGTGCGTCGCGACAACCACCCGCGCACGCGCCTGGAACTGTTGCCCGTGCACCTGCCCGCGGGTGCTCAGGAGGCCTGACATGGCCTCGTGGTTCGCTAAGGTTGGCGCCGCGCTCGGCCTTGACAAGGACACGCGTTCCCTGGACGCCGCCCTCGACGAGGACTCGGCGCGCGCCGCCCGCGGCGTCACGCCGATTCGCGACGTGGCCGACCGCTCTCACGCACTCGTGTTCGGCACGCTGCTGGGCATGACGTATCCGCCCGAAGAGGGCGCTCAGCGCGTCCTCGTCGCGACCCTCTATGACGGCACCGACACGCTCGAACTGCGCTGGCCCGGACGATCCTCCATCCCCGGACTCAGCGTCGGCCAGCGCCTCGAGGTGGAAGGCACCGTCGGACGCGTGGGCGATCGCCTCGTCATCATCAACCCGCTGTACCGCGTGATCGCGGGGGAGGGCTGATGTCGACTCCTCGCTGGATGGATCAGGCCACCTCTGAGGAATTCTCCTGGTCACGAGCCCTGGGCGGCACACGCGGTGTCATCGAAGCCACCGCGCCCGGACTGCTCTTCGTCATCGTTTTTGTGGCCACGCGCGCCCTCGTACCGACGCTCATCGCGGCCTCGGCCGTCGCGGCGATCGCCTGCGTGATCCGCCTCGTCCAACGCCAGGGGATGCAGCAGGCTCTCTCCGGCCTGTTTGGAGTCGCCATCGGCGTCATCTTCGCGGCGGCGACCGGGCGGGGAGAAAACTACTTCGTCTGGGGCATCGCCACGAACGTGGCCATGGCGCTTGCTTTCGCTTTGTCCGTCCTGTTCGGGAGAAGCCTCGTCGCCCAGTTCTACGGTCCGCTGACCGGCCTGGCGAAAGGCTGGCAGTCCGACCCCGCCTACGCGTCCCTGCGCCGCAGCTGCGCCGCGATCACGTGGATGTGGGCGGGAATCTTCGCGCTGCGCGTCGCCGTGCAGGCGCCCCTCTGGATCGCCGGCCAGGTCGCTGCTCTCGGCGTTGCCAAGCTGGCCCTCGGACTCCCACTCTTCGCGCTGGGAGCCTGGGCCACCTGGTGGAAGCTGAAGGATTACTCCTCGCCTTCCTCGTCGTCGGACTCCTCCGAGACAGGGGATGCGACCAGCTGACGCAGGTCCTCCAACTCAGCGATGTCCGCATCGGGCACGAGAAGGAGCAGCTCATCAGAGGCCTCGAACACATCGTCAGCGCTCGGCGTGATCGGACGACCGTCGCGCAGGAGCGCGGCGAGGACCGAACGGGCCGGCAGCGCCAGTGAATGGACGCGCTTGCCCACAACCGGGGAATCCTCCGGCAGGATGAGCGCGTGCATCGACACGGCGGCCGTGTTGAAGGAGAACAGGCGCACCGGAACGCCCACCGACACCGCCTCCTCGACGAGGGAGGTCATAATGCGCGGCGTCGAGACGGACACGTCCACGCCCCATGCCTGATCGAACAGCCACTCGTTCTTCGGGTTGTTCAGGCGAGCAACCACGCGGGGGACCGCGAATTCGGTCTTGGCCAGCAGGGAGATGACCAGGTTCGCCTTGTCGTCGCCGGTCGCGGCGACCATCACGTCGGCCTCGTCCACGCCCGCGTCGTGCAGCGCGTCAGGCGAGCACGCGTCGGCGAGCACCCAGTCCGCATCTGCCACGGACGAGATGCGCAGCTTCTCGGGCATGTTGTCGATCAGGGTGATGTCGTGTCCGTGAGCGAGCAGCTCCAGGGCGACGCTGCGGCCCACCGATCCGGCTCCAGCAATCACAATCTTCATGCTCACACCTCCGTCTTGGGCGGGTTAGCCAACTGGTCGCGCAGCTGCGTGGTCTCGGTCCCGTTGATCGCGAAGTACAGCTGATCGTGCTCCTGGACCACGAGGTCCGGCGACGCGGTGCGGATGGATCCCAAGCGCGACGTGAAGACGATGCGGCAGCCCGTGAGCTCCTCGACGACCTGGAAACTCAGGCCGTACCAGCTGGGGGAGGGCGTCGCATTGACGAGGCCGACCTCGCCGGTTGGGTGGGACCAGATGAGCGATGCGTCCGGAGGGAGCAGGCGGCGCATCACCGACTCGGTGGTGCGCTGCACCGAGGCGACCGTCGGAATGCCGAGGCGCTCGTACAGATAGGCGCGCGTCGGGTCGTAGATGCGCGCGACCACGTGTTCGACGTGAAAGACCTCACGTGCGACGCGCGCGGCGATAATGTTCGAGTTATCACCCGACGAGACTGCCGCAAACGCGTACGCGTCCTTGATGTTCGCTTGACGCAGGCAGTCGCGGTCCATGCCCACGCCCGTCACGCGACGACCGGAAAAGTCCGGGGAGAGGCGAGAGAAAGCCTTGGAATCCTGGTCAATAACCGCCACGGAATGACCCGCGGCGTCCAACGTCGATGCCAGGCGAGCGCCGACGCGCCCGCAACCCATGATCACAAAGTGCACGACTACCAAAGTACTCCGCTCCTCGCGCAATAGCCAAGTGTGCGCTTCGCCGCTGCCACTGTCAGGCTCGGTGGACTACGCTTAACAACCGTGACGAACTTGTTGGCCTACGCAAAGCGCGTGCTCATCGGGCGCCCGATGCGATCGGACGCGATGGGCCACCAGCTTCTCCCCAAACGAATCGCCCTGCCGATCTTCGCGTCGGACGCGCTATCGTCCGTCGCCTACGCGCCGGACGAAGTCCTCCTCACCCTTGCGCTCGCCGGTTCGATGGCTGCGCTTCAGTCCGTGTGGGTGGGCGTCGTCGTCGCGATCGTGCTCGCGGTCGTGGTCGCGTCGTACCGTCAGACGGTGCACGCCTACCCGTCGGGTGGCGGTGATTACGAGGTCGTCACCACGAACCTGGGCCGTTCCTGGGGCCTGCTCGTGGCCTCGGCCCTGCTGGTCGACTACATCCTGACGGTCGCCGTCTCGATTTCGTCGGGAGCCAACTACATCACGACGGCCGTCCCGGCCCTCCTCGGCCATGAGGTGCCGATCGCGGTCGCTCTCGTCATCATCCTTGCCACTCTGAACCTGCGTGGCACGCGCGAGGCCGGTGGTGCGTTCGCCGTGCCCACGTATCTGTACATGGGGGCCATCGGCCTCATGGTCGTCGTTGGTTTCGCGAAGATGGCGACGGGACACCTCGGGGAGTCGCCCACCGCCGCCTACGACCTCGTGACTGCGCCCGGCCACGCGGACGGCCTGGCAGGGCTCGCGGGAGCCTTCCTGCTCATGCGCGCTTTCTCCTCGGGCTGCGCTGCACTCACCGGCGTTGAGGCCATCTCCAACGGCGTGCCCATGTTCCGCCGCCCCAAGTCCCGCAACGCGGCGACTACCCTGGCGATGCTCGGTCTGATTGCCGCCTCAATGATGATCTCGATCCTTGTGCTGGCGCGCGCGACCGGCGTGAAGATCGTCGACGATGCCGCGACCCAGCTGACCTACCAGGGCGCGCCCGTCCCGGAGAACACGCCCATTGATCCGGCAATCTCGCAGATCGCCTCCGCGGTGTTCGGTCAGGGATCGATCCTCTTCATCCTGATCACCGTTGTCACCGGCTTCATCCTGGTGCTCGCGGGCAATACGGCGTTTAACGGCTTCCCGACGCTGGCATCCGTCCTGTCGCGCGATTCCTTCCTGCCCCACCAGATGGTGCGCCGCGGCGACCGCCTGTCGTACTCGAATGGCATCGTCGTTCTGACAGTCGCCGCGATCGCGCTGATCGTCGGCTTCCAAGCGCAGACGACGCGCCTCATCCAGCTCTACGTCGTCGGTGTCTTCATTTCCTTCACGCTCTCGCAGCTGGGCATGATCAAGCACTGGAACCGGCAGCTGCGCACGCGCCAGTCCGGTCAGGAACGCAAGTCCGTCCTGCGCTCGCGCGCCGTCAACATCGTCGGCTTCATGATGACCGGCCTCGTGCTCATTATCGTCCTGGCCACGAAGTTCACGCACGGCGCGTGGATCACGCTACTGATGATCGCGATCGCGTTTGGTATCCAGATTTCGATCCACCACCACTACGAGACGATCCGCTCGCAGCTGCGCGTGGACGACTGGAATGCGCGCCGCGCCCTGCCGACCCGCGTGCGTGCCCTCGTCCTCGTGTCCTCCCTGTCCCGTCCCGCCATGCGAGCGATCGCGGCGGCTCGCGCGTCCTCGCCGACGTCGATCGAGCTCGTCTCCGTCGTCGCCGACGACGAGGAAGAAAACAAGATCCTCCGCCAGTGGAAGGCCTCCGGTGTTCCCGTGCCGCTGACGCTCCTCTCCGCGCCCTACCGTGACATCGCCTCAGTCATCCTCCAGTACGTGCGCGGGCGCCGTCGCGCGATGCCCACCGAGATGCTCGTGGTCTACATGCCGCAATTCCTCGTCTCTCACTGGTGGGAGAACTTCGTGCACAACCAGTCGGCCCTGCGCCTACGAGCCGCGCTCCTCGGCGTTCCCGGCGTGGTCATCACCGTCGTCCCGTGGCAGCTCGGCGAGGACGACGTCGTGGAAGGCCGTCAGCGCGTCAATGACCCGTTCTCGCGCGTCGCAGCACCGGCCTCCGGTGAGTCGAAGTCCCGCACTGAGCAGCCCGGCAGCACTCGCAGCGAAAGCCCCACCGAGGAGAACGAATGAGCCCCCGTCCGTCGCGCCGTCGTCCCTCTCCGCGCCGTCGCACGGCATCCGCTCAGCCCCGCGAGGGGATCGGCGAGGTCCTCCAGCTGAGTGTCGGCGAGCCCGCACACGGTGGCGCGTGTGTCGCCCGCGACGAGAGCGGGCGCGTCGTCTTCGTGCGCCACGCGGCACCCGGAGAGATTGTCCGCGCGCGGGTAACCGCCGTCCAGAAGAAGCTGGCCTGGGCGGATGCCATCGAGGTCGTCGAGGCCTCGGACGACCGCGTCGAGTCCGTCTGGCCCCAGGCCGGTCCGGGAGGCGTCGGTGGCGGCGAGCTCGCGCACCTGATGCCGGTCGCTCAGCGCGACTGGAAGTCCCGCGTGATTGCGGGGCAGCTGCGCCGCGTGGGCGGCGAGGTCCTGTTCGAGGCCGTGGAAGCCCTCGGTGGAGTACGTGTCGCTCCTGCGCCGGGCGACGAGGACCCGGGCGATCCGCTGACCGGCCGCCGCTCGCGCATCGACGTCGTCATCGACGCGGATGGTCGCGCCGGCATGCATGAGTTCCGCAGACGCCGCGTCATCGCGCTCGAGGACATGCCGCTTGCTGTGCCCGCGATCCGCGAGCTCGGACTGTTTGACGAGGGCACGCCGTGGCGTCGCCTATGGAAGCCGGGGGACCGCGTGCGTGCGGTAGCCCCCTCCGGCGGTGATCCCGTCGTCCTGATTGGCGAGGACACGTACGCCGCCGACGGCGTGCGCATCGACGCCGACGTGTTGCGCTGGAACGTGCCCGTCGGCTCCGGCGTCGAGTCGTACTACGTACGCCCCTCCGGTTTCTGGCAGACGCACGTGCGCGGTGCCGAGGTGCTCGCGAACGCTGTGCTGGCTGCTGCGTTCGGGGCAGGCGAGGCCGGTACTGGGCGCGCTGTCATGGAGCTGTACTCGGGTGCGGGGCTATTCTCCGTGCCGCTCGCGCGCGCCGTCGGAGAGACGGGGCGCGTCGTGACGCTTGAGGGTGACGAGGGTGCCGTGCGTGACGCCGGCGAGAACCTTGCGGCCTTCGACTGGGTGGACGCCTTCGCCGGAAATGTTGATCGCGAGGGAATCGTGGACCTGTCGGGCCAGCTGGGAGCCGTGCCGGACGTCGTCGTGGCCGACCCGCCGCGCGCCGGTGCGGGAGCCGAGGTGTGCGAGGCGATCGCCGCCACGGGTGCCCCTCGTGTCGTCCTGGTGTCCTGTGACCCGGCTGCGGGCGCGCGCGACCTGCGCACCCTTACCGAGGCCGGATACCGGCTCGAATCGCTGCAGGCGTGGGACCTCTTCCCGCACACCCACCACGTGGAAATGGTCTCGGCCCTTCGCCGCTAGCGGCTTCTCCTGCGCTCCTGCATGCGCGAGCCCCACGACGTCTGCGTGCGGGCCTCGATCGCGCGGCGCTGATCGCGGTACATGCGATTCACCAGGTCACGCTCGGACACCCATCCGACCACTCGGCGATCCGTATCCACGACGGGCAGAGACTGCAAGCCCGTGCGCCGCAGCGCCCCGAGAACCTCGGACGGGGGAGCGGAGGCTGCCACGGCCTCGTCGATGAGAGGCAAATCCGACAGGGGTGCGTCGAGGGATCCGTCCTCCTGCGTGAGCTCAGCGAGGCGCAGCGAGGACACGAGTCCGACGAAGCGGTGCTCCTCGTTCACGACGGGCAGCACCGTCTCCTTTGTGCGGCGCAGGGCGGCAATCGCTGACGCGGCGCTCGCCTCACACGGGAGTGTCTCGGGAGCCTCAGTCATCCACTCGGACGCCGCACGCGTCCCGAGCAGCGTCCCCTCGACGGGGTCGTCGAGGATATCGCCGCGCCGGCGCAGCTTCTCCGTGTAGATCGTCGCGCGGGTGAGGAAACGCGAGGCGCCCGTCGCGATCACGACCGCGAGCATCATCGGCAGGATCAGCGAGAACTGGCCGGTCATCTCCACGATGATGAGGACCGCCGTCATCGGGGCACGCGCGGCACCTGCGAAAGCAGCGCCCATGCCCACCACGGCGAAAACGCCGACGGGAGAATCCGACACGGGAGCGACGAGGTCTCCGAAGGCGGCGCCCGCCATCGCGCCAATGAACAGCGTGGGCGCAAAGACGCCGCCCGAACCGCCCATACCAATCGTGAACGACGTGAACACAGCGCGGCCCAGCATGAGGGCCAGCAGGAACGCGATCGAGTAATTCCCCGCGATCGCCTCCTCCTCAAGCGGATAGCCCGAGCCGTACATGTAGGGGAAAGCAACGAGAGCTGCGCCGAGGGCGAGGCCGAGCACACCCGGACGCGCCCACTCGGGCAGGTGCGTGCGTTCCCACAGCCAGTCGATTGCGTCCTCCGCGGCGTACAGGAGCTTGGAGAAGCCGAGGCCGCACAGCCCCGCAACGAGGCCGAGGAGCGCCACCCACCAGATGTCCGACATCGACGCGAACGTCAGGTTGTCGGCGACGCGAATGACCATCTCGTCGCCCTGCAGGATGCGCGCGACCACCGACGAGGTCACGGCTGAGAGAACGACAAAGCCGAAGGTCTCCGCCGTGAACTCGACGAGGATCACCTCGAGGGCGAACACCGCGCCCGCGAGGGGAGCGTGGAACGTGGCAGCGATGCCGGCCGCCGACCCGCACGAGGCCAACAGAACCACGCGGGAGACGGGCATGCGCAGCCACGACGCGATGGTGGATCCCAGCGACGCGCCCACCTGCACGATCGGGCCCTCGCGTCCCGCCGATCCACCCGAGCCGATGGTCAGGGCCGAGGCCAGGATCTTGACGATGGCGACGCGCCCAGGGATACGCCCACCCTTACGGCGCACCGCGAGCATCACCTCGGGGATGCCGTGTCCCTTCGCCGAGGGGGCGAAACGCTGGATGAGTGGCCCGTACAGGAGGCCGGCGATCGCGGGGGAGAGAAGCAGGAAGAGCCACGGTGCCCATCCCCACACGCCGTGCGACTGACCGACGTGGGTCGTGTACTCGTCGAAGCCGGTGGAGACCCACGTCCACGCGCGAATCGCGAGGTTAAAGACGACGGCTGCCGCGCCGACGACCGCGCCAACGAGTGCGGCTGCAACGCCGAGCAGGGAACGATGTGCGGCGACCGTATGGCCGACGCGCAAGCGAGTCCCCGCAGCCGGTTCCTCTGGCTGCGGGGACTGACTAATGGGTGTCACAGGTTTGCGATCTCCACGTGAATGGGGGCGTCAATGGCGATGCCCCAGACGGTCCTGTAGAAAGCCAGCTCCGACTGCCACGCATCCTTGATGTTGATGGCTGAGCGGAAGCGGTGTCCCTCTCCCTGGTAGAGCTTGAGGGCGACCGCGTTGCCGTTGGCGCGCAGCGCCTCGTACATCTCCTGGGCCTGCGAGGCGGGAACGACCGGGTCGTCGGTGCCCTGCAGAAGCATGAGCGGCGCCTTAATCTCACCGACACGGTTGATGGGCGAGCGCTGCGCCCACACCGGGTCGGAGGTGTCGTCGGTGCCGAGCAGAATTCCGTCGTAGTGCGACTCGAACTTGTGGCTGGTTTCCTTCAACTTCACCAGGTCGGCGATGCCCGAGAACGACGCGCCGGCGGTGAACACATCGGAGGACGCAAGCGCGTTGAGCACGGTGAAGCCACCGGAAGAACGACCACGGATCGCGATTCGTTTCGGATCGACGCGGCCCAGATCGATGAGGTACTGAGCGCCGTCGACGCAGTCCTGAACGTCCATGACACCCCAGTTGCCGTTGATGCGCTCACGGTAGGGACGGCCGAAGGACGTCGACCCGCGGAAGTTCACGTCCAGAACTGCAAAGCCGCGGCTGGTCCAGTACTGGAAGGGAACCTGCAGGCCCGGGCGGGCGGCTTCAGTCGGTCCGCCGTGCACGTTGACGATGAGCGGGGGCAGCTCGCCCTCGGGGGCGGCGAACTCGGGGTTCACGGGCGCGTAGTAGAAACCGTGAGCTTCCTCGCCATCCGAGGTCTTCCACGTGAGCATCTCGGCAGTGGAGACGAGAGCGGTGGGCACCTCGGCCTCCGACGAGGGACGCAGCACCTTGGTCTTACCGCGCGACACCTCGATGATCGCGGGAGTGTGCGTCGCGGAATCCGCGAGGAAGACGACGCGACCATCCGCTGCGGCGACGTTACCGATCGGCCACCAGCCGGTCGCCCACTCCTCGGCCATGCCGTTGTCGATGCGCACGGTACCGATGTGCCAGACCTGGTCCTCGGCCCACGAGCACACGAGGTAGTCGTTGTCGTAGTTGTCGTAGGAGTGCAGGCCCAGCTGCCAGTGCGGGTGCGAGAACGCGTGAGGTCCCGGGTGCAGCGCGCGAGTGCGCAGACGCGAGGTCCAGGCGTTCGGATCCTCGCCCTCCTGCCACACGAAGCCCTGGGTGCGGTACAGGTTTGCCCAGCCGGAGGAGTCATCCACGTGGATGAGATCGCCGTCAAGCGTCCAGCGCGGCTCGTAGACGCACACGCCCGGGCGATCCACCAGGACGACCTCCTGATCGATCGTACCCTCGAAGGTCAGGGACGCGACGCGCAGCTGAGAGTACGTCCACGGCATGTTCGGGTGGTTCCACGTGATCCAGGCGATCTTAGTGCCGTCGGGGGAGACCGTCGGAGCCTGAGCGAAGTCGGTGCCCTCGAACACCGTGATGATCGCGCTGTCGTCGCGGGCGGCGGAGCCATCGAGAGGAATAGCGACAATCTTGTTAACGGGCTCGCCCGGGGCGGAGTGATCCTCGGCCACCGCGTACACGAGGTCGCGCACGTCGGCGATCCAGAAGTCGCCGTAGCGGACCTTCGACAGGGTCGTCAGGGGACGCACGACGCGGCGCGGATCGGCCGTGTCAAAGGCGTAAACGCGGCCGTCGGTCTGATCGGAGAACACGATGACGCCGTGGTGAACGGCGTATGCCTTGCCGCCGTACTCGTGCACGCGCGTGCCGACATCGGGCAGGCGGGAACCGTCGATGAGAGGCAGAACCTCGCCCGTTTCCCCCGTGCCGCGACGGCGCAGCAGCGTCGCACGTCCGCCCTGGCGCGGATGCCCCTCGACCCAGTAGGTGTCGGGTCCGTCGACGCGAACCTGGGAGAGCGTGACCGAACGGGCAGTGAAAGAATCGCCCGAAATGGGGGACTTCCACAGGCCGTGGGGTGCGACGGTGACGGACATAGTGCCTCCTTAAGCGGTACGGCGAGCCAACACCACCTATCTTAGTGCGCGCGCTTGTCGCCTGCGCGGGCCGAACGTACCTGACATGCACTTTGATCTGTAGATGAGACGCTTCGGCAACTACACTGGTTCTCATGTCTGGAACACGAGAGTCACGCGACCTGCTGTCGCGCTGCAGCGCACCGCGGGAGCTGCGTCGCCTGGAACGCGAGCAGCTGGACGAATTGGCGGCGGAGATTCGCGCGTTCCTGATTGACAACGTGTCGCGAACGGGCGGGCATCTCGGCCCGAACCTGGGCGTCGTCGAGCTGACGATCGGCCTGCACCGGGTGTTCCGCTCCCCGCAGGACACGATCATTTTTGACACCGGCCACCAGGCGTACGTGCATAAGCTCCTCACCGGACGTCAAGATTTCTCGTCGCTGCGTTGCCCGGGAGGCCTGTCCGGCTACCCGTCGCGCGGTGAGTCTGAGCACGACGTCGTCGAGTCCTCGCACGCGTCGGCGTCGATCGCGTGGGTGGATGGCATCTCGCGTGAGAAGCATCGCCAGGGGGATCGCACCTGGACCGTGGGTGTCATCGGCGACGGCGCGCTGACGGGAGGCCTCGCCTGGGAGGCACTCAACAACATCGCGACGGCAAAAAACCGCCGCATCATGATCATCGTCAACGACAACGGTCGTTCCTATGCGCCGACGATCGGCGGTCTCGCGGCCCACCTGGACGCGTTGCGCACCTCCGCCAGATACGAGAAGGCCCTGGCGTGGGGCAAACAGCACCTGTTGAGCCACGGTACGCCGGGACGCGCGGCCTACGACGCGCTGCACGGCCTGAAATCGGGCATCAAGGACGCGCTGATGCCCCAGGTCATGTTCGAAGACCTGGGCCTGAAGTACATCGGCCCCGTGAACGGCCACGACATCGCGGCGGTCGAGACCGCTCTGCGCCGTGGTCGCTCCCTCGACGAGCCTGTCCTCGTCCACATGATCACCGAAAAGGGCCGCGGCTACACGCCGGCCGAGGAAGACATCGCTGACCGCTTCCACGCGGTCGGCCCGATTCACCCTGAGACCGGGCTTCCGGTCGCCCCCGAGCGCTTCGGGTGGACGGGAGTCTTCGCCGACGAGATCTGCGTTCAGGCCGCCACGCGCGACGACATCGTCGGCATTACGGCCGCGATGATGCGTCCCGTGGGCCTTGGCCCCATGCACGAGGCCTACCCGGGTCGCGTGATCGACGTCGGCATCGCCGAGGCTGAGGCCGTCGCCTCCGCCGCCGGCATGGCCTACCAGGGCGCGCACCCCGTCGTCGCGCTCTACGCGACCTTCCTGAACCGAGGCTTCGACCAGCTTCTCATGGACGTCGCCCTCCACCGCGCGGGCGTCACGTTCGTACTGGACCGCGCGGGCGTGACGGGCGCGGACGGCGCCTCGCATAACGGTGTCTGGGACATCGCGATGTGCTCGATGATCCCGGGCCTGCGTCTGGCAGCTCCCCGCGACGAGCAGACGCTGCGCGCACGCCTTCGTGAGGCGCTCGATGTCGATGATGCTCCCACCGTCATCCGGTATCGCAAGGGATCGCTGCCCGAGCCCATGCCAGCACTACGCAGCGTTGGGAGAGTGGACATCCTCTTCGACGAGGCAGTGGCTGATTCACGCGCTCGGGTGCTCATCGTGGGCACCGGCGCGTGCGCGCCCGATGCGATCGAGGCCGCGCGCCGCCTGGCTAGCGATGGAGTGAGCGTCACGGTCGCGGACCCGCAGTGGATGATCCCCATCTGCCCGGATCTGGCGACGCTGGCGCGGGACTACGACTGCGTCGTGAGCGTCGAGGACGGCATCGTCCAGGGCGGTTTCGGCTGGTCGCTGCGCGACGCGGTCGCGGAGACGGGTGTTCCCGTGCGCTGCCTGGGCGTGCCGCAGGGATTCCCCGAGCACGGCGACCGCGCGGCCATGATCGCGCAGTTCGGCTTCGACGCCGACGGCATCGAACGCGCGGCCCGCGAGCTCGTCGAGTGAATCGGCGAGCGCTAGATTATTCGAATCAGACGCCGAGCGCGTCGCAAATCGGGTCGAGCGTCAGATCGATCTGCCAGTCGCGCGCACCGCGATTGACCATACGCTCCTCAACCTCATCACCCGACGGGCGCGTCGGATCCAGGGGAGCCCACGCGAGGTAGCGCTGCACCTGGGGAGCGAGCACAACCTCGGGTGCCAGACCGAGACTCGACGCGACCGAAGCGACCGCGTTACGCACCGTTCCCAGGCGCGCGGCCGAGGCCTCGTCAATGCGATTCCAGTGGCGCGGTTCCGGGATCGAACCCGGCTGCACGGGCTTGCGCTTGGGAGGCAGCTCGTCCTCCGTCATGGCGGCCACGCTGGCGAGGGCTCGCATCCACTCCTCCTCGTACTGGCGGGCAACGGGGGAGCGGAACTCGCTGATGCTCATGAGTGCGCGTTTGTTGCGCGGAGGATTCGAGGCCGCGCGCACGAGTGCGGCGTTACGGACGAGGCGACCGGGGCTCAGGTCGATGCGCTGGGCGATCGATTCGCGCGTCTCCCACAGAGCCTTGAGGACCGCGAGGCCGCGGCGAGAACGGATCTTGCCTGCGCCGGGCACAGAACGCCAGCGATCGGGCTTCGGACCGGGAGGGGTGACCGACAGGGCGTAGGCGAACTCCTGCTGCGCCCACTCCCAACGGCCCATCTCGTCGAGCCGCTTCGAGAGCCGATAATAGAGCTCCGTCAGCAGCTCGACATCGAGGGCGGCGTAGCGCAGCCACTCCTTCGGCAGGGGACGCACCGACCAATCCGAGGCCTGATGATCCTTGACGAGGCCCAGGCCGAGCACCTGCTCGGCGACGGCCGCCAGGCCGAAACGCTCCAGGCCGATGAGGCGCGCCGCGATCTCTGTGTCGAACAGGGAGGAGGGGCGCAGTCCAACCTGGCGCAGATTCGGCAGATCCTGGAGGCAATCGTGCAGCAGCCACACGTCCTCCACGCCCGGCTGCAGCACGGACAGGTCCGGCAGTGCGTGTGTGTCGATGAGGAACGTGCCCACGTCCTCGCGGCGAATCTGCACGAGGTAAGGATCGGAGCCGTAGCGGAAGCCCTGAGCCCGTTCCACGTCCAGGGCGATCGGAGCCGAACCAGCGCTCAGTGCACGAGCTGCGGCCTCAAGATCCTTCTGGGTGTCAATGACGGCGGGGGTCCCCCCACGCGGCTGCGCAATGAGCTCAGGATTATCCGTATCGCCCTGCGGCAAACCGCCGCCATTGTTGACCAGCACTCAGACTCCTTCGAGATGACGGGCAGGCACGATTCCTGCCGTCCGACGCATGACATCCGCCCAGCCGGACAGATGCTCACCAAGATACTCACTGTTGGGCGTCCACGAGGCGCGCACATCGACGAACAGAGACGATCCTCGCAGTTCAAGACCACCGAAGGCCTCGCTCATTTCGCGCGTCACGGTGCCCGTAATGTCGTGGAATCCAGCTCCCGCAGTCTCCAGGCAGTCGAGCATCCAGCCCCACACGCCCTCCGACAGCATCGGATCGCCGATCATCTCGGCATCGACTTGTGCGCGCAGCTGGCATACGACTCGGAACGTACCGTTCCAGCCGATTTGCTCCACGGGGTCGTGCAGGATGACCATACGACCAGTCGACAGGGGCTGTCCGGCCTCGTCCTCGTCCGTGGTTCGCATCGCGAGCGCCGCCGTAAAGGGGGCCAAACGACGAGGTGGGGGAACTTCCTCGAGGAGTATGTGCGGCAGGTGGTCCGCCTGTCGCAGGGACAGCAGAGCCCGCATAAACTCCTCGGGCACCGCGTTTTCATTCACAAATCAAATCGTACGGGTGTCCATGCGCCTTTTGGTCCAGACGCGCCGCCAACCTTCATGTCGATAAGTAGCGGGTACGCGTGGCTCGTCACGGTCGATGTTGCTCCGGCGATTCCAAGCGGCGGGGGTTGCGCAGGATGAACGAGGTGCGCGGCCCGACGTGCACGATGTCGCCCGAGTGGTACTCGTCGCGATCATCGTCACCAGCCGTGTCGACGACGGTGTGCCAGATGTGCCCATACTTCGCGTCAGGGAGCGTGAAGTCGACGGGCTCCGGAGCGGCGTTGAGCAGCAGCAGGAAATCGTCGTCGAGGATGCGGCGACCGTTCGCGTCGGGCTCACGGATGGCATCGCCGTTGTAGAAGACCATCGTCGAGCGCGCCCACGGCTGGTTCCATTCCTCTTCCGTCATGTGAGTGCCCGCCGGGGTGAACCATTCGATCTCGCCGAGCTCGGACTCACCGCCGCGCTGCGCGGGCCCCTCCAGGAAACGCCGGCGGCGCATCACCGGGTGATCACGTCGCAGGTGGATGAGATGGCGGGTGAAACGCAGGAGCTTGTAGTCGTGCTCATTCAAATCCCAGTTGATCCACGAGAGCTCGTTGTCCTGGCAGTACACGTTGTTGTTGCCCCGCTGAGTGCGGCCCAGCTCGTCGCCGTGAGCGATCATCGGCACACCCTGCGAGAACATGAGGGTCGTCAGGAAGTTGCGCTGCTGGCGGTAGCGCAGCTCGATGATCTCCTCGTCATCCGTGTCGCCCTCGACGCCGCAGTTCCATGAACGGTTGTCGTTCGCGCCGTCCGCCCCGCCCTCGAGGTTCGCCTCGTTGTGCTTCTCGTTGTAGGACACGAGATCGCGCAGGGTGAAGCCGTCGTGGGCGATGACAAAGTTGATGGAGGCCATCGGCTTGCGGCCGGTCGTCCCGTAGAGGTCGGAGGAGCCGGCCAGTCGGGAGGCGAAGTCGGGGAGCGAGGAGAACTCGCCGCGCCAGAAATCGCGCACCGTGTCGCGGTACCTGCCGTTCCATTCGGACCACAGGGGAGGGAAGCCGCCAACCTGGTAGCCGTCCGCACCCACGTCCCACGGCTCCGCGATGAGCTTGACCTGCGAGACCACGGGGTCCTGGTGGATGAGATCGAAGAAAGCGGAGAGTCGGTCGACCTCGGCGAACTGGCGAGCCAGGGTGGAGGCAAGATCGAAGCGGAAGCCGTCCACGTGCATCTCCGTCACCCAGTAGCGCAGCGAGTCCATGATGAGCTGAAGGACCTGCGGAGAGCTCATGAGGAGGGAGTTGCCCGTGCCCGTCGTGTCGAAGTAGTGCTGGCGATCCCCGTCGACGAGGCGGTAGTAGGAGGGATTGTCGATGCCGCGGAAGGACAGAGTCGGGCCCATGTGGTTGCCCTCTGCCGTGTGGTTGTAGACGACGTCGAGGATGACCTCGATGTTAGCCGCGTGCAGGGCCTTGACCATCGCCTTGAACTCAGAGACCTGTGCGCCGGGGTCCTTTGTAGCCGCGTAACCGTTGTGCGGGGCGAAGTAGCCGATCGTGTTGTAGCCCCAGTAGTTCGACAATCCCTTGGCCTGGAGCGTCGTATCGTTCGTGAACTGTTGGATCGGCATGAGCTCGACCGTGGTGATGCCGAGCTTCGTCAGGTGCTCGATGATCGCCGGGTGCGCCATGCCGGCGTAGGTGCCGCGCAGCTCGTCCGGGATTTCTGGGTGGCGCATCGTCATGCCCTTGATGTGGGCCTCGTAGATGATTGACTCGGAGTAGTCGTGGCCCGGGCTGCGGTCGCCCTCCCAGTCGAAGAAGGGGTTGACGACGACGGAGTGCATTGTCGCGTCGGCGGAATCGCCGCCCTTGAGCGTGAGAGGATCGTCGGCCTGATAGGAGAGGAGGTCGAGAGAATCCTTCAGCTGGCCCTCGATCGCCTTCGCATAGGGGTCAAGAAGAAGCTTCGAAGGGTCACAACGCAAACCGTTCTGCGGATCCCAGGGGCCGTCGATACGGTAGCCGTAAAGCTGGCCGGCACGCACCTGTGGAACGTAGACGTGCCACACGTAGGCGTCGACCTCCGTCATGGGGATGCGCATTTCATTGAGGTCGTCGTCCAAGAGGCACAGCGTCACAGACGTTGCGACCGAGGAGTAGATCGCGAAGTTCGTTCCGGTTCCGTCAAAGGTGGCACCAAGGGGGTAGGCCTTGCCAGGTCGCGTTTCCATACCGACAAGCCTCGCACGAATGTGTATCGATTGGGCGATAATCCGCCCGAAAATGAGCGTGTGACTTGGATAACGGGGGTTTGGTTTTGCGTTCTGGCCAGATCTTCTGTTAAGGTTTTACCCGTTGCGAAGAACGGTTGACGTTCTGAGAAACGCGGATGTGGCTCAGTTGGTAGAGCATCACCTTGCCAAGGTGAGGGTCGCGGGTTCGAGTCCCGTCATCCGCTCGGGCGATTGGCGCAGCGGGAGCGCGCTTCCCTGACACGGAAGAGGTCACTGGTTCGATCCCAGTATCGCCCACGGTCATCCTGGTAACAGGATTGGCGGGCTATAGCCCGGCCGCACAAGCGGTTCACGCGGATGTGGCTCAGTTGGTAGAGCATCACCTTGCCAAGGTGAGGGTCGCGGGTTCGAGTCCCGTCATCCGCTCTCAATCGGGAATCCACTCGATCCCATTGGGTGTGGTGGGTTGGCCGAGAGGCGAGGCAGCGGCCTGCAAAGCCGTATACACGGGTTCGAATCCCGTACCCACCTCGGGCGATTGGCGCAGGGGTAGCGCGCTTCCTTCACACGGAAGAGGTCACTGGTTCGATCCCAGTATCGCCCACCACTAAGTCGGATCAGATGATCCGGCTTTTTTGTTTATGAAGCTCTCGTCGTTTGTCGGCGGGAGCTTTTCTGTTTGTGTTCTGTTGGAGTCGGTGTGTGGCGGCGCAGTTTGCCGAGGCGTGCTAGCTGCCTATCCTCCTCACTGCGCACGTGGGCCCGATGATATGCGCGTGGGCAGCGCCGCCCACGCGCATATTCAGCGGTTCGGGTGCGTATTTAGCGGTGCGAGTGCGAGCTACATGCCAGGCCGGGCGCCGTTGTGCCCAACAAGTAGACCGCCTCAGTGGCAACATGCCGAAGTGAGGGTCCTCATGCTGCAAAACCGCCGTCATCACGCCTGGCGTCATGCTGCCTAGCTGGTGCGGTGCTGTCCGGCTAGGCGCAGTTTATCGTCGATAGAGCGTCGCCGGCTAAGACGGGGTGTGTCATGGTCGGCCGACTCCGTGACGAGGCTTGTGACGGATGAGGTGTTACACCCGATCGGGAAGATTCAACCCCTTCTGATCGGGTGGAATCTTCCCTAACGGGTTGAATGCTCCCGATCAGGTGGAATGTTCCCGATGGGGCGCATCCTGTCTGAGGAGCTGTGGCGTGAGCGCGCCAGCCCAGCGCCACGGTCCTTGACGTTGTTAGGGGCCGAATCATGACCAACGCGTTTTGTCCTATATACCGTGTGATCTGGGGTGGTCGCCTCTGAGTGCGAGCCCCGGGCTTGCGTGTCGTGTGGGAAACCTCTGCCGCTTGAGCATTTACTGAACGAGCGGTGAGTTTGTCGGCCTTGTGCGACCATTGTTCGGCCTCTGGACGACACGCCCGAGCAGCAAATTTGTCAGTTTATAAATTAGTCCGACAAATCGGCGACGTTTGCTTTTGTCGCCCGTGTTAGTTGTGGTGCCTGGGGAACTAATCGCTCTGATTCTTGACCAAATTGCAGGTGATTGGCATAGACTGGTGCGGTATGCGGCGACGCCGTCGCACATCCCGTTGACAGGAGTTTTCTATGGCTGCCCTGAAGCGCCGTCACTTCGGTGTTCTTCTTGCGACTTTCGCATTGGTTTTGAGTTTCTTTGGCCTGGCGCAGTTTGTCGGCGCTCAGGCTCCTGCATCTGCGGCCCCCCTGAGCTGCCCCGAGCCGACCACGAATGTGAGCAACAAGGTCACCTTGGATTGGGACAATGCTCAGCTCGTCGACCACGCCGGTCGTGAGACCAAGGCTGTGGGCGACTGGTGGGACCTTGGCATTAAGCTGCCGTGGAAGACTGACGGCCGTGTGAAGGCCGGCGACTACTTCACTTACGATGCCTCGATCGTGAACTCGGCGACGGGGGAGAGCGTTCTGCGCCCGAACGTTGCCCGTAAGTTTGAGGTCATCTCTAACAACGGTGTCGTCGTCGGCTGCGGTACCTGGGGTGCTGACGGCATGGTGACCGTCGTCTTCAATGAGAAGGTCGAGTCTGCCGCGCAGTGGTATGGCCATGTGTCCACCAACGGCCTGACCCACTACACCGGTCCTGGCGGTGAGAAGTACAAGGTCAAGCTCGGCAAGAAGGTCGAGCGCGAGATCGACATGCTGCGCCGCACCCCCGGCGTGCCTCGCTACCAGAAGGACGGCTGGCTGAACCTCGCTGAGGATAAGGATGGTGACGAGAACAAGGCCATCATGTGGCGCGTTGTCTTCCCTGCTGGCGACAAGGCCGTGACCGGTGCGTCGATTGTCGACGAGGTCCCTGCGGGCTCCAACTGGAGCTTTAACTGCGACGTCGTCAATGAGTACACCAAGAAGCACACTTTCCTGGTGACCGACCCGACCACCTCTGAGGGGCTCCGCCAGGACAATGACACTTCGAAGGGTGCCTTCGGTGCTGCCGCGCAGGTCGAGTGCTCCTCCTCCAAGGTGACCGTCACGCTTGCCGAGATTCCTGCGAACCAGTCCGCCATCATCCTGCTCCCCGCCCGCATCGAGGGTGCGAAGCGCGCTGGTGACGTCGTGGGCGTCTTCTCCAACACCGTCAACTTCAACGTTCCCGGTGGCAAGGTCGTCGAGCCCATTACGAAGACCCTCCACTACGGCGCGGCTGCCGACGCGTACGCTCACCAGACCTTCTCTGTGACCAAGAAGGTTGAGGGTGATCTGCCCGAGTCCGCCCAGGACCTCGAGTACCCGCTGACGATCACCCTGAAGAATGACACTGATCCCTCGGTGAACAAGACCTTCGAGGCCTCCGTCAAGGCTGGGGAGACCTACACGTACCCCACGTCTCTCCCGCTGGGTACCGTCGTGACCGTTGCTGAGGGCGATCTGCCCGCCGGTGTCGGAATCACCTGGGTCGACGGCGAGAGCCGCGTCTTCGAGACTGCCGATGGCGTGACCCTCTCCGCGGACAACCGCGAGGCCACCTTCACGCTGAGTGATGATCGGGTCTACTCGCTGACGCTGACCAACACGGTGGCGCCGGCCCCGACCCCGACCCCGTCCGACACTCCCTCTATGCCCGCTCCGACCCCCTCGGCTACTCCTTCGCCCGCTCCTAAGCTGGCCAAGACCGGTACTGACGCGGCAGGCCTGGGTGTCCTGGCTGGAATCGTCGCGATTGCGGGCCTGTCTCTCGTGGCGGCCAAGCGCCGTAGCCGCTGATGACGATGAACCCCTGAGGTGCATGAGCGCCTGAGGGTGCACAGTGGGCGGGATGAGCAATGCTCATCCCGCCCACTTCTTTGTGCGTGCTTTCTTAGTTGCGGATCATTCGTGTGGTGGGAGGGATGTAGGGCATGTGGACAAAAGTCCTGTCAAAAGATGAGTGGATGAAACTCCTGCTGTCAATGTCGCGCAGGGGAGTGGTGGACTATGTTGTGGTAACCAATCGGGTGCGGTTGCTCGCGAGGCCTATTGTGGCTTGTGGGAGCCATTTGATGGTGCGGTGCCATGGTGGGGCGCGCGTGGAGCGACGGCGGGTGGTTCACACTTAGGCGGGCTTGAGATGGGCAACGAAGCATGAAAGTGTGACGAACGGCATCCTTTTCTGAAATCCGCGTTTTTGCTGGTCAAATGCGTCTGACCTGCTGTGCAGGAAATTTAATTGGATCAATTACGCGTTCGTTTACAGCTCAGTGTATATGCAGGTTGGAGCTGTTTGACAATGAGATTATATTTGAGTAGTTTGTTGCTAATTCTCTGATCGGTGGACTTTTTGCTCCGTTACTCTATAATTATGACCTTGAGGCGATACCGTCTCATGTCCATCGACAGGAGTTTTTTTATGGTTGCGTTGAAGAGTAGGCGGCTTAGCGCACTTCTTGTAGCTTTTGCCCTGGTGTTGAGCTTCTTTGGTGCTCTGCAGCTGTTGACGACCCGCACCGCGTCGGCCACGGCGCTCGCGTGCCCCGCCCCCACGACGAACGTCAACAACAAGGTTGACCTTGACTGGGATAACCTGCAGCTGGTCAATCCCCAGGGTGCAGAAGCGAAGACAATCGCGAACCTGTGGGACGTCGGCGTCAAACTGCCGTGGAAGACGAACGGTGCTGTGAAGGCCGGCGACTTCTTCACCTACGACGCGACCGTCGCCGAGGCGAACACGGGTCAGCCGATCCTGCGCCCCACCACCGAGCGTACCTTTGACGTCCGTTCCGCAACCGGCGTTGTCATCGGCTGCGGCACCTGGGGGACCGACGGTATCGTCACCGTCGTCTTTAACGAGAACGCCGACTCGGCCGCCGAGTGGGCGGGCTCCGTGACGACGAGCGCCACGATTCAGTACACCGGCCCCGCCAACGAGAATTTCGTGGTGCAGGTCGGCAACAAGGTGGTCTCGCGCAAGGTCAACATGGTCGTGCGCCCCACCGGTGAAGCTCGCACTGTCAAGGAGGGCTGGATTGGCCTGAACGACAGTGAGGATGGCGATGAGAACAAGGCCATCATGTGGCGTGTGATCCTGCCGGCCGGTGATAAGGCCGTGACCGGTGCGTCGATCGTCGACGAGGTTCCCGCCGGTGAAAAATGGAGCTACGACTGCGCCACGGTGACGGACTACGTCAAGAAGCACACCTTCGTCGTCGTCGATCCGACCACGCCCGAGGGTAAGCGCCAGAGCAAGGACACCTCGAACGGTGCCTTCGGTACTGGTTCGACGGTCGAGTGCACTCCCCAGAAGCTGACCGTGACGTTCCCTGAGATTCCTGCGAACCAGTCGGCGATCGTCGAGATTCCGACTCGCGTCGAGGGCGCCAAGCGCGCTGCCGACATCGTCGGTAAGTTCTCCAACACCGTGGAGTTCAACGTGCCCGGCAAGAAGGTTTCCCCCGTCACGAAGGTGGTGCGTTTTGGCGCCGTTGCGGATGCCTTTGCCCACCAGACGTTCTCGGTGACCAAGAAGGTTGACGGCGAGCTCCCCGACAACGCGAAGGACCTCGAGTACACCCTCAACATCACGCTGAAGAACGACGCCGATCCGTCGGTCAATAAGACCTACCAGGCGACCGTCAAGGCCGGTAAGAGCTACAGCTACCCGGGCGCCCTCCCGCTGGGCACCGAGGTGACCATCTCCGAGGGCGACCTCCCTGCAGCCGATGGCGTGACCTGGAACGAGGCCGAGAGCCGCGTGTTCGATACCGCGCAGGGCGTGACCCTCAAGGCCAACAACCGCGAGGCGACCTTCAAGCTCAGCGAGGATCAACTCTTTGCGCTGAACCTGAACAACAAGCTGGTCCCTACGCCTAAGCCCACGCCGACCCCGACGCCCACGCCGACGCCGACCCCGACGCCCACGCCGACGCCGACCCCGACGCCCACGCCGACGCCGACCCCGACGCCCACGCCGACGCCGACCCCGACGCCGACCCCGACGCCGACCCCGACGCCGACCCCGACGCCGACCCCGACGCCGACCCCGACCCCGACCCCGACCCCGACGCCGACCCCGACGCCGACCCCGACGCCCACGCCGACGCCGACCCCGACGCCGACCCCGGAGCCCACTCCGACCCCCTCGGAGTCTCCGAAGCCCACCCCCACGCCTTCGGAGTCCCCGACGCCGGAGCCGACCCCGACGCCTTCGACGCCTCCGGCTCCGCGCCTGGCGAAGACCGGTGCTGATGCTGCGAATGTCGGCGTCCTGGCCGGAATCGTGGCCCTTGCGGGTGGATCGCTCGTCGCCGTCAAGCGTCGTCAGCGCTGACCCGATGAACGTGCCTCTCGCGGCTCCGGACCGGTGACGCGAATGCGCGAATCATGCGGAACACGCGGGTGGGAAGACTTGGTCTTCCCACCCGCGTGTTCTACGTGCGTGAAGCAGCTGTACTGAGACCGGAAACCACTAATCGTGCAAAAAGAACGACGGTCATTCGCCGATGGTCGGGGTGTTGCTCACAGAGCGCAGCGCCACCTTGCATTGAGCCCGATGGCGCCTTGGGCAGTTCCTCGTGGTTCTATCCAGCGAGGAGATATACTCGAGCCTCCCACGGCTTCAACGGTGTGGTAACAGTGGGTTCGCTCTGTATGCGGTCGCCGGCGTCATCCGTCTCGACGAACGACGTGTCCGTATTGCCCAGGTAGAGGCGCCACGGCAACGAAGCCACGGCCTCGTCCTCCGGAGAGAACAGGGGAGCATGGCGCTGACCGGACAGATTGACCATCACGAGGACGTCCGAACCTGGAGCGCTGCGCCGATAGACGAAAAGCGCAGGCGCTGAGGCATCTATCCGTGAGAACGTTCCATCGGTCAGCGCGGGGATGACGTGGCGAGCACTGATGAGCGCGCGGTAGTACGTCAGAATGGACTGGGGATCATCCGCTTGCGCTGCGACGGTGATGTGCTCAGCGGAAGCGGGTACGCCAATCCAGGGGACTGCTTCAGAGAAACCGGCAGCGGGGGAGGAGTCCCACTGCATCGGGGTCCGGCCGTTATCTCGTGACATTGCGGCGAGTCCCTCGGGGACCTTTTCGATCCCCAGGCGCTCCATGTATGACACGGATTCGACGTCACGGAAATCGGCTTCGGTCGTGAAGTCGCCGCCGAGCATGCCGATCTCTTGGCCCTGATAGATGAAGGGGGTGCCGCGCTGGAGGAAATAGGCGGTCGCCAGGGCGGTTGCCGATTCGTACCAGTAGTGTGACGGATCCCCGAAACGGGACACCGAGCGCGGCTGGTCGTGGTTCTCCAGGTACAGCGCGTTCCATCCGCGCACCCCGAGCGTGTCCTGCCAGCGAGTGAGAACATCCGCCAGTTCCCCGGGTGCCAGCTGGCGGGGTAAGAATTTTCCGTTTTCGAGGCCGAGGTTGACGTGCTCGAACTGGATGAGCATGTTGAACTCGCGGCGCTCGGGATCGCAAAACAGCAGTGCGGTCTTGGGGGATGCGTTCGAGGCCTCACCGACCGTAAACGACCCCGGATGGTGAGCGAACGTCCGTTCGTGCATCTCCTGCAGGAACTCGTGAAGACGAGGCCCGTCCGCGAAGCATTCGTGGCCGACCCCAAACGGCGGGCGGGGCGGGCCGCCATCGGGCAAGCCCGGTAGCTTCGAAATAACGTCAATCGCGTCGACACGGAAGCCGTCGACGCCCCGGTCGAGCCACCAGTTCATCATGTCGTAGACGGCGTCACGAACCTGCGGGTTCTCCCAGTTCAGATCGGGCTGCTCGCGTGCGAAAAGATGAAGGTAATACTGGCCCGTGGATGCGTCATACTCCCACGCCGGCCCGCCGAAAAACGACTCCCAGTTTGTCGGCTCAGCACCTGGAGCACCAGGCTCGAAACCAGGGCGCGGATCCCGCCAGTAGTACCAGTCTCGACGCTCCGAGTCGACGCTCGACGCTGACTCAACGAACCAGGGGTGCTCGATCGACGTGTGGTTGACAACGAGGTCCATGACGATGCGCATGCCCAGGTCGTGGGCGCGCGTAACGAGCGCATCGAAAGCCTCGAGATCTCCGAACAGCGGATCGACGTCGCGGTAGTCCGAGATGTCATAGCCGTTATCCGCCTGAGGGGAGCGGTAGATCGGGGATATCCACACGATATCGACACCCAGCTCAGCGAGGTAGTCGAGGCGGCGGATAATCCCCGCAAGGTCTCCGAGTCCATCCCCGTTCGTATCCTGGAACGAACGGGGATAGACCTGGTACAGCACGGCGTTCTTCCACCAGGGCTGCGCTGCGTAGCGCTTTTCAGGAAGCAGCTCGGGGTGGATGATCATTGCGCTTGTCGGTTGTACGGTTTAGTAGGCGTCGATAGAAGCCCACGCCTCGTACAAGCCATTCTCCTGGTGGTAGACGACTGTGCACGTGAAGTCGAAGGTGCCGCTCTTGCCCGTGAGAAGAGTGCCGTTGAACTGGCCCTTCGATAGGTACTGAGGACGTCCGCTCGAATCCACGCCGTCACGCTCGACTGTCCAGTTGTCAAGCTTGCCCTGCTGGACCGTCTGCGATAGTGCGGACTTACATTCAGACTTGACGCCGTATTCCTCATCGGAGCTGACGCTCCCGGAAGAACCCGTACCCTGGGTCGGTGCGGGGCTGGGCTTTGTGCTGACGGGCGGCGTGGACTGGGTCGGTGCAGGGGCGGGAGTCATGGGAGCCGACGGGCTGGGCTCCGCGGAAGGAGCGGACGTGGGCGCTGCGCTGGTCGGAGCGCTCGGCGAGGCCGATGCCTCGTCGGTGGAGGAATCGTCCTTGGTCAGGGCCCAGATCGCGACGCCAGCGACCAGGATCACGACCACCACAGCTGCAATGATGCCGATGATCAGCCCGGTCTTCGACTTCTTCTCCGGCGCTCCACCGTACGGGGCGCCCGGGAACTGGCCCTGCTGGTAGTAGCCCTGCTGAGGCTGCTGGGCGTATCCCTGCTGCTGCGGGTACCCTTGCTGCTGATATCCGCCTGCGGTGGGCATCTGCTGGGTGTACTGCTGCCCGGCCGGATACTGGCCGTTTCCGCCAGCAGGCTGCTGGTTGGGGCTGTAGGGGTTCGACATTGGTGCTCCCGTTTGTGGTTCGATAGGTTGAGCCGGTCTCCAAGGTGAACGCAACGTGCGTTGAAGGTAGCTCGTGAACGTGACGGCTTAGGCTTCTTTGTAGGTTATCCAGCCAGTGTAGTCGTTCATGTCTTTAATGTAGTAGCCGTTACATGTGAACTCCCAACGTCCGCTCTTGTTCGTTGAGGTTTCGGTTCCGCTGACGATCCCGGTGTAGATTTGCTTCTGGCCGTTGGGGAGGACCTCCGGCTGCGTAAAGTTCTCATTCGAGATGTTGGCGTTTGAAAACTTCTTATTGATTTCCTCTTTGCACATCGAGGCAACCCGCTGCTGCATGTCACCTTGTCCGGCGCTCCCATTCCCCGGAGCGGTCCCCTGCGACGGGTTGGTACCCACAGGCGGCTGCATCGGGTTGGTGCCCGCCGCAGGGCCGGAGCCCTGAGAAGGAACCCCCGGCATAGTGGGTGAATCAGCGACTGAGTCAGAGTCGTCCTTGTTCAGTGCCCAGATCACGATGCCGGCGATGATAGCGACGACCAGGACTGCTGCGATGATACCGACGATGAGGCCCGTCTTTTTCTTCTCCGGCGCTCCACCATAGGGAGCGCCCTGGAACTGGCCCTGAGGGTAGTAGCCCTGCTGAGGCTGCTGCCCGAAGCCCTGAGGCTGACCGTAGCTGCCAGCGCCAGGCATCTGCTGGCCGGGCTGCTGGCCGTAACCGGCGCCGAACTGCTGCCCGGTTGGGTACGGACCGTTGCCGGGCATTGGCTGCTGGTTGGGGTTGAAGGGGGTGGACATGGGGACTCCCTCGGTCTATCGGAAACTGTCAGTGCGCGTGCGCTGCAGTGGAGTTGTCGTGCTCGACGAGGTCACAGTGCTGTGTCTCAGTAATCTTTGACGTTAATGGCAGCTTTGAAACTCTTTGAGCTGACGAAGTAGGCGACATCACAGGTGAAAGGAGCGTTGACGTTCTGCTTCGTTGCCTTGCGCGTACCGGTGAGTGTGCCTTTGTACATCCACGCCCGGGTACCATCGGCGGCGGTATTCGTCCACTCGAGCTTTACATCAGAGACGCTTGCATTCGTGTAAAAATAGTCGAATTCCTTGTTGCACTCGGCGAAGGCCTGCTGGTCAAGGTCGGAGTTAGAGCCGCCACCAGGGGCTGTATCCTGCGAGGGGTTGGTACCCACCGGGGGCTGCGAGGGGTTGGTACCCACCGGGGGCTGCGAGGGGTTGGTGCCCGCGGGCGGCTGCGAGGGGTTGGTGCCGCCAGGTGCGGAAGGGTTGGTCCCTGCCGCGGGAGCCGAGGTGCTCGGGGCGCTCTGGGCAGCATCAGTGTCGGAAGAGTCGTCGCCGGACATGAACCACCAGATGGCGACGCCGGCGGCAATGAGCGCAACCACGACGGCTGCGACGATCCCGATGATGAGGCCCGTCTTTTTCTTTGCCGGCTGCCCGGTTGGGTACGGACCGTTGCCGGGCATTGGCTGCTGGTTGGGGTTGAAGGGGGTGGACATGGGGACTCCCTCGGTCTATCGGAAACTGTCAGCGCGTGTCAGTAGGTTTCGGGGATGACGACAGCGGAGTATTCCTTCGTGCTCGAGAAGTAGAACACGGAGCACGTGAACCGGGTCGTGACAGGCTTGTTCGTGATAGTGCTTGTTCCGGTGACGGTACCGGTGTAGTCCCACCACTTAGTCTCACCGTAGCTTTCCTTCAGTTCCAGCTTCGTGTCCGAGACGTTTGCGTTCGTGTAGTCGCTGTTGATTTCCTTCGTGCACTCGGCGATGGCCTGCTTCTCCATGTCAGGATCAGAGCCGGCGCCAGGACCCGTGCCTTTAGAGGGGGACGTACCCGCGGGAGGCTGCGAGGGGTTGGTACCGACGGGAGGCTGCGAGGGGTTGGTACCGACGGGAGGCTGCGAGGGGTTGGTGCCCACGGGGGGCTGCGACGGGTTTGCGCCCGCGGACGGGGCAGCGGCACTCGGGGCACTCTGGGCAGCATCGGCGTCGGAAGAGTCGTCGCCGGACATGAACCACCAGATGGCGACGCCGGCGGCAATGAGCACGACCACGACGGCCGCGATGATGCCGATGATGAGGCCAGTCTTCTTCTTTGCCGGCTGATCGCCGCCCGGGGCGCCCGGGAACTGGCCCTGCTGGTAGTAGCCCTGCTGGGCCTGCTGGCCGTAGCCCTGAGACTGACCGTAGGCCCCCAGGGCGGGCATCTGCTGGGTGGGCTGCTGCCCGTAACCGCCCATGGTGGGCATCTGCTGGGTGGGCTGCTGCCCGAAGCCACCTTGCTGGTATCCGCCCTGCTGGGGGTATCCACCCTGCTGGGGCTGGTAAGGCTGCTGATTCTCGGGAGAATAGGGCGTGCTCATGATGTACTTCCGTGTTGGTGAGAGAGGTCTCAGGGAACGTTCTGTATCCTACCAGGCGCTAGGCTTGTGGCATGACGATCGACTATCTGACTCAGACGCGACCGCTGATGCCCCGCGAAGACATCCTGCCCGTCATTATCGGAGGAGACTTCGGAGTCTACGGAATTGGGCGTTGTTTCAACGAAGCGTTCGGTTGTCGGTGCATCTGCGTGGGATCGCAGCCGACCGAGTCGATCACGCGTTCGCACTTTTTTGATGTCCGCCACGTGAGCGCCCATGCGAGTGACGCACAGCTCCTGGACGTCCTTATGACCATTGCGGGTGAGCATTCGGACAAGAAGCTCATCCTGATGGCCAACCACGACATCTTCTCGGCGTTCGTCGCCCGGAACATGGAGACGCTCTCACGCCACTACGCGCTGCCGTTCCCCACCGAGGAGGTCATGGATCGACTGACCGACAAGGCAGAATTTGCTCGTGCGTGCGAGCGTGCGGGGATTGCCACGCCGGGGACGGTCGAGGTCGATTTCTCCGGAGCGGAGGACGAGGCCTGGGCCGCTCCTGAGATTCCCTTCAGTTTCCCCGTGGTTGCTAAGTCTGCCAAGGGTGAGCCCTACGATGTGCTCGAGTTCGAGGGCAAGCGCAAGATCTGGTTCATCGACACGGCCGAGGAACTCACTCAGCTGTGGGGGACCCTGAAGGCTGCGGGTTTCCGCGATACCTTCCTGGTGCAGGAGTTGATTCCCGGCGATAACACCGCGATGCGCTCGATCACGGCGTACGTAGACTCGCGCGGAGAGGTGACCCTGATCGGGTCGGCGCGCGTCCTCCTCGAAGATCACGCGCCCACGATGATCGGAAACCCCGTCGCGATGATCACCGAGGACTTCCCGACGCTGTGGCGCGATGCCTGCGCCCTACTGACCGAGAACGGCTACCGCGGTTTCGCGAACTTCGACGTGAAGATCGATCCCAGGGACGGGCGAGCGCTCTTTTTTGAGGTGAACCCGCGTATCGGTCGCAACAACTGGTACATGGCCGCCGCCGGCGCGAACCCGATGATCCCGATGGTCGAGGACCTTATTGACGGCAAGGCCTGCGAGCAGACCCAGGCGACCGACGAGATCCTCTACACCCTCGTTCCCGATTCGCTCCTCCTTCACTACATCACGGACCCCGAGCTGCGCGCGCGCGTCAAGCGCATCATCCGCGAGGGGCGTCGTTTCGACCTGCTCCTCAACCCAACCGAGAAGGACCTGCGCCGCAACCTCACCGTGTGGCTCCAGAAGCAGAACCACAGGCGTAAGTTCGCCCGCTACTATCCGGAACCCACCGAGACGTCCTACTGACGTCACGCCCCTTCCCTGCCCGGCCCCGGCCTCGTCAGCGGGGGAGAAGCCCCTGATAGACTGACTTCCTACGCGACCGATATTTCCGACCAACGAGGACACCATGACGACAACCGCACTCGTGCCCATTTCTCAGGAAGACAAGATCGCCGCGGTCTCTGGCTTCCAGGACCGCTCCCTGCCCATCGAACAGACGTGCGTGTGGGAAGCGTTTGAAGAATCCCAGGGCCACGGAGTGTGGGGACGCTACGCCTGGTGCGAGGATGATTCCAAGATCGCGTTCATCACCCTCTATAAGTATTCGGTGCGCGGCGTCCACTACCTGTGGGCGAAGTGGGGACCTGCGTGGGTGAAGGAAGCCTCCCCGGAGCGCGAAGCTGCTCTGCGAGCGGACCTCGTGCGTGAGATTAAGGCGAAGGACAAGACCGTCGCCTTCGTCCGCCTGCACGCCATCTACCAGCACCCCGACCTGTGCATGCCGCTGCAGACGATCTCCTACGATCGCACCGTCGTCATCGATACCTCCGGCAAGACCGAAGAAGCGATCCTCGCCGCCATGCCCAAGGCCGGCAAACGCTCGATCCGCTCCGGCCTGAAGAAGGGCAAGGCCGAGGGTGTCACCTTCCATGAGGACACCGCCAACGCCGAGGCCGTCATCGACGAGTACTACGCCGTCATGGAGGAGACCGCCAAGCGTGACGGCTTCCGTCCCCACCCCAAGGAGTACTACCTCAGCCTGCTCAAGACGCTGGGCCCGCAGCACGCCCGCATTTTCTCGATGCGCGATGCCGACGGAAACATCCTGTGCTGGGACTTCTGCCTCGTCGAAGGAATCCGTGCGCAGGCCGAATACGGCGCCTCCACCGAGGCCGGCCGTCGCCTGCGCCAGCCCCCGGTCCTGGATTTCCTGGCCGCCGAATTCCTTGCCCGCGACGGTGTGCGCGAATTCGACCTGATGGGCGCGCATTCGCCGCGTTGCCCCGATCTGTACAGCGTCGGTAAGTACAAGAGTGCCTTCGCCTCGCACTTCACAGACGTGCCCGGTGGCTGGGACATGCCCATCAAGAAGGCCACCTACCGTGCCCTGAGCGCCGCGAAGGCCGTGAAGGACTGGCGCGCCCGCTCCTGAAGCGTTCGCGCCACGGGGCTAGAATTCAATTCGCAACACAATCTCGCGTATCTAACGAAACTAGGAGACACAGTGCCCGATATCTCGCTCGTCATTGACGGACACGAACAGACCGTACCGGCGGGGACCACGGGCACAACGTGGTTCGAGAAGTCGGGCGATGTCGTCGCCATCAAGGTTGACGGCACCCCGCGTGACCTCGAGACGCCTTTTGAAGCAGGAACGACCGTCGAGGCCATCACCCTGGCCAGCGAGGACGGCCTGAACATCCTGCGCCACAGTGCCACGCACGTGCTCGCGCAGGCCGTCCAGGACGTCTTCCCGGACGTCAACCTCGGCATCGGCCCTTTCATCACCGACGGCTTCTACTACGACTTCGGCAACATCGACGCGGTGACCCCCGAGCTGCTGCGTGACCTCGAGAAGCGCATGAAGCGCATCATCAAGGAAGGCCAGCGCTTCGTGCGCCGCGAGATTTCCGAGGAGCAGGCTGTCGTCGAGCTTGCTGAGCAGCCCTACAAGCTCGAGCTCGTCACCACGAAGGGTAAGGGCGCCGAGGGTGCTTCCGTCGAGGTCGGCGGCGGCACGCTCACCATGTACGACAACGTCCGCCGCGACGGCTCGGTCGCGTGGAAGGACCTGTGCCGCGGTCCACACCTGCCCTCCACCAAGCTCATCGGTAACGGCTTCGCACTGACCAAGGCCTCGGCCGCCTACTGGAAGGGCGATCAGTCGAACGATCAGCTCCAGCGCATCTACGGCACCGCCTGGGCCTCCAAGGAAGACCTCGTCGCCTACCAGGAGCGCATCAAGGAGGCCGAGCGCCGCGACCACCGTCGCCTCGGCGCCGAGCTGGACCTGTACTCCTTCCCCGAGGAGATCGGCCCCGGCCTCGTTGTCTTCCATCCCAAGGGTGGCATCCTGCGTCACGAGATCGAGTCCTACGTGACTGACCGTCACAAGAAGGCCGGCTTCGACTTCGTGCACACCCCCGAGATCTCCAAGGGTGGACTCTTCCACACGTCGGGTCACCTGCCCTACTACGCGGACACGATGTTCCCGCCCATGCTCGTCGACGAAGAGCGCGACGAGGACGGCAACGTGACCAAGGCAGGCCAGGAGTACTACCTCAAGGCTATGAACTGCCCGATGCACAACCTGATCTTCCGTTCGCGCGGCCGCTCCTACCGCGAGCTGCCCCTGCGCTTCTACGAGCTGGGCCACGACTACCGCTACGAGAAGAGCGGCGTCGTCCACGGCCTGACCCGCATGCGCGGCTTCACGCAGGACGACTCGCACACCTACTGCACGCCTGAGCAGGCCTCGGAGGAGATTCGTACGCAGATCGAGTTCTTCCTGTCGATTCTCTCCGCTTTCGGCCTCAAGGACTTCTACCTGGAGCTGTCCACGCGCGACGAGGACGGCAAGAAGAAAGACAAGTTCATCGGCTCGGATGAGGATTGGGCGGCCGCCACGAAGGCACTCGAGGACGCCTGCGCCGCGACCGGCCTCGACCTGGTTCCGGATCCGGGTGGCGCCGCCTTCTACGGCCCCAAGGTCTCCGTGCAGGTTAAGGACGCGATCGGTCGTACCTGGCAGATGTCGACGATTCAGTACGACTTCAACCAGCCCGACCGCTTCGATCTGGAGTACACGGCGGCCGATGGTTCCCGTCAGCGCCCCGTCATGATCCACTCCGCCAAGCTGGGTTCGGTCGAGCGCTTCATCGGCGTTCTCACCGAGCACTACGCGGGCGCATTCCCGGCGTGGCTCTCGCCCGTCCAGGTCCGTCTCATCCCCGTCGCTGAGGCCTTTGACGGCTACGTCAAGGACGTTGCCGCGAAGCTGCGTGAGCGCGGCGTGCGCGTCGAGACCGACCTGTCGGACGACCGCTTCGGCAAGAAGATTCGCAACGCCTCCAAGGACAAGATCCCGTTCACGCTCATCGCCGGCGGCGAGGACGTCGAGGCCGGGGCCGTGTCCTTCCGTCTGCGTGACGGCTCGCAGCACAACGGTGTCGCCGTTGATCGTGCCGTCGAGCTGATCGTCTCGCACATCGAGCAGCGCAATAACGCGGACCAGATCGACGGCCTCGACGAGGCGTGAGTGTCATGAGCCGCGACGCCGGTTCCGACTCGATCGGTACCCCGAACGGCCCGTTGCCGACCGAGGACGCCCGCTCGCTGGCGGGCGTCCCGGACGGCTTTGGTCGTTTCTGGACCCCCTACCGGATGGCCTATATCCGCGGCGAAGGCAAGCCCGCCGACGCCTCGGACGTGGGGTGCCCGTTCTGCACGGCGCCCGGTAAGGACGACCAGGCTGGACTGATCGTCTACCGCGGCGACACGTGCTTCGTGCTCATGAACCTGTTCCCCTACAATTCCGGGCACCTGCTCGTGTGCCCGTATCGTCACGTCTCTGACTACACGGAGCTCACCAACGAGGAACGCGTCGAGCTGGGTAACCTGACGGCGACCGCCATGCGTGTCACCCGCGCCGTTGCCTCTCCGGCGGGCTTCAACCTCGGCATGAACCAGGGCGATGTGGCCGGTGCCGGTATCGCCGCCCACCTGCACCAGCACGTCGTTCCACGCTGGTTGGGCGACGCGAACTTCTTGCCGATTATTGCGCAGACGAAGGCCGTGCCTGAGCTCCTCGAGGATGCTCGTGCTCGGCTCGCCGCCGCTTGGCCCAAGGAGGACTGATGCTCGGAAACCACGGACGTTCCATCACGAAGGCCATCTTTACGCCTCTCGCTCGCGTTCTCGCACGCGTGGGTGTCACCCCGAACATGGTGACGGTCGCGGGCACTGTTGCGACGGTCGCGATCGCGGTCATCTGCATTCCTCAAGGATGGATTTGGCAGGGCGGCATCGCCCTGGCCGTCGTCATGTTTGGCGACTCCGTGGACGGCACGCTCGCGCGCATGACGACGGGCGGCACGCGTTTTGGTGCCTTCCTCGATTCGACGCTCGACCGCCTGGGCGACGGCGCCGTGTTTGGCTCCCTCACCGCCTACGCGGTCTTCCAGATGGATGACTCGTTCGTGCGCACCTGGGCGATCATCGCCGGCATCTGCTCGATCGTTGGTGCGGCAGCCGTTCCCTACGCGCGCGCCCGCGCCGAATCCGTCGGCGTCGTCGCCAAGCTGGGCATCGCCGAGCGCACCGACCGCCTCATCATTGGTATGGGCACGGCCATTCTCATGAGCCTTGGTCTGCCCGAGTGGGTGTTTGCGGCTGGCCTGACCTGGGTGGCGTTTGCGTCCTTCGTGACCGTCTGCCAGCGCATCTGGTTCACTGCCCGCAACATCGACGAAGGAACGCCGTGAGTTTTTCGCCCCTGTCGCTTGCCTTTTCGATCGCCCCTCGCTTGCCGCTGCGCTTCGTCATGCGCATGGCCGACGTCGGCGCTTCGATTGCAGCACGGCGCGGGGGTGCCATGATCGACCGGCTGTGTGCCAACATGGCGCGTCTGACCGGAACGGAGCCATCCGCCGATGAGGTGCGTGGTGCTGTTCGTTCGCACATTCGCAACTACGCCGAACAGCTGATGCTCGGCTCACGTCGCGGCGAGCCGCTTCTTGACGGAGTCGCCTTTGAGGGGTTCGAGGCCCTGGCGGCGGCCAGCGAAGATGGACCGGTCGTCCTCGCTCTCGGACACTCCGGCAGCTGGGATCGTGCCGGTGCGTGGGTGTGCGCACACGGTCGTGGCATCGTGACCGTGGCTGAAAAAGTGGAGCCTCCCGCGCTGTTTGAGCATTTCGTGTCGCTGCGCGAAGGCCTCGGCATGGAGATCATTGGCGTTGCGAAGGGAGAGTCGGTCTTTTCCACCCTCATCGAGCGTGTGCGCGGCCGTAGCGTCATCGTCCCGCTTCTTGCAGACCGGGATATTTCGGGTTCGGGCATTGAGGTCGACCTGGGGACGCGGCGCGCACTCGTTGCCGCGGGTCCCGCTGCGCTCGCGACCAAGCTGGAGCGTCCGCTCTTTGCAGCCTGCATCACGTACGAGAACGAGACACCCACAGGGGCCGATGTCCGCGTGCGTTGCGTCGGACCGATCAATGCGGATGGCCAGGAGCGCCCCGGCCTCAATCGCGTCGAGGCCCTCACGCAGGCGTGGGTAGACGAATTCGCCGCCATGATGGCGACCAAGGCGCAGGACTGGCACATGATGCAGCGCGTGTATGTGGAGGATCTTGACCCCGAGCGCCTGGCGCGCGCGAGGGCCGAGCATGAGAGGAAGAATCGATGAAGATTGGAATCGTGAATCCGTACTCCTGGGATGTGCCCGGGGGAGTGGGCTTCCACATTCGCGACCTCGCGTTGAAGCTGCGGTCCCGCGGACACGACGTTCAGGTGCTGACGCCGTCGACCTCGGAGGACCTGCCTGAGTGGATCACGTCCGCCGGTTCGTCCGTGTCGATCCCCTTTAACGGATCGGTGGCCAATATTTCCGTGAAGCCGAAGGCGCTCGCGCGTACTCGCCGTTGGCTGGCAGACAACGATTTTGACGTCGTGCACGTCCACGAGCCTGTCGTTCCCTCGGTGTCAATGGCAGCTGCGATGCTGTCGACTGCCCCCCTCGTGGGGACATTCCACGCGGCCCTCGGTCGGTCGGTCTCGCGCGCGATTGCCTCGGCCCCCATGCGCCTGTACATGGAACGCATCGGAGTGCGCATCGCGGTGTCCGAGGAAGCGCGCCGAACGCTGATCGAGCACCACGGCGGCGATGCCGTCATCATTCCGAACGGGGTCGAAACGGCCTCGTTCCGCAGCGCGCAGCCCCTTGAACAGTGGGTGGCGACGGACGAACGTCCGGTCATCGTGTTTCTTGGCCGCCTCGATGAGCCCCGCAAGGGTCTGAGCATTTTCGCCGGTGCCATTGCTGGTGTTCTCGAGCGTTTCCCGGGTGCCCGTTTCCTGATTGCCGGCCGAGGAGATGCCCCGGAGATTCGCCAGGCCGTCGAGCGTTTTGGTGATTCGGTGTCTTTCCTGGGTGGAATCAGCGACGAGGAAAAGGAATCCTTGCTCGCGGGCGCCAGCATCTACGTCGCTCCGCAGACGGGCGGCGAGTCTTTCGGTATCGTCCTTGTCGAGGCGATGGCGGCTCATACGGCTGTCGTTGCCTCGGATATCCCAGCCTTCCGTGCGGTGCTAGAGGACGGGCGAGCTGGCGCGCTCTTCGAGACGGGCAACAGTGACTCGCTCGCACGTACACTCATCGACCTGCTGACAGACCACGACCGCCTCGAGGAGCTGTCCGCAGCCGGAGCGCGCTCATCGGCGCAGTATGATTGGGAGGTTGTAGCGGATAAGGTCTTCGAGGTCTACAAGCTGGCGATCGCCATGGGTAGTCCCGCCGAATCGGGAACGCGCCGGGCACGTGACCTGATCCGAGGCCGCGGCGAAGAAGGGGAGGAACTCGCATGATCTCGCTGTCCCCCTGGCTGCTTCTCGCTATCGTATTCGCTGTTATTGCGCTCGGCGTCGTCGCAGGATTCGCGATCACGCGCGCGCGCCGTCTGGACCGGCTCCATCAGCGCATCCTTGCTTCACGCGACTCGCTCTCGCGCCTCCTGCTGCGACGGGCCTCCGAGGCAGACCTGTTGAGCCGCAGCGCCGGTCTGGAAAACTCCGGCCTCGCCGACGCCGCACGCGCCTACATTCAGGACGGGGGAGACCAGCTCACCACCGATGGCCTCGACCGCCGAACTGCGGCGCAACGCCAGGGCGATCGTGTCGAGGTCGCCGCGCGTTTGGAGCGTGCGTCCGCGCTGTCTCGCGCAATCCGTGAGACTCTCACCCTCGAAGAACGGGCGCGCATTGCATCGGATTCCCAAGCCGCTGCGCGCTTGGAAGCGTTGGATGCGACGTGCTATCGCATCGAGCTCACACGCAACGTCCATAACGTGGATGTCGCGGGAGTTCGTGCCCTGCGTTCCGCACGAATGGTAAAATTGTTGCGACTGGCCGGGCATGCTCCGATTCCCGAGCCCATTGACTTTGATGATGACACGCAGACCGGCGGACGAGGTTACTGATATGCATGCGACCCACTGGGGAGGGCCCGGCGAGGACTATCGCCTCAGCAAGATCAGCAGCGCGACCATCGACTCCACCGATGGCGTCTCAGCACCGGCCCCCGACGATGCCGCTCCCGTCTGGCAGCCTCCCAAGGCCGCGCATTCCTTCCCCTGGTTCGAGGTTGTCATGACGACGATCGGCGTGCTGGGGACCATCGGCATCATCGTCTACGGTCTGGCACCCGAGTCTTCGAGTGTGACATCCTTCGTGAAGACGACGCTGCTGTCCCTGGTTGCCCTCGTGATCGTCGTCGGCTTCCTCCAGCGGATCGATCGCTGGGAGCCAGAACCGTGGACGACGAAGCTCGCGATGTTTCTGTGGGGCGGGGGCGTGGCAACGCTGTCGGCGATGATCATGAATACGGCACTGGGCGAGGACATTGCCGCTACAATCGGTGACTTCGACCGTGCGGAGGCACTCGCCGCGTCATTCATCGCTCCCCTCGTTGAGGAGACCCTCAAAGGCATCGGCGTTCTCATCATCGTCGTTGTCCGCCGCAACTCCATCAACTCGGTGCTCGACGGTGTCGTGTACGCGGGATTCTCGGCGGCCGGGTTCCTTTTCTTCGAGGACATCCTGTACTTCCTGCGCACCGAGGGCCAAGGAACAAAGACTCTCGTGTTTGTGTTCGTTCTTCGCGCCTTGGCAGGGCCCTTCCTGCACGTGATGGCCACCTCGATGACGGGCATCGGATTGGCGCTCGCCCTCCTCAAGTTCAAGCGGGGCTGGTCGAAGACCGCTATCGTCGTCGTCTTCTGGTTCTTCGCGATGCTCATTCACTTCGTGTGGAATGGAAGCACCGCATTGACCGGATCCGGATTGGCCTTCATTGCGATGTATCTTGTGGTGGGTATTCCCGGCTTCGTTCTCTGGTCGATTCTGCTGCTGCGAGCTGCGCGCCGGGAGGCTCTCCACATTCGCGAGGGCCTGGTTCCCTACGTGCGCACCGGATGGATCCTTCCCGGCGAAGTCTCGATGGCGACCGATCGTCGCGCGCGTCAAGCCGCCTTCAAGTGGGCTGCCCAGGGTGGTCGGGATGCGAAGCGCGCGATGCGCGCCTTCTTGTCCGACCTGGCCTCCCTCGGCCTCGACCAGCGCCTCATGGCTCGCCACGGCGCCGATCGCTCGCGCATCGAAAACGATCGTCAGATGCTGGCCGACGCCGTTGAAAAGCGTCGTGAATTCCTGCGACTGACGTCTATCGCTGAGCAGCAAAAGGATGTCACGAACGCCGTCGCGGGTCGTGCGCACGTCGCCTGACACGTCGCGCTGAACAGGGGTAATGGGGCGGAACCGAGTCAACGAGGCGAGATGGGTTTCTCGGTGGCTCCCGCTACGGGGTCTGTTGCGTGAGCGCTTTCTCACGGCTGTTCCATCGCCCCCTCACAGGTGATGCATAGGAACAGCGGGCATGATGGGGGGCGACAGAAAGGAAATAACGTGACTCGTGCTGTTTCTATGCGCCCTCGTTCGTGGGCGCTCGTCGCGTGCTCGCTCATCCTCATTGCATTGAGCGTTCGGGCGGCTATCTATGAATTGACGGTCGCCCTCGAGGGTGTCTCGCCTTCTGATGCCTGGCTTGCGGTTGGTGCCTCCACGCTGAGCGCAGTTGTGGGCCTGGTGTTCTTCGCATGGGCCGCTCGCCTCAAGCCCACCGTGCTGTCCTGGTTGGCCGCATTCGGCTGGGGAACCGGTGGCGCGCTCATCTTCGCCGGATACGGCAACACAGTCATCGACTCAGCCGTAGCCGCGAGCAACCTGAGCGATGATGCGGTCGATTTCGTGACGTCCGTCGTCACGGGTCCCCTCGTCGAAGAAACAGGCAAGGGAGTTGGTGTTCTGGTGCTGATCCTCGCGGCACGAAAGCTGCTCACGCGTCCTGCGCAGGGCGGCGTGCTCGGAGCGCTCGTTGGCCTCGGTTTCGCCTGGGGTGAGGACGTGGGCTACTACGTGAGCGCCCTTGAAAACGGGATGAGCGGACTGTGGGAATCGTTCCTCGTACGTGCCATCCTTGGCGCATACGCGCATGCCATCTTTACCGGCGTATTCGGTTACGCCCTCGCGTGGGCAGTGCTGCGCGCACAGAATGTGCTTGTGGGCCTCCTCGCCGCGGCCGGCGGATTCGTCGGAGCTCTCGCGCTGCACGCCCAGGCTAACGGTGTTGGGTTCCTGGCTCCCGAGGACTCGTGGAACCTGACCTACGGCGCGATTGAGATCCCCGTTCTCGTCGTGAGTGTCGCCCTCCTCGTGTGGGGCTTGCGCCGCCACCGAGCTACCCTGGAGGCATGAGCGCACTCGACTGGCCTGTGGACGCGGACGGCTTTCCCCATCGGGAGGCCGCCCGCGTCCTCCTCTTTGACGACAGCGGACGGGTCCTCTTGGCCAAGGGCCATGACGAAGACCAACCGGAGCGGTTCTGGTGGTTCACGATCGGTGGTGGCATCGAAGAGGGCGAGGAACCGCGCACCGCAGCCGTGCGTGAGGTCTTCGAAGAAACCGGCATCGAGCTGGCCCCTGACGACCTGGTGGGTCCCGTCCTCTACCGGACCGCCGAGTTCGACTTCCTAGCGGTCACCGCGCGCCAGGACGAGTGGTTTTTTATCGCGCAGGCGCCCTCGACCGCCCTGAGCCGGGACGGATGGACCGAGCTGGAACGCTCCGTCATCGACACCCAGGCATGGTGGGACATCGACGAGGCCGCCGCCCAGATCGATGGAGAAATCTACCCCGCGCAGATCCTCGAGTACGCGCGCGCCTGGCGCGATGGGTGGGATGGGAAGATGATCCGCCTGACAGACACGCGCGAACCCTAGCGTTTCGTACTAGGCGAGGCCAAGGGGAGTGATCGCCAGAGACAGGTCCGGCGTGTTCAGCTGGACCGACACCTGCGCGCGTACGGCGGGCTTCGCGCAGAATGCGATACCGACCCCGGCCTCGTGCATCATGGGGATATCGTTCGCCCCGTCGCCGATCGCAACCGTGCGCTCGAGCGGGACACCGAGGGACGAGGCCCAGGAACGCAAGCACTCGACCTTTACCTGGGAGGTCACGATGCGCCCTAGCACGCGGCCCGTCAACATGCCGCCGGCGACCTCGAGGCGGTTCGCCGCGTAGAAATCGATGTCGAGGGAGGCCGCCAGGGGAGCGACCACTTCCTCGAATCCGCCCGAGACGATGCCGAACTTTCCGCCGGCGCGGTGCACTGCGTCGATCAGCTCGCGAGCGCCCTTCGTGGGGGTGATGACGGATAGGACATCGCCGAAGACGGATTCGGGAACCCCCGCGAGGGTTGCAACGCGCTCGCGCAAAGACTCCGCGAAATCGAGCTCGCCATTCATCGCACGAGACGTAATCTCGGCGACGCGCGCCCGCGTGCCCGCAGCTTCGGCGAGCTCTTCAATGACTTCCTGGCTGATCAGCGTCGAATCGACGTCGGTGATGACGAGGCCGGGTGCCCCGCTGGCACACAGCAGCGGAGCACCCGGCTCGTCGAGACGGTGAGTCATGCTCACTTGCGGACGACCGCACCCTTGGGAACGACCGTAATGCCGGACTCGGTGACGGTGAAGCCACGCTCGCGATCGTGGTCAAGATCGACGCCGACGACGGCGCCTTCCTCAACGACGACGTTCTTGTCCAGAATCGTCTTCACGACCCGGGCCGAGCGGCCGATGCGACAGCCGTGCATAACGACGGAATCCTCGATCTTCGCCCACGAGTGGACGTAGGTGTTCGGGGAAATGACCGAGCGCACGATCTCACCGCCGGAGACGATGACGCCGGGGGAGACGAACGAGTCGATCGCGTGACCCAGACGATCCGCATCGCCGTACACGAACTTGGCCGGCGGCAGTGAGCCGTCGATCATCGTCATGGTCGGCCAGTCGCGGTTGTACAGGTTGAACACCGGGTGCACCGAGATCAGGTCCATGTTCGCCTCGTAGTAGGCGTCCAGCGTACCGACGTCACGCCAGTAGTCGCGGTCGCGGTCGGTCGAGCCCGGCACGTCGTTGTCCTGGAAGTCGTAGACGCCGCACTCGCCGCGCTCGACGAACCACGGAATGATGTTGCCACCCATGTCGTGCTTCGAATCGGGGTCGGCCGCATCTTCACGCAGAGCGTTGACCAGATCCTTCGTGGTGAACACGTAGTTGCCCATGGATGCGAGGACCTTGGTGGGATCGTCGGGCAGGCCCACGGCGTTCTTCGGCTTCTCGAGGAAGTTCTTGACAACCCCGTTCTCGCCGTCGATGACGCCGAGCGCCGAAGCCAGCTCGATCGGCTGACGGATGCCGGCGACCGTGGCGGGCAGGCCCGAATCGATGTGGTGCTGGACCATCTGCGAGAAGTCCATACGGTAGATGTTGTCCGCACCGATGATGACGATGTACTCCGGCTGCTCGTCGTCGACGATGTTGAGCGACTGGTAGATGGCATCCGCGCTACCCAGGTACCAGTGCGGGCCGCGACGCTGCTGAGCCGGCACAGGAGCGATGAAGTTGCCGAGTAGGGGAGACGTGTACCAGGTCTTTGTGACGTGGCGGTCGAGCGAATGGGACTTGTACTGCGTCAAGACAACAATCTTGAGGTATCCGGAATTCACGATGTTCGACAGCGCGAAATCGATCAGACGGAAGTGACCACCGAACGGGACTGCCGGCTTTGCACGGTCATCCGTCAGGGGCATCAGTCGCTTTCCCTCACCGCCCGCGAGAACGATTGCCAGAACGTGGTTCTTTGCCATGTGGCACCTCTTCGTTGGTCGAGTGGACCCGCATCGGCGCGGATCCGTGGGAGTGGTCACACTGTATTACAAATGTCTATCGATTGCTACACCGTCTCGTTTTCGACCAGCGGTGACGTGAGATCGGATACGATGTGTCTCACACGTCGCTCCCGTCGGAAGGACCCCATCATGCGCGTTGATCTCCTCACCCGTGAATACCCGCCTCACGTCTACGGAGGAGCCGGTGTCCACGTGCTCGAATTGGCCAAGGTCCTGCGCGGCCTCGTCGATGACCTGCGCGTCCAGGCGTTTGACGGTCCGCGCGAACCGGGTACCGATGGAGCTGACCCGGGCGTGACGGGACATGCCGATCTGCCTCAGCTGGCCGGAGCGAACGCTGCGCTGCGCACGCTCGGTGTTGACCTCGAGATTGCCGCTGCGTGCGAGGGTTCTGACCTGGTCCACTCCCACACCTGGTACGCGAACTTTGCTGGGCACGTTGCGTCGCTTCTCGGCGACATCCCGCACGTGATCTCGGCGCACTCGCTTGAGCCGCTGCGTCCGTGGAAGGCTGAGCAGCTCGGCGGCGGCTACCGCCTGTCCTCCTACGTTGAGAAGACGGCCTACGAGGCTGCGAGTGCGATCGTCGCCGTCTCGAACGGCATGCGTGACGACATTCTGCGCTGCTACCCCGGCGTTGATCCCGAGCGCGTACACGTCATCCACAACGGCATCGACCTGAACAAGTGGCACGCCCCCGAGGGTGAGGCGGGCGAGGAACTGCGCGCCCGCGTTCTCGCCGAGCACGGTATTGACCCGTCTCGTCGTACGGTCGTGTTCGTCGGTCGCATCACCCGCCAGAAGGGCCTCCCGTACTTCCTACGCGCCGCCCAGCTCCTGCCCGATGACGTTCAACTCGTGCTGTGCGCCGGCGCTCCCGATACTCCCGAGATCGCCGCAGAGGTCGAGGGCCTCGTCGCCGAGCTGCGCGCTCGCCGCTCCGGCGTCGTCCTCATCTCCGAGATGCTCCCGCAGCCCGAGGTAGCGGCGATCCTGTCCTCGGCGCAGGTCTTCATCACGCCGTCGGTGTACGAGCCCCTCGGCATCGTCAACCTGGAGGCGATGGCCCTCGGCCTGCCCGTCGTCGGCACCGCTACCGGCGGCATTCCCGACGTCATCGTCGATGGAGAGACCGGCTACCTCGTGCCGATCGACCAGAAGCAGGACGGCACGGGAACCCCGCTCGATCCTCGCGCCTTTGAGGAAGCGATGGCTGATCGACTGGTGCGTGTCCTCGACGATCCGGAGCTGGGCCGTCGTATGGGCGAGGCAGGTCTCGTTCGCGCCCGCGATCACTTCTCCTGGGAAGCGATCGGCGTGAAGACTGCCGAGCTGTACCGTTCGCTCGTTTAGGGCGCACGTCACCCGACAGACGACTAGGCTGGATACATGACTTACGTCCTGAATCTTTCTCACGTGTCCCTTCAACGCGGGGACACGCAGGTCCTGTCCGACGTCTCGTGGTCGACGCGCCCGCGCCAGCACTGGGTCATCGTCGGCCCGAATGGCGCCGGCAAGACCACGCTGGCGCGCGTGGCCTCGGGCCGTATCGCTCCCGATAGCGGAGAGGTGACGGTGTCGGAGACCGATTTGTCGCACGCCGACCCCTCAGAGATCGCCACGCGCGTGGGGCTCTCGTCGGCCGCGGTGGCGGCCAAGATCGTGCCAACTCAGTCGGTCCTCGACACGGTGCGCAGCGCCGCCTGGGGCCTTGCCGTCGCCCACGACGAGGAATACGAGCAGGTCGATGACGAGCGTGCCCACGCGCTCATGGACATCTTCGGTGTCTCGCACCTGGCCCAGCGCGAGTTTTCGACGCTGTCCGAGGGTGAGGCCCAGCGCGTGCTGCTGGCACGCGCCCTCATGACCGACCCTGAGGTGCTCATCCTCGACGAGCCGACCTCGGGCCTCGACCTGGGTGCTCGCGAGCTGCTGATCGCCGCTCTGTCGGAGATCATGCAGGGTTCGAAGTCCCCGCAGGTCATCCTGGTGACGCATCAGATCGAAGAGATCCCCGCGGGCGCCACGCACTGCGCGATCATGTCGAACGGTGCGATCACGCACCAGGGGCCGATTGAAGACGTCCTGACCGGTGTCAACCTATCCGAGGTGTACGGCATGCCTCTGCTCGCCGGCAACACTGACGGGCGCTGGTGGGCGCGCGGTGTGAGCGCGTGAGAATAGGAGCGTGAGCGGTATGTGGTGGCTGTGGATTCTCGGCGCCCTCCTCTGCGGAATCGTCGAGGTCATGAGCGTGAGCTTCGTCTTCCTCATGTTTGCGATCGGCGCGTTGGCGGCGGGTATCGCGGGCGCGTTCGGCGCAAACCTGACGGTTCAGGTCATCGTCTTCATTGTCGTCTCGATTGCTCTCCTGGTCATCCTGCGTCCCTTCCTGAAAGGGCGTATCGACCGGTCCAGCGGTTATGTTCCGAGCAATACTGACGGTCTGATTGGCAAGACCGGATATGTGACCGAGGCCGTGGGAGAGCGCCACGGGCGTATCCAGTTCTCGGGTGGAGAGTGGAGCGCACGCACCGAGGGGCCCACGCTGCCCGTTGGCGCCGAGGTTCGTGTTGACCGCATCGACGGTGCAACCGCCGTCGTGAGCGCCCTCGACCCGGCCTCTGCGGCTTCGACGCATCCGTATGGAGACTCGATCTCCTGATCCCGCACAATCTTGTATTTGTCATTGACGTAAGAAAGGAAAGACGCTGTGAATTCAGGAAACATCATCGGTAACATCGCGTTCATCGTGGTGCTTGCTCTTGTCGTTTTCGTCGTGGTCTCGCTCGCCCGCGCAGTGCGAATCGTTCCGCAGTCGCAGGCGTACGTCGTGGAGCGCCTTGGTCGGTTCCAGGCGGTCATGCAGGGTGGTTTCCACCTGCTGGTCCCCTTCGTGGACCGCGTCGCCGCGCGTATCGATCTGCGTGAGCAGGTCGCGAACTTCCCGCCGCAGCCCGTCATCACCGCCGACCAGGCGATGGTCTCGATCGACTCCGTCATCTATTTCCAGATCACGGATCCGCGCAGCGCGACCTACGAGGTCGCTAACTTCCTGCAGGCGATCGAGCAGCTGACCGCCACGACGCTGCGTAACCTGATCGGTTCGCTGGACCTGGAGCAGACGCAGACCTCGCGCGAGTCGATCAACAAGCAGCTGCGCGGCGTTCTTGACGAGGCCACGGGCCCATGGGGCATTCGCGTGACCCGCGTGGAGCTCAAGTCCATCGAGCCGCCGCCGCGAGTCCTGGCTGCGATGGAGCAGCAGATTACGGCGGAGCGCACCAAGCGTGCCACGATTCTGACGGCCGAGGCCGAGCGTGAGGCCCAGATCAAGAAGGCTGAGGGCGCCAAGCAGGCCGCCGTTCTGGCTGCCTCCGCCCAGCAGGAAGCACAGGTTCTTCAGGCGAAGGGCCAGAAGGAAGCCCTGATCCTCCAGGCTGAGGGTGCCCGCCAGGCGCAGATTCTGCGCGCACAGGGTGAGTCTGAGGCCATCCAGACGGTCTTCGCGGCGATCAACGCAGGAAAGGCCACGCCCGAGCTCCTGTCCTACAAGTACCTCGAAATGCTGCCGAAGATCGCAGACGGTCAGGCGTCCAAGCTGTGGATGCTGCCCTCGGATCTCACCGGCGCACTGGAATCCATCTCGAAGGGTTTCAACCTGGGCAAGTAGACTGAAGCCATGCCGGGCCGACCGCAGTCCCTGCGGTCGGCCCGTTCTTTTCTCAACGGGAGGATACCGGTGGATTCGCATCAGGAATACGTGCTGCGCGAGGTCGCGCAGAAGAATATTCGCTTTATCCGTTTGTGGTTCACGGATGTCGCGGGCGTCTTGAAGTCGATCTCGATCGACCCCGGTGAGCTCGAGGAGGCGTTCAGCGAGGGGATTGGCTTCGACGGGTCGGCCGTCGAAGGCCTGACGCGCGTCTACGAGTCGGACATGCTGCTGAAGCCCGATGCCTCGACGTTCCAGTTACTGCCGTGGCGTTCCAACGAGGACCCGGTGGCCCGCATGTTCTGCGACGTCCTCATGCCCGATGGTCGCCCGGCTCCCTCGGATCCCCGAGGGGTTCTCGAGCGCGCCGTGGAGCGCGCCGCCGACGCCGGCTTCCGGGTCATGATTCACCCGGAGATCGAGTTTTACCTCCTGCGTCAGCCTGTGACGCCCGATCGCATGATTCCCGTTGATCAGGCTGGCTACTTCGACCACGTGGCGCGCGGCGATTCGAACGACTTCCGCCGCCGCGCCGTGCGGATGCTTGAGGACATGGCGATCCCGGTCGAGTTCTCGCACCACGAGGGCGGACCGGGACAAAACGAGATCGACCTGCGCGCGGTTGACCCTGTGCGTGCAGCGGATAACATCATGACTGCGCGCACCCTCATTGAGGAGGTCGCGCTACGCGAGGAGCTCGTCGCGACGTTCATGCCCAAGCCTTTCATTGAGCACCCCGGCTCGGGCATGCACACGCACCTGTCGCTGTTCGAGGGCGAAGAGAACGCGTTTTTCTCCCCGGCGGGCCAGTATCGCCTGTCCACGACGGGGCGCCAGTTCATCGCCGGCCTTCTCGCGCACGCCGAGGAGATCGCGGCCATCACCAACCAGCATGTCAACTCCTACAAGCGCCTGTGGGGCGGGGGAGAGGCTCCCTCCTACGTGTGCTGGGGCCACTTGAATCGCTCGGCTCTCGTGCGCGTTCCCCTCTACAAGCCGAAGAAGGCTGCGGCGGCACGCATCGAGTACCGCGCCCCGGATCCGAGCGCGAACCCCTACCTGGCGTTTGCCGTCCTCATCGCGGCTGGGCTCGACGGCATCGAGAAGAAGATGGAGCTGATGCCCGAGGCCGAGGACAACGTGTGGGACCTGTCGGATCGTGAACGTCAGGTCATGGGTATTCACGCCCTGCCTGCCTCGTTGGCGGACGCCGTGCGTGCCATGAAGAGTTCCGACCTGGTGGCCTCCACGCTCGGCGAGCAGGTGTTCGACTACGTCATCCGCAACAAGCGCAAGGAATGGACGGAATACCGCCAGCAGATTACTCGCCAGGAGCTCGAGCAATTCCTGAAGGTCGTTCCCCGGTGACACCTGACGAACTTCGGATTGCCGGATTCCTGGATCCTCGCCGAGCCCTCGACTTTTTCCAGGAGCTTCCGGGTGGAGCCGAGGTATGGGCGGCGGACCTGGGAGCCAGTGCCGACCCCGATCAGGCGTTGCTGGCGGCGATCCGCCTTCACGAGGCGGACTCCGGCCTCGTGCGGGGACTCGTCGATGATTCACGTGCGCGCGCTCGCCTGTGCGCCGTCCTGGGCGGCAGCCAGTGGCTGGGCGATTACATCATCGCCGAGCCTGGCCGTGCTCGATCGACGTGGGAGGATCCCGGCGACGCCGCGCGAGTCATGCTCGCTTCCGTGGGGGCGACGCGAGGGGAGCGCGGCGCTTTCGTCGCCTCTGAGGACGCCCGGGTGGACCATCTACGGGGCGCGTATCGCCAGGTCCTGCTGTACCTGGCCGCCGATGACCTGACGAGCGATGATCCTGAAGGCTTCATGCCCGAGGCCGGTCGGCGCATCGCCGACCTGGTCGACGCCGCCCTTGAGGCCGGCCTTGCCCTGGCGAGGCGGGACATCGACCCGCAGGGACGCATCCCCTTCGCCATCATTGCGATGGGTAAGACGGGAGCACGCGAACTCAACTACATATCCGACGTCGACGTCGTCTACGTCGCCGAGGCCGGGGCAGACGGGGACGAACGCGTGGCCCTCGAGGTCGCGACGCGACTTGCGGCGGCGACGGCTTCCGCTTGCTCGGGGCCCGGAACCGAAGCTCCACTGTGGACGGTGGACGCTAACCTGCGGCCTGAGGGACGCAACGGAGCACTCGTGCGCACCGTCGAGTCCTACCGCCAGTACTGGGACAAGTGGGCGCAGACCTGGGAGTTCCAGGCGCTGCTCAAGGCGCGCGCCTGTGCGGGAGACGAGACCGTCGGGCGTGCCTTCGAGGAAGCCGCACAGCCCTACGTGTGGAGCGCCGCGACACGTGAGGGCTTCGTCGAGGCCGCGCGCGCGATGCGCCGACGCGTCGAGGACAACATTTCGCGTTCGCACGCGTCGCGCGAGCTTAAGCTCGGCCGAGGCGGACTACGCGACGTCGAGTTCACGGTCCAGCTCCTCCAGCTCGTCCATGGTCGCACCGATGCCTTCCTGCGCGTGAGGTCGACACTGGAGGCGATCGAGGCGCTGCGCGAGGGCGGATACATTGCTCGTAGCGACGCACAACAGCTCGCCTCGTGCTACCGCTTCCTGCGCGCCGTCGAACACCGCACTCAGCTGCCCCGCATGCGTCGCACGCACCTGATTCCGGACAAGGAACGGGAGCTGCGTGTCCTCGGGCGTGCGATGGGGACCGCTCGCTTCGCGGATGCCGGGTCGATCAGCACTGCCATCGACGAGGTTCGCACTCGCGTGCGTGCTCTCCACGAGGACGTCTTCTATCGCCCGATCATCGCCGCGACTGCGTCGCTGAGCGAGGACGAGGTGTCCCTGCACGCGGATGGCGCGCGCGACCGACTGGCCGCTATCGGCTACCGGGATCCGGCGGGAGCGCTCACGCACATTGGAGCCCTCACACAGGGCACGAGCAGGCGCGCGGCGATCCAGCGTCACCTGCTTCCGGTATTCATCTCGTGGCTCGCCGGAGGCGCCGACCCCGACATGGGGCTCCTGAACTTCCGCATCCTGTCCGAGGACATCGGAGACTCGCACTGGTACCTCGCGCTCCTGCGCGACTCGGGCGTGGCTGCCCACAGGCTCACGACCATGCTTCCGAACTCCCGCTGGATTGCAGAGGCGCTCGCCAAGCGTCCCGAGGCTGTGGCGTGGCTCGACGACGATGGTGAGCTGGCGCCGCGCGAGCCGCATCGGCTAGCTCGGGAAGTTGCAGCCCTTATTGATCGCCACGATGACGCGACGGAGGCCGCTGCGCGCGTACGAGCAGTACGTACGCGTGAGCTCACGCGTTGCGCGATGAGCGACCTGCTGGGTGGCGTCGATCCGCGCGGGAATGCGATCGCCGACGCCACGGATGCGGCAATTCTCGGAGCCCTCGCCATCGCGGAGCGGGAAGAAGCCGAGCGGTGGGGCGAGCAGCGGGCGGCCGTCGTGTTTGTTGCGATGGGCCGCTACGGTGGACGCGAGTGCTCGTACGCCTCGGACGCCGACGTGATTGCCCTGCACGAGCCCGTCGGGGGTGCCACCGAGGCGGAGGCGGCGGCCAGCGCAACGGCGATCGTCAACCGCGTGAAGAACCTCCTCGGCTCGGCGACCAACCAGCTGGGCATTGTCGTCGACCTCGACCTGCGTCCCGAGGGTAAGAATGGTCCGATGAGCCGTACGATTGAGTCGCATCGTGAGTATGCGCAGCGGTGGGCCTCCACCTGGGAGCGCCAGGCGGCGGTGCGTGCACGCCCGATCGGTGAGGGAAGCCTCGCCGATTCTGCGCGGGCACTGTTCGATGAGCTCGCCTATGGGGGAGTGAGCGAGTCTGATGTGCGTGACATTCGCTTGCTCAAAGCCCGCATGGAGAACGAGCGTCTGCCGCGCGGCATCGAGCCCGCTCGCCACGTGAAGCTAGGCCCCGGTGGCCTCACGGACGTGGAGTGGACGATCCAACTCATCCAGATGCGTGCTGGGATGACCAACCCCGCACTGCGTACGCCCTCGACGACGCAGGCGATCCTGAGCGCTCGGGAGCACGAGCTGATCAGCGCTCAAGACGCGCAGATTCTTCTCGATGCCTGGGACATGGCCACTCGTATTCGCGCGGCCAACACACTGGCGAGCGGGCGAATGAGCGGTGTGAAGCTCGACGTCTTGCCTCGTGACAGCGCGGAGCTGCGTGCCCTCGCAGCGATCCTCGGGTACGGTAGCGGCGGGCTGAACGCCCTCGAAGACGACTGGCTGCGCGCTGGACGCAAAGCGCGCGCCGTCATGGAACGACTTTTCTGGGAGCAGCAGTGAAGATTGTGCTGGTTCGGCACGGACAGACCCCCGCAAATCGCCTCGGTGCGCTTGATACGGTGCGCCCCGGCCTCGGGCTGACTCCCGAAGGACTCCTCCAGGCCCAGCGCCTCGCGGATCGATGGGAGTCCGAGGTTGCGCCGCCTCCCACCGTCATCGCATTGTCCGGACTGCAACGTACGCGCCTGACCGCGGCCCCGCTGGCGAGCGCCTACGGGCTGACCCCGCAGGTGCACCCCGGCATCCGCGAGCTACGCTCCGGCGACCTCGAAATGGCGGCCGACCCGGCATCGCAGTCCCTCTACGTGCGCACGACCCTGTCGTGGTGCGCCGGGGATTTGGATAATCGCATGCCCGGCGGCGAAAGCGGGCGCGAGGCCCTGGCCCGCTCGCTGGAGACCGTGCGCCGAGTGGGCCTGGCCGCACGCGAGCAAGCGGGGGACGAGGCCGTTGCGGTGTTCGTCATCCACGGTGCCCTCACGCGCCTGCTGGCCACGTGGCTGTCCACCGGCATCGACGAGGAACTCGTCTCCAAGCACTTCATGTCGAACACGGGCACGTCCACCTTCGAGTGGGCGCTCGACTTCACCCCGGCCTCCGCGGACGAGCTGGCGAAGGGACTCCGCGCCCTGACCTGGAACGACCGGCCCCTCGATCAGTGGTCGTGAGACGATTCGCCGCCTGAGTCCTCATCGGGTGCGACGAAAGCTGACACCTCGAAAGGGAACGAGCGGTATTTGAAGTAGTTCTCCAGGTACGACAGGTGGCCTTCGCACGCGAGCCACGTCTTCGTGCGGGCGTGGTGGATCGCAGGGTTACGCCAGTCGATCCGGTAGATCGCGGCGTTCGTGCATTCACGCGCCGAGCAGATGCCCGATGCGGCTTCGACTCCCAGTGCCATGGTGTCCTCCCCGTGCGGTTACGCTTGGAAGTATGCCAACCCTCGTTCTCGTTCGCCACGCGCAGGCCTCATATTCATACCCCGATCACACTCGACCCCTCACGCACGCGGGAGTCGATCAGGCTGCGCGTCTCGGCGGCGTCTTATCCCGCGAGATCGGCGCATTCGATGTCGCGGTGTGCTCGGACGCGACGCGCGCCCAGCAGACCTTCGCTCAGATCAGTCAGCGCGTGTCGATCCGTGATAGCTGGTTCGACCGCGGTGTCTACAACGCCGACGAGGAGGACATCCTCACCCTGGCGCGCACTTTCGAGGGGACCAAGGCACTCATCGTCGGTCACGAGCCCACTATCTCCGGTGCCGGTTACGTGCTGGCGCGCGAGAATGATCGGGGAGAGGTGGCCCGAGGCGTACCGACCGCGACGGCTCTCATCCTCACCTTCGACGGAACCTGGGAGGATCTGGCCCCTTCGAACTGCGCTCTGCGCACGGTGCTGACCCCGCCCACCCGGTAGGTCACGAGCCCGCAGATGAGGCCCCGGCCTCGTCCATCGTTCCTGTGAGTGTGTTTACGTTTGTCCACGTGACGCCCGCCCGGATGCGGATGGGGGCCGCAGACGCGTTAGAATATGGCGGTATCTATCCACCCAACAGGGAGAAGTGATGTCGGGACACTCTAAGTGGGCGACCACCAAGCACAAGAAGGCCGCTATTGACGCCAAGCGCGGCAAGCTCTTCGCGCGCCTCATCAAGAACATTGAGGTTGCAGCTCGCACGGGCGGCGGCGACCCCGCTGGCAACCCGACCCTGTACGACGCCATCCAGAAGGCGAAGAAGAACTCCGTCCCCGCCGACAACATCGACCGCGCCGTCAAGCGTGGCTCCGGTGCGGAGGCCGGTGGCGCCAACTACGAGACCATCATGTACGAGGGCTACGGCCCCAATGGCGTCGCCTTCCTGGTGGAGTGTCTGACCGACAACCGCAACCGCGCCGCCTCCGACGTTCGCCTGGGCTTCACCCGCCACGGCGGCTCGCTGGCCGACCCCGGTTCGGTGGCCTACCTGTTCTCTCGTCGCGGCATCGTTGAGGTGCCCGCCGCCGACGGTGTGGACGAGGAATCCATCATGATGGCCGTTCTCGACGCGGGCGCCGAAGAGGTCGAGGACGCCGGCGAGCTCTTCATCGTCGAGTCCGACCCCAAGGACGTTGTTGCCGTGCGTACCGCCCTGCAGGACGCGGGCATCGACTACGACTCCGCCGAAGTCCAGTTCGTCGCCTCCACCGAGGTCGAGCTCGATCTCGAGGGCGCCCTCAAGGTCAACAAGCTCATCGACGCGCTCGAGGACTCCGATGACGTGCAGAACATCTACACGAACATGTCCCTGTCGGACGAGGTTCGTGCCCAGCTGGAAGAGCAGGAGTGAACATGAGCGATTCGACCGCTAAGCGCGAGGTCGGCACCCCGCAGGTCAAGCGCGGTATGGCCCAGATGCTCAAGGGTGGCGTCATCATGGACGTCGTTACCCCCGAGCAGGCGAAGATCGCCGAGGACGCGGGCGCCGTGGCCGTCATGGCCCTCGAGCGTGTCCCCGCCGACATCCGCGCCCAGGGTGGCGTGGCCCGCATGTCCGACCCCGACCTGATCGAAGGCATCATCGAGGCCGTGTCCATCCCCGTGATGGCCAAGGCCCGCATCGGCCACTTCGTTGAGGCGCAGGTTCTTCAGTCCCTCGGCGTCGACTACATCGACGAGTCCGAGGTCCTGACCCCCGCCGACTACACCCACCACATCGACAAGTGGAACTTCACCGTTCCCTTCGTCTGCGGTGCGACCAACCTCGGTGAGGCGCTGCGCCGCATCAACGAGGGCGCGGCCATGATCCGCTCCAAGGGCGAGGCCGGCACCGGCGATGTCTCCAACGCGACCACGCACATGCGTAAGATCCGCGACGAGATCCGCCACCTGACCTCCCTGCCCGAGGACGAGCTCTACGTCGCGGCTAAGGAACTGCAGGCCCCCTACGAGCTCGTCGCCGAGGTCGCCCGCGAGGGTCGCCTCCCCGTCGTGCTCTTCACCGCAGGTGGCATTGCCACCCCCGCCGACGCTGCCATGATGATGCAGCTGGGCGCCGAGGGTGTCTTCGTTGGTTCGGGCATCTTCAAGTCCGGCGACCCCGCCAAGCGCGCGGCTGCCATCGTCAAGGCCACGACCTTCTACGACGATCCGTCCGTCATCGCCGAGGTCTCCCGTGGTCTCGGCGAGGCCATGGTCGGCATTAACGTCGACGACCTGCCGGTCGATCACCGCCTTGCGGAGCGCGGATGGTGACCATCGGCGTTCTCGCCCTGCAGGGCGACGTCGCAGAGCACGTGCGGGCGCTGGAAAACTCCGGCGCCCGCGCGCTGCTTGTGCGCAGGGTTTCTGAGCTCGACCAGGTCGACGGCCTGGTCATCCCGGGCGGCGAGTCGACGACCATGTCGAACCTCCTGCTCTCCTTCGGTCTGTTTGACACGCTCAATGACCGGATCGCCTCCGGCCTGCCGGTCTACGGGACGTGCGCGGGCATGATCATGCTCGCCTCGTCGATCCTGGACGGACGTGAGGACCAGCGTTCTTTCGGCGCGCTCGACATGGTCGTGCGCCGTAACGCATTCGGTCGTCAGGTCGACTCCTACGAGGAGGACCTGGACGTCCAGGGTCTCGAGGGTGGCCCCTTCCACGCAGTGTTCATCCGCGCCCCGTGGGTTGAGTCCGTGGGTGAGGGCGTTGAGGTGATCGCGCGCGCCGGCAACAGCGCCGACGGTCCGATTGTCGGCGTGCGCCGCGGCAACGTCATGGCGACGTCGTTCCACCCCGAGGTGGGTGGAGACGATCGGATCCACGCGATGTTTGTTGATATGGTGGCGCGCGCCTGATGCGCGTCATGGGCATCGACCCGGGCCTGACGCGCTGCGGCCTCGGCGTTGTTGACGTTGATGCGTCGCGGCGCGCCTCGCTCGTGTACGTCGGTGTCGCCCGTACCGATAAGGACCTGGCGACGCACTTCCGGCTGCGCACGATCGCGGACGCGATCGACAGCGTCATCGAACGCTACGAGCCCGAGGTCGTCGCCATCGAACGCGTTTTCGCGCAGGACAACCTCCAGTCGGTGACCACCACGATGCAGGTCATGGGCGCGGCGATGACGTGCGTCGGTCGGGCCGGCCTGCCGATGGCCGTTCATACGCCCTCCGAGGTGAAGTCCGCCGTTTCTGGTAACGGAAACGCGGACAAGGCGCAGGTGCAGGCGATGGTCGCGCGCATCCTTGGCCTCGCCAAGGCTCCTAAGCCCGCGGACGCCGCGGACGCTCTTGCCATTGCGATTACGCACGCGTGGCGGGGGACAGGCTTGCTTGGCGCCCCCGAGGACTCGTCGGTCGCCGTCTCGATCTCGGGTCGCCTGACCGCGCGCGGATCCATGACGCCCGCCCAAAAGGCGTGGGCCGAGGCCCAGGCCGCGCAACGCCGAACGGGTGCCGTCGATCCGAGGCGCAGGCGCGGCTAGAATCGTACATATGTTCGCCCGCGTACGCGGGTGACCCGTGAACGAAAGGAACGCAGTGATCTCCATTCTGCGCGGCACAGTCGCGAGCGTCGGCCTCGACCACATCGATATCGTGGTGGGAGGCATCGGCTTCCGCGTGCACGTGACGCCCGCCTTCGCGCAGGGCGCCTCGCGTGATCAGGAGATGACCGTGTTCACGTCGATGATCGTGCGCGAAGACTCGATGACGCTGTACGGTTTCGAGTCCGCCGATGAGCGGGACGTGTTCACGAAGCTGCTGTCGGTGTCGGGCATCGGCCCGAAGATCGCGCTTGCTGCATTGGCGGTCCTGCGCCCCGACGACCTGCGCCGCGCGGTGCGCGACCAGGACCTGACCGCGCTGCAGCGGATCCCGGGCGTGGGCAAGAAGTCCGCACAGCGCATGGCCCTGGAAATCGGCGACAAGCTGGGCACCCCGGCAGCACTGCCGGGCGGCGAAACCGCCGCCGCCCCCGCGCCCACCGAGGACGCCGTGGCCTCCGAGGTCAGCGCAGCCCTGGTCGGCCTGGGATGGTCCGAGGCACAGGCTGCCAAGGCCATCGAGAAACTCGCGGGCAATGGTCTTGGTGCATCCGACATGCTGCGCGCCGCCCTCGTGACGCTGGGAGGCGGACGTGGCTGATCAGATGGATTCCGGTTTCGACGTCGATGCGATGCGCATCGTCGCCCCCGACGCCGGGGAACTCGAGCGGGCAGCTGAGGCCGCGCTGCGCCCCAAGAAGCTCTCTGAGTTCGTGGGCCAGCGCGTCGTGCGAGGCCAGCTGCAGCTCGTCCTCGACGCCGCGCGGATGCGCTCGGCCAGCCCCGACCACGTCCTGCTTGCGGGCCCTCCCGGACTCGGCAAGACGACGCTGGCAATGATCATCGCCGCGGAGATGGGAACGTCACTGCGACTGACCTCCGGCCCCGCGATCCAGCACGCTGGTGACCTTGCCGCGATTCTCTCCGGCCTCCAAGAGGGCGACATCCTCTTCATCGACGAGATCCACCGCCTCGCGCGAACCGCCGAGGAAATGCTGTATCTCGCCATGGAGGACTTCCGTGTTGACGTCGTCGTGGGTAAGGGGCCCGGCGCGACGTCGATTCCGCTCACCCTTCCGCCCTTTACGGTCGTGGGCGCGACGACACGATCCGGCCTGCTCCCCGCGCCGCTGCGCGACCGCTTCGGCTTTACCGCCCATCTCGAGTTCTACGAGACCGATGAGCTCCAGTCGGTGGTCACCCGTTCCGCCTCGCTGCTGGGTTCGCCCATTGACGCGCAGGCCGCCCACGAGATCGCCTCGCGTTCGCGTGGAACGCCTCGTATCGCGAACCGCCTCCTGCGCCGCGTCGTTGACTACGCCCAGGTGCATGGCGACGGGCAGCTGACCCTCGAGGCCGCGCGCGGTGCCCTCGAGCTGTTCGAAGTTGACCCCTCCGGCCTCGACCGACTCGACCGCGCGGTCCTTGAGGCCATCTGTCGCCGTTTCGCCGGTGGTCCCGTTGGCCTCACGACCCTGTCGGTGACGATCGGCGAGGAAGCAGAAACGGTCGAAACGGTCGCGGAACCCTACCTCGTGCGCGAAGGCTTCCTCGTGCGCACCAACCGCGGACGCATGGCAACCCCCAAGGCGTGGGCCCACCTCAGCCTCACTCCGCCCGCACCGGACGGTGGCCTTTTCGACTAGGGGAGTGGGCCTCGTCCCCATCCGTACAGACCGCGGGCGCGTGTGGAGTGTCAAAAAGGCTCCGGAGGCGTCTCGCGCCGCGCCACACCTTGATCACTTAGGCTAAAACCTTGCTCGGGCATTAGACTGGCAAAGTGCGCTCGAAGCGCTAGACCGTCATCGAAAGTGAATCAGCCTTTATGAACAACTACATGCTCCTGATCATGGCAGCTTTCCTCATCGTCTTCATGATGTGGAGCTCGCGCTCCCGCAGGCAGCAGATGCAGAAGCTGGAACAGGAAAAGCGTGACCAGCTTGCAGCCGTCACCCCCGGAGAATGGGTGCGTACCCGCGTGGGCTTCTGGGGTCGTTTTGTTGACCTCGACGGCGACATTGTTGTCCTGGAGACCTCTAACGGACACGAGATGTACTGGGAACGTGAATTCATCGCCGAGATCGGTGGCCAGCCGCCGCTCGCTGACGCGGAGCAGGCGGAAGCGGACGCCGACGAGGTGGAGACGGTCGAGGAGGACGCATCCGTCCTCGGTCTCGATCAGGAAGACGCCCAGTCTTTCGACGTGCGCGACACCGACGAGCAGCAGAAGTAACTCAAGGCTGAACGGAAAGTAGAACCGTGGCATCACATAAGCGACGCCCCGTGCGCGCGCTCGTGACCCTGACCGTCGCCATCGTGGCGGCGTGCGCGGCACTAGCGATCGGGCACCTTGCCAAGGGCGTATCCCCATACCCTGACCTGGCCCTTGACCTCAAGGGTGGTACCCAGCTGATCCTGACCCCGACCCCGACGTCGGAGGGACAGCGCGCGATCACCGAGGAAGATATCACGCAGGCGATTTCGATTATTCGTAATCGTATTGACGCCTCCGGCGTGTCCGAGTCCGAGATCTCCTCGATGGGTAGCTCCAACATCATGGTGTCGATTCCCGGCACCCCGTCCCAGGAGCAGCTGGACCTGATTCGTTCGTCCTCGCAGATGAACTTCCGCCCCGTGCTGCGCATTGGGCCCGCGCAGGGCGTTCTCCAGAACGAGCAGCAGCCCAAGGTGGATAACCCTCAGTCGGGTGCCCAGTCCGGTGCTCAGTCGGGCGAACAGAGCGGCGCGCAGTCGGGTGAGCAGTCCGGTGCTCAGTCGGGTGAGCAGAGCGGCGCTGGCGCGGCTGATACGGCTCAGTCCGGCGTCCAGTCCACCGCTCTGGATGAGGCGACCGCTCGCGGCGCAGCCGACGCGGATGGCGACGGCGTCCTGTCCGACACCCCTGCGACGACTCCCGAGAATGCGTCGGATCTCGCCTGGGTGACCGAGCAGGTCATGTACGACTTCCTGACGCTCGATTGCTCGGCATCCGCCGATGTGAAGCGTGTCGAGGGGCCTGCCGACAAGCCCTACGCCGCCTGCGACGAGTCCGGCCAGATCAAGTACATCCTGGGCCCCGTGGCCGTTCCCGGTTCGGATTTGACGACTGCTGCTGCGGCCATCGCGCGCAACAACAACGGTCAGTCGACCGGCCAGTGGATCGTGTCGCTGCAGTTCAACCATGACGGCACCGAGAAGTTCAAGGAAACCTCCACGATCCTGTACGGCTACCACGATTCGGACCCCCAGGGGTCGTCCTATCGTGGCAGCCCGGACCGTAACTCGTTCGCGGTCGTTCTCGATGGAACCGTGATTACCGCTCCGTCGATGCAGGCCATCATCCCCAACGGTGAGGCGCAGATCAGCGGTAACTTCACCGCGCAGTCCGCGACTGCTCTGGCCAACCAGCTGCAGTTCGGCTCGCTACCCCTGAACTTCGAGGTTCAGTCCGAGCAGCAGATTTCTGCGACGATCGGTACGGATCACCTGACCGTCGGTCTGTGGGCGGCCCTCATCGGCTTTCTGCTGGTCATCCTCTACCTGATCTGGCAGTACCGCGGCCTCGCGATCATTTCCGCCGGTTCGCTGGTCGTTGCATCGGTCATCACCTACCTGGTGATCACGCTGCTGTCGTGGGCGATGGGCTACCGCCTCTCGCTGGCAGGCGTTGCCGGTCTGATTATGGCAATTGGCGTGACCACCGACTCGTTCATCGTCTACTTCGAACGTGTTCGAGACGAGGTCCGAGACGGACGACCGCTGCGCGCCGCCGTCGAAGAGGGCTGGGATCGCGCCAAGCGCACCATTCTGGTCTCCGACGCCGTCAACCTGGTTGCGGCCGTGGTCCTCTACCTGCTCGCCGTTGGTGGCGTTCAGGGCTTCGCTTTCACCCTCGGTATCACGACAGTTATCGACATCGCGGTGATCTTCCTGTTCACCCACCCGATGATGGAGCTGCTGATCCGGACTCGCTTCTTCGGCGAGGGCCACAAGCTGTCGGGTCTGGATCCCGAGCACCTGGGTGCGAAGAATGCTCTCGTGTACGCGGGTCGTGGTCGCGTGGTCGTGCGTGGTGAATCCGCGACGGCGAAGGACAACGACGACGAGGCCGGTGACGGTCTGTCGATTGCCGAGCGCCGCCGTGCCGCCCGACTCGCCGCTGCGAAGGCCGAGGAAGAGACCGTCGACGATGCTTCAGCCGAAACGACGGATGGCGCCGCAGGCGTGACCGAGGAAGAGGAGAACTGACATGATGAGTTTTGCTCAGTGGGGTAACGCCCTGTACTCGGGCGACAAGTCCTATGCTGTCGTTCCCAAGCGTAAGGTCTTCGTCGGCCTCGCCGCCGCGGTGCTCGTTCTCGGTTTCGCACTCGTCGCGATCCTGGGCCTGAACCGCTCAATTGAGTTCACCGGAGGCTCGCAGTTCGATGTCGCTCACGTGAGCGACCAGAGCGAGTCTTTCGCCTCGCGTGCAGTGACCTCGACCGGCCTCGTTGAGGGCACCCCGAAGGTGACTCGCGTGGGCTCGGACTCGGTCCGAATCCAGACGTCGTCCCTGGATTCCGCGCGGACCGCTCAGATGCGTGACGCGTTGGCCAGCGCCTACGGCGTCGATGTGACCGAGGTGCAGTCCTCCTCGATCGGCCCCTCCTGGGGTTCCTCGGTCACCACTAAGGCCGCTCAGTCGCTCGTCATCTTCATGGCGCTCGTTGCTCTGCTGATGACGGTGTACTTCCGCTCGTGGCGCATGGCTGCGTCTGCGCTGCTCGCGCTGGTGCACGACATCGCCGTGACCATCGGCGTGTTCGCGATCCTGCAGGTCGAGGTCTCGCCCGCGACCGTGATCGGCTTCCTGACGATTCTGGGTTACTCGCTCTATGACACCGTCGTCGTCTTCGACAAGGTGCGCGAGCTGACCTCGGACGTCTACGAGCAGAAGCACTACACCTTCGCCGAGTACGTGAACCTTGCGGTCAACCAGACGATGGTTCGTTCGATCAACACCTCGGTTGTGGCGCTTCTCCCCGTCGGTGCGATCCTCATCATTGGTTCCGTGGCCCTCGGCCCGGGTACCCTGGTGGATATCTCGCTGGCCCTGTTCGTCGGTATGATCGCCGGTACCTACTCGTCGATCTTTATCGCGTCGCCGCTTCTGGTCACCTTCCAGGAGCTGTCGGCCAAGACCCGCGAGCACAACGCGGCCGTCGACCGGGCACGTCAGGGCCGCCACGCCACTGACACTCCGGGCGCCTCCGCATCGGTGAAGGTGGCTCCTATCAAGCCCGGCAAGCGCCTGGGCAACGAGAATCAGCCCCACAGGAAGAAGAATCATCGATGATCGGTGAGCTTGGCGAGCGCATCGCCACTCTGGTGCGAAGCAACATGCTGGAGATCCCGGATTTTCCGGAACCCGGCGTCCTGTTCCGTGATATCACCGAGCTGTTTGCGAACGGCCCGGCATTCAAGGAACTGGTTGAGCTGATCGGCGCTCGCTACGCGGGTCGCATCGACGCAGTCGCGGGTCTTGAGTCGCGTGGCTTCATCCTCGGTGCCCCCGTGGCCGCCGAGCTTGGCCTCGGAATGCTGACGATCCGCAAGGCTGGCAAGCTGCCCGGCCACGTGATCGGCGTCGACTACGAACTCGAGTACGGCACGGCGCGCATGGAAATGCACCCCGAGTCGGTCCACGAGGGCCAGCGCGTCCTCATCATCGACGACGTGCTCGCAACGGGCGGCACCGCGAACGCGGCGGTGAAGCTGCTGCGTCAGTGCGGCGCGTCCGTCGAGGCCGTGGCCGTTCTCCTGGAACTCGATGCGCTGGGCGGTCGCTCGGTGCTGACGGATGTGACGGTGGAGAGCGCGCTGCACCTCTAAGCGTCGTTTCTTGACAGCGAGCGGGTCCGGGGATCGCCACGATCCCCGGACCCGCTCGTTCATCGCTATCATGGGGCCATGAGCAGCGACGACATGACTTCAGGATCCGCACTTCCCGCGGCCGGTTCCCGAGTGCGCTCTGGCCTCGTTTGGTTTGGCTCACGCGGACGCGCCACAATCCCTGAGATTGAGCCGCTTGTGCGCGCCCTGCGGGCGAACCATCCGAAGGCGGACATCAGCGTCGTCGAGCGGGCCTACCGCACTGCCGAGGAACACCACCGTGGGCAAATGCGCAAGTCCGGTGAACCGTATATCACCCATCCGGTTGCCGTTGCGACCATTCTGGCGGAGATGGGCATGACGACCCCGACGCTTGTTGCAGCGTTGCTGCATGACACGGTCGAGGACACGGACTACACGCTTGAGCAGCTCGCTGCCGAGTATGGCGAGGCAATCGCCAACCTTGTTGATGGCGTCACCAAGCTCGATAAGGTGCACTACGGCGCCGCTGCCCAGTCCGAGACCCTGCGCAAGATGCTTGTCGCGATGAGCCGCGATATCCGTGTGCTGCTCATCAAGCTCGGCGACCGCCTGCATAATGCCCGCACGTGGCGGTTCGTGCCCGCCAAGTCGGCGGCAAAGAAGGCGAAGGAGACGCTGGAAATTTACGCGCCCCTGGCTCATCGCCTGGGCATGAACATGGTGAAGTGGGAGCTCGAAGAGCTGTCGTTCAAGACGCTGTACCCGGAGATCTACGAGGAGATCGACCGCCTCGTCACGGAGAGGGCGCCCCAGCGCGAAGAATACCTGCGAGATGTCATCGACCAGATCGAAGAGGATTTGCGTCGTTCGGGCACGAAGGGGACGGTGAGTGGCCGTCCGAAGAGCCACTACTCGATCTACCAGAAGATGATCGTGCGCGGCAAGGCCTTCGATGAGGTCTTCGATCTGGTGGCTGTGCGTGTCCTGGTGGAGTCGATCAAGGATTGCTACGGCGTGCTGGGGGCGCTGCACGGACGCTGGAACCCGATTCCCGGCCGTTTCAAAGACTACATCGCGATGCCGAAGTTTAATCTCTACCAGTCGCTGCATACGACGGTCATCGGACCCGGTGGCAAGCCGGTGGAGATCCAGATCCGTACCTTCGACATGCATGAGCGCGCCGAGCACGGTGTCGCCGCGCACTGGAAGTACAAGCAGAACCCGAACGCTTCGAGTGGCGATGCGGACCGCATGAGCTCTGACGAGCAGGCGAACTGGTTGCGCGCTTTGGTCGAGATGGAGCGCGAGACGGGGGATCCTGAGGAATTCCTCGATTCGCTGCGCTACGAGATCGCCGGCGATGAGGTCTACGTGTTTACGCCGAAGGGTCAGGTCATCGTATTGCCGGCGCGTTCGACGCCCGTCGACTTCGCGTATGCGGTGCACACGGAGGTCGGCCACCGCACGGTGGGCGCGAAGGTCAACGGCCGCCTCGTCTCCCTGGATACGCGCCTCGAGTCGGGCGAGACTGTCGAGGTCGTGACTTCTAAGTCGGATAAGTCCGGACCTTCGCGCGACTGGCTGGCCTTTGTCGCATCTCCGCGTGCGCGCTCCAAGATCAAGGCGTGGTTCTCCAAGGAGCGCCGCGAGGAAGCTGTGGAGGCCGGCAAGGAGGCGCTTGCCCGCGCGATGCGCAAGCAGAACCTGCCGCTCCAGCGCCTCATGAGCCACGAGTCGATCCTGTCGGTCGCGACGTCTTTCGGCTATCCGGACGTGTCCGGCCTGTACGCAGCTGTCGGCGAGGGCCATATTTCCGCACAAAACGTCGTCTCCAAGCTGGTCGACAACCTGGGTGGGGGAGACGGCACGGAGGAGACGCTGTCCGAGGCCGTGACCCCCGGTTCTCAGAAGCCGCGCTCCGAGGCCTCGGGCGACGCGGCGATCACCGTCGCCGGTCTGAGTCCGAACGAGATCTGGGTCAAGCTCGCCAAGTGCTGTACGCCGGTGCCCGGAGACGACATCGTCGGCTTCATTACCCGAGGCCAGGGCGTCTCGGTGCATCGCAGCACGTGCGCGAACGCTGTGCGCCTGGGGCAGCTGCAGCCTGAGCGCTTCGTCGACGTGTCCTGGAACGAGAAGGGGCTGGGCGCTCCGTTCCGCGTGCAGATTGAGGTGCGTGCTCTCGATCGTGGCGGACTGCTCTCGGATCTGACGCGCGTGCTGTCGGACTATCGCGTCAACATTCTTGCCGCCGCGCTGAAGACCGACGGAGATCAGGTTGCCTCGGGTAACTTCTCATTCGAACTGGCCGACCTCGGACACCTGAACGCGGTCCTGTCCGCCCTTCGTCGGGTCGACGGAGTCTTCGAGGCGGTGCGCATCGGCGCCGATTCATAGACGAGGCGCGGGCGGCCTGCGTCGATTCGCGCGAAAAGGGTGTTACATCCGTCCCCTTTTGGGTGATGAGCTTTCCCCTGCTCGTTAGATGTGACACACTAGCTGTGTGTGTCACATCGGCACGCACCCGCGCCGGGCGTAAGCCCTCGTCTCAGAAGGAATATCGTGACCACGACGCCGATTCCGAATAACGAAACCGCTCCCGAAGCTGCCCCGTCGACGATTGAGGAGGCCACGGTCTCGACGACGATCGCTGCTTCTGAGGTGCCCGAGCACCCCTTCGCCCGTATTGGCGAGGACGGCACTGTCTATGTCAAGGATGGAGACGAGGAGCGCGTCATCGGCGGCTTCCCCGAGGGCATTCCTGCTTCTCCCTACGCTCTGTACGAGCGTCGCTACGCAGACCTCGAAGCCACCATCAAGCTTTTTGAGGATCGCCTGGGCACGCTGAGCCCGCGCGACATCGACCAGACTCTCGCAACGCTGCGCGAGCAGGTCGCCTCCCCGAACGTCATCGGAGACATCCCGGCGCTGCGCGAGCGCGTTGCGGCGGTTGAGAAGGCCGCCGAGGAGCGCAAGGAAATCGCCCGCGAGGAACGCAAGGCCGCCAAGGCTGCTGCTCTCGCCGAGCGTACCTCCGTCGTTGAGCGCGCCGAGGCTATCGTCGCCCAGGATCCCGCCAAAACCCATTGGAAGCAGTCGGGTCAGACCCTGCGCGACCTCCTCGATGAATGGAAGAACCTGCAGCGCCGCGGTCCGCGCCTGGAGAAGGCCATCGAGGATGAGCTGTGGAAGCGTTTCTCCTCCGCGCGCACCCAGTTCGACCGTCACCGCCGCCAGTTCTTCTCGCAACTCGACCAGGCCCAGTCCGAGGCGAAGCGAGTGAAGGAAGCCCTGATTGCTGAGGCCGAGGCTCTGTCCTCGTCTGTGGACTGGTCGCGTACCTCCGGTGCCTACCGTGAGCTCATGAACCGCTGGAAGGCAGCCCCGCGTGCTTCGCGTAAGGAAGACGACGCGCTGTGGGCGCGTTTCCGCGCCGCCCAGCAGGTCTTCTTCGACGCTCGCCGCGCCAAGGATGAGGCCACCGACGCGGAGTACCGTGACAACCTCGTCGCGAAGGAAGCGATCCTCGTTGACGCTGAGGCCATCCTGCCGGTGACCGACATTGATCGTGCGAAGGCTCAGCTGCGTCAGATCCAGGACCGCTGGGAAGAGGTGGGCCGCGTGCCTTCCGCCGACCTGCACCGCATCGAGGGGCGTCTGCGTGCCGTCGAGGCCGCCGTCCGCGAGGCCGAAGAGAAGGAATGGCGTCGCACCAACCCCGAGACGCGCGCACGCGCTGCCGGCATGGTCGGTCAGCTTGAGGAGCAGATCGCTCAGCTCGAGCGTTCCCTGTCCGAGGCGGAGGCCAAGGGCGACGAGAAGGCCGCCAGGAACGTGCGCGAGGCACTCGAGACCAAGCGCGCCTGGCTCGCGCAGATCTCCTCCTCCATGGAGTGACATGCGCCTTCACGTCATTCCGTCGCCTTTCTACGCGGCGAATGGGCTTGTGCTCGTCCCTTCCGGGGCGGGCACTGCCCTTGTCGTCGACCCTTCAGCGGGAATCCAACACCTGATCCGCGAGGTCCTCGAGCTTGAGGGCGTCAGCGTCGGCGCGGTGCTTCTGACACACGGACACCCCGACCATGTCTGGGACGCAGCCGCGGTATCCACCTGGGGAGCGGACGGAGGCACCGTTCCCGTGTATGTGCCGGGACCCGACATGTACCGCATGGATGACCCGGCCTCGTTCCTGCCGATGCCGCTGCCCGACTTCGTGGGGGAGTGGGTCAAGCCCGCCGACCTGCGTGAGGTGCCCTCAGATTCGTTCGAGGTGTGCCCCGGCGTGTGGCTGCGCATGGTTCCCGCACCTGGCCATACCGAGGGATCAGCCGTCTTCCTCGGGGAGAGCCCGCTCGATATCCGGGTCAATAACCAGTCCTTCTACTCTTCCGACGAAGCAGTTCCGTGGGCGATGAGCGCAGACGTGCTGTTTAAAGACAGCGTCGGGCGCACCGACCTACCCGGGGGCGACGAAACTCAAATGCGACATTCTTTGCGCACGATTTCCAACGCTCTCGATCCTCGCACCGTCCTCGTTCCCGGACACGGCCCGGCGACGACGCTCGCAGATGAGATACGCTCAAACCAGTATCTGATTCGCGCTCGTCGCATCGGCTAACCACCTTCCTCATAGAAAGAACGCTCAATGGCTCGCACGTCCCTGTCAGGTTTCCCCGAATGGCTCCCGGAGGGCCGCATCATTGAGATGCACGTCCTCGACGAGCTGCGTCGCGTGTTTGAATTGCACGGCTTCGCGGGCATCGAAACCCGTGCGGTCGAGACCCTCGAGCAGTTGGAAGCAAAGGGCGAGACCTCCAAGGAGATCTACGTGCTCGACCGCCTGCAGGCCCTGAAGGCTGCGGCGGCGGGCGCACGCGCTCCCAAGGACAAGGGCATGGGTCTGCACTTCGACCTGACCGTTCCCTTCGCACGCTACGTGGTCGAGAACGCGAACGAGCTGGATTTCCCGTTCAAGCGCTACCAGATCCAGAAGGTGTGGCGCGGCGAGCGTCCCCAGGACGGTCGCTTCCGTGAATTCACGCAGGCGGATATCGACGTCGTGGGTAACGGTGAACTCCCGTTTCACTTCGAGGTGGACCTGCCCCTCGTCATGGCCGAAGCGCTTAACAACCTGCCGATCCCGCCCGTGCGCGTGCTCGTGAACAACCGCAAGGTCGTTCAGGGCGTGTGTGAGTCTCTCGGGGTCACGGATGTTGAGGCTGCCCTGCGTGGCCTCGACAAGATTGACAAGATCGGCCCGGAGGGTGTGGCCGCCGAGCTGGCCCAGTCCGGTATTGACGGCAACCAGGTCTCCGTTCTGCTCCAGATGGCGCAGATCCGCACGTCTGAGTCTTCCGAGGTGCGCGCGCGCCTGGCCGAGCTCGGTGTGTGCGGCGAACTGCTGGACGAGGGCCTGAAGGAGCTGACCGAGCTCCTCGATACCGCGAACAAGCGGATGCCGGGTGCGGTCGTCGCGGACCTCAAGATCGCCCGCGGCCTCGACTACTACACGGGCAGCGTGTACGAGTCGGAGATTGAAGGTCATGAGGACCTCGGCTCGATCTGCTCGGGTGGACGCTACGACTCTTTGGCGAAGGACGGCAAGCGCACCTACCCGGGCGTCGGCCTGTCGATCGGCGTCTCGCGCCTCGTGTCTCGCATGATTTCCGCGCCGATGGTGAAAGCCTCTCGAAAGGTGCCCACGGCGGTCGTCGTCGCGGTCATTGCTGAGGAACAGCGTGAGCGCTCGGAGGCGATTGCCGCTGTGCTGCGTTCGCGCGGCATCTCAACGGACGTTGCTCCCAGCGCCGCAAAGTTCGGCAAGCAGATCAAGTTCGCCGATAAGCGCGGCATCCCCTTCGTCTGGTTCCCGGGCGAGGAGGGCAGCGCCGACACGGTGAAGGACATTCGCAGCGGCGAGCAGGTGGACGCTGATCCGCACACGTGGGCCCTGCCCGAGGCCGACGCGGTGCCCACTATCGAGAAGGTGACCGACTGAGTGTCCGTCACGGCGGTTGAAGCAGCTCGCTCGCTGGCGCATGCCCTCGAGGAAACGCTCCATGCCATTCCGGACGGGAGTCGTGGCGATGCGGAGCGCGCGCTGCGACGCCTGCAGGACGTCGTGTTGCCGCGCCTCGAGGACGCGGATGCGCCCGTGCTGGTGGTCGTCGGTGGCTCGACGGGGTCGGGTAAATCGACGCTCGTCAATTCGTTGATTGGCCGAAACGTGAGCCGGGCGGGCGCCGTTCGTCCGACGACTCGGCGCCCCGTGTTGGTGTGCTCGCCCAAGGCGCGTGAGTGGTTCATGTCGGACCGCGTGCTGCCGCGCTTGGCGAAGAGCGAGGGTACGGGCGGGGACAGCCTTGATGCGATCACGATCGCGGTCGAGGAGACGCTGTGGCCCGCCGTGGGGATTGTGGATGCCCCGGACATCGATTCCGTCGAGGATGGAAACCGTCGCCTGGCTGCGGAGCTGCTCGACGGTGCAGACCTGTGGGTGTTCGTCACGACTGCGGCCCGCTACGCGGATGCGGTGGCGTGGAAGCACCTGGAGGAAGCCGCGAGCCGCGGATTGCGTGTCGCTATTGTGCTCAACCGTGTCCCCGCTGGGGCGACGCAGGAAATTCGTGAGGATCTGGCCGCGTTGGCTCGTCGGCGAGGCCTGGGTGAGGTCGCGATTCATACGGTCGAGGAGCAGCCGCTCAGCGACGGTCGCCTGCCCACCAAGGCTATCGCGCCGATCGGGTCCTACCTGGAGGAAATCGGACGCGATTCCGAGGAACGCGCCGCTATCGTGCGTCGATCGCTGTCCGGGGCAGTCGCCTCGTCGTTGGAGGAGACGACGCGCGCACTGGAGGCTGCGAGGCAACGCAACCACGAGTTCGAGGCCGCCGCCGACGATATCGAGCAGCTCGTTGCGTCCTATGCCCGGGAAGTGTCCTCCTCGTCGAGTGATGACGTACTGCGCGGCGAAGTAAGCGCACGTATCGCCGAGGTGCTGGGCTCGTGGGATATGTCCAAGACCGTCTCGCGTGTGTTTTCTGGTCTGAGCTCGCGCGTGATGGGTGCTCTTCGTGGACAGGCAGCCCCGGACGTTCAAGTACAGCGAGATCTGACCGGAGGCCTTGCGCAGCGATTGGCGGACCAATACCACCGGGCGTGGGGTGAATCCCTGCGCAGGGCGCGTATCGTCGTCGATACGTCTTCGTTCGATGAGCTGCTCGACGTCGAAGCGGCGGAGCAGCGCGCACGCACAGTCGCACAGGAATGGACGCGCGAGGTCACGCAGATCATTCGTGGCCAGGCCGAGTCCTCGCGCGTCAGTGGGCGCATGCTTGCGGGCGGCATCAACGTCGTGACGGTGTCGCTGATGGTGACTGCTTTTACGATGACGGGTGGCCTCACGGGCGTTGAAGTTGGGATCGCCGGTGCATCGGCCGCCCTGTCCCAGACAATCCTGGAAGCCTATTTCGGCGAGCGTACGGTTCGTTCGTTGGCCGAGCAGGCCCGTGCGGCGCTCGAACGCCTCGCCGGCGAGTCGCTGTCGGATGTTGTTGCCCCGGTGAGCGCGCGCCTCGACCGCGCTTCCGACAGGGTTCTCATCGACAAGCTGGCGGTGGCTGAGGAGAGAGCCCGGGAGGTGCTGGCGTGAGGCGAGCGACGAACCCCGTGGCGTCGGCTGCCCAGCAGCTTGACGAGATGTGCACCCTGGCTGCGCCGGACCTCGATCAGCAGACGCTGGCGCACATTCGCGATCTCATTGACGTGACTGCCGAACGCAGTGAGGTCGACCCGTCCTGGTGCGTTATCGGCGTGCTGGGAGGCACGGGTGCCGGCAAGTCCTCCCTCGTCAACGCGCTGAGCGGGGGAGAGGTCGTCGCTGCGGGTGTTCGACGTCCCACGACGAACGAGGCCTGCGCCGTGCTGCCGCGAGGTCGAGAACCGCAGGAATTGCTGGGGTGGCTGGGTATCGGTCGTCGGGTGGAGGCGCCGCAAGCGCTACCTGGCGACACCGTCGTCGTTGATTTGCCGGACATTGATTCGGTTGAGGCGAGTCATGCGGACATTGCTGATCGTCTGGCGTCGCGCGTTGACGCGCTCGTCGTTGTCGTTAACCCGCAGAAGTACGCGGACGCGCGTCTGCACGACGAGTGGCTGGTGCGTCTGCGCTCGTCGCACGCATCGGTGACGGTCGTCCTGACGCACGTCGATACCATCTCCATGCCCGAACGTGATGCGATCGAGCAGGATCTGCGTCGTCTGCTGAGCGTTCGTGGCATGGCTGATGCCGAGGTCTTCGCGGTGTCGGCGACGACGGGTGAAGGTATGCGCACGCTCACCAAGCACCTGACGCGCGAGGCCGAGCGGGTCTCACGCCAGGCGTCGCGCGCGCGTGCGGCGCTGCGTGAGGCCTCCCGGCTGCTGCGTGAGTCCTTGGAGTTGACTGGAACGGTCCGTGGCCTCGAGACCGATGGCCTGGCCGCCGAATTGGCTGGCACGGCCGCCGACCTCGCGGGTGCTCCGATCATCGCCGAGGCCGTGGCTGACTCGACGCTGCGTGCCGGACGCCGGGTGGGCGGCTGGCTGCCGTTGCGCTGGCTGGCGCGTACGGGTGTGGACCCGCTGCGCCGCCTGCATCTGGACGATGAGTCGCGTGCCGAGGGGGCGACGACTCCGACGTTGCCGACTCGGTCCACCTCCGACGAAGCTGCTTTCGTCAACGCAGTTCGCGGAGCCGTTGGGGAGCGCGCGCAGGCGCGTCCTGCCCGGTGGCGTGCCGCGCTGGTCGAGCGTGCGCTCAGCGGGGCGCGAGAGGTTCCGGACGCAGCGCATCGTGAGGTTGCGGAGCACATTCGCGTCTCGACCGGAGCTCCGGCGCTGTGTCGTGTGGTGGGCGGTGCCCAGCTACTCGCGTGGCTCGGAGTTGTCGTGGGTGTCGCGTGGATCGTCCTCGTGCACCTGGGCAGGGCTGTCCTCATCGATGTTCGGGTCCCCGCGCTCGGGCCGATTCCGCTTCCGACGGCGCTGGTTGCACTGTGCCTGTTGATCACGGTGCTGTGCGCGTGCGCGAGTCGAGCGCTCGCCCGGTGGGCTGCATCGCGGCGTCGACGCATCGTGATGCGTGACCTGCGGGGACTGTGCCGCGATGCGGTCGATCGACTCGTCGTTGCTCCCCTGCGTTCCGAGGACAATCGACAGGTGACGATCGCCTCGTTCCTCGCTCGGCTGCCCCTCTGAGTGTCGTTCCGCCGCAACGGGCGGACGCTTCGCAGACAGTGAGTTCGCCGACCACGCGCCTCTGTCAGCTGCCTGCGAGGGTATGCTGGTTGTAGCGATGAGGCGCTGCCCCTTGTTATGGTGCCCGCGGGATGCGGGATTTGTTGTTATGGGTGAGGCCGCGCCGAGGAGCCGAGTAGGCCCGCCCCGATGGTTTTGCTGACACCGATTGCACCACGCAAGGATGAATTATGCCCTCTGACGATTTCATGGAACGCGCTGACGACGAGCGCGAGATGACGGCGATTGCCGACGATATTGACGACCTCGACGACGACCGTGACCTCGACGATGACCACGCGGACGAGGAGGACACGCACACCGTGACCTTCGCGAGCCTCGGCCTGCCCGAGGAGATCCTCGCGGCCGTCACCGATATGGGATTCCGCGTCCCGACCCCGATTCAGGCCGCCGCCATCCCGCCGCTGCTGGAACTGCGTGACGTTGTCGGCATCGCCCAGACGGGTACCGGTAAGACCGCTGCATTCGGTCTGCCGCTGCTGGCAATTGTTGACGCGGACGAGCGCGACGTCCAGGCACTCGTGCTGGCGCCCACGCGCGAGCTCGCGATGCAGAGTGCTCAGGCGATCGAGGATTTCGCCGCGCGTACGGCCCGCCTCGACGTCGTCCCCGTCTACGGTGGCTCGCCCTACGGCCCGCAGATCGGCGCGCTCAAGCGCGGCGCTCAGGTCGTCGTCGGCACCCCGGGCCGCGTCATCGACCTCATCGAGAAGGGCGCCCTCGACCTGTCGAACGTGCGCATGCTGGTCCTCGACGAGGCCGACGAGATGCTGCGTATGGGTTTTGCTGAGGACGTCGAGACGATCGCGTCGAGCGCCCCGGATGATCGACTGACCGCGCTGTTCAGCGCGACGATGCCCGCGGCCATTGAGAAGGTCGCCCGCGAGCACCTGAAGGATCCGGTCAAGGTCGCGGTTTCCACCGAGTCCTCGACGGTCGACACCATCCACCAGACCTACGCGGTGGTGCCCTACAAGCACAAGATCGGTGCGCTGTCCCGCGTGCTGGCTACCCGCGCCCAGCACATCAAGGAAGGCCAGGAGGAGGCTGACGCCGCGATCGTCTTCGTGCGTACCCGTGCCGATGTCGAAGAGGTGTCGCTGGAGCTGTCGGGCCGCGGATTCCGTGCCGCCGGTATTTCCGGTGACGTCGCTCAGACCGAGCGCGAGCGCATGGTCGAGCGCCTCAAGAACGGCTCGCTCGACGTGCTGGTCGCGACCGACGTGGCCGCCCGAGGCCTCGACGTCGAGCGTATCTCCCTCGTCGTCAACTTCGATGTTCCGCGTGAGCCCGAGGCCTACGTCCACCGCATCGGTCGCACCGGCCGTGCGGGCCGTGAGGGCCGCGCGCTGACGTTCTTTACCCCGCGTGAGCACGGTCGTCTGCGCCGCATCGAGAAGCTGACGGGCACCGAGATGGAAGAGGTCGAGATTCCCTCGCCTGCAGCCGTTTCCGAATTCCGCGCCAGCCGCCTGCTTGAGGGCCTGTCCGCTCGTATCGAGCGCGGCCGTCTCGACATGTACAAGCGTCTGCTCGCCGACCTCGGTGATGAGATCTCCGTCGAGGACATCGCCGCCGCCCTCATGGCGACGGCCGTCGGCGACGAGGGCCCGGCCCCCCGCGTCGAGAAGGATCGCCGTGGCAACGGCAAGATTCGCCGTGAGGAACAGCTGGACGAGTCCGGCGAGTTCGTCGGCGCCACTTTCGAGGCTGGTCGCGACAAGGACCGCCCGCTCAAGGGCGGTGCGAATGGTGCTCGTCGTCGCGCGGGCGGCCGCCCGGCACCCGGCTCCGGTACCCGCTACCGCATCGAGGTGGGCAAGAAGGACCGCGTGAAGCCCGGTTCAATCGTTGGCGCCATTGCTGGCGAGGGCGGCATCGACGGCCGCGACATCGGCAACATCGAGATCTACCCGACCTTCTCACTGGTCGACATCACCGCGGACCTGTCTAGCGAGCAGCTGTCCCGTATTTCCAAGGGATACGTCTCGGGCCGCCAGCTGCGCATCCGCGTGGACGAGGGCCCCGGCGGCCGTTCTCACGGCGACCGCGACGGTTTTGAACGCCGTGAACGCCGCGACTTCGACCGAGATAACCGAGGCCGCGGTGGCTACGGCGATCGTGACGGTCGATTCGGGGACCGGGACGAGAAGCGTCCGCACCGCTTCGAAAAGGGTGATGGGTCCCGTCCGCGCCGCAGCGTTCGCACCGAGCGCTGGGAGAAGGACATTAAGCGTGCCCGCCGCGAACGCGAGGGTGGCCGCGATGGCGGTTGGGACCGCGATGGAGGCCGTGACGGCGGACGCCGCCACTTTGGCAAGCGTCGTTACGACGACTGAGCGCTAGCCGCCTCAGCCGTCGGGCTTGCCGAAGAGGGACGCAGCCGCGTCACGGCAACCACGGTGAGGATCGCAAGCACTGCAGCAATGACCCAATAGGGAGCGTAGGCCGCCCCGCCCACCGTGGCGGTGGCGGCCCACGCGCTCATGGCCACGGATACGAGGGCGAGTTCGAGCGCAGGACCAGCCGAGTCGGCTACCTGCAGCCACGAGGCGACGCGCCCGTGCTTGGATTCAGGGGTGACCTCGAGGGCCATGACGGACAGGGGTGCGTGGACGAGACCGACGCCCAGGCCAACGAGAAGCCAGCCGAACAGGGCCACCCACACCGGAATTGACGGAAGAAGCAGAGCACCCACGGGGATCGCTCCGACTGCCATCATTGCGCCGCCGACGACCGGGAGTCGGCGTCGCAGCTGCGGATCGTGCACGCGCGCCTGGCCGACCGCACCGATGGCCCATGTGAGCGAGCCGAGGGTGACCCACCAGGCGGAGGATGCCTCGGACCACCCGTGCACGCGCTGGAGGATCAGCGGAATCATGACGGCGAGGCCAACCTGTGAGGCCGTCGCGCTGAGCCTGGCCAGAATCGCCGAGGGCATGCCGCGGCGGGAGTGGAAGGTTCCACGCGGCAGGAGGCGGGGCAGCGCCCAGATGGTGATGCACGCGCCGAGGGCGAAGACCCCGAATTGTGCCAGCGGTGTGGGCAGCGCGCCCGCAAGCTGCAGCAGCATGACGCCAATTCCGACAAGCCCGGCATCTCGCGAGAGGGACGCGAGCATGGGGGAGCGCTGCCCCTGTGCAGTCGGGATCGAGCGCAGGACGTAGGCGATGGGGAGCGCCGCGACTGCAACGAAGAGCGGAACGACGCCGAAGACGTAGCGCCAGCCCCACTCCTGGGTCACGTGGCCTGCGATAGCGGGGCCGACCAGCGAGGGGAGAACCCACGCCAACGAGAAAGACGCAAAGAACGAGGGACGGTGACGAGGGGAAGCGACCGCTCCGATGAGGACGTAGAGCGGGACAATGAGGAGGCCTCCACCGAGCCCCTGAAGCGCGCGGCCGACAACGAACACGACCACGTTTGTGCCCGCGGCGCACACTACCAAACCGACAGCGAAGAGAACCAATCCCCCGAGCAGGACAAAACGGGGTCCCTTCCAATCCGCCAGTGCTCCCGCGACCACGGTGGCGCTGAGCTGCGTCGCCAACGCCGCGCCCGAGGCGATCGGGTACCACGCGGCGGCATCGAACGATTCGACGACCGCAGGCATAATCGTCGTGGCGGCGAGCTCCTCGAAGGCCACGAGCGTAATGAGGAGAACTGAGCCGATAGCCAAGCCAATTTCGGACGGCGTCCAGGATGAGCGGGCGGGGGAGGAGGAATCGGCGGTTGGCATGTTCACTATCGTACTCGCGGCACGCGCGACTCTTCGGAAGGCAGGCGTACAATGACACTGCCGCCGCCTGTCTCGCGGATGGTAACTACGAAAGGAATCACAGTGCTTCGCACTCACAACATTGGAACCCTCGGCACCGATCTGGTCGGGCAGACCGTGACGCTCACCGGTTGGGTGGATCGTCGTCGTGACCATGGTGGCGTGGCGTTCATCGACCTGCGCGACGCGTCCGGCATCGCCCAGGTTGTCGTCCGCGACGAGCGTGTCGCCCACGAGCTGCGCTCCGAGTTCGTCCTGAAGGTCACCGGCGAGGTCTGCGCTCGCCCCGAGGGCAACGAAAACCCGCACCTGGCCACCGGCGCCATCGAAGTCATGGGTGACGACATCGAAATCCTGAACACCAGCGCGCCTCTGCCGTTCCAGGTGTCCTCCAATGCTGAAGATTCCGGCAACGTGGGTGAGGAAACCCGCCTGAAGTACCGCTACCTCGACCTGCGTCGCGAGCCCGAGCAGTATGCGATCCGCCTGCGCTCGAAGGTCTCCCGCGCTGCCCGTGAGGCGCTCTACGCCCGCGACTTCGTCGAGATTGAGACACCGACCCTGACCCGTTCGACCCCCGAAGGCGCCCGCGACTTCATCGTCCCGGCACGTCTGTCGCCCGGCTCTTGGTACGCACTGCCCCAGTCGCCCCAGCTCTTCAAGCAGCTGCTCATGGTGGCCGGTATGGAGCGATACTTCCAGATTGCGCGCTGCTACCGCGACGAGGACTTCCGCGCCGACCGTCAGCCCGAGTTCACCCAGCTCGATATTGAGATGAGCTTCGTGGACCAGGACGACGTCATCGAGGTCGCCGAGGACGTCCTGAAGAACGTGTGGGCGCTCATCGGCTACGACCTGTCCACGCCTATCCCGCGCATGACCTACAAGGACGCGATGGAGCGCTACGGCTCGGATAAGCCCGACCTGCGCTTCGGCCTCGAGCTCACCGAGCTCACCGAGTACTTCAAGGACACGACCTTCCGCGTGTTCCAGGCCCCCTACGTGGGTGCCGTCGTCATGCCCGGTGGTGGCTCGCAGCCGCGTCGTACCTTCGACAAGTGGCAGGAGTGGGCCAAGGCACGCGGCGCCAAGGGCCTTGCTTACGTCACGATCGGCGAGGACGGCACGCTGGGCGGCCCCGTCGCCAAGAACATCACCGAGGCCGAGCGCGAGGGTCTGGCTGCCGCCACCGGCGCCAACCCCGGCGACTGCATCTTCTTCGCCGCTGGCAAGCCCACCCCCTCGCGTGAGCTGCTCGGCGCGGCCCGCCTCGAGATCGGCAAGCGCTGCGACCTCATTGATCCCGACGCCTGGGCCTTCACCTGGGTCGTCGACGCGCCGCTCTTCAAGCCCACCGGTGACGCCGAGGCTGAGGGCGACGTCGCGCTGGGCCACAGCGCCTGGACCGCCGTCCACCACGCGTTCACCTCGCCCAAGCCCGAGTGGGTTGACTCCTTCGACAAGGACCCGGGCAACGCGCTGGCTTACGCCTACGACATCGTCTGCAACGGCAACGAGATCGGCGGCGGCTCCATCCGTATCCACCGTCGCGACATCCAGAACCGCGTGTTCAACGTGATGGGCATCGGCGAGGAGGAAGCCCAGACGCAGTTCGGCTTCCTGCTGGATGCCTTCAAGTACGGCGCCCCGCCGCACGGTGGTGTCGCTTTCGGTTGGGACCGCATCGTCTCGCTGCTGACGAAGTCCGACTCGATCCGCGACGTCATCGCTTTCCCGAAGTCCGGCGGCGGTTTCGATCCGCTGACCGAGGCCCCGGCCCCGATTACGCCCGCGCAGCGTAAGGAAGCTGGCGTCGACGCGAAGCCGAAGAAGCGCGGCGAGGAGGCCTCCGAGGAATCCGAGAAGTGATTCCTTCGCCGTGACCTTGTCCACGGAACCCCCATCGGTTACCGACCGGTGGGGGTTTCGTGCACAATGGGTACATGTCGTACGTCGAGATGCACCCCGAGAATCCGCAGGCACGTTTGGTCAACACGGTCGTTGACCTGCTCGAGCGCGGTGGCACGATCGCCTTGCCCACCGACTCCGGCTACGCGATCGCTACGAAGGCTGGCAACAAGGCGGGCATGGACACGATCCGCTCGATTCGTAAGCTCGATGACAAGCACAACTTCTCGCTGCTGTGCCACTCGTTTGCGCAGCTCGGTGAGCTCGTCATCATCGATAATCACGAGTTCCGCACCATGAAGGCGCTGACGCCCGGACCCTACACGTTCATCCTGCGGGGGACCAAGGAGGTTCCGCGCATCATGCTGAACAAGAAGAAGCACACGGTGGGCGTGCGCATCCCCGATCACGTCATCACGCAGGCGATCGTCGAGGCCCTGGGCGAGCCCCTGGCCTGCTCGACGCTCATCATGCCGGGCGAGGAAGAGCCGCTGACGGACGGCTTCGACGTGGATGATCGCATCGGACACCAGGTTGATCTGGTGGTTGTGGGACCCGTGGGCGTCGCCGAGCCGACCACGGTCATCGACTTCGCTGGCGGGGACGCTGTCGTCGCGCGTGTCGGCGCTGGCGACATCTCGCTCTTCGACTGATCGCGTGGCGTTTGAGCACACGTCTTTTTCGCGCACGGGATTTTGCCTGCTGCGCCGGGAGGCGTCAGACGGAATTTATCGTTACGCCGAAGGGCTCCCAATCATCGGCCCTCGGCTCGTCGTCGATGGAGTCGACGCCGTACGCGTGACCTTCCAGTGGGGAGCCCAGGCTGCTGCTGACTGCTACATCGTCCTCAACACGATCACTGATCGGGCACGTGAACATCTCGATGAGTTTTGCATGTCGATAGGGCCGGGACGCTCGGATGCCCGGTCGCTCGTTTGCGCGCTTCCTGCGGATGCGATCCTCAGCTATCAAAGGGTCATTGTGGGTCCGTGGGGCCTCGACCCCAGCGTGCGTACGGACATGGGGGAGTGGATACGATTCCTCGAGGATGCGCGCCCTGATGGATCGAATCCCTTGAGAGTCGTGAATGGGCGAGGGGCCGCCGCCTCGCTCTTCGTTGGGCCCGACGCGCGGGTGGAGTGGCCGTCGCAGGATCTGTCTGCTCCCGAGATGCGTGCGGTGCGTGAACAGAACATCGCTGCGGATGTGAGCGCGCGGCTCTCTGTCGCGCGCCAGCACGATGTGATCGTTCATGATGGCGATGCGGATCCGACGTGCACGCTCATCCTCTTCGATGGCGAGATCTGGCGGGGCAACGGCGTCGGCTGGTTGACTCGGCGCTATCCCGGCCTGCGCGTCGTGACGATTGACGCTGGAGATCTGGGCGTGCGCGAGGCGGAGCTGACCGATGTGGATCGAGTCGCTGCCCTGCTGCAGGCAGTGTGTGATGAGGCGGGGGTGGGGCCTGTGATGGTCGCGGGCCAGTCCTACGGCGGTCTGGCTGTTTTGGAAGCGGCGCTGCGCAGTGATCTTCCCCTCGATTGTGCGGTCGCCCAGTCTCCGTCCCTGTGGTGGGGAGGAGAGCACCGAGGAGTTGGCGAAGGGACGCTGATGGGCGACCTTCGCGCCGGGAGCGTCAGGCCACGCAGGGATGTGCAGCTGCGCCTGCAGGTGGGTACACTGGAACAAACGATGCGCCCCGTGGTCGATTCGTGCGCTGAGCTTGTGCGAGGCCTGGGGGTGCCCGTCGACGTGGACCACTACTGCAGCGGGCACGACGTCGCCTGGTGGCGCGAGGGCATCGTGCGTAGCCTCGATGGGTGGTGCGCTTTTTCATACTGACCAGGATTGAGATAGCCCAGCTCAATGTGCAGTCTGTAGGTTAGGCTTACCTATGCACCTAATAAGATCGACTGAATTGAGGCACTCGTGCACCTGTCGACGCGAATTCGCGCCATCGTTGGCGTCGCTTTGACCGCTCTCGCCCTGGGAGCTTGCTCGTCCACCCAGCCTGCCCCGGCCTCGTCCCCCGAGGCCTCCGCGATGTCCGACGCGTCCCAGACGCGCACCGTGACCGACGCGTCCGGCCAGGAGGTCACCCTCCCGTCGCACCCCAGCCGCGTCGTGACGCTCTCTGAGCCGACGACCGACAATGCGCTCGCCCTGGGCGTGACGCCGATCGGTGTCGTCTCGGGCCGCGGCCAGCAGACCGTTCCCAACTACCTCGTCGATCGCGCGGGCGACATCCCGATCCTGGGTTCGATCGGCACCCCCAACCTCGAAGCTATCGGCGCGGCGCACCCGGACCTCATCCTAGTCGATGGCACCTCTGTGAAGAACAATGACACCGAGACGCTCAACGCCCTGAGTCAGATCGCGCCCGTCTTCTTCACCACGCAAAAGGGCGGTGACTGGCGCGAGACTTTCACCCTGACGGCCGACGCGCTCGGCCTTGCCGACCAGGCTGAGACCAAGCTCGCGGAATTCGACAAGCACGTTGCCTCCGTCAGCGCCCGCCTGAAGGATGCCGGCTACCTTGATCAGACCTACTCGGTCGTGCGTTGGCAGGGCGATAGCGCCGGCCTCATCCTCAAGGAGCTCCCCGCTGGCCAGGCTCTTACCGCGCTCGGCATGAAGCGTCCCGCAAACCAGGATCGTGACGGCGAGGGCCACTCCGAACCCGTCTCGCTGGAAAACATCGATCAGATCGACGCCGACTGGATCTTCTTCGGCACGCTGGGCAAGGCCTCGGTGAACAACCCCTCCGCCGGTGGCAACACGGGCGTCGAGGCCTCGGCCGCTGCCCTCGAAGAGGCGAAGAACACCGTCGGATTCGACTCGCTCGGCGCCGTCAAGGCGAACCACGTCATTCCCGTCGACGGATCCCTCTGGACCTCCACCGGTGGTTACCTCCTCATGGACGGCATCATCTCGAGCATTGAGGCCCAGTTCGTTCCGGCCTCCTGAGGTCGATGGACGAACAAACCGGGTCGATGACCTGACATGACGACACGTCGCATCACCAGCGTCGCCATTGCCTGCGCAGTGGCGACGCTGGTGCTTGCCACCGTCACCCTCGCGTCCCTCGCTCTGGGTTCGCGCCAGATTGCTCCCGACGTCGTGTGGGATGCGCTCGTGAACGGCGGAGCCAGCCAGGACGCCCAGGTGGTCACGCAACTGCGTGTTCCGCGCACCGTCGCCGCGCTCGTCATCGGCGGCGCACTGGGGTTGGCAGGTTCCATCATGCAGGCGATGACCCGAAATCCTCTCGCCGATCCTGGCGTCCTCGGCATCAACGCTGGAGCTGCATTCCTTGTCGTGACGGTGACGGCCGCGAGTGGCGTCGCCACCCGCACGGGGACGCTCGGCGCTTCGCTCGTCGGCGCGGGTGTGGCCGCCGGTCTTGTCTTCGCGATTTCGGGGAGCGGGGGAGGATCTCGATCGCGCCTCGCCCTGGCCGGCATTGCCGTATCGGCTGCTCTCGCCTCACTCACTCAGGCTGTTCTCGCCGCGAACCAGTACGCCTTCAATGAATTCCGATACTGGGCATCGGGATCATTGGAAGGCGTTGATATGGCCTCGGTGGCGAGCGCGGGTGCAGTGATCGCCGGCGGCGCTGTCGTTGCGCTTCTCATTACCTCGGCACTGGGCGTCCTCGCGCTCGGCGACGACGCCGCGGTGAGCCTCGGGGTGCGCGTGCGACTCATCCGTGTGCTTGGGGTTGTCGCAGTGACGGCACTGGCCGGGGGAGCGACTGCTCTGGGAGGGCCCCTCACGTTCGTCGGCCTCGCGGTGCCGCTGATGGTTCGACGAATCGTTGGAGCCCGGCAGGGGGCCATCGCCCTCTGGTCTCTCGTGGTCGGAGCTGCTTGGGTGTGCGGTGCTGATGTCGTCTCACGCCTCGTGCTCGCCCCGTCCGAGGTTCCCGTGGGTGTCATCGTCGCTCTGATTGGTGCTCCGTTCTTCATCCTGGGGGCGCGCGGAAAGGGCATGTCATGACGCCAGTTCCCTCGCGCTACAAGACCGTTTCGCTGCGTCGTTTGTCGGTGCGCGTGCACCGACGCAGCGCCGCCGTCGTGCTCATCGGATTTATTCTCCTTGCCGCGTTAGCCGTTTATTCGTTGACTCTGGGGGACTACGGGCTCAGTGCCGGTGACTCGTTCCGTCGTCTTCTGGGAGACGGCGGGCCCCGGGACGATTTCCTGGGTGTCTACTTTGTTCAGTCGGTGCGCCTGCCGCGCATGCTCGCAGCCATTGCCGTCGGCGCAGCGCTTGGAATCGCCGGGCGTATCTTCCAGACAATCTCGGGCAACCCACTCGGTAGCCCCGACATCGTTGGTCTGTCGACAGGGTGCGCGACCGGTGCCCTGATTGCGATCATCATCCTGGGCTCGAGCCCCACGGTCACTGGGGTGGGTGCGTTGCTCGGAGGACTCGTTTCGGGTGCGGTCATTCTCGCGTGCGCGGGTGGTATGCGAGTCACGGGTATTCGCGTCGTCCTCGTTGGCATTGGTTGCTCGGCGGCGTTGCGTGCAGTCAATTCGCTGCTCATCGTCAAGGCTCCGCTGGAAGCAGCGCAGCGTGCCCAGCTCTGGAGTGCCGGCTCATTCTCCGGCGTTACTATTACGCGTCTGATGCCTTTGTTGATCGTGATCGGTGCTGTCGTTGTGGTGTGCGCCGTCTTCGCGGTGCCCCTCGGTCTCGTTGCTATGGGAGACGATGTCGCGACGGGGCTTGGCGTGCGAGTGCGTCGCACCCGTGTACTCCTTATCGTCGTCGCGATCCTACTCGTCGCATCTGCGACATCGGTGGCGGGGCCGGTTGCTTTTGTTGCTCTCGCCGCTCCTCATGTCGCGCACCGGCTGTGTGGCGGCGCGGGAGTCGGATTTACATCGTCCGCCCTCGTCGGTGCTCTTCTTGTGCTGGTCTCAGACGTGTGCGCACAGAGGCTTGTCGCTCCTGCCGAGCTTCCCGTTGGCGTCGTGACGGGCGTTGTTGGAGGCGTCTACCTTCTCTGGTTGTTGATTCGTGAGGTGAGATCGTGAGTGAGACCGCTGCGAGCCGTGGGCTGAGTGCTCGGGACATTGTTGTCGGGTATGGAAAAAATGCCCCCATCCTTGAAGGACTTTCTCTGGATGTTCTGCCAGGCGAACTGACTGTCATCGTTGGCCCGAACGCCTGCGGAAAGTCGACACTCCTGCGTTCGCTGGCCCGCGTGCTCGGCCTGCGGCGCGGTGCAGTCGAGCTGGATGGACGAAGCGTTGCGGACATGAATCAGAAGGCTCTTGCGCGTCGCCTGGGTTTGCTTGCTCAGTCATCGGTTGCTCCGGGCGACATGTTTGTCGAGGATTTGGTTGCTCGCGGCCGCTATCCCTATCAGTCGGTGCTCCATCAGTGGAGCACCGAGGACGACGAGACGGTGGCGCGCGCGATGAAGGACGCTGGGGTTGCTGACCTTGTGGGGCGTCGCGTTGGCGAGCTGTCGGGTGGCCAGCGTCAGCGCGTGTGGATCGCGATGTCGCTTGCCCAGGCGACGGATATTCTGCTCCTTGATGAGCCAACGACGTATCTCGACCTCAACCACCAGCTGGAAGTCCTGCGTTTGGCGCAGCGCCTCCATAGGGACGGTGTGACGGTCGTTGCCGTACTGCATGACCTCCATCTGGCATTCCGCTACGCGACGCGCCTCGTGTTCATGAAGGACGGTGAGATCGTGGCCCAGGGGGCGCCGCGCGATGTTGTGACGGCAGACCTTATCGAACGCGTTTTCAGTGTGCCGTGCAGTATCATCGACGACCCTGAGACTGGATCACCACTGGTGATTCCGACTCGGTGACCCGTGTGTTGTGATTCCCAATATCTCAAATATTGACCGACGGGTCACGCAGCCCCATGATTGTTGGATAATATAAGTCACAACAAGTTGCTAGAAGGCTGATATTTCCTGATAAAAACGTGTTTTGACTGCATGTTCCGGTAATTTGCTTGTTGTTCGCAATTGCAGAACAGGCATCAGGCAATAATATGGTGTCTGTAGCTAGTGGTTACTCGGACACTGACATATCGGTTCCGGGCCTGATACTGCCAATTAGCTAAAGAGATTTCTTCGACATAGAAAAGGATGCAGATGACGACACGGATGCGATCGCACAGCAGGGGACTGCGCATGCCTCTGCTGGCTCTGACCGCGTCTGCTTCCATCGTCGGTGGGGTGTTTATCGCTGCCCAGCCCGCATACAGTGCCAACGAAGTCGTCGGCGCGACCGGGCAGTGCGTGACCGCTGCTGATGAGGGTGCGTCCATCATTGTGTCGTCGGTCGTCCCTTCCGGGGCTCCGCTCCATGTGGAGGGGGCCGGCTGGGGTCCCAGCTCTGAGGCGTCTCGCGGTTTTGTTATCGTCACGCTCGACGATGGGCAGGAAGTCCGACCCGATGGTGTCACCCTTCCCGCTTGGGTTCCCACGTCTGTTCAGCGTAATAAGACTGCGTGGAGCGTTGCCGAAGTGTCGACGACCGGCAAATTCTCCGCCGATATCGAGCTGCCGTCGACCTGGACGGTCGGCTCGGAGCATTCGATCATGATTGGCGATGGCGTGACCGGCATTTACGTGCAGGTGTCTGTGACGGTCGTGGAGGCCGGTGAGCAGGCGCATGCGTGCTCGCTGACTCCGACCGACGATGCTTCGGTTGAACCCACTGATGAGCCGTCGAATCAGCCTGCGGATGAGCCGTCGACGGAGCCTGATGGCCATGCAACTTCTGACGTGGCGACTGACGGGCCGGCGGAGTCTCCCGCGGACAACGCGGCTGATAATGCCGCGAAGCCCGATTTTGGCCTGACTGATGACGCTTCTCGTGATGCGGCAAGCGACGCGTCAGCCAGTGCCCCCTCCACTGCGGTGGCTCCGCCGTCCCCTCGCGCGACCCCCTCAGCAGATGCCTCGGATACCTCGCGCTCATCGGTGACCCCGGCGCCCTCCGCCTCGGCATCGTCTGCGCCTTCCTCTGGTGGCAACGGCTCTTCTACGAGTGTTAACGGCGGTGCGGGTTCGAGTGCTGACGATCCCTCTCCCTCTCCTTCTACAGAACAGGAGAGCGTGTCCGCTTCGCAGATCGGCCCTAAGGCGCATTCTGAGCAGCAGGCGACCAATCAGGCCGTGCGTGAGCAGGAGTCTCGCCTTAACGGCTGGATCCTCGCAGGTGGCGGTCTCCTCGCCCTCCTTGGAGCGATCGTCACGGTCAGCATCGTTCGTCGCTCGCACGGGCTGCTGCGCTAAGACTCGCACACATGCGGCAATGTGCTGGGAATGTGTGCATTAACCGCATGGTGTGTGTTGGGATTTAGCATTCGTGCGTTACGCCTGTTACTCTTGATCCGATACAATAGTTTCTGCGGATTGAGTCACTAAGGAGAACGGTATGCAGCACGGACGGCCATCGTCTGCCGTAGCCGCTCGGAGCTTCGCTGGTCGCAGTCGGGTCATGAGCCTGCTGATGGCGCTATTCCTCTTCGCGGGCATCGGCCTCGCGATCCCCGGTTTCGCCGCGCGCGCCGATGACACTCCGCAATACGGCGTGTTTGAAGGCGGCAAACTCCGTGCAGCCATGTCAGAGAACTCCGACTTCGCTGCCGAACACGCCAACACCGGATATTGGGGACTGATCCTGGACTACGGTCGGGTCACGCCGCTGCAGCGTCCGACTTTCACTCGCAACAATGAGTCCGTGACGGCCAATGACCCTGATCTGTGGGCCGCGGCGCCGCTCACTGCCCCCACGATCATGACGGAGATTCCCAATGGCAAGAACAATGCCGAGGGGATTACGTGGACGGCCGGAACCGTTCATACAGTCACAGTAGTGATGTACCGTAGTGATTCCTCAGGGGTTGAGCCCAGCCCGGTTACTTACACAGTGACGGTGAATCGTCCGTACACCGGCAACATCGATGTCCCGACGCCTGCTCCCACCGCGGACCCGACCGCTGCGCCTACCGACGATCCGACGGCTACGCCCGCTCGCACGGACGAACCGACGGCCGAGCCTGCCCCCACGACGGACCCCGAGCCCGCTCCGACGAGCGAGCCGAGCGCTGATCCCGCTCCGGTGCCCGCACCGGACCCGGTCGTTGAACCTACGACGGAGCCTTCCGCCGCTCCCGCACCGGTGCCCGACGACCCGCAGCTGCCGGCCGTGCGCCCGAGCCCGACTCCTTCCGAGAGCGCGTCCCCCACGCCCACTCCGTCTGCATCTGCGACCGCTTCGCAGCCGTCTGAGACCCCCGTCTCGCCGATTAGTGACGTGTCCCAGCTCAACGACTCGAATAAGGGTGGTGTCAGCGCAGCCTTTACAGCCGGCCAGCTGACGATCAACGTGCCGTCGGATAAGGCTGCCGCCGGCGACTGGGTCAGCGCCAACATCATGCAGACTGGCGAGGCCCGCTGGCTGCAGGTCGAGGATTCCAACAAGGTCACCATGGACCTCACGGGTTTGCCGACCGGTGAGTACAAGGTCGTTGTTGCAAACCGCTCGCACGAGCTCGTTGGATGGGCCGAATTTAAGGTTGCTTCCGCTGTCGGTGCAGCAGCCAACGGTTCATCGGTTGACGCATCGGGCGCCGTGAAGCTTCACGCGGAGATGCTTTCGTCCTCGCTCGCTGGCGATGAGTCCGAGGGACTCAACGGATACCTGCTCGGTGCCGGTGCCTGCATGCTGATCCTCGGCGGCCTCGTGGTCGTCCAGGTTCTCTCCGGTCCTAAGATCGGCTCTTCCTCGAGTGGAGTCACTCTGTCCTAAGCTAGGTTTCATGGATCTGTTTGATTCTGAATCTGTCGACGAGTCGGGCGTGCCTGCTTTCAACGCGGGCGCGCCCCTCGCCGTTCGTATGCGCCCGACGACTCTCGACGAGGTTGTTGGACAGTCTCACTTGCTCGGCGAGGGGGCGCCGCTGCGCCGCCTCCTGTCGCCTGGTTCGAGTGACGGTGTCGCCGTTTCCTCGGTGGTGCTGTGGGGGCCGCCGGGCACGGGTAAGACGACCCTCGCTTATCTGATTGCGCGCGCGTCGGGGCGACGTTTCATTGAGCTGTCCGCAGTTTCCTCCGGCGTGAGCGACGTTCGGCGTGTGGTGGATGATGCGCGTCGAACCCTCGCCAGCGGGGGACAAGAGACGATTCTTTTCGTCGACGAGGTGCATCGCTTTTCTAAGTCGCAGCAGGATTCGCTGCTTCCCGCGGTTGAGAATCGGTGGGTCGTTCTCGTTGCGGCGACAACGGAGAATCCGTCCTTCTCGGTTATTTCGCCGCTGCTCTCGCGCTCGCTCCTGCTGACGTTGCGCCCCCTGGACGCGGATGCAATCGAGGGTCTGATCCGCCGTGCGCTGGCCGATGAGCGGGGTCTCGCGGGGCGTTTCTCCATCACGGACGAGGCCGTGGCCGGCCTCGTGCGCCTGGCGGGCTCGGATGCGCGCAAGTCGTTGACTCTCCTCGAGGCGGCGGCAGGCGTTGCCAGTGACGATGGCTCTGGCGAGATCAGTGTCGCGAGCGTCGAGGCAGCGGCGAACCAAGCCCTGGTTCGATGGAGTAAGGACCAGCACTACGATGTCGCGAGCGCGTTCATTAAGTCGATGCGCGGTTCCGATGTGGACGCCTCGCTGCACTATCTCGCCCGCATGATCGAGGCCGGGGAAGACCCACGCTTCATCGCGCGGCGCATCATGATCGCAGCGTCCGAAGAAATTGGCATGGCTGCTCCCGAGGTTCTCACGACGTGTGTGAGTGTCGCGCAGGGCGTTGCTCTCATCGGTATGCCCGAGGCTCGTCTCCTGCTCGCCCAGGCGGTTGTCGCCGTGGCGACAGCCCCGAAGTCGAATGCGACGTACCTGGCGATTGATCGCGCGATCGCCGACGTGCGCGCCGGACGTGGGGGAGCGGTACCGGAGCATCTGCGTGACGCGCACTATGCCGGCGCGAAGACTCTCGGCCACGGCGACGGGTACCTCTACGCCCACGATCAGCCTCATCACGTTGCCGCGCAGCAGTACCTTCCGGACGACCTGGAAGGTACGCGTTATTACGAGCCAACTGAAAATGGACATGAGGCGATGCTCACGAAGCGGCTCGGTGTGATTCGCAATTTGCTGAAAAGACGCTAGGATGGAACAGTTGTCCGCACCAGCGGGCACCTGGGGCCTTAGCCGACGGATCGGATCGATCCTGGAGTTGGCCCCATGCCGGGAATCCCGGCATGACATGAGAAACAGGAAGAAGAAACATGGCAACGAATCGTTCCCGCAAGCAGGTGCGCGAGTCCCGCGCTCTCGGTCTGGCTCTGACCCCCAAGGCCGTCCGCTACTTCGAGAAGCGCCCCTACGGCCCCGGTGAGCACGGCCGCACCCGCCGCCGCCAGGACTCTGACTACGCCGTTCGTCTGAAGGAAAAGCAGCGTCTGCGCGCTCAGTACGGTATCCGCGAGTCGCAGCTGCGTCGCGCCTTCGAAGAGGCCCGTCGCACCGCCGGCCTGACCGGTGAGAACCTGGTCGAGCTGCTCGAGATGCGTCTTGACGCCCTCGTTCTGCGTGCTGGCTTCGCCCGCACCATCCAGCAGGCCCGCCAGTTCGTCGTGCACCGTCACATCCTCGTTGACGGCAAGATCGTCGACCGTCCCTCGTTCCGCGTGAAGCCCGGCCAGACCCTGCAGGTCAAGCCGAAGTCGCAGACCACGGTTCCCTTCGAGATCGCCGCTGAGGGTATTCACCGCGACGTGCTGCCCGCCGTCCCCGAGTACCTGGATGTCGAGCTGTCCCGCCTCAAGGCGACCCTGGTGCGTCGCCCCAAGCGCGCTGAGGTCCCCGTGACCGTCGACGTCCAGATGGTCGTCGAGCACTACTCGCGCTGACACTAGTCAACTCCGCGCCCCCGAGCGACGCTCGGGGGCGCGGTTTTTTCTTTCATTCCACTGTCCGATTGCGCGCGCCGATGTGTCGTGAGCGGCGCCAACCGTCTAACATGGGGGACTATGCGTACGTCTGAAATCCGCACCCGCTGGCTCGACTACTTCGAGAAGCAGGGTCATGAGATTCGTCCTTCCGTTTCTCTCGTCTCTCCGGAGCCCTCGATTCTGTTCACGATCGCGGGCATGGTTCCGTTCATCCCCTACATCACGGGCGTTGAGCCCGCACCGTGGCCGCGCGCCGCGTCGGTGCAGAAGTGCATTCGCACGAACGACATCGACAACGTCGGCAAGACGACCCGTCACGGCACGTTCTTCCAGATGAACGGCAACTTCTCCTTCGGCGATTACTTCAAGGAAGGTGCGATTAACTACGCGTGGGAGCTGCTGACCGGCTCTCGCGACGAGGGCAAGTATGGCCTGGATGGCGATCGCTTCTGGGTGACCCTGTGGGACCAGGACGACGAGGCTTTCGACGTGTTGACGAAGCAGATCGGCATGGACCCCAAGCACATCGTGCGACTGCCGCGCGAGGAGAACTTCTGGGACACGGGCCAGCCCGGCCCGGCGGGTCCGTGTGCCGAGTGGCACTACGACCGTGGTCCCGAATACGGCCCCGAGGCCGTGGGCGGTACCGTTGATCCGGGTGGCGACCGCTACCTCGAGGTGTGGAACCTGGTGTTCGACCAGTACATGCGTGGTGAGGGTTCCGGCAAGGACTACCCGTTGCTGGGTGAGCTGGACAAGAAGGCGATCGATACGGGCGCTGGCCTGGAGCGTCTGGCTTTCGTTATGCAGGACAAGCCGAACATGTACGAGATCGACGAGGTCTTCCCCGTCATCGAGGCCGCCATGCAGATGAGCGGTAAGCGCTACGGTCTGGGCGCCGCTGGCCCCGAGGCTGGCGCCGCCTATGACGACGACGTGCGCATGCGTGTCGTCGCCGATCACGTGCGTTCTTCGCTCATGCTGATTGGCGACGGGGTGCGCCCCGGTAACGATGGCCGCGGCTACGTGCTGCGTCGCCTGATCCGCCGCGCCGTTCGCTCGATGCGTCTGCTGGGCGTCGACGAGGCAACCATGCCGACGCTGCTCACCGCCTCGAAGGACGCGATGAAGGCGTCGTACCCCGAGCTGGAGACCAACTGGAAGACGATCTCCGAGGTCGCTTACGCGGAGGAAGATGCGTTCCGCCGCACCCTGAGCGCCGGCACGACGATCCTGGACGCTGCAGTTGCGACGGCGAAGGAATCGAAGGGCGCCCCTGTGATTTCTGGTGCGTCGGCATTCTCGCTGCACGACACCTACGGCTTCCCGATCGATCTGACCCTCGAGATGGCCGCCGAACAGGGCGTGTCGGTCGACGAGGAGGGCTTCCGCACTCTGATGGCCGAGCAGAAGGAGCGCGCACGCGCCGACGCTCGCTCGAAGAAGACCGGGCACACCGACGTCCGCGTGTTCCATGACATTGAGAAGGCGATGGGCGGCGGCTCGACGTTCCTGGGCTACACGGAGCAGGCTGCTGAGGCCACCGTTGAGGCTCTGCTTGTCGATGGTGTCGCGGCTCCCGCAGCCAGCGCTCCCGCTGAAGTTGAGGTCATCCTCGATCGCACTCCGTTCTACGCCGAGATGGGTGGCCAGCTCGCCGACCACGGCACCATTCGCCTTGCAGGAGGCGGTGTTGTCGAGGTCCACGACGTCCAGGCACCGATTCGTGGCCTGAGCGTCCACCGTGGCACCCTCACCGAGGGCGGCATGACGGTGGGCGAGAAGGCCTACGCCGAGATCGACGGCCAGCGTCGTCTCGCCATTGCACGTGCTCACACCGCGACCCACATGGTGTACGCGGGCCTGCGTAACGTCGTGTCGGAGGACGCCACCCAGGCGGGTTCGGAAAACTCGCCGTCGCGCCTGCGCTTCGACTTCCGCCACGGGTCCGCTCTTGAGGGCTCGCAGCTGAGCGACATTGAGGCTCTCGTCAACGAGAAGCTTGCCGAGGATCTGGCCGTGACCACCGAGGTCATGAGCATCGATGCCGCGCGTGAATCCGGCGCCATCGCGCTGTTTGGTGAGAAGTACGGTTCCGAGGTTCGCGTCGTGACCATCGGTGATGGGTTCGACCGTGAGCTGTGCGGTGGCACCCATGTTCCCACGACCGGTCATATCGGCCGCATCACGGTGCTCTCCGAGGGATCCGTCGGCTCGGGCGTGCGTCGTATCGACGCCCTGGTGGGCGACGGCGCATACGAGTTCCAGGCCAAGGAACACGCGCTCGTCAACCAGCTCTCCCAGCTCGTGGGCGGCCGCGCTGATGAACTGCCCGAGCGCATTGAGTCGCTGCTGGCTAAGCTGCGCGAGTCCGAGAAGGAACTCGAGAAGATCCGCACGGCTCAGGCTCTGAGCCAGGGTGCCGATCTGGCGGCTTCCGCGAAGGCTATCGGTCCCGTGACCGTCGTCGCCTCCTCGGTCGGTGAGATGCCGTCCGCGGACGCTCTGCGTACCCTCGCGCTCGATGTGCGTGACCGCCTCGGCAATGAGCGGGGGACCGTCGTCGCCCTCGGTGGCGTCGTCGGCGGCAAGCCCTCGCTCGTCGTCGCGACGAACGAGGCAGCGCGTGAGGCGTCGGTGAAGGCCGGTGCAATGGTTCGCGCCATCGGCAAGTACATGGGCGGTGGCGGCGGCGGCCGTGACGACATCGCTCAGGGTGGTGGCACCAAGCCTGAGGGTATTGCCGATGCGATTGCCGCGATCCGCAAGGAAATCGAGGCTCTGTGAGTATTCGTCGGGGTATTCGCATCGGCGTGGACGTCGGCACCGTGCGTGTCGGCGTCAGCCGGTGCGACCCCGACGGCATTCTCACGATGCCCGTCGAAACCCTTCACAGGGCTCCCGATCTGTCCGATCTTGATCGCTTAGCCGACATTGTGCGTAGCCACGATGCGATCGAAGTGATCGTTGGCCTTCCTCGGCACTTGCGTGGGGGAGAGGGGATCTCAGCGAAGGGTGCGCGTAAGTATGCGCGCCGCATTAAGAAGCTTGTTCCCGATGTTCGCGTCGCGATGGTCGACGAACGCATGACGTCTAACCAGGCGCACGCGCGTCTTCGCGCATCCGGGATTCCTGAGATCGAGCATCGCAGCGTCATTGACCAGGTCGCGGCGCAGATCATTTTGGAACAGGCACTCGAGCTCGAACGGATAGGCGGTCGAGCTCCCGGTGAGGAAATCATCCTCGAACCAAGTGAAGGAGCGCACGCATGAGTACGCCTCCCCCTTACCCCTTCCGTTCTCGTCGAGAGATTCATTCCGGCGAGCGAAAGGTCTATTCGGATGCCGAGCTACACGAGCAGCATGCATCGCAGGACACGACCGCGACGCCCGCTCAGGGAACCGACTTGCATGGCGGTGCCTCTCGTGACGAGGCCGTGGCGCCCGTTGCGGCAACGGCGCGGGGTGGGCGCACACTTCCCTCTTTCGACGAAGTGACGGATACGGGCGCGACTCCTCGCGTGTCCGGTGCGGCGCTGCGTCAGCGCAGTGCAGCGCAGGGAGCAGAATCGCCTTCTGAGACCACGGGCATGCGTTCTCGCCGCCTCGCCAGTGAACGACGAGCGGCACGCAAGCGCAAGCGCCGTCGTCGGGTGCGGTCCTTCTTCATTATCGTTCTGGTGCTCGGCCTGCTGGCGGGTGCCAGCTACGTCGCCTACGATCAGCTCTTTAACTCGTCGACGACTGCATCGGATGATTTCCCCGGACCGGGCACCGGCTCGGTCGAGGTGACGATCGCAGAGAATTCGTCCGGTCGCGATATCGGCCAGGCGCTCGTGGATGCGGGCGTCGTGAAGTCCGTCGGAGCCTTCGTGCGTCAGTTCGAGAAGACAGCGGCATCGATGTCCATTCGCCCCGGTACGTACCGCCTGAAGCAACAGATGAGTGCAGCCGGTGCGCTCGCAGGCCTGCTGGATGAGACGAACCGCGTCGATTCGACGATTACGATCACGTCGGGTCAGAAGATGTCCGAGGTCAAGAAGCGGATCGTTGACATCATGGGCGTCACCGAGGAACAGGTGGACGCCGCCTTCGCCGACACGGAAGCGATCGGCCTGCCGTTTGAGGCTGGCGGAAACGCCGAAGGATGGCTGCTGCCCGGTTCCTACGAGGTCTCCGAGGATGACACGCCGACGACCGTCATCGCACGGATGGTGAAGGGAACCGTCGATGAGCTTGATCGTCTCGGCGTTGCCCCCGCGGATCGGCAGACCGTCCTGATTAAGGCATCGATCGTGGATGGTGAAATGAACATCGACAAGTACATGCCGATGGTCGCTCGCGTCATCGAGAATCGCCTCGCCGACACGAATGGTGAGACGAAGGGGTACCTCGGCATGGACTCGACCGTCCTGTACGGCGTCGGAAAGACCAGCGGCGTTCCGGACCAGGCGGACCTGGACAACGACAATCCCTACAACACGCGCCTGCACGCAGGTCTGCCTCCGACCCCGATCGGACAGCCGAGCGAGAAGGCCGTCAAGGCAGTCCTGAACCCGGCTGAGGGCAACTGGCTGTACTTCGTCACGGTCAACCTGGACACGGGTGAGACCCTGTTTGCCTCGACTCTCGAGGAACAGGAGAAGAACCGCGAACAGTTCAAGGCGTACTGCAACGCGAACCCGAAGATCTGCACAGCGTCATGATGTGGGCCGGTGTCATCGGTTCCCCGATTGAGCACTCCCTGTCCCCGGTGATCCACCGGGCGGCATGGGAAGACCTCGGAATTGAGGGATGGGAGTACCGCCGCATCGAGCACGATGAGGCGAGCCTGCCCGAGTTCATCTCAGGCTTGGACGAGTCCTTCCGCGGTCTGTCGGTCACGATGCCCTGCAAGCAGGCGATCATTCCGCTCCTGGACGCGATCGATCCGCTTGCCACTGGAGTTGGCGCCGTCAACACGGTGGTTCCATCCTCCGGCGTACTCGCCGGCTTCAACACGGATGTCACGGGGATTGCCTCGGCGATTCGGCGCGCATGCTCGCAGGCGGACCGTACGCTCCCCACAAAAGCCGTCGTGCTCGGGGCGCGAGCCACGGCCTCGTCTGCGCTTGCTGCCCTCGGCGAACTTGGAATCGTGACCTCCACCGTTGCTGCGCGCCGTTTCGGGGGACCCGGTTCCGTCGTTGCCGCATCCTCGCGACTGGGCGTCAGCATCGAACAGGTGCTTTGGTCGGATCGCGGTGCGGTTCTTCGTGCCGTCAGCGGTGCTGACCTCGTGATCTCGACGCTGCCCGCTGGCGTTGCTGACCCGCTTGCTGAGGAGATGACAGTTCGCGAGGGCCAGGTTCTCCTCGACGTTGTCTATTCTCCGCGCGAGACGGCCCTACGCAGCGCCTTCGAAAGAAACGGTGGCATCGTTGCCGAAGGCACCGACATGCTCATCTACCAGGCGGCAGCGCAGGTGCAGCTCATGACTGGGCGCAGCCCGAAGACCGATGTCATGCGTGGCGCCCTGGAGGCAGAACTTGCTCGACGCGCGCGGGTGAACGGGGGAGGGGCTGCCTCGTGATCGTGACGTGGCTGCCGTCGTGGCTGAGCACCGATCTGTCTTTGATCTCAGGTTTTCTCACCTGGATTGTCGTTCTTTCCTGGCTGTGGCGGTCGGGATGGAAGATTCAGCGCCGCTATTTCATCGAAGCGACGCAAAAGCCCCTCACGCGCAATGCGATCGTGTGGAGCGCGGGCATTGTCGGAGCAATCTTCTTCGTTGCGGCACAGATGCGTCCCGGTATGCCCGGCGTCATGACGGTCGCGATGATCGGTGCGCTGAGCGCTTACGTCGATGCTCGTACCCACCGCCTACCGAACGCCTACACGGTCGCGATGGCTATCGGTGTTGTCCTCGGTCTGGTCGTCGGTGGTGTGATTTCGCCGCTGTGGCAGGAACGGCTCCTCGGCGCACTCATCGGTGCGCTCGTTTGGTTCGTGCCGATTGCTTTGTTGAATCGCTTGCCCGGCGGCATGGGCGGCGGTGACGTCAAGCTGGCTCCGGTCTTGGGAGCATTGGTCGGTTCCGTGGGACTGAATGCCGCGATTTTTGCCCTCGCGCTCTCCTTCGTGTCCGCCGGCGTTGCGGCACTGTGGAAGATCGTCGTCGGGTCCGCGGGAACGAAGACCCGAGTGCCGATGGGCCCCTGGATGATCGGATCAGCGCTCGTCGGCACCATCGCATGGGGCGTTGTCCCCGACTGGCTGTAGGGATAAGCGCAGGTCTTATCGTGGACCACGCCGGGACGAGTGTGCGTCCGGATGGGACAATAGAGCGGTGAGTATTTCGACGCCTTCGTATCAGTCTGAGTCTGTGAGCCTTGAATGGGGCCAGACGTGGCCCCCGCGCGACGTCTTTGTTGATCTCGCTGCGAAGCGCCGCGTGATCCCCGTGGTGCGCCGCGTGCTCGCCGACGAGTTGAGCGCGGTGGGCGTCTACCGACAGCTTGCGCACGGCAACTATGGCAGCTTCATCCTGGAATCCGCTGAGCATGGCGGTTCGTGGGGACGCTGGTCGTTCGTTGGAGCATCGAGCGCCGGTGCGATCGTCGCGCGCGACGGACACGCACAGTGGATCGGTTCCCATCCTGAAGGGGCCCTGGAGGAGGGAACTTTCCTCGAGGTCGTGCACTCCGCACTTGAGGAGCTCGCCGCACCTGCGATCGAAGGAATGCCCCCACTGACGGGTGCTCTCGTCGGTTCTCTGGGCTGGGGCATCATCCCCGAGTGGGAGCCGACGCTCGCAGCGACCGCGCCGAAGGAATCCGACATCCCGGATGCGACGCTCGTGCTCGCCACCGAGGTCGCTGCGCTCGACCATGCGACCGGTTCGGTCTACCTTATGGCGATCGCCTGGAACCTGAACGGCTCGGCTGACGGTGTGGACGGGGCGTACGACCGTGCGATTGAGCGCCTTGACGCGATGACGGTACAGCTTGCGACCCCGATCGCTCCCGCGGTTCTGGGCAGCAGCGGTGCCACGCCGCCCGAGGTGCGCGAGCGCACGGCGCGAGCAGACTTTGAGTCTTCCGTCAACGCGGCCAAGCGGGCGATTGAAGACGGCGACGCCTTCCAGATCGTCGTTTCCCAGCGCCTCGACGTGTCGACGTCGGCCAGCGGCATCGACGTCTACCGGGTGCTGCGCACGGTGAACCCATCGCCCTACATGTACTTCCTGGATCTGCCCGACGAGCGGGGCGGTCACTTCGAGGTCGTGGGCTCGTCTCCTGAGACCCTTGTGAAGACCGAGCGGCGCCGCGTCTGGACGTACCCGATCGCCGGTTCGCGCCCGCGCGGAGCGGATTCGGCCGAGGACCATCGCCTGGCGGCCGAGCTTCTCGAGGACCCGAAGGAACTATCGGAGCACGTGATGCTCGTGGACCTGGCTCGTAATGACCTGTCGAAGGTCTGTGATCCTGCGTCGGTCGAGGTCTCCACGCTCATGGAGCTCAAGCGTTTCTCTCACATTCAGCACATTTCCTCCACGGTGACGGGTGTGCTGCGTGAGGATGCTGACGCGCTTGATGCGCTGGTCGCGACGTTCCCTGCGGGCACCCTGTCGGGTGCGCCCAAGCCTCGTGCGATCCAGCTGATCGATGATTTCGAGCCTGCGGCGCGCGGCGTGTACGGCGGCGTCGTCGGGTATTTCGACCTGTCGGGGGACGCGGATCTAGCGATCGCTATTCGCACGGCTTCTTTGAAGGACGGTGTGGCCTCGGTGCAGGCGGGTGCGGGTCTCGTTGCCGACTCGGTTCCTGCCCTGGAGTACGAGGAGTCGCGTAATAAGGCCGCCGCGGCGGTTGAGTCCGTCGTGCGGGCGTCGACTCTCGTTCCTCTGTCCTGACCCGTAGTGCGGGATGGCTGACTCGTTGGTGGCCATTTTTCGCTAGCCTAGGTGAGGATTGATCATTTCTGCCTGAAAGGGGAGCGTCGTGAGCGTTCTCGATGACATTATCGCTGGGGTCCGTCAGGACCTGAAAGAGCGTGAAGACCGCGTCCCTCTGGCTCGGATCAAGGAGATGGAGACCCAGGTCCCGGAGGCGAAGGATGCGCTCGGCGCCCTGCGGGGCCGCGATGGTGCCGTCAAGATCATCTCCGAGGTCAAGCGGTCTTCGCCGTCCAAGGGTGCGCTTGCAGCGATCCCGGATCCAGCCGCTCTCGCGTCGACGTACGAGGCCGGGGGAGCGTCGGTCATCTCAGTGCTCACCGAGCAGCGTCGCTTCAACGGTTCGCTCGCGGATCTTGACGCTGTGCGCGCGGCCGTCGACATTCCGATCCTGCGCAAGGACTTTATCGTCACTCCGTATCAGATCCACGAGGCGCGTGCTCACGGCGCTGACCTCGTGCTCCTGATCGTTGCCGCGCTGGAGCAGAATGTGCTCGTTTCTCTGCTGGAACGAACCCGGTCGCTGGGCATGGAGGCGCTGGTGGAGACGCACTCGCGACTCGAAGCTCTGCGTGCGATGGAGGCCGGTGCCTCGATCATTGGCGTTAACGCTCGCAATCTGAAGACGTTGGAAGTGGACCGCTCGACCGTCGAGCAGGTCATCGACGTGATTCCCCAGGACGTTGTCGCGGTCGCCGAATCTGGCGTCGCGAATGCTCATGATGTTTTTGAATACGCCAAGTGGGGCGCGGACGCTGTTCTCGTCGGAGAAGCGCTCGTGACGTCGGGCGACCCCCGCGCGAGCATCCAGGACATGGTGAGTGCCGGGCAGCATCCCGCTCTGCGAACGGATCGTAAGGCTCGCGTCGCCGCGGCGCGTCAGGAAGGACAGTGATGGTTGCCGAGAACTTTGCGCAAGGACCGTACTTCGGTGATTTCGGTGGACGCTTCGTCGCCGAGTCCCTCATGGGCCCCCTCGAAGAGGTTGAGGCCGCGTGGAAGCGCCTGTGGCGCGACAAGTCGTTCCAGCGCCGTCTGCGCGACCTGTTCCTGAACTACGCCGGACGTCCCTCGCTGCTGACCGAGGCACCGCGTTTCGCAGCCGACCTGGGCGGTGTGCGTGTCTTCCTCAAGCGCGAGGACCTGAACCACACGGGCTCGCACAAGATCAACAACGTGCTTGGCCAGGCCTTGCTCACCAAGGAGCTGGGCAAAACGCGTGTCATCGCCGAGACCGGCGCTGGCCAGCACGGCGTGGCCACCGCGACCGCAGCTGCTCTCCTTGGCCTCGACTGCACGATCTACATGGGACGTGAGGACACCGAGCGCCAGGCGCTGAACGTCGCGCGCATGCAGATGCTCGGTGCCGAGGTTATCGCCGTGACGGCTGGATCGGCGACCCTCAAGGACGCGATCAACGAGGCCTTCCGCGACTGGGTGACCAACGTGGAGACGACCAACTACATCTTCGGCACGGCCGCCGGCCCGCACCCGTTCCCGGAGCTGGTGCGCGACCTTCAGCGCGTCATCGGCGACGAGGCGCGCGCACAGCTGCTCGCCGCCGAGGGACGCCTCCCCGACGTCGTCGTGGCCTGCGTGGGCGGCGGCTCCAACGCGATTGGCTCGTTCACCGCTTTCATCGATGATCCCAGCGTCGAGCTGCTCGGTTGCGAGGCGGCCGGTGACGGCTTCGAGACCGGGCGACACGCGGCCTCTATTACCGCCGACGAGGTGGGCGTTCTGCACGGTGCGCGCACGTTCGTGCTGCAGGAACGCGACGGCCAGACGAAGGCCTCCCACTCAATTTCTGCCGGTCTGGACTACCCGGGTGTTGGCCCGCAGCACGCGTGGTTGGCGCGTTCCGGACGAGCCTCGTACATGCCTATTTCCGACGCCGAGGCCATGGATGCTTTCCTGCACCTGTCGCGCACGGAGGGCATCATTCCCGCTATCGAGTCCTCGCACGCCCTCGCCGGCGTGCGCGCCTGGGCCCGCGCGAAGTCCGAGGCCGAGGGCCCGTTCGCACCCGGTGAGGAGCCCATCGTGATCGTGACCGTGTCGGGTCGCGGCGACAAGGACGTGGATACGGCGTCGCGGTGGTTCGGCTACGGACACGCGAAGCTTCAGGTCATCGACCCCAGCGCCGGCCCGTCGGGCGTTGCCGTCCTGGACGAGAACGAGGAGAAGTGACATGACGCGTGCACCCCATTCAGCGGTCGCGATTGACGCCGCCCTCCAGCGCGGCGACGCTGCGCTCATCGCATATCTGCCCGTGGGCTTCCCGTCGGTCGAGGAGTCAATCCGCGCGGGTAAGGTCCTGGCGGACTGCGGCGTCGACGTCATCGAGCTCGGCTTCCCGTACTCCGATCCAGGCATGGACGGCCCGACCATCCAGCGTGCGACCGTCGCCGCTCTCGAGCACGGCACGCACCTCGAGGACCTCTTCCACGCGGTCGACGAGCTGACCTCGTACGGTATCTCGACCTGCTCCATGACCTACTGGAACCCCGTCGAGTGGTGGGGCGTCGAGCGCTTCGCCAAGGACTTCGCCGCCGTTGGCGGCTCCGGCCTCATTACGCCGGACCTGCCGCCCGAAGAGGGCGCGCAGTGGGAGGCGGCGTCGGACAAGTACGACCTCGAACGAATTTATCTGAGCGCTCCTTCGTCCCCCGAGCATCGCCTCAAGCTCATCGCCGAGCACTCGCGCGGCTGGGTCTACGCGGCCTCGTCGATGGGTGTGACGGGTGCGCGTGCAGCGGTCGGCGCTCACGTCGCCGACGTCGTGGAGCGTACCCGGGCCGCCGGAGCCGAGCGCGTGTGCGTGGGCCTCGGCGTCTCCAACGGCGCTCAGGCCCGCGAGATCGGCGCCTACGCGGACGGTGTCATCGTCGGATCCGCGCTCGTCAAGACTCTGTTCGACGAGAACATCGACCGTGGCCTGAAGGCCCTGGGTGAGCTCGCCACCGAGCTGAAGTCCGGCGTCACCGGGGCACGCGCGTGAGCGCCCTCATCGCGGCCGGTATCCCGTCGCCCTCGCAGGGGGTCTGGTACCTCGGGCCGATTCCGCTGCGGGCCTACGGCATCATCATCGCCGCAGGCATGATCATCGGCGTCTGGTGGACGGCACGCCGTTACCGCGACCGCGGTGGAAACCCGGACACGCTATACGACGCCGCGCTCTGGGCGATCCCGCTCGGCGTCGTCGGCGCGCGCATCTACCACGTCATCACGTCCCCGGATGCTTACTTCGGTCCGGGTGGTGACCCGATGCTCGCTTTCCAGATTTGGCGTGGAGGCCTGGGCATTTGGGGCGGCGTCGCCTTCGGCGCGCTCGGCGTGTATATCGCGGTCAAACGTGCGGGCGTCCGCCTCGGCCCAATCGCCGACTCCCTGGCTCCGGCTCTGCTGATTGCCCAAGCGATCGGCCGTTGGGGAAACTGGTTCAACCAGGAGCTCTTCGGCGCTCCGACGACCCTGCCGTGGGGTCTTCAGATCGACGCTGCGCACATGCCGGCCGGATACCCCGCGGGGACGCTGTTCCATCCGACGTTCCTCTACGAGTGCCTGTGGAACCTCGCCGCTGCCGCGCTCATCGTGTGGCTCGACCGGCGTCACCGCTTCGCCGGGGGACAGGTGTTCGGTCTGTACCTGATGGCTTACACGGCCGGCCGATGCTGGATTGAGATGCTGCGCATCGACGATGCGCACAGAATCTTGGGCCTGCGCCTCAACGTGTGGACCTCCCTGCTCGTGTTCGCACTCGGAGCACTGGTGTTCGTCGTCGCTGGCCGGCTTGGGCGCCCGACGCGCGTGGTCACTGAGACGACTGCGGAAAACGCGGACGGAGAAGGCCAAGACCTGCACACTTGCGCCAGTGAATCCGATGCTGACGATGTTGTGGGGACCAGCGTGAGTGAGGATGAAACTGCTGAAGAGAGCACTCTCGAGCAGTTTTAGACTCGCTCCGTGCGCACAATCCGTGTGCCAGAGGTCCCACCACGGGCGGATTCATGGGAATGATCACGTCAACCCGGTGCGCATCCTCCTCGTTTCAACTGTGATTGGACGGTAAACTCATACCTATGCGTCGAGCTAAGATTGTCTGCACTATTGGACCTGCCACTGAATCCCCTGAGCAGCTCCAGGCGCTGGTGGACGCCGGCATGGATGTCGCGCGTATCAACCGGTCGCATGGAAAGGCTGAGGAACACGAGGCCGTCATTGCGCGCGTGCGAAAGGCGTCTGCGACGTCCGGCCGCGCGATCGCGGTTCTCGTCGACCTCCAGGGCCCCAAGATCCGCCTGGAGACGTTCCAGGATGGTCCCCAGGAACTGAAGATCGGTGACACCTTCACCATCACGACCCGCGACGTTCCCGGCACTAAGGAACTCGTCGGTACGACTTTCAAGGGCCTGCCCGGTGACTGCGCTCCCGGCGACCGCCTGCTGATCGACGACGGTAACGTCGCGGTCCGCGTCGTCGAGGTCACCGATACCGACGTCGTTACCCGCGTCGAGGTTCCCGGCATGGTCTCGGACCACAAGGGCCTTAACCTGCCTGGCGTCGCCGTCTCCGTTCCCGCCCTGTCCGAGAAGGACAAGGAGGATCTGCGCTGGGGTATTGAGCAGGATGCCGACTTCATCGCCCTGTCCTTCGTGCGTTCCGCCGAGGACATCAAGGACGTCCACGAGATCATGGACGAGATGGGCAAGCGCATCCCGGTCATCGCCAAGATCGAGAAGCCGCAGGCTGTCGAGGCGCTGGAAGACATCATCGAGGCCTTCGACGGCATCATGGTCGCCCGCGGTGACCTCGGTGTTGAGATGCCCCTCGAGGCTGTTCCGCTGGTCCAGAAGCGCGCGATCGAACTCGCCCGCATTGCCGCCAAGCCCGTCATCGTCGCGACGCAGGTCATGGATTCCATGATCAAGAATCCGCGCCCGACGCGCGCCGAGGCCTCCGACTGCGCCAACGCGATCCTCGACGGCGCCGATGCGGTCATGCTTTCCGGCGAGACTTCGGTCGGCGCGTTCCCGATCGAGACGGTGCGCACGATGGCCGCGATCATCGAGTCGACGGAAGAGAACGGCGGCGAGCGCATCGCGTCGATCCCCGGCTTCTACGCTGACCGTGCCGGCGTCATCTGTGAGGCCGCGGCGCGTATCGCCGAGCACATGGATGCCCGCTACCTGGTGACCTTCAGCCAGTCCGGCACCTCCGCTCGTCTGCTGTCGCGCATGCGCCGCCCGATCCCGATGCTGGCCTTCACGCCGCTCGAGTCGACGCGTCGCCGCCTCGCCCTGTCGTGGGGTATCCAGGCGTACCGCGTGCCCGAAGTGCAGCACACGGACGACATGGTGTGGCAGCTCGATCAGGTGGTTCAGTCCGCGCACCTGGCGGACATCGGCGATCAGCTGGTCATCGTTGCCGGTATGCCCCCGGGCATTGCCGGCTCCTCGAACATGCTGCGTATCCATGAAGTCGGAGATGAAGCCGACTACGCGATTGGCGGAACCCGCCACGCGTGAGATGCGTGAGTAGCGGGGGTGCCGGCGGTAAGCCGGCACCCCCGCACTTTTTGTTTGTTCACGTGGACAAAATTAAATCCGTGGAATAAAGTACTCGGATACACGTTGAGACACGTGGACGCCGCACCAACGACGGCGCGGTAATGCAGCAGATCGCTGTCCGGCGTGATCAGGAATGCCTGTGCGAACAAAGCACGTTTTCTGGCGCGCCCGAATTGAAGAGGAGAAAGAGAAATGAATACGAAGATCCGGACCGTGTCGGTCCACGACACCCTGTTTGGCCGCGTGGCCAACAACCTGGAGGTCGGCCAGCTCTCACGTGCCGTTGAGCCGTGGTTCGCCGACTTCCATGACTCGAGGGTCAAGCAGGCAATCGCCGACCTTGACGAGCCGGCCCGCCGGGGCGCGGCTGCCGAGTACCTCGGTCTCGAACTGAGCGTCGTGGCCTGAGCCGTGACAAAGGGGCCGACAAGCAATGCTTGTCGGCCCCTTGTTCGTCTGCGATTTTGCTGTATCAATTTGTGCTACGCACGTCGCACACGTGCTGAATTGCCGGTACCATTAGGAGCACGTACTCCACTGGCGGTACCCCGAGTGGGATTCGAACCCACAACAAGCCGGGTTTGAGCCGACCGCCTCTGCCAGTTGGGCTATCGGGGCTTCGCGTGTGCGTGTCCCACAATAGAGCAGCTGAGCAAACCGATCAAACTGAGGAATATGACAATGAGTGAAGAGCAGGCTGAACCGCGTCGCGTCCTCGTCGCAGAAGACGAGGGGTTGATTCGTCTCGATATCGTTGAGACGCTGACCCAGGCGGGGTTCGAGGTCGTTGGCGAGGCTGCCGACGGTGAGGAAGCTGTCGAGCTTGCGCTCGAGCTCGAACCCGATCTGTGCGTGATGGATGTCAAGATGCCGAAGATGGATGGCATCACCGCCGCGGAGAAGATCCTGCAGGAGCTGTCCTGCGCTGTCGTCATGCTGACGGCTTTCTCGCAGACGGAGCTCGTCGAGCGTGCGCGTGATGCCGGCGCTATGGCCTACGTCGTGAAGCCCTTCAGCCCCGCTGACCTGATCCCCGCCGTTGAGATCGCTCTGTCGCGTCACGCAGAGATCGAGTCGCTCGAGGACCAGATCGCCGATCTGTCGGATCGCTTCGAGATCCGCAAGCGCGTGGACCGTGCGAAGGGCCTGCTCATGAAGAACATGGGTATGAGCGAACCCGAGGCATTCCGCTGGATTCAGAAGACGTCGATGGATCGTCGTCTGTCCATGCGCGAGGTTGCCGACGCGGTGATCAACCAGGTCGACGACTGAGTCAAAGATGCGCGAATGGGGAGGGTCAATTGACCCTCCCCATTGCTGTGCACTCGCACTCAGTCGTGGCTTGAACGCACCAGGATGCGGTTCGCCACGCGCGCGATGGAGATCAGTCGGTCGGCCTCGTCGCGAATCTCCACGGTGTGGACGGTCGAGCTGCGGCCCAGGTGGACGGCGGTCGCGGTCGCGGTGATGATTCCCTCGCGTCCTGCACTGATATGGGAGGCGTTGAGCTCAGTCCCGACGGCGTAGGCCTGCTTGCCCGGGTTAGCTTCACGCGCGTGGATCTGGGCGGCGAAAGAAGCCGCGGTTTCCGCGAGGGCAGCGGATGCGCCACCGTGGAGGATTCCGGCGCTCTGGCGGTTTCCGTCGATGGGCATGGAGATCACGGTGCGCGTTGCGCTGTGCTCCAGCACTTCCATGCCGGTCGCTTCCATCAGGGTGCCGGGCCAATGGGCGCCGACCCAGCCGCCGCGTGCGAGCGGATCTGGTGAGGAAGAATGCGTGTGTTTCGTCTGGTGATCGTGTGTCATGGCATCTAGGGTGGCATGTGTGAGTGACACTGTGCTGATTATTGACGGCCATTCGATGGCTTTTCGTGCGTTTTATGCTCTTCCGCCGGATAACTTCGTGACGGCCACGGGCCAGCACACGAACGCTGTTTACGGCTTTGTCTCAATGCTGACGAGGCTGTTGGAAACCGAGCAGCCGACGCATGTTGCTGTCGCTTTCGATGTGTCCAGGCACTCATTCCGTACCGAGGAGTACCCGGAGTACAAGGGGACGCGCGATGCCACGCCCGAGGAGTTCAAGGGCCAGGTGGAGCTGATTCGTGAGGTGCTCGATGCGATGGGGATCGTGTCGCTCTCGCGCGAGGGCTTCGAAGCGGATGACATTCTCGCGACGCTCGCGTACCGCGCCGGTAATGATGGCGCGACCGTCCTCGTCGTATCAGGCGACCGCGACTCCTTCCAGACGGTGACTAACAATGTGACCGTGCTGTACCCGGGCACGGGGCCCGGCGATCTGCGCCGTATGACTCCGCAGGCGGTGGAGGACAAGTACGGCGTGCCGCCGCATCGCTATCCCGAGATTGCCGCAATCGTGGGTGAGACCTCGGATAACTTGCCCGGTGTTCCTGGCGTCGGCCCGAAGACTGCCGCGCAGTGGATTAACAAGTACGACGGCCTGGACAACCTGCTGGCGCGGGCCGACGAAATCGGCGGCAAGCGCGGAGCGGCCCTGCGCGAACACATGGATGACGTCGTGCGCAACCGCCGCCTCAATCGCCTGCTCACCGACATGGACCTTGAGGTGTCGCCCAGCGATCTGGCCCGCCGCCCCACGGATGTCGCAGCCATCGATCGTCTCTTTGATTCTCTCGAATTTGGTCGTCTGCGTCAGAAGGTGCGCGAGGTCGCGGGCATCGGCATGGGGGAGGGGCGCGTCGACGAGGCGCCCGAGGCTGTGGCCGAGGTGGAGATCTCGGTGTCCCTCGCGGATGCTTCCTGCGACATTGCCCAGTGGGCTCGCGCCCACTCGACGCTCGCTGTGCTCGTTGAGGGCGACATGCGGCCCACTCGTGGCGACGTCACCCGCCTTGTCCTCGCCTCTGACAACGAGGCGCTCGTGATCGACCCCGTCGAACTGAGCCCCAAGCAGGAGGAAGCACTCGGCGAGGTCCTGGCCACGGCCTCGTCCCTTATCGTGCACGACGCGAAGGGGGCGCGCCATGCGCTTGCGTCGCGCGGCTGGACTCTCGGCGCCGTCGAGTGCGACACGATGCTGGCGGCGTACCTCGCGCATCCCGATCAGCGCTCCCACAAGCTGGAGGATGTGCTCTCGCGTGTGCTTGGCGTCGTGATCGAGGAAGAGGAGGGTGACTCTGAGGCTCTCTTCGATCTCGGCGACATGGGAGTGGGCCCGAGTGCGGCCCAGGTGCGCGCCGGGAAGTTGGCCGCTCACCTGCACCCGCTTGCCTCGACTCTGCGCTCGCGCCTGGAGGAAAGCTCCGAGGCCGCGCTGCTCATCGACATGGAGATGCCGCTGTCGGTCCTGCTCGGTCAGATGGAAGACATCGGCATTGCCGCAGACACGGCCGTGCTCGATGGACTCTCCGATGAACTCGGCAAGGCCGTCGATGCCGCGCGCGAGGGAGCGTGGGCTGCCGCCGGCCGCGAGGTCAACCTGTCGAGCCCCAAGCAGCTCCAGGAGCTGCTCTTCGATCACTTCGGCCTGCCCAAGACGAAGAAGACGAAGACCGGATACACAACGAACGCCGAGGCCCTGGTGGACCTGCACGCGAAGACCGCGGACGAAGGGGGAGCGGGGCACGACTTCCTCGGATTCCTGCTCACCCACCGCGACCGCATCAAGCTCAAGCAGATGGTCGACTCCCTCTCCGCGACCGTCGCCTCCGACGGACGCATCCACACGACCTTCTCCCAGGTCGCCGCGGCCACGGGTCGCCTCGCGTCCTCCGATCCGAACCTGCAGAACATTCCCGCGCGCAGCGCCGACGGCATGCGTATCCGCGGGGCCTTCGTCGCAGGTGAGGGATTCGAGTCGCTCATGAGCGCCGACTACTCGCAGATCGAGATGCGCCTCATGGCGCACCTGTCGGGGGACGAGACGCTCATCGAAGCGTTCAACTCCGGCGAGGACCTGCACCGCACGATGGCATCCATGGTGTTCGGAACACCGGTCGCCGAGGTGAGCGCCGAGGAGCGCTCGCGTATTAAGGCGACCTCCTACGGCCTCGCGTACGGCCTGTCCTCCTACGGCCTCGCCGCCCAGCTCGGCATTCCCGTGCCCGAGGCCGCCGCCCTGCGCGATCGCTACTTCGAACGCTTCGGGAAGGTGCGCGACTACCTCGAGGGGCTTGTCGCTCAGGCGCGCGCAGACGGCTACACCCAGACCATGTTCGGGCGCCGCCGCTACCTGCCCGACCTGCGCTCGTCAAACCGTCAGCGGCGCGAGATGGCCGAGCGTGCCGCTCTCAACGCACCCATCCAGGGCAGCGCCGCAGACATCGTCAAGATCGCCATGATGAACGTCGTCGACGCCCTGTCCGAGGCCGGCCTGAAGTCGCGCCTCCTCGTGCAGATCCACGACGAACTGCTCCTCGAGGTCGCGCCGGGCGAGGCGGGTGCCGTCGAAGAGATCGTCCGCGACAAGATGGCGACGCCCGTGGAGCTCTCCGTTCCGCTCGATGTTGCTGTCGGTATTGGCGCGTCCTGGCAGCTCGCCGCCCACTAACCGGCGTGACGACGCGACGCACGCCACGGAAAGTGTCGCCAAATTCGTCACATTTGCCCGTTAAAGGCTGCTAAACTGGTCCACGGTGTCTGGGGACAAGTGCATCCGCATTCGTCCCGGGGCGCCGGAACTGTCCATCTACTATCCAGTCCGTTTCGGAGAAACTACTACATGACCACCAACACGCCGCAGGTCGCTATCAACGACATTGGTTCGGAAGCAGACCTGATCGCAGCCATCGACGAGACCATCAAGTACTTCAACGATGGCGACATCGTCGAGGGCACTGTCGTCAAGGTCGACCACGACGAGGTCCTCCTTGACATCGGCTACAAGACCGAGGGTGTCATCCTCTCTCGCGAGCTGTCCATCAAGCACGACGTCAACCCCGACGACGTTGTCGCCGTGGGCGACCAGATCGAGGCGCTCGTCCTCCAGAAGGAAGACAAGGAAGGCCGCCTCCTCCTGTCGAAGAAGCGTGCGCAGTACGAGCGCGCGTGGGGCCAGATCGAGAAGGTCAAGGAAGAGGACGGCGTCGTTACCGGTACCGTCATCGAGGTCGTCAAGGGCGGCCTGATCCTCGACATCGGCCTGCGTGGCTTCCTGCCCGCCTCCCTCGTCGAGATGCGTCGCGTCCGCGACCTCGCCCCCTACATCGGTCGCGAGATCGAAGCGAAGATCATCGAGCTCGACAAGAACCGCAACAACGTGGTCCTGTCCCGCCGCGCATGGCTCGAGCAGACCCAGTCCGAGGTCCGCACGAACTTCCTGCACACCCTTCAGAAGGGTCAGGTGCGCTCCGGCGTCGTTTCCTCCATCGTCAACTTCGGCGCGTTCGTCGATCTCGGTGGTGTCGACGGCCTGGTTCACGTCTCCGAGCTGTCCTGGAAGCACATCGACCACCCGTCCGAGGTCGTCGAGGTTGGCCAGGAAGTCACCGTCGAGGTTCTCGACGTCGACATGGATCGCGAGCGCGTCTCCCTGTCGCTCAAGGCCACCCAGGAAGATCCGTGGCAGGCATTCGCCCGCACCCACGCCATCGGCCAGGTTGTGCCCGGCAAGGTCACCAAGCTGGTCCCCTTCGGCGCGTTCGTCCGCGTCGAGGACGGCATCGAGGGCCTCGTCCACATCTCCGAGCTGGCTCAGCGTCACGTCGAGCTGCCGGACCAGGTCGTCAAGGTTGGCGAAGAGGTCTTCGTCAAGGTCATCGACATCGACCTCGAGCGTCGCCGCATCTCCCTGTCCCTCAAGCAGGCCAACGAGGGCGTGGATCCGACCTCCGAAGAGTTCGATCCTTCGCTCTACGGCATGGCTGCCGAGTACGACGAGAACGGCAACTACAAGTACCCTGAGGGCTTCGATCCGGAGACCCAGGAGTGGATGGAAGGCTTCGACGCTCAGCGCGAGGCTTGGGAAGCCCAGTACGCCGAGGCTCAGGCCCGCTGGGAGGCCCACAAGGCTCAGGTCCGCAAGGCCCTCGAAGAGGACGCCGAAGCGGCTCCCTCCATCGAGGAGCAGGCCTCCTACTCGACCCCGGTCGACAACGAGGGCACCCTTGCTTCCGACGAGGCCCTGGCCGCGCTGCGTGAGAAGCTGACGAACAACTGAACCAGTCTTTCTGACTGAGTTTCGACTCGTCGGTTCACGCAAGTGAACTCATGAGTGGTGGTCCCCAGGTTTTCCTGGGGGCCACCGCTTTTTTGTCTGATCGCATCGCCGTTAGATCTCCGACCGTCGCGAGGCTCTCGGGGCTGCTTATGGCCCCACGGGTGTTCCGGGCGCCGGAGGGCCCGGCCGCCCGCGAGGCTAGGCGTCCTCACTTCGTTCGGAGCCGCGCCTCGAAGCCCGCCCGTGCCCTCCGGTCCCTCCGGCGCCCTCCACACCTGTGGGGCCAGGCCCCCCACCACCCACGGGCACCGCAGCCAGGCCCCGCAGGCCTCGCGGCGGCCTCCAATCGGGCGGCCTAGTTACTCAACAATGTCGCACGTAATTCGCTTGCGTGTGTTTCAAACGTTGAAGTCGCATCGTTGGGATTGCAACGTTTTGAGAGAGCCTCGAAAACTGACCCCTGGAAATTATGTGCGACTTTTGTGTGGGTTTGGATTCGTTCTTGGCCTCGTTGTCGGTGCTGGTCAGGCCCTCGAACGCTTCATCACTGCCACGTCGATGCACGCGCCGATTGCCGCCGCGATCACCGTGGGGAGTATCCAACCGAGCTGGTTCGCCTGGAGCGGGCTCCACATGAGCACAGAATTGATGTGCTCGGGGTAAACGCCGACATGAGCCAGGGTCGTCGCTGCCGACCACGCCGCAGCCATCCATGTGCCCAGGCGGAACGTCCACAGCGCCGGGGTGGCTAGGCGCAGCGGGTGGGTTGCGATTGTCAGGAAGACGATGGTGATCGCGATGGGGTAGAGGAACGTGATGATCGGTACCGCGATGGCGAGCACCGAGCTCAGCCCCGCCGAAGCCAGCACGAACGAGATGATCGTGAAGACGATCATCCACGCGCGGTAGGAAATGGCCGGAAGCAGGCGGTGGAAAAACTCAGAGGTCGCTGCGATCAGGCCGACCGCCGTCGTCATGCAGGCCGTCAGCACGATGAGGCCGAAAACGATCTGCCCGGGCCACCCCATCGTCATCTGGGCCGCGTCCGCGAGGAGCGTCGCGCCGTCACTGTAGCTCTGAGCATTCGGGATCACGTGACCGATGAGTCCCAGGCCCACGTAGACGACGGCAAGCAGCGAACCCGCGATAATGGCCGCCGTCGACGTGCGGCGTACGACCTTCGCGCCGATGCCGCCCCCGGTGTGTCCGAGTGACGTGACGACGATGATGCCGAAAGCCAGAGCGGCGATCGAATCCATCGTCATGTAGCCCTCGAGTAGGCCCGCGGCCAGGGGAGTGGCAGCGTACTCACCGGTCGGAGCATCATGCGAAGCCGGCAGCGACGCCAGGCACAGGAATACGAGCAGGATAAGAAGCCCGAGCAGGATCGGGGTGAGGATCTTGCCGAGGTTGTCGATGATTGTGCCGGGATTCCAACACAGGTAGAAGGCGATGCCGAAGAAAATGAAGCTGAAGATGATTGACGCGGTGAGCGACTTCGTACCGATGAGAGGTGCGACGGCGGTCGAGAAAGATACTGCGCCCGTACGCGGGAGCGCATAGAAGGCACCGATCGACAGGTACACCATGACGGAAAAGACGATCCCGAAAGCTTTGCCGGCGCGACTCACGAGGTCGCGCATGTCGGTGCCCGACAGAGCGATCGTGATGATGGAGATGACCGGCAGTGCGACGCCGCCAATGAGGAAGCCGATCATCGCGGGAGCGAAGTTGGTACCCGCGGACGCGCCCATGATCGGTGGGAAAATCAGGTTACCTGCGCCAAAAAACATAGAGAAAAGCGTCAGGGAGGTTGCGATGAGGACGGCGGTGCTGCTCGAGCGTCCAGTGGAATCGTCATTGACTGTCTGCGTCACTGCTACTCACTTGATGGTGTGGGTTCTATAACAGCCCCAATTCTTGCACGACGACCACGTAAGGCAACAATTGGCGGGCTACCCTGTGGGTGTGAACACGACTCTGAGCTGCGGGGCTTGCACGGCCACCCTCATTCGTCCGATTGACGCGCCTCATTCGCAGGGGCCGCGCCGCATCGTTGCGGTCAGCGGAGGTATCGGCTCCGGTAAGTCCTCGGTGACGCGCGTCTTCGCGTCTCTGGGCGCGGTGACGGCGGACGCGGACGCGATTGCGCGGGTGATTCTCGAACCTGGCGAGCCGACGCTGACCGAGGTTGCTCGCGCTTTTGGGGAGGACCTGCTGAGGGAGGACGGGAGCCTGGACCGGGCACTCCTAGCCTCCCGGGTCTTCGGAGGTGAAGGAGCCTCTGAGCGTGTCGCTCGCCTCAATGCCATCACCCTCCCTGTCATTGAGGCACGCGCGTGGTCGATTCTGCGCGGAGCGCCGGAGGGGAGTCTCGCGGTTTACGACATTCCGCTCCTGATTGAAGGGGATTACGCGGATCGTTTCGACGCGGTTGTCATCGTGGACGCACCCATCGAGGAACGCGTCAAGCGTCTGGAGGGACGGGGACTATCGCCCGAGGACGCGCGTGCACGAATCCGCGCCCAGGCCTCGTCGCAGGAGCGTCGAGCCATCGCCACGATCTGGATCGACAACGAGGGGAGCGCTGCAGATCTTGAGGAGGTTGCGCGGCTTGTCTATGAGCGTTGGCTGACCCCGGACGTTGCCCTCATCGATTGACGAGGCCGGGGCGCTCCACGCTCGTCGCGAACCCGTGCGCTTTGTGCGCGCAGCTCGAGTGCCTGGGCGGTAGCGTAGGAGCGTGAGCAATAACGTCGTGACCCGCCAGAACAAGCCTTTCGAGGTCATCTCCCCGTACACGCCGTCGGGTGACCAGCCCAAGGCCATCCGGGAGCTGGCTGCGCGCATCCGCGACGGCGAACAGGACGTCGTCCTCATGGGTGCGACGGGCACGGGTAAGAGCGCCACCACGGCATGGCTGATCGAGGAGCTGCAGCGTCCCGCTCTGGTTCTCGAGCCGAATAAGACGCTCGCCGCCCAGCTCGCGGCCGAGTTCCGCGAGCTGCTTCCGAACAACGCCGTCGAGTACTTTGTCTCCTACTACGACTACTACCAGCCCGAGGCCTACGTCCCCCAGACGGACACGTTCATCGAGAAGGACTCCTCGATCAACGACGAGGTCGAGCGGCTGCGCCACAGCGCTACGAACTCGCTGCTGACGAGGCGCGACACGGTCGTCGTCTCCTCGGTGTCCTGCATCTACGGCCTCGGCACGCCCGAGGAATACGTGGCTCGCATGATTGAGCTCGAGCGGGGCATGATCATCGACCGCGACGCGCTGCTGCGCCGCTTCGTCGCCATGCAGTACGTCCGTAACGATATGGCCTTCACGCGCGGTACCTTCCGCGTGCGCGGCGACACGATCGAGATCATCCCCGTGTACGAGGAGCTCGCGATCCGCATCGAGATGTTCGGCGACGAGATCGAGTCTCTTGCAGTTCTCCACCCGCTCACCGGCGATGTGATCGATCACGTGGATCACACCTACCTGTTCCCGGCCTCGCACTACGTGGCCGGCGAGGAACGCATGAAGAAGGCGATCGCCTCCATCGAGGATGAGCTCGATGATCGCCTCGCGTGGTTCCGCGGTCAGAACAAGCTGCTTGAGGAGCAGCGCCTGCGTATGCGCACCACCTTCGACCTGGAGATGCTCAAGGAAATCGGCTCGTGCTCGGGCGTCGAGAACTATTCGCGCCACATCGACGGGCGCGGGCCCGGAACGCCCCCGCACACGCTGCTGGACTACTTCCCCGACGACTTCCTGCTCATCATCGACGAGTCGCACGTGACCGTCCCGCAGATCGGCGCGATGTTCGAGGGGGACATGTCCCGTAAGCGCACTCTCGTCGACTACGGCTTCCGCCTGCCCTCGGCGATGGACAACCGCCCCCTGAAGTGGGACGAGTTCACCCAGCGCATCGGACAGACCGTCTACCTGTCGGCGACCCCCGGCCCCTACGAGCTCGAGCGCTCCGACGGTGTCGTCGAGCAGATCATTCGCCCGACGGGACTCGTCGACCCGCTCGTCGTCGTCAAGCCCACCGAGGGGCAGATCGACGATCTCCTCGAGCAGGTGCGTGTGCGTGTGGAACGTGACGAACGAGTCCTCGTCACCACCTTGACGAAGAAGATGGCCGAGGAGCTCACGACCTACCTTGCCGAGCGCGGCGTCAAGGTTGAATACCTGCACTCCGACGTCGACACCCTGCGCCGCGTCGAGCTGCTGCGCGAGCTGCGCCTGGGCACCTTCGACGTGCTCGTCGGCATCAACCTGCTGCGTGAGGGCCTGGACCTGCCCGAGGTCTCCCTCGTGTCGATCCTCGATGCGGACAAGGAAGGCTTCCTGCGCTCCACCCGCTCGCTCATCCAGACGATCGGTCGTGCAGCACGAAACGTGTCCGGTGAGGTCCATATGTACGCGGACAACATGACGGATTCTATGAACGAGGCCATCTCGGAGACGATGCGTCGCCGTGAGATCCAGATCGCCTACAACAAGGAACACGGCATCGACCCGCAGCCGCTGCGCAAGAAGATCTCCGACGTCACCGACATGCTTGCCCGCGAGCAGGTTGATACGCAGACCCTCCTTGAGGGCGGGTACCGCAAGGAGAAGAGCAAGCGGGAGCGTAGCGACGCGACCGGCGGCGGCCGCGCCGCGACATCGGGTCAGCGCGCCGAAGCCGAGCTCGCCGAACTCATCGAGGAGCTGTCCGCCCAGATGATGACCGCCGCCCAGCACCTCCAATTCGAGGTCGCGGCTCGCCTGCGTGACGAAATCGAAGACCTGAAGAAGGAACTGCGCGCCATGAAGCGCGCCCACTGACGACGGCCCCCGCCCAGGTTTCCTGTGAGCGTGGGTCGGCCCCGGCCTCGTCTATCGGGAGCGGCCGGCATCGTGAAGGCGACAGACGCCACTTGTCATGAATCGCCTGGGATCGGGTGCTTCCGACTAGGATAGAGGTGTAAGCGGAGGGGAGTACTCCCACCAACAGTGGCGTCGTCATCACGACGGCCCGCCCATGCGGCGCGGCCTCCGGCGTCACCGGCCAGGATTTCCTGGCGGGAGGAGACCTCCGGTACCCGACTCGTACCGGAGGCCCCACGTATGCACGTGCACGCCCTTGCCTGGATAGTCCTGGCTGGCATCATCCTGACCATGATCGTCGTCGACATCGTCGCCCACGTCCGCACACCCCACGAACCCACGCTCAAGGAAGCGACCTGGTGGTCCGTCGCCTACATCGCGATCGCCCTTATTTTCGGCGCCATCGTCTGGGCGGTCTGGGGACCCCAATACGGCCAGGAATACCTCGGCGGCTATATCACCGAAAAAGCGCTGAGTATTGACAACCTGTTCGTGTTCGTCATCATCCTCTCCACCTTCCGCGTACCCAGGAAAAACCAGCAGGAGGTGCTGCTCGCCGGCATCATCATCGCCCTGGTTCTGCGCCTCATCTTCATTCTGGCTGGTGCTGCGCTTATCGAAAACTTCTCGTGGGTCTTCTATCTGTTCGGCGCGTGGCTGCTGTGGACAGCAATCAGCCAGGTTCGCGAAGGCTCCAGCGATGACGACGACGAGGAGTACCGCCCGCCGTCAATCGTGCGCTGGGTGTCAAAAGTCGTGCCCGTCACCGACGGATTTATCGGCTCGCGCATGCTCTACCGCCACGGCGGACGCACCTACATCACGCCGATGCTGTTGTGCGTCATCGCGATCGGCACCGCCGACGTCATGTTTGCCGTCGACTCGATCCCCGCGATTTACTCGCTGACCTCCGAGGCGTACCTGGTGTTTGCGGCCAACGCGTTCTCGCTGCTTGGCCTGCGCCAGCTGTACTTCCTCATCGACGGCCTGCTCGACCGCATCGTGTTCCTTCACTACGGCCTGGCCGCGATTCTCGGTTTTATCGGCTTCAAGCTGATCAACCACGCCCTGCACACCAACGAGCTGCCCTTCATCAATGGCGGACACGAGGTAGCTGCGATCCCCGAGCCGTCCATCGCGTTCTCGCTGGGCTTCATCGTCGTGACGATCCTGGTCACGGTCGTGGCCTCCCTCGCGGTTTCCAGCAAACGGCGCGCGTGACATGAGTCGACCGTGGGGCAGCGGTAAAATTCCATGGTCGGATAGTTAAGAGGTACACATGGTTGTTCACCCGTGGGCGTGGGGCATTCTGGCCCTCGTTGCCATCGGTCTCGTCGCGCTCGATTTCCTTGGGCACGCCCGTAATCCCCATCCGCCGACCGCTGCCGAGGCGGCGCGCTGGACGCTGTTCTACGTGGGGTTGGCGGCCGTCTTCGGCGTCGGAATCTGGCTCACCAACGGGTGGCTGTACGCCCAGGAGTTCTACGCGGGATGGGCGATGGAATGGTCACTCTCCGTGGACAACCTTTTCGTGTTCATCCTGATCCTGAAAGCATTCAGGGTCCCGCGAGAGAACCAGCAGAAGGCGCTGCTCTTCGGCATCGTCATCGCACTGCTGTTGCGCCTCGTGTTCATTCTGCTGGGTGCCGCGCTGGTGGCGCGCTTCTCCTGGGTGTTCTTCATTTTCGGCGTGTGGCTGCTGTGGACTGCTTTCTCGCAGATTAAGGAGACCGCGACCGGTGGCGGCGACGAGGAGGAGTACGAGGAGAACGCCTTCATCCGCGTCGTACGCCGAGTCCTGCCCATCACGGACGGCTTTATCGGCGACCGCATGCTGTACCGTCACGGTGGGCGCACGTACCTCACCCCGCTGTTCGTCGTCGTGCTGGCCCTGGGGTCTGCCGACCTCATGTTTGCTTTCGACTCGATCCCCGCGATCTTCGGCATCACATCGCAGGCATTCCTGGTGTTTGCGTGCAACGTGTTTGCACTCATGGGGCTGCGACAGCTGTTCTTCCTGGTGGACGCGCTCCTCGGCAAGCTCGTGTACCTGGGTTACGGTCTCGGCGTCATCCTGAGCTTTATCGGCATTAAGCTGATTCTTGAGGCCCTGCATGCCAACACGCTGCCGTTCATCAATGGGGGCCACGGCTTCGAGTGGGCACCGGAGATTTCGGTGTCTGTGTCGCTGGGAGTCATCGTCGTGACTCTGGTGGTCACCGTGATTGCGTCGCTGGTGCGCAGCGCGATGGACGAGGAGGGTGCCGATGAGCGCTGACAGCCTGACGATCGATGAACATGGCCTGAGCGCCGCCGAGGTCGCCGAGCGCGTCGCCCGCGGCGCGGTCAACCGGGTGAAGGATCGTACGTCCCGCTCGGTGGCGTCGATCATCCGCGAGAACGTCCTGACGTTGTTCAACGCGATCATCGTCGCGGCGTCCGTGATCGTGCTGCTGTTCGGCGACCTGCGTGATGGCATTTTCGGCGGCGTGATGATCATCAACGCGGTGATCGGCATTGTTTCTGAGCTGCGTGCCAAGCGAACCCTCGACTCGCTCGCTATCGTCGATGCTCCGCAGGCGACCGTCCTGCGTGACGGCACCCTGTCGGTCGTCCCCGCACGTGACGTCGTGCTTGACGACGTCATCGATCTGACGCTCGGCGATCAGGTGAGCGTGGACGGTACGGTTCTGTCCTCGGCGGGCCTCGAAATCGATGAGTCGCTGCTGACCGGCGAGTCGCGCCCGGTGAAGAAGAAGCAGGGCGATCAGCTGTTGGCCGGCACGAGCGTCGTCGCGGGTGCTGGTCGCATGGTGGCCACGGCTGTCGGCGAGCGCGTCTACGCGCAGGGCCTGTCCGAGCAGGCGCGTGCCTTCACGCGTACGGTCTCGGAGATCCAGACGTCGATCAATCGGGTGCTGCAGGTCGTTTCCGTGATGCTGCTTCCCATCGTCGTCCTGACCTTCTACTCGCAGAATCGCATCGCCGGCGGTCACGGGGGAGACTGGCGCGAGGCCCTCGTGCTCTCGGTCGCCTCGGTGATCGGCATGATCCCGCAGGGCCTGGTGCTCCTGACGTCCATGAACTTCGCGATCGGATCGGCGACGCTGGCACGCCGCGGTGTACTCGTCCAGGAACTTCCCGCTGTTGAGGTCCTCGCGCGCGTGGACTGCCTGTGCCTCGACAAGACGGGTACGCTCACCACCGGCGGCATTCGCGTGCGGGGCGTCGAGGTCGTTTCCGGTGACGAAGTCGTGGTGCTTCGCGCACTGGCGAGCGCCGCGAGCGACCGTACCAACGCGACAGCGGAAGCCATTTGGGAGCACCTGGGCGAATCTGAGCGCTCCGGCGCGTCCGATCGGATTGAGTGGTCCGTCCCCTTCTCCTCGGCCCGCAAGTGGAGTGCGTGGGGGAGCGGGCACGAATCCTGGATCCTCGGCGCCCCCGAGTTCGTCATTGACGAGGCCTCGGCTGCCAATGCCGATCTCCTTGCGAAGGTGCGGGGCATCGCGCAGGAAGGCTCCCGCGTGGTGGCCCTCGTCCACGCCGATGAGGCTGTGGCGGACGACGAGCTTCCCGTGCGCCGTTCGGTTGCCGCGCTTGTGGTCCTCGAGGAGGATCTGCGCCCCGACGCGGCCGAGACTCTCGACTACTTCCGTTCCCAGGATGTGCACGTGCGCGTCATCTCGGGCGACAATCCGACGACGGTGGGTGCGCTGGCCGCGCAGGCAGGCCTGACGGCGCCCGACGGCACGCCCGCGCGCCTCATGGACGCGCGTGACCTGCCCGAAGACCTGACCTCTGAGGCGTTTATCGACGCGATCGAGAACCACGACGTGTTCGGGCGCGTGACTCCCGAGCAGAAGCGCGCGATGGTCGGTGCGCTCCAGGCACGCGATCACTGCGTGGCTATGACGGGAGACGGCGTGAACGACGCGCTCGCGCTCAAGGACGCCGACCTGGGTATCGCGATGGGGAACGGCACGCAGGCCACGAAGGCGGTCGCGCAGATCGTTCTCGTGGACTCGAAGTTCTCGGTGTTGCCGGGTGTTCTCTCGGAGGGCCGCCGCATCATCGCCAACATGGAACGCGTGTCCTCGCTGTTCCTGGCGAAGACCACCTACGCTGCCGTCCTTGTCATCGTGACGGCCCTGGTTGGCTGGCGTTATCCGTTCCTGCCCCGCCAGTTCAGCTACATCGACTCGCTGACCATCGGTATTCCCGCGTTCTTCCTGGCGCTGTGGCCGAACCCGCGCCGCTACGTGCCCGGATTCCTGAAGCGTACGCTGTCGCTCGCGATGCCCACGGGCATCATCCTGGCGGCGGCAGCCCTCACGGCCTTCGGTATCGTTGATGGCCCGCCGCAGGCGCGCGAGTCCACGGCCGCGATTCTTTCCCTCATGCTGGGTGCCATCTGGCTGCTCGTCATCACGTCGCGCCCGCTCTCGACCTGGAAGTGGGTCCTGCTGGCGAGCGTCATCTCCGCGACCGTGGGCGGCGTGCTCATTCCGCCTGTGCGCCACTTCTTCTCGATGGTCGCGCCGAGCGGATACGAGTGGCTCGTCATCGCGTGCGTCGGTGCCTGCGCGGCCCTCCTCGTCGAGGTTGCTCAGCGCATCTTCTACGCGCGCCAGTTCGCCCGTTCACTGGAGGGCTGAGACCGCTTAATACGAGTCGAGGCCGGAGCCGGGTGAATCACCCGGCCCCGGCCTCGTTCGTTTGCTGTGATCAGAACGCCCGGATGACGGGGTTCCACTCGCGGATCAGGCGCGCCTGGATGACCTCGGCGACGTAGAAGGGGTCCTCGTTGAGTATGCGCTCGACGTCGGCCTGGCTCTCGGCGTTGATGAGGATCAGGGCGCCGGGGATCTCGCCAACGAGGGGACCGGATGCGATGTTGATCCCCTGCTCGAGCAGGCCGGACAGGAACGCGCGGTGCGTCGGGCGAACCTCGTCCATGGTCTCGGTCATCGACGGGTTGTAGACGTATTCAACTGCATAGTAAGCCATACGCATAACACTAGCCCTGATCCCGGCATTTGCCTAGATGGCGGATAGTATCGAATGGTGCATGACAAGCTAATCATCCAGGGTGCCCGCGAACACAACCTCAAAGACGTGAACCTCGAGTTACCCCGTGACTCCATGATCGTCTTCACCGGCCTGTCAGGATCCGGTAAGTCGTCCCTCGCCTTCGACACGATTTTTGCCGAGGGACAGCGCCGCTACGTGGAGTCACTGTCCTCGTATGCGCGCCAGTTCCTCGGACAGATGGACAAGCCCGACGTGGACTTCATCGAAGGTCTGTCGCCCGCCGTCTCCATCGACCAGAAGTCGACCTCGCGCAACCCGCGCTCGACCGTCGGCACGATCACGGAGATCCACGACTACCTGCGTCTGCTCTACGCCCGCGCGGGCGTGGCGCACTGCCCCGAGTGTGGCGCCCGCATTCAGGCGCAGACACCTCAGCAGATCGTCGACCGTGTGCGCACGATGGATGAGGGCACGCGGTTCCAGGTGCTTTCCCCGGTCGTGCGCGGCCGTAAGGGCGAGTACCAGGACCTCATCGATGAGCTTCGCTCCGAGGGCTACACGCGCGCGATTATCGATGATGAGATGGTTCGCCTCGAGAACGCACCCAAGCTGGAGAAGAAGCTCAAGCACACGATCGAGGTCGTCGTCGACCGTCTCGTTGTGCGCGAGGGCATGCGCCAGCGCCTCACCGACTCCGTCGAGACCGCCCTGCGCCTGTCGGATGGCCTCGTCGTCATCGAGTGCGTCGACCTTGATGCCGATGATCCCGAGCGCCGCCGCCGCTTCTCCGAGAAGCGTGCGTGCCCCAACGACCACCCGCTGATGCTTGACGAGATCGAGCCGCGGACCTTCTCCTTCAACGCGCCGTACGGTGCCTGCCCCGACTGCGCGGGCCTCGGGTTCCGCCTCGAGGTCGACCCCGAGCTGGTCGTGCCCGACGAGGAACTCTCCCTCGCCGACGGCGCGGTCATCCCGTGGAACTCGAACTTCAAGTACCACAAGAAGCTCCTCGAATCGCTCGCCAAGGAACTGGGCTTCGCGATGGGCACACCCTGGAAGTCCCTGCCCAAGAAGGTTAAGGACGCGGTCCTGTACGGCAAGGACTACGAGGTCACCGTCAAGTTCCGTAACCGCTGGGGTCGCGAGCGCTCCTATACGACGGGCTTCGAGGGCGCCGTCAAGTACATCGAGCGCAAGCGCGAGGAAACCGAGTCCGCGGCCGTCTCGGAGAAGCTCGACTCCTACATGCGCGAGATCCCGTGCCCGACGTGCCACGGTGCGCGTCTCAAGCCCGAGGTTCTCGCCGTGCGCATCGGCGACAAGTCGATCGCGGAGCTGTCCGACATGTCGATCGCGGACGCTCGCGCGTTCCTCGCCGACGTCGAGCTCGAGCAGCGCGCCCGCTCGATCGCCGCGCCCATCCTCACGGAGATCGAGGCCCGCCTGGCCTTCCTCGTCGATGTTGGACTTACCTACCTGACGCTGTCGCGTGGTGCCGGCACGCTGTCGGGTGGCGAGGCGCAGCGTATCCGCCTGGCCACGCAGATCGGCTCCGGCCTCGTCGGCGTCCTCTACGTCCTCGACGAGCCTTCGATCGGCTTGCACCAGCGCGACAACCGCAAGCTCATCGCCACCCTCGAGCGCCTGAGGGACCTGGGCAACACGCTCATCGTCGTCGAGCACGACGAGGAAACGATGGAGGCCGCCGACTGGATCGTCGACATCGGCCCCGGTGCCGGCGAGACCGGCGGCTGGGTCGTGCACTCGGGCCCGCTCTCGGAACTGCTCAAGAACCGCAAGTCGCTGACCGGCCAGTACCTGTCCGGCAAGCGCCGCATCATTCTGCCGCCGACGCGACGCCCGATTGACAAGAAGCGCGTCGTGACCGTCAAGGGCGCGCGCGAAAACAACCTGAAGAATGTTGACGTGTCCTTCCCGCTCGGCGTGCTCACCGCCGTCACCGGCGTGTCTGGTTCCGGTAAGTCGACGCTCGTCAACGGCATCCTGTATCGCACCCTGGCCTCGCGTCTGAACGGCGCGCGCATGGTACCCGGACGCCACCGCACGATCACGGGCATCGAGCAGCTTGACAAGGTCGTGCACGTGGACCAGAGCCCGATTGGTCGGACGCCGCGCTCGAATCCGGCGACGTACACGGGTGTGTGGGATCAGATCCGCAAGCTTTTCGCTGAGACGCAGGAGGCGAAGGTGCGCGGTTACGGTCCGGGACGCTTCTCCTTCAACGTCAAGGGTGGGCGCTGCGAGTCCTGCAAGGGCGACGGCACCCTGAAGATCGAGATGAACTTCCTGCCCGACGTCTACGTGCCCTGCGAGGTCTGCCACGGCGCCCGCTACAACCGCGAGACCCTCGAGGTTGAGTACAAGGGCAAGACCGTCGCGGATGTCCTCGACATGCCGATTGCGGAGGCCGCGCAGTTCTTCGCACCGATCTCGCGCATCGCCCGCCACCTCAACACGCTCGTCGAGGTGGGCCTGGGCTACGTGCGCCTCGGCCAGAGCGCCACGACCCTGTCGGGCGGTGAGGCTCAGCGCGTGAAGCTGGCCTCCGAGCTGCAGCGACGCTCGACCGGCCGCACGGTGTACGTGCTCGACGAGCCCACGACCGGCCTACACTCCGAAGACATCCGCAAGCTCCTCCTGGTGCTCCAGTCGCTCGCTGACAAGGGCAACACCGTCATCGTTATCGAGCACAACCTGGACGTCATCAAGAGCGCCGACTGGATCATCGACATGGGTCCCGAAGGTGGCGCTGGAGGCGGCACGGTCGTTGCGCAGGGCACGCCCGAAGAGGTCGCAACGGTTGAGGAATCCTTCACCGGCCAGTACCTCGCCGAGGTTCTCGCGAAGGAGGCCGCGCGCGACGCAGCTGCCCAGTAGTGTGAACGGCTAGGATGGGCCTTATGCTTCCTGGTTACCGGTATTTCGGCCACATGTACTACTGGCCAGCATGGGTCCACCTGATCGTCATTGCGCTCATGGGCGTCGCAGCCGCGCTCACGATCTCCGCGCTCATGGCACGCGGGGTCGGCAGATCGCGCGTCTTTGGCCTGAGCTGCGGCTTCGTGGCGGGCATCGGAAACCTGAGCTTGTGCGTTCTCGTGCAGGCCGAGGCCCGGCACACGTGGCTGATGGGCATGGTGGGCGCGCTCTATACGGTTGCGTTCGTCTTCTTGCTGATGACGCTCGTGTCTCTGTGGAGCGGTGGATCGAGTGGATTCCTGTGGTCGAGGGCCTTTCACCTGTTCCTCGTGGTCGCGATGGCGATCGCCGGCATCATGGAGTTTGCCTACCGTCTGGCGTACTGGATTCCGCTGCCCGTCGCGGGCGTCGCTGTCCTCCTCGCTCCCTTCTGTGCATTCGTCGCCGGTCGCAATAGCCGGGATTAGGAGGCATGAACGCACGAAGTGGCCCCGACCTCGTCGATGAACGAGGCCGGGGCCACTTCGTTGGTTCGGGATCCCCGGTCGGGTCGCCGGGTTACTCCTGATTCTTCGCTGCCTCGCCAGACGCGTACAGCGCGTCGACCTCGTCGGCGTAGTCGGCCAGGACACGGCGGCGCTTGAGCTTGAGGGAGGGCGTCATGTAGCCGTTTTCCACCGTGAACGCCGCGTTGACGATGCGGTAGCGGCGGATCGACTCGGCGCGAGAGACCGCCTTGTTGGCGCGGGCAATCGCCTTCTCGAGCGAGTCGCGCACCTCGGGCAGGTTCGCGGCCTGCGCAGCATCCACGACGGGCAGGCCGTGGGTGGCCAGCCACTCGGGCAGCATCTCCGTGTCCAGGGCGATGAGCGCGCCGATGTACGGACGGTTGTCGCCAACAACGATGATGTTCGCGATGAGCGGGTGCGTCGACAGGGACTCTTCGAGGATCTCGGGGGAGACGTTCTTTCCACCTGCGGTGACGATGAGCTCCTTCTTGCGGCCCGTGATCCGCAGGTGGCCGCGATCGTCGATGGAGGCGAGGTCGCCGGTCTTGAACCAGCCGTCGACGTAAGCCTCAGCCGTTGCCTCGGGCAGGTTGTGGTAGCCCTTCGACACGGAGATGCCCTGGACGAGCAGCTCGCCGTCGGGAGCGATCTTCATGCGGTTGCCGGGCCAGGGGAAGCCCACCGAGTCCGGCGGGAAGTCCTGGGGCGTCTCCACGGAGATCGGGCCGGTCGTCTCGGATAGGCCGTAGCCCTGCAGCAGCGTGATGCCCAGGCCTCGATAGAAGTTCGCCAGGTCGAGGGCCAGGGGAGCGCCGCCCGAGATGATGGTGTGCAGGTTCGGGCCCAGGATCGCGCGTACCTTCGACAGGACCAGCGCGTCGGCGACGCGGCCGCGCAGCTTGAGCGCGGTGGACGGGCCGGGGGAGGGCATCGCCGATGCGTCGGGAATGGGCGTCGTGTCCGGGCCGGGACCTGCGACGGCGGACTCAGGCAGGGGAGAGTCGACGTAGGCGGTGGCCTTGGACAGGGCGCGCGCCTGCTTGGCGGCCCAGGCGAACATACGGCCCTTCATGCCGCCGCCAGCCTTCGCCGCCGCGGCGTTGTAGACCTTTTCCATGACGCGCGGGACTACGAGGAGCATTGTCGGCTTGAAGGTCGCGATGTCGTTGACCAGGTTGCGCGTGTCGGGGGAGAACGCGGTGACGCCCTGGCCTGCGAGCAGGCAGTACATGACGAAACGCGCGAGCACGTGGGCAACCGGTAGGAAGAGCAGGGAACGCGACTTCGGGTCGTTAATGAGGAGGGGCAGGAAATCGTAGGCCTGCAGCATCGGCGAGATGAAGTTGCCGTGCGTCAGCACGACGCCCTTGGGCATGCCGGTCGTGCCGGAGGTGTAGATGACCGTTGCCTCGTCGCGAAGCGTCACGGCGTCGGTGCGCTCTCGCACCTGCTCGACGGTCACGCCCTGTGCGGCGCCGGTCAGGACGCGCTCGGCCCCGCGGTCCAGGGAGAGGATATGGCGCACGCCGTCGGTGCGCACGGATTCGACCAGCTCGGCCTGCTGCGTGGTGGCCGTGATGACGATGCGTACGTTGGCGTCGGCCAGGATGTGCGCGATCTGCGACGCGGAGTCCGTCTCGTAGATCGGCACGGTGATGGCGCCGCAGGACAGCGCGGCCACGTCGATGAGCGCCCACTCGTAGGAGGTGGGGGCCAGGATCGCCAGGTGGTCGCCGGGCTCGAGCCCGATGCCGATGAGGCCTCGCGCAATCGAGTCGGCTTCGCCGAGGAAGGTCTCCATCGTGACGGGGCGCCACGCGCCGACGTTGGAGCGGCGCTCGATCGCGACCTGCCCGGGGTGAGACGCCGCGCGCTGGTGGAGCATCTTCGGCAGGTTCATGTCCTCGGTGGCTTCTCGGGTCGCGATCGACTCCCATGAGCCGTCGGCGAGCCTGCGTACCGTCATTGCGGTCCTTTCGTGGGGTGGGCGCTGAGCGCCGTGCGTGGTGGGATCAGTTCTTCTTGCCGCGACCGAAAAGCCCGCGCTTCTTAGGCTGCTCGGCGGAGACGGGGCCGCCATACAGGGCGTCGATCTCGTGGGCGTAGTCGGCGATAACCTTGCGGCGGCGCAGCTTCATCGACGGCGTCACGTAGCCGTTCTCGACGGTGAAGGTGGCATCGATGATACGGAACTTACGGATCGACTCGGCGCGGGAGACGGCCTTATTCGCGCGCTCGACAGCCTTCTCGAGAGACTCGCGAACGGCGGGCAGCTCGGCCGCCTCGGTGGGCGAGCACTGCGGCAGGCCGTGCTTGGCCAGCCAGTCGGGCAGCATGTCGGCGTCGAGGGTGAACAGGGCGCCGACGTAGGGGCGCTGATCACCGACGACGATGACGTTCGCGATGAGCGGGTGCGTGGCCAGGGAGTCCTCGAGGACCTCGGGGGACACGTTCTTTCCGCCTGCGGTGACGATAAGTTCCTTCTTACGGCCCGTGATGGTCAGCTGGCCCTTGCGGTCTATCGAGCCCAGGTCGCCGGTGTGGAACCACTTGCCGTCGGGCATGACCTCTGCGGTCTGCTCGGGCAGGTGGTAGTAGCCGGGCATGACGGACTGGCCGCGCACGAGGATCTCGCCGTCCTTGGCGATCTTGATGAAGTTGCCGGGCAGGGGCAGTCCGACGCCGCCGACGGGGTTCTTGCCGATGTGCTGGACGGAGATCGGGCCGGTGGTCTCGGACAGGCCGTAGCCCTGGATGAGGGTGATGCCCATGCCGGCGTAGAAGTGCGCGAGGTCGGTGGCCAGGGGCGCGCCGCCGGAGACGATGTAGCGCAGGTTGGGGCCGAGAACCGAGCGGATCTTCTTGAGGACGAGCGCGTCGGCGATGCCGTGGCGCATCTTCTTGAACAGGCCGGGGCCGAAGGTCTTCTCGGAGGCCACGGAGAAGGTGCGCGCCTGCTTGGCGCTCCACGCAAACATGCGGCCCTTGATGCCGCCGCCCGCCTTGGAGGAGGCCGCGTTGTAGACCTTCTCGAGTACGCGGGGCACGACGAGGAGCACGGAGGGCTTGAAGGCCTGGATGTCCGGCAGCAGGTTCTTGATGCTGGGCGAGAAGCCGAGGACGCCCTGGCCCGACAGGATCACGTGCATGACGAGGCGCGCGAGCACGTGGGCGACGGGCAGGAAGAGGAGCAGGCGGGTCTCGGGGGAGTCGATGACGTCACCGAGGACCTGGCGCGCGCCTTCCGAGGTCGCGACGAAGTTCGCGTGCGTCAGGGCCACACCCTTCGGGTTTCCGGTCGTGCCGGAGGTGTAGATGATGGTCGCGATGTCAGAGGAGGAGATGGCCGCGCGGCGCTGCTCGACGTTCTCAATGGTGATGCCGGTGGCGGCGCGCGCGATCATGCGCTGGGCGCCGCGATCGAAGGAGTCGACCGCCACGGTGTACTCGGGGGCCACGGAGTGCACGAGCTCGGCCTGCTGGGTGGTGGCCGTGAAGACGCGGGTCACGTGCGCGTCGGTGAGGATGTGCTCGATCTGGGCAGCGGAGTCGGACTCGTAGATCGGGACGGTGATCGCGCCGATGGACAGGAGCGCGAGGTCGAGGAGGAGCCACTCGTACGAGGTCGGGGCCAGGATTGCGACCGCGTCGCCCGCCTGCACGCCGAGGCCGATGAGGCCGCAGGCGGTGTACTCGACCTGGCGCTGGAGCTCAGACGTGGTGAGGGAGCGCGTGGAGCCGACGGAAGAGCGCTGCTCGACCGCCACCTGGTCGGGGTGTAGGAGCGCGCGCTTGGCCAGCATGTCCGGAACGATGTCGTGTTCGCCGACCTTGTAGGCCGGCTTAATCGTGTACGAGCCATCACGCATGCGCTTCATCGTGTCCTCCGGGATGTCGGTTCAAAGACTGAACAACAGGTTCAATGTGAGTCTACTGGTTGTGGCGCGGCCCCCGCCCCTTAATCGGGGTGGGGGCCGCTGAGTGACGATTAGATCACAGGTCGTAGTACATCTGGTACTCGTAGGGGTGCGGGTAGGCGCGCATCGGGGCGACCTCGTTGGTCTCCTTGTACTCCAGCCACGTGTCGATCAGGTCCTGCGTGAAGACGTCGCCCTCGGTGAGGAACTCGTGATCCTCGCGCAGCGCGTCGAGCGCAGCCTCAAGCGAGCTGGGCAGCTTTGCGATGTCCTGGTATTCGGCCGGGGGTAGCTCGTAGAGGTCCTTGTCGATGGGGGCTGCCGGTTCGATGCGGCGCTTAATGCCGTCGATGCCCGCCATGAGGCACGCGGAGAACGCCAGGTAGGGGTTCGCGCTCGGGTCCGGCACTCGGTATTCCACGCGCTTGGCCTTGGGCGACGTGCCCGTCACGGGGATGCGGATGCACGCGGAGCGGTTGCGCGCCGAGTACACGAGGTTGATCGGGGCCTCGAAACCGGGAACGAGACGTCGGAAGGAGTTCACCGACGGGTTCGTGAAGGCGAGGAGCGCGGGCGCGTGCTCGAGCAGGCCGCCGATGAACCAGCGGGCCGTGTCGGACAGGGAGCCGTAGCCGCGCTCGTCGTAGAACAGGGGCTCGCCGTTCTTCCACAGCGAGATGTGCGTGTGCATGCCCGAGCCGTTGTCGCCGAACAGGGGCTTAGGCATGAAGGTCGCGGAATGGCCGAACTCGAGGGCGGAGTTCTTGATGACGTACTTGAACTTCATCATGTCGTCGGCCGCGGTCTGCAGCGTCGCGAAGCGGTAGTTGATCTCCTGCTGGCCACCCGAGCCGACCTCATGGTGGGCGCGCTCGATCGTCAGGCCAACCTCTTCGAGGAGGCGGCTCATCTCGTCGCGCACGTCCGCGTACTTGTCGGCGGGGGAGACGGGGAAATAGCCGCCCTTGATGGGCACCTTGTAGCCCATGTTGCCGCCCTCTTCGGCGCGACCGGTGTTCCAGTACGCCTCGGGGGAGTCAACGGAGAAGAAGGTGTTGTGCGGGGTGACCTGGTAGCGCACGTCGTCGAAGAGGTAGAACTCCGCCTCGGCGCCGATGAAGCACTCGTCCGCGATGCCGGTCGAACGCAGGTAGGCCTCGGCCTTGGCGGCCACCTGGCGCGGGTCGCGCGAGAAGGGCTCGTCGGTGAAAGGATCGACGATCGAGAAGTTCACGACCAGGGTCTTGCGATCACGGAACGGATCGACGAACGCGGAGGAGATGTCCGGGATGAGCTTCATGTCGGACTCGTGGATGGCGGTGAATCCGCGGACCGAGGAGCCGTCGAACATGAGGCCGTCCGACAAAGCGGCGTCCAGGAACTCGCTCACGGGGATCGTAAAGTGCTGCTGAACCCCGGGGACGTCGCAGAAGCGCACGTCGACGAGTTCAATGTTCTGCTCGGAGATAAAGTCTGCGACCTCTTGGGTGGAGGTGAACATGAACGTCCTTCTTTGTGGGAGAGCTGTACTCAAAGGTCAAGAATCGGTCAATTCGCAACCAAGTCCAGTATATGCCCACAGGTGGCGGCTGCGCGTATTGGTTTCATTATTCAAATGTTTCATGACATACAGCACGCCCAAGGTGGGTGCCGGGCACGCCCAGCCCCGGCCTCGTACCCTGGGAGCGTGGCAGATCCTTCGACGTACCGACCCCGCACGGGAGACATCCCGACCTCGCCGGGCGTCTACCGATTCTCAGACCCGCAGGGCCGCGTCATCTACGTCGGCAAGGCCAAAAACCTGCGCAATCGCCTCACCAACTACTTCCAGGACCTGGCGAACCTGCACCCGCGCACCCAGCAGATGGTGACGACCGCGAGCGCTGTCCAGTGGACCGTCGTGCGCTCCGAGGTCGAGGCGCTGACGCTGGAGTTCACGTGGATTAAAGAGTTCAATCCGCGTTTCAACGTCATGTTTAAGGACGATAAGTCCTACCCCTACCTGGCGGTGTCGATGGGGGAGCGTTTCCCGCGCGTGCAGGTGACGCGGGAGCGCAAACGGGCGGGATCGCGCTACTTCGGCCCGTACACGCAGGTGTGGGCGATCCGCGAGACGATTGATCAGCTGCTGCGCGTCTTTCCGATGCGCTCGTGTTCGGCGGGCGTGTTTCAGCGCGCGAAGGCGCAGGGGCGTCCGTGTTTGCTCGGCTATATCGACAAGTGCGCGGCCCCGTGCGTGGGCCGCATCTCGATGGAGGAGCATCGCGAGCTCGCGGAGGGGCTGTGCCAGTTCATGGAGGGGCGCACGGGCCCGGTGATTCGTGACCTGGAGGAGCAGATGCGCCAGGCCTCCATGGAGCTCAACTTCGAGCGTGCGGCGAAGCTGCGCGATGACGTCAAGGCGCTGCGCACGGTGCTGGAGCGCAACGCGGTCGTGCTCGACGACGGGTCGGACGCGGACGTGTTCTCTCTCGTGAGCGACGACTTGGACGCTGCGGTGCATGTTTTCCACGTGCGCGGTGGGCGCATCCGAGGCACGCGCGGCTGGGTCATCGAGCGCGTGGACGGCGCAGACGACGCGGCGCTCATGGCTCGCCTTCTCGAGCAGGTGTACTCGTCGGCGTCGACGGACGAGGCCGGGGCCGGGAAGGCAGCCAAGGTGGCGGCCGTGAGCGTGGACGACGTCGCACACACGCCGACGTCCGCAATCCCGCGCGAGGTGCTCGTCTCCGTTGAGCCCGAGGAGAAGGAAACCATCGCGAAGTGGCTGGCCGAGATCCGCGGCGCGTCCGTCTCAGTGCACGTGCCCAAGCGCGGCCCGAAGGCCCAGATCATGGACACGGTCACGGAGAACGCCCGACAAGCCCTCGCGCTGCACCGCACGAAGCGCGCGGGAGACATTACGGCGCGCTCGAAGGCACTCGAGCAGCTCGCGGAAAACCTCGACCTGCCGGGCGCGCCCCTGCGCATCGAGTGCTACGACGTGTCGCACACGGGCGGGGAGAACCAGGTTGCCTCGATGGTTGTGTTCGAGGACGGCATGCCGCGCAAGGACGCCTACCGCACCTACAACATCCGCGGCGAGGACGGAAACGGAACCCCCGACGACACGAGCGCGATGAACGAGGTTCTCACGCGCCGCTTCTCGCGGCTCCTCGCTGAGGAGGCCGGCGTCGACGGAGAGGACGAAGACGGCGTCGCCTACGCCTCCGGCCCGATCGACGCGATGACGGGACGCCCCAAGCGTTTCTCCTACCGGCCCGACCTTGTCGTCGTGGACGGCGGCCTACCCCAGGTCAACGCCGCACGCGCCGCTCTGGACGCGGTGGGCGCGGACGTACCCGTCGTGGGTCTGGCTAAGCGCCTCGAAGAGGTGTGGATCCCCGGCGACGACTTCCCGCTCATCCTCCCGCGCACGTCGGAGGCTCTGTACCTCCTGCAGTATCTGCGCGACGAGTCCCACCGCTTCGCGATCACGAAGCACCGCAAGCGTCGGTCGAAGGCCCAGCGCCGCTCGGTCCTCGATTCCATCCCAGGGCTTGGACCCGCGCGCCAGGCCGCGCTGCTCAAGCATTTCGGCTCTGTGAAGCGGATTCGAGAGGCAACGCCCGAGCAGATTGCCGAGGTCAAGGGCGTGGGACTCGGCCTTGCGCGCACGATCCGCGATAGGCTAGCGACATCGTCGAGGGAGGATACACCATGACAACGACGCTTCCCGTGCCGCTGCCGGCACGCGTGCTGCTGCTGGGATCGGGCGAACTTGGTAAGGAAGTCGTGATCGCCCTGCAACGCTACGGATGTACCGTGATCGCCTGCGACTCCTACGCCAACGCCCCCGCCATGCAGGTTGCGGACGAATCCCGCGTCTTTGACATGAGCGACCCGCAGGCTCTGCGCGAGGTGCTCGACAGCGTCGACGTTGACCTCATTGTTCCCGAGGTCGAGGCCATCGCGACAGACGAGCTGAGCGCCTATGAAGCGCGTGGCGTGCGCGTCGTCCCCAACGCCTTTGCCGTCCAGGCGACGATGGATCGTCAACGCATCCGCAACCTTGCCGCATCCCTGCCCGGGCTGCGCACATCGGCCTTCCGCTTCGCGCGCAGCGAGGCCGAGCTGGCCGCGGCTCTTGACGAGGTCGGTTACCCCGCTTTCGTTAAGCCCACGATGTCCTCCTCCGGGCACGGCCAGTCCCGCGTGACGGGACCCGAGCAGGCCGCCTCTGCCTGGGCACACGCCGAGGAAGACGCGCGTGCGACGACCGGCGTCGTCATTGTCGAAGAGGGCGTTGACTTCGACTACGAGATCACGCTGCTCACCGTGCGCTCCTGGGACGCAGCTTCGGGCAACGTCACGACGAGCTTCTGCGCTCCGATTGGTCACCGCCAGGAGGGCGGCGACTACGTCGAATCCTGGCAGCCCATGGCCATGAGCGAGGCCGCCCTCGAGGGTGCGCGACAGATGGCCAAGGCCGTGACCGACGCCCTGGCTGAGGCCGGAAACGGCCCGTGTCTCGGCATCTTCGGCGTCGAATTCTTTGTGAAGGGCGACGACGTCTGGTTCTCCGAGCTCTCGCCCCGCCCCCACGACACCGGCATGGTCACGATGGTGACTCAAGCCCAGTCCGAGTTTGAGCTGCACGCACGCGCCATCCTCGGCCTGCCCGTCTCGACCGCCCAGACTACCCCGGGCGCGTCGGCGGTCATCAAGTCGACGAGCGCCGTCGATGTCCCCGTCTACAACGGTGTTGCTCGCGCCCTCGAATCCGCCGACCTCGTACGCATCTTCGGCAAGCCGGTGAGCCGCGCCGGCAGGCGCGTCGGTGTCGTTGCCACCACCGCGAGCACGCCGAAGGAATCGCGAGTCATCGCCAGGCGCGCCGCCGCCGGCATCACGATCGACGACGCCTCCGCGCCTTCCGCCTAACAGCTCCCATCACCCGACCAGCCGACCCGTCAGGAGGACGCCATGCCCGACCACACACCCACGGATGCTCACGACGCAGACGAGGCCCAGGCCTCGTCGATGAACGAGGAGAACCCTCCCACGGTCCCCGAGGGCATCGCTGTGCGCGACATGATGCGCGTCAAGTACGAGCCGCGCGCCTCCAACGAGGTTCTCATCATCACCGGCTACTCCGGAGCGGGCCGCACCGGCGCCGCCCGTGCACTCGAAGACCTGGACTGGTACGTCGTCGACAACCTGCCGCCGACGATGCTGCCCGCTCTCGTCGGCATGATGTCGAACGACCCGGCTGCGGGCGTGCACCGACTGGCTGTCGGCGTGGACGTGCGCTCGCGTACCTTCTTCCGCACGCTTGATGCCACGCTCGAACAGCTTAAGGGAGCGGGCATCGCCTATCGTGTCATCTTCCTCGAGGCCAGCCCCGAGACTCTGGTGCGCCGCTACGAATCCAACCGCCGCCCGCATCCCCTCCAGGGAGCCGGCACCCTCATGGACGGTATCAAGGCCGAGATGCGCTTGCTTGCGCCCCTGCGTCGCGCGGCCGACGAGGTCATCGACACCTCCACGATGAGCGTCCACGATCTGACGAGGCGGATCCGCGACATCGTGGCGGGGGAGGAGCGCCCCCTGCAGGTCACGGTTGAGTCTTTCGGATTCAAGCATGGACTCCCGCTCGACGCCGATCACGTCGTCGACGTGCGCTTCTTGAAGAACCCGTACTGGGTGGACGAGCTGCGCCACCTGACGGGCAAGGACCAGGCGGTCGCCGACTACGTTCTCTCTCAGCCGGGCGCGCGCGATTTTGCTCTCGGATATGCCGACCTTCTTGCCCCCATGCTCAGCGGCTATCTGGCAGAATTGAAGCCATTCGTCACGATCGCCGTCGGATGCACGGGCGGAAAGCACCGCTCCGTTGCGTCCTCTGAGGCTATCGCCGAACGCCTGCGCACACACGGATACACGGTTCGCGTGATGCACCGTGACATTGGGAGAGACTGATGCCCTATCTTGATGCAGCCGGCTGGGTTCAACGTGGAGAATCCGGCCAAAACATCGTCGCCCTCGGCGGCGGACATGGCCTGTCCGCGACGCTGCGGGCCCTGCGCCATATCACCCGCGCGCTGACGGCTGTTGTGACCGTCGCCGACGACGGCGGAAGCTCCGGCCGACTGCGCCAGGAGATGCCGATCCTGCCTCCCGGCGACCTCCGCATGGCGCTGGCGTCCCTCTGCGAGGAATCCGAGTGGGGCCTGACCTGGCGCGACGTCATGCAGCTGCGCCTGGACACGACCGGCCCGCTCAATGGGCACGCCCTCGGCAACCTGCTGATCTCCGGCCTGTGGCAGCTCCTCGACGATCCCGTCGAGGGCCTCGACTGGGTCGGTCGTCTCCTCGGCGCGCAGGGACGCGTCCTGCCCATGTCGTCGACGCCGATCGACATCGAGGCGGATATGAACGACGGTGGCCGCCGCTACGTTGTTTCGGGTCAATCCAAGGTCGCCGTCGCTCCCGGCACCGTCGAGCACGTACGCATCACTCCTGAAGCGCCCGAGGTACCTGCCGCGGTCACCGAGGCTATCTCCGAGGCCGACTGGGTCGTCCTGGGGCCCGGCTCGTGGTACACCTCCGTGATCCCGCACCTGCTGGTGCCAGAGATTAACCGCGCGCTTGCTACGACCGACGCCCACCGCGCGCTTGTGCTCAACCTGGCGCGCCAGCGCGGCGAAACCGATCTCATGTCGACCGCCGACCACGTACGTGTTCTGCGCGAGTACGCACCCATGCTCAAGCTTGACGTTGTCGTTGCGGATCCGACGGCCTGCGACGACATCGACGACCTGATCGTTGCCGCGGAAGAACTCGGCGCGCGTGTCCTGTTGCGGCAGGTTCGCACGGGTGATGGAGCCCCGCATCACGACCCGCTGCGCCTCGCCGCCGCGCTGCGTGACGCATTTGACGGCTTCCTCGGTGAGGTAGGACAGAGCGAAACGTGGTTACCTTAGAACCTGTTGCCTGCTGACAAACGACATGACATATCTGGAGAAGCCGTGTCCCTGACATCTGACATGAAGGACGAGCTGGCGCGCGCCGTCGTTACGACGCCGTCTGAGGTCGCCGCCGAAGTGAGCGCGACGCTGCGTTTCGCGGGAGGCCTGCACCTCGTGGGTGGCCGCATCCTCGTCGAGGCCGAGCTTGACTCGCCCGTGGCCGCGCGCCGCCTGCGCACCTACCTGCAGGCGCTGTACAACGCCGAGTCTTCCGTCGTCGTGGTGTCCGGTTCTTCTCTGCGACGTGGCAAGCGCTACGTCGTGCGCGTCGTCCACAAGGCCGACGAGCTTGCGCGCCTTACCGGCCTCGTCGATTCCCTGCGTCGACCCGTGCGCGGCCTGCCCCCGGTTCTTGTCGCCTCCGGAACCGCGGAGGCCGCGGCTATCTGGCGCGGTGCCTTCCTCGCACGCGGCTCGCTCATGGAACCCGGGCGTTCTTCTTCGCTCGAGATCACGTGCCCCGGTCCCGAGGTGGCTCTCGCGATGGTCGGCTGTGCGCGCAAACTCGGCGCAGCCGCCCGTTCCAAGGAGGTGCGCGGCACCGACCGTGTTTCCGTCCGCGATTCGGACGCGATCGGAACCCTGATCTCCGCCATGGGCGCCCCCCAGACCTTCGAGGCGTGGCAGGAGAGGCGCGAACGCCGCGAGGCCCGAGGCAGCGCCAACCGACTGGCTAACTTTGACGACGCGAACCTGCGCCGCTCCGCCCGCGCGGCCGTCGCCGCGGGTGCCCGCGTTGAACGCGCCTTCGAGATCCTCGGAGACGACGTCCCCGCCCACCTGCTCGAGGCCGGCACGCTGCGTCTGCAGTACAAGCAGGCCTCCCTCGAGGAGCTCGGCAAGCACACGAATCCGCCTCTCACTAAGGATGCCGTCGCGGGGCGTATCCGTCGCCTTCTGGCTCTCGCCGACAAGGTCGCGCACGAACGCGGCATTCCGGACACGGAATCTGCGCTCACCCTCGACATGCTCGAAGAGGACTGAGGTCCCTTTTTCCTGCCGCTTCGTCTCAATCCAAACGAGAATTACCCCACGTGCAGATTTTCTAATTGGATTGTGACTGAGTCCGCTTTTAGGTGTAGATTAGGAACTGCTGGAACCGCAGACATCTGCGGGCCGGGCAGGTAACCCGCAGGCCCGGTTGCATCGAATACCGTGTCCCGTGTGGGCACGAGCAGGAGGAACATAGTGACCACCCGCGTTGGCATCAACGGCTTCGGCCGCATCGGCCGTAACTTCTTCCGCGCCGCTCTCGAGCAGGGCGCGGATATCGAGATCGTTGCCGTTAACGACCTCACCGACAACAAGACCCTCGCTCACCTGCTGAAGTACGACTCGATCACGGGTCGCTTCCAGGGCGAGGTCTCCTACGACGACGAGGGCATCATCGTCGACGGCAAGCACATCAAGGTTCTCGCGCAGCGTAACCCCGCCGACCTGCCCTGGGGCGATCTCGGCGTTGAGGTTGTCGTTGAGTCGACCGGCTTCTTCACCGATGGCGAGAAGGCCAAGGCTCACCTCGAGGGTGGCGCCAAGAAGGTCGTCATCTCCGCTCCCGCGAAGAACGTCGACGGCACCTTCGTCATGGGCGTGAACGAGGCTGACTACGACAACGCCACGATGAACATCGTGTCGAACGCGTCCTGCACGACCAACTGCCTCGCCCCCCTCGCCAAGGTTCTCGAGGAGAACTTCGGCATCGAGCGCGGCATCATGACCACCATCCACTCCTACACGGGTGACCAGCGCGTCCTCGACGCCCCCCACTCGGATCTGCGTCGCGCCCGCGCCGCGGCCCTGAACATGATCCCCACCAAGACCGGTGCTGCCCAGGCTGTTGCCCTGGTTCTGCCCGCGCTCGAGGGCAAGTTCGATGGCCTCGCCGTCCGCGTCCCCACCCCGACCGGCTCCCTGACCGACCTCACCTTCATCGCGAAGAACGAGGTTTCCGTCGAGGCCGTCAAGGCTGCCGTGAAGGCCGCCGCCGAGGGTGAGCTCAAGGGTGTTCTGAAGTACACCGAGGATCCGATCGTCTCCACCGACATCGTGGGCGACCCGCACACCTCGATCTTCGACGCCACCGAGACCAAGGTCATCGGCAACCTCGTCAAGGTCCTGTCCTGGTACGACAACGAGTGGGGCTACTCGAACGCTCTCGTTCGCCTCACCGCCCTCATCGGCTCCAAGCTCGCCTGAGCACACAGCTGATACACCAGCCATGAGCTGATCAGCGAGATGCCCGTGCACGCTCGTGCACGGGCATCTCGTACATCGCCACCGCCTTCAGACCGAAAGGACTCCTCGTGAGGACCATCTCCACCCTGGGCGACCTGCGCGGAAAGCGCGTCCTCGTCCGCTCCGACTTCAACGTTCCGCTCAAGGACGGCGTCATTACCGACGACGGCCGTATCCGCGCGGCGCTGCCGACCCTCAAGACCCTCACCGACGCCGGTGCCAAGGTCGTCATCATGGCCCATCTCGGCCGCCCCAAGGGTCAGGTCGATCCCGCCTTCTCGCTGGCCCCCGTCGCCACGCGCCTCGCCGAGCTGTCCGGCGTGAAGGTCACGCTGGCCTCCGACGTCGTTGGCCCGTCCGCCACCGAGACCGTCGCCGCCCTGGGTGAGGGCGAGATCGCCCTGCTCGAGAACGTCCGCTACGACGCTCGTGAGACCTCGAAGGTCGACGAAGAGCGCGAAGAGCTGGCCCGTGAGTACGCCAAGCTCGGTGACGCCTTCGTCTCCGACGGCTTCGGCGTCGTCCACCGCAAGCAGGCCTCCGTCTACGACATCGCTAAGATCCTGCCCTCGGCCGCAGGCCTGCTCGTCCTTAAGGAGATCGAGTCCCTGTCCAAGGTCACCGGCGACCCCGAGCGCCCCTACGGCGTCGTCCTCGGTGGTTCCAAGGTCTCTGACAAGCTGGGCGTCATCGCCAACCTGCTGAAGAAGGCTGACATGCTCTTCATCGGCGGCGGCATGGTCTTCACCTTCCTGGCCGCTCAGGGCTACTCCGTGGGCAAGTCCCTCCTGGAGGAAGACCAGATCGAGACCGTCAAGGGCTACATCGCCGAGGCCGCAGAGCGCGGCGTCGACCTCGTCCTGCCCGTGGATGTCATCGTCGCCCCCGAGTTCGCGGCCGACGCGCCCGCGACCGTCGTCAAGGTCGACGCCATCCCCGACGACCAGATGGGTCTGGACATCGGCCCCGAATCGCAGAAGCTCTTCGCCGAGAAGCTGGCCACCGCGAAGACCGTGGCCTGGAACGGCCCCATGGGCGTCTTCGAGTTCGATGCGTTCGCCGGCGGCACCCGCGCCGTCGCCGAAGCCCTCTCTAAGGGCTCCATGTTCTCCGTCATCGGCGGTGGTGACTCCGCCGCGGCCGTGCGCCTGCTCGGCTTTGACGAGAACACCTTCTCTCACATTTCCACTGGTGGTGGCGCCTCCCTCGAGCTCCTCGAGGGCAAGGTTCTGCCCGGTATCGCAGTTCTGGAGGACTGACTCATGGCACGTACGCCCCTGATGGCCGGCAACTGGAAGATGAACCTCGATCACCTTGAGGCCAACCACCTCGTCCAGGGCCTGGCGATGGCCCTGTCCGACGCGGACCACGACTACTCCAAGTGCGAGGTCCTCGTCATCCCGCCGTTCACCGACATCCGCACCGTCCAGACCATCGTTGATGCCGATGAGCTGCAGATCAAGTACGGTGCTCAGGACGTGTCGATCCACGACAACGGCGCCTACACCGGCGAAATCTCCACCGAAATGCTGACTAAGCTCGGCGTCTCCTACGTGGTCATGGGCCACTCCGAGCGTCGCGAGTACCACGGCGAGTCCGACGAGCTCGTCGGCGCCAAGGCCCGCAAGGTCTTCGACGCCGGCATGACCCCGATCCTGTGCTGCGGCGAGGCCCTCGAGGTTCGCAAGGCCGGCACCTACGTCGAGTTCGTGCTCGGCCAGATCCGCGCCGCTCTCGCCGGCTGGAAGGCCGAAGAGGTCGCCAAGATCGTCATCGCCTACGAGCCCATCTGGGCCATCGGCACCGGCGAGACCGCTTCCGCCGAGGACGCCCAGGAAGTGTGCGGCGCCATCCGCGCCGCCCTGGCCGAGGACTTCGGCGCCGAGACCGCCGAGTCCACCCGCATCCTCTACGGTGGCTCCGCCAAGCCCGACAACATCAAGGAGCTCATGGCTCAGCCCGACGTCGACGGCGGCCTCGTCGGCGGCGCGTCCCTCAAGGCTGACTCCTTCGCCGCCATGGCGACGTTCTACGCCTGAGAAACCGTCGCGCACTCGCTTCGCTTGGCCACGTCAGCCGGGTCGGAGCGGACGCGAGGTGGGGCCAACCGGTGTGCCGGTTGGCCCCACCGGCATTCTCAGTTAAACTAAAGCCATATGTACCCCGATCCGGGGTGAACTGCGATAGAAACTGGATTGACTGTGACCATTCTGAACAACACGCTGATCGTTCTGATCTTCCTGACCAGCATCCTGCTGACCCTGACCGTCCTGATGCACAAGGGACAGGGCGGCGGTCTGTCGGACATGTTCGGTGGTGGCATCTCCTCGTCGGCCGGCTCCTCCGGCGTTGCCGAGCGTAACCTGAACCGCATCACCCTGGGCACGCTGCTCATCTGGCTGGTGTGCATCATTGGCTACGCGCTGCTCGCGAAGTTCGGTGCCTGACGGCTCTCTCGTCTTTCTAATGGCTCTCCGCTTGTGAGCGGGGAGCCATTTTTTATCCGGAAACCCGTGTGGGGCCGTCCTCTTCATGAAGAGGACGGCCCCACACGGTGATGTTGCAGTATTACGCGAGCTTAATTCGCGCGGCGGCCGCCTCGTCGAGATAAACGCGCGTCGTGGGGGAGAGGATGCCCGCGACCGGGAGGTCGAGGGGAGACGCGCCCGCAAAGGCTTGCCCGAGAGCATCCGCCTTCGCTGTACCCGCCGTCGTCAGCCACACCTCGCCGCACGCGCGCATGACTGGCATCGATACCGTGATGCGCTCGGGTGGGGGCTTGGGAGAATTGCGGATCGCCAGAATGGGGGAGGCCTCGTCCATGTCGACGCGTCCCGGGAAGAGTGAGCAGATGTGCCCGTCGGGGCCCATGCCGATCAGTGCGATGTCAAAGGAACCCTCGCCCATCAGCTCACGCCACGTGTCAGCGAACGCCGTGGTCGCCTCGTCAAGGGAACCCGCGCCAGGAGCGGACGCATCCGAGGTCGGCATACGGACGAACTCGACGCCGGTGGCCGCGTGGAGGAAGCCCTCCCACGCCTGATCATCGTTGCGATCCTCGTTGCCCGCCGGCACATAACGCTCGTCGACCAGCCACACGCGCACGCGTGACCAGTCGATCTTGTCGGCAGACGGGAGCAACGACGGCAAGAGGGTTGTCGTGATGGCGCCCCCCGAGATGGCCAGATTGATGCGCGAGTCAGCTCCGGCCTCGTCGATGAGTGTGTTGAGACGAGCGAGGAACGCGCGGCCGACGGCCTCGTTCAGTTCCTCGACGGTCGGGTAGACCTCGAACGTGTGGACAGTCGCCATCGTCACTCACCCTCAGAGCAAGCAGCCAGCCGCGGGAGTTCCTTGGTGAGGAGCTCCCCGTAGTACACGTCCGGATCCATGCGACGCAGATCCTCCATGAGGGAGTCCTGCACGGAGCGGCGTGCGAGGTTCACGGAGCGATCCTCGAGGCCCGGGCGCGACAGGCGCGCGACCGATGAGGAGGCGCTACGCGACAGCGACACGGTCTCGTCGTCGTCGAAGAAGAACGTGATGTCCGTGATTGTGAGGGCCTCGGGATCCACGACTCGCTCGACGGGCACACCCAGCTGGTGGTGCAGCCACGCGGCCACGAGGAAAGGCGAGGGGTGCGTTGCGTTACCCGCGACGCGGATCGACGTCGGCAGGCGGTCAAAGTCCTCTGCGATGGCCGCAAGTAGTGCCCGCCACAGAGTGACGCCGGCCCACGCGAGATCCGTGTCGCCGGGGGTGTAGACGGCCGAGAGGGCCGACAGGGTATCCATGGGGCACTCGGTTGCGCGCGAATCGGTGATGCGCTTGACCGCGAGGCGACCAAGCGGGTGCGCGCCCGGGTTCTGCGGGGGAACGACCGGCCAGTACGTGACGACCGGCGTATCCGACTGGAGAAGCGGCATGACGAGCGAGTCGATGTTCGACGCGGCCTCACCGCGAGGCTCCAGGATGATGATGTCGGACAGGCCCGCTGCGTCGCCGACGCGGATCTGGGCGTTGAGTCGAGCCGTGCCCTCGGTGGACTCGGGCTCGACGATGACGATCACGCGGCAGGGATGCTCGCGCGAGACCGCGTCGGAGACCTCGATTGCGTTGTCGACGTCGATGAGGTCGGGCACACAGATGAGCAGCGTGAGGACACGGCTCAGAGCGGCGGAACCGCGCTCGTCACGCAGCTCCACGATGCGGGAGGCAACCTCGGCCGACGTGGTGTTCTTCAGGGTGATGATCACGGGAGCCTCCAGAAACGGCCGTCACGGGCCAGCATGTCGTGCGCGGATTGGGGACCCCACGTGCCGGGCGCGTAGGGCTCAGGCTGACCCTGGGTCTCCCAGAAGGACAGGATCGGGTCGAGGATCTTCCACGAGGCCTCGACCTCGCGCTGGTGCGGGAACAGGGGAGCTGAGCCGACGAGCGCGTCCAGGATGAGGCGTTCGTAGGCCTCGGGTGAGTCCTCGGTGAACGCGTGGCCGTAGGCGAAGTCCATGGTCACGTCACGCACCTGCATGGAAGTGCCCGGAACCTTCGCACCAAGCTTGAGGGTCAGGCCCTCGTCCGGTTGGACGCGAATAACGAGCGCGTTCTGACCCGACTCACTGAGGTCGGTGTTGCCGAAGGGTACGTGGGCTGAACGCTTGAAGATGACGGCGATCTCGGTGACACGCTTGCCGAGGCGCTTGCCGGCGCGCAGGTAGAAGGGCACGCCCGCCCAGCGGCGCGTGTCCACGAAGAGCTTGATCGCGGCGAAGGTCTCGGTGGTCGAATCGGCCGGAATGCCGTCCTCCTCGAGGTAGCCGCGCACCTGATCGCCGCCCTGCCAGCCGCCGGCGTACTGCCCGCGAGCCGTATCGATGGCCAGGTCCTCGGGCAGGCGCACCGCGGAGAGTACCTTCTCCTTCTCCGCCCGGATTTCCTCGGGCGTGAAGTGGACGGGCTCCTCCATGGCGGTCAGCGCCATGAGCTGAAGCAGGTGGTTCTGGATGATGTCGCGGGCCGCGCCGATGCCGTCGTAGTAGCCCGCGCGCGTGCCGATGCCGATGTCCTCGGCCATCGTGATCTGCACGGAATCGACGTAGTTCGCCTTCCATAGCGGCTCGAACATCGCGTTCGCGAAGCGCATCGCCATGATGTTCTGGACGGTTTCCTTGCCCAGGTAGTGGTCGATGCGGAAGACGTCCTGCTCGTCGAAAATCTGCGAGATGACGTCGGAGAGCTCTTGCGCGGACTTGAGGTCGTGTCCGAAAGGCTTCTCGATGATGACGCGACGCCATTCGCGGCCCTGACGCTTGTTGAGGCCCGTGTCAGACAGGTGCTTGGCCACGACCGGGAAGTATGAGGGCGGAATCGACAGGTAGAACGCGTGGTTGCCGCCGGTGCCGCGCGAGTGGTCGAGCTCGGCGACGGTGTCGGCCAGCTGGCGGTAGGCATCGGGGTCGTCGAAGGTGCCCGAGACGAAGCGCAGGCCCGAGCGCAGCTGGTTCCAGGTTCCCTCGTTGAAGCCGGTGCGGGTGTGTGCCTCGATGGAGGCGCGCACGTATTCCTCGAAGTCCTGCGGACTCCAGTCACGGCGGGCAAAGCCGGTGAGGGAGAACGCCGGGTGGAGCAAACCACGGTTGGCGAGGTCGTAGATCGCGGGAAGGAGCTTCTTGCGCGCGAGGTCGCCCGTGATGCCGAAGATGACGAGGCCACACGGCGGGGAGATGCGCGGAAGCCTGCGATCCTGGGGATCGCGCAGGGTGGGGATCTCGTTGGTCACGAGTGGTCGCTCCGTTCGCTAGGGGGAAGGACGAGGCCGTGGCCCGAACGCTTCGCCCGCAGGGGGAAATGGAACGGGACCGAGGACCCACACATGTGTAAGAGAATAGGGCTGCTGGCACGCCCTCGCGCGCCAGCAGCCCTATCTCCAGTTCAGTTGACTATAAAGTCACGAACGAGCGGCCTCGATGGATTCCTTCGCGGCTGCGGCCACGTGCTCGGCATCGATGCCGTATTCCTTGAAGAGGAGTTCGCCCGGCGCGGAGGCGCCGAAGTGCTCGATGGAGACTGCGCGGCCGGCGTCGCCGATCCAGCGGTACCACGGCAGGGCGATGCCGGCCTCGACGGAGACGCGGGCGCGCACCGACGGGGGCAGGACGGAGTCGCGGTACTCGCGGTCCTGGGCCTCGAACCAGTCGAGGCAGGGCACGGACACGACGCGGGCGGCAATGCCGTCGGCGGCCAGGGCTTCGCGTGCCTCGAGGGCGACGGAAACCTCGGAGCCGGAGGCCAGCAGGATCACGTCGGGCGTGCCCTCGGTGTCGGCCAGGACGTAGGCGCCGCGCGCCAGGTCCTCGGTGGTGGCCAGGCCCGTGCCTTCGCCACGTGCCGGGTTGGGCAGGTTCTGGCGCGACAGGATGATTGCGGCCGGGTGGGACTGCTCGAGGATGGCCTTCCAGGACGCGGCGGTCTCGGCGGCGTCGGCGGGGCGCACGACAGCGAAGTTCGGAATTGCGCGGTAGGAGGCCAGATGCTCGATCGGCTGGTGGGTCGGGCCGTCCTCGCCCACGCCGATGGAGTCGTGGGTCCACACGTAGGTGACGGGCAGGTCCATGAGGGCGGCGAGACGCACGGCGCCGCGCATGAAGTCGGAGAACACGAAGAACGTGCCGCCGTAAGCGCGGGTGAAGCCGTCGGCGGCGATGCCGTTGAGGGCGGCACCCATCGCGAACTCGCGCACGCCGAAGTGGAGGTTGCGGCCGAACTTGTCGCCGCTGAAGGACGAGGAGGAACGGTGCGCGGGCAGGAACGAGGGCTCACCCTTCAGGAAGGTGTTGTTCGAGCCGGCGAGGTCGGCGGAGCCGCCCCACAGCTCGGGCAGGACGGGGGCGATCGCGTTGAGGACCTGGCCGGAGGCGGCGCGGGTCGCGATAGCCTTGCCCTCTTCGAAGGCGGGGAGCGCGGCTTCCCAACCCTCGGGGAGGCGGCCTTCCAGGAGGCGCTCGAGCAGGGCGGCCTGCTCGGGGTGAGCGGCCTTCCATGCCTCGAAGCGTGCATCCCAGTCCTTGCGGTACTCGGCGGCGCGGGCGGCGGCGCGGGCGCGGACCTCGTCCACGATGGCGGCGTCAGCGTCGAACATCTTCTCGGGGTCGGCGCCCAGGGCTTCCTTCAGGCCCTTGAGGGCCTCGGAGCCGAGCTTGGAGCCGTGGATGCCACCGGTGTTCTGCTTGCCGGGGGTCGGCCAGCCGATGATGGTGCGCAGCGCGATGAGCGAGGGCTTCTTCGTCTCGGCCTTGGCGTTGTCGAGGGCGTCGTTCAGGGCAGCGGTGTTCTCTTCGTAGGAGCCGTCCTCACCGAGCCAGTCGACGCGCTGGACGTGCCAGCCGTAGGCCTCGTAGCGGGCCAGGACATCCTCGGTGAAGGCGATCGAAGTGTCGTCTTCGATGGAGATGTGGTTGTCGTCCCAGATGACGGTGATGTTGCCCAGCTCCTGGGTGCCCGCGAGGGACGAAGCCTCGGCGGAGACGCCTTCCTGGAAGCACCCGTCGCCGGCGATGACGTAGACGTTGTGGTCGAAGACGGACTCACCGAGCGGGGTCTCGGGATCGAGCAGGCCGTGGACGCGACGGGCGTTCATGGCGAAGCCGACGGCGGAGGCGATGCCGGTGCCCAGCGGGCCGGTGGTGATTTCAACGCCCTTGGTGTGGCCGTACTCGGGGTGGCCCGGGGTCAGGGAGCCGGCGGTGCGCAGCGTCTTGATGTCGTCGAGCTCGAGACCGAAGCCGGACAGGTAGAGCTGGACGTACTGGGTCAGCGACGAGTGGCCGGCCGAGAGGATGAAGCGGTCGCGGCCGATCCAACGGGGGTCGGCGGGATCGACGTTCATGACCTTGTTGTAGAGGAGGTAGGCGGCGGGGGCGAGCGAGATGGCGGTGCCGGGGTGGCCCGATCCGGCCTGCTCGACGGCGTCGGCGGCGAGGAGCTTAGCGGTCTTGACCGCTTCGTCATCGATGTGATCCCAGTGAAGTGACACGTTGGTCTCCAGTTGTTGGGCCCCAGCGTTGGGGCAGGAAATGGTTTACCGCGTCACAGTCTAGCGAAAATGTGCGCTTGCCGATAGCGCTCACGCACATATGTTGCACAGTCGCTTACCCTGTCACCATGACATCCCTCGAAGCTCTCGTCCGCGACTGGGTGGACTATCTGCGCGTTGAGAAGGGGGCGTCTGCGCATACAGTTTCGAACTATCGCCGCGACGTCGCCCGCTACGCGTTTGACATGAAGAGTCAAGGGAAGCTCAACGTTGAAGACATCAGTCCCAGGGACATTGAGGATTACACGATGCGCCTGGCATCTGGGCAGGTCACGGGAACTCCGGCGGCGGCGTCGTCTGTGGCGCGCGCGTCGGCGGCAATTCGCGGGCTCCACAAGTACGCGCTGACCGAGGGGGCGGTCGGAACCGATGCAGCGGCGCAGCTGCATGCCCCGCGTCAGGGGCGCCACCTCCCCAAGGCCCTGTCCGTCGACGAGGTGGGACGACTGCTGGACGCCGCCCACGCCGACGACTCTCCGATCGGCCTGCGCGATGCCGCCCTCCTCGAGCTCCTGTATGCGACGGGTGCCCGCGTCTCAGAGGCGGTGTCCCTCAGTGCTGACGACCTCGACCTGGACGGAGACGTTCCTGTCGTGCGCCTGTTCGGAAAGGGACGCAAAGAGCGGATTGTTCCCGTCGGATCGTTCGCCGTGGACGCCCTCGATGCGTATCGGGTGCGCGCCCGCCCAGCGCTCGCCGCACGAGGCCGGGGATCCACCGCGTTTTTCCTGAACTCCCGGGGAGGCGCGCTGTCCCGGCAAAGCGCGTGGACTGCAATCCGCCGCGCGGCGGAGGCGGCGCAGCTGGGGGAGCGGGTGTCTCCGCATACGCTGCGGCACTCCTTTGCGACGCATCTGCTCGAGGGCGGCGCATCCGTCCGTGAAGTGCAGGAGCTTCTCGGGCATGCGTCGGTGGCGACGACCCAGATCTACACGCAGGTGACTGCCGCTGCGCTGCGCGAAGTCTTTACGCTCTCGCACCCTCGGGCGCGTGGCACCGACGCATCCGCGCGGTGATGAATTAGGATGGGGTCGTGACCACGAACTCGCACCCTACGCTGACGCCCGACCTGCACGAAGAGCCGGTCGATTTTCCCGTGCCCGCGCCGCTGTCGGGGCATGGTCCCGCCCGTGTGATCGCGATGTGCAACCAGAAGGGTGGTGTCGGCAAGACGACGACCACCATTAACCTGGGCGCCGCGCTGGCTGAGTACGGGCGCCGTGTGCTGATCGTGGACTTCGATCCCCAGGGTGCCGCTTCTGTCGGCCTGGGGATCAATGCACTCGACATGGAGCAGACGATCTACACGCTGCTCATGAACCCGAAGGCGGACGTCAAGGCGGCGATCTGCCACACGTCGACGGAAAATCTTGACATTATCCCCGCGAACATTGACCTGTCTGCGGCGGAGGTTCAGCTCGTCAACGAGGTCGCCCGTGAGAGCGCCCTGGCTCGTGTCCTGCGTCACGTCGAATCCGACTATGACGTGGTGCTGATCGACTGCCAGCCTTCCCTCGGCCTGCTCGCGGTCAACGCTCTGACGGCCGCTCACGGCGTTATCGTTCCGGTCGAGGCAGAGTTCTTCGCGCTGCGTGGCGTGGCCCTGCTGGTCGAGACGATCGAGACGGTGCGCGATCGCATTAACCCGCGCCTGAAGATTGACGGTATCGTCGCCACGATGGTCGACTCGCGCACGCTGCACTCGCGTGAGGTCCTCCAGCGTCTGCAGGAGGCTTTCGGAGATCTCGTGTTCGATACCCGTATCGGCCGCACGATCAAGTTCCCGGACGCATCGGTGGCCACCGAGCCGATCATCTCCTACGCTCCCAACCACGCGGGCGCTCACGCGTACCGTCGACTCGCGCGGGAAGTCATCGCCCGTGGCGACGCGGCCTGACAGTCTCGAGGTTCAGGGGGAGTTCGACCTCTTCGCGGTTTCGCTCCCGGTTTTTGAAGGTCCTTTCGATCTTCTCCTGTCGCTGATCGCGCGCAAGAAACTCGACATCACCGAGGTCGCGCTCGCGCAGGTGACCGACGAATTCATCGCGTTTATGAAGGCATCCCCGGATTTGTCGCGCACAACTGAATTCCTGGTTGTTGCGGCGACACTACTCGACATGAAGGCGGCGCATTTGCTGCCCAGTGTCGACGAGGAGGATAACGCGTCCGAGGCTGATCTGGAGGCCCGCGATCTCCTATTCTCACGGCTCCTGCAGTATCGGGCTTTCAAGGAAGCCGCGAAACACATCGACGAGCGGATGGGGGAGTACGGCTCGTACGTCGCCAGGGACGTGCCTCTCGAGCCGCATTTCGCGAGCCTCCTGCCCGAACTTCATTGGCTAACAACCCCCGAAGACCTTGCTCGTTTGGCTGCCAATGCCCTGTCATCGACGAGTCCGACGGTTCAGGTCGCCCACCTGCACGATCCCGTTGTGCCCGTCCGCGAGCAGGCTCTCCTCGTCTCATCGATGCTCGCCGAAGCAGGGCGCATGACCTTCCATCAGCTCGTCGAGGATGCACCCACGCGTGCCGTCGTCGTCTCTCGTTTTCTTGCGCTTTTGGAACTCTACAGGCGCGGAGCCGTCGAGTTTGAGCAAGACGGGGCGCTTGGCACGCTGACGATTCAGTGGACCGGCGACGAGGGAAGCATCGACATCGACGTGGACGATTATACGGGTGCCGGTGACGCGGTCCCTGCCACGGCCTCGTCCCCGCACGTGGCCGCGATTGAGACAGAAGGAGAAGACGCCGATGAGTGAGAATACGCTGCGCGGTGCGATCGAGGCGATTCTGATGGTCGCCTCGGAGCCGGTTGCCGCGTCCGATCTTGCCGATGTCCTCGGCGTGAGCACCGCGGACATTGAACAGCACCTGCGCGCTCTCGCCGCCGAGTACCTGGGCGAGGGGCAGGAACGCCCGCGCGGTTTCGAGCTGCGCGAAGTGGCGGGCGGCTGGCGCATCTATTCCGCACGGGCATACGCGGATGTGGTCGGTCGTTTCGTCGTCGGCTCCTCGCACGCGCGCCTTTCTCAGGCTGCTCTCGAAACGCTGGCGGTCATTGCCTACCGTCAGCCCATTTCGAGGGCGCGAATCTGCCGTATTCGTGGGGTGAATGTGGACGGTGTCGTGCGTACGCTGCTCGCCCGAGGCCTCGTGGAAGAGACGGGACTGACACCGTCTGGCGCGCGCCTGTACGGGACGACCGGGGAATTTCTTGAGAAAATGGGATTAACGAGCCTGTCGGAGCTGGTACCGTTGGCACCCTACCTGCCAGACGCCGACGCGCTGGAGGAATTGGAGGAAGAACTATGAGGGCTAACCCCTACACCGAGGGTGGAGTGCGCCTGCAGAAGGTGCTCGCCCAGGCAGGCGTCGCATCCAGGCGCGCGTCCGAACAGATGATCGCCGACGGACGCGTGAGTGTCGATGGCACCGTGATCCGTAACCAGGGCGTGCGCGTGGACCCGGCGAAACAGGTCATTCACGTCGACGGCGAGCGCCTCATCCTGGATGAGACGAAGCACATCGTTCTAGCCGTCAATAAGCCGATCGGCACCGTGTCCACGATGAGCGACCCGGAGGGCCGCCCCACGATCGCCGACCTGATCGCCGACTACCCCGAGCGTCTGTACCACGTGGGCCGCCTCGACATCGACACGTCCGGCCTGCTCTTGCTGACCAACGACGGCGAGCTGGCGAACCGTCTGACGCACCCCAAGTACGAGATTCGCAAGACCTACGTGGCGCGTCTGCACGGTGAGGTCAAGCCCGGCGTCAAGCGCACGCTCATGAACGGCATCGAGCTGGAGGACGGCCCGATCAAGGTTGACTCCTTCCGCATCGTCGATACCTACGGCGATATCACGACCGTCGAGATCGTTGTGCACGAGGGCCGCAACCGCCTCGTGCGCCGCATGATGGAGGCTGTTGGCTACCCGGTGCGCGAGCTCGTCCGCACGGGCTTCGGTCCGATCACTCTCGACCATCTCAAGCAGGGGACGACCCGCCGCGTGAAGGGCAACGCGCTGAGCGCACTGTACGGAGCCGTCGGACTGTGAGCACCTCGGACGGCGTCGGCGCGCGCGTCGTGCAAACGGCGGGGCCGGTTCTCATCATCGGATCGGGTCTGCTGGGTGCGTCCCTGGGCCTCGCGCTGCGGGCCGGGGGAGTGCGCGTTTACCTCGAAGACGCCTCGCCCACCTCGCTGCGCCTGGCCTCCGACGTGGGCGCCGGGCAGGCGTTCGGCGACGTTCTCGCCGAGGCCGGGGTGCACCCTCGCGAGTGTGGCTCGGATACGCCTTCGTATCAGGCACCGTCCATTGTTGTCGTCGCGACTCCTCCGGATGTCGCGGACCGTGTGATCGTCGAATCGCTGCTGCGTTTCCCCGATGCGATCGTCACCGATGTTGCCTCCGTGAAGGACGCGGTTGTCGCCGATGTGCTGCGCGGCTTGGAGCGCGAAGGACGTCTCGAGGAAGCCTCGCGTTACGTCGGTTCGCATCCTATGGCAGGACGCGAGCGCAGCGGTGCGGGTGCCGCAGATGCCGATCTGTTCTACGGACGTCCGTGGGTGATCGTTGCACACGAGTCGACCTGGCCGCGCGCGGTGCTGGTGGCGCGCGCGTTGGCGACGGACGTCGGAGCCGTGCCCCTCGAGATGAACGCGGGAACGCATGACCACGCCGTCGCTCTCGTGTCGCACGTTCCTCAGCTGGTGTCGTCGATGCTTGCTGCGCGTCTTGTTGACGCCCCCGCCCAGGCGCTCGGGCTGGCGGGGCAGGGGCTGCGCGATACCGCCCGCATTGCGGCCTCCGATCCGCGCCTGTGGACAGCGATTTTGGCCGGCAATGCCGGTCCGGTCGCAGACATCCTGCGCGATCTGCGCACCGACCTCGATGACTTGCTGACACATCTCGACGCGGCCGCAGAACTCGGCCCCCTGCGTGGCGGTTCCGTGGGCGCGATCAATCGGGTCATGACCGCGGGTAATCAGGGTGTCGCGCGCATTCCCGGCAAGCACGGTGGGGCTCCTTCTCGGTATCGCGAGATCGAAGTGCTCATCCCCGACGAGCCGGGTGCTCTCGGTAGGCTTTTCAGCGAGCTTGGCGAGGCTGGTATCAACATTGAGGATTTGGTACTGGAGCACTCTGCGGGCGCACAGGCAGGCGTCGCCCGCATCATGATTGACCCGGCGGTCGTTGACCGCGCTGTCGCCGACCTGCAACAGCGGGGTTGGCGACTCATCACCCACTAAACGACCTCGGTGAGGAGAACGTTTTGATGAACGACACGCAGCGTCGAGATGCGATTTCCCGCGTCGGCATCACGATTGCCATCGATGGACCGGCCGGTTCGGGTAAGTCCACGGTCTCAAAGGCTCTGGCGACCCGTCTGGGCATCGGCTACTTGGACACGGGCGCCATGTACCGTGCGCTCACGTGGTACTGCCTGGATGAAGGCATCGATCTGGAAGATACGGCTGCTGTAGCAGCTGCTGCGGATCGCATGCCGCTGCGCCTCGTCTCGGATCCTTCGGATCCGCACGTGTGGATCGGTGATTCAGAGATCACCCTCGAGATTCGCGAGCCGCGTATAGCCCTCGCGATTAAGCACATCTCGACGAATATGGATGTGCGCGCGTGGATGGCAGCCGAGCAGCGTCGCCGAATGATGGAGGCCCGTGAACAAGGCTCCGGCATGATCGCCGAGGGGCGTGATATCACGACCGTTGTCTGCCCTGATGCGGATGTTCGTGTTCTGTTGCTCGCCGATCAGGAGGCCCGTCTGCGTCGTCGGACGCTCGAACTCTACGGGGATGCCACCGAGGAACACATGGAGATTGTGCGGGCCCAGGTCGAGGGCCGTGACAAGGCCGATTCGCAGGTCTCTGAGTTCATGGTGGCCGCCCCTGGTGTCGAGACCGTTGACTCCACGGGACTCGATATCGAAGGCGTTTGTGAGGCCGTCCTGGTCTACGTTGACCGCGATCTCGAGGTCCGCGACGCAACGCGCTGAGACAGCGTATCGATACACGTGAGTGCCCCGTACCTATTGGTACGGGGCACTCACGGTGAAAGGCTCAGAATCCTGTTCCGTAGGGTCCCTGGACGCCCTGCTGGTTGCCGTAGGCCCCTGTGCCGTATGCCGGGAAGCCTGGCTGTGCCGCGTCCGCTGCGGTTCCGTATCCGGCTCCCGCAGTGCCGTAGCCGGCTCCAGGGGTTCCGTATCCGGTTCCAGCGCTTCCATAGCCGGTTCCAGCCGTACCGTATCCGGTTCCCGCAGTGCCGTAGCCGGTTCCAGGGGTTCCGTAGTTGTTTCCTGTCACGCCGTACTGGGGGCCATTGGGGCCGTTGAATGCCGTCGGCGGGGTCGAGTTGCGCTGAGTGGCCTTGAAGATCGCGAAGCGGACCAGAATACCGCCACCAACAATGAGGATTGCCAGGATCCAGGAGATGATTGTGATCGTGGGATTGTTGGAGTGCGAGCGGATTCGGATGCGCCTCGCCGGCATTGTCACCGCCTGCGTCTGTGCTCGCGTTCCCGGAGTCATGCTGGTGGGCGCCTGCGCGGGGACACTTGCAAGCGTGGTCACCGTCGGGCTCGCTAGCGCAGCGGACCCCTGCGTGATGAACGCGGGTGCAAGGAAGCCTGCGGCTGCCAGAGCAAGGCTCGCCGTGACTGAGAGGAGGTGTCGACTGGTCATCAAAAGAAGCTCTCGTAGATGCATGGGATGCGGACGAAGGACAGTGTAGTCACCTTATGAGCGTCTATTCATCTGTTCCGGCTTCTGACACGTGCCTCGGGGGCGAGCTGCGTATCAGCTCAATCTGACGAGGGTGTGGTGCGGCGCACTGCGGTCGGCTTGCCTGACTTCGTCAAGGTGCGCTATAGTTCTACAGGTCGCCACGGCGACGAACTGAATACGGGCTGTGGCGCAGCTTGGTAGCGCACTTGACTGGGGGTCAAGGGGTCGTGGGTTCAAATCCCGCCAGCCCGACGAAAAGAACCGCGAGGACATGCTCCTCGTGGTTTTTTGTATGCGTTGAACCGAAGTTGACGTGGGTTAAGGGTCAAAATGTGTGTCTGGCTCGGCGTGTCGCGGGGGTTAGATTTGGCCTTTTTGAATGCCGATTGAGTGGGTGTAGTCGGTGTCGATAGCGTTGTCGTAGAGGGCTGGGCGTCCTGTTTCGTGGTCGGCTTGGTTCTCGGTTTGGGTCAGGGTGGATACTTTGGCGAGTTGGCCCTGGCCCCAGTCGGACTGCCTGGCGATTCGTACTGGATCGTCAGGCAGTTCCGTTTTTAAGTAGAGCCACCAATCCAGCATGCGGCGTTGTCGTTCGCCTGATCTGCCGCGGTGGGTTCTGGCGAGCAGTTTGAGCTGGGCGTTGATGCCGCCTTCTAAGCTGTTGGTGGTGGATTTGATCCGCTCGGGCGCAAGGACTCCTGCTGGCGGGTTGAGGTAGACAAACAGCATCTCGGACCGCCAAAGATGGTTGAGGCTGTTGTAGGCCTTGCGCACGTTGTGGTGGGTCCACACGCGGGTCCATGCACCTGTTTTGGGGTCTTTGATCATGGTTTTCTCGTTCATCCATTCCCGGTAGATCGTTGAAAACTCGTGCAGTTGCACACCCCACGCGGCGGCTTCATCCAGTGTGGTGATCCGGGTCAGTTTCAGCGCAAGTCGGTAGATGGTGCGCCCGGCATCGGTGCGTGGGTTGGTGGTGGTGTAGCGGCGGACCACGCGTTGGGCGTGGACGAGGCAGCGTTGAATTTTCGTAGTCGGCCAGCACTTTTTGATTGCGCTGTATGCGCCTTGGCCGCCGTCGATGACGGCGATGAGTGGGGCTTCGATGCGTTCAAGCAGCAGTTGGTAGTCGCGGGTGGTTTCGTGTTTGCACCAGTGCCAGGCGATCACGTGGTCGATGGTCGCCGCGACGATCAGGCAGCCACCGGCGGTGTAGGTGCCATCGAGAAATACCTGGTCGTAGATCCGCTTGTGGTGGCCGGCGGTGGGGTCAGGCACATCAACGAGCCAGCACCACTTGAAGCGCCGCTTCATGGTGGCGCGGCTAACACCGTTTCGTTTGGCTAGGTCGTCGAGTGATATTGCGGTGGTGCAATGCTCGATGAACTGGGTGAACACTGCCGCGTTGGTGATGTCGTTTCGACGTTTGACGCTGGAGGCGCCGCATTGTTTGCAGCGCCATCTGGTGGTGCCTTTGCTGGTGGTGCCGTTGCGTTTCATTTCACCGCCGCAGTGGCAGCGTGGTTGGTTCTTCGACATTGCGACACCACACCACGCCGCGCATAGCACATCACGGCTGCCACACCGAGGATTTCCCGTCGGGGGCTAGATATATGCTTCCGGAGCATATACTTTCCGGAAACCTACAGGTCAATCCGTGAAAATCCGCGATTCCGGACACACATTTTGACCCTTAACCCGTTGACGTGCCGGGGATCGGTGGGGACCTCCGTCCCTGATCTGTGTTGCCAACTCGCTTTGTAACCGAAATGTGACGCAGTATTTTGCGGTTTTATTTCGACTGGTAAACGCGGGTTTTCGGCTAATCTTTCACGTAATTTCGCAGGTAGAAGCGGCGGGATTTGCCCGTTGCAACGGACACATTTCATTCAAGGACTGCAGTAAACTGTTTCACAGGTCGAAGTCGTCAACGGGGATGATTTCGACCTGCTTATCTATGCGGCCACGGTGATGGTCATGCGCGGTTGCGGCGCATTCACTCGGCTTCCAGTGCACACACCGATATGCGCACGAGCCGCGTGAGCTGGCCCGAAGTACAGCCCCGGCCTCGTCCAAAGAAGAACGAGGCCGGGGCAGTGCTGCGTCGGGGGCTAGAGGATGCTCACTCGGAAGTCCCAGCGCCTGTGTCGGTGTTATCGGCTGCAAACTCCTCGAGGGTGGGCGCCTGCGAATCGGGGTTCAGGAACTCAGTCACAGTCGTGACGACGTTGACAGCGGGATCGGAAATACTCATGGCCGTCGTATTGCCGGACTCGTCGACAATGTTCAATCGGTTATCGGGAGTCAGTTCCACGATGAAGAGGTCTTCCAGTTCACCGATACCGGCCTGAGAAATTTCGTGTCGCAGCCAATCCTCGTCTCGGTGGGCGAGGTTGAGGTTGTCAGCTACGATCTGGCCATTGGACACCAGGACGTAGTTGACGCCGCCCTCGCCCTTGCGCCGTACCGTCAGGGAGCCGTTGGCTTCGCGTTGTACGAGGCTGATGTCGCTCAGTGAAAAGATGCCCATGCCGCGTAGCTCTGCGAGAAACTCGACTGGGTCGAGCTTGTTATCCGTGTTGTCGAGCGCGTCCTGAGTAAATCGCCCGCCCTCGATGATCGTGTACGCCTTTCCCATCACGAGAGAGCGGGTCGACATGAACTTCGACATCAGGTAGTTCAGGCCGGAGATGATTCCAAAGGTGACGAGCAGGAAGCTGATGTACTCCGCGAACGAGATTGCGTGGTTGTAGATGACGCCGCCGATAACGCCGCCGAGGATAAAGTTCCCGATAAAGTCGATCGGTGTCAGCTGGACCGTCCGCTGCTTGCCAGTGAGGCGCAGGTGGAGGACGATCAGGGTGATACCGATCAGGAGCTTAAAGACCGTCATCTCGAAACCATGAATATCGAACATGAGAGCAGTCTATTCGCACGTGGGGACGCGGTTTGGCGTGGTGTGATCAACTCGTCGGATCCGCGTCGATAGCTCCCTGGATGTCGTGGAAGAGCAGATTGGAGATCTCGACCTGCACCGTCTCAACCTTCGGCACGTCGCGCAGCAGCAACGGATCGTCAGCGGAGGTCTGGAGGGCGAGCGTGCCGCAACCGAAGATCCGGTCGTCGAAGTCCTTTTCGATCTGGATGTCGGAGATGCGGGTGAGCGGCAGGTCGTGACCGGTGCGCTTGATGATGCCCGTGCGGGTGATGACTCGCTTCGTCGTCACCGTGTAGGTTGTCGTAATCCACTTAATCCAGGGAACAAGGATGAGCGGAATCGACAGGAGGAGCACTGCGATCCAGATGGTCGCAAGTGCCCAGTAGCGCGCGTTCTCGGGGACGTAGAACGAACCGACCGCCGCTGCGATCACGAGGATCGACTCCACGATGATCGCGGGCAGCAGGGTCTTGATGTGCGTGTGCATGTGGCGGACGACAACCTCGTCCTGACTGAGAAGCTTCTGTGACAGTGCCATGGCACCATCATGCCAGATTCCGCGGCCCTGCGAGGACGCCAGCCACGTTCGCTGCGTGCTTCACCGAGGCCTGCGGTGCGTTCCCACGATATCGGTGTTGACGATGCCGATCGCCGCCATGAGCGCGAGCATCGTCGTTGGACCCACGAAGCAAAAACCACGGCTCTTGAGGTCGGCGGCGAGCGCTACGGATTCCGGCAGCTGTGTGGGCACCTCGTCCTTCGAACGCGGAAGCGGATCGAGCGTCGGCCGATACGACCAGACCAGTTCGCCCAGATGCGACGGGCCGTCTGCCACGGCAGAATCGTTCCTCATGGCAACCGTCGCGCGAGCGTTGCTGATCGCCGCGTCGATCTTGCGGCGATTGTGAATAATCCCGGGTGTGCTCACGAGGTGATCGACGTCATCGCTTGTGAACGCTGCGACGCGATCGGGAACAAATCCGTCAAAAGCCTGCCGGAAAGCCTCCCGTTTGGCCAGGACGGTGCGCCATGAGAGTCCGGCCTGGAAACCCTCCAAGACGAGACGTTCGAAAACGCCGGCCTCGTCGTGAATGGGCAACCCCCATTCGGTGTCGTAGTAGCTGCGTAACAGCTCGTCGTGGGAGGCCCACGTGGGCCGGATGAGCCCGTCATCGCACAGGGTGAGTCCGGAGGCTAGGGGGAGAACTGCGGATTGGATGAGTGTTGTGTCCATGTGTCGATCCTGCGCGCCCAGCGTTCAACGGTCAAGGGAAGGCCGTGATGCTTGTGGATAACGACGCTGGGCGAAACGACCCTGTGGATACACGCCGGGGGAGTGTAGGTACGGGTGTGGCCCGCCTCCAGGGGGAAGCGGGCCACGCGTCTCAGCGTCCTTACCTGCGTCGCTTCTCGCGCACACGCACCGAAATCTGAATCGGTGTGCCGGCGAAGCCGAAAGTCTCGCGCAGGCGCCGTTCGATAAAGCGGCGGTATCCGGGGTCGAGGAAGCCAGTCGTGAAGAGCACGAAGCGCGGGGGCTTGCTCGAGGCCTGGGTGCCGAAGAGGATGCGGGGCTGCTTGCCGCCACGCAGCGGGTGGGGGTGCGCGGCAACGAGCTGACCGAGGAACGCGTTGAGCTGTCCGGTGGGGATACGGGTCTCCCAGCCTTCGAGCGCAGTGTCGAGGGCACGCACGATGCGGTTAGTGTGCCAGCCGGTCTTCGCGGCCAGGTTGATGCGCGGCGCCCACTGGATCTGAACCAGCTCGCGCTCGAGCTCGTTCTTGATCTCCTTCTGGCGGTCCTCGTCGACGAGATCCCACTTGTTGGTGACGACGACGAGCGCGCGGCCCGCGTCGATGACCTGCTGGACGACTCGCACGTCCTGCTCGGTGAGCGGCGCCGAACCGTCGATGAGGACGAGGGCGACCTCGGCCTTCTCGATCGCAGCCTGGGTACGGATGGAGGCGTAGTAGTCGGCGCCTGTCGTCCGGTGCATCTTGCGGCGGATACCCGCGGTGTCGACGAACCACCACGAGCGGCCGTCGAGCTCAATGAGCTCATCGACGGGGTCACGCGTGGTGCCGGCGAGTTCGTTGACGACGACGCGCTCGCCGCCGGCCAGCGCGTTCAGCAGGGACGACTTGCCAACGTTGGGACGACCGACGAGGGCGACGCGACGCGGACCGCCGGACGGCAGCGCCGAGGCAACGGCCGACTCGGTCGGGAGGACCTCCATGACGACGTCCAGGAGATCGCCGGTGCCACGTCCATGCAGGGCGGAAATGGGGTATGGCTCGCCCAGGCCAAGGCTCCACAGGTAGGCAGCGTCGGCCTCCTGCAGGGGAGAATCCACCTTGTTAGCGGCCAGGATGATCGGCTTCTTCTTGGCGCGCAGCATCTCCACGATGCGCTCGTCCGAGGCAGTGACGCCGACGGTCGCATCCAGGACGAGGACGACAGCGTCAGCGAGGTCGACGGCGATCTCGGCCTGCTCGGCGACGGAACGATCCAGACCCTTGACGTCGATCTCCCAGCCGCCGGTGTCGACGAGCGTGAAGTCACGACCCGCCCATTCGGCGGGGTACGAGACGCGATCGCGGGTGACGCCCGGTGTATCCTGTACGACCGCCTCGCGGCGACCAAGGATGCGGTTGACCAGCGTGGACTTGCCGACGTTGGGGCGGCCGACGACTGCAAGAACGGGCAGACCGGCGGCGACGTCGTCAGAGTCCGCGAGCGCAGACTCGCCGGCCAGGAGCGCCAGGTCCTCCTCGTCCAAGTCGAATTGGTCGAGGTTGGCGCGCATGAGACGGGCACGAGCCTCGGTCTCTTCGTCGCTCAGTTCGATCGCGTCCGGCGCTGCGCCGGCTGCGTCGGCGATGTAGTTCTCGGCGGCGTCCGCGTCGAATTCGGCGGTCGCGTCGGGCTGGTTGTCAAAGTCATTCACCCGCCCAGTCTACGGCGTGGCGCGCCGCAAAGGCCCGATGGGAGCCCCTGCGGCGCGCCAGTTCACAGCTTCGCAGCGTTTATTCGTGCGAGCGCACGTCGCCTGCGAGGACCTCGGCGGCAACGGGAACGTCGTTGTATCGGTGGTGGATCCCCTGGATCTCCTGGTACCACTCGGCGCCCTTACCCGTGATGATGACGGTGTCGCCAGGCTCAGCTGCGAGGATCGCACGTCGCACGGCGTCGCGGCGGCAGGTTGTTACCTCGGTGACGTCTTCCATGCCCGGACGCACGGATGCGATGCCGCGCAGCAGGTAGTCGCGGATTTCCTGCGGGTCCTCGGTGCGCGGGTTCTCGTCCGTCACCCACAGCACGTCGGCTTCACGCGCGGCGATTTGCGCGAGGTGTTCACGCTTGGTGGCATCGCGATCGCCGTCCGTTCCAAAGACGACGACGACGCGGCCGGGGGTCAGCTCGCGGGTCGATCGCAGGGTCCATTCAAGAGCTTCGGGCGTGTGGGCGTAGTCGACGATGACGAGCGGCTGACCGCCGGGCGTCGGGTTGACCTTCTCCATGCGTCCCGGGATCTGGGGAGCATCCTCGATCGCCGAGATCACATCCGCCAGGTCGATACCGAGGCTCACCGCGCTGACGATCGCGACGGCAGTGTTTTGAATATTGACCTCTCCCAGGATCGGCATGGCAACGCGGTGCCCGGTGCCCGACGGGTCGACGAGGGTAAACACGGTGCGTCCGATCGTCTGATCGGGCGTGACATCTCGGACCTGCCAGTCGGCGGCTTCCTCGGTTAGCGCGGACACCGTTGTGACCGGCACGGTCGCCTGCTGCGCGAGGCGGCGCCCCCATTCATCGTCCACGCACACAACGCCGCGGCGTGAATGCTCCGGCGTGAACAGGAGGGCCTTCGCCTGGAAGTAGTTCTCCATGTCGCCGTAGTAGTCCAGGTGGTCGTGCTGGAGGTTCGTAAACGCAGCTACGTCGAAGACGATGCCGTCGACACGGTGCAGCGAGAGCGCGTGCGCGGACAGCTCGATGATGCCGGCGCCGCACTCGTACTCTTCGGTCGCCGCAAGGATGCGCGCGATGACGGGGGCCTCGGCCGTCGTACGCACGGCCTCGAAGGAGATCGGACCGACGTGGGTTTCGACGGTGCCGCACAGCGACGCGTTGGGGAATCGTGATGCGATGGCGGCGCGCATCAGGTAGGACGTTGTCGTCTTTCCGTTCGTGCCAGTCACTGCCATCGTTGTGAGGCGAGTGGCGGGGGACGCGTAGATGTTTGCGCAGAGCTGCGGGACGATGGCGCGCGGGTCGGCCACCTGAATGACGGGCACGCCCAGGCCTCGTTCGAACGCCTGCGTGCGGCCCTCCTCGTCGGTGAGAACGATGCTCGCCCCGGCCTCGATCGCCGCGTGCGCGAAACGAATGCCGTGCTGCTTAAGGCCCGGGATTGCGACGAACAGCCAGTCGGCCTCGCAGTCGTCGGACGACACGGTGATGCCGCGCAGGCTGAGGGGGGACGCGGCGATCTGCGCAGCCGAGCCATCGGAGCCGTAGAGCCCCTGGATGTCCAGGCCCGCTAAGGCAGCCTTCAACGAGACCGGCGCGATCGTGGGACGAATATCAGTCACTGAAGTCATGGGTCTACTCTAGTTCGTCGCGACGGCGGCGCGCGCCACACATACCGGCGGTCACACAGTAGGATAGGGGTTATGCAGATTTTGACACGCAACGAAGCAACCCATCGCGCTGCCCATCTTCATGTCTCCGCTATCGACGTCGTCGTCGATCTTCGAGATGCACAGGACACCACGAATCCGAGCTATCCCGTGACGTCGACGCTGACGTTGACGTCGGATGAGGACCGCGCCTTCATCGACATCGCTGGCGAGGTAAAAGAGGTTCTCCTCAACGGCGAACCCCACCCGTTCGACGACGATGAAGACCGCGTGTGGGTCGGTGGCCTGCCGGTGGGGGAGACGATCACCCTCGAGGTTCGCGCCCTGGCGCGCTACTCGCGCAGCGGCGAGGGCCTGCACCGCTACACCGATCCCGAGGATGGTGAGGTCTATCTCTACACCCAGTTCGAGCCCAACGACGCTCACCGTGCGTGGCCGTGCGTGGATCAGCCGGATGTGAAGCCCGAGTGGACGTTCCACGTCATTGCTCCCGCAGGCTGGGTCGTCTCCTCCAATGGAGTTGAGACTGCCGTCGAGGCCTTGGATGACTCGGGTGCGCTGCGCCATGATTTCACGGCGACCCGCCCGCTCTCGAGCTACATCACGGCGATTGTCGCCGGCCCGTGGGCGGTCATCGAAGGCGGCACGTGGAGCGGTGGCGCGTCGGATGGTGGCCATGCTGAGCTCGAGCTGCGCCTGCTGTGCCGCCGTACGCTCGCGCGCTACCTCGACTCCGACGACGTGTTTGAAGTGACTCGGGCAGGACTCGACTTCTTCCACGAGCGCTACGGAGTGACCTTCCCGTGGGGATCCTACGACCAGGTGTACGTGCCCGAATACAACCTCGGCGCCATGGAAAACCCGGGGTGCATCACCTTCAACGAGAACTACATTTCGCGCTCGACGCCCACCTTCTCCGAGCGCCAGCGCCGCGCGAACACGACGCTGCACGAAATGTGCCATATGTGGTTTGGCGACCTCGCCACACCCTCGTGGTGGGATGACCTGTGGCTCAAGGAGTCCTTCGCTGAGAACCAGGGCGCCAGCGCGATCGCGACGGCAACGCGCTACGTGGGCGAATGGGCGAACTTTGCGATGAACCGAAAGATCTGGGCCTACACGCAGGACCAGATGCCGACGACGCACCCGATCGCCGCTGACATCCCGGACGTTGCAGCCGCCAAGACAAACTTCGACGGCATCACCTACGCGAAGGGTGCATCCGTTCTCAAGCAGCTGGTTGCCTGGGTAGGGGAGGACGCCTTCTACGAGGGGGCCCGTCGCTACTTTGCCGAGCATCAGTTCGGTGCGACCAACCTGCAGGACCTGCTTGTTGCGCTTGAAGGCGCCTCGCAGCAGGAGCTTTCTTCGTGGAAGAGCGCCTGGTTGGAGACCTCAGGCCCGTCGACGCTGTCGGCTTCGTGGGTCACCGATAGCGTCGGTGCGATCACGGACTTCACGCTTCATCAGGGTGGTGAGGCCTGCAACGGTGTGCTGCGTCCCCACCGCGTCACCGTTTCGACGTGGCGCGTCGCCGCCGGGGCGCTTGAGCGTACGCATGTGTTTGACGTCCGTATCGACGGCGACAGCGCCCCCATTGATCCCGAGGGCGCTGTGGCGGTGCCCGGCGGCGCCGCGTCCGCTGACCTTGTCGTCGTGAACGACGATGACCTCACCTACGCGATCTCGCGCCTCGACGAGCGCTCGACCGACGTCGCGCTGGCTTACGTGGGCACCATTGATGCGGCTATCACGCGCGCCGTTATCTGGGCGTCTCTCTGGAACGCGGTGCGGGACGGTCTGCTGGATCCACGCCGCTTCGTAGTCGCGGTTCTGAACGCCGTTCCGTCCGAAACTGAGCCCGCGATCCGCGACCGTCTCCTGTTGTTCGTCGCCGAGGCCATCTCGTCCTTCCTGCCGGGCCAGGCTCGCTCGGACGTCCACGACCAGGTGCTTGCGACGACGATCCGTCTGTCGCGCGAGACCGAGGACTCCGACGCGTGGCGCTCGTACACGCGCGCATTCATCGCTGAATTCGCCGCCCGTGGTGGCGACGAGTATGAGGCGACGGTCCGGGACTTCGCCAGCAGCGACAACCCCGATATCGCCTGGCGTGCGCGCCGCGCCCTGGCTGCACGCGGCCTCGTCGATGAGGAGTCCATCGAGGCCTGGCGCAGTGCCGACGGCTCAGGCGAAGCCGCTCGCATGAGCGTCGAGGCCCTCGCGTCACTGCCCTCGGAAGAGGCTCGCGCGCGGGCCTGGGAGTCGGTGTTCTCCGATTCCCTGTCGAACGACTACCTGACCGCAACCCTGGCCGGCCTACAGGCCTCGTCGTGGGAGGGCGAGACCGGAATTGAGAGCGCCGTCGAGCGCATGATCTCCTACTGGGAGAGTCACACGATCGGCATGGCGCTGCGCTACGCCAACGGTGTCCTCGCTCTCGGTGTCGACGTCGACCGTGATGGCAGCGTCGAGCGCTCCGTCGGACTGCTGCGCCGCTGGATCGACGAGCACGCGGATGCTCCTGCGCAGCTGCGCCGCATCGTCGTTGAGCATCTCGACTCATTCGAACGCGACGAGCGCGTGCAGCGCCGCTGGAGTTCGGGCCAGTGACGCAGCCGGGACATCGAGGTGCGAAGCCGGGGGAGGAGCACGACGACGCTCCTGCCCAGGCCTCGTCCGTGGACCCCGCGGCCTCGATGTCCCTGCTCACGTCGCTCCTCGCCAATCCGCTGGACGCCGGTTACGAGCACTACCAAGCAAACCACGGCTCGCGACCTGCGGGACTTGTCAGCCGCATCGCCGTTTTCGCAGTGGCTGTTGCGCTTGGGTTTGGGTCGGTCATCGCTATCGGTTCGCTGCGGTGCCCGGCCAATGACGTGAAAGCCGACCTGAAAGAGCAGGCTGCCGCGCGGTCGAGCAACGTCGAAGCCTTGAACGATGAGGTGCAGTCGCTCGGCCGTGCGATCGATGACCTGTCGCAGTCCGGCTCACCAATCGCCGTGGATGGTGCGCGAGACCTGGTGACGGCGACACGACCTATCAGTGGCCCCGGCATCACCGTCACGCTCACGGATCGAAGCGGCCCGGGAAAGGGTAGCGGAGCTGTCCGAGACCAGGACGTCGCGATGGTTGTCAACGCCCTCTGGGGTGCCGGCGCGGAGGCTATTTCGGTCAACGGCCAGCGCATTGGACCAGATACTTTCGTGCGCACCGCAGGGTCGGCCATTCTGGTCAATGTGACCCCCGTGTCCTCTCCCTACGAGGTGACGGCAATCGGGGACTCGAACGCGCTGTCCGTCGCGCTTGTCCGGGGCTCGACAGGCGACTACCTATCCGCCGCCCAATCAGTCAGCGGTATGACCGTGAACTCGAAGGTCTCCCAGTCGCTGAGCATGGAAGCGCTGGCACCGACCTCATCGCAGTACGCACAACCGCTGGATACACAACCCGAAGGAGACACTCAATGATCGCCGTCATCGGATTGATCATCGGCATTGTGCTCGGCGTCTTGCTCGACCCGACAGTGCCCGCGTGGCTGGCCCCGTTCCTCCCCGTCGCGGTCGTTGCCGGCCTGGACGCACTTTTCGGCGCGGGACGCGCATGGCTGGAGGGGCGCTTCGCAGACCGCGTGTTCGTGACCTCTTTCTTCTGGAACGTCGTCGTTGCATGCCTGCTGGTTTTCCTGGGGACTCAGCTGGGAGTCGGATCCGCCATGACCACGGCCGTCGTCGTCGTGCTGGGTATTCGAATTTTCTCGAACACCGCATCGATCCGCCGTCTGCTCCTGAAGGCCTGACATGAGTGAACAGAATCAAGAGACGATTCCCTCCGCGTCCGAGAGTGCGCCCGCGCCCCGCGGGCACGGCGTTCACCGTGAGCCACACAGCGGACGGCGCCTGTGGGCCCGGGCGCGACAGGCGTTCTTTGCGCTGCCCCGTGGTTTGCACGTCGTGATGCTCGTGATCTTTATGATTTTGGGGTTCGCTCTTGCCACGCAGGTGAGGGCGCAGCGATCCGACCCCCTCGAAGGACTGTCCGAACAAGATCTTGTCACGGTGCTCGATGAGTTGGGCACGCAGGAGCAAAACCTGCGCACGCGTCGCGGCGAACTTTCCAGTGAACTAGACGAACTGCGCAGCGCCGCCGATGAGGCACAGGCACGAGAGCAGGCGGCACGAAAGGCCGAAACCCAAGCGCAGATCGCTGCGGGTACAGTGCCGGTCCGCGGTCCCGGCGTGACAGTCTCGGTCGTCGACGCCGGCGCAAACCTGACGTCGACGCAGTTCGTCATGACGCTGGGCGAATTGCGCAATGCGGGTGCCGAGGCCATCGAACTCAACGGTATTCGCCTGTCGACTCGGTCGTCCTTCACAGGGCAGGCCGGCTCGATTGCGGTCGATGGAATTCCCATCTCGTCGCCCTACACGTGGAAAGTGATCGGGGAGTCTCAGACGATCGCCACGGCGTTGGATATCCAGGCTGGTTCGGCGGCGCAGATGCGCGCCAAGGGCGCCAATGTGGCGATCACGCCGTCGACGGACATTACGATCGAATCGATTGCGACTCCGCGCCCACCCCAGTTCGCCACCTACCAGTGAGGTCCCACCGTATAATCGGTGGGGGAGTCACCGTGCTCACCGTGCCCGCGCTTGTCGGATGGTGAACGTTTACACTTAATACAGTCCCTGAAATGATCGTTTGGAGCGCACAATGTCCGACAACCAGCCGCTTGACCCGACCGCAACCTCTATCTTCGGCCTCGCGCCTGTGACGGAGGATGTCGAGGAGGCTCCCGTTGCCCTGTCTGCTCGCGATCGTGAGGCCGTCGAGGCACTGCCTGCCGGCTCTGCGCTCCTTATCGTCCAGCGCGGCCCGAACACGGGCGCGCGCTTCCTCCTTGATCCTGAGGTGACGAACGCGGGTCGTTCCCCCAAAGCCGACATCTTCCTGGACGACGTGACGGTCTCGCGCAAGCACTGCCAGTTCATTGCGTCGAACGGCGGCCACATCGTGCGCGATTCTGGCTCGCTGAACGGCACGTACGTGAACCGTGAGCGCGTCGATTCAATTGAATTGCACGCCGGCGACGAGGTGCAGATCGGAAAGTATCGTTTGACCTACCAGCCGTCGACCAAGCAGGCCTGACGTGTGCGCAGCTCTTGCACGTCGTCACGAGGTTGCTTCCGTGGAGGAAGCGACCTCGTGGCCGCATGATGCGGACCATTCGCCGGAGCTGTCGATCGGCCGTGTTGTCGATGCACTGAAGGACGAGTTCCCTGCGATCTCGCTGTCGAAGGTTCGCTACCTGGAGAGCGAAGGCCTTGTCTCACCCGCTCGCACCGGATCCGGGTACCGCAAGTATTCGGCCGCCGACGTCGAGCGGCTGCGCTACGTCTTGACGGAGCAGCGCGACTCGTTCACTCCGCTGAGTGTGATTCGCGGGCAGCTTGATGCGCTCGATGCCGGTCACGAGCCCGTGCGCCGTCGTGTCGCGCAGGTCGTGTCCTCAGAGGGGCAGACGGTGTCGCTGGGGGGCCGTCGGGCCATTCCGGCCGCGGATCTGTCGGACCTGACGGGCGTCGATATGGACACCCTCGAGCGTTATGCGAGGCTTGGGCTGATCACTCCGGATCTGGCCGGTTATTTCCCTTCTCGCTGCGTGCAAGCCGTTTCTACCATCGCGCGTCTCGAATCCGCGGGGGTGGATGTTCGGGTGCTGCGCGGCGTTCGTCAGGGCGCGGAACGTAGTGCGGATATCATCGACCAGACTGTTTCCTCTCAGAGGGGACGAGGCCGTGGCGCGGATCGTGAGCGTGCGCGCGCCCGAGCTATCGAACTGGGCGACCTGTTTGCCGAATTGCATCGGGACATGCTGGCGGTGGCGGTGTCGTCGCTGGCGGAGGACGGGGACTAAGTCTCATGTTCAACATGAAGGTTAGACTCGCCGGGGAGGTCATTGACCGAGCGTTGCTCGTGCTCTACCGTAGTCCTGTTCTCATCACGTATTACCTGCAAGGAGCCCCCGAGTGAGCGCACAAGCGAACGCCGCAAGCCGGCAAGGCATGCTGTTCGGCGATCCCCTTGAGGGGCTCGACACGGACGAGATGGGCTACCGCGGTCCCGTTGCGTGCAGCGCAGCCGGTATCACGTACCGTCAGCTCGATTACTGGGCTCGCACCGGTCTGCTGCAGCCGTCAATCCGCGCCGCGCGCGGCTCCGGCTCGCAGCGCCTCTACTCCTTCCGTGACATTCTCGTCCTGAAGGTCGTCAAGAAGCTCCTGGACGCCGGCGTTTCTCTCCAGCAGGTTCGCGTTGCCGTGTCGTCGCTGCAGAACAGGGGAGTGGATGACCTTGCATCCATCACGCTGATGAGCGACGGTGCGTCGGTCTACGAGTGCACCTCCACCGATGAGGTCATCGATCTTCTTCAGGGCGGACAGGGTGTTTTTGGCATCGCTGTGGGCCGCGTCTGGCGCGAGGTCGAGGGTTCGCTCGCTGAGCTGCCCCTTGAGCGCTCCGAGCCCGCCTTCGTCGACGAGCTCGCCGAGCGTCGTCGCTCGAAGCTTTCAGCTTCCTGAGACGTGTCTTCAACGTAAGTGTGGGGCCCAGGCGCAATGCCTGGGCCCCACACTTATCAAGCGGCGAGCGCCGCCTGGGCGACTAACGCCGGCCGAGAGGACGCGTCACGGTGTAGGCGGTCTCCAGATCCGTGATTTCCACGGTCACCATGCCGTTTTCGTCGACAATGTAGGACTCTTCGATGAGAGGTCCATCCTCGGTGCGGATGACGGGGACGGCCGACAGGTCGATGTCGGAGCGGCGCAGGGAGCGATCGAAGGGGACGATCACTTCGCCGTAGGGCTGCAGGTCACCGCGGGGCACCCCGGCCTCGTCGAACGACGAATACTCGACGAAGCGGAAGTATCCGATGTTGTGCGCGGCGCGGTAGCGGCGCTTAATCGTCAGGGTCTCGCCGGGAGCGAGCTCGGTGTTCGGCTCCAGAAGAGTATCGAACGAGATGAACGAGCCGGCCTCGCGCTCACGGAAGACGCCGACGCCACGCGAGAGCTGTTCGCGCACCGTGTACGCGGCCTCGGGATCGGCCCCGATGGCCAGGCCGATCGCGGTTGAGGCCGCCGTGTGCGGCGAGCGGTGCACGCGTCGGCCAAAGCGCGAACGGAGCACGCGGGCAACCAGCGGCAGCTGCGAACCGCCTCCAACGACGTAGAGGCCGGCGATGTCGCCGCCCAGCTGGCCGACTCCGGATGCATCCGGCACCAACAGGGGCTCCATGGCCTCGATCGTTGCCTCGACCAGGGGAGTGGCTGCCTCGTAGAAGTCGGTGACGGGAATCGTCACAGGCTTACCATCGACGGGCACGGTGATGAACTTTGTCGAAGGGGAGAGGGTCTCCTTCGCGTCGCGTGAGTCTTCGATGAGACGCTCCCACGCATCGTCCCCAAGCTTGCCTGAGTCGGTCCCAGCGGCAGCGGCGAGGCGGGTAGCAAGCACGACGTCGAAGTCATCGCCGCCGACCATGTTGAGGCCGCGCGAGCCCATGACCTCGTGGAGCGTGCCCGTGGCGGACACGATGGAGGCGTCGAAAGTGCCGCCGCCCAGGTCGTAGACGAGGATTGCGGTGCGCTTGGAATTGAGTGTGCCCGCATGGCGGTGCGTGTACTCGAAACCTGCGGCAGAAGGCTCGTTGACCATCGCGAGGACGTCCCATCCCGCGCGGCGGAAGGCCTCAAGAGTCAGGAAGCGCTGTGCTGACCACGCGTGGGCCGGGATGCCGACGAGCGCTTCGAGCGGCTCCGAATCCGGCAGCGAGGCGATGGAGGAGTTGGTGCGTAGCTGGCGTACAACGTAGCTGAGGAAACCCGTCAGCGCGTCGAGGATCGAGACGCTGTGATTACCCAGGCGCAGCGTGGACGTGTCAGTCACCGACGGATCGGACAGCAGACGCTTAAAGGAGCGCAGATGAGGAGCGCCTTCACGGGCAGCGTCTTCGGCGTCGAAACCGTAAACCAGGCGGTCGCCGTCAAGAGCGATGATAGACGGAACGAAATCGACCGTATCGTCATGATTGTTGACGAAAGAGACGATTGGGTAGTTCCCCCGATCGACGATAGCGATCGCAGTGGTCGTGGTGCCAAAATCAACTCCGAGTCTCATGGCACCCACACTAGCGTTTAAATAGGGGAGGACCTAGGACGTCTCGCCGGGCGTTCGCACATTCCCCGGTAAGGCCCTGTTTGCAATGGTGACAAAGAGCCAGGCGAGCAGGAAGTATGCGCAACCAGCAATGGCATCAACCACATAATGATTGGCCGTTGCGACGATTGTCACGATGGTTAAAACGGGGTGGGCGGCGAGAATGAGCCGGGCCCACCATGAGCGCCAGACGTACGTACCGAGCATGACTGCAACCCACACGGACCAACCCGTGTGCATCGAGGGCATGGCGCCGTAGGGGTTCGCGAGCGTGCCGAATAGCTGCGAATATGCGGACGTGTGCTCGGCGACGGCGTCGACGAAACCAAGGTCAGGAACGAGGCGCGGGGGAGCCAGGGGATAGGTCCAGTAGGTGATGAGCGCGCCTAGCGTCATGACGACGAGTGTCCATCGGGCGATCCGATAGTGAGCGGGGGCCTTTAGCCATAAAACAACCATGGCAAAGCCGGTCATTGCGAAGAATGATACCGCGTACTGGGTGGATGCGAGAGACGCGAGCAGCGGGTGGGTCGTGAGCCAGGCGTTTGCGGGGCCTTCAATAAACAGCCCGAAGTGGGACTCAAAGGCGGCGACGTCGTGTGCGTGAGCGACCGCGACAGATTCCGGAGCCTTCGCGAGGAACGACAGGATGGAATACGACAGGCATGCCAGCGCGAGCACGATGGTCTCTCGGATGGCAGGAGGGCGCTGCGAACGCACTTCATGGTCTGTCGTCATGGGTGTAACTGTACCGCGTGGTCGGAGAGCGGTCGATAAAGAATATCGGACATAATGTACATTATCGGATCGGTGGGTGGGGTTGAGACGAGGCCGTGGGAGCGTTCCGCTTGACGTGTCAGATAGAATGGACCCGTTTCGTTCTTTTGTTCAGGAGGCTGTTATGGCTGACCGCGCGCTGCGTGGCATGCAGATCGGTGCGAAGTCCCTCGAGTCTGAGGACGGTGTCGTTTTCGCCGACCGTTTCATCGTTCGTTACGCGTGCCCCAATGGCCACGAGTTCGAGGTGACGCTGTCCAGCGAGGCCACCGCGCCTGCGACGTGGGAATGCAAGTGTGGCCAGGCGGCCGAGCTTATCGGCGAAACTGTCGAGGATGAGGACAATAAGCCCGTCAAGCCTCAGCGTACCCACTGGGACATGCTGCTCGAGCGTCGCTCGATCGACGAACTCGAGGTCGTTCTGACCGAGCAGCTCACAGCGTACCGCGAGGGTCGCCTGCGTCCCGAGGGTTCCTACCGCAAGGGCTAACGCTTCGGCAAGATCCGTCGCGCGGCCTGGGCTAGTCGGCTCAGGCCGCCTTTCGTTACCATCACGAGTTCCTCGACGAAAATCGACGAGTCGAGCTTCGATTCGCCGGCCATGCGTTCGTCGAAGGTGATCGGAACCTCGGCGATAACGGCGCCCAGGGAACGCTCGAGCTCGGTCATTTCGACCTGGAACCCGAATCCTGTCGTCGCTACCCGACCGAGAACCTCGTGTTCGCTCAGGAATGACGCGCGGTGTAGGCGCAGGCCCGCCGTCGCATCGCGCACGGGCGTACCCAGACAAAAACGGACATAATAATTGCCTGCCTTGGACAGGGCGACACGCTTCGCAGACCATCCGTTGATGGCTCCACCCGGCACCCAACGAGACCCGATGACCAGGTCCGGACGGTCCGGGCCAGCCATACGGCTGAGTAACTTCGGCAGATCAATGGGACGATGCGACCCATCTGCATCCATCTGAAGAATGAAGGGGTATCCGTGGTCGATGCCCCAGCCCATGCCGTCGACGTAGGCCGTGGCAAGCCCCGACTTCGCGGGGCGATGAAGGACATGGAGACGCTCCTCGCCCTCGCGTCGGTTGTCGACCCACTCCCCCGTTCCGTCTGGCGACGAATCGTCGACGATAAGCACGTGCGCGCCCGGCACGTTCGCCCAGATGTCGCCCAGAATCGTCGGCAAGGTCGACATCTCGTTGTACGTCGGGATAACGATCAGGGTGTGGTCGCCGGAGGGCGACGGAGAGGAAGGAACAGATTCAGTCATGACTCACATCTTGCCGAATTTAGTGGCCGGACGCACGTCTGGCGCGCGCTGACGCTCTGATTCCTTGTCCGATAACTGTTGCGGTGGTGAGAATCGCCATGATTAGTGTCGCCACCATCACAGCGCCTGGAATCCTCTCCCCCGCCAAAGCTGTCAACGTCTGCGAGGTACGAAGCGGGATGTCGGCGGCGAGCGTCGCCGCCTCCTCGGTACCTGTGCTCGCGAGAATCGAGCCGTCGGGACGAATCACGTACGAGTGGCCGGTCGTGGAAGCCTGAACGGCACTGCGTGAATACTCCATCGCGCGCATGCGCAAGAGCTGGCCCTGCTGCGCGGACTCGCCCGACGAACGGAAATGGTAGTTGTTCGAGGGGACGACGATGACCTGACCGCCACGAGCGACGCCGTCGCCGATCACGAGGGGGTACGCAGCCTCGAAACAGATACCGACGGCCAGGGGAACACTGCGCCCGTCGCGTGCCTGGATAGTCATCAGGGGAGGCTCCTCCCCCGCTTCCATGTCCTTGCTGGACTGAGCAACTTCGGTCGCGAACGAAGCAATGAAGTCCCGGAAAGGAATGAACTCGCCAAAGGGAACGGGAACGTGCTTGGAGTAACGTGCGGCCTCGTCCATTCCCGTGCCTGGCTCCCATACCGCCAGCCAGTTCTTCACGCGGTCGCGCTCGTTGAGATTCGTGTAGCCGATCAGGATCGGCGCATCCAGCGCCGTGGCGGCTCGATCGACGGCCTGACCAATCGCAGGGAATGCAAGCGGATCGCGGTCAACGGATCCCTCGCCCCAGAGCGCGATGTCGATCGGGTGATCGGTGACCTGCGGCGAACTCGCGAGTTCGAGGGACGCCCGCATGTTGTTATCGGTCACCTCGCCCTCACGGCTGTATGCCTCGGCTCCGGGCAACGCGATATCGCCTTGGACGACGCCGACGCGTAACATACCGTTCTCCGCCTGATTGGGCAAAGAAATTGCGAGGGGCGCGACGTATGCGGCGGCGACGATGAGACCCAATGCCGGACGCGAAAACCAATGCTCGCGTATCACTGCGGCGTCGCGAGCCGCGAAAGCGCGGCGTACCAGAACGGCGAGAAAAACGACGACCGCGGTGATAAGCGTCGTGCCTCCGTAGGGTGCGAGATGACCGAGGGGTGAATCCACCTGAGGCAAGGCAACAGATCCCCACGGAAAGCCCGACCACGGCCAGCGCGACCGAGCAGCGTCGACGCCTGTCCAGGTCAGCGCAAACAACAACGCCTGGACGAGCGGACCGCGCGCCCATCGCCACAGCTGAGTCCAGCGGGCAAAGACCACCCAGCCCATGAAGAAGAACGTTTGCACGAGCGCCAGAACGAACCACGGGGGTGTCGTGCCAACGGCCAGCGGAATCCAGTCGATGAGAGGAACCCAGAAGCTCATGCCGAACACGAAGGTCACCGTCAGCGCGCGCGGGGCCCTGGCCTCGTCAATGCGCGACAGAAACAGGGCGAGGGCAGGAATCGATAGCCACCACCAGCCTACGGGCGGAAACGACGCGTATAGCGCGAGGCCGGCAATCGCGGCGATGATCGAATCGCCGCACACGTGCGCAAACGATGCGCGCTGGAAGATGTCCTGATGCCCCACTAGCCCTCCAGGTGTCTCAAATCGTCGACCACGCAACGATACCGCGTCCGATGCGGTCTTTCGCGGCCTCGGCCTTTCGCGCCAGCTCGCCGCTAGACGACGCCGACGCAATCTGGCCGAGGCAGTCCATGACCTGACGCATCCAGCGGACGAAGTCTCCGGCCTGGATCGGCGTGGCATCAATCGCCGTGGCCAGCGTCGAGCCATGCGCCCACGCAAGTGTGGCAGCCATTAGACCGGCGTCGAGGCTCGGGGTCAGGTCGCAGCCACAGGCCTTTTCGACGCGGTGCACGCGCTCCAGGGTCGCGAGGCTCTCGTGCCACGCTTCCTGCAACCGAATGCCCACGCCCGCAGGAGCCAGCTGCTGCGCATCGTCGTCGGAGCGAGAATCGTAGACGAGCGCAGAAACCATCGACGCGAGCTCCGCCTCGTCGAGCTCATTCCACGTGCCCTCGTTCATCGACATGGCCACCACGAGGTCGCGCTCGCCGAAGATTCGGCGCAAGCGTTGACCTGCGTCTGTGACCTCGTCCCCCGACAAAAAGCCGAGGCGCTCGAGAACCGCGCAGACACGGTCGAACTGGGCGGCCACGGAACCCGTCTGGGAGTCGATGGATGAGCGGAGACGATCGATCTCGCGGGCCAGACGTGCCCACTGGGCGCCAGCACGAGCGTGCTCCTCGCGATGCGGGCAGCGGTGAACCGGATGCTGACGCATCGCGACGCGCAGTGCGGAAATCGGATCAGAGGCCTGCGTGGAATCTACTGGGACCTCGTAGAGGCCCTTGGCTGCGCCGGAACGCAGGTCCCCGGCGATGCGCGTGCGCTCCTTCGTGCGCCGTAGCGCAGACCCACCGGGAATGGACATATGGCCGACGACAGCAATTGCACCGCGCACGTCTTCGGGGGCCAGTGCCCTCCACGTGGCGTCCTCCCCGATCACGGAGACCTCAACCCTGCCCGAGGCGCTGGTGGCCTTCGCCCCAACGACGCACAGGCGGGTCTTGCGGCCACGAGTCAGTGCGAGGACGTCGCCCGGGCGCACGCCGGACAGAAGACGACGCGATTCATCACGTGCCTCGCGCTTGCGCGCTCGTGCGCCGGACTTCTCAGCCTGACCCAACTGGTCTCGTAGCGTCAAGTACTCGCGGACGTCACCGTGCGAACACGACAGATCCTCGACCGTCGCGTCGCGTTGAGCCTCTAGCTCGGTCAGTCGCGACGCGAGCGCGACGACAGCGGAATCTGCCTGATACTGTGCGAAAGAGGACTCCAGGACCTTGCGAGTCTGGGCGCGCGTCGAGCGCGCGAGCAGGTTGACGACCATGTTGTACGTCGGAGTGAACGCGGAAATCAACGGGTACGTGCGCTTTGACGCGAGGGCTGCGACCTCTTCGGGAGCCACTCCCCCACGATGCGAGACGACCGCGTGGCCTTCGGTGTCGATACCGCGACGCCCCGCGCGTCCCGACAGCTGCGTGTATTCACCGGCGGACAGAGAGACATGCGCCGAGCCGTTCCACTTCGTCAGCGATTCGATGACGACTGTGCGCGCGGGCATATTGATGCCGAGCGCGAGAGTCTCGGTCGCGTACACCATCTTGACGAGGCCGCGCGAAAACAGGTGCTCGACGCTCTCCTTCATGAGGGGTAGCATTCCGGCGTGGTGGGCGGCGATACCGCGCATGAGGCCGCGTTTCCACGCCTCGGCGCCGAGGACGATGGCGTCCTCGGGAGGAAGGAGTGCGATGACTTCATCCACGTAGCTCTCGATTTCCGCGGCCTCCGAGCGGCTCGTCAGCGTGATGCGCGTAGACAGGATCTGGCGGACCGCATCCTCGCATCCTGCCCGCGAGAAGATGAAAGTAATGGCGGGCAGCAGCCGCGCGCGATCAAGAGAAATCAGCGTCGAGGGACGCGACTCACGACGCACGCGAACCTCACGGTTCCACGAGCGTGAGCCGCGCCCGCCGCGCATCCCGGAGTCCCGCGTCGCTGCCACGAGCTCGGGATTAAGCTTTCCCTTGCCGGTGGGCGCGTACAGGTCAAAGATGTCTTCGCCGACAATCATGTGCTGGTAGAGCGGGACGGGACGCTTTTCGGACACGATGATCTCGCAGGTGGAGCGCACTTCCCGGATCCATGCGCCGAACTCCTCCGCGTTCGACACCGTGGCTGACAGGGCGATGATCGCGACGTGTGCGGGCAGGTGAATGATCACTTCCTCCCAGACTGGGCCGCGCATCTTATCCGCCAGGTAGTGGACCTCGTCGAGGACGACGACGCCCAAGTCGCTCAGGGATGCGCCCGCGTAGATCATGTTGCGCAGGACCTCTGTCGTCATAACGACGACTGGGGCACCGGAGTTCACCGACGTGTCTCCGGTCGCGAGGCCGACGTTGTCCGCGCCGTACAGGTCGCACAGCTCCAGGTACTTCTGGTTGGACAAAGCCTTGATCGGCGTCGTGTAGAACGCGCGCATTCCCTGCTCGAGGGCGACGTAAGCGCCAAACTGGCCGACGATCGTCTTTCCCGCACCTGTGGGTGCAGCAACGAGGACGGAGCTGCCAGCCTCGACGGCATCGAGTGCCTGGATCTGGAACGGGTCCGGGGTGAAGCTCAGCGTGGACACCCAACGGGCGCGCAGCGACGAGGCGGCCTGCGCCTCGGCCTTGTACGCTGCGTAGCGCTGGGCTGCACTGCCCACTCCGAGGCCGACTTCCTCCTCGCGCTGGGTGACGTTCTCAGTGTCCCGGTTGCGGTGTCGACGTCGTTTGGGGCTCACGATGCATCCTCTCGGGTCCAGATCGACAAAACTGAGCGCGCACGGCGTGCGGCTTCGTCGCGCATGTCCGGTGTCGCTGCGCGCAGGTGTGGGGCAATGTCGATGAGGAGGCTCAGGCCCCACTGTTCGTTCCAGACGGGAAGGGTGATGCGCGCTCCCCCACCGTCCAGCTCGGCGATGATGTCACCGTTGTATTCGTCGGCGATCCACCGGGCAGCGCGATCGACGTCGAGCGTCCAGGTGGGCGCATCATGACGCACGCGGCGCGGCTCTTCGACGCGCGGGCCCTCGCCACGCACGTCGCTGATCGACGCGACCGCGAAGCTGCGAGCCTCCCCCGCGCGAGTGCACCAGCCGCGCAGCAGCCAGCCGCTCGCGCTCGCCTCGAGCGACCACGGGTCGACGATGCGGCGCGTGCGAACGCCAGAAGCGGACACGTAGGTGAAAGACACTCGTTCTTCGCGCAGGAGGGCATCGCGCAGGTTCTCGAGGCTCTCGCTCGACGAGGCCAGAGAAGGAATGGCCTCCACGTGCTGTTCGGCGTCGGCCTCTTTCAGGCCCCCGAGCGCGCAGACGACGAGGGCGGCATGCGGAACATGAGCGGCAAGATCCGTGCCAAGCAGCGGGGTGATCGCAGACAGCCCGATGAGAAGAGCCTGCGCCTCTAACGTGGACAGACGCAGCGGCGCCGAGGCGCCCAGCGTCGAGCGTAGTGACACGCGCTGTTCTCGCTCGTAGAGCTCCCAATCGACCTCGAAGGACGCACCGGGCAATGAATCTCCAACGGATGCTAGATACTCGATATCACGACGCACCTGTCGGCGAGTTCGATGGAAATGCGCAGCGATCTCATCGACGCTCGCGCCGGGATGGTCACTCATCCACGCGACCATCGAAGCGAGGCGGACAACGGCCAACTGTACGTTCTCAGGCATTGCGCTCACCCCACGTCGCGGCCGCTTGCAGGCGCGTCACCATCGCGTCGCGCAGGGACTCGGGTGATACGACGACCACGTCACATGCCAGGGGAAGAAGGCGACCTATCCACGTTCCCATCTCTGCGCCTTCAAGCGCGACACGCTCCCAGCCGTGCCGAGGCGAACCGTGCTCCTCAGACAATGCCCCAGCCTCGTAACCGTGAAGAAGTGTGCGCGCAGTGCAGTCCCCACGCACGTCGACGATGGGAGAGACGAACGATGACACACGCGGAAACGCAGCTCCCTCGGGTGGGAGCGATGCATCTCCCGGCTCCCCGATGAATGAAATCTGGGAGCGTATGCGCGACACACGGAATGTGCGCTCGCTGCCGCGATCGAGGTCCCATCCCCACAGGTACAAGGCGCGGCCCTGGACCGACAGGGCCCACGGCTCGACGGAGCGCTCTGTGAGCTCGCGAGATCCCGGGTATTCGAAGCACACCACGCGCCGCTCGCGAATTGCCTGCGACAACACGGTGGCTGCCCCGAGGCCGGTGAGACCGAGACGAATAGTGGGAGCAGCAACATCGTCGGAGGAAGCTGCAGCCGCCTTCGCATCAATGGCATCGGCGAAAAACTCACTACTATCCCACGCGCGTGCAGCCAGCGACATCAGCGCGCGATCGGCACTGGTCACCTCGATGCCGGGTGCAAAAGAATCCCAGGCGATGCTGTAACGCTCCCCCGAGTGAATCGTCATGTGGGCACCCGCGTCGCGCAGCGCGTCTTTGTCGCGCTGGAACTGTGTTTCGAAGGCATCGTCCGCGAGCCCCTGATATCCGGGAAGAGTGCGCAATTGTGCCTTTGTGCGCCCGGGACGCGCGCCCAGGAGCTCCACAAAAAGCTCAAGGACGCGCACGTTAGCGTTGACGGCGGTACTCACCCGCCTACCCTACGCGAAACGCGCGCGTCCCGAGCATACGGCGCACCGTTTAGGACTGAGGCGACGCGGTATTAGCCGTGCTGGCGTACTCGTTGGTCACGATGACGTTCGGATCGACGTCTCCTTCGAGGACACCGATCGACGTCAGGAACGACACCATGGAAGACCAAGTGGCAAGATCCTGCACGCCGTCAGCGTGGGCATCATCTCCGAGCCACAGAGGAACGGTCGCAGCGAGTACAGCATTTGCTGCGGCCAGCGACGTCTCGTCGCTGAGCGTCGTATCCCACTTCGCCGTCGCGTCGATTGCGACCTGGGGATCGGCGGCGATCGTGTTCATCGCCTCGGTTGTTGCGGACACGACCGCGCGTGCCGCATCAGGGTGGGCCTGCGCCCATTCGCGCGTCGTAATAATCGAGGCTGCCACCAGCGGAGTCGAGGCTCCATCCAGTGGGATCTCCCGGATGTCGATGCCCGCCAGTCTCATTTGCACCGCGTCGTTGTTGGTAAAGCCAACGACTGCGTCCACCTGGCCAGCCGCGAGGGCCGCCTGCTGCGTGTAGCCGATCGACGAAATGGTCACGTCAGATGTCTGCAGTCCCCCGGCCTTGATAGCGGCAAGAGTTGCGTAGTAGCTCGAACCATACTCACCTGGGATGCCAATGGTCTTTCCGGCGAGGTCAGCCAGGCTCGTGATCGACGACGATGCCCGGACGATGACGCTTCCCGGGTAGGTCGCGTAATACTGGCCAATCGACACGAGGTCCATGCCCTGCGAGGCGGCAACCGCTGCCTCGTCGCCGGACGCGATGACCACATCCTCCTGGCCGGCGAGAAGCGCCGTGAACAGGCCCTCATCCGAGCCATGATGACGGACTGTGGGCGTGATGCCGGCGTCGTTGTATAGCCCCTGAGAATCGGCGACGTACACGGGTGCAAACTGCACGTTCGGGATGTAGGTTAGGCCGATCGTCACGTCCGAGGCGCCCTTCGAGGACGCGCCCGACTGCGTCGCGCCGGGACCGGCTGTGCAAGCGCCGAGTGCCAGCGAGACGCTGGCACAAATTACGGTCGCGCGAACGATAGTGGATAGCTTCAAGGGATGTCTCCTTCACTGCGTGATGGCGTAGCGCTTCGACCGCTCGATCTGATACACGATGACGTACAGAATTGTTGCCATGATGCACAGGATCGCGATGACGACAAACATGCCGGCGGTGTCCACGTTGCTTCTCATTTGAGTGAGTACCTGCCCGAGCCCGGACCCTCCCATGACCATCTCCCCCACGACCGCGCCCGTCACAGACAGAGCAAACCCATTACGCAGGCCGCCCAGAATGGCGGGAGCGGCAAGAGGTAGCTCCATCTGTGCAGCCATCGTCCAGCCCGTCGCGCCGTCGAGCGCGGCAGCTTCGAGCAGCTCACGATCGATATGACGTAAACCGACGACGGTGGACACAAGGATCGGGAAGAACACCATTAATGCGCACAGCACAATAACCGGTGTGATGCCATACCCGACCCACAGCACGAGAATGGGGGCGATTGCGATGGCGGGCAACGCTTGGGTTGCTCCAAGGAAGGGTTCCACCGCGGCGGCCAATAGCCGCCATCGGTAGATCGCATACGCGAGTGGCAGCGCAACGACCGTTCCGAGCGCGCACCCTGCGATAGCCTCGCCTCCCGTCACCGCAATCTGGTGCCAGGTGGCAGGGCGCTGGAGCAGCGCCACGCCTTTTCGGGCAACAGCAAACGGATCGGGCAGGCGCCAGGCTTCGATGCCGGTCAGCGTCGTCGTCAGCCACCATCCCGCCAGCACAAGGGCAAGGAAGATGATCGGTGCCGCGACGGTGAGCGCACCGCGGGGCTTGTTCCGAGTTGCCACGACTTACTTTCCGACACCGGGGGTACGCGCAGCACAGCAGACGCACGGATGCGCCTCATGCACTCCTCCCATCCGGACTTTAACCGTCGGTGCCGGAATTTCACCGGCTCAACCACCCTCGTTCTGTGAAGGCGGGTCGCGGACTATCACCGCCGGTTCGGACTTTCACCGACCCCGGAGTACTCGTGTGCCATTGTGCCACCGACCGTCGCGCTGCGCGAGGCGTATCCCCTATGAAAGAAAAGGCGGCCGGACGGGATCTCGTCCCGTTCCGGCCGCCGAAATGCGTGTGCGATCAGTGTGAATGGGCGTTGGCGAGTTCGCGCAGCGCCTCGACCTCACGATGAGCGTCTTCCGCGCGGAAGACTGCGGAACCCGCGACGAAGTTGTCGGCGCCGGCCTCGGCCGCACGCTCGATGGTCGCACGCGAGATGCCGCCATCGACCTGGATTGACACCTGCAGCCCTGCGGCGTTGATCGCGGCGCGCGTGCGCTCGATTTTCGGGATCATCTGTTCGATGAAGGACTGGCCGCCGAAGCCGGGCTCAACCGTCATGATGAGGATCATGTCGAACTCGTTAAGGATGTCGACGAACGGTGCGATGTCAGTCGCCGGCTTCAGAGCCAGGCCGGCGCGTGCACCGATGCGGTGGAGCTCGCGCGCCAGGCGCAGCGGCGCTGCTGCGGCCTCTGCGTGGAAGGTGACGGACTCACAACCGACCTCCGCATACTGCGGAGCCCAACGATCCGGGTCTTCGATCATGAGGTGAGCGTCGACCGGCAGAATACCGGACTTGACGACAGCCTCCGCGACGGGCAGACCCCACGAGAGATTGGGGACGAAATGGTTGTCCATGACGTCGACATGAGCAATGTCCGCTCCTGCGATCTTGGCGAGCTCACCACGCAGGTCAGCAATATCGCAGTTGAGAATCGACGGGCTAATTGTGGCGTTCATAACGCATATGCTAGCGCTTGCGCAGACAGGCCACAAACATAAGATCCGTGCCGAAACGGTGATCCCAGAGCTGGAGCGTCCGACCGCTAAACCCCTTAATGACGCCCGCAGATGCCGGCACGTCCAGCGCTTCGGGTGCGCATTCGTTTGCGAGCGCCACGGTGTCAAGCAGCTCAACCTCGCCAGCCTTGAGCAGACGCTCGACCTGTTCACGCGTCTCGGCCGCGTGTGGCGAACACGTGATGTACGTGAGAACGCCTCCGGGGCGTGTCAGCGCGACTGCTCGATCGAGGAGTTCGCGCTGGAGAACGGTCAGCTCCTCCACGTCCGCGGGCGTGCGGTTCCAACGGGATTCGGGGCGTCGGCGCATCGACCCCATGCCCGAGCAGGGGGCGTCGACGACGACACGGTCGAAAGAACCGAGCGGCCATGCACTCTGGCCCCCACCGAAGGTACGACCGTCGCCACTCACGACCTCGATGGAGTCGAACTGCCGTGTCGTGCGCTCCACGAGGCGGGCGCGGTGCGGGTGCACCTCGTTGGCGGTCACGCGTGCTCCGACGCCTGCAGCGAGGCCGGCCAGAAGCGCAGCCTTGCCACCCGGACCCGCACACAGGTCGAGCCAGCGCTCGTCGGTGTCGCCTTCGAGCGGTGCGGACGCAGCGATAAGGGCAGCGAGCTGCGACCCCTCATCCTGTGCGCCGGCACGGCCGTCGCGAATCGAGGGCAGGCGTGCGGGATCGCCGGATTCAAGGAGCACTGCATACGGGGAGACAGCACCCAGGGCGACGCGCGTGTCGAGAATATCCTCGGCCTCGTCGGCGAGTTCGTCGACGCTCATTAGCGACGGGCGCGCCACCAGAGTGACCGTGGGAACCTCGTTATCAGCCTCGAGAACGTCGAGAAGTTCATCCTCGGGGTAGCCGTCGGCCTTCAGGGCGTCGCGGAACGCAGTGACCATCCACGCCGGGTGCGAGTAGCGCACGCCGAGGGCTTGATCCTCGTCGGCGATGGCATTCATAGCCGCCTCACGCTCGGATGGATCCTCGCGAGTGATCGAGCGCAACACGGCATTAACGAAACGCACGGGGCCATCCGTCAGGTGCTCTCGTGCAACGTCCACAGTCGCCGACACAGCAGCATGATCAGGCACTCGCATGTCGAGGAGCTGGTGGGCGCCCATGCGCAGGATGACGAGCGCGCGCGGATCGAGATCAGTCAGTGGACGGTCGATGTGACGGGAGATCACCCAGTCGAGTCGGCCAATCGCGCGCAGCGTGCCGTGGACGAGCTCGGAGGTGAAGGCAGCGTCGCGATCGGAGAAGTGACCGTCGCGCCGGGCTTGGCGCAGAGCCTTCGGCAAAATGATGTTCGCGAACGCGCCCTGCGTCTCGACCTCGTGAAGAACGTCGTAGGCAATACGACGGGGCTCATCGGCCTTGCGAAGTTTGCGGTAGCCGTCCGCGTAACGCCTCTCGCTCATCGCTCTCCCTCCAGCTCTCCACCAAGGTGCAGGTCTTCGGAAGGCCGCGCTCCCCTCGCCCAGGCGGCCGCGTCCATCCACGACTTACCGGCCGGCGCCACCCTGCCGAGCACGAGTGCTCCGCTCGCGCAGCCTACGGTCACCTGCTTCTTCGTGACCTCAAGCTGTCCGGGTTCGAGATCGTCACGGTCCACGGGCGTTGCCTTGTCGAGCTTCATGCGTGCCCCGCCCGGCAACACCGTGTAGGCGCCGGGATTGGGCGTCACAGAACGAATGACACGATCCTCGTACCCGGCATCGTGCGCGAACGACACGTAACCGTCGACGTGCTCGAGGCGGCGAGCGTGCGTGACGCCCTCGGAGGGCTGCGGAGTAGCGGTTGCCCTCCCAGCGGCGAGCGCGTCGACGACGCTGAGCACCTGGTCCGCCCCGGCCTCGGCCATGGACGAGAGCAGCTCGCCAGCGCTCTCATATCCGATCGGAACCTCGACGCGCGAATAGACGTCGCCCGTATCCAGGCCCTCCTCGAGGTTGAACACGCAGGACGCGGTCGTCGCATCCCCTTCGCGAATCGCCCACTGGACAGGAGCAGCTCCACGCCACCTCGGCAGATCAGAGAAATGAAGGTTTACCCACCCGTGTACGGGCATTGCCAGCACGTTCGGGGGAACGAGGCCGCCGTAAGCGACAACGACACCGAGGTCCGCATGCACGTCCTCGATGCGCTGAGCGATGTCGGGGGGTTTCAGCGTCGTTGTCTCTAACAGTTCCACGCCGAATTCGGTGGCAACCTCTGCCACCGGTGACGGGTACATCGTCTTGCCGCGGCCGCGCCGAGCCGGTGGACGAGTGATGACGAGGGCGACCTCGTGGGACGACGACAGCAGGGCCCGCAGCGTGGGAACTGCGGCCTCGGGGGTACCAGCAAAAATAATGCGCACGGTCGCCAGTTTACGGCACTACGCAGGCCCAGACTCAGAAGAGCTCGGGTGGGTTCACGCTCATTTTGACGAGCGGAACCTTGCGGGCACTGCGTGAGCGTCGAATCTCGGTAAGAACGGCGAGCATCGACGTCGCCCCGGCCAACGGGCTTCGCACCAGCGTGCGCACTTCGTTTTCCTCGCCCTCGCGCGTCGCCGGGCGCACGACGGTGCCGACCAGCTCCGCTCCTCCATCGCGAATGACCTGTTCGGCAACCTGACGGACCTGAGCCGCTGGCCCATCGAGGGCAACCATCGTCGTAGCCGGGAAAAAGCCGAGAGCCTCACGCTCGTCGAGAAGTCGATCGGCGTAGTCGGTGGGAGCCCAGCGCACGAGTGCCTGCCCCAAGGCATCGGGAATCGTCCCGACGACGAGGCCGGGGTGGCCTGGGCGGACAAGAGACAGCGCGTTGAGCCACCGCCGGGCAGCCTCCTCCGGGGCCCACAGTTCGGCTCGCCCAGCCAAAGCGTGCGCGTCGAGGATGATGGCGGCGGCGTAACCACCGTCCACGTCTGGCTCCGCTCCGGGAGTAGCAACGACGACCATGGGGCGTGAGGGTAGCTGGCGGCTGATTCTGTGGGCAGCCGACGACTCGAGGACCGATGCGTCCGGGAGGTTGCGTGCAATCTCCTCGGCGGTACGTGTAGACCCCACTCGAGCTGCGCGTAGCTCTGTTCCCGAGCAGTGTGGGCACCGCCAAGTGCCAGTGGCGCGGGCACACCACGAACAGGTGACCTCTCCCCCGCTATTGACTGCGAGGGGACCCGAGCAATGGCGGCAGCGCGCACGCTCGCCGCAACGACGGCACACGACCGTGGGCCAATATCCAGACGCTGCGACCTGGATGAGAACGGGGCCTTCGCGCAGGCCCTGGCGAATCATGCGCAACGCCGCCGGGGGAATGCGCATGTGGCCGCTGGCGCCCTCACGTTCTGCTTCCGTCGCGCCGTGCAGATGCACACGTGGGGTCGCGTCGCGCAGCGCGCCGGGCACCGGATCGAGACTGACTGCCCATCCAGAACGCACGAGAGCCTGTGCCTTCACCGAGCGTGCGAAGGAAGCAACAAGGAGCCCCGCGCCCTCCACCGCGCACCGCTGCACGGCAATATCAAGAACGTCGCAGCGAGGGAACCTGCGCTCTCGCAGCCGATCGTCGCCGTCGTCGCAGATGACGATGAGGCCCAGCTTCGCACACGGAACCCACGCTGCCGAGCGCGTGCCGACCACAATCGGGAGACGCCCGAGCGTCGCGGCTGCGTGGATGCGGTAACGCTCCTCGGGCGCCACCTCACCGCCTGTGACAGCGACGGGCACCCCGAGATCCTCCTCGAGTGCGCGTGCGTATCGTGCGGCGTCCTCTCCGGTGGCAGTCACGATGATGGCACTGCGTCCCGACGAGACAGTGGCAGCGACGGCATCCGACAGGCACGTGCGCATCCGGGGACGCAGCGCGGTCACGACTGCACGCGGAGACTCTCCGGCTGCAAGGCGGTGAAGTAACGCGTCGCCAGCACGATACGATGCCCAGCCTTCGGAAACAGTCGGAGCTTGAAGGGATGGCCACACCGACTCGTGTGCCTGTACGACGGTCTTTTCGCCGCGCGCATGTCGCGGTGGGATAGCGAGCGACAGGACCTGCGAGGTCGTTGCGAGAAAACGCGTCGCGATGCGACGTGCAGCCTCGTACAGTGCGGGCGTCAGCACTGGGATTGCAGACGATACCGATTCGATCTGCGCGGTGTCGTCAAGTACATCGCGACGTGTACGCTCAACGATCCAGCCATCTACGCGTGTGCCGGAAAACCGTACGCGAACTGCGCGACCGACCTCGGCCTCGTCAATGAACTTGTCAGGAACGACGTAATCGAGTGGCCGATCCATGTGCGGCAGATCGACGTCAACGAGCACGCGAGCGATCTCCGCGGCCCGAGACCGCGGCGGATCGAAACCGTCAAGCATGCCCTGTTGGGAAGTCATGATCCTAGTGAATCACGGCCAGCACACATCTGCGTCCCGCTCTCAGCCGAGAAGCTTCAGCCCGTACTTCGCGACTACCATGGCGAGCACACCAAAGACGATCAGACCCCACAGGGCCCAGTCGAGGCCCTGGGCGACGATACGCCGCAGTCCCTCGGGCGCCGGGATGACGCCATCGCGAATATTGATGCGAGTGATTCCTCCGAAGACGAGCGTTGTCGTCAGGGTGATCAACAGGCACCATGGGCACAGCACCTGGATGATGAAATACGACTGTCCGAACAGCCAGAACGCAAAGAACAGCGCGATCGTGTACAGCAGGTTCGTGCCCAGCATGTACCAGCGCGGAAACTTCACGCCCGCGAAAATGGCGACGGAAATAGCGAGAACCACGGCCTCGAAAAAGATGCCGAGGAACGCATTGGGAAAGCCGAGGATCCGTGCCTGCCACGTTTGCGCAACCGCCGAACATGACAAGACGGATGAAATATCGCAGCCGAAGCGCGCCGAAGAATCAGCGGCGAGCTGCCATGCCTCGATCGAGAGGACGAACGACGTGACGAGGCCGATGAAGCCGGAGATGATCATCTCCAGGCTCGTGCGCCGACGCCACGCGCGCCGAGCGTCCTCGGTCTCGTACGAGGGCAGGTAGTCCTCGGCTTCCGCTGCCTCGCTCATGCGAGCGCAGCCTTGAGCTGGTCGACGCGGTTGGTCGCCTCCCACGGGAACTGGTCGCGGCCGAAGTGGCCGTAGGCAGCGGTCTCGCGGTAGATCGGACGCAGCAGATCGAGGTCCTCGATCATGCCGAGGGGACGCAGGTCGAAGACCTCGCGGATGGCGTCCGCGATACGCTCCTCGGGCACCGAAGCGGTGCCGAAGGTATCGACATACAGGCCGATCGGGCGTGCACGTCCAATCGCGTAGGCAAGCTGAATTTCGCAACGCTGGGCGATGCCGGCGGCAACGACGTTCTTAGCCACCCAACGGGCGGCGTAGGTAGCAGAACGATCGACCTTTGACGGGTCCTTTCCGGAGAAGGCGCCGCCGCCGTGACGGGCCATGCCACCGTACGTGTCGACGATGATCTTGCGGCCGGTCAGGCCGGCGTCCGCGGCTGGACCACCCAAAACGAAGCGACCCGATGGGTTGATGAGAGTCGTCATGGAGCCGGTAGCCAGCGCGAGACCGGACTCTTCGATGACGGGGTTAATGACATAGTCGCGTACCGCGTCGGCGATCGCGGACTGCGACAGTGCCTCATCGTGCTGGGTGGACACGACGACCGTGTCGATACCCACCGGGCAACCGTCCTCGTACGCGAGAGTCACCTGAGTCTTGCCGTCGGGACGCAGCCCTTCAACGATGCCCTGCTTGCGAACGTCAGTCAGGCGCTTCGCGAGGCGGTGTGCCAGCCAAATGGGGGCGGGCATGAGGTCCGGGGTGTCCGAAGAAGCGTAGCCAAACATGATGCCCTGGTCGCCCGCGCCGAGACGGTCACGCGGGTCGCCACCCTCGGTGCCGCGCACCTCAAGAGCCTCATCAACGCCACCGGCAATGTCGGGGCTCTGACCGTCGAGGGACACGGACACGCCGCAGGAGGCACCATCGAAGCCAACGCGTGACGAGTCGTAGCCGATCGACAGGATCTCGCGACGCACGATCTCCGGGATCTCAACGTACGCCTCGGTCGTTACCTCACCGGCGATGTGGATGAGACCGGTAGCCGCCATCGTCTCGACGGCCACGCGCGAGTGGGGATCGGCGGCAAGCAGCGCGTCGAGGATCGCATCGGAAATACGGTCACAGACCTTGTCGGGGTGACCTTCGGTAACGGACTCAGAAGAAAAAAGCTGTTGACTCACCGCTTTAGATTATCAAGGAATGAAGCCATATGGCCGACAAGACCAGCGGCCACCTCATCCTTTGAGCCGACGTAACGGCCAGCGATGGTCCCGCGTGCATCGAGCAGCCGAATGTCGTTGGGCACGTCTCCGAATCCGACGGTCTCCCCCACCCGGTTCAGGCAGATGAAATCCGCTCCCTTTCGTGCTGCCTTGTCGGTGCCGTAGGCGAGAATCTCGTCGTCGGTACCGGTCTCTGCTGCGAATCCGACGACGAGGGGCGGGCGCTGGTCGCTGTGCCCGATCTCGGCGAGGATATCGGGGTTACGAACCAGGCGAATCGTCGGAGCTTCCTCGTTGGATGGGTCCTTCTTGATCTTCGACTCCGAGGCGGCCTCGGGCCGGAAGTCCGCGACGGCTGCCGTCATCACAAGAGCATCGGCATCGGCCACCTGAGCGATCGTCGCCTCGCGCATCTGCAGAGCACTGCCCACCCGAGTGACTTGCACGGCCGTCGGCAACGTTGCGAGCAAAGCCGACTCGATGTTTGCGGCGATCACGCGTACCGATGCGCCGGCTCGCGCCGCAGCCGAGGCGATCGCCAGTCCCTGACGGCCGGACGACTTATTGCCTAGAAAACGTACCGGATCGATGGGCTCACGTGTACCGCCGGCGGTAACAACAACCGTGCGACCAGCAAGAGCGTTTGATGCCTGCTCATGAGCACCGAGGACGTCGAGAGCCGCCCGCGCGATGTCCTCAGGTTCGGGAAGGCGGCCGACACCGCTGTCGCCGGAACCAAGCGCACCAGAAGCGGGTTCGATGACGTGGAAGCCGCGCTCGCGAAGCGTCCGAACGTTCGCCTGCGTAGCGGGCGCCAGCCACATGTTGGAATGCATCGCAGGGGCAACGACAACGGGTGCGTCAGATGCGAGAACCGTCAGCGACACCATGTCGTCGGCGAAGCCGCCGGCGAGGCGCGCCAAAGAATTCGCGGTCGCGGGCACGACGATGATGAGGTCTGCGACGCGAGCAAGCTCCACGTGCTCGGCGCGCCCCTCCCCCGCAATGTCCACGGCGACCGGGCGGGACGTGATGCCCTCCCAAGTGGAACGGCCAACGAAATCCAAAGATGCGCGCGTCGCAGCGACATACACGTCGTGGCCCGCGCGTTGACACTCGCGGACCACGATGGGTGCTTTAAAGGCTGCGACGCCGCCGGTCACTCCGACGACGATCGTTGCCATGTCAGGCCTCGGGGTTAGCTTCGAGAGACAGGAGGCCTTCGTTGATCTCACGCAGGGAAACCGCAAGCGGCTTCTCATCCGGCTGCACGTCGACGACCGGACCCACGAACTGGATCATGTTCTGCTGAAGCTGCAGATTGTAGGAGTTAATCTGGCGCGCGCGCTTTGCAGCGAAGATAACCAGTGCGTACTTGGAATCGACGTGCTCCAGCAGATCGTCAATGGGCGGGGACGTGATGCCCACGGGCTGGGCAACAATTCCGGACATGCGTGTATTCCTCTCAGTGGCGGATTCAGATAGATACTACTCCAGGCCAATGAGCCGAGCCAGCTCATCCACCGCGCGCTCCACGTCGTCGTTGATCACAACATGGTCAAACTCAGAGGCAGCCTCAAGTTCAACGCGGGCGGTGGCCAGACGGCGAGCCTGTTCCTCGGGGCCTTCCGTGCCGCGGCCGATAAGGCGACGTTCGAGCTCCTCCCACGAAGGTGGAGCGAGGAAAATGAACTGAGCGTCGGGCCTGTTGGTGCGGACCTGGCGCGCGCCGGCCAGGTCGATCTCAAGAAGCACGGGCTTGCCAGCAGCGAGGGCTTCATCCACGGGTCCGCGAGGCGTCCCGTACTTGTTTTTTCCATGAACAAGCGCCCACTCCAACATGTCTCCGCGGTCGATCATTGCATCGAACTCTTGTGCGGAAACGAAGTAGTAGTGGACGCCGTTCAGTTCACCGGGCCGAGGATCGCGAGTTGTTGCCGATACCGACACGTTGAGCGTCGGGTAGCGCTTCGTAAGCGCAGCGACAACAGTTCCCTTTCCAACGGCTGTAGGGCCAGCGAGGACAGTCAGTTGAGCCTTAGTCATGACTCAAGTGTGCCACGCTTGACCGCGTCAGCCGAAACGCTCGACGAGAGCCTTCCGCTGGACGGGGCCGAGGCCACGCACGCGCCTGCTCTGGGCGATCTTGTACTCGTCCATCAGTACGGCAGCCGTGTTCGTGCCGACGCGCGGCAGCGACTCCAGTAGCGAAACCACCTTCATCTTCGCGACTGCTTCGTCTGAATCAGCGAGTTCCAAAACCTCCGACAGGTTCATCGAGCGCGCCTTGAGCGCGTTCTTCACTTCGGCGCGACGCCTCCGTGCCTGCGTTGCCTTCTCGAGAGCCTGCGCCCTCTGTTCTGGCGTGAGATCAGGTAGTGCCATTCTGATCATCTCCTCGGTTGGGATCTTCGGTAAATAAACTATGTCACCTTCCAGACCACTAGTGCCAGACCAAAACGCTGCTTCTTTAGTAACACAGCAGATTATTGCAGCGAATCGACCGTTGCACGGTAGGCGTCTCGAAGGCCGGCGATACTCGGGCCGGAGCGCAAGATTGCACGGGAAGACGAGGCAAGGACAGCATCTTCGGCGCCGGCGAAAACCTCCCTGACCTGCGCCGGGCCAGCGCCCTGTGCGCCCACTCCTGGAGCCAAAAAAGCGCCTTTCAGCGACGCGAGATCGATGCCCAAACGCTTCACCGCATCGCCGACCGTGGCCCCGACGACGATGCCCGCAGGGCCGAGGTGTTGTTGGTCACACTGCCTGTTAAAGTCCGCCAGTTGGGACACGACGCGGCCCGCTACGCTTGTTCCGTCCTCGCCGCGGGCGTGCTGCACGGAGGCTCCCTCAGGGTTGGACGTGAGCGCCAAGACGAACACTCCCCTGCCGGTCTGTTGCGCCATCTCAAGGGCGGGAGTCAGCGATCCGACGCCGAGGTAGGGCGAGAGCGTGACTGCATCGCCGGCGAGTGGAGAAGAATCCGACAGGAACGCCTGCGCATAGCCGTCCATCGTCGAGCCGATGTCACCGCGCTTCGCATCCACAATGCACAGCGTGCCGACCTCGCGGCAGGCGGCGATGACCTCCTCAAGAACGGCAACGCCGCGAGAGCCGTGACGCTCGAAGAAAGCCGCTTGAGGCTTGAAGGCAGCGACGCGACCGCCGAGCGCCTCGATGACGCGAAGGGAGAACTCTCGCACACCGTTCGCGTTGTCGTCAAGTCCCCATTCCTGCAACAGGGCCGCGTGAGGATCGATGCCCACGCACACGGGTCCAAACGTGCGCATGGCGGCGTAGAGACGGTCGCCAAAGCCGGCGGCGCCACCAGGTTTGATTGCGGCAGTAGTCATCGTGTCTCCTCCGATCGAATCGAATCCCATTCCTGCAGGGAGCGCACGGAGTATGCTCCGCGCATACGCACTTCGATGGCCTGGACCATCGCGTTGAATGCCTGCAGCGTGGTCACCGCGGGGCGGTCCTGCGAGGCAGCGGCGGTGCGGATCTGGTAGCCGTCATTACGCGGGGCGCTGCGCTGAGGCGTGTTAACGACCATGTCGATCGAGCCGTCGTTGATGAGGTCAACGACCGTCGGCTCGCCGCCGTCGCCGCGGCCCTCGGACGACTTACGAACGGCCTGGGCCTCGATGCCATTGCGGCGTAGAACCGATGCTGTTCCGGAGGTCGCGAGGATGTTAAAGCCCATCTCGTGCATGCGGGCAGCCGGCAGAACGATTGCTCGCTTGTCGGTATCCGCAATGGAAATGAAGACGGTGCCCGACGTCGGCATATCGGTCGACGCGCCGAGCTGTGACTTGGCGAATGCGGTCGGGAAGTCGCGGTCGATGCCCATGACTTCGCCTGTCGAGCGCATCTCGGGACCGAGGACGGTGTCGACGATTTCGCCACCTGCCGTGCGGAATCGCTTGAAGGGCAGAACGGCTGCCTTCACCGCGATCGAACCGCCGTCGTGGATCTCGCGGGCGTCGTGGGTGGGCAGCAGGCCCTCCTGGCGCAGCGAGGCGATCGTCGCGCCCACCTGAATGAGAGCGGCGGCCTTCGCGAGCTGCACGCCCGTCGCCTTCGACGCGAAGGGAACGGTACGCGAGGCACGCGGGTTCGCCTCGATGACGTAAAGCGTGTCGGAGAGCAAAGCGAACTGAATGTTGATCAGGCCGCGTACGCCGACGCCGCGAGCGATCGCCTCGGTGGAGGCCGTGATGCGCTCGAGCTCGCGCGCGGACAGGGTCATGGGAGGCAGCACGCAGGAAGAGTCGCCCGAGTGGATGCCAGCCTCCTCGATGTGCTCCATGATCGCGCCCATGAAAAGCTCTTCGCCGTCGTACAGGGCGTCGACATCGATCTCGATGGCCGCGTCCAGGAAGCGGTCGATGAGGAGCGGGCCGCGCGAGAACAGCAGCTCGGAGTCGTGGCTTGCGAGGTATTCGCGGAGCGCCGGCTCGTCGTTGATGATCGCCATGCCACGTCCGCCCAGCACGAAGGAGGGGCGAACGAGGACCGGGTAGCCGACCTGCTCAGCAACGGCGATAACCTGCTCGGGCGTGTTCGCGGTGTCGTGCGCGGGAGCCGGGCACTGCGCCGCCTCAAGAACCTTGCCGAACTCCTCGCGGTCCTCGGCAAGGTCGATGGCGCGCGGGCTGGTGCCCAGGATCGGCACCCCGGCGCGCTCGAGGTCGGCTGCCAGCGACAGCGGAGTCTGGCCGCCGAGCTGGACGATCATGCCCTTGACGGGGCCGGCCGCGCACTCGGCGCGGTAGATCTCCAGGACATCCTCGAGCGTGAGGGGCTCGAAGTAGAGGCGGTCGGAAATGTCGTAGTCGGTCGACACCGTTTCGGGGTTGCAGTTGACCATGATGGTCTCGTAGTGCTCGCGCAGCGACATGGCGGCGTGCACGCACGAGTAGTCGAACTCGATGCCCTGACCGATGCGGTTGGGACCGGCACCCAGGATGATGACGGCTTCGCGCTCGCGCGGACGGACCTCGTTCTCCTGGTCGTAGGTCGAGTAGTGGTAGGGCGTGCGGGCCGCGAACTCGGCGGCGCAGGTGTCGACCGTCTTGAAGACGGGGTGGATACCAAACGCGCCGCGCACCTCGCGCACCGTGTCCTCGGACAGGCCGCGCATCGCAGCGATCTGACGGTCGGAGAAACCGTGGCGCTTCGCCTCGGCGAGGACGTCGCCCGTGAGAGCCTCGGCCTCGCGAATGCGAGTCGCGACCTCGTCGAGGAGGAACATCTGGTCGAGGAACCACGGGTCGATCTTCGTCGACTCGAAGAGTTCCTCGAGGGTTGCACCGCCGCGAATTGCCTGCTGGACCTGGACGAGACGACCCTCGGTTCCGACTGAAGCGGCCTCGACGAGCGCGCGCGTCTCCTCCGGCGTGGGCGCGTCGCCGTCCCAGTGGAACTGCACGCCGCCCTTATCGATCGAGCGCAGAGCCTTTTGCAGGGCCTCCGTGTAGGAGCGACCGATCGCCATGGCCTCGCCCACGGCCTTCATCGAGGTGGTGAGGGTCGGGTCGGCGGCCGGGAACTTCTCGAACGTGAAGCGTGGGACCTTGACGACCACGTAGTCGAGCGTCGGCTCGAACGAGGCCGGGGTCGAGCCAGTGATGTCGTTCGGAATCTCGTCGAGCGTGTAGCCGGTGGCAAGGCGCGCGGCGATCTTCGCAATCGGGAAGCCCGTCGCCTTCGAGGCCAGCGCGGACGAACGCGACACGCGCGGGTTCATTTCGATGACGATAATGCGCCCCGTCTCGGGGTGGATCGCGAACTGGATGTTACAGCCGCCCGTGTCCACGCCCACGGCGCGGATGACGGCGATACCAATGTCGCGCAGACGCTGCATCTCGCGGTCGGTGAGGGTCAACGCGGGAGCGACCGTGATCGAGTCACCCGTGTGCACGCCGACCGGGTCGACGTTCTCGATCGAACACACGACGACGACGTTGTCCGCCTTGTCGCGCATGAGCTCGAGCTCGTATTCCTTCCAGCCGAGGATCGACTCCTCAAGCAGAACCTCGGTCGTGATTGAGGCGGCCAAGCCCTGGCCGGCGATGCGCTCGAGGTCTTCGGGGGTGTAAGCAAAACCGGAGCCGAGCCCGCCCATCGTGAAGGAGGGGCGAACGACGAGGGGGTATCCGAGCTCGGCGGCGGCCGCGTGGCACTCCTCCATCGTGTGGGCGATGAAGGAACGTGCGACCTCCGCGCCGGAGCGCTCGACGATCTCCTTGAACTCCTCGCGGTCCTCACCGGCGCGAATCGCGTCGATCGACGCACCGATCAGCTCGACGTTAAAACGCTCAAGAACGCCCATTTCGGACAGCGCGACGGCCGTGTTCAGCGCCGTCTGGCCACCCAGCGTGGGAAGCAGCGCGTCGGGGCGCTCCTTCTCGATGATCGAGGCCACGACCTCCGGGGTGATCGGCTCGACGTAGGTGGCGTCGGCGATGCCCGGGTCGGTCATGATGGTCGCCGGGTTGGAGTTAACGAGGATGACGCGCAGGCCCTCCTCCTTGAGCACGCGGCACGCCTGCGTGCCCGAATAGTCGAACTCGCACGCCTGGCCGATGACAATGGGGCCCGATCCGATGACGAGGACGGACGACAGATCGTTCCTGCGGGGCATCAGTGGGTCTCCTTAGCAGCAGTCATCAGGGAAATAAAGCGATCAAAGAGCAGCTCGCCGTCGTGCGGGCCCGCAGCTGCCTCGGGGTGGTACTGGACGGAGAAGGCGGGAATGTCCAGGGCACGCAGGCCCTCGACGACGCCGTCGTTGAGGCCGACATGCGAGACCTCGACGCGCCCGTAGCGGCCCGACTCGAAGGGAGCGACCGAAGGCTCCCCCACCGGAGCATCCACGGCGAAGCCGTGGTTGTGAGCGGTGATCTCCACGCGGCCCGTGGCCACGTCCTTCACCGGCTGGTTGATGCCGCGGTGACCATAGTCCAGCTTGTAGGTGCCGTAGCCCAGGGCGCGGCCGAAGAGCTGGTGACCGAAGCAAATACCGAAGTACGGGATACCCGCGTCGAGGACGGCGCGCAGCACGCCGATCTCGTGGTCGGCCGTCGACGGATCACCGGGGCCGTTGGAGAAGAAGACGCCGTCCGGCTTGAGTGCCTCGATGTCGGCGAAAGATGCGGTGGAGGGCACCACGTAGACGCGCGCTCCACGCGCGGCCAGGTGGTAGGGCGTGCGCGACTTGATACCGAGGTCGACGGCGACGACGCGCGCGATGGGTTCCTTGCCCTCGAAGTCGCCGAGGGGCTCCACCACGTAGGTCTCGTCCGTCGACACCTCGGCGGCGAGCGCCTGACCGCTCATCGCGGGTGAATCGGCGACGATGCGCATGAGGGAGGCCACGGCCTCGTCCCCCAGGTACTGCGCGCCCACGGGCAGCGCGTCACCCGAGAAAATGCCGGCGCGCATGGCGCCGCGCTCGCGGATGTGCCGGGTGATCGCACGGGTGTCGACGTCCGCGATGCCGACGATGCCCTGAGAGATAAGCTCGTCCTCCAGCTCGCGGCGCGATCGCCAGTTGGAGGCGCGGCGGGCGGCGTCGCGCACGACGAAGCCCGCGACCCAGATGCGCGAGGACTCGGGATCCTCGTCGTTGACACCGGTGTTGCCAATGTGCGGGGCCGTCATAACGACGATCTGGCGGTGGTACGACGGGTCGGTGAGCGTCTCCTGGTAGCCGGTCATGCCGGTCGAGAACACGATCTCGCCGAGTGTGCGGCCCTTCGCGCCCCATGCGCGGCCCTTGAAAACGGTGCCGTCCTCCAGGACGAGCAGAGCGATATCGGACGTGGTCATCGGTCCTCCTTGGCAATCGGGGTGGCGTCGACGACCGTCGGGACGCCGTTGTAGATCGTGTAACGCACCTGTCCGGGCAGTTCCATGCCGCGGAAGGGGCAGTTCGTGGAGCGCGTCCACTGCTTGGCGGGGTCAACCGTCACGCGCACCGTCGCATCCACGAGGGTGACGTGTGCGGGGGCACCGACGACCAGGCCCTGGCCCTGCGATTCCACGCGGCCGATCTGGGCGGGAACAGTCGACATTACGCGAGCAACGTCCGCCCAGTCCATGCGGCCCGTGTTCACCATCGTCTCGATGATGATCGGCAGCGCCGTCTCCAGGCCGGTCATGCCGAACGCGCCGGCCTGCCATTCGCAGTCCTTCATCTCGAGGGGATGCGGCGCATGGTCAGTGCCGATGCAGTCGATCGTGCCGTCGGCGAGGCCTTCGCGCACGGCCTCGACGTCCTCGGCACGGCGCAGCGGCGGGTTCACCTTGTAGAGCGGGTCGTAGGTGGCGGCCAGCTGCTCGGTGAGGAGCAGGTGGTGAGGCGTGGCCTCGGCCGTGATATCCACGCCCTGTGCCTTACCCCAGCGCACGAGGTCAACCGAACCCGCGGTCGACAGGTGACACACGTGCAGGCGCGAGCCGACGTGCTTGGCGAGCAGGATGTCGCGGGCAATGATCGCCTCTTCGGCGACGGCGGGCCAACCGGCCAGGCCGAGCTCGCCGGACAACGTCGACTCGTTCATCTGAGCGCCCTCGGTGAGGGCCGGATCCTGGCTGTGCTGGGCGATCACACCGCCGAAGCCCTTGACATACTCGAGGGCGCGGCGCATGAGGACGGGATCGGACACGCACTTGCCGTCGTCGGAGAAGACGCGGACCTTCGAGCGCGAGCGGGCCATCGAGCCGAGAGAGGCGAGCTGCTTGCCTTCCAGGCCCTTGGTGACGGCACCGACGGGACGCACCTCGACCCAGTCGGCCTCTTCGCCCAGGCGCAGCACCTGGTCAACGATGGCGGCCGTGTCCTGTGTGGGCGTCGTGTTGGCCATCGCGTGGACGGCCGTGTAGCCGCCGACCGCGGCCGCTCGCGTACCTGTGAAAACGGTCTCGGCGTCCTCGCCGCCGGGCTGGCGCAGGTGGGTGTGAATGTCGACGAGGCCGGGAAGGGCGATCAGGCCTTCGGCGTCGATGATGCGCGGGTCACGCACGGCGTTGCGAGCATCGGCACCGATCGCGACGATGGTGCCACCGGACAGCGCAATGTCGGTGGGTTCCCCGCCGAGTAGCGAGGCTCCGGTGATCAGGATGTCACGGGTCTGTTCAGTCATTGCTGTGTCCTTCCGATGCGAGAAGCAGGTAGAGGGCGGCCATGCGGATGCACACACCGTTCGACACCTGTTCGACGATGACAGATTGGTCTGAGTCGGCTGCCTCAGCGCAGATTTCGAGGCCTCGGTTCATCGGGCCGGGATGCATGACGACGGCGTTGGGCGCCAGTGTGGCGAAGCGTGCCGGGGTGAGGCCGTACTCCGCGTGGTAGGCGCCGGGCGACGGGAAGAAACCACCGCCCGCGCTCGACATGCGCTCGCGCTGCACGCGCAGCATCATGACCGCGTCGGGGCGGCTCGCCAGGGCCTCGTCGAAGTTGTAGGAGGTGTCGCAGTTCCAGGTCTCCACGCCGATCGGCAGGAGCGTCGGGGGTGCCACGAGGGTGACGCGGGCGCCCAGGAGCGTCAGGAGATCGACGTTGGAGCGCGCCACGCGCGAGTGGAGGACGTCGCCGACGATGACGACGTGTGCGCCGTCGAGGCCGGAGCCGGGGGCGGGCGTTCCATCCTCGCCGAGCGACGGTGCGTAGTGGCGGCGCAGGGTCATTGCGTCGAGGAGTGCCTGCGTCGGATGCTGGTGGGTGCCGTCACCCGCGTTGAGGACCGGCAGATTCATCCAGCCGGCGTGCGCGAGACGGTGTGCGGCGCCCGACGAGGAGTGGCGCACGATGACCGCGTCCGCGCCCATGGCCTCCAGCGTGAGCGCGGTGTCCTTGAGTGACTCGCCCTTGGAGACAGAGGAGCCGCGGGACTGGAAGTTGATGACGTCGGCGCTTAGGCGCTTGGCGGCGGTCTCAAAGGAGATGCGGGTGCGCGTCGAATCCTCGAAAAAGAGGTTGACGACGGTCTTGCCCTGAAGCGTCGGAAGCTTCTTCACGCCGTGGCGCTGAGTGGCGGCCATCTGCTCCGCCGTGTCGAGGATCAGAATCGCCTCCTCGCGCGTCAAGTCACGGATCGAAATGAGATGGCTCAGGCTCATCGTTTACAGGCCTTTCCCGAGAAGGACGCCATCGCGCCCGTCTGTTTCGTCGAGCAGAATGGTGACGATTTCGTCGCGGGAGGTCGGAAGGTTCTTGCCAACGTAGTCCGGGCGAATCGGAAGCTCGCGGTGGCCACGGTCGACGAGGACCGCGAGCTGAACGGCCGCAGGGCGACCGATACGAGTAAGAGCATCGAGCGCAGCCTTGATGGTGCGGCCGGTGTACAGCACATCGTCAACGAGGACGACGGTCTTGCCGTTGATGCCAGTGCGAGGCACCAGGGTCTCTTTCGGAGCCCTCAGGGGCTGAGAGGCCAGGTCGTCTCGGTACATCGTGGTGTCGATAATCGCGAGCTCCGCGTAGGTGCCGGAGACTTCCCGAATCCGATTGACGAGACGACGCGCCAACGTTGCGCCACGAGTGGGGATGCCTGCGATGACGAGGTTATCGCTGCCGCCGTTTCGTTCAACGATCTCGTAGGCGATACGGGTCAGGGAGCGTGCGACGTCGCCAACTCCTAATACTTCTTTGCCGCGCGATGCGCGATCTGCGTGCACTTCGGCCACGCTTACTCCTTCCCCGCCTCACGGGACGGTCATTAAAGGATCTGTCGCATTCCATCCTACGCTCCTCGTCAGGAGCCGGTGTGACGCCTCCACGTGTGAAACACCACGTGGTGTTGCCAGAAGGCGATCGTGGCGAAGTCATCGCGCAACATTGTGCGCGCGAAGAAAACAAAGCGGTGTCCCGGAGCGTGCATAGTTTTATACCCGGTAGGGGTATGCGACAATACCCCTACCGGGTATTTCGTCTTCGATGACAATACGTAGTCCCGTTGGCGCTGCAATGAAAGGGGCAAACCCGGTAAAATTCAGTGAGCGCCGACGGCGCCTCAGATACTTCACTATAGAAAGGCCACACCATGACAATCGAACAGCTTCCCCACCCCGAGGTCCACGGTGGCGGCTGTGGCTGCGGTGAACACGATGTTGTCGAGCCGACCATTGATGCGACCGCTATCCCCCACCGTCTGCGTCACGCGGCTGTCCTCGGCGCTGCCCAGTCGATGAACGCTGGTGAATCCTTCATCATTCGCGCTCCCCACCTGCCTCGTCCGCTGCTTGCTCAGATCGCGCAGCTGCCCGGCGAGTGGACCTTCGAGGTCATCGTCGACGGCCCCGAATTCTGGGACGTGCGAACGACTCGCCTTGCCCTCTGACGCAGGCAACAAAGGGGCAGGATCGTCATGATCCTGCCCCGACTCATATGCCCAAGTTCAATCGCATAACCGTCCTGGTCGGCTGCGCCTGTACTTGCCACAGCATTGAAGTAAAAAGTGGGGCCGACTCTCATTCGAGAGTCGGCCCCACTAGGCATGTAGAGCGAACGCTCAGTACTCCTCGAGGAGTTCGTCGAGCTCGTCTTCGACGCTGCCGCCATCCAGCGGCTTGGCGCCGGCAGGCAGAGCGCGCGCGGGCGCTTCCTGCGCGGGCAGCTCATCGTCGGACGACGACTCGGCCTCATCGGAAACGTGCGCTTCCTCTTCCTCGGAGCTGCGACGCGACCATGCGGGGGACGCAAGATCCTTGCGGATCGCGTCGAGGACCGCGTTCACGAACGACGGCGACGTGTCGGTCGAGATCGAGCGAACGATCGAGATGGCCTCGTCGATGACAATGATCGGCGACACCTCGTCGTTCTCGAGCATCTCCCACACCGCCACGCGCATGACCGCAAGGTCGACGGCGGCAATACGATCCAGGCCGGGCACGCGCGCGTGCGCCGAGATCAGCGAGTCAATGCGGCGCAGATTGTCCGCCACACCGGCGATGATCTGGATCGAGAACTCCGGGAGCGGAGTCTGAGCCGCGGTGATGACGCGGCGCTCGCGCAGGAGGTCGCGCAGCACGTCGGGGTTAGACCCCATGCCGCGCTGGTCGGCCTCGTAGACAACGTCGGCCGCGCGCTTGCGGGCCTTGGTACGCGAGGTGAAGCGGTGCTGCTTCGACATTACTCGGTCACGCGACCCGAGTACGAGCCGTCGCGGGTGTCAACCTTGACGCGGGTGCCTTCCTCCATGAAGAGGGGAACCTGGATCTCGTAACCGGTCTCGAGGGTCGCGGGCTTGGTGCCGGCGGAAGAACGGTCGCCCTGCAGGCCGGGCTCCGTGTGCGTGATCGTCAGGACGACGGTGGCGGGCAGCTCAACGAACAGGACGGTGCCGTCGTGCTGGGAGACGATAACGTTCTGGTTCTCCACCATGAAGTTGCGGGCGTCGCCCACGGTTTCGGCGGGAACGTTGATCTGCTCGTAGGTGGACTGATCCATGAAGACGTAGTCGGTGCCATCCTGGTACAGGTACGTCATGTCGCGACGGTCGACGGTCGCGGTCTCGATCTTCAGGCCCGCGTTGAAAGTCTTGTCGACGGTCTTGCCGGACAGGACGTTCTTGATCTTGGTGCGCACGAAGGCCGGGCCCTTGCCGGGCTTGACGTGCTGGAATTCGACAACCTGCCAGAGCTGGCCGTCGATCACCATAACCAGGCCGTTCTTCAGATCATTGGTCGTTGCCACAGGGGTACCTCACTTGAGAAGGAATCAGTAATCAGGGGCCAGTTTACACGCGTGCGCGGCCAAATCCGCGACTTCTTGCGGGGTGCGGGTACTCGTATCCACTGTTGTGTCGGCCACGGAGGCGTATGCCTCGCGCGCTTGTTTCATGAGCTGAGTCAGTACGGCGCGTGGTGCACCGAGGCCAACCGAGCGTGGAGCGCCAAGGCCTTCTCGGCGAGATATCGCGGAAAGATCGGCGCTGAGCTCGATGATGAACGCGCCGTTTGCGCGCGCCCGCTCGATCGACGAGGCAGTGGCTGGGTCGAGCGGCTGAGAGGCGCCGAGCGTGACAATGCCCTCGTCGAGTCCAAGGAGCCGCTCGGCTTCTTCGCGTGCGGTGGCGGCCAGACGCGGATCACGCCCGACGACAAGAGTACGCATAGGTGCGCCGAGGCGTTCTTCGACGGCCTCGTCGACCTCGTAGAGGGGCAATTCGTAGCGGCGGGAGAGCTCGCGTCCAACGGTAGTTTTGCCGGCTCCGGTCACTCCGATCAACACGATAAGGCTCATGCGCGAATGCCGATCTGCGACGCGGGTGCCGGCAGCTCCTGCGGATCGACGGAGACCGTCCTGGGGTTCGCGATGCCATCAAGGAGGACGAAGCGCAGGATTCCACGCCGTACCTTCTTATCGGAGAGCATGATGTGGGTGAGCTCATCGAGAGTGCTTCCCTCGTAGCGGGTGGGTAGCCCGACGCGGGAGAAAAGCTGGTCGTGGCGAGCAACATCGTCAGCGCTGAGCAGGCCACGGGCCTGGGCCAGGCGCGCCGCGAAGCAGCAGCCGACGGCCACCGCATCGCCGTGGCGCCAGGTGTAGTCGTTCGCGCGCTCGATGGCGTGCGCGAGGGTGTGCCCGTAGTTGAGGATTTCACGCAGGCCGCCCTCGGTCAGGTCGGCGGACACGACGCGGGCCTTGACTGCGATCGCGCGGGTGGTGATCTCAGCAAGCTGCGGGCTGTTCGATCGCAGAAGCTCGCTTGGTTCCGTCTCCTCGACGATGTGCAGGATCTCCGGGTCGGCAATGAAACCGCACTTAATGACCTCGGCGGCACCGGCCGCCAGATCGGGCGCGGGCAGGCTCGCGAGGAGATCCATATCGGCAACCACGGAGGTTGCCGGATAGAAAGAACCAACGAGGTTCTTCCCAACGGTCGTGTTGATTCCCGTCTTACCGCCAACGGCTGCGTCGACCATGGCGAGCAGCGTCGTCGGAACATTGATGAGTGTGATGCCCCTCAGCCACGTTGCTGCGACGAAACCAGCCATGTCGGTGGTCGCTCCCCCACCCATGGCGACGATCGCGTCTTTACGCCCGAGCTGGAGACGCCCGCACTCGTCCCACAGGGACGCAACAACCTCGATTGACTTGCCGGCCTCGGCATCGGGGTGGTCGGCAGTCGAGGCCTCGATCCGCTGTTCACGCAGGTACTGCGCCAGGGCCTCGGCTCGGCTAGCGAGAGGACGCGCGTGAATGATGAGCACCTTCGTCGCGGCCTCGTCGAGGGCCTCGTAGATCGGCTCGAAGCCGAGCCCGTGTCCGACAGTGATAGTCGAGGGGTGTTCTCCGGTGACGCGGATAATCGTGCTCATGCGTGCTCCAACTGCTGTGCAATGGCGGTGACGACGTCGTCGACGGGACCTGGTCCCGACTCGACGACCATGGTGGCGACGGATTGGTAGTGAGGCTCGCGCTCGGTGCGCAGGCGCGCGAGCGTCCCGGACGGATCCTTCGCCAGCAACGGCCGATGCGTCTTCGAGGCAGTGCGACGAACGAGTTCCTCGTGAGGAGCATCAATGTAGACGACCGTGTGCCCGGAGAGGAGCTCCCGAACGGCGGAAGTCGCTGCCGCTCCCCCGCCCAACGAGACGACGGCATCGTGCGTCAGCGCATCGGCGACCGCTTCGGTCTCCATCACGCGAAAAGCTGCTTCTCCGTCAGTGGCGAAAATATCAGCGATCGGACGGCCTTCGCGCTCAACGACGAGGGCGTCTGTATCGATGTGGTCAACGCCCAACCGCTCGGCAAGCAGCCGCCCAACCTTAGACTTGCCCGCGCCGGGCAAACCCACAAGGACAACGGGACCCTGAGCACTCATGCGCGTTCCCCCACCACCGCGAGGTACGCCTCGAGATTCCTGCGCATCTCGCCAACAGATCGGCCGCCCGCGTGATCAGACAGAGCATCCGCGAGCACGAGGGCCACCTCGGCCTCGGCAATCACGGCGCCGGGCACGACCTGGCAGGTGTCGGAGCGCTGGTGCAAGCCCACTGCTTCCTCACCCGTTGCGAGGTCGACGCTGCGTAGCGCGTGCGGAACGGTTGAGATCGGCTTGAACGCAGCGCGCGCGACGATCGGCGCGCCGTTGGACGTCCCTCCTTCGATGCCCCCGGCGTGGTTGGAGGCGCGCGTCAGGTGACCATCCTCGCCCCGCACGATTTCGTCGTGGGCCGCGGAGCCGAGCAGTGCGGCCTGAGCGAAACCGTCTCCGATCTCAACGCCCTTGACGGACTGAATCGACATGAGTGCGGCGGCCAAGCGTGCATCGAGGCGCTCGCGCGCGGTCACGTGTGTGCCCAGGCCGACGGGAACGTCGTATGCGATCACTTCGGCGACGCCGCCGATCGTGTCACCCGCCTGCTTGGCAGCATCGACGGCTGCCTCAAAGCGGGCGTTATCCTCCGAATCGAGTGTGCGCATCGAGGCCTCGCACAGCGCCGCCTCGTCCGCGGGAGTAGGCGTCAACGAGGCCTCGGCGCGCTGGGCCCCGACGGAGACGACGTGGGACACGAGACGAACACCGGCGACCTGCTCAAGCAGGGCTTCGGCGAGCACACCGAGTGCAACGCGCGCAGCAGTCTCTCGGGCACTCGCGCGCTCAAGGACGGGGCGAGCCTCGGACAGGTCGTAGGACAGCATGCCGGGAAGGTCCGCGTGACCGGGACGGGGCCTCGTCAACGGACGATTACGAGCGATTTCGCGTTCGTCTCCCGTTCCCGCGTCGATGAGAAGCTCCGACGGATCAACCGGATCGGCACTCATCACCGTCTCCCACTTGGGCCACTCAGAGTTGCCAATGCGAATAGCCACCGGGGCGCCGGTTGTCACGCCGTGACGCACACCGGCCAGGATCGATACCTCGTCGGCCTCAAACTTCTGCCGAGCGCCGCGACCGTAGCCGAGGCGACGACGCGCGAGGCCACGGCGCAGGTCCTCCGTCGCCACATGCAAGCCGGAGGGCAGTCCCTCGATCGTTGCGAGCAGTGCGGGTCCGTGTGATTCACCGGCGGTCATCCATCTCAGCATGCCTCCCAGTGTCCCACAAGCGACAAGCCTTGTGCGAAAGGGCTCTCACGAGCTGAACGCTCACGACTGAGGTGCCTGATCCCCGTTCGTCGCAGTGCCAGGTTCAGTACCGAGAATATCGATGACGACGCACAGCGTGTCGTCACCTGCGGCAAGGTCTGGAGGGATCGTGATGGCGAGTCGTGACCCCACCTTCTGGTCAACGAGAGCCGTCGCGAGGCCCTTCATCGCCGTCCCCAAGTTGATGACCTCGGGGACGCCGGTCTCCCACGTGGATACGCGCACGGTACCGTCGGTCCAGCCGAGAACCGTGAACTGCGCGACAACCCGGTCTCCTTCATGGACCTGCACCCCGTCACCCTTGATAAGGGTCTGGGTCGTGACGCCGCCGGGAAGCGTGTCAATATGGCTAATGATCGGCCCCTCCGGGCTCATCTCGACGCTCATAGGACCAACGCTCGCGTCGACCGGCGTACCAGTGGCAATCGACGGCAGGATATCGACGACGTCGACCTCGATGGTGTTCGGCGATCCGTCACCCATCGTGATGGAACGGAATGCGAGCACACGTGTGCCCTCGCGCTTGCCGGTGACCAGACGTGACAGGTCGTCATTGATCTGGCCGGAGCCGACGATGCCGAGGCTCATCTGGGGGCGGCCGGACTCGGAGAGCATGCGTCCGCTGGTTCCGTCGAAGGCGGTGACAGAGACGAGGACGGGTGAGCCTTCAGTAATCTCACGACCGCTGCCTTCCTCGAGCACGCGCGCTTTGAAACCGTCGATCTCCAGCGGAGCCTTGATCTCGATGGTCGGTGTCGCGCCGACGCGCCCGGACACGGTCACGCGGTCGAACAGGCCGAGGGTTGGCGACTGGGTGGCAGATTCGGGCGCGCTCGCTTCGTTGGCGGCGGGGCGGGGATGGAAAGCCCACCAGGCGAGTCCACCTCCCGTGGCGATGAGAACCACTGCGAGCGCAACGCGCAGGAAGATAGATGCACGGGAGATGCCACGGGAGCGCTGTGCACGCGCAGCCGCTCGCTGAGAGGACCCGCGCGCGCGGCTGACGGCGCGGGAATCAGGGGACGACGACTCGGGGCTCATGCGGGAATCGTAGGAGACTGAGAGTCGATCTGCGCGATGAGCGCGTCAACACGCGGGTCGGCTGTGGCTAACGGATCCTGCAGGGACAACGGAATCGTCGACGACTCATCGAGACGCACGTGCACCCAGTCGACGCTCAGGTCGGCGCGGGCGTCTTCGGCGGCTGCGATGATACGTCCGCGCAGGTGAGCGCGGGTCGTCGCAGGCGCGATCGTCTGCGCGCGACGGACACCGTCGACGGTGGTGAGGCGTCGCATGAGTCCGGCGCGTTCCATTCGCTCCCACAGACCATCAGCGGTGATATCGGAGTACGACAGCTCGAGCCGAGCCACGCGCGGATCAGCGAGGCTTGCCCCACTGCGCGCGCAGTACGACGTGAGAAGCTTGTGCTTGATCGCGATGTCGAGCTCGGTGTCGATGCTGCTCCAGTCGCCGCTGGCGATGGCATCGATGCCCCTGCCCCACAGGTCGACGATGTAGGTGCGCATCGGATCCAGCTCCGCGACGGGGATGCGGGCGAGCACGCGCTCACGGATTTCTCGTTGCAACGCGACGGCGCTCGTCGTGCGCCCATTGGCAAGCTCGAGGGGTGCCGAGCCGGACAGGTCGGAGTTGACCTCGCGGATTGCGCGCATCGGGTCAGCGAGCGCCAGGTCTTCGAGCTGCAGGCCATCCTCGATCGCGTGGATGAGGAGCTCGGTCATACCGACCTTGAGCGCGGTAGTCGGCTCGGCGACGTTCGTGTCGCCGACGATGACGTGCATGCGTCGATATGCGCCAGAATCAGCCAAGGCCTCGTCGCGGGTGTTGATGATCGGACGCGAGCGTGTGGTCGCCGAGGATACGGCGTCCCACATCTGATCGGCGCGCTGGGAGAACTGCAGGCGCGGCGTTGCCGCAGCGGTGTTGATCCATCCGTTACCGACGAGAATCTGGCGCGTCACGAAGAATGCGACGAGCGCATCGGCGACCTGACGGAAGTCGCGGCGCCGATGGAGAAGATAGTTTTCGTGGCAGCCGTAGGAGTTGCCCTGCGAGTCCAGGTTGTTTCGGAACAGGTGAAGGTGCAGGTCTGAGCCGAGCTCGGAGAGGGCCTCGTCTGCCTGAACCGCCAGATCAGCAAGCATGGCGGCGCCGGCGCGATCCTGCTCGAGCAAATCCTCAAGACGATCGCACTCGGCAGTCGCGTACTCGGGATGAGCGCCCACGTCGAGGTAGAGACGCCCGCCGTTACGCAGAAAGAGGTTTGAGGAGCGCCCCTGATGCAGGAGTGGCTCGAACAGCTGGCGAGCGGCGTGCTCGGCATCCATCGGGGCACCCCCGCTCGGGGACGCGGCCGTGAGCCCGTACTCCGTTTCGATGCCGAAAACTCGACGCCTCACGTCACTGGCCGCCCTTCTGGACGAAGCCCTGGACGAACGCCTCGGCGTTGGTTTCGAGAACGGAATCGATCTCGTCGAGGAGGGAGTCGATCGACGAGGTGCGCGCCTGAACCTGGCCGGCCGCCTCGATCGCGTCGTCTTCGGGGGGCGGGCCGCCTGCGAAAATCTGATTCGACATTATTACTCTTCTTTCTGTCGTTCTTTATCGTGTTGAGGTATCACGCGCGTCGGCGATCGGGAATCGGACGAGGTCACCCTCGCCCGGGTCAAGGACGAGCGAGGACCATGATGCCTTCACGAGGTCGGGCCGATTGGCCACCGCCCATCCGCGCACGTGTGCACGGGTGTTCGTGGGCGCCACGTCTGCGGCGCGCTCGACCTCTTCGTCGGACACGAGGCGCGTGACCATGCCAGCCTTCGCGAGTCGATAGACGAGGCCGTGGCTGGGACGCAGGTCTGCCCACTGCAGGTCGATGGCGGCCAGGCGCGGATCGGTCCATTCGAGCCCGGCGCGTTCCTTCTGTCGCTTGACGAGCTGGTACTTGCCCACCCATTCGACCTCGGTGGCCACCGAGAAGAGGTCGGCGCGCATGCGATCCAGCACTGACTGCCACAGGGTGAGGATCTCCTGATCGGCCTGCGTGGGCGTCGTTCCCGTCTCCTCAAAAGTGTCGAGAACCAGATCCAAGTAAACCTGCTGGAGCTCCGCCGCCGTGTAGGCGCCGCCCGCGGTGGTCACCTTGTAGTCGAGGTCGGGATGGTGCGACACGTTCCAGGTTTCCTGCACGGGATCGTCCATGACGATCGAATCCCAGCGCAGGTCGGTGCCCTGCTCGATTGCCCACAGGACGAGCGACGTGGTGCCAAAACGCAGGAAAGCTGAGACATCGAACATGTTGCCGTCGCCGCCGATGACGTGGAGTCGGCGGAACTGAGCCGGATTCGCATGCGGCTCGTCGCGCGTGTTGATGATCGGGCGGTTGAAAGTGGTCTCCAGTCCGACCTCGTTCTCCACAAAGTCGGCGCGCTGGGACATCTGGAAGCCCGGAACCTCGCTCTTTTGCCCGCGTCCCACGCGGCCGGCACCGCAGATGACGGGGCGCGTCACCATGAAGGGCGTCAGACCTCGCACGATCGCATCGAGGTCGGTGATGCGAGGCATCTGGTAATTCTCGTGGGTGCCGTAGGCTGCGCCCTTGCCGTCGGTGTTGTTCTTAACAAGGACGATAGGTTCTTCGCCCAGTTGTTCCAGGCGTGCCATGACACGCTGGGCGATCACCTCGCCGGCGCGGTCCCACAGGAGCGCATCGCGCGCACCGATCGTCTCGGGCGCGGAATACTCGGGGTGCGCGTGGTCGACGTACAGGCGTGCGCCATTCGTGAGGACGGCGGTCGTCGCTGCCGGGAGGGCGAGTTCTTCGGGGGTCGGCCGAGCGACGCGCTCCGAGCCACCGGACGGTGCGAGGTGGTACGGATCGTCAGTGAGCAAAGACGGGTCTGCCGCAGCACGAGACATGCGCATACCACGCAGATCGTTGAGCGGGTCCTCCCCCGTGTAGTCCCAGCGGACGACGCCCGCGCCCTGGGCCGGCGTGCCCTCGCGGCTGATCTCGCCGTACGTGGTGACGACTTTCGTCGACAGGGCGATCGGGTTTGCCCACGCGTCGCCGGGACGGTACACCCCGTACTCGGTTTCGGTACCAATAATGCGTTCGCTGCTCATTTCACCGTTCCAATCGGCTTCACGCTGACGATTTCGGGAGCCAGACCGCTCGTACGAGCCCAGTCTTCCGGCGAGGAAGTGGCAGCCAGTTCGAGCGACTCATTCATCTCCTCGTGCACCCCGCGCAGCAGATGATCCATACTCAGGCCGGACGAGGCGCCCGTCAGCGCGTCCTTGATCGCGTACTTCTTTGCGCGTTCGACGATGCCGGCGATGAGTGCGCCGGACACGAGGTCGGACAGGTAGATGCGCTTGTGGTCGCCATTCACCAGGGTTGCGAGGAAGAGCGCCGTCGTCTCATTGCGCGCGTAGAGCGCATCGACGGCGCGTTTGCTCATGCCCGCCACGGCCTCGTTGATGCCACCGAAACGCTCGATTTCCGAGGCATGGATCGGCACCTGGGGCGTCAGATACTTCGAGAAGATGTCGAGGGCGCCCGCGCGGTCGGGGCGATCCACGCGGATACGCACATCGAGGCGCCCCGGGCGCAACACGGCCGGGTCGATCATGTCCGCGCGGTTGGATGCGCCGATGATCACGACGTTGTCGAGGGATTCGACGCCGTCCATCTCGGCGAGCAGCTGCGGAACGATCATTGTTTCGACGTCTGAGGACACGCCCGTGCCACGCGTGCGGAACAGGGCCTCCATTTCATCGAAGAAGATGACGACGGGGGTGTCGCCGGCTGCGAGGGTCCGCGCACGAGCGAAAATGGCGCGAATCTGGCGCTCGGTTTCGCCGACGAACTTGTTGAGCAGTTCGGGGCCCTTGATCGACAGGAAGAAGGTCGACGCACCCCCACGCTTCGACAGCGAGTTGGCAACGGCCTTCGCAATCAGGGTCTTGCCCGAGCCGGGAGGCCCATACAAGAGAATGCCCTTGGGCGGGCGCAGACCAAACTGGCGGTACAGCTCAGGATGGTTAAACGGCATCTCGATCGAGTCGCGCACCTGCGCAATCTGATCGTCCAGACCACCGATGTCTTCGTACGTGACGTCGGGGACCTCGGGGGTGAGCAGCTGCTCAACATCCTCGCGCACGATGCGCTCGAACGCGATGCCCGCGCGGGCGTCCACGACGAGGGAGTCGCCGGGGCGCAGGTTTCCGTGGCGTAGAGGGCCGGCCAACTCGAGCAGGGTCTCCGCTCCGCCTTCCGTCGCCACGAGCACGCGGTCGGCGCCGACGATTTCGAGCACGGACACGACCTGCCCGCTGCGCGGGAAGTCATCCGCGGCCACGGCGATCATCGTGTCGTCGAGACGCACCCACTGCCCGTACGACAGGTCAGTGACATCGAGCTTCGGCGTGACGGCAACGCGCATGCGCTTACCGCCTGTGACGACCTCGATTTGACGGGACGCGGGAAACGCCCGCACGAACGTCGCCAGAGTCTGCGGAGGACGCGACACGTCCGCCAGCTCGCCCTGGAGCCGAATCAACTCGGTGCGCGCAGTCGTCAGCGCGGTGGTGAGGCGGCCGTTCTTTTCTTCCAGAGATATCAGGCGTCGTTCGAGAGCCTGACGGGCTTCGACCTCACTCATCAGCTGCTGCCTCACGTCCCTCCGACGCCCACGTGTCGGCCTGCGCGACGACGTCGCGGCGGACCTTGCGCACCTTCTTCTCGGAGTTCACACGCTGACCGACCTTCTCCAGCGACCAGTCCTGCTCGTCGTCCCACGCGCCGCCCTGGCCTTCAGCTGCCTTCGCCGGACGTGTTGAGCGTTCCTGCGGAGCAACGCCGGGCGCGAGGAGGCGGGTGACCACCAGGAAACCGGTGTGAGCCACCATGCGGTGCTCGGGGCGTACGGCCAGGCCGTCGAGGTGCCACTCGCGGCGCATATCCTCCCAGGCAATCGGATCAGTGAAACGCTCGGAGGCGCGCAAATCCTCGACGAGACGTGACATCTGCGTGACGGTCGCGACGTAGCACACGAGCACGCCGCCCGGAATCAGCGCATGGGTGATGGCCTCGATGTTCTCCCAGGGAGCAAGCATGTCGAGCACGACCCGGTCAACGCTGCCTTCTTCGGCCGACCACAGCACCTCGTCGACGTCACCGACGCGCAGGTCCCATGCGGGGTGGCGGCGGCCGAACCACAGGTCGACGTTGGCGGCCGCGATGTCAGCGAAGTCCTGGCGACGCTCCACAGAGACAAGGCGACCCTGCGGGCCAACGGCATCAAGGAGAGCCATCGACAGCGCTCCGGAACCCGCGCCGGCCTCGACGACGGTCGCGCCGGGGAAAATATCACCCATGTGGGTGATGACCCCTGCGTCCTTGGGGTAGACGACGGCGGCGCCGCGGGGCATCGACATCACATAGTCGACCTGCAGGGGCCGCAGGATCTGGAACTGGCGGCCTTCCTCCGTGACGATCACCTGGCCGTCGGGACGGCCAATGACGTCGTTATGGTTGAATCCGCCGCGGTTGGATTGGAAACGGCCACCGCTCACGAGAATCACCTGGTGGAAGCGTCCCTTGGGGTCGCGAACCTGCACGCGATCGCCCTCGGAAAGGACGCCTCGGCGGGTAGGCTGGCCAAAATCGTTGGCCGACATCGAATTATTACGCTGAATAGTCATTACGTAAATGATACCGCTTGCCACCTGTTGCGCCCATGGAAGGACACAGATGAGGGCGGCAGGGGTTAGCGTGGTATTCATGACAGACCTGATCACCCCTTCGGCAGCCGAGCGCACGTGGGAGCCCGCACTCTCGGCTTCGCGAGCAAAGGAATACGAGCGTTGCCCCCTGCAGTACCGTCTTCACGTCCTGGACGGATACCGTGAACCGGAGACGCGCGCGAAGGCTCTGGGGACAATCGTGCACGCGGTGCTGGAACATCTTTTCGCTCTACCAGCACAGCAGCGTACACCTGAGGCTGCGCGCAGCCAGGTAGGGCCCCAATACGAGGCCCTGGCATCGAAGAACCCGGAGGTTCCCGCGTTGTTTAGCGACGATGCGGACCGTGACGCGTGGCTCGACGAGGCGCGCGCGGTCATCGATGGGTACTTTGCGATCGAGCAGCCCCAGTGGATTGCGCCGGCAGCGCTTGAGCAGCGCGTGACGACGACGACCTCGGGCGGCGTGCGGCTCCTCGGTTTCATCGACCGTGTTGACCGTGCTCCCGATGGGCGGCTGCGGGTCGTCGACTACAAGACCGGAAAGGCGCCCGGCCCGCGCTACGTCGACGAGGCCCTGTACCAGCTGCGTTTCTACGCGCTGCTTCTCGCGCGCACGCAGGTGCTGCCCTCTCGCATGCAGCTCGTCTATCTGAAGGCCGGCCAGGTCATCACCTTTGATCCTGAAGCAGGCGACATCGCGAACTTTGAGCGTCACATCGACCAGCTCTGGGAATCGATTTCGCGCGACATTGAGAATGACTCCTTTGCACCTCGCAAGAATCCTCTGTGCAACTGGTGCGGGGTGCGTTCGCTCTGCCCGGTGTTTGGTGGAACCACTCCCCCGCTCCCCGAGCAACATGCACGGTGGCTGTCGCGGACTCGGCTAGGCTAGACGCATGGACTTGAAGCAATGCGGCCGCACCGGACTCTACCTGTCGGCTCTCGGCATCGGCACGCTCACCTGGGGGCGCGACACTGACGGCCCCGAAGCGCTCGACATGCTGCGCCGTTTCGTCGACTCGGGCGGCAACCTCGTCGAATGTTCCGCTTCCCATGGCGACGGCATGGCAGTTGACATCCTGTCCGAAGCCATCTCAGCCGTTGGTCGGCACCGCGTGGCAGTAGCGTGGCGCGGCGGCGTGCGCCGGGCCTCCGAAGGCGCGTGGGTGAGCGCTGCCGGACGCGGCGATCTGCTGCGCAGTCTCGATGATGCCCTCGCACGGTTGGACACCGACTACGTGGACGTGTGGATGGTGGAGCCTCGCGCGGAGGTCCCGCTGGAGGAGACTCTTGAAGCAGCGACCGCCGCGTATCGCTCTGGCCGTGCGCGCTACGTGGGACTGTCGCGGGCGACGCATTGGCAGCTTGCCGAGGCCGTGACACGCGGCGTGCTCGGAGCGAGCGCTCCGATCTCGGTGGTCGAGTTCCCGTTCTCCCTCGCGGATACCTCGCAGGCTGCGACGGTGGCCGAGTTGAGTGAACACGGGGTCGGCATCATCGCCGCGTCCGCACTAGCTGGCGGCGCTCTGACGGGCAAGTACCGCCACTCGACGCCCGCGGACTCACGCGCCGCTTCGCCGCATCTTCGCCATCTGGTGGAGGGTCACTTGACGGGCTCAGCGCGCGGCGTCATTGAGGCTGCCACGCGCGCGGGCGCGGGACTCGAACGCTCGACCGGCGACGTGGCGCTCGCATGGGTGCGCGATTATCCGGGTGTCACCAGTGCCCTCGTCGGTCCGCGCACGCTGCGCCAGCTTGAGACGCTGCTCGACTACACGGAGCCGTTGCCAGCGCCCATTCGGCAGGTTCTCACCGAGGTGGCTCAGTAGTAAGGCGCGCTTCACGCAATCGACATCATGTGAGGCACGTTGAGATGGGTGGGGCCCGAACCGCTAGGTTCGGGCCCCACCCATCTTGAACAAGCTGATGATCGAATCAGTCGTCGACCTCAATGAAGTCGTCGTCATCATCCTCATCGCCGTCTTCTTCATCGTCATCGGACTCGTCGAAATCATCGTCGTCATCCTCGGAATCATCGAGAATGTCGAACGGCAATTCCACGCCCAGCTGAGTGAAAAGAATGTCGTCGTAGGTGAAGAACGCGTCACGCAGCGCAAGCTCAGCTGCTTCGAGCGCGGCGTCGTCGGCCTCGTCTCCATCGCGGGCGATGTCGAAGTGGTTTTCGAAAGCGTTGAGCAGGCGCGTCAGCGCGCGGCGGGCATCTCCAGTCATGACAGTCATTCTACCGTGAGACGGCGCACTTTATCAGGGGAGGTTGAGCTGCGAACGAATAACAGACACCATCAGGTCGGTTCCCTTAATCTCGGCGGTCTGCTCCGCGCCAAGAATGCGGGTCTGCCCGTCCGCATCAAGCAGCTGCGACGCACCCATGTTCGGGCCGAGGGGCAGGATCACCCATTCCTTCGTCGGCTGGTAGATGGCGTCGGGCTTCTCCCCTTCGATCTGGGCGGTGATGTTCGCGATGACGACGCGGGCCTGCTGGCGAGCGGCGTCGGCACGCTTCGATTCACGCACATCGGTGAGGTCACCGACGGCGTAGACGTTCGGGTGATCCGCGACCTGCATGGTGCCATCGACACGGATGGTGCCGTTCGGGTTCATGACGGACTCGTAGTCGCTGCCGATCAGGAAGCCGGTGTTGGCGCGGGCACCGTAGCACTGGAACCACAGATCGGCCTCAATGACGTCACCGTTCTTGGTTTCGACCATGAAGTGACCGAGGTCGCCGACGTTCTGCGGGGGCAGGTAAGCGAGCTCAGAGCCGGTCACAACGCGCACACCGAGGGTGCTGAGCTGCTCGCTGATCTCGCTGCGCAGCGCGTCGGTGTAGCCGGGCGTGCCCAGGATCTGATCGGAGGCCTCGACAATCGTGATGTCCAGGCCGGGGAAGGCATTGGCGAGTTCGCCGGTCAGCTCGATGCCGACGGTGCCACCGCCGACGATCATCACAGAGCGGGCCCGTCCGAGGTTCTCATGCAGCTGCTCGAGGCGCGCCTTCGCCACGGACGAGCGGTAAGAGGAGTATTTCGCGGGGAAAGGATAGGTCGATCCGGTTGCGAAGACGACGTAGTCGGCCTCGATCGGGTCGTGGCCGAAGACGTGAACGGTCGTGCCGTCGACACGCGACACGGTGCCTCGCACGACCTCGCCGCGGTGCAGAAGGTTCGTGTAGGGCATGAAGATCGCGTGTTCCCACACGGTGTCGACCGCGGCACGCAGCGCGGCTGCGTGGTGGACGAACTGGTCCTTCTGTTCGATGAGGACAACGTCCGCGATGGGGTCCAGCCCCTTTGCGACCGTGACGCCTCCGTAACCTCCGCCGATGACTGCGACGCGTGCCATGTCTTTCCTCCTTATGAGTGGACCGCGTCTATTGTGTCACCTGGCGGGCACGAATGCGCGTGCTAGGGACCTTAGTCCGCGCCGTTGGCGCTCTTCCCGGTCTCCAGGCCAAGGCCGCGCGCAACATTTGGCGGGAAGAAGTTGGGGCCCTTGAGGACCTTTCCATCCTCGCGTAGTTTGACGGAGCCGTCCGGCATGAGCTTGGAGAGGTTCGAAGCCTGGACCTCGGCGAGCACAGAATCGAGATCCATTCCGGACTCGATCGCCATACCGTAGATGACGTAGATCAGGTCGGCGAGGGCGTCCGCAGCCTCAATAACATCGCGCTCGCCATCGTCTGCCGCTACCGCCTCGGCGGTAGCCGTCTCAATAATCGCGCGGGCGCGCTTGCCGTAGACCGCTCCAACGAGTTCTGCGAATTCTTCTGCGATCAGGCTCATGCGCATGCCGAGGCGTTCGTAGGACAGCGTCGGATCGTCGAAAGAACGAATCGGCATCGAGTATGTGCGATGGAACTCCTGGACGAGTTCCATCGGGCTGGGAGCGCCCTGAGTGTTCGAGGTGGGGGTGTTGTTCTCGCTCATGCGTGATCCTTTCGAGACTGTTCCCAAGCCGTGGCCAGGATGTTCATAAATGCGGTGATCGTTTGATGTCCGTCGACGAGGAACTGCGCGTCAAAGACGTACGTTGGGACGGCGGTGACACCCATGTGCATCGCCATCTGGAAGTCCGAATACACGCGGGACGCCCATTCCTCGTCGCCCACGGCGAGAGCAGCAAGCTCCGGTGGCATTCCAATGTCCTGGGCACACCCGATGAGAACCTCGGGGTGGGAGATGTCCAGCCCCATCTCGAAGTGTGCACGCATGATGGCCTCGGCAACCTTCAGCTGCAGCGAGGATGGACCTACCACCGTATCGGCATCAATATCCGCATCGTGCGCGGCCGCGATGACGCGGTGTGCGCGCGATGTCGGAGCGATGATGAGGTTATCGAAGTCGAAGCGAATCCCCTCGCGCGCGCCGAGTGCCTGCATGCGCTCGTCGGATTCGTGCACTTCTTCGAGCGTCGCAGCGCCGGATTCCACGAGAGCCACGACGCGGGGTTTGTCGACGGGGGCGTCAAGTTCTGGGTCAAGAAGGAAAGCGTGCAGGTAGACCTCGACCTTGTCACGATGCTCGAATTCCTCGAGGGCTGCGCGCAGGTGTCGCAGCCCGAGATAGCTCCATGGGTCGCAGGTGTCGAGCCACATGTCGATACGCACGGTGCCTCCTCACGATTGATATGGAAAACCCCGGAGCCTTTCGGCCCCGGGGCATTTCGTGCGCGGAGGGGGACTTGAACCCCCACCCTCGTAAAATGAGGACTAGCACCTCAAGCTAGCGCGTCTGCCTATTCCGCCACCCGCGCAGGTGAGCGATGCGAACCGTTGCGATCCGCAAGCGAGTAGAAGCTTAACACGATGTGGGCGACATGCGCCAATCGAAACTAGGAGTCCTTTTCGCCGTCGCGCAGGCGCGAGTCAAGAGTGGCGAAAACCTTGGCAATTGAGTCGATATCGGCGTCCGTCATGCCGTCCAGGAGGTACTCGCTGACCGTCTGCTGATGCAGCTCTGTGGCGGCAAGCACAGTTTCAATTCCCTGGGTGGTCAGGCACGCGTCGTAGCCGCGACGATCGACCGCGGAGGGGACGCGCTCGACCCACCCGTCGCGCGACAGATTCGAGACGAGGTAGGTGACGCGCGACGGAGAATAAACAACGCGGTCGGCCAGCTCGCCCATACGCAGGCGATGTCCCGGCGCCTCCCAGAGGGCCAAAAGGATGTTGTAGTCGGGCATGGAAACCCCGTAGGTGCGCTTGAGGCGCGTCTCGAGAATGCCCTGCAGGCGCCCGGACGCCTCGAAGAAGACTCGCCATGCGGCAGCGCGCGCACTATTTGCCTGAACGATCGGCGTCAGTCGTGCTCGTGATTCCATGTCTCCCTCCTCGTGGTCGTGTCGGATGCTTCTCTCGGGATAATAGGGCATAGTGACTAAGAAAGCACCAACAACGCGGGAGAGCCACGTGTCTTTATCCATTTCTGTTGTCCTTTTTGACGTCGACGGAACGATTGTTGATTCCGCTCCTGCCGTCATGAGTGCATTTCGTGGCGCACTGTCAGACTCCGATTTGCCGATCCCTGACGATCAGCGGCTTCGCAGCTATGTTGGCCCGCCGCTGTGGTACTCCTTCGGTGACCTGGGGTACGAGGGTGGGCTCCTAGCCAACCTCGTGAGTGGTTACCGTTCGCGATATCAAGCTCACTTTCTTGATCCCGAGCCTTTCCCCGGGGTCATTGATCTGCTTCATGAACTTCATGATGCGGGCGTTCCGTTGGCGACCGCGACGTCGAAGCAGGCCCCGATGGCTCTCGCTCAGATGGAGCATCTCGGCCTGTCCAGCGTTTTTGATGTGATTGCCGGGGCTACTCCCGATCCGGCATCGAGCAAAGCAACCGTCATTCACGAGGCCTTGACGCGCTTGGAGGCCCGCGGCGCCGACATCTCCCACCCCGTCATCGTCGGCGATTCGATCTGGGATGTGCGCGGCGCCAAGGAGGCTGGCATTCCAGTGATCGGCGTTGGGTGGGGCTACGCGACTGAGGACGGCCTTGACGACGCGGATGCCGTCTGCGACACGGTCGATGACCTGCGCACATACCTCCTGGATGGCGTGGCAAAGCACGCGCGAAGCGCTGGTTAGCGAAAGTCCCGGGAACGTACGTCGATGGGCAGGTCAACGGGGGCGATCCGGAAGGCTTGCACGTTAATCGCGCCATCACCCCATTCGAGCGTCCCGCGAACGAGGAGCGCATTCGACTCCAGGCACACGCGTCGAAACTTCTTCCACGCACCCACCGACACCGAGACGTTGACAAAACCTGTCTCGTCTTCAAGGGAGAGGAACGTGATCCCCCCGCCCGTGTGCGGGCGCTGTCGATGGGTGACGACTCCGGCGATGTCGACGATGCGTCCGGCCAGGTACTGGCTCAGCTCGCCAGCCCGGAGGACGCTAGTGGGCAGCGATCCACGGACGTAGCTGAAAGGGTGGCGCCCCGGGGTCAGCCCCGTCGAAGCGACATCCGAGCACATGCGCTCCACCTCCGATAACGAAGGCAACTCGGGTACGCGGGACCCCACCTCCGTACCCGGAAGAAACGGCTGCCATTGACCGGCCCGAGCCTGTGGCTGCGCGAGCGCCCCAGCAGCCCATGCCCCCTCGCGCCGCCCGACCCCCAGGCATTCGAGAGCGCCGGCCATCGCGAGCTTTTCCATGGCGGAGGCGCTCACGTGGGCGCGCCGCGCGAGGTCCGCCTGACTCGTAAAAGCTCCCTGACGCCTGGCATCGACGATGCGCTCGGCGGCCGCGCCCAGGCCTCGTACCTGAGAAAGCCCGATACGCACCGCAAGCTCGCGATCGACATCGAGGGCAACGGTGCCGCGCGAGGGCAAAGCCTCCGGGCGCCCCGGGTTGTAGGACTCCCCCGCCTCATTTTCGCCCACACGCTGCACGCTCGCGTCGACGAGTGAATCGTTGACCGATGGACCCACCACGCGCACCCCGTGCCTGCGGGCGTCCTGCACGAGGGTCGCGGGCGAATAGAAGCCCATCGGCTGGGAGGCCAGGATCGCGGCATAAAAGTGCTCGGGGGCGTGCACCTTCAGCCAGGAGGATGCGTACACGATGTGCGCGAAGGAAAACGAATGAGACTCCGGGAACCCGAAGTCCGCAAAGCCCTTGAGCTGTTCAAAGATGCGCTCACGCGTGGGCGCATCGATCCCTCGTTCCTCCATGCCCGCCATGAGGTCCCCCTTGAGGGCTTCCATGCGCTCCGGGCTGCGCTTGGCGCCCATCGCGCGGCGCAGCTGATCGGCACGCGCTCCCGATAATCCCGCTGCATCCGTCGCGATGCGCATGAGCTGCTCCTGAAAGAGGGGCACGCCGAGCGTCTGGCGCAGGGCGGGCTCAAGGAGTGGGTGCAGATAGGTGACCTCCTCGCGTCCCGACCGGCGTCGCAGATAGGGGTTGACTGAGCGCCCCTGGATCGGCCCCGGTCGGATCAGAGCGACCTCCACGACAATGTCGTAGAAGCAGCGCGGTTTGAGCCTAGGAAGCGTATTCATCTGCGCGCGCGACTCCACCTGGAAGACGCCCACCGTGTCGGCCGCGCACAGCAAGTCATAGACCCTTGGATCCTCCTCCGGAAGGGTGTGCAGGCCTAGGGGCTGGCCCTCGCGCCCTTGCACGACTCGAGGCGCCCAGCCGCGCAGCTGATTCAAGGCCGCCCCCGCACGCGCACCGCCCGCCTGGAGCTCCTCGAAGGCGACGCGCAACGCCGTCAGCATGCCGAGCGATAGCAGGTCGAACTTCACGAGGCCAGCATCCGCGCAGTCCTCCTTATCCCACTGGAGAACCGTACGTCCCGGCATTGCTGCCCACCCAACCGGGCAGATGCGCGATACCGGCTGATCGGTGAGCACCATGCCGCCCGAGTGGATGCCCATGTGCCGGGGAAGACGCGCGAGCGCCTGGGCCGCATCCCTAACGAGGGGTGGCACCGCTCCCCTGCCCTGGGACCAGGCCGTCGCCGTACCGGCCGGGTATCCGAGGGCGCGCGCGACGTCGCGGATCGCTGAGCGCGGTCGGTAGGTAATGACGTTCGCGACCTGGGCCGCGCGATCCCTCCCAAACGTGTCGTAGACGTACTGGATGACCTCTTCTCTGCGACACGCCTCGATATCGACGTCGATATCCGGTGGCCCTGAGCGCGCATCAGATAAAAATCGCTCGAACAGCAGGTTGTGGCGCACTGCGTCCACCGCTGCGATTCCCAGGCAATAGCACACCGCCGAGTTGGCGGCGCTCCCCCTGCCCTGGCAGAGGATCCCGTTGCGGGCGCAAAAGTCGACGATCTCCTTGACGATGAGAAAGTAGCCCGCAAAGCCGAGGCGCTCGATGACCCCCAGTTCGTGCTCGATCGTCTCCCATGCCCGGGGGTGGTGCGCGCGTGAACCGTAGCGCACGCTCGCGCCCTCGTAGGTGCAGTGCGCGAGCCAGCTGTCCGGGGTGTGTCCGTCGGGGACCTGGGTGCGCGGCAAGCGCGGGGCGACGAGGCGCAGGTCGAAAGCGCATGCGGATGCGACCTCGCACGCATTGTCGAGTGCCCGCGGGTGTGCCCCGTGCAGTCGCGCCATCTCTGCGGGTGAACGCAGGAAGGAGCGGTGTGCGCTCAGGTGAGCCTCCGCCTCGTCCAAGGAAGACCCCAAGCGGGTCGCCGTCAAAATGTCGCCGAGCGCCTGCTTCGAGGGTGAGGACATGCGCGCTCCGCTCGTCGCCACCAGGCGAGTTCCGCTCGCACGCGCAAGCTCCGCGAGCACGTCTCCGACCTCGTCCTCGTCCCCACGCGCGGCCTGCCACTCGACGAGGACCTGGTCGCGCCCAAAAGCGTCTACAAGTCCGTCCAGGACTCGGCGTGCGGGTGCCGCGCCCCCGGCTCGTAGTGCGCGCATGAGCGGCCCCCGCTTACCGCCAGTAAGGACGATGAGCTCCCCTCCGGCCTCGCTCAGATTGACGAGGTCGTGGCGGGGATTGCGCTGCCCGGGTTCGGACAGTGCTCGATCGCTCATCGCTCCCACGAGATGTGCATAGCCGGTGGGGCTGGCCGCCACAATGGGGAGGCGCATCCCCGGATCTTCCGCTCCGGGAGCGAGTCCCCACCCCGGTGCAGATGACCCCGGAATGATGCTCCTCAGAGCGTCCGGCGCGAGCGTGAGCTCAGCGCCGTACACGATCGGCAGGCCGACCGTGCGGGCAGCCATAGTCGTCTGGACCGTTGAGTACATGCCGTCGACGTCGAGAATTGCGAGGGCATCGAGCCCGAGGCGCGCAGCTTCCTCCACCATGCGCGCAGGCTCATCTGTCCCGTCCAGGAAGGTGAAGGCGCTGTGCGCATGCAGTTCTGCGTAGCGTCGTTCCGTGGTCACACAGCCATTATATAGAACATATGTTCGATCCTGTTGTTGGGGGGAAGCTGCGTTGGCGCGTACAGATGAGGTAAAAGGCGCCCCTCCCACGAGGAGCACAAGCCCTATGCTGGGAGCATGGAATCCATGCTCGCAGCGTCGCTTCGCTCCCCCGGCGCCCTGGTACTCGACGAACGCCCCATTCCAACACTCGGCCCGCGTGACGTTCTCCTCTCCGTCGAAGCAACAACTCTGTGCGGCACGGACCTGCGCATCGCAACGGGACAAAAGACGAACGGCGTCACCCCGGGCGTGGTGCTCGGCCACGAAATCGCCGCGCGCGTATGGCGCGTTGGAAGCGACCTCACCGCAGGAGTCGACGTTCCCGCTCCGGGCACGCAGGTCGGACTCGCGCCCGAGATTGCCTGCGGACACTGCGCCCCCTGCACGAGTGGGCGCTCTAACGTGTGCGCGAACATGCGCCTATTCGGAACGGGGGTGGATGGAGGCCTCGCGGACTTCATCCTCATCCCCGAAGAAGCACTCGCGTGCATCACCCCCGTCGCTCGCGAGATCGCCCCGCCTCACCTCGCGCTCGCCGAGCCGCTCTCGTGCTGCATGCGCGCAACAACACGCCTGCCCATCGAATCCGACTCCCGTGTCCTCGTTCTGGGAACGGGACCGATCGGCCTCATCCACTGCGCACTCGCGGTTTGCGCCGGCGCACGCGTCATGGCGTGCGGACGGCAGGCACGCCTCGAACCCGCGCGGGCGATCGGAGCCGAGTTGACGACCAGCGCCCAAGGAGAGGATCTTGTGCGTGAGGTCCTGACGTGGACTGACGGTGTTGGAGCAGATGTCGTCATCATCGCAGTCGGAGCCCCAGGCCTCGTCCCCGTTGCCGCTCAGTGCGCGCGTATCGGCGGCCACATTTCTTTCTTCGCCGGCTTCCCCGCGGGAGCGATGGCTCAGATCGACCCCAACCTCGTGCACTACCGCGAGCTGACCCTCAGCGGCAGCGCCAACGCGACCCTAGATGACTACGCGGCGGCCGTCGAGGCGCTCTCAAGCGGACGCATCAACCTGTCGCCACTCATCACACACGAGTATGAGCTGTCCGACGTCAGCGACGCCCTTGACGCCGTGCGCACACGTGCCGGCTTGAAGGTCGCCGTGCGCCCGAAAGGCTTCGCCACCCTTTAGTCGAGGAGCCCGCGCAGGTCCGCCTCGCTGAGGCGAGCACCCGTCCCGGTCCCATTCATCACCGAAGAAATGAGCTGACGCTTGCGATCCTGAAGCTCCACGACCTTCGCTTCGATCGTGTCAGTCGCGACCATTCGATAGACATTGACTTTCTTTGTCTGACCGATGCGGTGCGCGCGATCAATCGCCTGCTCCTCGGCGGCAGGATTCCACCAGGGATCCATGACGTAGACGTAGTCCGCCTCGGTGAGGGTCAATCCGGAACCACCAGCCTTCAGCGAGATGAGGAAGACTTGGGCATCGCCCGAACGGAACTTTTCGATGACCTCAGCGCGACCACGCGTCGACCCATCGAGCTGCACGACGGATATTCCGCGGCGCTCAAGCATGTGCCGAATACGCTCCAGGAACGAGGTGAACTGGCTGAACACCAGCGCCTGATGCCCGAGAGGCACGATCTCATCCAGGCGATCCGCCAGGTACTCGATTTTTGCCGACCCCACGTGCGCGTACGAATCCTCGACGAGAGCCGGATCGAGCGCTAGCTGACGCAGCCTCGTAATTGACGTAAGCACACTCATTCGGTTCGCATCCACGTCGCGTAGGAGATCGAGAATCCGGGCGCGCTCGCGGGCCAGGTACTGGTCGTAGATATGGCGGTGTTCCTTGCCTAAATCGACGCGCACAATGTCGACGATCTTGTCGGGCAGATCCGGAGCGACCTCCTCCTTCGTGCGTCGCAGGACGAAGGGCGCGACGTACGCCGTCAGACGCCCGAGCATCGCCGGGTCCGTGCCGTTTTCGATTGGCCTGCGCACCTGCTGCTGGAACGTTTCCCACGGGGGCAGGAGGCCGGGGCACGTCAAGGAAAGCAACGACCACAGGTCTCCCAGCGAGTTTTCGATGGGGGTGCCGGACACCGCCAACTTCCAGGGTGACTCAAGATCGCGAAGTGCACGGTAGGTCGCAGTGCGAGGGTTTTTCACCGCTTGCGCTTCATCGATGACGACTCCGCCGAGGCGCACCTGGTTCCACTGCTCTGCCTCCAGGCGGACGAGCGTGTAGGAGGTGACGACAATATCCGCATCGGCAACCTCCTCCTGGATCGTCGTCCCCCGGCGCGCGGCTGTTTCCGTCACCGCGCGTACGCGTAGGTGCGGTGTGAAGGTACGCGCCTGGTCTATCCACACGCCGACGACGGAGGTCGGCGCCACGACGAGAACCGGCGAGGGATCACCGGCGGGTGCATGCGCTCGCAGCGCTGCCACAGCCGACAGGATCTGAACGGTTTTACCCAGGCCCATGTCGTCAGCCAGAATTCCACCGATGCCACTGGACAGGCGAGCCGTCAACCACGCGTGCCCACGGCGCTGATACGGGCGCAGGACCGAACTCAGCGACGGCACCGGCGGCACACCTTTATCCGCGGAGCCGTCGCGCAGCGGGGCAATCCGCGTCCTCCACGCGTCGCTGATACTCACGTGGTCGGATGCGCTCGTGAATAGATCGACGACGCCGACCTGCATCGGCGTGAGCCTGAGCCCCTCGCCGTCCCACCCCGCCAGGGTGCGCGCCTCTTCCAGCAGCGTCGCCAAGGATCGAATACGTTCGCCGTCGAGGCGTACCCACGTTCCCTCGACCTCGACGTACTCCTGCCCGCCTGCGATCGCTTCGAGCGCATCGCGCACGCTGATCGTGACGGCACCGAGGCGCAGGCGCACGTTGAGGTCAAACCAGTCGCGTTCGGCCGGATCAACGCTCACATCGACATCGAATCCGTCGTCTCGCACGTCGATGGCACGCACGTCCTCCGCAACGTCCCACACGAGGCCATCAATGCCCTCGGAATCGACAACTGCCTCTAAGAACGCGGGAACATGCCACGGAGACAGCCTCCCCGTCGTCGGAGGCGCGGTCCACAGGGTGGAGTCCAACCCGCGTCCCCACAACTCGACGCGCCCCACGATCTCAGCCACGGCCTCGTCGTCCGCGCAGTGGGCCACAGGAGTGCGCGAGCGCGACTCACCCTGACGATACTCGGCCCACCAGCGCACAACGACAGATTCACCGTCGCGTCGCACCGTGCCCACGAGGGACACGTCCGGGCGAGCCTGAGCGTCAAAACTTCCATCGGAGGACGCCATCGAAAAACGCCTGAGGAGGGCGGGCAGCCACGTGCCACGAAACTGAGCGACATCGGCGGCAGGAATATGCAGGCCTCGATCGAGAGGAAAGCCGTCGAGCGTTCCCACCCCCTCAATGCGTGCGATTGCGCGCCCTCCATCCAGCAACAGCACACTCGCATCGCGGTCGATGCGCGGCCTCGTGATCACCTCGTCTCCGTTACGCGCGACGACGCTGACGTCAAGGCCGTCGTCACCGGAACGCACATCAATGTCCGCATCCCACGTCGCATGCGAAAGCACCACCTTCTCATCTGCCTCAGGCGAGGCGTAGAGCTCAACCCCGGCCCGCACCAGGCGTGCCAGCCACGCGTAGGCATGCTCACCCAGCGAACTGAGCGTCACTTCCGTGCGCGAGTGCCACGAACGCGATTCACGCGACAGGCGGTAGCCCTCACGCATGAGAGAGACGTGCGTCGGATCCAGCCCGTCCGTCACTGACGCCCACTGCGTCGCCGTCAGATCGAGCCATGAGGCCCTCTTCGTCGTCCACCCGGATGAGGAGCTTCGGCGCAGCGGGATGAGAGACGGCTCGACCCCGGGATCATGCGCATCGACGACGAGGGCCAACGGCTCGCCCAGGCGGTCCCGGTCGGAGCCCAGCATCTGCTCGAGGACACGGCTCCACTCAGGCACCGAGCGCTGCTTGTCGCGGGCATTTTCGCGTCCGACGATGAGCGTCGCGACCGTATGGGGGCAGTCGCTGCGCAGCGGGCATGCACACGCGAGGGACGGACGCACAGCACCCTGTGCGACGCGCACGCGATAGGTCAGCCCGGCTTCCTTCACGCGCGCTTCAGCCTGTTCCCCATCCTCGCTCCAGGAGAATTCACGCACCGCACCACTGCGCGCTAAACGCAGGCCGTTCGCCCACGCCGCCGGGCCAACAAGGGCCATCATGTCATCATCCGACAGTGAGGCCAGCGTGTGCGACAGAGATACCATCCTTTCAGTCTACGGCACCCACCCATCCCCAGCACCGGCTCACTGGGCCAGCCCCTCGATAGCCCACTCCCCTTCCTTCCAGACGAGGAGAATGTCCCGTCCATCCTCAAGCAGAGCCCTCATGTAGGCGCGCGGTCTCTCCTGCGCCCACCAACGACCTCCCACTGGCCAAGGTCCTTCCACTCGCGCGATAGCCGCACGGCGTCCCCTCCCCGACGTGGATTGCGAGGCATCACGCTCGCTCACGAGGTAGGCGGGTGTGGCACTCAAGGTCCCTCGGTGGTCCACACGCACATCGTCGAAGGCACCCGATGCGCCAACGATCCTCACACGCACGGGCTCGTCAAAAAGCGTCGCCGGAGGATGAGTGATGCGCCCCTCCCACGCCCCCTCATGCGGGCGAAGGAGAGGCTCGCTCCCCCATCTGGTCATCACAACACGGCTGCGCGGATCGTATCCGCCCTGCACCCGCGGAATCAGGAGAGAATCCGGCCCCGCCATCCCCTGGATACGCACGACGCTGCGCGAGACATCGCGCTCGCGGTCTGACCGCCCCCACAGTGCTGATGCACTGCGCCCCACCCGCGGATCGCACGCGGTGACGCGTATGCAGGTCACCGCGCCACTGGGCCCTTCGATACCCGAAGCCCACCCCGCGAGCGTCCACCGGACGCGCAGCGCAACATCGTCGGATACGCACACGTCGCATCCACTCCACGTGCGAGTGCGCTGACCGCCCCCAGCATCCTCCATATCAATGCGCAGGGTCTGCGAGACGAGCCCACCCCGCCCCAGCCTCTGAGACAGATCTCGTGCGATGCGGTGAATGGGCACCATCATCGTATCGATGGATTCTCCGCCCACATCAATGACGCACTCCATCGTGATGTCTGGCTGAATGCGCCCGGCCAGCGTGATGGCACTGTCGCCTCCGGAGGCGAGATTCCAGAGTTGTTCACCGACGTCGCCGAAGCGCTCGCACACACGGCCTCGCCCCAGTGCCAGAAAATCCGCGCACGTGTGGACGCCTAGGCCTGTCAATAGCTCGATGGCGTCAGCTGCTCTATCAGCCATCGCAACAGGAACGGCCCACAGGGCACGATGTAACGGGATGCGACCCAGGAATAATTGGTTTTCTCCGGCAGGAACAATGCGTCCCTCGCGCGCCGCCTCCAGGGATGCGACCGGACCATCGGCGATGCCAACAAAACATTCAACGCCGACGGCTTCCTCGATCGCCGACACCAGAGCCGAGGCCGCGTCCTCCTCACTCCCATGCCAACGGGCGGGACCGCGCGCCCGACATCTGGCCACCCCGGGGCGCACGCACTCCACCCCGGCCGCCACCGAATCGAAAGCATCGACAACGGCGCTAAACGCTCGTGCCTCGCGATCAGGGTCGCGAGGCAAGCAGATGAGATCGGGACACACATACGTCGCCTCTCGTACGCTCATGCCGCTCCTCACTCCGGCGCTCCGAGCAGCGCCGCTGGCAACCTCGATGCGTTCGCTGTGCACGACAGCCCCAGTGCCACCCGGCGGCAGATCGGCCACGAGGCAGTGGACGGGCCAATCTGGCACCCACACCACCATGTCACGCACCTAGACCACCAGCCGCATTCGTCGACGTGTCGCTTCACGAGAAAGCCCCGGCCAGGGGCGCAGTGTCACGATGGTGCGTCCCATCGATCGGGCCCGAGCCGCCAGGGCCCGCTGCTGTGCGCCGGACAGTTCAGGAACATCAAGGCAGACAACATCGCAGGCCTCTATCAGAAGGGAACACAGGTCCCCCACCTGGTGATCTTTCCCCGCGTTTAATACCAGTACACGGTCGAGGTCCATCCCCTGCTGTGAGGCCCATTCCCAGCCGATATTCCTCACTCCACACACGCCGATCCACCCCTCGGAGGGACATGCATCGATCAGCAATCGGATGAGTTCAGCTCTGCCAGTCGGCCCCAGAAGGACGGGAGAAATCCCCACCTGCGCATGCTCGATATCGTCACGCGCTCGCAGGCCAACAGCCTGTTCGGCACGGTTCAACACGTCGCGCGCCGCCAGTAGTCGCGTGTGCGCATCGGCCATAACTCCCCCTCCTAGCAATAGAACACATGTTCGATAGTGGAAGTGTAGAACCCCGCTCACACATCTGCGTCCCGAACGCCGATCGTGCGTGAATAGGTCACAATGGGAACACCGAGAAAAGGAGCATGCATGAACATCGACCAGCGCCCCCTTGCCCCCAGCCCCTACGAGGGCCTGGAAGTCCCCACGTTTACGCTGTCATCGAGCGTTCTCACCGACGGTGCACCCATGCCCGAGTCGGCGACCGCCGAGGCCGGATCCCTTTCCCCGGATCTCACGTGGCACGGTTTCCCCGAGGACACGGCAAGCTTCATGCTGACCTGTTTTGACCCGGATGCCCCGATCCCCTCGGGCTGGTGGCACTGGGCAATTCTTGACATCCCGTCGTCCATGACCCACCTGGAGGCGGGCGCCGGAGCATCCGACCTCATGCTGGACGGTCCGGCTTTCCACCTGCGCGGCGATGCAGGTGAGGCCTCCTACTTCGGAGCCGCTCCCCCCACCGGCGACCGCCCCCACCGCTACGTATTCACGGTGCACGCCCTCGATACGGATTCGCTGGGGCTCGACGACGACGCGACCCCAGCCATGGCCTCGTTCGCGGCGCTCGAGCACACGATTGCACGCGCCTCCCTGACCGTGACCCACCAGGCCTGAAGACCATGCTGCACATTATTTTTTGGGAGCCGGAAATCCCCGGCAATACGGGAGCCGCTATTCGCCTGTCCGCATGCACGGGATCGATGCTGCACTTGGTCAAGCCACTGGGCTTCGACATGGACGACGCGAAGCTCCGCCGCGCAGGCCTGGACTACCACGACCTCGCGCACGTCATGGTGCACGATTCCCTCGATGAGGCACTCGCCGAGGTTCCAGGGCGCGTCTGGGCGCTCACGGGCCACGCAACCACCATGTACTCCGACGTCTCCTATGCCGATGGAGACGGTCTCCTTTTTGGGCGCGAGTCGGTCGGCCTCTCCGAGGATGCAATGCATCATCCGCGCGTGGAGGATCGCGTGCGCATTCAGATGGTCGACGGCGTGCGCTCCCTCAATTTGGCCAACTCCGCATCGATCGTGCTGTACGAGGCCTGGCGACAGCTGGGTTTCCCGAACGGCGTCTAACCCCACGACAGAAAGATGTCGAACGAGGCCCGGGTCGGATTACTCCGCCGGGCCTCGTTTACTGCGTTCATCGTTGGATTAGCAGTGGGTCAGTGCGCCCTCCATGGGGTGGACGGACGCTCGACCTGCTCTGCGAGTGAGACGATCCTGCGCGGATTCGAGCGCCACATCCAGATCAAGCCGATGATCGACACAATGAGGGGCAGGAAGTAGAAGTCAGCGCCGAGGCCCGTCCAGGCTGAGCGCGCGGAATTCAGCTCATCTAAGCCGAGCGATGCAACCCACAAAATAATCGGAATGGCGATCGACAAAGAGATCGTGACCCAACCGACCATGCGCATGCGTCGCCCGTTGTGGGTGAGCGCCGTGGCCGCGATGAGATAGTCGATACCCGCGAGGAGAGCAACGATGCGCGGCCCCCAGGGTTGCCCCTGCGCATGAAAAAGATCGAGGATGGCCGTCACGAGAATCCAGGCTCCGAGGAGCCAAAAGAGAGCAATGATGATGCGGCCAAGCCCAAGCGACGGCGGGCGCTGATCGCGCGCACCGACGGCCTCGTTCGTCGTCTCATGTCCGTGCACAGGTCTGATCCTACCGACAGCATTGTCGCGGCGCATCGCATGAGAGATGAGTGCCGCGAGCAACTAAGCCGTGTGGCCTGATGCACCGCGATGGAACACCGAGCTTCAAGACAGCGTTGCACAAACGTGGGACAATGGGCCTATAAGGACCGTGAGGCCCGCCATGAAAACAACCATCTGAGCTTCGGCTCATCAGCGAGGAGTTTTAAACCTTGAGCGAATCGACCTACGACATCGTCATTCTGGGTGCGGGTTCCGGCGGCTACGCGACCGCCCTGCGCGCTGCGCAGCTGGGCATGAAGGTCGCCCTCATCGACGGCGACAAGGTGGGCGGCACCTGTCTGCACCGCGGCTGCATCCCCACCAAGGCGTACCTGCACGCCGCAGAAACGGCCGAGGCCGTGCGCGAGTCGTCCAAGTTCGGCGTCTCCTCCACCTTCAACGGCATTGACATGGCACAGGTGGGTAAGTACCGCGACTCCGTCATTTCCGGCCTGTACAAGGGCCTGCAGGGCCTGCTCAAGTCTCGCAACGTCGAGGTGATCTCCGGCTGGGGCCGCCTCGCCGACGCGAACACCATCGAGGTGAACGGCCAGCGCATTACCGGCCGCAACATCGTTCTGGCGACCGGATCCTACTCGCGTTCGATCCCCGGCCTCGAGATCGGTGGCCGCGTGATCTCCTCCGACCAGGCCCTTCAGATGGATTGGGTTCCTTCCTCCGCCGTTATTCTTGGCGGCGGCGTCATCGGTCTGGAGTTTGCCTCCGTGTGGCGCAGCTTCGGCGCCGAGGTCACGATTATCGAGGCCCTCCCCCACCTCGCCAACAATGAGGACGAGGCCATTTCCAAGCAGCTCGAGCGCGCCTACCGCAAGCGCGGCATCAAGTTCCACACGAACACTCGCTTCGCCTCGGCCACGCAGAACGAGCAGGGCGTGCACGTCACGACCGAAGACGGCAAGGCTTTCGACGCCGACGTCCTTCTGGTCGCTGTCGGCCGTGGCCCCGTGACCGAGGGCCTGGGCTACGAGCAGGCCGGCATCACGCTGGATCGCGGCTTCGTCATCACCAACGACCGCCTGCACACCGGCGTTGGAAACATCTACGCGGTCGGCGATATCGTTCCCGGCCTTCAGCTGGCACACCGCGGCTTCATGCAGGGCATCTTCGTCGCCGAAGAGATCGCCGGCCTGAACCCGACCATGCAGGCTGACATCAATATCCCGCGCGTGACGTTCTGCGAGCCGGAGATTGCTTCCGTCGGTATGACCGAGAAGCAGGCACGCGAAAAGTTTGGAGACCAGGTGCGCACCGTCGAGTACAACCTTGCCGGCAACGGAAAGTCGTCTATCCTGGCCACATCGGGCATCATCAAGCTGGTCTCGGTTGAGGGCGGTCCGATCGTGGGCTTCCACGGCATCGGCGCGCGCATCGGCGAGCAGATTGGTGAGGGCGAGCTCATGGTGAATTGGGAGGCATACCCCTCGGATGTCGCTTCCCTGATCCACGCACACCCCAGCCAGAACGAGTCGCTTGGTGAAGCGGCTATGGCGCTGGCAGGCAAGCCGCTCCACGTCCACAACTGACCGAAATTTTTTAATAGGAGAACACACATGGCAACTTCAGTGACCATGCCCGCTCTGGGCGAGTCCGTCACCGAGGGCACCGTCACCACGTGGCTCAAGCAGGTCGGCGACACCGTCGAGCTCGACGAGCCCATCGTTGAGGTGTCCACGGACAAGGTCGACTCCGAGGTCCCCTCCCCCGTGGCCGGCGTCCTGCTGGAAATCCTGGTCCCCGAGGATGAGACCGTCGAGGTCGGCACCGAGATCGCTCGCATTGGCGATGCATCTGAGGCTTCGGCAGCCCCTGCCGCTGCACCCGCGGCTGCTCCCGTCGAGGCGCCGGCTGCGCCTGCTGCAGCTCCCGTTGAGACCGCTGCCCCGGCGGCGGCTCCCGCGCAGGGTACCGAGGTGCGCATGCCCGCTCTGGGTGAGTCCGTCACCGAGGGCACCGTCACCACGTGGCTGAAGTCCGTGGGCGACGCCGTTGACGCCGATGAGCCGCTGCTCGAGGTCTCCACGGACAAGGTCGACTCCGAGGTTCCCTCCCCCGTGGCCGGTTTCCTCGCAGAGATCCGCGTTCCCGAGGATGAGACCGTCGAGGTCGGCACCGTCGTCGCGATCATTTCTTCATCTGCCCCCTCTGCAGCTCCCGTCGCCGAGGCTGCCACCCCGGCCGCTCCGGTTGCACCCGTGGCACCTGCTGCCCCCGCTGCACCGGCCGCTCCGGTTGCCCCGGCGGCTCCGGTTGATCCTTTCCCGAACGCGTCGACGCTGGCACAGACGGCTTCCGCCGCTCCGGTCGTTGAAACCCCTGTTGCCGTCACCGGCTCCGCCTACGTCACCCCGATCGTTCGTAAGCTCGCCCGCGAGCTCGGCGTCGATCTGGCGTCCGTGTCGGGCACCGGTGTTGGCGGCCGCATTCGCCGCGAGGACATCGAGGCTGCCGCAGCTGCTGCTCGCGCTGCAGTCGCAGCCCCTGCTGCTCCGGCCGCTCCGGCCGCTGCACAGGCCAACGCTGTTCGCGAGCCTTCGCCGCTGCGTGGAACGACCGAAAAGATGTCGCGACTGCGTCAGACGATCGCCCGCCGTATGGTCGAGTCTCTGCAGACCGCGGCTCAGCTGACCACGGTTATCGAGGTCGACGTCACGAAGGTTGCCGCTCTGCGCGCTCGTTCGAAGGACGCGTTCCTTGCCAAGCACGGCACCAAGCTGACGTTCCTGCCCTTCTTCGTAAAGGCCGCGACCGAGGCCCTCGCCTACCACCCGAAGATCAACGCGACCATCAACGACAAGGAGGTCACGTACTTCGACTACGAGCACGTGGGCATCGCCGTTGACACGCCGCGCGGTCTGCTGGTCCCGGTGATGAAGAACGCCGGAGACAAGGACATTGCGGGCATCGCCGCCTCGATCAACGATCTGGCCGCTCGTACTCGCGACTCGAAGATTGGCCCGGACGAGCTGTCCGGCTCGACGTTCACGGTGACCAACACCGGTTCGGGCGGCGCACTCTTCGATACGCCGGTCCTCAACATGCCGGAGACCGCGATCATGGGCGTTGGCACGATCGTGAAGCGTCCCGTCGTGATGAAGGGTGCCGACGGCGCCGACGTCATCGCGATTCGCTCGATGGTCTACCTGTCGCTGTCCTACGACCACCGCCTGGTTGACGGTGCCGACGCTTCGCGCTTCCTCATGGACGTGAAGAAGCGCCTGGAGGAAGGCGCGTTCGAGTCCGACCTCGGACTCTGATCCTCACCGAACGCTGATGGGGTGGGCCTCTGCTGAGGCCCACCCCATCATTGTTGCCTGGATACTTACGTAGTGGTCGGTCGTTATTGCGCCGCCGCACCACTGTCCTGATCAACGGGCTCTGCCTTCACAACCTTGCCCGACACTGGATCGACGCGCACGCGAAGGTCGGTTACTTGGGGCTCCGAGCGCTTCTCACAGGTGCCCGCTCGACATGTTTCGGTGGCGAGAACCGTCAACGTTGCACTGACATCGATGGCGCCCGGCTCACACGCCAACACGGACACATCATCAATCTGGGAGGACAACTGCGAGACGCGCACTCCGTCGCTTTGCATCGTTGCGATGCGCTGCTTGTCTTGATCGAGCAGCTCACCACCGAGAACGCTCGCAAGAGGCGTCGGGTCACCGGCGACCACTGCTTCGTCGCGCGTGCGGATTGCATGGTTAATTGTTTCTGACAGGGCAGAAACATCGCACGCGCTCCCAGCCGACTGCTCGAGCGATTGTGAGGGAGCGCTGTGGACAGATACTTCCGATTGGCCATCGCTGACACCGCTGCGCAGCAAGCCGTACGCCATGATGGACACACCTGCGATGATCGCCATCAGCCCCATAGCGAGGACGCCGAGCGCTCGGCGCCGACCGCGCTGCGCTTCCTGTCTCCCGCCACGCACATTCTGCGGTGTCGACGCAGCCGGGCGCTCGGGCCGCGCATCTCTGAGGGTATCTTCGCGCAGTGCCGCAGCGCGCAAGTCAGCGATGACGCGCTCGGGATCCACGGGCTCACGCGAAATAGGGTGCTCGACGGGATCGTCAACAACGGGCGTCGCGTCTGCAAGACAATCGTTAGGCTCATCGAAGCCAAGCTCAGCCAGTGCCTCGTCCATGTGCAGAAGGTGCGCGAGCTGACGCAGGCACGCGCGATCAGCTCCCTGCCCACTAAGCCCTTGGCTCCAACCCGGGGTTCCGTCACCCTCTCCCAACTCGTCGATGAGATCAATGATGACCGCGCGCCCAGATGGTGTCACGATAATGTTGGAGGGCGTTAAATCCCCATGGACGATTCCAGCGCTGTGCAGAGCACTGACCCCGGCAGCAATTCCTTCGATGATCTGGCGTCTTGTCGCGATTGGACGCAAATCGGGCGAGCCAATTTCCGCATCGAGGGGACGTCCTGCCACATAGTCGTAAACGATTGCCCAGCGGCCGTCATCTGATCGAGCAACATCGCGCAGGGCAACAACGTGTCGCGACGTGATCGAGGCCCACGCCTTCCACCGCTCGAGGCAGCGCTCTCCATCTCCGGCAGCGCGCAGAGACAACAGTGCTTGACCCACATCCGTGCGCGTACGCCATACGGGGCCCGTCGCCCCGATATGGAAGATTTGGCCAACGTCGTAACCGCCAATGTTCATACCGACATTGTCCTAAGCGAAGCAATGTGATGCAACTCATTTCACAAAGTGCCTGATCGGACGGGTGGACTTTCGATCATCAATTGCACGTACAATAATGAGGTTATGAGTGAATCGAATCCCCCCGGCAAGAGGCGCTTCTATCAGAACGTCCTCGACGCATACCGACTGACCAAACGCACCTACCCGGCACTTCCGTGGATGCTTCTCGGAACGGCTGCTGCGGTGATCGCCGTCTTCATGTTGGTGGCCTGGCTGACCAACATGTCGTTTATTGGCTGGCTTGTCGTCGGCATCATGGGCTCGTTCACCGCAGCCCTATTGCTGTTGAGTATTCTTACCCGCCGCGCACTGTACGCGCAGGTCGAGGACACGGCGGGCGCCGTGAAGGTTGCGCTGTCCCAGATTCAGCGCGGCTGGGTGATTCCCGAGCAGCCCGTGGCATACACCCGTGAGCAGGACCTCGTGTGGCGCATCGTTGGCCGCGCCGGCGTCGTTCTCATCTCCGAAGGCCCCGCGTCACGCGTCCGTCCCCTCCTCCAGGCCGAGACGAAGCGCGTCACCAAGGTCATGCGCAACGTTCCCGTTCATCAGATCCAGGTGGGTCACGATGACGGGCAGATCGCTCTGAAGGATCTGCAGCGCGAGCTGCGCAAGTTGAAGAACGTGCTGACCCCCGAGGAAGTTCCCCAGGTCTCTGCGCGCATCAACGCTCTCCGATCGGGCGAGCCTCCCATTCCGAAGGGCATCGACCCCCTGCGCGCCAAACCGTCACGCCGCGCACTTCGCGGCAACTGAACCTCACAAGTGGGCAAGCACCGAGTGCTTGCCCACTTGCGTATCCACGATCCGAGACTCATTCGACATGCATAGTATGCACGTGATTGCATATTCAGTACACGAGATCACTCGAATCACGGATACTGAGGAACATAATCATGCACACCAAGAAGCTTCTCGCCACGCTCACTCTGGCCAGTACCGCGACCGCAATGGCCGCATGCGCAGACCCCACGACGAGTACGAGTACCGCAGACACGACGACAGGGACAGCCACATCGACCACCTCACACTACGACGTCTCATCGATCCCAACTGTCGACGAGATCGCAGCGCTTGTTCCCGACGACATCAAGAAACGGGGCACCCTGCGTAACGGAGCTTCTACCGGATATGCACCTGCCGAATACATGGATGCCGATGGACAGACTCCCATCGGCTACGACATCGACATTAATAAGGCGCTCGCCAAGGTCATGGGTCTGAATACCGGAGAAACGAAGCACTCCGAATTCCCCACGATCATCCCCGCTCTCGGCACGAAGTTCGACGTGGGCATCTCGTCTTTCACCATTACCTCCGAGCGCGAGCAGCAAGTCGACATGGTGTCTTACCTGAACGTCGGATCCGCATGGGGTGTCACCGCTGGCAATCCGAAGAATTTTGACCCGTCTAACCCGTGCGGTGCGACCATTGCGGTTCAGACCGGCACGGCTCAGGAAGAATACGCAGCCAAGCTCTCTGACGAGTGCGTCGCGGCCGGCAAGGAAAAGATCACCGTCATGCCTCACGAGCTCCAGACTGACATTGCCACCAAGCTGATCGGTGGCCAGTATGACGCAACCCTCGCGGACTCAACGGTCATTGGCTACACGAGCTCGCAGTCTGCCGGCAAGATTGAACAGCTTGGCGACACGTTTGAGTCAGCCCCTCAAGGCGTGGCGGTCGCGAAGGATGACGCACAGCTTGCTGAGGCGGTGCAGAAGGCTATGCAGTACCTGATGGACAACGGCTACCTCAACGACATTCTGGCGTCCTACGGCGCCGAGAATGCAGCACTGACGACAGCTACACTCAACCCGACCGTCGACTGATTCGCACCACGCTACGCATAATATGCATTTATATGCATATGGGTGCATAATGGTAGCAATCACGGGCCACGGCCCACTCCCATCGGAAGGCAGATCATGACCATCTCGAAGGCACACGCCCTCATCGTCCTCGCAGCCGCAGCTGCTCTCCCTCTCGCCGCCTGCGCTGATCCGACGGCGACCAGCTCGTCAACGAGCGGATCTGAGAGCACCTCGGGCGCGGCAACCACGGCCTCGTACGACGTGTCGAAGATCCCGACCGTCGACGAAATCGCCGCCCTGGTTCCCGACGAGGTCAAGGAGCGTGGCACGCTGCGTAACGGCGCCTCCGCAGACTACGCACCCGCGGAGTTCCTCGGTGACGATTCGCAGACCCCTCAGGGATACGACGTCGACATCAACAAGGCGCTCGCCAAGGTCATGGGTCTGAACGAGGGAACCACAAACCACGCCGAGTTCCCGACCATCATTCCGGCGCTGGGCACGAAGTTCGACGTGGGCATCTCCTCCTTCACGATCACCTCCGAACGCGAGGAGCAGGCAAACCTCATCTCCTACGTTGAGGTGGGCTCCGCCTGGGGAGTGGCCGCCGGCAACCCGAAGAATTTCGATCCGGCCGACCCGTGTGGCAAGACGATCGGCGTCCAGACCGGCACTGCGCAGGAAGACTACGCGACCGAACTGTCGGACAAGTGCGTAGCCGACGGCAAGGACAAGATCACGATCATGCCGCACGACCTGCAGACCGACATCGCGACGAAGGTCATCGGCGGCCAGTACGACGCCACCTTCGCTGACTCAACAGTCATCGGCTACACCGCATCTCTATCGGGCGGCCAGATCGAGCAGGTCGGCGACGTCGTCGAGTCCGCCCCGCAGGGCGTAGCCGTCAATAAGAACGACGAGCAGCTGACCCAGGCCATCCAGAAGGCCATGCAGTACCTGATGGACAACGGCTACCTCAAGGACATCCTGACCACCTATGGCGCTCAGGACGCAGCGCTGACCACCGCCGAGCTGAACCCGGCGACGAACGACTGAGGATCTCATGGCAACCATCAAAGACGGCGTTGTGCTGATCGACGCGAAACCAGTGCCCCGCCCGGGGAGGTGGGCGAGTGCAATCGTCGCAGCAATCCTTGCGGCAATGGCAGCCCACGCGCTGGTAACGAACGCAAACTTCCAGTGGCAGGTCGTGTTCCAGTGGCTGTTTTCGCGTTCGATCATGCAGGGAGTCCTCTTCACGATCATCCTCACGATCCTCGCGATGGTGGTGGGCACCGCCCTGGCCATCACGATGGCGATCATGCGCCAGTCGGTGAATCCGGTCCTGCGCTGGGTGGCGATGGCCTACATCTGGTTCTTCCGTGGAACCCCTATCTACACGCAGCTGATTTTCTGGTCGCTGCTGCCCACGCTCTACCCGAAGCTCTCCTTCGGTGTGCCGTTCCTCGGCTCACTGTGGGGTTGGGAGCTGACGTTTGATACGGCCACGTATTTCACACCGTTCTGGATGGCGTTCATCGGCTTGGGCCTCAACGAAGGCGCGTACCTCGCGGAAATCATGCGTGCGGGCCTGCTGAGCGTCTCGAAGGGCCAGTGGGAGGCCGCCACCGCGCTCGGCATGCCGCGTGGAACGATCTTCCGCCGCATTATCCTGCCCCAGGCAATGCGTGTGATTGTGCCGCCGATCGGCAACGAGACCATTTCGATGCTCAAGACGACCTCCCTGGTCTCGGCGATTCCCTTCACCCTCGAACTCACATTCATTGCGCGTCAGCGTGGCCAGGCGACGTTCGCGCCCGTGCCGCTCCTGATTGCGGCAGCGATCTGGTACCTCGTCATCACAAGTCTCCTGATGTGGATTCAGTCCTTCATCGAGAAGTACTACGGCAAGGGCTTCGAGCGCCGTGACAACGCCGGCACCCACTCCCCCGCTGCATCGTCCTCCTCTGATGATGACGAAGAGGCCAAGGCCACCAAGCTCAAGTTTTTGGATGTGACACCATGACGACTACGACGCCCATGGTCTCCGTTCGCGGAGTCCACAAGTTCTTCGGCGACCTGCACGTCCTGCGGGGCATCGACCTCGATATCGCTTCCGGCGAGGTCTGCGTCATCCTCGGCCCCTCGGGCTCTGGCAAGTCGACGCTCCTGCGCTGCCTGAACATGCTCGAGGACATCAGCGCCGGCCGCGTGTACGTCGACGGTGAGCTGCTGGGCTATCGCGAGTATGCGGGCGGCGCGCTCTTCGAGCGCCACGATAAGGAGATCGCTGCTCAGCGTTCTCGTATTGGCATGGTGTTTCAGCGCTTCAATCTCTTCCCGCACAAGACCGCGCTGGAGAACGTCATGGAGGCACCCGTCCAGGTCCTCAAGCGTTCGAAGAGCGAGGCGCGCGCCCAGGCTCTCGAGCTGCTTGATCGCGTCGGTCTGGCTGATCGCGCGGACCATTACCCAGCGGAGCTTTCGGGTGGCCAGCAGCAGCGAGTTGCCATCGCCCGCGCGCTCGCCATGGATCCCGAGATCATGCTCTTTGATGAGCCGACCTCAGCGCTCGATCCTGAGCTCGTCGGTGAGGTGCTCCAGGTTATGCAGGACCTGGCCGCGTCGGGTATGACGATGGCTGTTGTCACCCACGAGATCGGGTTCGCCCGCGAGGTCGCCGACCAGGTCGTCTTCATGGATGGTGGCGTCATCGTCGAGGCCGGAGCTCCCTCCGAGGTCATCGATAACCCGAAGTCTGAGCGAACCAAGGAGTTCTTCTCCAAGGTTCTGTGAGCTTCTGACGACGAGGCCGGGGCTGGCGTGTTCCAGTCCCGGCCTTTGTCGTACCTGTCGCGAAACGACCGAGCTATCGTCGTCAGGTGAGGGTAACGAGATCCAGGTAGCTGTCGTCCCACAGGTCCTCATCCGCGTCGGGCAACAGCAGGACGCGCTCGGGGTTGAGCGCCGTGACAGCGCCGGGATCGTGCGTGACGAGGATGACGGCACCCTCGTAGTCACGCAGGGCCGCGAGGATCTCCTCGCGTGAGGCGGGATCGAGGTTGTTAGTCGGTTCGTCGAGCAGCAGGACGTTTGCACCCGAGACGACGAGTGTTGCTAAAGCGAGGCGGGTCTTCTCACCGCCAGACAGCACGGACACAGGCTTTTCAACGTCGTCACCTTGGAAGAGGAACTGGCCGAGAATGTTGCGCACGTGGGTGTCGTCGAGGGTCGGAGCGGCCTCGGCCATGTTTTCGCGGATCGTACGGGTCTCGTCAAGCGTCTCGTGCTCCTGGGCGTAGTACCCGAGCTTGAGGCCGTGGCCGGGCACGACGCGGCCGGAGTCCGGCTCCTCGATACCGGATAGGAGCCGCAGCAGCGTCGTCTTGCCCGCGCCGTTGAGGCCGAGGACGACGACTTTGGAGCTGCGGTCGATCGCTAGGTCCACTCCTGTGAACACCTCGAGAGAACCGTAGGACTTCGACAGCCCTTCAGCGGTGAGGGGAACGCGGCCCGACGGTGCCGGGTCGGGGAAGCGTAGGCGCGCAACCTTGTCCTGGACGATCTCTGAACCAGCCTGGACGAAAAGCTCTTCGGCTCGGCGCAGCATCTGCTGTGCGGCGACGGCCTTCGTGGCCTTCGCGCGCATCTTCTCGCCCTGAGCCTTGAGGTGTTCGGCCTTCTTCAACGCGTTAGCACGTTCTTTACGGCGACGACGTTCGTCTTCCTCGCGCTGCTTGAGATAGGCCGACCAGCCGAGGTGATAGATGTCGATCTGTGCGCGGTTCGCATCGAGGTAGAAGACCTGGTTGACGGTGTCACCCAGCAGCTTGACGTCGTGCGAAATGATCATGACGCCGCCGGGGAAGGTCTTGATCCAGTCGCGCAGCCAGACGATCGAATCGTGGTCGAGGTGGTTCGTTGGTTCGTCCAGAAGTAGCACGTCTGCGTCCGAGAAAAGCACGCGGGCTAGCTCGACCCTGCGTCGCTGGCCACCGGAGAGGGTATCGAGGGTCTGATCGAGTACCCGGTCTTCGAGTCCCAGCGAGTGCGCGATCTGCGCCGCCTCGGCGTTGGCTGCCCAGCCGCCAGAGTTCGTAAACTGCTGGTCGAGCTTCACGTACCGTTCCATCGCGCGCTGTTGACGAGCGCCCTCGGTCGTCGACATCTCGTGTTCGGCCTTGCGGATACGGGCAATAATGGAGTCGATGCCGCGCACGGAGATGATGCGGTCGCGTGCCTTCATCGACGGATCACCCACGTGCGTGTCCTGCGCCAGGTAACCGACCGTCCCATTCGACGAGATGGTGCCGGTGTATTCGGCAGCCCCTCCTCGGTCACCTTCGCCCGCGAGCAACCTCATCGTCGTCGTCTTTCCCGCGCCGTTACGGCCGACGAGGCCAATACACATGCCTTTATCGATACGGAAGCTCGCATGGTTGACGAGCTCGCGGGGGCCGATGCGCAACGAGAAATCCTGGACGTTAATCACCCTCCAAGAGTAGAGGGAGGGGTGCGTGTGGGCGAATCAACCCGCCTGCGAGGCGGCGCTGTTGCGCATGATCACGCAACAAGCGGGCACAATGGGTGTCGGAATTAATCGATATCTACTCTGCTTTGCGAGGTTTCATCCCATGTCCGATAGCCCGGTCCCGTCTGGATCGGCGCGCCCCACGCGCGCCCTTGACATCGTCTCCGTCGCCTTCGTCGCGCTGCTGCTCATCTCGAATATCGCCGCAACCAAGGCGTTTATGCTCGGCACGTCTACGCACTACCTCATTTTCGACGGAGGCGCGATCCTCTTCCCACTCACCTACATCATCGGCGATGTGCTCTCGGAAGTCTATGGATTTGCTCGGGCTAAGCGTGTCATCATCATGGGATTCGTGGCCTCCCTTCTGGCCTCCCTCACGTTCTTCGTCGTGCAGTATCTGCCTCCCGCCCCGGATTACGAAAACCAGGACGCTTTTGCTGCGGTCCTCGGCGTCGTGTGGCGTGCGGTTTTGGCTTCCCTCGTTGGTTACCTGGCGGGTCAGCTGCTCAACTCCTACGTCCTCGTATGGATCCGCCGACGCTGGGGTTCCAAGCACCTGTGGGCCCGCCTGATCGGCTCGACGATCGTTGGTGAGGCAGCAGACACCATCCTTTTCTGCACGATCCTCTTCTACGGCGAGATGTCGCTGGGCAATTTCATCAACTACACCATCACCGGCTACTTCTACAAGGTGCTCCTTGAGGTCGTTCTGCTCCCCCTGACGTACCCGGTCATCGCGGCCATTCGCCGTATGGAGGGACTCAAGAAGGACGAGGTCTTCGACCGATGAACGAGAACTGGCTGTCCGCTCCCGCTCCCGAGCACCTCACGCCTTTCGAGCCCCCGGCCTCGGAGGGAGCGCACCATCCCGATAGAGGCTTCACCATCGGGCACCGAATGGAGTCCCACGGAGGCCTCGGACGCACCGGCGTCATCCACACCGCGCACGGAACGATCGCGACCCCCGCGTTCATTCCCGTCGGCACGAAGGCCAACGTCAAGGCCCTCACGCCCGAGATGGTGCGCTCGCTGGGTGCTCAGGCCGTCCTTGCGAACGCCTACCACCTGTACCTGCAGCCGGGGTCCGACATCGTCGACGAGGCAGGCGGTTTCGGTCAGTTCATGAACTGGTCTGGCCCCACCTACACCGATTCGGGCGGCTTCCAAGTCCTGTCTCTTGGAGCCGGCTTTAAGAAGGTTCTGTCCCAGGAGTTCTCCGGTCAGGCCGACCCGACCGACCCGAAGGTCCAGATGCAGGCCATCAAGGCCTCGAACGCGGTCGTCGACGACGATGGCGTGATCTTCTCCAGCCACATCGACGGTACGAAGCATCGCTTCAATCCCGAGGTGTCGATGGGAATCCAGCACCAGCTCGGCTCCGACATCATGTTTGCTTTTGATGAGCTCACGAGCCTCCTCCACCCGCGTTCCTACCAGGAGGAATCCCTCGAGCGCACCCACGCGTGGGCAGCCCGATGCCTCGCCGAGCACAAACGCCTGACGGAAGAACGCTCTCACAAGCCGTATCAGCAGCTGTGGGGTGTCATCCAAGGTGCTCAGTGGGAGGACCTGCGTCGCCAGGCGGCGCGCACGATGGCGGACATGGAGGTCGACGGCCAGCGCTTCGACGGGTTCGGAATCGGTGGCGCACTCGAGAAGGAGAACCTCGGCACAATCGTCTCGTGGGTGTGCGAGGAGCTGGGCGAGGATCGTCCCCGCCACCTCCTGGGTATTTCTGAGCCTGAGGACCTGTTCGCGGGCGTCGCAGCCGGTGCCGACACCTTCGACTGCGTGAATCCGTCGCGCGTCGCGCGTAACGCCGCGATCTACACGCCGGACGGGCGTTTCAACATCACGAACGCACGCTTCAAGAGGGATTTCAAGCCGCTCGTTGAGGGTTGTGGGTGCTACACCTGCACGCACTACACCCGCGCGTACATTCATCACCTGTTCAAGGCGAAAGAGATTCTATCGGCAACGCTCGCGACCATTCACAACGAGTGGTTTACACTGCGTCTCGTCGATGGAATTCGCGCATCGATCATCAACGGGTGCTTTGACGAGTTCCGTTCCGACATGCTTGGCCGCTACGAGGCCGGGCGCCGCCGCTGAAAGTGTGGAGCAACCATGAGTTTCAATGACAACATCCGTTTGGATCCCTCGCGCGTCGGTACGTCCGGCGCGGGCCGGAAGATCGCAGGTGCAGGCGGTGGCTCACTGCTCGGTGTTCTCTTGATCCTCGGGTTCTCCTACTTCACCGGCATCGATCTGACGAGCCTGCTGTCCTCGCCTTCCGACACGTCGTCGACCTCGTCGTCAGCAGTCGATACGTCCACCTGCCAGACGGGACAGGACGCCAACACTCGCGTCGAGTGCCGCATGGTCGCCACCGCTCAGTCCCTCGACGCGGTGTGGAAGACCCAGCTGTCCGCCCAGGACACTGGCATCGCGTACCAGCTGCCCGATTTCCAGATCTTCACGAACTCCGTCTCCACCGCGTGCGGTAACGCGACGAGCGCCGTGGGCCCGTTCTACTGCCCCGGAGATTCGACGGTGTACCTCGACCTCGGGTTCTTCGACGATATGGTCTCCAAGTACGGTGCATCCGATTCCGTGCTCGCCCAGGAATACGTCGTGGCCCACGAGTGGGGCCACCACATCCAGAACATTCAGGGTGTCTTCCGCGCGCACGACACGCGTGAGTCCGGGGAACAGGGGGCGGGCGTGCGCAGCGAGCTTCAGGCGGACTGCTACGCCGGCGTGTGGATGCACTGGGCATCCAACACCCCGGATCCCTCAACCGGTACTCCGTTCCTGAAGACCCCGACGGCCGATCAGGTCCTGGGTGCGCTCCAGACCGCTCAGGCAATCGGTGATGATCGTCTGCAGGATAAGTACCAAGGGTCTTCGAACCCGGAGACATGGACGCATGGCAGTGCCCAGCAGCGCGCGACGTGGCTGCAGCGCGGACTTGATTCCGGCGATATCTCGACGTGTGACACGTGGAGTGCTCCGCGGGTGTGAGCGCACCTGCATCGGTACAATTGAGTGCGCCGATTTGCAGGAGGAAGTCATGACACGCAGCATCGTCGAGCAGGCTCACGACATGTACGACGCGGTCCCCTACGAGGTGCCCGTGCCTGATGAATCGCTGTACAGCCTATTAGACGATGCAGCACGCTTGTATCCCGACCGCATCGCGCTCGACTACTTCGGGGCAACGACCACGTACACGCAGGTGCGCGATCAGGTTCTGAAGGCCGCGCGGGTTCTGCGCGAGGCCGGGGTCGGGCCGGGCGATACGGTGGCCATCGCGCTGCCGAACTGCCCGCAGGCTTTTGTTGCTTTCTACGCGTGTATGCGTATTGGGGCGATCGCCGCGCAGCATAATCCTCTCGCTCCGGCTTCGGAGATCGCTGGCCAGCTGCGCCGCCACGGCGGCAAGGTGGCGATCGTGTGGGAAAAGTGCGTCGATGCCTATCCGCTCAGCGTTCTCGACACCGTGTTCACGGTGGATATTTCCCAGGGAATGCCTGCCTCGCAGCGTCTGCTCCTGCGGCTTCCGGTCGCTCGCGCACGCGAGACACGCGCGCAGCTGCGCGGCTCCGTCCCTTCGGGCACGCGGTCGTGGGACCGCGCCACGGCCTCGTCGGCGCCCATTGAGCCATCGTTTCCGCTGCCCTCCCCGAATGATCGCGCGGTTATCCTGCATACTTCCGGAACGAACGGCGTTCCCAAGTCCGCTCCCCTCACCCACCGCAACATCGGGGTCAACGTCAATCAGTGCATGTTCTGGGTGTGGAAGCTGCACGAGGGTGCGGAAACTTTCTTCTCGCTCCTGCCCTACTTCCATGCCTTCGGTCTGACGTTCTTCCTGTGTGCGTCCGTGCGCAAGGCGGCCACCCAGGTCGTGCTCCCGAAGTTCGACGCGCAGATGGCTCTGGACGCGCACAAGCGCCGCCCGGTGACGTTCTTCGTCGGCGTTCCTCCCATGTTCGAGAGGATCCTGAAGCAGGCCCGGAAGACGAACACGGACGTGACGTCTATCCGTTATTCGGTCGCCGGCGCGATGCCGCTGTCGACGACGCTCGCTGGTGAGTGGGAGGAAGCCACCGGTGGCATGATCGTCGAGGGTTATGGCTTGTCCGAAACCGCTCCGGTGTTGACCGGTGCGCCTCTGTCGGACAAGCGCCGCCACGGGGTGCTTGGGGTTCCCTTCCCTTCCACGCAGCTACGCCTCGTCTCGCTCGATGACGATACGCTCGACGTTGAGGATGGACAGCCCGGGGAAATTATCGTTCGTGGACCTCAGGTCTTTGAAGGCTATCTGGATGCCCCCGAAGAGACCGCACGCGTCTTTACGTCTGAGGGCTGGTTCAAGACCGGTGACATCGGCGTGAACAGCGACGGGTTCATTTCGATGGCGGACCGCAAAAAGGAACTCATTCTATCCGGCGGTTTCAACGTCTACCCGTCCCAAGTGGAAGCTGCGATTCGCAGTCATCCGTCGGTCAACGATGTTGCCGTCGTGGGGGTTCCCGTTTCGGATGCGACAGAGGAAGTCGCCGCGGCCATCATCATGGAGGACGGCAGCGCTCCGCTGACTCTCGAGGAGGTGCGCGCCTGGGCAGAGAAGACGATTGCACACTACGCTCTCCCCCGCCAGCTCGTCATCATCGCCGAGCTTCCGCGCAACCAGATGGGGAAGATCTTGCGTCGCAAGGTTGCACAAGTTGTACGCGAGGCACTGGGCCGCTAGTTCGCATCCTACCGAGGGAGCTTATCCACTCCACCGGAAACGACAATCCCCCGGAAGCTCACGCTTCCGGGGGATTCACGTCGTGCGTCGATCAGACGTTAAAGCCAATGGCACGCAGCTGTTCGCGGCCATCGGGCGTGATGCGATCGGGGCCCCACGGCGGCATCCAGACCCAGTTGATCTGGACCTCGTCGGTGACGCCAGACAGAATCGTCTGCGCCTGCCGTTCGATGACATCGGTCAGCGGGCAGGCGGCCGACGTCAGGGTCATGTCGAGGCGCACCTGGTTCTCAGAACCGATGACGACGCCGTAGACCAGGCCGAGGTCGACGATGTTGATGCCGAGCTCGGGGTCGATGACGTCCTTGAGGGCCTCCAGCACGTTCTCGGCCGCAAGCGTGCCCTGCTCAATGACATCGGTGCCGTCGATCTGACGGGTGGCCACCTCGGCCGCCGGCGCTTCCTGCGCGGGCGCTCCGAAGCGCTGCTCAACGGGCTCAGACTGAGCCATCGGGTTGCTCATGGGTGTTCCTTTACTGCTCAGCGGGCTCGCCCGCGGTGGAAATATCGATGCCGGACTTGGCCATCGCGTCGCGCAGCGCGTACCAGCCCAGGAGGGCACACTTCACGCGGTTCGCGAACTGCGACGTGGATTCGAGAGCGGCCGCGTCACCCAGGTCGTCGAGAATCTCATCGTCGACGCCGAGGTTACGCGAATGCATCATGACCTCCATGTCCCGGTACAGCCGGCCGATTTCCTCGGCGGACTTGCCTTCCGTCAGGTCGGTCATCATGGACAGTGAGGCGCGCGAGATCGAGCATCCGTCGCCGTCCCACTGCAGGGAGGCAAGGCGCTCGCCGTCCAACGTGACGCCGAGCGTCACCTCGTCACCGCACGTGGGGTTCACCTGGTGCGACGAAGCATCCATACCGCTCGGATCTCCTGCGCCATGCTTCTCGCGGGCGTGATCGAGGATCACCTGCTGGTACAACTGCTCAAGACTTCCCATGGCTACCTTTCCAAATGATTCCGGTACTGTTGTCGATTCTATCGGCCGAAGAAGCCGCGCACCTTCGATAGGCCATCGACGAGACGCTCGATTTCCTCGCCGGTGGTGGTCGGAGCGACCGACGCACGGGCGGAGGAGCGCACTTGGAAGAACGTATGGAGCGGAATTGCGCAGTGGTGTCCGACGCGCACGGCCACGTCCACGGAGTCCATGAACTGGCCGACGTCGTGCGGGTGTACACCGTCGACGGCGAAAGTGACGACGCCGATACGATCGACGTCCGAGTCCGGACCGAGAACCTTAATTCCGTCAATCGACGAGATACCGTCGAGCATCACGGAAGTGAGCGCGTGCTCGTGAGCCTCAACGCGATCCATGCCGAGTGTCGACAGGTAGCGCAGTGCCTCCGACCAGGCGGCGATCTGCGCGACAGGCTGCGATCCGGCTTCGAAGCGCTCGGGAGGAGCCATGAAGGTCGATTCCTCCATGGTCACCCATTCGATCATCGATCCGCCCGTCAGGACAGGCGGCATCGCCGCCAAAAGCGAACGCCGTCCCCACAGGGCACCGGCACCCGTGGGTCCGAGCATCTTGTGGGACGAAAATACCGCAAAGTCAACGTCGAGCGCTGACAGATCGAGAGGCATATGTGCGCTGGACTGGCAGGTGTCGAGGAGAATCAGCGCTCCGACGGCGCGTGCAGCCGCAGACACAGCCTCGACGGGTGAGACGGCACCGGTCACGTTCGACACGTGGGTAAACGCAACCAGACGAGTGTTCGGCGTGATGACGGAGAGAGTCTCCAGATCGATCCGGCCGTCGGGCGTCAGATCGAGCCACGCGAGCTCGGCACCCGTGCGCTCGCATAGCTGCTGCCACGGAACGATGTTCGCGTGGTGCTCAGCGCGGGTGCACACGATCCGGTCCCCCGGTCCCACGCGCAGGGCGGCCGACTCGGCGCCGCCCATCCCCTGCGACGCGTTACCCATGGAGAGGGCGACGAGGTTGATCGCCTCGGTCGCGTTCTTCGTCCACACGATCTCGTCGGGTGAAACGCCGACGAACGAGGCCAGGGCCCCCCGAGCGCTCTCAAAGGCGTCGGTCGCTTCGTCGCCAAGAAGGTGCGTGCCCCGGTGGACCGCGCCGTTGCTACGGCGGTAGAAGTCGGCCTCGGCGTCGATGACGCACGCAGGCTTCTGCGAGGTCGCAGATGCGTCGAGGTACGCAATGGGCGCGCCGCCGCGCCCGACGCGACTCAGAATCGGAAAGTCCGATCGAATCGCGTCGAGCTCGTCGGCAGTGAAGTCCGTAGACACGGTAATCAGAGACCCAGGTACTTGTCGTAGCCGTTCTCTTCGAGCTCGTCGGCCAGCGCGGGGCCGCCCTGAGCGGCAACGCGGCCGTCGACGAAAACGTGAACGTGGCTGGGCTTGATGTAGCGCAGGATACGGGTGTAGTGCGTGATCAGCATGACGCCGCAGCCGGTCTCACCGTGGACGCGGTTGACGCCCTCGGACACGATGCGCAGAGCGTCGACGTCGAGGCCGGAGTCGGTCTCGTCGAGGACGGCGAAGGAGGGCTTGAGCAGCTCCATCTGCAGGATCTCCAGGCGCTTCTTCTCACCGCCGGAGAAGCCGACGTTGACGTCACGCTCGGCGAAGTCAGAGTCCATGCGCAGGTTCTCCATGGAGCTCTTCATGTCCTTGACCCACGAGCGCAGGGCCGGTGCCTGGCCGTCGATCGCGGTCTTGGCGGTGCGCAGGAAGTTGGAGACGGATACGCCAGCAACCTCGACAGGGTACTGCATGGCCAGGAACAGGCCTGCCTTGGCGCGCTCATCGACGCTCATCTCGGTGATGAGCTGGTCGTCGAGCCACGCCTCACCCGAGGTGATCTCGTAGTCGGGGTGACCGGCCAGAGCGTAGGCCATGGTGGACTTGCCGGAGCCGTTGGGGCCCATGATGGCGTGGATTTCACCGGAGTTGATGGTGAGGTTGACGCCCTTGAGGATTTCCTTGGGGCCCTCGGTGGTCTCGACGGAGACGTGCAGATCCTTAATACGCAGAGTCGACATATGTATTCCTTACAGCTCAGTTGTTACGGGACTTGGCCAGCTCGGCCTCGACGGTTGCCATGAGGTGGTCGACCACCTCGGGGACGCCAATCTGGTTGATCAGTTCGGCGAAGAAGCCGCGCACGACCAGGCGGCGTGCCTCGTGCTCAGGAACACCACGGCTCATCAGGTAGAACAGCTGCTCGTCGTCGAAACGACCAGTCGCGGACGCGTGTCCAGCGCCCTCGATCTCGCCGTTCTCGATCTCGAGGTTGGGGACGGAGTCGGCCTTAGCACCCTCGGTAAGCACCAGGTTGCGGTTCAGTTCGTAGGTGTCCGTACCGTCGGCGGCCTCGCGAATGAGGCAGTCGCCGATCCACACCGAGTGCGCGTCCTTGCCCTGCAGGGCGCCCTTGTAGGTGACTCGCGAGAAGCACTTCGGCTGGGAGTGGTCAACGAACACGCGGTGCTCGAGGTGCTGGCCACCATCCACGAAGTAGATGCCGAGCATGTTGAGCTCGGCGCCGGGGCCGCGGAAGTCGGTGTCGGCGCACACGCGCACGAGGTCGCCGCCGAAGCTAACGACGATGTGCGTGAGCTTGGAGTCGCGGCCGAGCGCCAGGCGCTGGTTCGAGGCGTGCACGGCGGTATCGTCCCATTCCTGCAGCGACACGACGGTCAGGTTCGCGCTGTCGCCAGTCTCAACCTCGACGGTCTGGTTGAGCGCAGCCTGCGCGGAACCGGTGTGCGACAGGATGACGGTGGCCTTCGAGAACTTCTCAGCGCGAATCACGATGTGCTGCGCGCGCGTGCCCTCGATGTCCGCCACGTTGATGCGAACGGGAGCGTCGAGCTCGGCCTCTGCCGGGATCTCGACGACGGTTGCCTGCTCAAAGCCGTTCCATGCGACGACGGCCGTGCGATCGCCGGGAGCAAGAACGGTTCCGAGGCGCTTGTCGTCGCGGGTCACGGTTTCGACGACGACGGGAGCGGGAGCGTCGACCGTCACGGGCGCATCGCCCGCGTCGTAGTTGGCGGGTTCGAAGAGGCGCTCGATGCGACGCATCGGGGTGAATCGCCAGTCCTCCTCGCGTCCGTGCGGAACGGCAATGTCGTCCAGGTTGAACGAGGTCGGACGGTCCGCGCGCGACGGGTGAGCCTTCTCAGCGTCAGCGCCGTGCGAGTGGGCCTTGTTCATGGTGTCAACGATAGTGTTGGGGGTCGTCATCAGCCGACGGATCCTTCCATCTGCAGTTCAATGAGGCGGTTGAGCTCGAGGGCGTACTCCATCGGCAGCTCCTTGGCGATCGGCTCGACGAAGCCGCGGACGATCATCGCCATGGCCTCGTTTTCGTCGAGACCGCGGCTCATCAGGTAGAAGAGCTGGTCGGCGCTCACCTTCGTGACGGTTGCCTCGTGGCCCATTTCGACGTCGTCGGTGCGCACGTCAACGTAGGGGTAGGTGTCGGTCCGCGAGATCTTGTCGACGAGCAGGGCGTCGCAGAGCACGTTCGACTTGGAGTGACGCGCACGGGCGTTGACCTGGACGAGGCCACGGTAAGAGGTACGGCCACCGCCTCGGGAGACGGACTTCGACACGATCGACGAGGACGTGTGGGGGGCCATGTGCACCATCTTGGCGCCGGTGTCCTGCTGCTGGCCGGGGCCTGCGAAACCGATGGACAGCGTCTCGCCACGGGCGTGCTCACCCATGAGGAAGCAGGCCGGGTACTTCATGGTGATCGCGGCACCCATGTTGCCGTCGACCCATTCCATGGTGCCGCCTTCCTCAACCATTGCACGCTGGGTCACCAGGTTGAGAACGTTCGTCGACCAGTTCTGGATAGTCGTGTAGCGGACGCGAGCGTCCTTCTTCACGAAGATCTCGATGACGCCGGAGTGGAGAGAGTTCTCGTCGTAGATGGGGGCGGTGCAGCCCTCAACATAGTGGACGTAAGAGCCCTCGTCGGCGATGATCAGCGTGCGCTCAAACTGGCCCATTGCCGACGTGTTGATGCGGAAGTACGCCTGCAGCGGGATCGTCACATGAACGCCCTTGGGGACGTAGACGAAGGATCCACCGGACCAGGCAGCGGTGTTCAGTGCGGAGAACTTGTTGTCGCCCGCGGGCACGCACTTACCGAAGTACTCCTCGAAAATCTCCGGGTATTCACGCAGGCCGGTGTCAGTGTCGGTGAAGATGACGCCCTGACGTTCCAGGTCTTCCTGGATCTGCTGGTAGACGACCTCGGACTCATACTGAGCGGCGACGCCGGAGACCAGGCGCGACTTTTCAGCCTCGGGAATGCCGAGGCGGTCATAGGTGTCGCGGATTTCCTCAGGGAGGTCTTCCCAGTCGTTGACCTGGCGATCCGTCGGACGCACGTAGTACTTGAACGAATCGAAATCCACGTGGGACAGGTCGGGACCCCACGCCGGCATCGGCTTACGTTCGAACAGTTCCAGCGCCTTCAGGCGGCGCTCCCGCATCCACTGCGGCTCGTCCTTCACCTCGGAGATGAAGCGAACGATTTCTTCGTTAATTCCGGTGGGGACGTCCTTCGAGTAGTCGTCGGAGTCGTGCCAACCGTATTCGTAACCGCCAATCGACTCGATGATCTCATCATCGGTCATTCGACGGTCATCAGCGCCCAAGGCGGGTGCCTGCGTCATAGTTGTGTCAACCTCTCGTTCTTAACCAAGTGCTACTTGCGTCGCACATTCCGCGCTCCGGGGCGGATGACGGGCATACCCACGGGAATGTGGGTTGTGCACACGTGTCCCCCGCCAGCAAGCGTGGAAAGTCGTTGCACGTGGACGTCAAGCAGCTTGCCAAAGGCAAGCGTCTCGGCGTCGCACAGCTGCGGGAAATCTCCCGCGACATTTTGAATCGGGCAGTGGCCCTGGCACAGCTGCACCGCGAGCGTTCCACCGCCGATGTCGCGCACAGTGGCCGCGTAGCCGTCCTGAGTGAGTGCATCGGCGAGCGCCTGAGCGCGCACCCGTGGGTCTGAACCCGCGTCGCGTACGATCGGGGCGTAGCGCCGCTCGATCTCGCGAGAACGCGCTGCAGCAAAAGACTCAACGGCTTCATCCCCACCGAGCTGACCAAGGTATCCGAGTGCCTTGGAAGCAAGGTCGGAATATCCATCGGCAAGGTGGACGTGTGCCCGCTCGGTGGCGACATAGTGACGTGCGGGCCTGCCACGGCCGCGCTTCGACGGAGCACTGGGCTCGTGCTCGGCGATCTCCTTGGAGTCCAAGAGGAGCGTGATGTGACGCCGCACGGCGGCCGTCGTCAGTCCCAGGACCTTCGCGATCGACGAGGCCGTGACCGGCCCCTTTTCGACGATGAGATCGAGCACCTGCTGTCGAGTAGTGGCGTCTGATTCTTCTGCCACGTGTCCTCCGCTCCGACGCTCCGTTGCTGCGCCTCTGTGTGCTTTTCTCTGGGAACGAGTGTACGCCAATTTAGATAAATAGGCGTTGCGAAAAGCCGCTTGGAGTGTTGGACGGCCCACACGTTTAGGGACCTAGGACCTACCCGAGAAAGATCACCGGAGCCACGGAGCGTCGGCTGGCCGCAATTCGGCCCACCCTCGCGCGCGAGCGGCGTGCGTAGCGAGCACCCCGATGACGGCAGACGGGTTGTGCAGGCGCCCATCCAGCACCATGGTCAGCGCATCGTCGAGGCTCACCCACGCGTATTCCATCGTCGCCTCCTCGTCCTCACGTTCGAACGCCTCATCGGCGTCACGAAGCTCGCGGGCGAGGAAAATGCGCAGCGGCTCGGTCGAGCCGCCGGGTGAGGTGAAGTAGTCGACGAGGACATCCCAGCGATCGGCAACCAGGTCCGCCTCTTCAGCAAGCTCACGCTCTGCTGCGAGGCGCGGGTCCTCACCGGGAATATCGAGCAGACCCGCGGGAATCTCCCACAGCTCGGCCTTCACGGGATGACGGTACTGACGTTCCAGGAGGATCTCCTCTCCCCCACTCTCACCGCGCAAGACGACGACAGCCACGGCACCCGGATGCCGCGTGTATTCACGAACAACGGGATCCTGCCCCTCGACGACGATGACGTGGTCCTTGACCACGTCGACGATACGGCCGCTCCACACAGTCTCACTCTTGGTCACGGTACGGGGGTTGTGCTGGTCTTCGATGGCCACAGCGTCTTCGGGAGAAAGGAAACGCATGTTCACACTTTCATTCGGGTTCGGCAGTACGCCATTGAGTATAGGCCCGCGCCTTGCGCGACGAGGAATGCGGCGAGGCCCCGGCGGTCACTACGAACCACCGAGGCCTCGACAAAGAGCCGTGCTCGCTACTTGACGGAGGGAATCACCGACTGTGCGCCGGTACCCACGCCGAAAGCGCGGGCGCTTGTCGCGGGCGTCGACAACGCCAAAGCGGTATCAACAGCGGCGAGTGTCGTGCCAACCGAATCAACCGTCGTGACAACGGTACCGCTGGCGCGCACCTGAGAAATCATTGCGTCGCGCGTGGAAGCGTCGCCCACGAGGACGCCATTGGTCGAACCGAGCGCCTGACCGAGGCCGACCCATGCATCCGGGCTCGACGTCACCGCTGCGGGCGTCGCGTTGGAAGCGGCCGCGGCCTGTGCGCGCGGGCCAACCGCGACGATCGCCGTGGCACTTCCATTCGCGTCCTCGTCGACGGTCATGATCGGCGTGGATTCATCGGTGAGAATCTGACGCAGCAGGTCGGTCTCAGCTCCGGTCGTGGTCAACACCTGGACAATCGAATAGCCAACGACGCCATCAGCACTAGCGGTCTTGGCAGCACCCGACGGGAGGTGCGACGCAAGGGTCGTCGACAGCGTCGTGCGGTACTGGCTCATCGAGGTGGACTGCCAGTTGTCGGTAAGCGTCACTCGACCAACGACACTCGCTCCGGCATCGGTCAGTGTCGAACGAATCGCGGTCACGTCGTCGTCAGATGCGCCGGGCAGCACAACAAGAGCAACCTTGGTGGAGCTCAACGAACCGGCCAGTGTCGAGGAAGCGAGAGCCTTGAGGCCGGCAGCCTCGGCATCGGCTTGAGCGCTCAGCAGCGGATCCGCTGCCGAGGTGGTCGTCGACGAGCTGACGCCCGCCTGGATACGGCTCTGCAGCGGGCCGGCCCCCAGAACTACGCCAACGGCCAAAGCGATGAAAATCCCGATGATCGAGACGACGTGGTAGCGGAAGTTAATCATTGGGCTCCTCCTGCGGAGTGCAACAGCGAGACAAAGAATGAAGTGACGGGGTGCAGCAGGTCGTTGCCCCAGGGGGTCGACCACAGGGCGACGCCCATCAAGGCCAGCGCGACCACGGCCAGCAGAACGAGCGTCCAACCGCGCGGACGCGGGCGGAAGGTCGCTGCCACCGCCTGCGCACCGATAAGGTGTGAGCCAACCGCGAGGCGCGAGAAGAACGCGGGGGCGACCAGGGCTCGGCCGGCGTCAACAAGTTCCGCCTCACCGTAGGACACCCCGACGGTGACGACAGCGGGCGCCGTCGAATGCGCGGCAACAACGAGGGCCGCGTCGAGAGAGGTGCCAGCCATGGCAATGCGATCGTAAACGACGCCCATACGGTCGAGACGGTCTGCGCCGGGAGCGAGGCCGTCTCCTCCGACGCGGACGATAAAGGAGCGAGCCTTGCGAATCGCCTTCTCACTCATCAGTTCGGCATCACCGACGACGAGGTCGAGCGACAGTCGGGCCTTCAGTGCCACGTCGGCTCCACCGTCGACGGCGATCACAAACGGGCTGACCTCGGAGCGCCAACGGGCAAGCGCGCGCAACTCGGCCTTCGCGTCGGCAGCGTCCGTCACAAGGAGAATCGGCCGTTTCCCGAGGTCGGAGAGCTTGGGCACGTCGACTCCGCGCAGCACCGTCGCACCATCTTTTGCCAGGTAGTCCTCAATGGAGGCGTCGACACCGGCGAAAAGCGCAGACGAGTCGGCGACGTCGACGTCCAAGTCATCCGAGGACACGAAGGATCCGGTCGCAATGACAGAGCCGTCCACGAGGACCTTCGAGCCTGTGACCGTCACTTCTTGGCCTTCGCGCAAGGACATGATGTCCTGACCCAGGTCGTCGACGAGGACGATGCCGGCCTCGAGAATAAGGCGTGGCCCCAGGGCGGCTACGCGTCCCGTCAGAGACGGCTGCGCGTTCAGCACAGCGACGGGACCGGCAGCAACGAGCGCCGCAGCGCTGTCACGATCGAGGTCCGCAACGTTGATGACGGCGATCTCGCCGCGTTCTAGGCGCGTCGCCAGGTGCTTGGGGCGGTCGTCAATGCGAATCCGCCCGGAGCGCGCGCTCGATTCCTTTGAAAGTGTCTCACTCATCCCTGCGATTGTGACACGGCAGAGGCCAAGACTTGCGAAGCGTGGCGGCGCGCCGCAGCCGAGTGCGGATCCCCACCCATCATGCGGGTGAGTTCAGCTTCGCGGTTCGCACCGCTCACTTCGTGTACCTTCGTGGTCCCATCGTTCTTCTCGATGACGAGGTGCTGGTCGCCAAAAGCCGCAACTTGGGCCAGGTGCGTCACGACAATCACCTGCCGTGATTGTGCAAGCCGCTTGAGACGCGCGCCAACCTCGGTCGCGGTCTGCCCGCCAATACCGGCGTCAATCTCGTCGAAGATAAACGTCGACGACGCCTCGGTGCGCCCCAGCATCAGCTCCAGTGCGAGCATGACACGGGACAACTCACCGCCGGAGGCTCCCTGTCCGAGAGGGCGGGCGGGAGCATGAGGATGCGGCTGCAAGCGGAAGATGACGGTCTCACATCCATGAGAGGTCGGTTTCGTCGGCTCACAATCGATGTGCAGCGTCGCGTCGGGCATCGACAGGGCGTGAAGCTCCTCGTTCACGCCCTCCGCGAGCTGTCCCGCAAGACGCACACGCGCCTGCGTGACACGACGCCCGCACTCAAGCACACGCTCCTGGGCGGCCGCCAGTTCACGTTCGACAGCCGCCGGATCGGACCCGGGAGACGAAAGTTCCTCGACACGAGAGCGAGCCTCGTCAGCCCATGCGAGGAGGCCCTCGATGTCAGCCGCGCGCCCGCGCAGCACGTCTTTGATAGCCGCGCGTCTCGCGTGGATCTGCGCAAGCCTCTCCGGATCAGCGTCGAGGCGCGACAGGTACACCGAGACGTCATCAGCAAGTGCTTCCAACTCGAGCACCTGATTGCGCGCACGGCCCACAAACTCAGCCACGGCCTCGTCGAATCGAGCTGCGTCATCGAGCTGTGCGTAAGCGTGACGGGTCGCCTCGACAGCCCCTGTAAAGTCGCCCCGATCGTCACCCTTGAGATAGCCCAGAGCCACTCCCACCAGCGCACGCAGGTCCTCGACGTTCGTCAGGCGCGCTGCTTCGCGAACGAGGTCTTCTTCCTCACCGATCACAGGATCAAGCTCTTCGATCTGCTTGATGGCGGCTCGCAGATCCTCCAGCTCCTCGGCGCGCTCGCTCGCATCGCCACGCAGCGAATCCAGGCGATGCTTGACATCGACCGCGTGACGGAAAGCTGTACGGTACTCCTCGAGCAGAGCCGCGTGCTCATCACCGCCGAACTGATCGAGCGCTCTGCGCTGTGCGGCTTCCCCCGTCAAGCGGATCTGGTCGGCCTGCCCATGAATCGTCACCATCGACCCGACGATATCCGTCAAGACCGAGGCCGGCACGGGGCGCGATCCGAGGTGCGCTCGCGACCGGCCGGCGGCACGCACCGAACGGCCAACAATCAGCTCACCGCCCTCGATGAGGCCACCGGCCTCCTCAACGCGTGTTGCAACCTCGTCGTTCACCGAGAAAATGCCATCGACGGACAGACGATCAGCACCCGAGCGCACAAGCGCAGCATCCGCTCGGGCACCGAGCAGCAGCTGAAGACTCGACAGCACCATCGTCTTACCCGCACCGGTCTCACCGGTGACGACGATAAGGCCCTCGCCAAAGTCAACGTGGGCGGACTCGATGACACCGAGATGCGAAATATCGAGAGACTCGATCACCGAGGACCATCCCTCCACCCGCGCACGGGAAGATTGAACTTGCGGACGAGACGCGCAGAAAACGGGGTGTCGTCCACGCGTACAAGCTGAACGGGCGACGAACCGACGCGCGCACGCACCACAGCCCCAGCGGGGACTGTCATACGACGTAGGCCGTCGCACCACATCTCGGGAGCTGTCCACATGTCGTCGAGAACAACGATCTCCACGCACGCCGACGGACCGACGACGAGCGGGCGGGTGAAAAGGCCGTGAGCGGCCAGCGGGGCGACAACGATCGCCTCGGTATCGGGCCACACGACCGGGCCTCCCGCGGAGAACGAGTAGGCAGTTGATCCGGTGGGAGTCGACAAAATCATGCCGTCAGCGCCGTACGTCGACACTTCCTGGCCGTCGACGACGAGCGCAAAATGAACGGGATGTGCGACGTCGGTGTGCATGACGACAGCCTCGTTGAGCGCCCAGTCGTCGGCCTTCGATCCGTCAGGACGTTCCATCGTGACATCGAGGGTCATGCGTCGTTCGACCGAAAAGTCGCCATCGGCAATCTTGCGTGCGAGATCGCCCGTGCCCTTATCACCGAGTTCCGTCAGGAATCCCATGTGGCCGGCGTTGATACCGAGAAGGGGAACGTCCAAAGCGCGCGCACTCGACGCAGCGACCAAGAACGTGCCGTCGCCGCCGATCGAGAGGACCATATCGATATCGCCACCCGAAGCGTCGTCGACGACATCGATGCCGCGTTCCTTGAGTGCATCTGCGAGGCTTACGGCGCTCGTCACCGCGTTGGGCCTGTGACGGTGACGAACCATCAGGACACGAGTCATCGGGAACCTCCAGCGGGACCGGCCTCGACCGCACGCCGGATGTAGTCAGTGAGCTGCATGGGATCGATGGGATCCGGGTAGTCGCGCCGCATGTGCACGAAATACTCGACGTTACCGGATGGACCGGGCAGCGGTGACGCAGCGATCGCTGCGATATCCAAGCCAAGCTCGATGGCACACCGCGCAACCGTTTCGACCGTTTCCACGTGGTGCTCGGGATTGCGCACCACTCCCCCGTGGCCGAGGCGTTCCTTACCGATTTCGAACTGGGGCTTGACCATCAGGAGGAAATCGGCGTGGGGTGCGGCCGCGGCGACGAGAGCCGGAAGAACAAGCGTCAAAGAAATGAACGACATATCCCCCACGACCAGTTCGGGGGCGGGAGCAACGGAAGCCGGATCGAGGGTGCGCACGTTCGTCCGATCGTGCACCTCCACGCGCGGGTCGCTCTGCAGCTTCCACGCGAGCTGGCCGTACCCGACGTCGACGGCGATGACGGATGCAGCGCCGCGGCGCAGCAACACGTCGGTAAAACCACCCGTCGAAGCACCGGCGTCCAGAGCCCGACGCCCCTCGATCAGCGGCGCCTTGTCGCCGAGCGCATCGAGTGCTCCCGCAAGCTTGTGAGCACCACGCGATACGTATTCCGGATCGTCCGATTCCTCGACGAGGATCGCCTGAGCGGGATCCATTTGGCGAGCGGGCTTGAGCACGATCTGTCCATCAAGCTTGACGCGCCCGTCCTCGATCATCTGTGCGGCAGCGGCACGGGACTTGGCAAGGCCGCGGCGCACCAGCTCAGAGTCGATTCTGCGTAACTTCATGCGCCGCCCCCGTCGTTGCCTGAACCAGTTGGTTGCGCACCGGGGCGGACCGTGCCGCTCGGCGCGTCGGCAGACAGCGCCCGCCGCAGGTCGGCCTCGATCGCCCGGAGCGTCTCCACTTGAAGGGACGCACCGAGCTGATCGAAACCGACCAGGCGGGCCTCAGTCTGCTCGCTTAATGCCATCAGGCCTGCTCGTCCAGATCTGCCGTGCGCTCCAGGAGCTCCTCGAGCTCCTCCTCACCGGGCAGGAACGCGGGGGTTGAAGCACCCGGTTCGGGCAGCTTGTCGGCATCCGCGGCAACATCGTAGAAGTCGTCCTCGTCCGCGGCGGCAACAGGCTCGGGCTGGGAGACGATGCCAGCAGGATCCTCGTTGTCAACGACCGTGATCTCGGGGCAGCTGACCGGCGTGCCGGCGCCATCCGCGTACTCCCACGCCGCAGCGGCGAGAGCACGGTAGGAGTCGATGCTGATCGTGACAGGCTCGGTCAATTCGACATCGTCGAGCGTGAGCACTCCGGAGCGCGTCGCCTTGGCAACCTGGGAAACACCGCAAGTCCAGGTCCCATCGCGGTGGTGCTTGGGTGCCGGGTGTGCCTCCAGCAGACCGCGCATGTCGATCGCGAGGTAGGTGGGACGCTGCCCGCGCGGGGCGCGGATGACGTCGCGCGCCTGGTGCACACCCGTCAGGACATGCAGGGCAGGCACGCCGGCGGCGACAGCACCCATGATGTCGGTCTCGAGGCGGTCACCGACAGCAAGCGGGTTCTGCGCGCCCACGAGCTCGCCGGCACGGCGGTAGATACCCGGCTCGGGCTTGCCGCCAGCAATCGGACGCTTGCGCGTCGCGTGCTGAATGGCGCGGACCAGCGAGCCGTTGCCCAGTGCCTGGCCACGCTCGATAGGCAAGGTCGCATCAAGGTTCGAGGCGTAGAAGGCGGCCCCGCGCTCGATGGCGAAAGCGCCTTCGGACAGCAGCGCCCAGTCGACCTTCTTGTCGAGGCCCTGAACAACGGCAACAGGCTCCTCATCGGCACTGTCCACCAGAATGAAGCCACGCTCCTCGAGAGCGAGACGCAGGCCGGCGCCGCCGATGACGAAGACCTTCGAGCCCTCCTCGAGCTCTTCGGCCATGATCGCTGCGATGTCCATCGCGGAGGTCATGACCATGTCAGGCGTCGCCTGGAAGTCCATGGAGTTAAGCTTGTCGGTCACCTGCTGGGGGGTGCGCATCGCATTGTTGGTGACGAAGGCGGAAGCCATACCGGCCTCGCGCGCCTCGATCACCGACGCGGCCGCATATTCGATCGTCTCGTCCCCGGACCACGCCGTGCCGTCAAGGTCGAGCAGTGCGCAGTCGTATTCTTCAGCCAGAGCCGCGCCCGAGCCACGAAGCGGGGAACGCTTGCCATCCACGTCGGCATCGGCGTACAGGGCGATATCGACGATCTCCGTGTCCTCAACCTCGGCGGGCATCGAGGCAACGACCTCTGCGGCTTCGTCTTCACGACCAAGGTCGAGCAGTCGCTGCGCCTTCACCTCCATCAGGCGGCGGCGCAGTTCGTCGTCGGCTTCAGCCGGGAGTGCTGCGAGTGCATCGTCAACGATCACGAGGCCGACCTCAGCCTGGCCGAGATCCGCGCGAGCGCCGGAGGACACGAGCACGAGCTCCACCTGCTCGGAAAGGTCGAGGGTCGCGGGATCGGTGGCGTCGATGATTTCGACGGCCTTTTCCGGATGGCCGAGGCCGCGCTCAGCGTCGGCTTCCACGGCACGCAGCGAGGAATCGCCACGCATACGGCGCACGGCACGAACCTCGCGCAGCGCCTCCTCGTACCGACCGGAAGCGTAAGCGGTAAGCGCAGCTGCCTCACGCACAACGTCGACGCGTCCTGCGCGCGCAACGGCAGCCTGCGCATGCTGGTAGGCAGCCTCGGGATCAAGATCAATCAGCTGCCCGGCCATCACCAGGTGACGGGCAACAATGTCACGATTGGGCCCAGAGAGCGTGGTCAGAGCGCGCAGAGCATCGCGGTCGAGCTCCTCTGCGCTGACGCCGGCGGGAATCGTCGGCTCGTTGCCGTTGGGCGAGACGTACTCATCCGTCGAGGAGTAGCTCTTGTAACCGCCATCGTTGCGCTGCGCGCCGCCGCGTCCGCGGTCCTGGAAGCCGCCGCGGCGGTCGTCGCGACGCTGGTAGCCACCGCGGTCCCCACGACGGTCATCACGCGAACCAAAGTCACGACGATCATTGCCGCGCCGGTGGAAACCGCCACGATCACCATCACGACGGTCATCGCGGAAACCACCGCGACGGTCATCCCGGCGATGGAAACCGCCACGATCACCTTCACGGCGATCATCACGACGGAAGCCACCACGCTCGCCGCGGTCGTCAAAATTGCCGCGGCGGTCGTCACGACGCTGGAAACCACCGCGATCACCATCACGACGGTCGTCACGGAAGCCACCGCGACGGTCATTCCGGCGATGGAAACCGCCACGATCACCTTCACGGCGATCATCACGACGGAAGCCACCACGCTCGCCGCGGTCGTCAAAATTGCCGCGGCGGTCGTCACGACGCTGGAAACCACCGCGATCACCATCACGACGGTCGTCACGGAAGCCACCGCGGCGATCATCACGACGGAAGCCACCACGGTCCCCACGGTCCTCGAAATTGTCGCGGCCGTCGTCACGACGCTGGAAACCACCGTGATCACCACGACGATCATCACGCGAACCAAAGTCACGACGATCGTTGTCACGACGCTGGAAATCACGATCACCGTCACGGCGATCATCACGACGGAAGCGACCACGCTCACCGCGGTCGGAACGTTCGCCATCGCGATCGCGCCACTGCGGCTGGCGCTTCTGGTATCCACCACGGCCGAATTCGCCGCGTCCTCGAGTCTCTTCTGCCATGGTGTCTATCCTCTATTCCTGCGCCAAGGGCGCGCTCTTGTTCGTGGTGCGCATCGTGCGCGTTCAACCACCCAATAGTAGACGACGGGCGGCTTATCAGCGGCATGGGGCCGCAAAAACGAGAGGGACGGCACGCTATCGCGGTCCGTCCCTCTCGATCAAGTGTGTTGTGGCGGTGTCCTACTCTCCCACAACCTGGCGGTTGCAGTACCATTGGCGCTGCCGGGCTTAGCTTCCAGGTTCGGAATGGAGGCTGGGCGTTTCCCCGGTGCTATGACCACCACAAGTCTTGGTGTTCAACACTGTTCCCCCGCCGTGGTTTGGTGGGGTGTGGGTTGATCGTGGTTTGTATAGTGGTTGCGGCTGTTTTGCTGGTGTCTTTTTGTTCACCCGGACCTGTTGGTTGGGTGGTTGTTTAGTGTTGGCCCATTAGTACCAGTCGGCTCACGAGCACATTGCTGTGCTTCCACCTCTGGCCTATCAACCCGCTAGTCTGGCGGGGGCCTCTCACCCCACGAGGGGGCGTGGAAATCTCATCTTGAAGCAGGCTTCCCGCTTAGATGCTTTCAGCGGTTATCCCTTCCGAACGTAGCCAACCAGCCATGCACCTGGCGGTACAACTGGCACACCAGAGGTTCGTCCATCCCGGTCCTCTCGTACTAGGGACGGCCCTTCTCAAATTTCCTGCGCGCACAGAGGATAGGGACCGAACTGTCTCACGACGTTCTGAACCCAGCTCGCGTACCGCTTTAATGGGCGAACAGCCCAACCCTTGGGACCAACTCCAGCCCCAGGATGCGACGAGCCGACATCGAGGTGCCAAACCATGCCGTCGATATGGACTCTTGGGCAAGATCAGCCTGTTATCCCCGGGGTACCTTTTATCCGTTGAGCGACCACGCACCCACGTGCCATGGCCGGATCACTAGTTCCTGCTTTCGCACCTGCTCGACCCGTCGGTCTCACAGTCAAGCTCCCTTGTACACTTGCACTCGCCACCTGATTACCAACCAGGCTGAGGGAACCTTTGAGCGCCTCCGTTACATTTTAGGAGGCAACCGCCCCAGTTAAACTACCCACCAGGCACTGTCCCCAACCCGGATGACGGGCCAAGGTTGAGGTGACCGCTTGAACCAGAATGGTATTTCAACGACGACTCCACCACCGCTGGCGCGGCAGCTTCACAGTCTCCCACCTATCCTACACAAGTCCAAGCGAACACCAATACCAAGCTATAGTAAAGGTCCCGGGGTCTTTCCGTCCTTCTGCGCGAAACGAGCATCTTTACTCGTACTGCAATTTCACCGAGTTCGCGGTTGAGACAGCGGAGAAGTCGTTACGCCATTCGTGCAGGTCGGAACTTACCCGACAAGGAATTTCGCTACCTTAGGATGGTTATAGTTACCACCGCCGTTTACTGGGGCTTAAATTCACCGCTTCACACCCCAAAGGAGTGTTGACGGTTCCTCTTAACCTTCCAGCACCGGGCAGGCGTCAGTGCGTATACATCGCCTTACGGCTTCGCACGCACCTGTGTTTTTGATAAACAGTCGCTTCTCCCTATTCTCTGCGACCCCACAACCCCACCCACACGCACGGCGCGGGGAAGTCACGGGGTCCTCCTTATCCCGAAGTTACGGAGGAATTTTGCCGAGTTCCTTAACCACGATTCACTCGAACGCCTCGGTATACTCTACCTGACCACCTGAGTCGGTTTAGGGTACGGGCGCGTCATGCCCTCACGTCGAGGCTTTTCTCGGCAGCTTAGGATCACCACAAGTCCACACACGCGTGTGTCCCTCATCAGTTCTCACCCATCTGTCCCCCGGATTTGCCTGGGAGGCGGGCCACAACCTTAAATACGCACAACCATCGGCGCACTGCAGCTACCTGTCTGCGTCACCCCTGTTAACACGCTTGCCTACAATCACCGGGGCCCCAAGACCCACACACACCACGCAACCCGAAGGTCATGTGGGGGCGTGAGCAAATTGGTTAGCACAATGACTTCAGCATGGGCGGTCATAACGCGGTACCAGAATATCAACTGGTTGTCCATCGACTACGCCTGTCGGCCTCGCCTTAGGACCCGACTAACCCAGGGCGGATAAACCTAGCCCTGGAACCCTTAGTCAATCGGCGCTGCGGATTCTCACCGCAGATTCGTTACTCATGCCTGCATTCTCACTCCCACACAATCCACCAGAAGTTCCCTCCAGGCTTCACCTCGTGCAGGACGCTCCCCTACCCAACAACACACCAGCACTCCAGTTCCTGGCGCCAGCTACTTGTGTTGTTGCCACAGCTTCGGCGGTACGCTTGAGCCCCGCTACATTGTCGGCGCAGAACCACTTGACCAGTGAGCTATTACGCACTCTTTCAAGGATGGCTGCTTCTAAGCCAACCTCCTGGTTGTCACCGCGACTCCACATCCTTTCCCACTTAGCGTACGCTTAGGGGCCTTAGCTGATGATCTGGGCTGTTTCCCTCTCGACTACGAAGCTTATCCCCCGCAGTCTCACTGCCGCGCTACACCTAATGGCATTCGGAGTTTGGCTGACGTCAGTAACCCATAGGGCCCATCGGCCATCCAGTAGCTCTACCTCCACCAGGGACCACGCGACGCTGCACCTAAATGCATTTCGGGGAGAACCAGCTATCACGGAGTTTGATTGGCCTTTCACCCCTACCCACAGTTCATCCCCCAGGTTTTCAACCCTGGTGGGTTCGGTCCTCCACACAGTCTTACCTCTGCTTCAACCTGACCATGGGTAGATCACCCCGCTTCGGGTCTAGAACACGCGACCAACGCCATATTTCAGACTCGCTTTCGCTACGCATACCCCACACGGGTTAAGCACGCCACGTATCACTAACTCGCAGGCTCATTCTTCAAAAGGCACGCCATCACCCCTCAAGGCTCTGACGGCTTACAGGCACACGGTTTCAGGTACTATTTCACTCCCCTCCCGGGGTACTTTTCACCATTCCCTCACGGTACTATGCACTATCGGTCATCAAGTAGTATTTAGGCTTACCAAGTGGTCTTGGCAGATTCACACGAGATTTCACGAGTCCCGCGCTACTCGGGTACCACACCCACACCACACGCCACCGGTCCGTTTACACGACTATCACGCTCTACGGTCAGACTTCCCAGACTGTTCAACTCCCAACAACAAGTGATGCGATCCCCCGGCAGAAGGATCCAATATGGCCCCACAACACCAAACACGCAACGGCCGCCGCCTCTCACACGCATCTGGTTTAGCCTCCTCCGCTTTCGCTCGCCACTACTCACGGAATATCTTTTCCTGCGGGTACTGAGATGTTTCACTTCCCCGCGTTCCCCCCACCACCCTATACACGTTCAGATGATGGTAACCCAGCACAACCCAGGTTAGGTTCCCCCATTCGGACACCCTCGGATAATAACGCTCGCTCGCCAGCTCCCCGAGGCATATCGCAGGCCGCAACGTCCTTCATCAGCTCTTGATGCCAAGGCATCCACCGAATGCCCAATAAAACTAAACAAAACACAAAAAACAGTACAGAACAAATATGCTCGCAACCACTATACAAATCACAAACAACCCACCACACACACCCACACCCAAGAAACCCCCAGGCTGGCTGCGCAGGCAACCACCACCAACAGGCAGCGGACGCTCACACGGTGTTGAACGTGAACCCGACAGTGTGTCTGCTCGCTACAACATTTTTATGCCCAACCCAAAACACGCACCCACACCCACCACCCACATCAGGTGGCGTACATGCGCAGGCACAAGAAAACAACACAACACAACCCAAACAGCCATGCTGCCTTGTTCCCCACAAACTGGGCTCCCTAGAAAGGAGGTGATCCAGCCGCACCTTCCGGTACGGCTACCTTGTTACGACTTCGTCCCAATCGCCAATCCCACCTTCGACCACTCCCCCCGCAAAAACGGTTAGGCCATGGGCTTCGGGTGTTACCAACTTTCGTGACGTGACGGGCGGTGTGTACAAGGCCCGAGAACGTATTCACCGCAGCGTTGCTGATCTGCGATTACTAGCGACTCCACCTTCATGGGGTCGAGTTGCAGACCCCAATCCGAACTGAGACTGGCTTTAAGGGATTCGCTCCACCTCACGATATCGCAACCCTCTGTACCAACCATTGTAGCATGCGTGAAGCCCAAGACATAAGGGGCATGATGATTTGACGTCATCCCCACCTTCCTCCGAGTTAACCCCGGCAGTCCCCCACGAGTCCCCACCATCACGTGCTGGCAACATAGGGCAAGGGTTGCGCTCGTTGCGGGACTTAACCCAACATCTCACGACACGAGCTGACGACAACCATGCACCACCTGCACACGACCAACTAAATGCCACCACATCTCTGCAGTGTCGCCGTGCATGTCAAGCCTTGGTAAGGTTCTTCGCGTTGCATCGAATTAATCCGCATGCTCCGCCGCTTGTGCGGGCCCCCGTCAATTCCTTTGAGTTTTAGCCTTGCGGCCGTACTCCCCAGGCGGGGCACTTAAAGCGTTAGCTACGGCGCAGAAACCACGGGTGGCCCCCACACCTAGTGCCCAACGTTTACAGCGTGGACTACCAGGGTATCTAATCCTGTTCGCTCCCCACGCTTTCGCTCCTCAGCGTCAGTAACGGCCCAGAGACCCGCCTTCGCCACCGGTGTTCTTCCTGATATCTGCGCATTCCACCGCTACACCAGGAGTTCCAGTCTCCCCTACCGCACTCAAGTCAGCCCGTACCCACCGCACGCCCCCAGTTAAGCCAGAGGATTTCACGGCAGACGCGACCAACCGCCTACAAGCCCTTTACGCCCAATAATTCCGGACAACGCTCGCGCCCTACGTATTACCGCGGCTGCTGGCACGTAGTTAGCCGGCGCTTCTTTACCCACTACCCTCACCACAACCATTGTTGCGGCTTGACCATGAGCGAAAGAGGTTTACAACCCGAAGGCCGTCATCCCTCACGCGGCGTCGCTGCATCAGGCTTTCGCCCATTGTGCAATATTCCCCACTGCTGCCTCCCGTAGGAGTCTGGGCCGTATCTCAGTCCCAATGTGACCGGTCACCCTCTCAGGCCGGCTACCCGTCAAAGCCTTGGTAGGCCATCACCCCACCAACAAGCTGATAGGCCGCGAGCCCATCCCCCACCAGAAAAAACCTTTCCACCAACCCCCATGCGAAGGCCAGTGAATATCCAGTATTAGCACCCGTTTCCGGGCGTTATCCCAAAGAAGGGGGCAGGTTACTCACGTGTTACTCACCCGTTCGCCACTCATTCACCCAGCAAGCTGGGCTTCAGCGTTCGACTTGCATGTGTTAAGCACGCCGCCAGCGTTCGTCCTGAGCCAGGATCAAACTCTCCGAACAAAAACAAAAACGTTAAAGCCCAGAAAAACCAACCAACCAAACAAGGCCAGCCAGCAATCCCAACCAAAAACACTCAAAAACAAAAAACAGGCATAAAAAAACAAACAAACACACTATCGAGTTCACAAACAACACCCACACACCCCAGACAACCAAGCCACAAACCCAGCCACCAGAGCGGTGAACCACCACCACAAACTCACTCACAAGCTCGTAGCGACAGGTGAATAATCTACTCACCCCCACACCCAAAGTCAAACCAAAATACCGTGACCCCCACCACACACACCACAAACCCACCAAACACAACGAAAAGAGGGTGCCCGATTGTTATCGGACACCCTCTCTCCCAGGAAGGTCAGCTAAGCTCCAGCACCGCGAGGTTCTTACGGCCCTTACGAATGAGAGCCAGTCCACCGGCGAGAACGTCTTCTTCGCTCAGCACGGCCTCGGGATCCTCAACCTTGACGTTGTTGATGGAGGCACCGCCGGAGGAGATCGTACGGCGTGCCGCGGTCTTGCCCTTCTCAAAGCCGAGAGCAACGAGCGCATCGGCAACGGTCGACTCGCCGATGGTGAGGGACGCGCGCGGCAGATCTGCGGTCGCTGCGGCCAGGGTTGCCTCGTCGAGGTCACGGATGTCGCCTCCGCCCCACAGGGCGTCGGTCGCGGCGAGAACGCGCTGGAGCTGATCGGCGCCGTGTACGAGCTCGGTGACGGAAGCGGCCAGGGCCTTCTGCGCGGCTCGCTGGTGCGGACGCTCGGCGACCTCGACGGCCAACGCCTCGATCTCTTCACGCGACTTGAACGTGAAGATCTTCAGGAAGCGCACAACGTCGTCGTCCGCGACCTGGAGCCAGAACTGGTAGAAGGCGTAGGGGGTCATCATCTCGGGGTCGAGCCAGATAGCACCACCCTCAGACTTGCCGAACTTGGTTCCGTCGGCCTTGGTGATAATCGGTGTGGTCATCACGTGGGTATCGATGCCCTCGACCTTACGGATCAGATCGACGCCGCCCACCATGTTGCCCCACTGGTCGTTGCCGCCGGTTTCGAGCGTGCAGCCGTTACGGCGGTAGAGCTCGAGGAAGTCGTTGGCCTGCAGGACCTGGTAGGAGAACTCGGTGTAGGAGATGCCCTCGTCCGAGGCAATACGGCGGGCAACGATGTCCTTGTTGAGCATGGTGCCCACGCGGAAGTACTTGCCGATCGTGCGCAGCAGGTCGATCGCGCTCATCTCCTGCGTCCAGTCCAGGTTGTTCACCATCGTGGCCGCAGCGGGTCCCTCGAAGTCGAGGAACTTCGAGATCTGAGAATGCAGGCGATCCGCCCAACCCTTCACGACCTCGGTCGACTGAAGCTGACGCTCGCCACTCTGACGCGGGTCGCCGATCTGCCCGGTCGCGCCGCCCACGAGAGCGAGCGGACGGTGACCGGCGAGCTGCAGGTGACGCATGACGATCAGCTGAACCAGGTGTCCATGGTGCAGAGACGGCGCGGTCGGATCATAACCGCAATAGAAGGTGACAGGTCCGGCATTCAGGTGCTCGCGGAGCGCCTCGAGGTCGGTGTGCTGCGCAAGCAGCCCACGCCACTGCAGTTCGTCCAGAATGTCTGTCACGAAAGTTGTCCTTCCTTGCGGATTCGACGGGTCAGTACAGTCTTAGTGTATCGGCTTGCGGGTACCGTCGTTAGCGCAGCGCCGTGGCCGCCCACTCGCGCGCGTCGGCGAGGCCCGCTTCGGCCTCGGCGATCTGCTCGTGCACACGCTCAGGGGCAGTGCCACCACGCCCACGGCGAGCACCGACTGAGCCTTCGACGGTCAGCACCGAACGGACCTCAGGGGTCAGGGCCGACGAGGCCTGGGCGAGCTCCTCATCGGTCAGGTCAGCGAGCTCTACTCCCCTGGCCTCGGCCAGCCGCACGCACGCACCCGAGATCTCGTGCGCATCGCGGAACGGAACGCCCTGCTTGACGAGCCACTCGGCAATATCGGTGGCGAGCGAGAAACCCTGAGGGGCCAACTCCTGAAGACGATCGAGATGGATCGTCATCGTGTCGATCATGCCGGCGACGGCCGGACAGAGGACATCGAGGGTGTCGATCTGGTCGAACACCGGCTCCTTGTCCTCCTGAAGATCACGGTCATAGGCGAGCGGAATGCCCTTGATCACCGCGAGCAGACCGGTCAGGTCACCGATCAGACGGCCGGCCTTGCCGCGGGCCAGCTCCGCAACGTCGGGGTTCTTCTTCTGAGGCATGATCGACGAACCCGTGGAGTAGGAGTCGTCGAGCGTCACGTAGCCGAACTCCTTCGTATTCCAGATGACGATCTCTTCAGATAGGCGCGAAATGTCAATGCCGATCTGTGCGCACACGAAAGCGAACTCAGCAACCACATCACGAGCAGCCGTGCCGTCGATCGAGTTTTCAACGGAGTCTGAGAAGCCGAGCGCAGCCGCGATGCGACGCGGATCCATGCCCAGCGTATTGCCGGCGAGAGCGCCCGAACCGTACGGAGAGATAGCCGCGCGCTTGTCCCAATCACGCAGGCGTGCGACGTCGCGCAGCAGCGGCCACACGTGTGCCAACAGGTGGTGCGCAACGAGAACGGGCTGCGCGTGCTGCATGTGCGTACGCCCCGGCATCACAGCATCGCCGGCGCGCACGGCCTGCCCGACGAGAGCCTGGGCGATATCGAGAACGCGCCCGGCCAGATGACGGGCCTCCTCGCGCAGGTACACACGAATGAGCGTGGCAATCTGATCGTTGCGGGAGCGTCCAGCACGGAGCTTGCCGCCCAGCGTCGCTCCGGCTCGCTCGATGAGGCCACGCTCAAGCGCGGTGTGAACGTCTTCGTCGTCGGGCGCGGGCACAAACGCGCCCGACGCAACATCGGCGTCCAGGCGGGCCAACGCATCATGCATGTCGGCGCACTCCAGGTCGCTCAGCAGTCCGACGCGATGCAGCTCATCAGCGTGCGCATGCGAGCCCGCAATGTCCACGTGCGCCAGGCGGAAGTCGAAGTGCGTCGAAACGCTCAGTGCAGCCAGCGCCTGAGAAGGCCCTCCAGAGAAACGGCCACCCCACAGCGAGACGTGCGTTTCGGACTTCGACATGAGTTTCCTCCTGGGTCGGTGACGACGATGACGTTCGTATGTCTTAAGAATATTCGAGATGTTGGCGAGCCGCCGACGGCCAGACCACGGGAACCTCGCCTCGCACCTTCACCCACGTCGCAATCATGACGAAGAGCATCCAGTTGCCCTCGAAGAGCAGGCGCGACTCAGTAAACGACTGAATGAACATCGCGATGATGATGACCGCAGGAATGACGTCCCACAGGTTGTCGTCGATGTGGGCAACCGCGACTTTCACGACGCGGTAGAGCGTCCAAACGATGGCGACGGCGATCATGGCTGCGCCCACAAAGCCGGTCGTGAGCGCTGCCTCGACGTACACGTTGTGCGCTTGGTTAGTCGGCGTCCCATCTGGCCGGATGACGAGAGAGGCGAAAGGTTCCATCTCCGTGGGCCAACCAATGAACCAGCCCCACCCGCCGATCGGACGCTGCCAGACGAGCGGCGCCACCGCATGCCAGATGACGGAACGCCCGCTCATGTCGGGGCTGCGACCGAAAGCATCGGCGATCATGTGGCGGCAGAAGAACGCTGCGATCGCGGTAAGAACGCCGATGCCTGCGAACATGCCGACGACGCGTAGACGCAGGTGCACCGGAACGCGGCGCTGGACGACCAGGCCAGCGATGACAACCAGGCAGCCGACCGTCGACAGAGCAACCGTCGCGGACTGGGTCAACAACATAACGACGCCACATGCCGCCAGCCAGAGCACCGTCGACAGGCGCGCCGCACGTGTCTGCATATATCGGAGAATCAGGCACACGGCCAGCAAGAGCGCGACAAAAGCAAGAGGATTTCTGTTGCCCGGGAAGCCCTGAATCGGACCTCCTTGAAGCAGGTGTCCATCCACCCAGTAGTAAGAGGCAGGAAGCAGGCCTCTCCCCCACATGATGGGAGGGGCGAGCGGGCCGTGACCAAAGAACGCAACGAGGGCTTCAAGCACGAACGACGAGCCGATGATCCACTGGAAAGCAAGGATGAGCGCGCCCACGAGCTCCGTCAGCGGGAGCGCGACTGCCACGGCTATCGACACCAACGTCAGGGCTACCGACAAGACGGCGTACTGCGCGCTCGCAACGGGAGAAACGGACCACGCGCACGACAGGGCGCACCAGGCAACGAAGAGGCATGTCGTGGTTGGAAAGCGACGCAGCGACAGCGAGCGCCCGGAGGTACGGAAGAGCACCACGAACGACACAAGCAGGATCAGCATCGGAACAAGCGAGCCAATGTCCCCAAAGATGCCACGAACGCCTTTGCCAGCAAAGCCGACAAAGAACATCGCAGCAACCGTGTAGCGCATCATGCGCGTGCGCAGGGCATCATCACGATCGCTCCCCACGGCATCGCTCACAGCGCTCGCCTCATACGTCATACACGAAACAGTAAGCGAGGCGGGAGCGGCCTTCTCGCCACTCCCGCCTCTTGAAACCCAACTGAGACATTCTCTGTGAGAACGCCCTCAACCAAGCGTTCAGTAACCCATGTTCACGCCGAAACGCACATCGCGGGCCGCTGCGAGCTTCGACTGCAGGCCGTAGATGTCGATAAAGCCGCGCGACGAGGACTGATCGAAGGTATCGCCGGTCTCGTAGGTCGCAAGGTTGAAGTCGTACAACGAGGACTCCGAGCGGCGACCGTTCACGGTCGCACGTCCACCGTGCAGCACCATGCGGATATCGCCGGAGACGTACTGCTGGGTATGTTCGATGAACGCATCCATCGACTTCTTGAGCGGCGAGTACCACTGCGCCTCGTACACGAGTTCTCCCCAGGTCTGCTCCAGCTGGCGCTTGTAGCGGCGCTGCATGCGTTCCAGCGTCACCGACTCGAGAGCCTGGTGTGCCTCGATGAGCGCGACGGCGCCGGGGGCCTCGTAGATTTCACGGGACTTGATGCCAACGAGACGATCCTCAACCATGTCGATCCGGCCGATACCCTGGGCACCCGCACGGCGGTTCATTTCCTGAATGGCCTCGAGCGGCGTCACAGGACGGCCGTCGATGGCGACGGGAATGCCCTTATCGAAGGTGATGACGACCTCGTCAGGCAGCGGCGGGTAGGTCGGATCGTCGGTGTAGTTGTAGACGTCCTTGGTCGGAGCATTCCAGAGGTCTTCAAGGAAGCCGGTCTCAATGGCGCGGCCCCACACGTTCTGGTCGATCGAGAAGGGATTGTGCTTCGTGGTCTCAATCGGCAGGTTGTGCTTTTCGGCGTAGTCGATGGCGACGTCACGCGTCAGCGCCAGATCGCGGACCGGGGAAATGCAGTCCATGTCGGGCGCCATCGAGGTAATCGAGACCTCGAAACGGACCTGATCGTTGCCCTTGCCCGTGCAGCCGTGGGCGACGGTCGTCGCGCCAAACTCGCGAGCCGCCTTCACCAGGTGCTTGGTGATGACGGGACGCGACAGTGCCGACACGAGGGGGTACTTGCCTTCGTACAGAGCGTTGGCCTTGAGCGCGGGCATGCAGTACTCTTCTGCGAACTCGTCGCGGGCGTCTGCCACGTACGCTTCCACGGCGCCACAGTCGAGGGCGCGCTGGCGAATGACCTCAAGGTCTTCTCCGCCCTGGCCGACGTCAACGGCAACGGCGACGACCTCGCGGCCAGTCTGCTCGCCGATCCATCCGATGGCGACAGAGGTGTCCAGGCCGCCTGAATACGCCAGGACGACGCGATCTTTGCTCGACATGTGGGTTCCTTCCAATTGTTGGGTTCGTAGTGCCCGGGGCGTCAGTAAGAACGAGGCCGGGGCTAGTTTTCGGGGAGCGCGCCAGGTTCGGCTAGGGCCAGCAACGAGCGTTCGACGTCGGCCGCGCCTTCTTCGCTGCGGCAGATCACGAGGATTGTGTCGTCGCCAGCGATTGTTCCTGCGATCTCGTCGCGCCTCACTGCGTCGATCGACGACGCAAGCAGGTTGGCTGCACCCACCTGGGTACGCAGGACGAGCTGGTTTCCCACCTTCACGGAGGTGACAAGGAGCAGCTGGCACCAGCGCGCCAGACGGACGTTCGCGGCTTCAGCGTCGTGGGTAAGACCGCCGTCGTGGTCCGGCACCGTATAGATGAGCGCACCGGACGCGTCACGGATTTTCGTCGCACGCAGGTCCATCAGATCGCGAGAGAGGGTCGTCTGGGTGACGTCAATGCCCCGCTCGGCCAGGCGAGCGCGCAGTCCCTCCTGGCTACCGATCGACTCGGACGCCAGAAGATCACGAATCATCTCATGACGCGCACTCTTGGTGCTCGGAAATGCGGGTGTTGCACTCATATGCATGATTATACACACTCATGCATATAAATAAGCAAGCGGGCGAGGGATGTCCCTCACCCGCTTGCCATCAACGTTCTCAGGCGCCCAGCTCTGCCGCGATACCGTCCGCCCATGCGTTGATTGCGTCCCAGTCACGGAAGTCGCCCTCAACGACACCGGCGAGGCGCGCAACCGAGCGCTCGCGCAGCGACAGGAGAGCAGGCTTGTAACGGCCCGGGAAGGTACGCAGCTCACGGCAGTTCACGTGGGTGAGGAGCGGACCGACACGATTGCCATCCTGCTCCGAGTGCTTCGGCACACCATTCATGCCGACCGAGAAAGCCCACACCGGCTTGTCACGCAGATCATCCTTGAAGCGTTCCATGAAGTCGTGAGCCTCAGGCATCCACTGAAGAATGTAGACGGCAGAGCCGACAACCACGGCGTCGTAGGCTTCAACCGTGGTCACGTCAGCAGGCGCGACACGATCGACGGTAAAACCCGCCGCTTCGAGACGCTTCGCGATGGCGTCGGCGACCTCATCTGTCGCCCCGTGCTTTGATGATGCAGTAACAAGGATGTGCATGTATCCATCGTAAAGCGAAGACCGGTCGAATCGATGGGCACAACGCCCCAAATGAGTGGGGTGCCACACCGCCGATTCGACCGGTCTGTCGCTTCGTGGACCTTATGCGCGCAACGACGCCCCCAGCACCTTGGCTGCCTTCGCGACGACCTGCTCGCGTACCTGCGAGGATTCCTTCGCAGTCAGCGTGTGGTCGGCCGCGCGCAGGCGCAGCGCAAAGGCGAGAGAGCGGTAGCCCTCGGGTACCTGATCGCCCTCATAGATGTCGAAAAGCGTCACGGACTCGGCAAGCTGGCCGGCCCCCTGGCGCACGATCTGCTCGACGCGCGACGCGGGGATATCGGAGGGCACGACGAGAGCAATGTCTTCCTTGGCCAGCGGGAACGTCGAGACACCCTTGACCTGGATGGGAGCCTCGCTCATCTGAGAGATCAGCGCATCCATGTCGATCTCGAATGCGCACGCACGGGCCGGCAGGCCGAAAGCGCGGCACGCAGCGGGCGACAGCTCGCCAGCAAGAGCGACATCGACGAGGTCACGGCCAGCGCGCACGAAGACGCGCGCGACGCGGCCGGGGTGGAACGGTGCAACCGCAGCGGGATCCGTCGCCGGAGCAGGCATCGGGGCACCCTTGTGCGCGGGCACCTCATCCACCCAGGCACGGGTCACTTCAACGCGAACGCCGAGACCCGACGCCACGCGACGCACATACTCGAGGGCGTCGGCCCAGTCGTAAGCGCGGGTGTTCGCCAGGACACCGGCCGGAACAGCCTGGCCGGTCAGGACACCGCCAATATGCCAGGGCTGCGCAGGAATACCAGCTTCAAGCGCCGCGATTACCTCGTCGGAGGGACGTTCCTCGGCGCTGGGCAGATCCGCCGGCACGGTACCCGCGGGACGGGCAACCTTGGCGACCTCGAAGATTGCGACGTCTGCGTTGGAGCGCGACACGTTACGGCCGGCGACGTCGAGAAGGGTATCGAGCACCGTAGTGCGCAGCCAGGGGGCGTCATCCGCCATCGGGTTGCGCAGGCGCAGGGCCTCGCGACGCGGATCGTCGGCGGGAATGCCCTGACGATCCCAGGTGTCGGACACAAACGGGTAGGACTCGACCTCGACCAATCCGCCATCGGCCAGCGCAGCAGCGGCCAGACGACGAGCCTTCTGCGCGGTCGTCAGGCCGTGGCCTGCCGGTGCGGTCGGCATGACCACGGGAATGTTGTCGTAGCCGTCAAGGCGCGCGACTTCCTCGACCAGGTCGGCTGGCAGCGTAAGATCGGGACGCCACGAGGGAGCCGTCACCGTGAACGCGCCATTATCGGGGCCTTCGACGACGCAGCCGACCGTGCGCAGCAGCTCGGCGATGTGCTCGGGGGTGTGGGCAACGCCGGTCAGGCGCTCAACCTCGCCGACGGGCAGCGAGATAACAACGGCCTCGCCGCGCTGATCCACGTCGGTGACGCCGGCATCGACGGTGCCTCCGCCGTATTCGAGGAGAAGCTCGACCGCACGCTGGGCAGCAACCGCGGGAAGCTGCGGGTCCGTGCCGCGCTCGAAACGCTTCGCGGCCTCCGAGTGCAGCTTGTGTCGGCGCGAGCTGCGGGCGACGGACACCGAATCGAAGTGTGCAGCCTCGAACAGCACGTCAGTCGTGCCTTCGCCAACCTCGGAGTAGGCACCACCCATGACACCGGCGATGCCGATAATGCGCGAACCCTCTCCCTCGGGCGAGTCGGTGATCAGCAGATCCTGCGGGTCGAGCTCGCGCTTTTCCTCGTCCAGGGTCACCAGCGTCTCGCCCGCGCGGGCACGGCGCACGACGATCGGGGCGGCCAAGTCGCCCAGGTCGTAGGCGTGCATCGGCTGACCGAGGTCAAGCATGACGTAGTTAGTAATGTCGACGGCCAAAGACAGCGATCGCATGCCCGCGGCCTCGAGACGCTCGACCATCCAGCGCGGAGTCGCAGCGTTGGGGTTCGTGCCGCGCACGACGCGAGCAACGAAACGGTCCACACCAACGCGGCCACGGATCGGCGCGTCGTCGGAGAACACGACCGGGAAACCGTCGGCGTTCGCAGCAGGCGGCTCAGCCGCGATCACGCCGGGCAGGCCGGGGTCGCGGAACGCGGCACCCGTCGAGTGTGAGTACTCGCGAGCAATGCCGCGCATCGAGAAGCAGTAGCCGCGGTCCGGGGTCACGTTGATCTCGAGGACCTCTTCACCCAAGCCAAGCCACGTCACGATGTCAGTTCCAACCGCAGGAATCTCGCGGTCAGGGAAGTACTTCGGCAGCACGATGATACCGTCGTGGTCCTCCCCCAGTCCGAGTTCGCGCGCGGAACAGATCATGCCGTCAGAGACATGACCGTAGGTCTTGCGCGCGGCGATCTGGAAGTCTCCGGGCAGAATTGCCCCGGGCAAAGACACGACGACCAGGTCGTCGACGTCGAAGTTGTGGGCGCCGCAGATAATGCCACGGCTCGGCAGCTCCGAGGGCTCCTTGCCGGTACCGGGAGCATCGTTGTGCTCGCCGACATCCACGCGGCAGTAGTTCACGATCTTGCCGTTCGATGCGGTCTCTTCCACGCGGGTCAGGACACGACCCACGACGAGCGGGCCGGTCACACGCGCGGGGTGAATCTCTTCTTCTTCCAGGCCGACCTTCACGAGGGCGGCGGCAAGTGCCTGCGCATCCGTCCCCTCGGGGACGTCAACGTGGTCGGACAGCCAGCTCAGCGGAACCATAGGCATGTCAGTTACCCCTTCCATTCACTCCGAACTGCTGGGAGAAGCGAACATCTCCCTCAACGATGTCATGCATGTCGGCGATGCCGTGACGCAGCATCAGCGTGCGCTCGATACCCATGCCGAACGCGAAGCCCGAGTAAACCTCGGGGTCGACGCCGTTAGCGCGCAGCACGTTCGGGTTGACCATGCCGCAGCCGCCCCATTCGATCCAGCCGGGGCCGCCCTTCTTCTGCGGGAACCACAGATCCATCTCGGCGCTGGGCTCCGTGAACGGGAAGTACGAGGGACGCAGACGGGTCTTCGCCTCAGGACCGAACATGGCCTTGGCGAAGTGGTCGAGGACGCCCTTCAGATGAGCCATTGTCAGGCCCTTATCGACGGCGAGGCCCTCCACCTGGTGGAACACCGGCGTGTGCGTCGCATCAAGAGCGTCGGAGCGGAACACCTTGCCCGGGCAAGCCACATAGAGAGGCACGCCACGCGACAGCATCGCGTGCGACTGGACCGGAGAGGTGTGCGTGCGCATCACCAGGTGAGCACCGTCCTCGGTCTCGGCGCCGACGCTACGGCCGTCGATGTAGAGCGTGTCCTGCATCTGGCGAGCGGGGTGATCGATGTCGAAGTTCAGCGAGTCGAAGTTGAACCACTCGTGCTCGATCTCCGGCCCCTCGGCGATATCCCAGCCCATCGCCACGAAGAAGTCCGCAACCTCTTCCATCAGGGTCTCAAGGGGATGACGTGCACCCGCCGGGCGACGCGTGGTCGGCAGCGTCACGTCGACGGACTCCTCGACCAGCATACGAGCCTCATGCTCAGCAGCGAGAACGGCTTTGCGCTCCTCGAGCGCTTCGGTCAACGCCTTGCGCGCCTGTCCGAGGTTCTTACCAGCGAGACCGCGCTGCGCGGGTTCCAGCGAGCCGATCGTGCGATTCGCGGCCACGAGCGGAGCCTGATCGCCAAGGATCGCGGCTCGGACGGCTTTCAGAGCGTCAAGTGAGTCCGCGGCTTCAATATCGGCGAGGCCGGCCTCGCGAACGGCGTTGACGGCTGCCTCGTCAAGAGGATCAAGGTCAGGGGCATTGCCAGCCATGTCCTGCTTCCTTCTTCTTTCCATCTGGGGTCATTACTGCGCGCATCACGCGCACCGCCCACCATCCTACCCGTTCGCCTATCCTCACAGCTCACCAGATCCACGCGCGCGCTACCCTGTAAGACGTGAATGCGCTCTCGCGCTCCATTAGCTCACCGAAGGATATCCGTGTCCCACATTACGCAACCGGAGGGCGTGGCCCCGGCCTCGTCGCAGACGCCAACCCTGTTTTCCGCTCAGCGCGTGCGCATCCAGCACATCGCGCGTGCCAAGGCCGAGGGCATTCCTCTCACGATGCTCACCGCCTACGACGCTCTCACCGCACCCATTCTCGAGGCCGCGGGCGTGGACATGCTGCTCGTCGGCGATTCGCTCGGCAACGTGATTCTTGGCCACAGCTCGACGCTGCCCGTCACTCTGGAGGACATGGAGCGCGCCACCGCCGCCGTTGCTCGTTCGACTTCGCGCGCCATGATCGTGGCGGATCTGCCTTTTGGCACGTACGAGGACACGCTTGAGCATGCTTTTGCCTCCGCTACTCGCCTGATGAAGGCCGGGGCACACGCAGTGAAACTCGAGGGTGGTGAGAGCCGCGCCCATATCATTGCGGGCCTCGTCTCGGCTGGCATCCCCGTGTGCGCACACCTGGGCTACACACCCCAGTCCGAAAACACCCTGGGTGGCCCCCGCATGCAAGGGCGTGGAGCCGGCGCCGATACGCTTCGCCGAGACGCCGAGGCCGTCGAGAAAGCCGGCGCCTTCGCCGTCGTCTTCGAGATGGTACCCGCATCGATTGCCACCGAACTGACCCAGAGCCTGAGCATCCCGACCATCGGTATCGGTGCAGGTCCGAACACAGACGGCCAGGTGCTCGTCTGGTCCGATATGGCCGGCTACTCCGAGTGGACGCCGTCGTTCGTTCGCAAGTTCGGCCAGCTCGGAGCAGCCCTGCGCGAGGCTGCATCGGAGTACGTGGAGGCTGTGCGCGAGCGTTCCTTCCCCGGACCCGACAACTACAAGAACGACTGACGCTACCCGATCGCAGGAGGAACACCCCATGGAAGCATCCGCACTCGCTCGCCGCGCCCCTCTGGGCACTTTGAAGCCGGGACGCGTCTCACCAATGCGCGCCGTGCCCGAGCACATCGAGCGCCCTGAATACATGTTCCACGACGGCCCCGAGCGCGTCACCGCCTCGGAGATCAAGAGCCCCGAGACCATCGCGAAGATCCGCGAGGCCGGTCGTATCGCCGCTGGGGCCATCGAGGCCGTCGGCGCGGCGATCGCACCTGGCGTCACCACCGAGGAACTCGACCGCATCGGCCACGAGTTCCTCATCGCGCACGACGCCTACCCTTCGTGCCTGGGCTACATGGGCTTCCCCAAGTCCATCTGCACCTCCATCAATGAGGTCATCTGCCACGGCATTCCGGACGACCGTCCGCTCGAAGATGGCGACATCATCAACATCGACATCACCGCCTACAAGGACGGCGTGCACGGCGACACGTGCGCAATGTTCGAGGTGGGCACTGTCGACGAGGAGTCGCACCTGCTCATCGAGCGCACGAAAAACGCGATGATGCGCGGCATCAAGGCCGTCGGCCCAGGCCGCGAAATCAACGTGATCGGTCGCGTCATCGAGGCCTACGCGAAGCGCTTCGACTACGGCGTGGTGCGCGACTACACCGGACACGGCGTCGGCGAGGCCTTCCACTCCGGCCTGATCATCCCCCACTACGACGCTGCCCCAGCCTACGACACGGTCATGGAACCCGGCATGGTGTTCACTATCGAGCCGATGCTGACCCTCGGCACGATCGAGTGGGAGCAGTGGGACGACGACTGGACGATCGTCACCGCCGATCGTTCCCGCACGGCCCAGTTCGAGCACACGATCGTCGTCACCGAGGACGGAGCTGAAATTCTCACCCTTCCGTGACACAAATTCTTCGAGGCCCGCCTTTGACTCTCACAGTCTGAGGCGGGCTTCGCTATTCATCGTGACATCCCATACAATTCAGTTACGACGGGCTTCAGGGGCCCGCGGACAACAGGATTTCATTACCCGAGGAGGGGTCATGGCTCACGTCGCATGCGGCATCGATATCGGCGGATCGGGCGTCAAGGGCGCGCTCGTTGATCTGGAAACCGGTGAGTACATCGGCAATCAGGTTCGAATCCCCACCCCAGACCCCGCGACGCCCGACGCCGTCGCTGCGGTGTGCCGCGAGGTCATCGACCAGCTTGACGTCAAGATCGGCGTTCCGATCGGCGTGACCTTCCCCGCCCCCGTCTTTGACGGCGTCATTCCCTACATGGCGAACCTCGACCAGTCGTGGGTCAACATCGACGTCGACGAGCTCATGGAGCGCTACCTGGGCCGCTCCGTCGTCGCACTGAACGACGCGGACGCCGCGGGCATCGCCGAGGTCGCCTACGGCGCAGCCAAGGGCCGCGACGGCGTCATTGTGTTTACGACCCAGGGCACCGGAATCGGCTCGGCGATCATCGTCAACGGCACTCTCCTCACCAACACCGAGCTCGGCCACCTCGAGATCGACGGCACCGACGCGGAGAAGAACGCCTCCTCGGGCCAGAAGACCCTCCAGGGCCTCGACTGGGAGCAGTGGGCACAGCGCCTCCAGCGCTACTACAGCCACGTCGAGTTCCTACTGAACCCCGACCTCTTCGTGGTCGGCGGCGGCGTGTCGGAAAACCACGAGAAGTTCATGCCGCTCCTGGATCTGAAGACGCCGATGATCCCCGCGAAGCTGCTCAACACCGCAGGCATCGTCGGCGCCGCCTACTACGCGGCGCAGCACAGCGCCTGATCGCAGGCTCCCGAGCACGCAGAAGGACCCCGACGCGCGTCGGGGTCCTTCTGGCATCTGTCGGCCTATACGCCGGGTTCTGTCACGCACGCCGTTACCGGTCGTGCGGTGGCGACCATCTATCTAGGACCGCCGTTGCCAACGGCCTCCAGCAACCTACCCGCAGGCGTCGGACGGGCCGCCCTGCCTGCTGCTCGGTCTTGCTCCGGGTGGGGTTTACCTAGCCGACGCGGTCACCCGCGCCGCTGGTGAGCTCTTACCTCACCTTTTCACCCTTACCGACGCATGCGCGCCGGTGGTTTGTTTTCTGTGGCACTGTCCCGCGGGTTACCCCGGGTGGCTGTTAGCCATCACCCTGCCCTGTGGAGCCCGGACGTTCCTCGAGCGTTTCCGCGCGCGGCCGCCCAGCCGGCAGATCCGCATCGATCATAGCGCGCATGGTCGAGCCCCCGCGATAGGGTGGACACCATGCTGATCTGGTTGCCCCCGTCGGAGGGAAAGAACGCGCCTGTGCAGGGCCCGTCTCTCGATGTCCACGCACTGTCCCGCCCGAGCCTCGCAACGAGCCGCCGCACCGTGTGCGACTCGCTCGCGGCTCTCGGGGACGGCCCCGAAGCGGCAGCCGTCCTGAAGGTCGGCGCCAGGATCGACCTCTCCGTCAACACCGCGCTCGATTCCGCCCCCTGTGCCCCGGCCTCGTCCCTGTTTACCGGGGTACTGTACGAGGCGATCGTGGAGTGCGCGCCGGGCGCGTGGTCGAGCGCAGGCGCGGAGCACGTGTCGATCTTCTCCGGGCTCTTTGGCGTCCTCTCCCCCAACGACGTCATTCCGGACCACCGCCTTGCGATGGGCGTGTCCCTGCCCGACCTCGGTGTCCTGTCGACCTGGTGGGAACCCCGACTCGACGAGGCTCTGTCCCCCGAGGCATCGGAGCGCATCATCGTCGACGGCCGATCCGGACCCTATCGCGCCGCATGCAAAGCACCGTGGGCGCGCGTCTGGGAGCTGCGCGTCGAGCGCGAGGCAGACGGCAAACGCTCGGTCATCTCCCACGACGCGAAGCGATGGCGCGGCGCCATCACCGGCCTCCTACTCGCCTCTGACGGCTTTCGCGCCGAAGAAACCTCGGCAGCGGAGAAGGCCGTAGAGGAGGCCGCGTACTCACTGTCACTGGGGGATGCGAAGGGACACGAACACCGCGTGACTGACGTGGAATATGGCCCCGAAAAGCAGACGAAAAAGGGCGGATCGACACGCACAGTCACGTTGGTCACGCACTGAGCGGTAGGCTATCCTTTTTCCGGAACCTGCAAGGTGCAGGACCGGCCAACGCATCGGCCATCAAACGGAAACCATAGGCATGATCAACGAGGACTACCTGGCCAATATTCGGCCCACCCACCGTCAGCTCCAGTGGCAGAAAATGGAGATGTACGCGTTCATCCACTTCGGCATGAATACGATGACGGACCGCGAGTGGGGCGAGGGCCACGAGGATCCGGCCCTGTTCAACCCGGGCAGCGTCGATGTCGATCAGTGGATGCGCGCCCTCGTCAGCGCCGGCATGACCGGCGTGATCCTGACCTGCAAGCACCACGACGGTTTTTGCCTGTGGCCGTCGGCCTACACGAAGCACTCGGTGGAGTCTTCACCATGGAAAGGCGGGCGCGGTGACCTCGTGCGCGAGGTGTCCGACGCGGCCGCGCGTCACGGCCTCAAGTTCGGCGTGTACCTGTCCCCCTGGGACATGACCGAGCCGACCTACGGTCAGGGCGAGGCCTACAACGACTTCTACATCAACCAGCTCATCGAGCTGCTCACCCACTACGGCCCGGTGTTCTCCGTGTGGCTGGACGGCGCGTGCGGCGAGGGCCCCAACGGCAAGGTGCAGGTCTACGACTGGCAGCGCATCTACGACACGGTTCGCGCGCTCGCCCCCGAGGCCGTCATCTCGGTGTGCGGCCCGGATGTGCGCTGGTGCGGCAACGAGGCGGGCTCTGTGCGAGCCAACGAGTGGTCGGTCGTTCCGGCACCGCTGCGCGAGGCCGAGCGCACCGCAGAGAAGTCACAGAAGGCCGACGACGGCGAGTTTTCCCGTCAGGTGGCCTCCGGCGACGAAGATCTGGGCTCGCGCGAGGCGCTGGCAGACTATTCCGGTCCCCTTGCCTGGTACCCCGCCGAGGTCAACACCTCGACCCGCAAGGGCTGGTTCCACCACGACGTCGAAAACTCCCAGGTACGCAGCGTCGAGGAGCTGTTCTCGATCTGGAAGGGCTCGGTCGGCGGCAACGCGACATTCCTCCTGAACGTCCCCCCAAACCGCGACGGCCTCCTCGCGGACGCCGACGTCGAGGTCCTGGCCCGCCTGGGCGAGAAAATCGCTGACTTCCGCTCGCGTCGCATCGAGGCATCCCGCGAGGACGAGGGTGACGCCATTACCCTGCGCTTTGACACACCGCACGTGGTCGGCGCGATCGTCCTCGAGGAGGACATCGCCCAGGGGCAGCGCATCGACGAGGCCGTGGTGACTGCCCGCGTCGACGGCGATAACGAGCAGGAAATCGCACGCGTGCACTGCGTGGGCTACCGCCGCATTGTCACCCTGGAAAACCCCGTGACCGCCACCCAGGTGCGGGTGACGGTCACGAAGAGCAGGCAGGGCTTCTACCTGGCGGAGGCCTACGCGGTTCGCGCCTGATCCTCAGCGCGGCGTGTTCGCCGCCGTGCGCACCACGATCTGTGCCGTGTCTTCGGTCAGGTAGAGTTCGTCGGCGGACGTGAGGCGGATGCGCTCGAGCTCCATCGGGCTCAGGTCGGCGGCGACACCGATTCCGTAGCCGTCGCGGACCTCGATGACGGCGAGAGCGCCGTTGCGGCGGCGAGCATCCTCGTATTCCTCGACCAGGGCGGCGGGCAGGCGGTCGGCGAGCTCGCGACGGGCAGCGATGACGCGGCGCAGCTCTTCGTCAGAGTCGGCGACGTCGGCCTCGAACTGAGCCTTAAGGGCCTCGATGTCGGCGGCGATGGCCTGGGCCTCGGCCTTCATCTGGTCCTGAGCCGCGCGGGCGGCCTCAACGCGTTCCTCGGCCTCCACCTGATCGTCCTCGAGCTTGGCGAGGCGGCGGTCCATCTGGGCGATCTCGTGTTCCATGGCCGAGATGTCGCGCAGGGGCACCTGGTTGTTGTCGATGCGGCTCTGCTGGCGCTTGCGACGCTCGGAAACCTTCGCGATCTCATCTTCGATGCGGGTCACCTCACGCATCGTGTCCGCAATGACGGCGCTCTGGCTGATGGCGGCGCGCTGAAGGTCAGCGACGCGGCCGGCAAACTCGCGAACCGTCGCGTGCGCGGGGTGAGAATCGCGCTTGTGGCGCAGCGCCGACTCCTTCTGGTCGAGCTTCTGGAGCTCGAGAAGTTCGAGCTGGTCGGTGTGCGATGCTTTCACGCTAGTTCTCCCTGGGTGACTCGGTGGCTGGTCCATGGCTCGGTGACAATCGTAGAGACTTCCACGCGAAGTTCCACATCGGCGGCGCGTGCGGACTCGCGCAGCTTTCGTGCGAGGACGGGGAGCCACGGGGACTCTGTCGCCCAGTGGGATCCGCACAGCAGCGCGGGGGCGCCGCCCTCGAGGTGCTCGGAGGCGGGGTGATGGCGCAGGTCCGCCGTGAGATACACGTCAACTCCAGCAGCGCGCGCCGCCTCGAGCGCGCTGTCCCCCGCGCCGCCCAGAACAGCAACGCGCTGCACAGTGGCGTTCTCGTCGCCGCCGACGAAGAGACCGGAGGGGCCCGCAGGCAGCACGGATGCGACGTGGTCAGCGAAGGCTCCGAGCGTGGTCTCATCGACGGTGCCGACACGCCCCAGGCCGATCTCGTGTCCCTCGGCGTCGGTGCCACAGGGCTCCAGCGGCGTGGTATCGCGCAGACCGATCAGATCGGCGAGCGCCGTCGCAACGCCGTCGCAGGCGACATCGGCGTTGGTGTGCGCATTGAACAGGACGATACCGGAGCGGATCAGAGTCGTGACGACGCCACCCTTCGGGTCGGTCACAGGCAGGAAGGACGCGCCGCGCAGGAGCAGCGGGTGGTGCGTGATCACCATGTCGTAGGATTCCCCGTCACCGGACGGACCGGCGACGGCCTGAGCGGCAATAGCCGCGGTGGGATCAAGCGCGAGGAGAATTGACCGCACGGGCGCGGCAGGATCACCAACGATGAGGCCGACGCGGTCCCAGGACTGGGCCGTAGCCGCTGGGTACCAGGACTCCATGAGGGCCATGACGTCGCCAACAGTCCAATTCGATGCGGACGTATCGACCGAGGCAGTACGGCCGTTGGGGTGAGACAAAGACTGCATGCGTCAAGCATACCGGACCCCCATCTAGCAAGGGACCCTGCCCGCGACTATGATCACAACGTGCAGATTTTGAGCCTACTCGACCAGGGGTTGGTCGATTACACGCAGGTTGACGCGCTTCAGCGCTCCCTGCACGAGGAGGTCCTCGCCGGTGGCGAGGACACGCTCATCGTTTCTCAATTTACGCCCACCTGGACGGCGGGCCGCCACACGAAGCCTGAGGACATTCCTTCCACGACTGTTCCCGTGGTTCGCACCGACCGCGCTGGTTCCGCGACGTGGCACGGCCCTGGACAGGTCGTCGTCTACCCCGTCGTTCGCCTGCGCGAGCCCGTCGACCTCGTGCAGTGGATCCGTGCTGTCGAAGCCTCGGTCATCGACACCGTCCGCGAGGTCTGGGGCCTGCCCGTTCACCGCGTCGAGGGCCGCGCGGGCGTGTGGCTGACCGAAGAGGGGCGCCGCGACCGCAAGATCTGCGCGATCGGCCTGAAGGTGGCGCGCGGAGCGACCCTGCACGGCATCGCCCTGAACGTCGACATCGACCCGGTGCACGCCTTCGAGGGCATCATCCCCTGCGGCCTCACGGACGCCGACGTGACCTCCCTGTCGTGGGAAGGCATCCACACAACTGTCTCCGACGCCGCATCCGAACTTCTCCCGCGCATGGTGGAGCACATCTCCCCGTGCCTGGCGACCACTCCCACTTCCGTTTCCTACACGACGAGGTCAACGCTATGAGTACCCTGCCCGATCCCGAAGGACGCAAGCTCCTGCGCATCGAGGTGCGTAACTCACAAACTCCGATCGAAAAGAAGCCCGAGTGGATCCGCACGACCGCCAAGGCCGGCGAGAACTACCAGGACATGCGCTCGCTCTCGCACGCGAAGGGCTTGCACACGGTGTGCGCCGAGGCCGGCTGCCCCAACATTTACGAGTGCTGGCAGGATCGCGAGGCGACCTTCCTGCTCGGTGGTGCCCTGTGCACGCGCCGCTGCGACTTCTGCGATATCGCGACGGGCCGTCCCACGGAGTACGACAAGGACGAGCCGCGTCGTATCGCCGAGTCCGTGCGCGACCTCAACCTGCGCTACGTGACGATCACGGGCGTGACCCGAGACGACCTGCCCGACGGCGCCGCGTGGCTCTATGCCGAGACCTGCCGCCTCATCCACGAGCTCAACCCGGGCACGGGCGTGGAGCTCCTCGTGGATGACTTCCGCGGCCAGGCAGAGTCGATCGACATGGTCATCGAGGCCGGTCCGCAGGTGTTCGCGCACAACCTCGAAACGGTGCCGCGCATCTTCAAGAAGATCCGCCCCGCCTTCAACTACGATCGCTCGCTCGCCATGATCAAGCGCGCCCACGACGGCGGCATGGTCACCAAGTCGAACCTGATTCTGGGCATGGGCGAGACGCGTGAGGAAATCAGCGCCGCCATGCGCGACCTGCATGCATCGGGCTGTGACCTGCTGACCCTCACGCAGTACCTGCGTCCCTCTCCCCTGCACCACCCGATCGACCGCTGGGTCCACCCCGAGGAGTTCGTCGAGCTGGCAGCCGAGGCCGAGGAGCTGGGCTTCGCGGGCGTCATGGCAGGCCCCCTCGTGCGTTCCTCGTACCGCGCGGGCCTGCTGTGGGCCAAGGGCATGCGCGCCCGTGGCTTCGAGATCCCCGAGCAGCTGCGCCACATCGAGAACTCCGGCTCGACGCTGCAGGAGGCCGGCTCCGTCCTGGCGCGCCTGAAAGAGCGCTCGGAGCGCCACGCGGCGATGACCGCGAAGGCCGCCTCGGCCTCGTGATCCCCGACTATTCTCCCGCGCGTGCACTGCTCGCGGCGGCGCGCCGCCACCCGAAGCGGCTATCCCTGGTGGACGCGGCAAACGGCGAGGAGTGGACCGTACGCGAGGCGACAGACACCGTCGCTCGCCTCGCCGCCGCTTTCGACACTGCTGGTATCGGCGAGGGAACGCGCATAGCGGTCATCGGGGCAAACTCGCCGTGGCACTACATCGTCCACGTGGCGGCCTCGTGGCTGCGCGCCGTGACGGTTCCGCTGTCCCCGCGTATGCCCTCAGGCGCGCTTGCCTCGATGTGCGAGCAGGTGGGCGTCTCGTGGGTTTTTCTCGACGAGGCCTGCGCGCCCCACTCTCCCGCGCTGACCGACGCGGGCGCACAGGTCGCGTCGTTTGCGGATCTGGCCGCCTGGGCGGATCGTTCGGCACCCATCGGGCACTCCCCCGCGCGCTGCGGGACCGAGCTCGCGGCCATCTTGTTCACGTCGGGTTCCACGGGCACTCCTCGCCCCGTCGAGCTCACGCATGAGGTTATGTGGTGGGGATCGACGAATTTCCGCGAGGGCTTCGACTACGCGCCGACGTCCTCGGTCGTGGGTGTGTGCGCGCCCGCGAGCCACATCGGGGGCTTCAACGGCACCTCAATGGACGTATGGACGCACGGCGGCACCCTGGTCACGCTCGGTTTCCCGGGCTCCTTCGACGCACGCGGCGTCATCGACGCGGTCGAGCGCTACGGGATCACGATGATGTTCGCCGTGCCCGCGATCGTCCGCGCGATCCTCGATGAGCATGACCGCGGCGGCGGAGACCTGTCATCGTGGGTGCGTCCCCTCATCGGCGGCGACGCGATGACGGCGGACCTCGCGGACGCGATGCGCGCGGCCGGCCTGTCCCCCATTCACGTGTGGGGCATGACCGAGACCTCCGGGGCGGGTACGGTCGCCACACCCGATTCTTTAGCTCCAGCCGGATCGCTGGGGGTTCCCTTCCCCTACGTAGACCTGCGCGTCATGGCCACCAACGAGCGCGAAGCCGACACAGACGAGATGGGCGAAATGTGGGTCCGCGGGCCCGGCGTCGTGAGCGGCGAGGAGTGGCTGCGCACCGGCGACCTGGCAACGCGAGACGCGGACGGCTGGCTGCACATTGTGGGACGCGCCCACCGCATGATCAACACGGCCGGCGAGCTCGTCGCTCCACCGACGGTCGAGCAGGCTCTACGCTCGCTGGACGTGGTATCAGATGCGCTTGTCGTGGGACTGCCGGATGAACGCTGGGGGCAGATCATCGCCGCGCTGATCGTCCCTTCTGTCCAGGGCCGGGCCCAGGCCTCGTCGCTGAGTGCCGATGCGCTGTCGGAGGCCCTGCGCGATTCCCTGGCACCGTGGGAGAAGGTGCGTCGTGTCCTGGTCGTCGACGCGCTCCCGACCACGACGACGGGCAAGCCGGATCCGGTCGCGGCAGCGCGCCTCTTCGACGCGTGAGGCCATTGGGCCCAGGTGCGCCAGACCTCACAAAGTATGGGCACCATATTTAGGTAAGATTAGCCTTGCTTAATTGAAGGAGAGTCTTATGTCCCGCCACCGCATTGTCATCATCGGTTCCGGCTTCGCAGGCCTGACGGCAGCTCGTCGACTGAAGAACGCCGACGCCGACATCACCATCCTGGCCCGCACATCGCACCATCTCTTCCAGCCCCTGCTATACCAGGTCGCGACGGGCATTCTCTCCGAGGGCGACATCGCCCCCACCACGCGCGAGATCCTGCGCGGTCAGAAGAACGTGACCGTCCTGCAGGCCCTCGTCGAGGAGATCGACGTCGAGACTCGCACCGTCAAGTGGCGCAACCACAACAAGCACGAGCGCACCGAATACGACACACTGATCGTCGCGGCGGGCGCAGGCCAGTCCTACTTCGGCAACGACCACTTCGCGGTCTTCGCGCCGGGCATGAAGACGATCGACGACGCCCTCGAGCTGCGCGCCCGCATTTTCGGCGCCTTCGAGCTGGCCGAGATCGAAACCGACCCGACTGCGGTCGAGAAGCTCCTGACCTTCGTCGTCGTGGGCGCCGGCCCGACCGGCGTCGAGATGGCCGGACAGATCCGCGAGCTCGCCTCCCACACGCTCAAGGGCGAGTTCCGCAACATCGACCCGACCAAGGCCCGCGTCATCCTCGTGGACGGCGCAGAGCACCCGCTCCCCCCGTTCGGCGAGGAGCTCGGCATCAAGACCGAAGAGGCCCTGGCCAAGCTTGGCGTCGAGATGAAGATGAACGCCTTCGTCACCGGCGTGGACTCCGAGGGCGTGACACTCAAGTACAAGTCCGGCGAGGAAGAGCGGATCGAGTCCGTCTGCAAGGTGTGGGCCGCCGGCGTCGCCGCAAGCCCGCTCGGCCGCGCGCTGGGTGAGGCGACGGGGGCCGAGGTGGACCGCGCCGGGCGCGTCACCGTCAACAAGGACCTCACACTGCCGGGCCACCCCGAGATCTTCGTGCTGGGCGACATGATGGCATTCCCAGGTGTCCCCGGCGTCGCACAGGGCGCGATCCAGTCCGCACGCTTTGCTGCCGACACGATCGCCGCTCGACTGGCGGGCCGCGCCCCCAAGGCCACCGAGTTCGTCTACAACGACAAGGGCTCCATGGCCACGATCGCGCGTTTCAAGGCGGTCGTGAAGATGGGCAACACGAAGCTGACCGGCTTCGTCGCGTGGGTCGCGTGGTGCTTCCTGCACCTGCTGTACATCGTCGGCTTCAAGTCCCAGGTGGGCACGCTGGTCAGCTGGTTCTTCAGCTTCCTGTCCGGTGCACGCCCCCAGCGCACGACCACGAACCAGCAGCTGGTGGGCCGCCTCGCCCTCGAGCAGCTCGGCGCTGGCGCCTCCGGCAAGCTCGTCGTCGGTGAAGACGTCGCCGAGGAGCGCGCGCAGGAGGACTGACGCACGTCGCACACACTGCTCCAAGCAAACACTCAGGGGCCGGAAGCATCTGCTTCCGGCCCCTGAGCGTTTTGTGGGCCCTACCGGGCTCGAACCGATGACCTTCTGGGTGTAAACCAGACGCTCTAGCCAACTGAGCTAAAGGCCCTACGCACGCGCCAATCTACCAGAAGCGGCGCGTACGGTCACGTTCGAGGCCGAGCGTCACAGCACAGAACAGCGGTGGCCCGCCCATGCCTCGTGAATGAAACTAGCGGCGCGAACGCGGACGCGCAGTCAGGCGCACGCCCGCCCAGTTGTCTCCCAACGCCGTCGAGGTCGTCGCGTGCAGGCCCGCGATCTCGGCGGCCTCCTCCACGTCGCCCACGCGCACGGAGTTGGGGCGGCCCGGCTTGGGGATCAGCACCCAGATCAGCCCACCGTCGTCCAGGTTCGACATCGCGTCCACGAGCACGTCCGCGAGGTCCTCTTCCTCGGCGTCGTCCGCGCGCCACCAGACGATCGCGCCGTCCACGACGTCCGCGTAGTCGACGTCAACGAGCGGATGCCCCGTCTCCCCTTCAATCGCTTCGCGCACGCGCTGATCGACGTCATCATCGACGTAGAACTCCTGCACGATCGCATCGGACGCAAAACCCAGGCTCACTGCCATCACGCAGCACCGCCCATCAACGAGCTGGTGCTCAGTGTCATATCAACGTTCACGCCTTCATCCTAGGGCATTGGAGCTACTCGAATGCAAGGTATGGACCACGATAAAAGACCCCGACGAGCGCTCCCCCGCCTGAGCTGGGGAATTACCCGATGCTAGCCGCCCGCAGTCCGGTGATACGCACCTCATAGTGGATACGTAAGGCAAACACTCGCAAAGACACCCCAATAGTGGGACAATGGTCCCGATATGTGCGGTGTCGCCAGAGGACACCGCTCACGCACGCTGCGCAAGCAGCACCGAGTCAAGCGAGAAGGTACACCGTGAGCCAACTCCACGAGTCCCACCCCGTCGTCAACGGCCTGATTCCTCAGGTTCCCGACAACGATCCCCAGGAGACTGCCGAATGGGTTGAGTCCCTGTCCGGGCTCATCAACGAAAAGGGCGGCCCCCGCGCACGCTACATCCTGCTGCACATGCTGGACGAAGCGCGCCGCAACGGCGTTCAGCTCCCCCAGGAATACACGACCCCCTACGTCAACACCATCCCCGTTGACCAGGAGCCTTACTTCCCCGGCGACGAAGCCATGGAGCGCGAGTACCGCCGCTGGATCCGCTGGAACGCCGCCGTCCAGGTGACGCGCGCTCAGCGCCCCGGCGTCAAGGTGGGCGGACACATCTCGTCCTACGCCTCGGTTGCCACCCTCTACGAGGTCGGCCTCAACCACTTCTTCCGCGGCAAGGACCACCCCGGCGGCGGCGATCACGTGTTCTTCCAGGGACACGCCTCCCCCGGCCCCTACGCCCGCGCCTTCCTCGAGGGTCGCCTCTCCGAAGAGGAAATGGACGGCTTCCGTCAGCAGGTCTCCACGGAGCACGGCCTGCCCTCGTACCCGCACCCGCGCCAGCTCGAGCACTTCTGGGAGTTCCCCACGGTCTCGCTCGGCCTGGGACCCGCCGAGGCCATCTACCAGGCCTGGTTCGACCGCTACCTGCACATGAACGGCATCAAGGACACGTCGCAGCAGCACACGTGGGCCTTCATCGGCGACGGTGAGATGGACGAGCCCGAGTCCCGCGGCATGCTCCAGCTCGCCGCCCAGCAGCGCCTGGACAACCTGACCTTCGTCATCAACTGCAACCTGCAGCGTCTCGACGGCCCGGTGCGCGGCAACGGCAAGATCATTCAGGAGCTCGAGGCCTTCTTCAAGGGCGCCGGCTGGAACGTCATCAAGGTCATCTGGGGCCGCGGCTGGGACCAGCTGCTCGCCGCCGACAAGGACGACGCCCTCGTCCACGTCATGAACGAGACCCTGGACGGCGACTACCAGACCTTCCGCGCGAACGACGGCGCCTACGTGCGTGAGCACTTCTTCGGCCGCGACCCGCGCACCAAGGAAATGGTCAAGAACTGGACCGACGAGCAGCTCTGGGAGCTCAAGCGCGGCGGCCACGACTACCGCAAGGTCTACGCCGCCTACAAGGCCGCCATGGACCACACCGGCCAGCCGACCGTCGTTCTCGCGCACACGATTAAGGGCTACGCCCTGGGCACGCACTTCGCCGGCCGTAACTCGACGCACCAGATGAAGAAGCTGACGCTCGAGGACGCCAAGCAGCTGCGCGACCGCCTCCAGATCCCGATCACGGACGAGGAACTCGAGCGCGATCCCTACATGCCCCCGTACTACATGCCGCCGGCCGATCACCCGGCCCTGCAGTACATGAAGGAGCGCCGCGAGATCCTCGGCGGTTGGGTGCCCGAGCGCCGCGCCGACCGTCAGCCGAAGCTTCCCGCCCTGCCCACGCGTCCCTTCGATGCGCTGTCCAAGGGCTCCGGCAAGCTCGAGGTCGCCACGACCATGGCCCTCGTGCGCCTCATCAAGGACCTCCTCAAGGACAAGGAGGTCGGCAAGTACTTCGTGCCGATCATCCCCGACGAAGCGCGCACCTTCGGTCTGGACGCGATCTTCCCGTCGGCGAAGATCTTCAACACGACCGGCCAGTCCTACACGCCCGTCGACGCGGACATGATGCTGTCCTACCGCGAGTCCGAGCAGGGCCGTATCCTGCACACGGGCATCACTGAGGCCGGCTCGTCGGCCGCCTTCCAGGTCGTCGGCACGGCGTACGCCACGCACGACCTGCCGATGGTGCCGATCTACATCTTCTACTCGATGTTCGGCTTCCAGCGCACCGGTGACCAGTTCTGGGCAGCCGGCGACCAGCTGACCAAGGGCTTCGTCATCGGCGCGACCGCCGGCCGCACGACGCTCGCGGGTGAGGGCCTGCAGCACATGGACGGCCACTCGCACGTCCTGGCTGCCACCAACCACGCGTTCGTGTCCTACGACCCGGCCTACGCGTACGAAATCCGCCACATCATGGCGGACGGTCTGGAGCGCATGTACGGCGACGCAGGCGACCGCGACCCGAACGTCATGTACTACATCACCGTCTACAACGAGCCGATCCACCAGCCGGCCGAGCCGGAGAACGTGGACGTCGAGGGCATCATCAAGGGTATTTACAACCTCGATGAGCACCAGAACTTCGGCGGCCCCAAGGCTCAGCTGCTCGCCTCCGGTGTGGGCGTGCCGTGGGCGCGCGAGGCCCGCGAGCTGCTGGCCCGCGACTGGGGCGTGGACGCCGCCGTGTGGTCCGTGACCTCGTGGAACGAGCTGCGCCGCGACGGCCTGGACGCCGAGGAGCACAACTTCCTGCACCCGTCCGAGCCCCGCCGCACGCCCTACGTGTCGACGAAGCTCGCGGGTCGCGAGGGTCCGTTCGTGGCCTCCTCCGACTTCGACCGCATGCTGCCTGACCAGATCCGTCAGTGGGTCCCCGGCGACTACCACGTGCTCGGCGCGGATGGTTTCGGCTTCTCCGACACCCGTCGTGCGGCGCGTCGTTGGTACCACATTGACGCCGAGTCGATGGTCGTGCGCACGCTGGCTGCCCTGGCCGACAAGGGTCAGGTCGACCCGTCCGTCGTCCAGCAGGCGATCGAGAAGTACGACCTGTTCAACTACTCGATCCAGGGCAACGACCACGCTGGCGAGGAGTGATCGTCGCTAGGCCCGCGCTCCTCCATCGCGGTGCCCAGCGGTCATGAGAACGAGGCCGGGGATCCCCACGCGGGGCCCCGGCCTCGTCGTTTGGGCCAAGCAATGGGATCGGCACTGCCTGCCCGCCGTTTCCAGCAGACAATAGATCCATGCATGTTCCCTACGAAACCGAGAAGTTCTACTACGGCTTTCCCGTCTACATCCTGGCCTACCCGGACGAGGCCGTCGGCGTCGGCATCACGACGGGTTCCTCCTCGTACTCGCTGGGGCAGATGGTCATGATCGGCTGCGACTCAACGACGCATGCTGCCCGCGCGATCAAGCGCTCTGGCGTATGCTCCCTCAATCTGTTCGGCGCCGAGGCCATGGGTCTTTTCGAGTACGCGGGAACAGTCTCGGGCGGCGATAAGCTCCGCGACGCGCAAGTGCCTTCGAGCGATCACGACGGCATCCCCGTGCTCGACGGCTCTCAGATGAGCCTGCTGTGCCGTGTCCTGGAGGCCACGGATGACGGCACTTACACGCACTTCCGCTGCGAGATCACCGGGCGCCTGGTCGACTCCGCGCTAATCGATGATCGCGGCCGCTTCCGCTACGAGGACCTGCGCACCGTGGAGTACGTGGGCGACGCGCGCAGGCGCATCTACCGGTACTTCTCGGACAGGGTGGAGCGTTTTGGCACTTTCGTGCGCTCGTTCAAGGAGTCTCTGCTCCCCTAGCGACGCCGGCACGCAACGAAGGCCGGGGATCCACACGCAGGGTCCCCGGCCTCGTCGTTAGCGCGCGTCAGGCGCTCAGTCTTCCTCGGTGCCCGCGTACTTCGGATTCGCGAGGTTCTCGGGCGACAGAATGCGCTCGACTTCTTCCTCCGACAGGAGCTCCATGTCGTGGATGACTTCGCGGACTGTCTTGCCCTCGGCTGCGGCGCGCTTGCCGACGACGTCGCCCAGGTGGTGACCAATCACGTCGTTGAAGTACGTGACGATGCCGATCGAGTTCTCCACGTAGCCGCGGCACACCTCTTCGTTGGCAGTGATGCCGGTGATGCAGCGCTCGCGCAGCGTATCGCAAGCATTCACGAGGAGGTTGATGGACTCGATGAGCGCCTGTGCGATCACGGGCTCCATGACGTTGAGCTGGAGCTGACCGGCCTCAGCCGCCATGGTGACGGTCTGGTCGTTGCCGATAACCTTGAAGCACACCTGGTTGACAACCTCCGGGATGACGGGGTTGACCTTGGCGGGCATGATCGACGAGCCAGCAGCCATCTTCGGTAGGTTGATCTCGTTGAGGCCGGCGCGGGGGCCGGAAGCCAGCAGACGCAGGTCGTTGCAGACCTTTGACAACTTGACGGCGCTGCGCTTGATCGTGGCGTGCATGGACACGTAGGCGCCCGTGTCGGACGTGGCCTCAAGGAGGTTCGGCGAGCCGACGACGCGCGCACCCGTGATGCGACGCAGGTGGCGCACGACGACCTGCTGGTAGCCGTCCGGGGTGTTCAGGCCGGTGCCGATGGCGGTTGCGCCGAGGTTAGTCTCCAGGAGCAGTTCGGCGTTGTTGACAAGGCGTTCGTCCTCCTCGCGCAGCGTGTGCGCGAAGGCGGAAAACTCGCTACCCAGCGACATCGGAACGGCATCCTGCAGCTGCGTGCGGCCCATCGTCAGAATGTGGCGGAACTCGGCGCCCTTCTCATCGAAAGAGTCGGCGAGCTCATCGATGGCCTTGCGCAGCCGGTTCACCTTGCGCCACAGGGCGATGCGGAAGGCCGTCGGGTAGGCGTCGTTCGTCGACTGGGAGCGGTTGACGTGATCGTTGGGGTTGATGATGTCGTAGCGGCCCTTCTCCTCCCCCAGGATCTCGAGCGCCAGGTTCGCGATGACCTCGTTCGCATTCATGTTGACGGAGGTACCGGCACCGCCCTGGAACTGGTCCACGGGGAACTGGTCCATGCAGCGGCCGTTTTCGATGATCTCGTCGCAGGCTGCGATGATCGCCTCGGCCTTGGCCGGCTTCATGGCCTTGAGCTGCATGTTCGCCATGGCGCACGCCTTCTTCACCTGCGCGAACGCGCGGATGAGTTCGGGTGCTTCATTGATCGTGCGACCCGAGATCTGATAGTTCTCGATCGCTCGCAGCGTATGAATGCCCCAGTACGCGTCCTTGGGTACTTCGCGGGTGCCGAGCAGATCTTCTTCGGTGCGGGTCAACGTTGTTCCTTCCGTCTGTTCGCTGGCCGGTTCATTCCGGCAGGTGCGCCTCCATGGTAGGCCCTGTAGGCCCGAAATTCCGGCACTTTACGAACATTGGAAGCGTCGTTGAAGCTCCGCTGGCACGGCCTTTCGCTAGTGATTGGACGCGGCGTCAGAAACGGCGTCAAGCAGGTCCGCGAGCGTCACCCACTGCTCAATCTGAGAGTCGTTCAGCGTCACCTTCGCCTCACGCTCCACGCGTGCAATAACGGCGTAGAGGGACACGTCGTCCATGTCGAGATCGCCGCGCAGCGTCAGCTCCCCGCGCGCATCGGCGGGATCGAGCTCCGCCTCGTCAAGCACGGCCTCCATCGCAGCCTCGCGGGCACGATCCTGAACGGTCTCAGCAGCGCTCTCGAACGAGGCGGGGGCCGCGTCAGGCGCCTCGTCGGACGCATCGGGGTCGACCAGCTGCGCTAAGCCTGCACGCAGCTGGTCACCGAGCAGGTCGGCGATGGAGCCCATCAGCCAACCCGATTGTTGAGCCAACGCACGGGCGCACCGGCACCGGCGTGACGGAAGGACTCAAGTTCGTCATCCCAGGCCTGGCCGAGAGCCAGGTCGAGGCCCTCGCGCAGCTCCTCGTACGTCGTGGCGGACTCCAGGGCCGCACGGATGCGGTCCTCGGGCACGACGACGTTGCCAATGGTGTCCATCTGGGAGTGGAAGATACCGAGGGAGGGCGTGTGGCACCAGCGGCCACCGTCGCTCGAGGCCGTGGCCTCCTCCGTCACCTCGTAACGCAGGTGCTCCCAACCGCGCAGTGCGGACGCCAAACGGGCGCCCGAGCCGATCGGTCCGACCCACGAGAACTCGCAGCGAACCATGCCCGGCGCCGCTTCCTGGTCCGACCACTGGAGGTGAACCTCCTGGCCGAGCGCGGTGCCCAGCGCCCACTCGATGTGCGGGCACAGAGCAGGCGGTGTTGAGTGCACGAAAAGTACACCGCGGGTGTATGACCCTCTCATTGTTCCTCCTGTTGGCTTTGTCAGGATCGTCTTCCCCTACGCCCTAAACTGCCGTGAGTCGCAATGATCTGCGCCGAGACGGCGCACACGATGTGGTTACAGGATAGTCGAACGCGCCGGGGAATGCACTCCATTCCCCGGCGCGTCCACGCCTCTACGAGGCCATATGCTCAGAAGCCAGCGTTGCGGATGTCGCGCAGCGCCTTCTTGCGGGTCGCCCGATCGAGACGGTCGATGTAGATGTGGCCGTCCAGGTGGTCGCACTCGTGCTGGATGCAGCGCGCCATGAGCTCCTCACCCTCGACAACGACCTTCTTGCCATCCAGGTCGGTGCCCTCACAGCGCGCGTACCAGGCGCGCTCAGTCGGATACCACAGCTCGGGAACCGACAGGCAGCCCTCGTCGCCGTCCTGGTACTCATCCTCGCTCAGAGCAACGATGCGAGGGTTGAGCACGTAACCGATCTCGCCGTCAATGTTCCAGGAGAACGCGCGCAGGCTCACGCCGATCTGGTTGGCGGCGAGGCCGGCGCGGCCGTCCATGTCGACGCCCTCGAGGAGGTCCTCGACGAGTGCCTTCACGTTCGGGGTGATCTCCGTGATCGGGTCACAGACGGTACGCAGGACCGGGTCTCCGATGATGCGGATGGGACGAATAGCCATGTCACTCCCCCTTCAGGGCGGCAGCGTGGAGCTCGCGCAGGCGCGCAACGGCTTCCTCGACGGGTACGACGATGGTCTCACCGGTGGCACGCACGCGGATCTCCACCTCGCCGTCGGCCAGCGAACGACCGACAACCAGGCCGAAGGGCACGCCCACGAGCTCGTAGTCCTTGAACTTCACGCCGGCACTCACCTTACGGCGATCGTCGACGAGAACATCCAGGCCGGCCGTGTCGAGCTGTTCGCCGAGAGACTGCGCGGTCTCGAAGACCTCGTCACCCTTGCCGGTGGCCAGGACATGCACGTCGAAGGGAGCAATCTGCGCGGGCCAGCTCAGCCCCTTGTCGTCGCAGTTGGCCTCGGCCAGGGCTGCCATGACGCGGGTAACGCCGATACCGTACGAGCCCATCGTGACGACCTGGGTCTTACCGTTCTCGTCGAGGACGGTCAGGCCCAGGGCCTTGGCGTACTTGCGGCCCAGCTGGAAAATGTGGCCGATCTCGATGCCGCGCTCCAGGTGGAGGGGGCCCGAGCCGTCGGGCGCCAGGTCACCCTCGCGCACCTCGGCGGCTTCGATCGTGCCGTCGGCGGTGAAGTCGCGGCCCATCACGAGGTTCAGGACGTGACGCTGCTCGGCGTTTGCACCCGTCACCCAGGCGGTGCCCTCGACGACGCGCGGGTCCACCAGGTAGCGCACGGAACCGGAGGCGTTGCCCTCCTCGTCCACGACGCGCTTGGGCGAGTTCGGTCCGAGAACCGTGGGGCCGATGTAGCCGCGCACCAGCTCGGGGTGCGGCTCGAAGTCGGAGTCCGAGGCCATGTCGACCTCGGCGGGGGCCACGGCGGCCTCCAGGCGCTTCATGTCGACATCGCGGTCGCCAGGGACGCCCACGACGAGGAGCTCGCGCTCGCCATCCGGGTGCGTCAGCGTCACAACAACGTTCTTCAGCGTGTCGGCGGCGGTCCAGGGACGGTCCTCGCGCGGGTACTGCTCGTTGAGCAGATCAACAAGCGATTCGATCGTCGGAGCGTCGGGGGTCGGGACCTCGAGGGGCGCGGGCACGCCGGACGCGTCCTGAGTCTCGGGCACGGGGGTGGTCACAGCCTCGGCGTTGGCCGCGTAGCCACCCGGGGACGCCACGAAGGTGTCCTCGCCGATCGGCGAGGGGTGCAGGAACTCCTCGGAGCGCGAGCCGCCCATCGCACCACTCATCGCGGAGACGATGACGTAGCGCAGACCCAGGCGCTGGAAGATGCGCTCGTAGGTGTCACGCTCGGCCTGGTAGGAGGCGTTCAGCCCCTCGTCGTCGATGTCGAAAGAGTAAGCGTCCTTCATGACAAACTCGCGGCCGCGGATCAGACCGGCGCGCGGGCGGGCCTCGTCACGGTACTTCGTCTGAATCTGGTACAGCGTGGCGGGCAGGTCCTTGTACGAGGAGTACATGTCCTTCACCAGCAGGGTGAACATTTCCTCGTGCGTGGGGGCCAGCAGGTAGTCGCCGCCCTTACGGTCATTGAGCTTAAACAGCGTCGGGCCGTACTCTTCCCAACGGTTCGTCGCCTTGTAGGGCTCGGCGGGGATCAGGCCCGGGAAGTGGACTTCCTGAGCGCCCATCGCGTCCATCTCCTCGCGGACGATGTCCTCGATCTTACGCAGCGTGCGCAGGCCGAGAGGCAGCCACGTGTAGATGCCGGGGGCGGAGCGGCGGATGTAGCCGGCACGCACCAGAAGCTTGTGCGAGTTGACCTCGGCGTCGGCCGGGTCTTCACGCAGGGTTCGCAGGAAGAAAGTCGAGAGATTTCGAAGCATGCTCCAAGAGTACGGCACGCGAAGGCCCTGGGGCCACCGGCACAGCCGTGGAGCCCCTCATCGAGGTGTCAGCAACGCCCTCAGATGATTGCGCGGGCACCGAGCTCACGCTCACGAGCGCCCGGGTGCGAGGCGTAGTAGCGGCGAGCCATCCAACCCGGGTACGCCCACGCGGGAAGGCCCCCCAGGTAGAGGGCGCGCACGGCGACGCCCACCATCGCAGCAAGGACGAGCGCGATGAGCATGCAGGTGCCTGCCGTGGAGAAGCCGGAGGCCTCTCGGGCCACAAGGTCGCCCGTCAGGAACCACAGGAGGGAGAGGAAAGGCATGAGGGGCCACACGAGCGCCGACATCTCACCAGCCGCGCTACCGCCGCCGATCTCCAGACGCACCGACATACGTCGGGCGCTCGCGCCGAAACCGAGCCACGCCCACGCCCACACGGATGCGATGACGAGACCGACCAGTGCGATCAGAGCAGTGGAGTTGGCGACCATGCGTCCCCCTTCGGACAATGCAACATCCCCGTTGGCGTTGCGTACAGGCCGATACTACAACACCAACGGGGAGTAATGTCCAACCGAAACGGCGGGAACGAGACTAATCAGGCATCAAGGAGCCCGCCGACGCATGCATCGCGCAGATCGCGCAGCATCGACAGCGAGGACAGTGACTCGGCTGCGACGCCCGCCCACGCGAGCACGCGGTCGCGTCCCTGCGCCTCGTGACGTTCACGGATGTGCAGGAGCGTGCGCGAGGGAGACAGCGGCAGCAGAGCGATGACGCAGGTTCCCGAGGCCTCGGCACCTTCGGGGGCAGCCGGAGGTGCGACGCGCATGAGGATGTGGTCCTCGTCTTCGATATCAATGATCGTCGACTCGTCCTCCGGCTCAAACACGTGGCCGAGGACATCCCACACGACGGACGCGGGCGCGTCGATCGCGATGCCGCGATCAACCACAACATTCGCGCCGGGCAGGATGAGATCTCCCGGGAGCGACACGTCCGCCTGCGAGGCCGTCAGGCCGATGCGACGAGGAAAGCCTGTAGCCGCAACGGCACACGCGCCGGCGACGAGGGACAGAGCGGCAAGAGTGCGAATACGCATGCGATAGTCCTTATCAACAACTCAGAAGTCGATGCCCGGAAGCTTGACCTCCGGGGCGGTGATCGGGGCAACCTCGACGCTTCCGGAACCCGGCTCAAGGCCCAGCTCCTCGGCGAGGGCGTTCGCGCGGCGGATCAGGGTCTCGACGATCTGGTCCTCGGGAACGGTCTCGACGACCTCGCCGCGAATGAAGATCTGGCCTTTGCCATTGCCGGAGGCGACACCCAGGTCGGCCTCGCGAGCCTCGCCCGGGCCGTTCACGACGCAGCCCATCACGGCCACGCGCAGCGGGACCGTCAGGTCCTTCAGGCCCTCGGTGACGTCCTCAGCGAGCGTCCACACGTCCACCTGGGCGCGACCACACGACGGGCACGAGACGATCTCGAGAGTCTTCTCGCGCAGACCCATGAACTCCAGCATCTTCGTGCCCACCTTGATCTCCTCAACGGGAGGGGCGGACAGGGAGACGCGGATCGTGTCACCGATACCCTCGGCCAGGAGCACCGAGAAAGCGGACACGGACTTAATCGTGCCCTGGAAGGCGGGACCGGCCTCGGTGACGCCCAGGTGCAGCGGCCAGTCCCCCGCCTCGGACAGCATGCGGTAGGCCTGGATCATGGTGAGCACGTCGTGGTGCTTGACCGAGATCTTGAAGTCGTGGAAGTCGTTCTCCTCGAACAGCGAGGCTTCCCAGATCGCCGACTCGACGAGAGCCTCGGGCGTGGCGCGACCGTACTTCTTCAGCAGTCGAGGATCGAGCGATCCTGCGTTCACGCCGATGCGCAGCGACACGCCGTGATCGGAGGCGGCCTTGCAGATGTCCTTCACCTGGTCGTCGAACTTGCGGATGTTGCCCGGGTTCACACGCACGGCGCCACAGCCCGCCTCGATCGCCTGGAACACGTACTTCGGCTTGAAGTGAATGTCGGCGATCACCGGGATACGCGACTGCTTGGCGATGATCGGCAGCGCGTCCGCATCCTTATCCGTCGGGCAGGCGACGCGAACGATGTCGCAGCCGGCGGCCGTCAGCTCGGCGATCTGCTGGAGCGTCGCACCGATGTCGTGTGTCTTCGTCGTCGTCATGGACTGGACGGAGACCCGCGCGCCACCGCCCACGGGAACGTCCCCCACCATGATGCGACGCGTCTGCTTGCGCGGGAACGGCGACGCCGCGACTTCGGGCATACCAAGATTGATTTCACTCACCGTGTCATTATCGCGCACAGTGGCCTTCCTTCCCACACGGACCACGAACGCGTGGTCAGGGTCGCTTTTCGGGCAGATATGTGTGACGTGCCGGCGCTCAGCCGAGCGACACTGGCTTCACGATGTCTGCAACGATCAAAATGATGCTCATCGCGACGAGCAGGCCGCCGACGACCCAGGTAACGGGAACGAGGCGAGCCGTGTCCGCCGGGCCGGGATCCTCCGCCCCACGCACGCGGGCCACCGTTCGGCGCACGCCCTCGTAGATCGCCCCGAGAATGTGCCCGCCGTCCAGCGGCGGCAACGGGATGAGGTTGAAAACGAAGAGGGCCATGTTGAGCGACGCCAGGAGGCTCAGCAGTACGGCCACAACCTGACGCGTGTCGCGCAGACCCAGCGCCTGCGAATCACCCGTCACCTCACCGGCCAGGCGCCCCACGCCCACGACGGACACGACACCCGAGGAGTCACGCTTTTCGTCAGTGAACACAGACCGGCCGACCTGCCACACCGCCTGCGGAAGCCGGGTCACGACCGCCGTCGTCCCGGTGAACATCTGCCAGTTCGCCGCTGCCACATCGCCGACAGACGCCGACACGTACTCGTATCCAGCCGTCACGCCCACCAAGCGAGCCCCCTGCGAGCCCGTCACAGGCGAAACACTCAGGTCCACGGTGGTACCGTCGCGCTCCACCGTCAGCACGGTAGACTCACCCTCCTGGGTGGCCCCAACCGCGCGCTGCAGCTCCGCGAAGGTGGCAACCGGCTGCCCATTCCACGCGACGACCGTGTCCCCGGGACGGACCCCTGCCTCGTAGGCGGGAGAAGCAACTTCACCGGAAGCGCTCGTGATCGTGGCCGGCACATCCGCAATCGTGCGCGAGGCCGTGGGAGCGCCGATGCCGATCATCGTCACCGCCGATAACACGATGCAGATCAGCAGATTCATGAGCGGCCCGCCGAGCATGACCGCGATCTTCTTCGGGGCGCTCAGACGGTAAAAGGCACGCTGTTCCTGGCCCTCAGGGATCTCCTCGGCCGAGGCCTCACGGGCCTCCTGGGCGAGCGTCGGCTTACCGCCGCGACCCACGAGCCGAGTGCCTGGACGCGCCGGCGCATACATGCCGACGATCTTGACGTAGCCGCCGAGCAGAATCGCGCGCAGCGCGTACGTCGTGTCGCCAATCTTCTTCTTCCACAGCGCCGGACCAAAACCCACCGCGTAATCGGGGACCAGCACCCCGAACTTCTTCGCCGGGAGCATATGCCCCACCTCATGCAGGGCGACCGACGCCAAGATTCCGATAACGACAACGACGATACCGACGATTGAGCCCACGCTCACATATCCTTCCACTGGCCTGCGCGAACGAGTTCGCGCGCACGCTGATCAGCCCAGCGCTGTGCGGCCACAATGTCTTCCAACGAGGGGTCAGCGACACCCTCGTGCTCATGCACGACGCTCGAGACCGTGTCCACGATCGCAAGCCACGGCACCTCCCCCGCAATAAACGCATCAACCAGCACCTCGTTCGCGGCGTTGAGCACCGCGGGATGCGTCGCAGAGGCCGCGACCGCGAAGCGCGCGAGGTTGATCGCGGGGAACGTCTCGTTATCCACCGGCTCAAACGTCCATTCAGACGCGGACGCCCACGTCAGGGGCTTCTCGACGTCCGCGAGTCGCTCGGGCCAGGTCAGTCCGAGCGCGATCGGCAGACGCATGTCCGGAGGCGACGCCTGGAGCGTCGTCGCGCCGTCACACCACGTCACCATCGAGTGCACGATGGACTGCGGGTGAACGGTCGCGATGATGTGCTCGGGGGCAACATCGAACAGCAAGTGGGCCTCGATGAGTTCCAACCCCTTATTGATCAGGGTCGACGAGTTAATCGTGACGACGGGCCCCATCTGCCACGTCGGATGGGCCAACGCCTGTTCGGCGCGCACGCCGCGCAGCTCGTCTCGTCTGCGACCGCGGAACGGACCTCCCGAAGCCGTGAGAACGAGGTCCGCGACCTCGGAGCGACCGGAGACAACCGGAGAAGTCAGGCCGCGTTCATGCACGCCCGAGGCCAACGCCTGGGCGATCGCAGAGTGCTCGGAATCCACCGGAACGATCTGGCCGGGAAAACGCATCGCATTCTTTACCAGCGCACCGCCGACGACCAGCGATTCCTTATTCGCCAGCGCAAGGCGGGCACCGCACTTGAGAGCCGCAAGCGTCGACGACAGGCCCACGCCGCCCGTGATGCCGTTGAGCACCACCGGCGTTGCTCGCGGGTACAGCTGCGCCGCACGTTCAACGGACGCGCATACGACCTCGACGGACGCGTTCTCGCCGACGAAAACCTCCGGGCACGTGCCACCCATCTGCTCCACGGCAGCCGACAATTCCTCGCGAACGTCGCGAGCCACGCCCACGTACGCGGGATTCAACGCGACGATCTGGACGGCAAGCTCGGTGATCGACGCGCCGCCGGCGCTGAGGCCAAGGACGTCGAAACGCCCGCGGTTCGCCTCAATGACCTCACGCGCCTGGGTACCGATCGATCCCGTCGAGCCAAGCAGGACGACGGGGATAGTGGACGTGTGTTCTTCCACCGACACGGGCATCAGTCAACCGCAAGCAGAATTTCGACGGCGCGCCCAAGGTAGGCGTCCACGGGGCCCTCCATGTACGCCTTCTTGCCGCGCTTGGGGCGGAAGGTCGACAGACGAATCTCGTCAGCGGTCAGCTCCCCGGCCTCGTCGAAGTACGCTGCAATACGATCCAGCAGATCGTCAACTTCCTCGCAGGAGTAACCACGTCCCGACGTCGGGTGCGCGAAGCGCTCGCCGCGAGGGCGCTGCAGACGCGGGTACAGGGTCGTCGCACGATCGGCGACGCGGTCATACCACGCTGCCTCACCCTCAGCTGCGACGGAATCCGCGCGATCACGGTTCACGAAAGCCGCCTCCAGGCGGTTCATCGCGCCGTCCACGGCGTCAATGTTGTAGCCGCGATTCTTCAGCTCAAAAGTGGCCAGGCGCACCTGCTCTGAACTGAACTGCTCCGGGGGAACACCACCCTCGTAGGCACGGCGAGCGTCTTCAAAGAACGCATCGACCTGTGCGCAGTCGTAGCCCTTCGAGAAGAGACCAACCCTAGGAAACTCAGTCATGACTGCTCCTTTTCCTGTGTCATGGAACGAAGAATCTGTTCGACGGCCTCAGGCGTGCCGAAATCAGCATACTCAGAGGAAGCGGTAGTCGGCTCCGCACCTGGGAGCGTCGCAGCGTCGACGTGACTGCCCGCACTATTCTCATGCTGCGCCGCTCGTCTGCGCTCGGCATGACGCAGCATCTCAATGAGACGGTCGATCTCCGCGTCGACCTCCTCGTCATTGAAGCCGCGCAGCTTCGCAGAAAACTCCACATCCAGAGCCTTCTGAGCGGTCACGACCTTTTCGGGGTCCGTCTCCTGGCCCGTCAGCGTGCGCTCGACGTCCCCGAGAAAGGTCAGGACCTCGCTCACGTCGTATCCCATGCGCAAGAAACTGCGAGAAAAATCTGTCCTGATCACGCGTGCTCCTCCCCAACCGGGCGCTTACCGTCAGCAACCGCCGTCGCCAGCTGCCCGCACGCGCCGTCAATGTCCGAGCCGCGCGTATCGCGGATCGACGTCGCAATTCCGTTGTCCTGCAGGCGCTTGACGAACGCCTCCTGAGCAGCCCGCGTCGATGCCGTCCAGATGGACCCAGGCGTCGGATTCAGGGGAATGGGGTTGACGTGCACCCAACCATGGCCACGCTTGTTCAGCTCATCGGCCAGCAGCTGCGCGCGCCATTCCTGATCGTTCATGTCCTTAATGAGCGCGTACTCGATCGACACGCGCCGCCCCGTCGCCAGGAAATACCCGCGCGCCGCATCAAGGAGCTCACCGACCTTCCACCGCGAGTTGATGGGAATCAGCTCGTCGCGAAGATCGTCGTCCGGCGCATGGAGCGAGACCGCGAGCGTTACCGGCATACCCTCCCCCGCCAGCTTCTTGATCGCAGGGACCAGGCCTACCGTCGACACGGTGATATTTCGGGCGCTCATACCGAATCCCTCGGGCGCCGGATCAATCAAACGGTGAAGCGCGGCGACAACCGTCTTGTAGTTAGCGAGGGGCTCGCCCATGCCCATGAAGACAACATTCGACAGCTTCGTCGGCCCACCCGCGAGCTTGCCGTCTCGGCACGAGGCCTGGGCCTCGCGAACCTGATCGACAATCTCCGCGGTCGACAGGTTACGCGTCAGGCCCATCTGTCCCGTCGCGCAGAATGGACACGCCATGCCGCAGCCCGCCTGCGACGAGACGCACAGCGTCGTTCGCTGGGGGTAGCGCATGAGAACAGACTCGACCTGCGCGCCGTCGTACAGGCGCCACAAATCCTTGATCGTGCGCCCGCCGTCAGCCTCCAGTGACACAACCTTCGTCACAAGATTCGGCAGCAGGGCATCCGAGACAGCGTCGCGCATCCCGGCCGGGATATCGCTCATGTTCGCGGGATCGGCCTCAAAATGCGTGAAGTAATGGCGCGACAGCTGATCGGCGCGAAAAGCGGGCAACCCCAGGTCCTTCAGCACCTGCTTACGGGACGCGGCATCCAGATCAGCGAGATGCGACGGAGCCTTTCCACGCCGCTTCGCGGTGAACGACAGGACCGGCTTGGCGTCCTTATGCGTCGCGCCCTCCGGCGGCTGATCGGTCGGACGAACCTCACGGCGCGGGCTGCGACGCTGAAGATCCGACACGCCCAGGGCGTTCGGCGTATGTGCCTGCGCCCCGCGGGGCCCCTTCGTCGATTGGCTCAATGGCTAGACTCCCAAGAAATACCCGGCAGCGCCCACGCGAAAATGAAGTAGGCGACCGGCGCGCTCATGAGCAGCGCGTCCACTCGGTCGAGAACACCACCGTGGCCCGGCAGGATCTGCGACATGTCTTTCAAGCCGGCCTCACGCTTAATGAGAGACTCGGTCAGGTCGCCCATCGTACCCACAAAGGCGATAGAGATACCCGCAACGACACCCCACCACCAGGAAGCTCCCAGCAACCACAGACCGACCACACCGACAGCGATGGCCGTCAGGGCAGAACCTGCGAAGCCCTCCCAGGATTTCTTCGGAGACAGAGCGGGAGCCATCGGGTGCTTACCGAACATGACACCGGCAGCCCAGCCACCGGTGTCGTTAGCGATGACCATGAGCTCAAAGACGACGAACACCCAGGCGTTGTGCCACGCCGCCATCATGAGCACCACGAACGAGGCCAGGAACGGCACGTAGACGGCCGCAAACGTTGACGACACGACGTCGCTCATCCGGGACTCTTGACGACGGTCCAGGAGTCTCCACGCCGCGCAGACGAACACGGTGATGTACAGGGCGAAGAGCATACCCTCTGTGCCCAGCCACCACGCGCAGGTCACCATGCCGATAGCACCGACATACAGAGGCGTCACCGTCAGTGTGATGCCCATGCGCGCGAAGGCGCCCGCGAGTTCCCAGATTCCAACCAGGCACACGAAGGCAATGACGCCCACAAACGCAGGGAGCGACGTGAACAGAGGAATGGCAACAGCAGCGATCAGGACAACTGCGGTCGTGATCGCCTGCGGAAGATTACGCCCAGCCTTCCCCGTTGCCCCACCCGCGGGATGATTGTCACGAGTGGGGCCCGGGGAGAAGACTCGGGCAAGAAGTGAACGATCCGTCGACGCCATCAGATCGTCAGCAGTTCACTTTCCTTCGTCGCGAGCATCTTGTCGATCTGCTCGGTGTGGGCCTTCGTGAGGCCATCAAGCTGCTTTTCGGCGCGCTCGACGTCATCCTCAGAGGCCTCGCCGTCCTTCTTCAGGCGGTCAAGCTGATCCTTCGCCTTACGACGCACGCCGCGCACGGACACGCGACCGTCCTCAGCCTTGCTCTTGGCCTGCTTCACGTACTCCTTACGGCGTTCCTCCGTCAGGGCGGGCAGAACGACGCGCACGACATTGCCATCGTCGGTCGGATTCACACCGAGGTCCGACTCACGCAGAGTACGGATGATCTCCTGGGTCGCGGTGCGATCGAAAGGAGAGATCAGGACGGTACGGGCCTCGGGAATCTGGAAGCTAGCAAGCTGCTGCATCGGCGTCGGCGCACCGTAGTAGTCCACCAGAAGCTGCTCGAACATCGAAGACGTCGCGCGTCCAGTGCGGATGTTCGAAAACTCGTGGCTGGCCGCTTCCACGGCCTTGTCCATCTTTTCCTCGGCCTCGAGGAGAATATCGTCGATCACTATGAGCTCCTTTAAGTCAGTGGTCTGTGAAGGTTATATCACGCCGTCACTAGGGTACCGATTTCATCGCCCATCAGCGCGCGGGTCACGGCTCCGTCGCCACCCATGCCAAAGATGCGCGTCGTCAGTCCGTTGTCGCGGCACAGGGCGAGCGCCGAACCGTCAATCACCTTGAGATCGCGACGCAGAGCCTCAGAATAGGTCAGCGTGTCGAAGCGGTGAGCATCGGGATTCTTGTTCGGATCATCGTCATAAACACCGTCCACGCCGTTCTTGGCGACGAGCAGCTCATCGCAATGAATCTCCAAAGCACGCTGTGCGGACACCGTATCGGTCGAGAAGTACGGCAGGCCCGCGCCAGCGCCGAAGACAACGACACGTCCCTTCTCCAGGTGACGAATCGCTCGAAGCGGCAGGTAGGGTTCGGCAACCTGAGCCATCGTAATGGCCGTCTGCACACGGGCAGGGACACCGGACTGGTCGATAAAGTCCTGGAGTGCGAGCGCGTTCATAACGGTGCCGAGCATGCCCATGTAGTCCGCACGTGAGCGCTCAAGCCCCTCGCGGGCGAGCTGGGCGCCACGGAAGAAGTTGCCTCCACCAACGACGATCGCCACCTGGATGCCCTCACGAACAGCAGACGCGACCTGCTCCGCGATGTTACGGACAACCTTGGGGTCCAAACCGATCGATCCACCCCCGAATGCCTCTCCGGACAGCTTGAGCAAAACGCGGCGGTTCGTCGACATGACGCTTCTCCTTTGTAACGGCCCGGGAAGGGCGGAACGGTTAAGAACCATACTACCTGGTAAAAGGGAAGCGGCCCCGCCGTTCGGCGGGACCGCTTCCCTTTGTCAGCAAGCTGACGAGGTGGCCAGATCAGGCACCGACGTGCACGCGCACGAAGTTGGTGACCGTGGCGCCGGCCTCCTTGAGGACCTGGCCGACGGACTTCGAGGGGTCACGGGCGTAGGCCTGGTCAACGAGGCAGTTGTCCTTGTAGAACGCGTTCAGACGGCCCTCAACGATCTTGGGAACGATGTTGGCGGGCTTGCCCTCCTCGAGGGTGATCTTCTCGAGGGTGGCGCGCTCCTTCTCGAGCACGTCGGCGGGAACCGAGTCGCGATCGAGGTAAGCGGGCATGTAGGCGGCGACGTGCATCGCGATGTCGTGGGCAACGGCCTTGCCGGCGGCATCGGTGACGACGAAGACGCCAACCTGCGGGGGCAGGTCCGGGCTGGTCTGGTGCAGGTAGAGGTCGACGTTCTCGCCCTCAACGCGCACGATGCGGCCAACCTGCAGCTTCTCGCCGATGATCGCGGCGAAAGCGTCCAGGCGGTCCTTGACGGTGCCCTCGCCCATGGGGGCGGCGAGCAGCGCGTCCAGGTCGGCGGCGCCAGAAGCGACGGCGGCGGCCAGGACCTCGTTGGAGAAGTCGATGAACTTCTGGTTCTTCGCGACGAAGTCCGTCTCGGAGTTGACCTCGACCAGCACGCCGACGGTGCCGTCGGTCTGCGCGGCCAGCAGGCCGGCGGAGGCCTGGCGGCCCTCGCGCTTGGACAGGGACTTCAGGCCCTTCAGGCGGATGATCTCGAGAGCCTTCTCGGCGTCGCCGTCGGCCTCGGTCAGAGCCTTCTTGACATCCATCATGCCGGCGCCGGTCTGCTCACGCAGCGCCTTCACATCTGCAGCGGTGAAATTCGCCATCGGATGATTCCTCTCAGTAAAAAGTTCAGTCCTGCTTGGTGGTCGACTCTTCGGCGACCTCAGCGGCGGCAGCTTCGTCAGCCTTGACCTCGCCCTCGAGGAGCTCACGCTCCCACTCAGCCAGCGGCTCAGCGGCGGCTTCTTCGCCCTTGCCCTTGCGGACGTCGGAGCGAGCGATCAGGCCCTCGGCGACGGCGTCGGCGATCACGCGGGTCAGCAGCGCGACGGCGCGGATGGCGTCATCGTTGCCGGGAATGCGGTAGTCGACCTCGTCCGGATCGGCGTTGGTGTCGAGGATGGCGACGATCGGGATGCGCAGCTTGCGAGCCTCGGAGACCGCGAGGTGCTCCTTCTTGGGGTCGACGATCCACACGGCCGAGGGAACCTTGGTCATGTCGCGGATGCCGCCCAGGGTGCGCGAGAGCTTGTCCTTCTCGCGGCGCATCATGAGCAGTTCCTTCTTGGTGTGACCGGAGGAGGCCACGTCGTCGAAGTCGATCTGCTCGAGTTCCTTCAGGCGCTGCAGACGGGTGGCAACGGTCGAGAAGTTGGTGAGCATGCCGCCGAGCCAACGGTGGTTCACGTAGGGCATGCCGACGCGCTGGGCCTGCTCGGCCACGGCTTCCTGGGCCTGCTTCTTGGTGCCCACGAAGAGCAGGGTGCCACCGTGGGCGACGGTCTGCTTCACGAAGTCGAAGGCAATGTCGATGTCAGCAATGGTCTGCTGCAGGTCGATGATGTAGATGCCGTTGCGCTCGGTGAGGATGAAGCGCTTCATCTTCGGGTTCCAACGGCGAGTCTGGTGGCCGAAGTGGACACCGGACTCGAGGAGCTGACGCATGGTAACGATTGCCATGGATCGTCCTTTCCCCGCAAGTCGCGAGTGATCAGTGGGGTTTCCCCCGGGGTTATCGGTTTGCTGTGCGCGTTGCGCACCCTGGTGCCATGACCGGCGACCATCCCCGAAAGGACCGAAGCCGCCGCGCCTCGCTCCCCTGGCGGTTTCCCGTGGGTCGCGATAATGGCACGCGAAGTCACCTGCACAGGGCAAGTGCCCGGCTATCTTACCTCACAAGTGCACAAATGTTCGAAACCAGGGGGATGAGACGTTGCCTACTGGATTCATCGTCGACGAGGCCCGGGCAGTTCGCCACAGACACGCCGTTTTCGCTCGTTATCCACAGGGTCCTTTCGCGTCGCAGCAGTATCCACAACCGGCGCCGGGCGACTAGACCTGTGCGGCGCATCGCCTCACGCTGATGTCATGACCTCAGTAATCCCGAACCGTGGCCGATTCAGCGCCGCTTCACTAACCGTCACTTTCGTCGTAACACTGCTCATCATCGCGGTACCGCCAGGCGCAGCAGCCCCGCACCGCGAGCGGTGGCAGTGGCCGACAGGTGGGCCCGTGGCCGTCGTCGAAGGGTTCTCTCCGCCCGCCCACGACTGGCTTCCCGGGCGTCGCGGGGTGACGTTGCAGTATCCCGCTCCCTCCCCGGTGTACGCGTGCGCATCGGGCACTGTGACCGTTGCCGGTCCCATCGCGGGCCGCGGCGTCATTTCGATTCGGCACGAGGTCGGCGGCCGCGTCGTCTGGTCGACGTATCTGCCCGTGACGCCATCCGTCGCGGTCGGCGATCACGTTCAGAAAGGAGACTTGATAGGCGTTGTCGAAGGGGACTCACCCACACTGCACTGGGGCGCAAAGACCGGCAGGCGCACGTACATCGATCCAATACGTATGACGCTCGGGCGCCCGCGTCTTCTCCCCTGGGACGACGTGTTGGCTCGATAGCCTCATGCGAATTGCCGAACGAGGTCTGCGATCACCAGTGAAACAGCGTCTCCCAGCCCTCGGGTCCTAGGCGCGGGGGTGCGCCCGCTGATAGATCGCGCTCAGACGAGCGGTATCCACGTGGGTGTAGCGCTGAGTGGTCGATAGCGACGAGTGACCGAGCATCTCCTGGACCGCACGCAGGTCGGCTCCACCCTGCAGCAGGTGCGTCGCCGTGGAATGGCGCAGCCCGTGTGGCGCAATGTCGTGCACGCCCGCACGAGCCGCCATCTTGTGCACCATCGAACGCACAACGCGCGGATCGATGCGACCACCCTTATCGCCGAGGAAGAGAGCGTCCCCGCTGCGTTCCCCGGCCAACTGGGGACGGCCTCGTACCAGCCAATGGTCGAGGGCGTCGGCAGCAGGAGGACCGTAGGGAACCACCCTCTCTTTGTTGCCTTTACCGACGACGCGCACGGTGAGGGCCTCACGGTTCAAGGACGAGATATCGAGGCCGCACACCTCGGAGACGCGAAGCCCGCAGGCATACGTGAGCTCGAGGATCGCCCAATTGCGAATCTGGGAGGCCCCTCCCGCCGCAGCTTCATCCCGAGCGGCGTTGAGAAGCAGCCTCGCATCGGATTCGTCGAGTGGAGACGGTAGCCTTTGGTCGGCACGCGGAGATGAGAGGAGCGCAGCGGGGTCGCTCGCCAGGATTCCTTCACGCATTGCCCAGGAGGTGAAGTTGCGAATCGCGGCGGTGTGGCGCGCGATCGTCGAGCGCGCTCCCCCATCCGCGAGGGTGCGAGCTAGCCAGGAACGAACTGCGCGGTGTGTGAGTGCCTCTCGCAACTGCTCAGGGGTCACGTCCGCGTCGAGCGAGAGGAACTCCATGAGCGAGTGAAGATCCCCGAGGTACGCGGAAACTGTGTGGGAGCTCATCCGCCGCCCAAGGCGCAGGTACTCTTCCCAGCGCTCCCCCACGTTGCCTGCCATATCGATATCCTACGGTCTGCCTCCCCCTATTCGCGTCCAGCCACGCGTCGATCCGGCCACTAGGCCCGCAACCGAGAGCTCCATGAGCGCGTAGTTCACTTCTTCGCGCGACAGGGCCGCGGCGACACAGATCGCTTCGACCGACGCGGGAGCGCTCCTGGGAAGCGCCTCCCACACCCGACGCAGAGTTGGCTCTAGGGCATCAACCCCGTGATCGTCGTCGACGGGCATACCGAACAGAGGCTGGGCGGCGTCAACGCTCACCGGGCGCACGAGTTCGAGGGCGTCGCGCCCATCGCGGATGATCGTCGCTCCGTTGCGCGCAAGCTCGAGGCACCCCACCGACATCGGCGCGTCGACCGCGCCGGGGACTGCGCCTAGCTCACGCCCGTATTCCATGGCACGACGCGCCGTCGCAAGGGCACCGGAGCGCGCTCCCGCCTCGACGACCACGGTTGCCCCACTCCATGCAGCAATCAGGCGATTACGGGTCAGGAAACGCCACTTCGCCGGCCTGGCGGTTGGTGCAACCTCGGAGATGAGGGCACCACCGCCGTCGATGACAGCACGAAAGTCGCCACCGTGGCATGCGGGGTACGGATTGCACACGCCACCAGCGAGGATGCAGATCGTGCGCCCACGCGCGGACAGCGCACCCCGGTGAGCTTCGATGTCAATGCCAATCGCTCCCCCAGACACCACCGTCACGCCTGCGGAAGCGACGAATGCTGCCATGTTGCGTGCGCACCTGTTTCCCGCGCCGGTGGACGCGCGAGCTCCCACGATAGACAGATGATGATCCGCCTGCGGAGCCTCGGGCAGGTCGCCGAGGAACCACAGCCCCATCGGCTCATCCTCCCCCAGGCACGCAAGGTGGTCTGGCCAGCGTGGATCGCCGGGTGTCATGAATCCGCCGCCCGCACGAGCGACACGTGTCAGCTCACTGTCGATGTCGACCGAGAGGGCGCGCTGCCTCCACCGATTCCACTGCGTGTGCCAGTCAATCCTCGAGTGACGGGCAAGAGCCAACGGCGGTGCCGACCAGGCCCCGATCAGCCACGCGCGCGCATCTCGATCCCCTAAGGCCTGACGAAGGATGCGTGCGCACGGATCGGCCGGCTCAGCGACGGCAGACCACCAGGCAGCCTCCCACAGTTCTGTGTCATTCATAGTGATCCGCTCCGTTCCGCAGCTGCTGCGCTGCAACAATGTGGTCAAAGGTCGGCCGTGGCGCGGCCTCGAGATCGGCGAGCGTCCATGCCAGGCGTAGCATCCGGTCGATTCCGCGCATAGACGAGTGACCGGAATCGACGAGCCGATCAAGTTGATGAATAAGAGAGGCATCGATGCCTGAGTGGTGTCGCAGCCACGCTCCCGGAAGCTGCGCGTTCATGGTCCACGGCGTCCCCTTAAGGCGCGATCGAGCCCTCGAGCGCGCCTCGATAACACGCTCACGTATCGACGCGGAATCGCGTGTCTGTGTCGACGCCAGATCCGCCCGGCTGGGAGTATGCACGTCGATGCGGATGTCCATCCGATCCAGCAACGGCCCGGACAAACGCGCGAGATACCTGCGTCGATTCATCGAGGAACAGGTGCATCGACGCCCTCCGTATCCGCCTCCGCACGGGCAGGGATTTGACGCCATCACCAGTTGGAATGCGGCGGGATAACGCGCCTGAACGCCGGAGCGGTGCACATGGATGACACCCGATTCAAGGGGTTCGCGCAGCGAGTCAAGGACGGAGGGAGCAAACTCGGCGGCCTCGTCCAGGAAGAGGATCCCTCCATGCGCCAGCGACGCTGCCCCGGGGACGAGCGTGCGCGTGCCGCCACCAATCAGTGCTGGCATGGTCACCGAGTGGTGTGGGGCTTGGAATGGAGGCCGCGTCATCAGCGATATCGAGGGGGGCAACAGGCCCGCCACCGAATGCAACGAGGTGGTGACGAGAGCGGTGTCGGCGTCGAGATCTGGAAGTATCGTCGGGAGTCGGGAGGCGAGCATCGTCTTGCCGGATCCGGGCTCTCCCAGAAGAAACACGTGGTGCCCACCGGCAGCGGCAACTTCCAGAGCCGCAATTGCTTCCGGCTGACCACGCACGTCGGCCATGTCTGCGAGGGTCGTATCACCGTCACGTTCCCCCTCGCGGCGCACACCCATCCTCCCGTGGAACGGAGCCTTCACAGCCTCTCCCCCGGCCCACGCGATCAGGTCAGCCAGATGTGCGAAGTCCAAGACCTCAATGCCGCTGACCAGACGCGCTTCCTGGGCGCATGCCGACGGTACTATCACACGGCGAACGCCCCGCGAACGCGCCGCGAGGACAGCCGGCAGCACTCCGCGCACCGGCTGAATACTTCCATCCAACGCAAGCTCACCAACGAGGACCGCGTCCTCAAAAGCCACCGGCGAGACAAGGCCCGTGGCCAGAGCAATGGACGCCGCGATCGAGAGGTCAAAAGCCGACCCCGACTTCGGAATGCCCGCGGGGGACAGATTCACGGTGATGCGTTGGTCCAAGACGTCCAGGCCGCACGACTCGAACGCAGCGCGCACGCGATCGCGTGCCTCGCGCACGGAGGTGTCGAGCAGGCCGACGAGCGTGAACGCCACGAGGCCCGACCCCGCGTATGTCTCCACGTCGACAAGGTGCCCCTCGATGCCGACGATGCTCATGGAATACGTGCGCGCAAGCCCCGGCCCTCTCATTGCACACCCCGCAACCACATGACCTGTGCCCCCAGAGCGCGAAGATCCACGGCCTCGTCCATGGGAGCCGGCCAGGATTCCAGAGTCCGCGCGTCCACGGTGATGGCAACGACGTCGATACGCACACGCGAAGCAAGGTGACCCTGGGCCCTGCACCACGCACCCGTCAGTGCTCGAAGCCGTGCCACCTTGCGATGGTCGACCGACGCAAGCGCACTCCCCTTCCTGCGCCCAACCCTGGTGCGCACCTCTACGATCACGGTCCACGAACGCGACGGATCGGTCTCGTCACGCGCGATGATATCGAGTTCGCCCCGGCGACCATCACGCCAGTTGGTGTCAAGAAGGCGTAGACCTGCCTCTTCGAGCGCCAGTCGAGCGGTATATTCGCCCGCAGCGCCAATGGCCCGACGATCGGGCCGTATTGAGCATCCCATCACGGATCACCTCCGCACCCACAGTGCGCCCGAGACGCTCAGTGACACAATGCGAAAACCGCCCCCTGTGGATAGGGAGCGGTTCGCGAAAAGGCCTGTGGATAACCGATGACCGGGCGATCACAGATTACGGGATGTCGAGCTCCGGCTTGGAGAGCTCCTCGACGTTGACGTCCTTGTAGGTGATGACGCGCACCGAGCGCACGAAGCGCGACGAGCGGTAGATGTCCCAGACCCACGCGTCACTGAGCGTCAGCTCGAAAAAGACGTCGCCGCCGACCGGGCGTGCCTGCACATCAACGTGGTTGCACAGATAGAAACGCCTCTCGGTTTCCACGACGTACTTGAACAACCCGATGACGTCGCGGTACTCCTTGAAGAGTTCCAGCTCCAGATTGTTTTCGTAACCTTCGATTTCTTCGCTCACGCAACCATCATGCCGGGCCGCGCGCCCAGCCGAGCCACGCCACCCCGGCGCGCCCTACTTTGTGGCCTGCGTCGGCATCTTCCACGAGCGACGATGCTGATCCGACACGCCGAGCTCGACGATCGCGCGAGTGTGGGCGGCCGACCCGTAGCCCTTGTTCGATGCCCATCCGTAGCCCGGATCCTCAAGTTCCTGCATGAGGTGGTCGCGTTCAACCTTCGCGAGGACGGACGCCGCGGCAACGACCGCGCAGGACGCGTCGGCCTTCACCTGCATCTGGACGGGCAGTTCGATGCCGAAAGGATCCTCAGGCCCGTCGATGGCACCGAACAGATCGTCGGGTGCGGAGAGCCAATTGTGGGAGCCGTCCAGCAGAACACCACCGGGAACGAGGCCGTGGCTGGCTACCTCGGCGAGAGCGCGCCGGCCCGCGAGGCGAAGCGCGGCGATGATGCCCCAGTCATCGATCTCCTGCGGGGAGGCGTACCCAACTGCACAGGCCAGCGCCCATTCACGCACGGGATCGACGAGGGCCTCGCGCCGACGAGCGGTCAACGCTTTCGAGTCGGTGAGGCCTTCAGGAACTGGTGGGGCATCGATGCCAATGAGCGCCACACCCACGGCGACAGGACCGGCCAGAGCCCCGCGCCCCACCTCATCCATCCCCGCAACGATCCCCCACCGACGCGCGAGAGAGACCTCAAGGTCACGCGAGGCGGTCGTCATGAGGCGTCCGGAACAGACGCGAATACCTCGTGGTGCGCGATGTCCGTGGTCCAACGCGACGTTGGCCAGATGACCGCCTGAACGGTTCCGACGACCGAGGAAACGGGCACATAGGGCGACTGTCCCGAGCCCATGTGGTAGCGAGAATCAGCCGAGTTCGAACGGTTGTCACCCATCACCCACAGGTGGCCCTCGGGAACGACAACATCAAAAGTGCGCTCGCCACACGGCACCTGCCCATCGGGCACGTAGGTCTCGTCAAGCTCAACTCCGTTGACGCTCACCTTGCCGTTCGCACTGGTGCATGACACACGATCCCCACCGACGCCGATGACGCGCTTCACGAGCGTCTGCTCACTGCCTCCCGGAACGAAACCGGTGAACTCCCCCAGACTGCGCAGTACTGAGGGAGAAGTCGCCTGCGACGAGCCCAGCCAGCCAAGCGTGTCATCGAAGACAACGACATCCCCGCGGTGCACGTTCGAACGAAGCGCGTCGATACGCGAGACGGCAATGCGGTCATCCTCCACCAGCGTATTGTGCATCGACGGTGAGGGAATCCAGAACACCTGGACGATGAAGGCACGCAGCAGCGACGAAATCACGAGGGCAACGACGATGATCATGAGGATCTCGCGCAGCCACACGAGCGGGTTGCGACGAGCGCGAGCCTCCGCGCGATCACGATCCCGTAGAGAAGGCGAATGCAGCGGTCCGAGCGCCGGTCCTGCTGTCGGGGTCATGCAATCTCCTTGTCGTTGCGTCAACCATCCCAGGATACGGCGAGGCCCGACACCGGCGCGCGGTGTCGGGCCTTTCCGTGAAAAATGCCAAGGCGTATGCCTGGCAAGCCTCAGGCGGACTTGCCGGAACGGTGTTCCTTGATCTTCGCGGCCTTACCGTGACGCTCACGCAGGTAGTAGAGCTTAGCGCGACGCACGTCGCCCTTGGTGACGACCTCGATGTGGTCGATCGTGGGGGCGTGAACCGGGAAGGTACGCTCGACGCCCACACCGAAGGAAACCTTGCGGATGGTGAACGTGGAGGACACACCGTGACCGCGACGAGCGATCACGACACCCTGGAAGACCTGGATACGAGAGCGGTTACCTTCGATGACCTTGACGTGCACCTTGAGGGTGTCGCCAGCTCGGAACGAGGGGATGTCATCGCGCAGCGAAGCCGCATCAACGGCGTCCAGCTTCTGCATTTCTTCTCCTTGACGCAACTGCCGCAGGTCGGAAGCGCCTGGTTGGGCGGGTCGAACCCGCTCATTTGACGTGTGATCGTGCGCCTCGGTGTCCCCCTGCGGCAGGATGAACCGCGCACAATCCCGCTTATTATCCCACAGCAGGACGCACCAGGGCTAGTCCGCGGACGCGTTATGCGGTGAGATCACGCACCATGACGACGTCATAGTTACGCACACCGCCCACATCGAAGGTTCTGCTCGATCGCTTGCGGAATCCGTGGCGCTTGTAGAAGGCCTGCGCCTCCTTATTCCCTCGATTGGTGCCAAGCACAACAGCGGCATGCCCCAAGTCTCGCGCATCGGCGACGGCACGCTCGATGAGCGCGTCCGCAACACCGCTGCCACGCCACGCCTCGTCAACATAGCACTTGGACAGGTAGGCACTACCTTCCTCCACACGTCCGGGACGTACGAGATCGCTCGGCAGCGCATCGGGTCCGACGTGGGTGAGCACGTAACCGACGAGGCCACCCCAGACCTCGGCGACGAACAGGCGGTGATGCTCGGGATCGGAAATAAGAGCGTCAAACACGTCGGCGCTCAACTGCGTGGCGATGTGCTCCGCAATCGCTTTCTCGGGCAGGTTCTCCGGGCAAGCATCCGGGAACGTGCGCGCCGCAAGCTCGCTGACTGCGACGACGTCCTCAAGCTCAGCCTGTCGCACGTCGAGCCGTTCCGCCGCGCCAGCTCGCGGATATGCAACACCGCAGCGGGCTAGCATCGCGCGGTCCTCGCGCGTCAGCGACGAAGCATCCAGCGACAACGCGAGATCGGGGCGCACGCGAGCGGTCTTCTCAATCGCCCGATCTCGGCGCCAACGCTCAATCGCCGCGTGATTACCGCCGAGAAGCACCTCGGGGATCTCAAGGGAGCGGAACTCCCTGGGCTTGGTGAACACGGGGTATTCGAGGAGTCCCGCACCCGAGTGAGACTCTTCAACGAGGGAGTCCGGGTTTCCCATAAATCCTTCGAGAAGACGCGCAACAGCCTCAGTAAGAACCATCGCTGCGACCTCGCCGCCGTTCAGGACGTAGTCACCGATCGAAAACTCGACGACCTCGACGCCGGCTTCACGGTAGTGCTCGGCGACACGCGCGTCGATCCCCTCGTAGCGCCCACAGGCGACGATGATCTGATCGGCGCGCGCGAGATCCTCAACCCGCGCCTGGGTCAGCGGCGTTCCCGACGGCGTCGGGATCGCGAGGACGCGACGCGGCGAGGCCTGAGTCCCATCGCCGTCACGCTCCGCTAGCGGCACGGCGAGGACCTCGTCGAGGGCGCGCGCCCATACATCCGCACGCATTACCATTCCCGCGCCACCGCCGTAGGGGGTGTCATCAACGCTGCGATGCTTGCCGGTCGCCCACTCGCGCAGGTCGTGCGCCTGGAGCTGCACGAGGCCGGCGTCCTCTGCCTTCCCCATCAGCGAGAGGCGGAGAGGCGCAAAATAGTCAGGGAAAATCGAAATAAGGTCGAAACGCACGGTGTCAGTCGCCCTCGCGCTCCGACACGGCATCGTCGTCAAACAGGCCGGGCGGCGCATCGATGACGACAAATCCACCCTCGACATCGACCGTCGGGACGAGGGCCGTCACGAAAGGAACCATGACAGTGCCGCGATCCGTGGCAACGAGAAGCAAATCCTGAGCCGCGCCCGGGGTCAGTCCGCTGACGGTACCGAGGATATCGCCGGACGGAGTACGCGCCTGGAGACCCTTGAGTTCATGCGGATACCAGGCGTCCTCCTCGGGGTGAGCATCGACGAGCAGGCGGGCACCGCGCAGAGCCTCCGCATCCTCGCGAGTCACGCATTCCTCAAACGATGCAAGCACGCGATCCTTGTGCACGCGAACGGTGCGCACAGTGAGGCTACGCTGATCTCCCGCAATGTCCAAGCGCGAACCGGGTGCCATGACCTCGGGATCGTCGCTGCGCACGTCCACGATGACCTCGCCTCGCAAGCCGTGGGCAGGGCCGACGATAGCGGCTGTGAGCTGCATGTATTCTCCTGACGATAAACGGGGACTCCCCCGAAGGATACAACGAAGGGGCCCGGCAGTGCCGGACCCCTTCGTGACGTGTGCGAGTCTTACTCGCGATCCGTGTCGACGACGTCGACGCGGACGGTGCCACGCGTGGACAACGCACCCATGACGGTGCGCAGCGCGCGAGCCGTCCGACCGCCGCGTCCGATGACGCGACCCAGATCCTCGGGGTTCACGCGAACCTCAAGAAGCTGGCCACGTCGCATGGAACGAGGCGTCACCTCGACATCTTCGGGGTGGTCAACGATGCCGCTGACCAGGTGCTCCAACGCGTCGGCGAGCATGCTCAGGCATCCTCTCCGGCAGCCTCTTCGGAAGCCTGCTCGCCGGCCTCAGCCTCAGCAGCGGCTGCAGCAGCGGCGGCCTCTTCCTCGGCCTTCTTGGCGGAAGCAGCGGCCTTGGACTTCTCGGCAGCAGCCTCGGCGTCCTTGATGGCCTGCTCGGCCTGGGCGGCCTTGTCAGCCTCGGAGACGATGACGCGGGAAACAGCGTCGGCCTTGCCGTTGAACTTGGCGATGTCACCGGTCAGGACCAGCAGCTTGCGGACCTGGTCGGAAGGCTGAGCGCCAACACCGAGCCAGTACTGGGCACGCTCAGAGTCGATGCGGATGATCGACGGGTTCGGCTGAGGATCGTAGTAACCGACCTCTTCGATGACGCGGCCGTCACGCTTCTTGCGCGAATCGACAACGACAACACGGTACTGGGCAGCGTGGATCTTACCCACGCGCTTCAGGCGAATTCGAACTGCCACTTGAGTGGTCTCTCCATTTCAGATTGGTGTGGACCTTTGCGTCCCAAGGTGGGAAACACAGGGGTCGCATTGGACCGGGACACGACGGCACGCAGTGAGAGGGTCTACGAACCGCCGGGTACAGCTAGCGATTATGCCATATTTCGCCCCTGAATCCCAAGTCAGGAGCGAGTGCCGTGTCGCGCGAATCGGTTAAATCGATCACTGCCGCGAGCTCAGGCGGACGGACGCTCCCACACGGGCGTTCCACCCACCGTGACACGCGCGGGGTTCGCAAGGATCGTCGGATTAGCCCTCGGATCCTCGTCCAGGATGACGAAATCAGCGGGACCCCCCTCGACGAGGCCGGGGTAACCGAGGTAGCGCTGGCTCACCCACGTCGCAGCGTCGATCGTGAACTCAGCGGGCGCGCCCCATTGGAGCCACAGGTCAAGCTCGCCGGCGATCGTGCCGTGATCCTGGTAGCCACCCGAGTCGGTTCCCATGAGGAGAAGGACGCCGGAGTCGACGAGCATCTCGAAGTGTGAGTGTCGCGCGTCGTACATTGCCTGCATTGTCGCCGCGTAGACGGGGTACTTCGCCCCCGCCTGGGCCGCAAAGTCCTTGAAGAGCTCAACCTGGCGCAGCGTCGGCGTCACCGCGATGCCGCGTGTGGCAATCTCGCTGGCCTGATCCTCATCGATACCGCTGCCGTGTTCAATGTCGTCAACGCCGGCCTCGATGAGCGAGTCGATGACGCGGTGCGAGAACGCATGCACGGCAATCCTTGCCCCGGCCTCGTGCACGGCGGCGACAGCGTCAGCCAACACCGCGGGGTCCCACAGGGGCATGAGGTCCGAGTCTGCCCCGGCACTGCGGTCGATCCAGTCTCCGACGATCTTCACCCACCCGTCGGAGGAGTGAGCCATCGACGCGAGGACCACGGGAAGCTCGCTCTGATCGTCAACGTCCAGCGGCAGGTCACGCATGTAGCGCTTCGGACGCGCAACATGGCGACCACAGCGGATCAGGTGCAGACCGGTTGCGCGAGCGGCAGGCGAGTTATCGACCGGCACGCCACAGTCACGCACGACGGTGACGCCGCTCGCGAGCGTCGCGCGCGCCTGCTCCACCATTTCTGCTTCGGACACCGAACCGGTCTCCGAGTACCCAATGTGGCAGTGCGTATCCACCATGCCGGGGACGATGAATCCCACCGACGGCGACTCTTCCCTATCAGAGACGCGGCGGATCGCTCCCCCATCGACGCGCCACGTGCCGCGCACCCACGACGGGCGCTCGGACTCGTTATCCGCCCACAGGGCGAGCCCACTGAACTCCATGCCTCAGAGATGGCCGAGCATGCGCTTGACGTCATCCGGCAGATCGTCGATCGTCGGACGCGGAGCGGGGGCCTCCTGGGCAACACCGAAGGAGGAACCCTGGGGCGCGCTGCGCTCAGACGGAGGCAGCATGGCCTCCAGCTCCTGCTGGCGACGCTTCGCGGGGTTACCGGAGCGTGCGCTCTTCTTCATGCGAGCACGCTGGGCCTGAGCCTTGCGAGCGTTGGCCTTCTGCTTCGCCTTGCCGCCGCGGCCGGGCAGTGCGCCCATACCGGGAACACCGCCACCCATCTGGCCCATCTGCGCCATCATCTCGCGCGCAGCCTCGAAGCGCTGGACGAGCTGGTTCACCTCGGTGACAGTCGTGCCGGAACCGCGTGCGATACGCGCTCGACGCGAGCCGTTAAGGATCGACACGTCCTCGCGCTCGGCCGGGGTCATCGAGCGGACGATGGCCTCCACACGGTCGACCTCGCGCTCATCGAAGTTCTCGATCTGCTCGCGCATCTGCGCGGCGCCCGGGATCATGCCGAGCATCTTCTTCATCGAGCCGAGCTTCTTGATCTGCTGAAGCTGGCTCAGGAAGTCGCCAAGGGTGAGCTGGCCGGCCATTGCCTTGGCCGCAACCTTCTCCGCCTCCTCGGCATCCATCTTCTTTTCGGCCTGCTCGATGAGGGTGAGGATGTCACCCATGTCGAGGATGCGGCCGGCCATACGGTCGGCGTGGAAGCGCTCAAAGTCGTCGAGGCCCTCGCCCGTCGAGGCAAACAGAATCGGCGCACCGGTCACGCCGCGAACGGACAGCGCGGCACCACCGCGCGCGTCGCCGTCCAGCTTGGACAGGACGACGCCAGTGAAGCCGACGCCGTCACGGAAGGCTGTGGAGGTGGAGACCGCGTCCTGACCGACCATGGCGTCGAGGACGAACATGATCTCGTGGGGGTTGACGGCATCGCGGATGGCGATCGCCTGCTCCATCATCTCCTGGTCGACACCAAGACGGCCGGCCGTATCGACAATGACCACGTTGATGCCGCTCTGGCGGGCAAACTCGACGCCGCTACGCGCGACCTCGACGGGGTTGCCCACACCGTTACCGGGCTCGGGTGCCCACACCTTGACGCCGGCTCGCTCGCCGACAACCTGGAGCTGCTGGACGGCGTTGGGGCGCTGGAGGTCGGAGGCGACGAGCAGGACGGTCTTGCCCTCCTCGCGCAGCCACTTACCCAGCTTTCCGGCGAGCGTGGTCTTACCGGCACCCTGGAGGCCGGCGAGCATGAAGACGGTCGGGCCGGACTCCGCGAAGGTCAGCTCGCGCGTGGCGCCACCGAGGATCTCCACGAGCTCCTCGTGCACGATGGAGACGACCTGCTGGCCGGGGTTGAGCGCCTTGGAGCGGGCTGCGCCGTATGCCTTTTCGCGCACCTGCGTGGTGAACTGGCGAACGACGGGGAGCGCAACGTCCGCGTCGATAAGGGCGCGACGAATGTCGGAAATCGCGTGATCGACGTCCGACTCGGTCAGGACGCCGCGGCTGCGCAGGCTACGGAACGACTGGCTCAGACGATCTGACAGGTTTCCAAACACGTGTTTACTCCCAAGATGGCGGCTGTACTAGGCACAGGTTAGCGCACCTCGGCCCCGGGAGTCGTCTCACCGGGGCCGAGGCACGCGTCATGGTGGCGGGGTTCAGCCCTGCGCGGAACCCACGATCGCGTCGACGAAGCCCTGCGGATCGAAGGGGGCCAGATCATCGGCCCCCTCGCCGAGGCCGACGAACTTGACGGGAACGCCCAGCGCACGCTGGACGGAGACGACGATGCCACCCTTGGCGGAACCGTCGAGCTTCGTCAGAACGATACCGGTCACGCCGGTAGCTTCCGCGAAGACCTCGGCCTGCTTCATGCCGTTCTGGCCGGTGGTCGCGTCGAGCACCAGGAGGACCTCGGAAACCGGGGCCTGCTTGGTCATGACGCGCTTGATCTTGCCGAGCTCGTCCATCAGCGTGGACTTGTTCTGCAGGCGTCCCGCGGTGTCGACGAGAACGACGTCGACGTCACGCTCGACACCTTCGCGCACGGCTTCGAAAGCAACAGCGGCTGGGTCGGCACCCTCGCGGTCGCTGCGCACGACATCGACGCCAACGCGTTCGCCCCACGTCGCCAGCTGATCGGCGGCGGCCGCGCGGAAGGTATCGGCGGCCCCCAGAATCACGGACTTGTCTTCCGCGACGAGAATGCGCGCGAGCTTGCCAACGGTCGTGGTCTTTCCGGTGCCGTTCACACCGACCATCAGGACGACTGCGGGTTTGACGGAGCCGTCGACCTCGGGGCGCTCGAGGTTGAGTGAGCGATCCATGGAGGGATCGACGAGGGCGAGGAGTTCCTCGCGAAGGATCTCGCGGATGCGCGCTTCGTCAGTCACGGACTCGACCGCGACGCGACGCTTGAGGGCTTCCATCAGCGTGTCAGTGGCCTCGAGGCCGAGGTCAGCGATGAGGAGAGACTCCTCGATCTCCTCCCAGTCGGCGGCACCGAGCTGGCCGCGGCTGAGAACGCCGAGGATCGCACGCCCCAGCGAGCCGGAAGACGCGAGGCGTTCGCGCAGGCGCTCCATGCGGCCGCGCACGGGTTCGGGGCGCTCGATGGACGAGGCCGGGGTTGCGGGAGCCTCAGGGCTCTGCTCGGGGGTGGGCTCGAGCTCATCTACCGGACCCGCTCGAGGCTGGTCCGCTGTATCAAGCGACGCCTCGGCAGGCGAATCGGGACGAGCCTCGACGGGAGCCTGAGCCTGCGGCTGAGGGGTCACGTCCTGCGAGGGACGGCGACGCGAACTCACGACAAGACAAATAACGACGCCGATAAGCACGGCGACAGCCAGGGCGATAACGACTGCCCACGGCGATTGGAGGGTGGAAATAAAAGCGTCCATAGGGTCATTATCCCCTATGGACGCTCTTGACAGAAAAGCTGAGTGCGGCATCACTGCCTTATGACTGCGGTGACTCCTGCACGGACTCGCCGCCTCCGTCAGCACTACGACGGCTACGGTCAAACCGCACGCTCACGCGGTCAGTCACAGTTTCGAGACGGTCGATGCCGGGTAGACGGTCAGCGTCGAAGTAGGCACTCTTCGAGTCAGCACTTTGCAGGAGCGAGTGCAGGGACGCCGTACGCGGAACCACGGGTCCGTCTGGTGAGGAGGAGGCACGCTTGGGTAGCGAGTGATGGGTCTTCACCTCGTCGGCGATTTCTTCGCTCTCTCGCTTGATGACGCCCTTCCACTCGTCCGCGCTACGGCGCGAGAGCGCCAGCACAGCGACGACGCCGCCAGCGACGACGAGTACCAGAACGACGGTCAAAACGAGAATCAGTGCACCCTCAAGCATGTGATCATCCTGCCCTACGAAAACCTCAATACGCGACGATGCCACCCGCACATGCACGCATTGTGACGATGTTGTCACGAGGGCCGGGAACGATTGTTCCCGGCCCTCGAATATGTCGATAGCGCGTCAGTCGAGGTAGTCGCGCAGAACCTGCGAACGCGAGGGGTGACGCAGCTTCGACATGGTCTTGGACTCAATCTGGCGGATACGCTCGCGCGTCACGCCGTAGACCTTGCCAATCTCATCGAGAGTCTTCGGTTGGCCGTCGCCCAGGCCGAAGCGCATCGACACGACGCCAGCTTCACGCTCGGACAGCGTGTCCAGGACGTGGTGGAGCTGTTCCTGCAGAAGGGTGAAGGACACGGCGTCCGCGGGCACGATGGCCTCGGAGTCCTCGATGAGATCACCGAACTCGGAGTCGCCGTCCTCGCCGAGAGGTGTGTGCAGCGAAATCGGCTCGCGACCATACTTCTGAACTTCGACAACCTTCTCGGCGGTCATGTCGAGTTCCTTAGCCAGTTCCTCGGGAGTGGGTTCGCGACCCAGGTCCTGGAGCATCTGACGTTGGACGCGCGCGAGCTTGTTAATGACCTCGACCATGTGGACAGGGATGCGGATCGTGCGAGCCTGGTCCGCCATCGCGCGGGTGATCGCCTGACGAATCCACCAGGTGGCGTAGGTCGAGAACTTGTAGCCCTTCGTGTAGTCGAACTTTTCGACAGCGCGAATGAGGCCCAGGTTGCCTTCCTGGATCAGGTCCAGGAACTGCATTCCGCGGCCGGTGTAGCGCTTGGCCAGCGACACGACGAGGCGGAGGTTCGCCTCGAGCAGGTGGTTCTTCGCCTGCTGACCGTCCTGTGCAAGGAAGTGCAGCTCGCGACGCTCGCGGCTGGTCATCTCATCGGCCTGGTTCTTCAGCTTGTACTCGGCGTAAAGGCCGGCTTCGATACGGCGGGCGAGGTCCACTTCCTGCTCGGCGTTCAGCAGGGAGACCTTACCGATCTGCTTGAGGTAGTCCTTCACAGGGTCGGCGGTTGCGCCGGCAACCGTCACCTGCTGGACGGGTTCGTCGGTCTCATCGGAATCGGAGACGACGAAGCCACCCTTGACGTGGATGCCGTCGTTCGTGCGTTCACGAAGTGCGGCGCCCTCAGCGAGCTTCGGATCCTCTTCCTCCGCTTCGTCCTCTGCGTCAGCTTCTTCTTCGTCGACGGTCTCAGTATCGAGTTCGGTGTCCTCAAGGTCCTCGCCAGTCGGCTCGAAGTCTTCGTCGACGGTCTCAACGAGCTCCTCGACGACCTCCTCGACGACCTCTTCTTCCTTCTTCTTGCGACCGCGCGTCTTCTTCGCGGCGGGCTTCTTCGTCGCTTTCTCTTCGGCGGCGCCGTCAGCCTTCTTCGCGGTCTTCTTGGTGGCAGTCTTCTTCGTGGGTGCCTTCTTCTCGGTCTCCGCGGCGCCGTCAGCCTTCTTCGTCGTCTTCTTAGCAGCCGTCTTCTTCGTGGGAGCCTTCTTCTCGGTCTCCGCGGCGCCGTCAGTCTTCTTCGTGGCCTTCTTAGCAGTCGCCTTCTTTGCCGTAGCCTTCGGCTCGGCATCTGCAGCGTCAGTAGCCTTCTTCGCGGGAGCCTTCTTCGCCGAGGCCTTCTTCGCAGCAGACTTCTTTTCCTCGGCGGGAGCACTCGCCGCGTCGACCGTGGCGGCAGCCTTCTTGGCGCGCGTGGTCTTCTTCGCGGGGGTCTTCACCTCCGTGGTTTCCTCAGTCGTCGCGGAGTCCTTTGCCGAAGCGCGAGATGCACTCACACGGGTCCCTTTCATTGATGGGCATGCACAACGGAGCCGATTGCAAATCGGCATACCAGCGCCAAGTCTAGTGCCTTGCCGTTTAGTTTTCCTGACGGTAGGTGTGAGGATCCCCCGCCTTGGGCTCACGCGTGCACTCGAACCTCGGTTAGAGTGGCCTCATGACTCTGAGCGACAGTTTCGCAACGCTGCGTCCATCAATCGACGAGGCGACGGCCACCAGCCTCGCACATCTCCTCGCCCGCGCAGGCACTTCCGACCGTTCTGAGGAGTTCTCTCGTGCGGTCCTCGCCTCCGTATCCGGAGGAAAGCGTTTCCGCGCCCTCATGGCCCACGTGGGCTACGCACTCAGTTCCGGAACATCCATCGAGAACGTCTCGCTCCCCCATCTCAGCGCGGCACTGGAGCTCTATCAGGCGAGCGCCCTCGTCCACGACGACATCATCGACAAGGCCGACGAACGACGCGGCATGCCCACCCCTCACCGCACGCTTGCGGATTACCACGCCGTACAGTCGTGGATCGGATCATCGACGGACTTCGGTCGACACGGTGCTATTTTGGTCGGCGACTTCCTCTTTTCGGCGGCAACGGCTGCCGCGGACGAACAGGCCCTGGACCTGCGCGAGGACTGCGCGCGTGCTTTTTCGCGCCGGTTCGCCGATATGCACGCGGAGGTCGCGCTGGGCCAGTACCTCGACATCACCGCCGAACAAACCCCGCTTGATCCTGAGCGCACCGATGCACTCAGCACGAGCGACTCGCTCGAGGTGGCACTGCACAAGTCGGCCCACTACTCGGTCGTCCACCCGGCGCTCCTCGGCGCGATTTGCGGAGCTTCATCGTTCGATTGCGTCGCCGACCTGCTCGATGTTCTCGAGACGATTCTGACCCCGTGGGGCCTGGCTTTCCAACTGCGCGATGATGATCTCGGGGTCTTCGGAGACCCGGCAGTGACAGGCAAGCCGGCCGGCGACGACCTGCGCGAGGGAAAGCGCACCGCACTCCTGGCGCTCACGTGGGAGGCCTCCTCCCCCGCCGAGCGGCGCGCCCTCACCGACGTCCTCGGGGTGGCCGAGGCCTCGGCAGAGCAGATCGCGACTGCTACCGACATCGTGGAGCGCAACGGGCGCGCAGCGCACGAGGCCGAAATTGCACGGCTCGTCGCCGACGGAGACGCCGCCCTCGAGGCCAGCACCTTCGATGAGGATGCTCGCGCCATGCTGCGCGAACTGTGCTCAATCCTGACCGCCAGGCGGGCCTGACAAGACGGGCTAGCCTCAGAAGGCCAGCGTCGAGGCGATTCGATTCACTCGGTGATGACGGCCCGAGGTGAGCGCATCGATCGGGCGCTCGCCCAGCTCGTCCTGCACGGTGTACAGCCACGCCGCTGCTTCCTCCGCCGTGAAGCCGTCGTCGGCCAGCAGAGTCAGTGTGCCCTGCAGGAACGGCAGCGGCTCCCACCCGTTGTCGCCCTTGACGATAACCTCCTGCGGGACGCCGCGCGCCCCGCTGGCGTCGCGCGCTTCGATGAGCACACGATCGCGGATCAGCTGCTTGAGGCGGCGTTCCTCGATGCCGAGGAGACGGCAGACCTCGTCGGTGGAGAGCACGGTGATATCAACACTGGTCATGAGCGCAAGACTACCCCATTCATGCGCCGCACCGACGTGGGCACTTCCCATGATTTCGCGAAAACTCCCATAGAATCAAGCAAGTGAGCGATGAACAAACATTCGACCAGACGGACCCGTTGATCGGCCTCCTCGTCGACGAACGGTACCGGGTGACGCGCAGGCTGGCGCGTGGCGGCATGGCCACCGTCTACATCGCGCAGGATGAACGCCTTGATCGCCCCGTCGCCCTCAAGGTCATGCACCCGCACCTGGCAGACTCCGAGGATTTCGTCGCACGCTTCCGCCGCGAGGCGCGCTCCGCCGCGCGCATCGTTCACCCCGGCGTCGTCTCCGTGTTTGACCAGGGCGTGGTCACAGGCCAGGGGTTCCTCGTCATGGAGCTCATCGACGGCACGAACCTACGCCAGCTGCTGCGCGCGCAGGGTGCCTTCACGATCCCGCAGGCTCTGCGCTACACGACTGACATTCTTGAGGCTCTGCGCGCCGCCCACCGCGTCGGCGTTATTCACCGCGACGTCAAGCCCGAAAACATTCTCGTTCCGTCCGACGGACCCGCGAAGGTGACCGACTTTGGTCTCGCACGAGCTGCCTCCGAAGTGTCCATGTCTTCGACGGGCAACATGCTCGGCACGGTTGCGTACATCGCCCCGGAGATCGCGACGACCGCTCAAGCCGACGCACGCTCAGACATTTATTCGGTCGGCATCATGCTCTACGAAATGCTGACGGGCTCCGTTCCGTGGGCGGGTGAGTCACCTCTGCAGATCGCGACGCATCACGTCTCCGACGACGTACCCAGCCCGTCGGAGACCCAGCCGTGGATTCCGAGAGAGATCGACGACCTCGTCGCTGCCCTGACCGCCCGCGACCCCGCATCGCGCCCCGCCGATGCCTCGGACGCGATCGACCTCGTCACTCGCGCTGCTGCCACCATTCCGTCGGAGCTGGCCAACCGCCGCGCGGACATCGCGCCGGCTGACCGGGCGGGCGCCTCGGAAACGAGCGCGCTCAACACCGAGCTGATCTCGGCTCAGTTTACGAGGCCTCTGCCCCTCCCGGCGCCATCGACGGTCGCCACTGTCCACACGTCGGCCCCGCTTCCCAATGCTTCGGAGAACGGCGGTACCAAGACGTACAAGCGCGCCGCCCTGTGGGCTACCCTCATCGTTCTGCTCCTCGCCGCCGCAGTCGTTGGCGGACGCTGGTGGTGGACCGAATACGGCCCAGGCTCCTACCTGACCATGCCCGCGACGGATGGTCGTCCCCTCGCGGATGTTCAGGCCGAGCTGAATGCGATGGGACTTGCTTCTTCCGTTGAGGAGGAATTCTCTGACGACGTCGCTGCCGGTTCAATCACTCGCTCCGATCCGGAAGGCGGCGAGCCCGTCCACAAGCGCGCCGAGGTCCAGCTCCACGTCTCCAAGGGCGTGGACATGAAGACGGTCCCTGACGTCGTCGGTAAGAACCAGGAGGACGCACGCAAGGCCCTTACCGATGCCGGCCTCGCCCTGGGTGCCATCACCGATGCATACTCCGAGGACGTCCCGCAGGGCCAGGTCATCTCACAGTCCCAGGCTTCTGGTTCACAGCTGGCGCACGACAGCGCCGTCGATGTGGTGCTGTCGAAGGGCCGTGAGCCCCTCACCGTACCGTCGCTGAACGGGATGAGCGCCGATGCCGCAAAGAGCTCCATTGAGGGCCTTGGCCTCGTGGCTACGCCGACCGAGGCGTTCTCCGACACGGTCGCCGAAGGCCAGGTCATCTCGCAGCAGACCAATGAGGGCACGATCCTGCACCGTGGCGACACCGTCGCCTACACGGTGTCGAAGGGACCCGAGAAGGTCGCGGTGCCCGACGTCGTCGGCCGCCAGCGCCAGGATGCTCGCGCCGCCCTCGAGGCAGCCGGGTTCACCGTGCAGGAGGAGGCAATCCTCGGTGGCTTCTTCGGAACCGTCCGACAGACCGATCCCGCCGCCGGAACAATGCTGAAAAAGGGCAGCGTCGTCACGATCACGATCGTCTGAACGCGCCCGAGACACTCGCCCGTCATAAGTATCCCCGGCCTCGTCCATGACAGACGAGGCCGGGGAACTTATGTGCGGTGAACTCACTCCTCGGCGGAGGAACCCTTCGCCAGGTACTGTGCGACCTGGAAAGCCATCTCCAGGCTCTGCTGGTGGTTCAGGCGCGGATCCACGAGCGTCTCGTAACGGTCACGCAACGACTCGTCATCGATGTGCTCACTGCCGCCGATCACCTCGGTGACATCGTCACCGGTGAGCTCGACGTGCAAGCCGCCCGGGACAGTTCCCGCGGCCTCGTGTGCTTCGAAGAAGCCACGCACCTCGTCCATGACCGTCTCAAAGCGACGCGTCTTGTAGCCGGTCGACGACGTGATCGTGTTGCCGTGCATCGGATCCGTCATCCACGTGAGCGGACGACCGTCCTCACGCGCGGCTTCCAGCAGCGGCGGAAGCGCCTCGCGGATGCGGCCGGCGCCCATGCGCGTAATGAACGACAGGCGTCCTTCCTCACCATCCGGGTTGAGGCGATCGATGAGCGAGAGCATCTGATCCGGCGTGGTCGACGGGCCGAGCTTAACCCCAATCGGGTTGCGAACGCGCGACAGCAGCTCGATGTGAGCGCCCTCCTCCTCGCGCGTTCTCTCCCCCGCCCACAGGAAATGGGCAGACGTGTTGTAGGGCTCGCCCGTCCGCGAATCAATGCGCGTCATCGCCGACTCGTACTCGAGCAGCAGCGCCTCGTGCGACGAGAACAGGTCCACGTCGCGCAGCGTCTCAAAGTCAACGCCCGCGGCACCCATGAACTTGATCGCCCGGTGGATGTCTTCTGCCAGCGACTCGTAGCGCGCATAGGCCGGGTTCGACATGAAACCCTGATTCCAGCGGTGCACCTGGCGCAGGTCGGCGTAACCGCCCTTCGTGAAGGCACGGATAAGGTTCAGGGTCGAAGCCGCGTGGTTGTACAGCGACAGCAGGCGCTGCGGGTCGGGCTCGCGCGCTTCGGGAGTGAACTCAAAGGAGTTCACGGCATCGCCGCGGTAGCTGGGCAGCGTGACGCCGTCGCGCGTTTCCATATCCGACGAACGCGGCTTAGCGTACTGGCCGGCGATACGGCCGACCTTGATGACCGGCAGCGAAGCGCCGTACGTCAAGACGACCGCCATCTGCAGCAGCGTCTGAATCTTCAGGCGCACATGGTCCGCCGTCGCCTCGGCGAAGGTCTCGGCACAGTCCCCGCCCATCAGGACGAAGGCCTCGCCGCGGGCAGCCGCACCCATCCACGTGCGCAGGTCGTCAACCTCCCCGGCGAACACGAGCGGCGGCTGACGGCGCAGCTGCGCCGTCACGTCACTGAGGTGTTCCGCGTCCGCGTAGGAAGGCTGTTGGGCAGCGTCCAGGCCGCGCCACGTGTCCCAGGGAGCAAGATCCCCAGACTCGGGCGACCAGAGACGCTCGGGGACGCGGCGGGAGCGAGGCTTGCGCACAGGCTCTCCGCCGCGTCCGGGAGTGATCGAAGGAATCACGCGAAGCGACTCACTCGCCGGCAGGCTCGACGGTCTGGCCGATCTCGGCCATCATCTCGAGGAACCAGGGCTGGGAGATGTCGAAGGGCTTGCCGCCCGCGATGCGCGGGAACGGGATGGCCTTCAGGCGGTCGCCGTCCTCCTCGTCGTGGCCGATAACGCCGGACTCGCCCTTGAAGGCGCACTCGACGGCGAGGTCGGTCATCGACTTGATGAGACGCAGGTCGTCGGCATTGGCACGCGAGGAACGCGAGAAGTAGCCCGACTTCTGGACCATGACCTTCTCGGCGTCGATCTTCTCGGCGAACTGCTTGGCGAACCACTGGCCGGGGTTGATCGTGTCGAGCTTGACGTGACCGAAGGGGTCACGCTGGACCTCGCCACCGGCAGCCTCGATCTCCGCGATGATCTCGGGGACGCCGGCGCCCTCGGACAGGAAGATGTTGACGTTGCCCTGCTCATCCATGATGGCCTTCAGGCGCGCAGCCTCGGCGTCCAGGTCGATCTTCATCTCGGGCAGGAAGATGGCGTGGATGTCCCAACGCTCCTGCGACAGGCCGATCGAGGGCACCCACTCCTGGGTCTTCAGCCAGTCGTGGTAGCACTTCGAACCGGCGGCCGTCAGCCAACCGCAGTGGCGGCCCATGATCTCGTGGATGATGAGCATGCGCGGGTTGGAGCGGTGCTCGCCGATGACGTTCTGGGAGTACTCGGAGACCTCTTCAGCGGCGGTCCATGCACCCAGGGACTGGCGGATCGGCACAACGTCGTTGTCGATCGTCTTGGGCAGGCCCACGACGGTCAGGTGGTAGTCGTGCTCCTCCAGGTAGGCGGCCAGGTCGGCGGCCGTCGTGTTGGTGTCGTCGCCACCGATGGTGTGCAGGACGTCGACGCCGTCGGCGCGCAGCTGCTCGGCGGCCTTCTGCAGCGGATCCTCATCCTCGGACACGAGGCCGCGCTCGACCAGGTTCTTCTTGTTCGTCAGCTTGACGCGGGAGTTACCGATCGGGGAGCCGCCGAAGCGGTGCAGGACGGCGGCGTGCTTGCGCGCTTCCTCGTCCACCAGCACGTAGTTGCCGGTGAGCAGGCCGTGGTAGCCGTTCTGGTAAGCGATGATCTCAACCGTGGGATCAATTTCGTTGTAGCGCTCGATGAGTCCACCGACGGCGGAGGACAGGCACGGGGCGAAGCCACCTGCGGTCAGCAGGGCAACACGACGGACCGACATGAATGTCACCTTTCTCAGGTTGGTTAGGTACGGGCCCGCGCGCGTGCGCAGGGCACAGTTCATTCTACCCGGCCCACATCACGTTTCGCCAAGGACGCCCGTCCCACGAAACGCGATTGCACGCACCAACCATCGGTGACGGCCCGGCCCTGTTACTCCTTGTCCGAGGCCTTCTCGTCCTCGCTGCCCTCCTCCTCGGGAGCGGTCGGAACGGGCACCTCGGGGGCGGTGCGCCCACCGGGCGCGGGCCGGCCGTTGGAGGGCACGGGACCCTCGAAAGCGCCCTCGGCTGCCAGCTGAGCCTTCACGTCGGCGGCGTACAGGTCCACGTACTCCTGGCCAGACAGGAGCATCAGGTTGTACATGATCTCGTCGGTGATCGCACGCAGGACGTAGCGGTCCTTGTCGAGGCCACGGTAGCGCGAGAAGTCCAGGGGCTCACCGATCACCATGCCGATGTTCGTGCGCGAGGGAATCTTCTGGCCAATGGGCTGCGCCGCATGGGTGCCGATCATGGCCACCGGGATAACGGGGGCGCCGGACAGGAGTGCGAGGCGCGCGACGCCGGTCTTGCCACGGTACAGCCGCCCGTCGGGGCTGCGGGTACCCTCTGGGTAGATGCCGAAGAGCTCGCCCTCGCGCAGTCGCTTCAGTCCCGCTTTCAGTGCCGCCTCCGAAGCGCGTCCGCCGGTGCGGTCAACGGGGATGGTGCCGACGGCGCGCATGAATTCCTTTGTCATCCACCCCTTGAGACCCGTGCCCGTAAAGTAGTCGGCCTTACCCATGAAAACGACCTCACGGTCAAGCATCATCGGCAGGAATACCGAGTCCCACACGGCGTTGTGGTTGGACGCGAGGATAGCGGGTCCCTCGGCGGGAATGTTCTCCTTGCCTCGGATCCACGGGTGATAGGCCGCCTTCAGAATGGGGCTGCCGGTCGCCTTGAGAGCCTGATAGAACGCCACTGTCACTCCTGAAGTCTCGACGGGCGCGCGAGCGCGCGAACGAATTAGTATCAACTGTATGACGAAACGAACTCCCGTGCGCGATTGTGGGGAAACCATAGCGCCCGGCGAATCGGCTCGTCCTTTCGCTCGATCAGCGGTCTCTGCGGCCCTGTCGAGGGCCTCGTCGGTGGAGCTTCAACCCAGCCTCGATGCCGTCGGGACGCCGGCCTCGGGCGGGCATTGGGTCGTCGTCGACCTCGAGACGACAGGCCTGGGGGCAGGCGCAGAAATTACTGAGATCGGCGCTGTGCGCGTCCGCGACGGAGCAGTCGTGGACGAGTTTTCTTCCCTCGTGAAGCCCTCGCGTCCGATTCCACCGTTTATCACATCTCTGACCGGCATCACTCCCGCGATGGTGGCCGACGCGGACCCGATCGCATCCGTTCTGGAACGCTTCATGGAGTGGTCAGGCCTTGGAGCTTCGGATTCCCCCGTCATCGTTGCGCACAACGCGTCCTTTGACGTGGGCTTCCTCCGCCGTGCGGCCCGCACGTGTGCGCGCCCGTGGCCGCGCGTGCGCGTCGTCGATACGTTGGCACTCGCTCGGCTCGCCCTGCCACGCCCGCTCGTGCGCAACCACAAACTGGGCACGGTCGCCTCCTACTTCGGTACCACCACCGTTCCCGAGCACCGAGCACTCGGAGACGCGCGCGCGACGGCAGAGATCCTCCTGGGATTCATCGACCTGCTCGCCGTAGCTGGCGCGACCGATGTGGAGGACCTGATCGTGTTGACGGATCAGGCTCCGGCGCGGCGCCCATCAACGCCCGACTTCGTCACGGACCTGCCAACCTCTCCCGGGGTCTATCACTTCATCGATACCGCGGGAGACACCCTCTACGTGGGGTCGGCCTCGTCCCTGAAGTCGCGCGTGGGCAGTTACTACACGAAAGCAGAAAAGCGCCCGAAGGTGCAGCGCATGGTGTCCCTGGCCGCGGGAGTGCGCCCCTATCCGACCGCCTCAATTCTCGAGGCGAGGATCCGAGAACTGCGCGACATCAAGGCCCTCGCCCCGCCCTACAACTCCGCGTCGAGGCGTCAGGGATCCCAGCACTGGGTTATCGCCGAGGCCGGTCGCCCCCGCGTCGTTCCGTCCGTGACGCTCGACGACCTGCCCCGCGCCCTCGGTCCCTTCGGGACGCGCGCGCACGCACAGCGGGCTGCAGGAGCGATCGAGCGGGTCCTCGCCCAGGCCGATCACGACTCCTCGGGCACCATCGTCGACGAGGCCGTGGAAGCCTCGTCATTAGCGGTGCCAAACGCGCTCACTTCTCTGATGGAGCGCCTGTCCACACAGGGGCTGTTCGAGGCGGCGGCTGGAGCGCGCGACGAACTGAGCGCCTACATCGCGGGTGTCGAGCGCTCCACCATGCGCCCCATCCTGGCGGCCCCGCGTATCGTCTGGGGCGCGCGTCGCGACGGTGGAGAACTCGGCTGGATTCTGCATGTCGCCTCTTACGGCCGCCACCTCAGTTCGGTCGTCGTGCCCCCGCGCTCCGACCCGTCGCCGTGGATCGATGTTCTGACCTCCACGGAGCCGATCGAGACCGGTGGGATGGCCGCATCCGTCGCCTCGTGGGCGGAGACGTCACTCCTGTGCGCCGAGCTGTGCCGCGAAGGGACACGCCTCGTCGAATGGAACGGCTCCCTCCCCTGGGCGCAGCCCGTCGACAGCCCGCTACGCGACGGGCGGCTGCGCGAGCTTTTAGCCCACGCAACCGCCCAGCAGCGTCACGACCCGCGCACCTGACGCAGGCATTTCTCTTACGCGTTCGAAGCAGCCACCCAACGCTCGATGAGTCGAGCGCCCGAACCGTCGGCCAACGCCGCCAGGGCGCGCTCGACAGCGCCGCGCATGCGAGGCTCGAAATCGGAGCGCGTCACAGGGTTCTCCAGGCCCTCCCAGGCCAGGATGCCGGCTCCGACGTTGAGGGCGACGGCGTCGCGAACCGCGTCCGCCCCACCGCCCGACAAGACGTCGCGAGCGACGGCCGCGTTCTCGGCCGCCTCGCCACCCGCGAGGTCCTCAATCGAGGAGGAGGCCATGCCCAGGGATTCGCGCGCATCGAACACGGTTTCCACAACCGCTCCACCCGACACGAGCCAGATCTGATTGGCGTCGGTCGTCGTCAGCTCGTCGAGGCCGGTGTTCGCGCCGCGGAACACGAGTGCGCTGAGCCCGCGCGACGCGTACACGCCCGCCATGAGACGCGCGTTCTCCTCGCGAGACGCACCAATCGCGCAGGCCTGCACGCGTGCCGGGTTGGTCAGCGGCCCCAGCACGTTGAACGCCGTCGGGAAGCCGAGAGAGCGGCGCACGGGGGCCGCAAAGCGCATCGACGGATGCATCTTGTTCGCGAAAAGGAACGCGATGCCAACCTCGTCAAAGACGCGGCGCAGCGCGTCGGCATCGAGGTCAAGGTTGACACCGAGCGCCTCGATAACGTCCGCGGAGCCAGACTTCGACGTCGATGCACGGTTACCGTGCTTGACGAGCGGGATCCCCATCGCGGCGAGCACGATGGCGGACATCGTCGAAATGTTGACGGTCTTGTATCCGTCTCCACCCGTACCCACGATGTCTAGAGCACGACTGGGCAGCTCGACGTGCGCCGCATGATCCTGCATGCCGTCGGCCAGGCCGTGGATCTCATCGACCGTGGCGCCCTTGATGGCCATCGCGGTGAGGAACGACGCGAGACGAGCCTCGCCGAGTTCGCCGCTCATGACCTGGTCCATCAGCCAGTACGCCTGGCCGTAGTCGAGGCTCTCTCCGGCGGTGAGGGCAGCAATAATCGGTGCCCACTCCTGCGTGGCCATCACTTGGCTCCGCGCAGCACGTCGGCGACGGTCTCCTGAAGAATGATCGGGTCGATCGGATCGGCCACGACGGCGGCTGCTCCGGCCCACGTAGCCAGCCACTCGTCCTGGGCGCGGGCGGTCAGGAAAACGATCGGGGGAACGCCGTCACGGGTCTCGCGCAGGTCCTGAGCGATGGACATGCCGCCTTCCTTCTTCGCCTCAGCGTCGAGGATCAGCAACGCAAAATCCTGCTGATCGAACGCATCGCGAACGCCGAAACCGGTTGCGGCCTCGACCCACTCGATGCGGGGCGTGTCCTTGGAAGCACGCAGGCCAATGCCGTTGACGACGGCGTGACGGCGATCCTTGTCGTCGCTGAAAACCAGGATAGTGACGGTTTCTTCACTCATGGAAGCTCTCCTTGCATATGTCGGCCAAATCGACGCGATGACCCCATTCTAACGGGTAGCGGGCGGCTCCCCCACTGGGAGCCGCCCGCTACCGTCGACCAAGGCCGTGACGCGGTTACTGCATCGAAGAAGTACCCACGATGTCGACGACGAAGACCGTCGCCTGCGTGGGGGTCGCCTCCTGGCCGGACTGCGCTTCCTGAGGCGGGATCGGGGCCACGATGAGGATGCGCGATCCCACGGTCACTCCCACGAGATCAGCCTGCGCGACGGGAGCCTCAAGAGGTTCCTGGCTCCACGACGACTGAGTCTGGCCCTTAGCGCCAAAACCACCAACGACCTGCTTGTACAGGACAGTCTGATCAGAGGTCAGCGCCTCTCCCGTGCCCTTGTAAATCGTGTACATCTTCTGCTCGGTGGGGGCAGCAACGCTTTCGTCGATCGTCAGGGTGGGCTCGGCGCCGGGGTCACCGGAAACGGTGATCCCCGCGGGAAGCTCCTCGTCGGTCGCGACTCCACTGCTGAGAACGGAGTCATCTGCGACGTCCTGCGTCGCGACGCCCACGATATCCACGACAAAGACGAGGGTCGAGTTAGCGGGAATCTTTGCATTCGCCCGGTCGCCGTAGCCGAGAGAGGCCGGAATCACGAGCTCGACGCGATCGCCGACGTGGGTGTGCGCCAGGCCGTAGGTCCAGCCCTTGACGACCTGGTTAAGGGAGAACTCGCTGGCCTCGCCGCGCTGGTAGGACGAGTCAAAAACGGTGCCGTCCCACAGGGCGCCCACGTAGTTCGCCTTGATCGTCGCGCCCGGGCACACGACCGCTCCGTCACCCTGCTTGAGGGTCTTGACAAGGACCTTGTCGGTCGGCTCGCTTCCCTTGCCTGCGGCGATCACGGGGGTGTCGTCACCGGAGACAGCCGGGAAGTTACCCTTGCCGCTACGGTCAACGTTCGCGACCTGTTCGGCGGAATCGTCCGTCGAGCAGGCGGAGTAATCGATGTCCGCGGGGGCGGAAGACGTAGACGACGAGGTCGCGTCAGTGCATGCCGCGAGTCCGAGGACAAGCGCGGCTGCGCCGGCGAGGGCACCGAAGCGGCGCAGAGAGGACATCATGAGATGGTGTTCTTTCTGCTCAGTGGAAGGACTCACCGCAGGCGCAGGTGTTCTGGGCGTTCGGGTTATCGATCGTGAAGCCCTGACGCTCAATCGTGTCAGCGAAGTCGATCGTGGCACCGCTCAGGTAGGGCACGCTCATGCGGTCGACGACGACCTCGACGCCGTCGAAGGAACGAATCGCGTCGCCGTCGAGCGTGCGATCGTCGAAGTACAGCTGGTAGATCAGGCCGGAGCAGCCGCCCGGCTGAACGGCAATGCGCAGGCGCAGGTCATCGCGACCCTCCTGCTCGAGGAGGCTCTTGACCTTCGCAGCGGCGACGTCGGTGAGGATGACCTCGTGGGTGGGAGCCTGAATTGCGGACTCGGACATGATGCTCCTTTTCGTGACGAATAGATGTATTCGCTTGACACACTACTCCCCCGCAGGCGCCCTGCGCCACGGGTGGAGTGCGCGCTTAGCGTAACCAGGTACGGGCGACGCGGCGTCCAGCGTCTTCGAGCGTGACGGATCCCTCCGTCTCAAAGACACCGTGAAGCCCCCATTCGGCCTTCTCAAAGTGCGACAGGCTGGACCTGTGGGTGATGGCGACAACCGGCAGGGCATGCGTCGCAGCAACGCGAGCCACGCAGTCAAGGGTCGACTCAGCGAGCACCGGGGAGGCCAGTTCGGGCTCGGCGACGATCACGAGATCGACGCCATCGATGATCGCTTCCAAGCCCAGTAGCGACGACAAAAGATCCCCCGTCGATGCGATGCGCCCACCGATGGCCGCAATGACGGCTCCAACGCCGCCGCCAGCGCCGGAACCACGCTGGCGTGCCGGGTGCACGTCCGCTCCGTCGAGCAGCTGGTGGCGCCCGAGCGGACGATGGGCGAACGCCTGCGTGAGAGCGGCAGTAAGAGCGGTGTCCTGTGCCTCAATCGGCTCCAGATCTGGAGCAACGGCGAGCACCGAGTCGAGGCCCAAAAGCGGGCGCTGGGTCGAAGCCGCGCACACGAGGTCCACACCCGCTTCGGCCACGAGGCTCTGCGCGCGCGTGAGGGCATCGGCGAATGCCTCAGGTTGCCTCGGATCGATGCTGGGGACATCCAGGAGACCTTCGAGAAACCCGACGCCGCAATCGGGAGAGGAATTATGTCCACCTTCGACAATCACGGTGCCGCCGTTGCGGAGTGCATCCGCCACGCGCTCGCCCGCCTCGCGCGACGACGAGGCCTGGGTGGGCACGCGCACGAACGAGGCCTGGGAACCCAACGCAGCCACGGCCTCGTCGAAGGTGGGTCCGGTTCCGAACGGAGCCGTGAGCACTGTCGGCTCCGAAGCGCCGGCTACGACACCCCGGCGGATGGCGTCGAGCGCCTCGCCGGTCGGCGCGGCGGGAACTCCCCCATCCCACCGACCGGCGACAACGACACGTTTCACAGGGACGCCACGCGCGTCAGCAGAAGCGCCTCGGCGAGGATCGCGGCCTTCAGGTCGGAGATCGACTGCGACTCGTCCTCAGAGTGGGCGTTCGTCAGCGGATCCTCGACGCCGGTGACGACGACCTGAGCGTTCGGGAAGATGCGCTGGAAGTCCGAGATGAACGGGATCGAGCCGCCCACACCGATGTTGACCGAGGGAACGCCCCAGGCCTCGGTAAGGGACTCGTGCAGAGCCTTCGTAACAGGGGAATCCATGTCGGCCTGGTAGCCGGCTCCCGCGTCCTCGGCGGTGACCTCGACGCGCGCACCGAAGGGCGCATGGGAGAGCAGGTAGTCGACGAGCTTCGCCTGAGCCTCGGTGGGATCCACACCCGGCACGGTGCGCATCGACAGGCGGAAGCGCGTGTGCGGGGCGATCGTGTTCGAGGCGTTGGAGACCGGGCGAGCGTCGAAACCGATCACCGAGATCGACGGCTTGGTCCACATACGGGCGGCGATGTCACCCGAGCCCGCCAGCTGCAGTCCCTCAACCATGCCGGCCGCGGCGCGCAGCTCTTCCTCCGGCCAATCCACGTCCGCGTGATCCGAGCCGCCCAGGCCCGGCACCGCCACATCACCCTTCTCGTCGAAGAGCGAGGCGATGAGCATCGAGGAAATCGCGACGGAGTCGAGCAGCGGGCCACCGAACGCGCCCGAGTGCACCGCGTGATCGGCGACGGTCACGTCGATGGTCACGATCGCGTTGCCACGCAGCGTCGACGTGACGGCAGGCTCGCCCACCTTCCAGTTCGACGAGTCCGTCACAACGATGACGTCGGCGGCGAGCTCATCCTTGTGGGCATCGAGGAACGCCGTGAACGAGGGGGAACCGATCTCTTCCTCGCCCTCGATGAATACGACGACGTTGACCGGCAGGTCATCGCCCAGAATCGACAGGGAACCGAGGTGCACCGTGATGCCGGCGCCGTCGTCGGAGGAACCACGGCCGTAGATGCGATCGCCGCGAACCTCAGCCTTGTAGGGGTCCATGCTCCAGCGGCTCAGCTCGCCCACCGGCTGCACGTCGTGATGCGCGTACAGCAGGACGGTCGGCGCGCCCTCGATGTGAGGCGTGTGCGCGACGAGGGCAGGCTTGCCCTCGGTGCCATCAGCGGCGGTCTCACGGAGAACCTTGGCCTCCAAGCCCAGAGCGGCGAAACGCTCACGGATATGCTCAGCGCTGCGCTCCACGTCAGCCGCATGAGCGGGATCCGACGACACCGACGGAATCGCAACGAGCTGCGTGAGCTCCTCCAGCAGGGACGGGAAAGCAGCCTCCAGGCGCTCCTTCAAAACGGACGTGGACAGTGCATGTGAAGTATCAGCCATACGACCAGGGTAGACCATGGGAGTGCGAGGCGGGTGGGCTATCCGCTAGCCTTGAAGCGTGTTTGGACGAAGCAAGAACAACAACGACGAGACCTCGATGAATGTCGAGCCCGTCTCCACGACGCCCGACGGCAAGAAAGGCCGCCCCACGCCGAAGCGTAAGGCAGCCGAGGCCGCCCGCATCCGCCCCCTGGTCCCCAAGGACCGCAAGGAGGCCAAGCGTGCCGCCCGCGCCGCCCGCAACGCGCGTTTCGACGCTGAACAGCGCGCGATGATCACCGGCGAGGAAAAGTACCTGCCGGCCCGCGACAAGGGACGCGCACGTCGTTTCGTGCGTGACTACGTCGACGCGCGACACTCCTTCTCCGAGTGGATTCTCGCCGTCATGATGGTGTCCATCATCCTGATCATGGTGCTGTCGATGTTCGGCAACAAGGTCCCGCTGCAGTACCAGGCTTACATGCTCTATGGCTCGTCCATCCTCATGTACGGATCCTTCATCATCACCGCCATCGAGGCATTCTTCGTGTGGCGCAAGATCAAGCGTGTCTTCACCGAGGCACACCCCCGCGAGGACATTCCCTCCGGCACCGCCTACTACGCATTCTCCCGCATGATCATGCCGCGGCGCTGGCGTTCGCCTCGCCCGCAGGTCGACCGCGGACAGTTCCCGAAGTAGTCGTCTTTTTCGTCGGCCCCGCCCCATCCACATGGGCGCGGGGCCGACGCGTTTTATCCACAGGGCACCTGGCGGCTCTCCCGTTATCCACAGGGTGTGCCGCGGCGCTGGCCGCCACGTCCTCGCGTGCATGATCCTGTCCGTGTCGGAGCATCGGCGCTCCGTCTCGAACGACAAGGAAGCATCATGCACACAACGATCACGCTGCCCGCCACCTGCAACGTCATGCTCAATGAGGAGGAGCCCTGCCCCGAAGGCATGTACGGCCCACCTCGCTGGCTTGAGGATCGAGGCATCTCCGCTCTGTTAGCTCCCTACCTGTGCGATGGGTGGGACCTGGGCGACTACGCGCGCTTCGCGGACCTATCGGGGACGGATGCCCGTCGGCTCGCATCCTTGCTGCCGAAGGACGCGCGCAACGATCGGCAGAACAACGCCCCACGGATCGTAGACCTCCTACGGGCCGCCTCCCGCATCGACGGGCTCAGTCTCGAAGGCTACGTCATTCGCGCGCCACGACGAGACGAACGCGTCAGCATCGACACGGTGCTCGTCCCCGAATCTGCGATCATTGCTCACACCGGATCTCCCATCGACGAGGAGCGCTATCCGAGCTACCAGCACTGGCTGACCCTCGCCTCGGTGCTTGGCCTCGGCGCGGATGCGGTCCCGCCGGATGAAATGCGTGTGCTCATTCGAGACGGATCATCCATGCGGTGGTGGTGGGCATGGTGGGACTGATCAACTATCCTAGGAAGCATGATCCGACGCGCGTACAACTGGGCTTTCACACACTTCATCTCGCGTTCCAACCCGGAGGATGCACACCACTGGGGTCTGGGAGCGATTTCCTTGGCCGGACGATTCGCCCCGACGCGTGGACTCATGCGCGCCACGCTGGGCCACCTCGATCCGACGCACTCCCCCACGCGAATGGTTGGCGGCGTCGAGGTTCCCCTGACCCTGGGTGAGCGTCGCCTCCCGTCCCGTCTGGGTCTGGCAGCTGGCATGGACAAGGACGCCGAGGCAGTGCTCGGTATGTGTGCCCTCGGCTACGCGTTCGTCGAGATCGGTACCGTGACTCCTCGTCCCCAGCCCGGCAACGACGCGCCGCGCCTGTGGCGACTCATGGAGGAACGCGGCCTGCGTAACCGCATGGGCTTCAACAATGCCGGAGCAGATGCCGCCGCCGAGAAGCTGCGCGAGCTGCGCTCGACTCCTGCGGGCCGCGCCGCGATCGTTGGCGCCAACGTCGGCAAGAACAAGGTGACGTCTGAGGCGGACGCCCCCGCGGACTACGAGTACTGCGCGAAGACGCTCGCCCACTGGGTGGACTTTGTCGTCGTGAACGTCTCCTCCCCCAACACGCCCGGCCTGCGCGACCTGCAGTCCGTCGATCACCTGCGCCCGATCCTACAGGCCGCTCGCCGCGGCTGCGAGGCAGGTGCTCCCGATCGCGTCATGCCGCTCTTTGTCAAGATCGCTCCCGACTTGGCCGACGAGGACATCGTCGCCGTCGTCGAGCTGACGAAGGAGCTTGGCCTGGCGGGCGTCGTCGCCACGAACACGACGATCAACCACGACCTGGGCGAAGGCGGCGTCTCCGGCGCTCCGCTTCTGCCCCGTGCGCTGGAGGTCGTCTCCCTGGTGGCACGACACCTTGACGACGAGCAGATCCTCATCGGCACCGGCGGCATCTCGTCGTCCGAGGACGCGCTGCGCATGATCAGCGCGGGCGCAGACCTGGTCGAGGCGTTCTCTGCCTTCATCTTCGAGGGCCCGTCCTGGCCGGGCGAGGTCTCGCGCGCCCTCCAGCGGGCGTAAGGGACCGCCGTGATTATCGAGCTCACCAGCGCGGATCTGAGCGCAGATTCGCGCCTGGACGACTACACGCGCCTCAAAGACGTCAAACTTCGTTCCAAGATCGAACCGGAACGCGGCCTGTACATGGCTGAGTCCGCGAACGTCATTAAACGCGCGATCCGCGCCGGCCACAGCCCGCGCTCCTTCCTCATGTCGAGGCGCTGGCTGCCGACCCTGACCGACCTCATCGAGGCAGCAACGGGTGCCCCCGACGGCGCGGACGTTCCAATCTTCGTCGCCGACGAGGACGTCTTGGAGCAGATGACGGGCTTCCACCTGCACCGCGGCGCCCTCGCCGCCATGCAGCGCCCCGTCCTGCCGCCCCTCGCCGACCTGCTCGCAACCGCTCACGGCGGTGCCCCGGCACGTCGCGTCGTCGTCTTGGAAAACCTCGTCGACCATACGAACGTCGGCGCCGCATTCCGCAGCGCCGCCGCGCTCGGCGTCGACGCTGTCCTCGTGACCCCGCAGTGCGCTGATCCCCTCTATCGACGATCCGTGCGCGTCTCCATGGGGACCGTCTTCCAGGTGCCGTGGACCCGCCTCGAGTCCTGGCCCGGCGACATCGCCACGCTCCAGGAGGCTGGCTTCACGGTCGCGTCGCTGGCGCTGTCGGACGATTCGGTGTCCCTCGACGACTTCGCTGCGCTGCCCGCCCTCCAGGGGCCGGACGCCCGCCTCGCGATGGTGATGGGCACCGAAGGCGACGGCCTGGGACGGCGCACTATCGCGGCCTCCGACTACACTGTCAAAATCCCCATGGACCACGGGGTTGACTCGCTCAACGTCGCTGCCGCGTCTGCCGTCGTGTTTTGGGCGACCAGGGGCGTCGGCGCGCAGTAACGCGTCACCGCATTGTGCGGCGGCCGTACAATCGCCGCAAGCACCGCAGCCGCACACAACGAGGCCGGAGCTGGTTCCCCAGCCCCGGCCTCGTCATCGTTTACTGCGACGGGTCAGCTCATGGATGCCACGATCTCGTCGATGACGTCCACGCATTCTTCCCATCCGGACACGGCGCGCGTCGCGTAGCCGGCGGCCTTGACCGGGTAGTCATTGCCCTCCGGATCCAGGCGGTCGCCAATGAAGAGCATCTCGGAAGCAGGGATGCCCGTCTCTTCGACGAGCTTGCCCATGCCGAACGCCTTGTCGATGCCACGGGTGGTGATGTCGACCGAGGTCGAGCCACCGCCGCGAACATCGAGCTCGGGTACGTCGGGCTGCACGGCGTCACGCAGAGCGGCCTTCTTGGTGCCGTCCGGATCCCAGGCGCGCTTCGCGTCGAGCGGAGCCTCCTGACCCAGCGCGGAGAAGGTGATCTGCGAACCGCGGTCCTCGATAATGTTGCCCCACGGGTTGGACTCCCACAGGCCGAGCTCACGCGCGTGACGCTCGAGCGAGGCGATCGCGCGGGCGGCCACCTCGGGATCCAGGTCGTGCGCGTAACGCTCGACCCACGCGCCACCCTCATAGCGGTAGTAGCGCGTGCCGCAGGTGGGCATCAGGTGCAGGCGAGAGAGTTCCTCATCCGTGGCGTGCAGGTTGTCCAGCACCTGGGTGCGGAACTGGCCCATCTGGCCGCCGGAGATGATGCACACCTCCACGTGGTCCAGCAGGGAACGCAACGCCTCGTCCATGCGGGCGGGCAGCGGCGACTTCGAGGGCGCCAGGGTGTCATCGAGATCGAAGGCAACGAGCTTCACGATGCCACCCTACTGCTTCGCGGCTTCAGCGGCTTCGATAGCGCGCTGCGCGGCCTCGGTCTCCTCATCGGTGGGCACCGAGAGGACCTGCAGCAGCACGACGGACGCGACGAGGCCACCCCACACGAGCAGGATCGTCAGGATCATCAGAGCGATGGCGGGAGCGGTCACTTGGCGCCTCCTTCAATCGAAGCGGTGTCGTCGGCGTCGTCAGCGAGAATCTGAGCGACCGCCGCGTGGGTGTCCACCGGGCGGTGCTTCCACGGAATAAGAGTGAAAATCAGAGACGCAACGACAGCGACCGCCACGGAGCCCCAACCGAAGAGGAGCACGTAGCCATTCGGGTAGTCCCCGTAGCCCTTGGTCAGCAGGTCGACGATGGACATCGCCATCATGACGAAGAGGACGACCGGGATGACGATACCGACGAGGGGCTCCCAGAGCTTGGGGACCTTCACGCTAGACACCGAGTTGATGTGTGCGCGGAGAACCCCAAGGCGGGGGCCGGCGACCGCGCACAGCACGGCGAACATGATCGCCGAGGACACGACGCCGACCGAGTTGATGAAGTTGTCGACGATGTCGAGGTTGTTCAGGCCCGAGCGGGTGCCGAAGAGCACCAGCGAAATAACGGTCGCAGGGACGCCAAGAACGAGAGCCGAGCGGGCGGGCGACCAGCCGAACTTGTCCTGCAGGCCGCCGGAAACGACCTGGAGCAGGGACAGCAGGGAGGTGACGCCAGCCAGGACCAGGGACGAGAAGAAGAGCACGCCGAAGAGGGGCCCGCCGGGCATCATCGAGATGATCTTCGGGAAGGTCACGAAGGAGAGAATCGGTCCGGTCAGACCCTCAACCTCGGAGACGCTCACGCCGCCCTGGTGCGCCATGAAACCGATGGCGCTGAAGACGCCGATGCCCGCGAGGATTTCGAAGGACGAGTTCGCGAAGCCTGCGACGAGCGCGGTGCCGGTCAGGTTCGACTTGGGCTTGAGGTACGAGGCGTAGGTCAGCATGATGCCAAAGCCCACGGACAGCGAGTAGAAGATCTGCGCGAATGCGGCCAGCCACACCTTGGGATCAGCAAGCGCGCTCCAGTTCGGCGTGAAGAAGGCGTTGAGGCCTTCGACGGCACCCGGCAGGAACAGCGCTCGAACGACGAGCGCGAGGAAGAGGATGACGAGGAGCGGCAGGAAGATCTTGTTCGCCGCCTCGACGCCCTTGGACAGGCCGCGGCCAATGACGAAGAGCACGAGAATCCACACGAGAGCGAGAGGAATCATCACCGACCATGCGGGCGCCCACGAGAAGGTGTCGCCGGGAACAACCTGCAAGAAAGAGTCGGTGAAGAAGGTCGTCGGGTCAGCGCCCCAGGCCTCGTTCACGGAGTAGATGGTGTACTGCACGCCCCACGCGAGGACCGCACCGTAGTAGACCATGATGACGAAGCAGACGAAGGTCTGGAACCATCCGACGAACTCGCCGCCGCCGATGATCTTGCGCAGCGCCCACGGCGGTGAACCGCGGAACTTGTGGCCGACCGCGTAGTCGAGCCACAGCATGGGGATGCCGACGAAGATCAGGGCAACCAGGTACGGGACCAGGAAGGCGCCGCCGCCGTTGGAGTAGGAGACGCCGGGGAAACGCCAGATGTTGCCCAGGCCGATGGCCGAGCCGATGGCTGCCAGGAGGAAGCCTGTCTGGCCGCTCCACGAGTCGCGCGCGCGGGGCGCGGATTTGGGTGCGGAGGATGACATGAAGTGAGTTCCTTGCATTCGTGTCTATACGGGATAATTCCCAGCCAGACTAGGGCTGTTACACCTGGAAGTCTCCCAGAGTCCACGATACAGAACGTGTTTTTGGCCTCTTTTTGACGGGTTCTTTGCTGACCGGGGTCTGCTCGGACGCCCAGAGAGCAGAGCTCATGCCGACAAACCCGAGTTAGGAAACAACCCCACACGCATGGAAAATCGCTGCAATTCCAACGACGACGGGCAGCGATGCAAAGGTCGTCACGAGGACCGTTCCCTGCGCGATGCGCTCCCCCGCCTTGGCGCGCGTCGCGGCGATGTAGGCGTTCTGCGCGGAGGGCAGCGCCGCCATGATGGTCACCGACATGAGCGCCGGACCGGTCAGCCCAAGGAGCATCCCGACGCCGCACGCGATGGCAGGCTGCACGGCGAGCTTAGCAACGGCGGCGCACGCGATAGCAGGTGCCCTCGCGTCGCCGGTCGCGGTGCGGCGGTCCACAAGGGCGGCGCCGAATGACAGCAGGATCATCGGGGGCGCGGCTGCCCCCAGCATGGACGTCGACACGTCGAGGAGCGTCGGCATCGACCACCCGGCCGCGGAAAAGAGAAAACCGCACGCCGCCGCAATGACCATGGGGTTGCGCGCGATGACCCTCACGATGCCGGTCGCAGAAGGGCGCTGGCCCGAGCCGGCCAGATCCGCCAACACGAAGAACATCGGGGTGAAAAAACCGAGCTGAAACACCAGGATGGGCACGACAGCAGAAGCGTCACCCAGCACGTAGACGGCGATCGGGATGCCGATATACGCGCCGTTATTGAGGGACGAGGCCATGGCCCCCAACGTGGTCTCGCCCCGCGTGAGGTGCAAGACCAGGCGGGCGACGGCCACGAAGAGGAGCGCTGTGCCCACACCCGACGCGGCTGCCACGGCGAGCGGAGCCCCGAATACGCCAGATGTCCCCGTTGAGACGATCGCGTGGAAGAGCATGGCCGGGGACGCCACCCAGTACGTCACCGACGCGAGAGAACCCGCCGCCTCGGGACCGAGCGCACCCGCGCGACGAGCCACCCAGCCGACGCCGATAATGAGTGCGATCGAGAGGACCGACCAAAGAACCGACGCCATGCGAACAGGAGCCCCTTCAGCGCCAGGAGGCCACGGCCTCGTCAACCTTGGTGAGGGCCGATGCGATTGCCATGTGCATGTCCAGGTACTGGTATGAGCCGAGTCGACCGCCGAAGAGCACGTTCTTCTCCCCCGCCGCCATGTCGCGGTAGGCGGCGAGCGTCGAGCGGTCCGACGGCGAAGCGATCGGATAGTAGGGCTCGTCGCCGGGGCGAGCGAAGCGCGAGTATTCGCGCTGAATGATCGTGTTGGTCGCGCCTGCGCGATCCCGCTCGGGATGCAGGTGCGCGAACTCGTGGATGCGCGTGAAGGGCACGTCGCGGTCCGAGTAGTTCATGACGGAGCAGCCCTGGTAGTCGGGCACGTCCACGACCTCGGTCTCGAAGTCGAGGGTGCGCCAGCCGAGCTCGCCGGCCTCGTAGTCGAAGTAGCGGTCGATTGCGCCGGTGTAGACGACGGGGACCTGGCCGACAGTCGCGGCCTTCGAGAACGGCGAGGAAGCATCGAAGAAGTCCACGCCCGTGTGCACGGTGATACGCGGGTGATCAACCATGTTCGCGATCCACGCGCCGTAGCCGTTCAGGGGCAGGCCCTCGTAGCGGTCCTGGAAGTAGCGGTTCTCGTAGGTGAAGCGCACGGGCAGTCGCGTGATGATGGACGCGGCCAGCTCGCGCGGATCCGTCTGCCACTGCTTGGCCGTGTAGCCCGCGATGAAGGCGTCGTAGAGGGGGCGGCCGATCAGGCTAATCGCCTTCTCCTCGAGGTTGCCGGGTTCACCCGTGATCTCGGCGGCCTGCTGCTCGATCAGTGCGCGCGCCTCGGCCGGCGAATAGGCTGCGCCGAAGAACTGGTTGATGGTGCCCAGGTTGATGGGCAGCGGGTAGACGACGCCCCGGTAGTTGGCGTAGACGCGATGGCGGTAGTCGTTGAAGGCCGTGAAGCGGTTGACGTAGGACCACACACGCTCGTTCGACGTGTGGAAGAGGTGGGTGCCGTAGCGGTGCACTTCGACGCCGGTGGCCTCGTCGATCGACGAGTAGGCGTTGCCTCCGATGTGGTCGCGACGCTCGATGACGGTCACGTTCATACCGAATCGCTCCGCGGCCTCGCGGGCAAACGTCAGGCCAAAAAAGCCCGATCCAACAACGAGCAGATCCACGCCACTCCCCTTTCACGGTAGTCAGGACAATGGTAGCGGCCCCCACCTGCGGGTGCGCCGGCATGTGATCGACGAGGCCGGAGCGTGGACTCGTGGCAACGGCGCGCTGGCGCTCACTTATCCTTGTTCCTATCAGCTGATACGCGAAGGAGGTTCGGATCATGGTACGCATCGCCGTCGTCGAGGACGAGGCCGTCTCACGCCAGCTCCTCGCCGACTACCTCGCGCGCTACAGCGAAGAAAACAACGTCTCTTTCGAGGTCACCTATTTCGAGGACGGCGGCGCCATCATCGGTGACTACAAGCCTGTGTACGACATCATCCTCATGGACATCCAGATGACCCACGTGGACGGCATGACCGCGGCGCGCGCAATCCGCGAGGTCGATCAGGCGGTCGTCCTCGTGTTCATCACGTCAGCCGCACAGTTCGCAATCCACGGGTACCAGGTGGGGGCACTCTCCTACCTGATGAAGCCGCTGCCCTGGTTCGCGTTCTCCCAGGAACTGTCGCGGTGCCTCGAGGCTGTCGCCAAGCGGCGCGGTGCCTCGGTCCTCCTGCAGTCGGGCACGTCGACCCACCGCATCGACGTCGCGGACATCGTCTACGTCGAGTCAATCAAGCACCGCCTGGACGTGCACACGGTCTCCGACACCTACTCGATCACCTCGACATTAAAGGCCATGGAGGAACAGCTCGCCGGTCACGACTTTTTCCGTTCGAATTCGTGCTACCTCGTCAATCTCGCCCACGTTCGCGGAGTCGCCGACCAGGAGTGCCTGATGACGGGCGGGGACAGCTTGCGCATCTCCCGGCCTCGTAAAAAGGCGTTCATGACGGCTCTGGCGAGCTTCGCGGGTGGGATCCACTGACGTGTTCGAGTCCCTGCCGGACATCCCGCGCCTGTTCACCGCCCTCGCGGAGTGGGGCGCCGCTCTTGTGTACGTCTTCGTCGTCGCGCGCTCGGCGTCGTCCAATGCGCTGAACCCGAACGCTGCTGTCCCCCGCTGGCGGCTCGCCACTGCGGCTGTCGGTGGCCTCGTGGTGCTCGTCGGCGCCCAGGAACTGCTCGGCCGCGCTCCCCTGTCCCTGTGGGTGCCGGGCATGATGACGGCGTACGCGCTCGTGTGGTGTGTCATCCGCGTGGGCACCGCGCTGGACTGGCGCTGGGTAACGCATATGAGCGTACGCGCCTTCATCGTTGCCGAGCTCGCTGCTTCCCTCGCCTGGCAAGTCGTCGTCTACTCCCACGCCGACAAGCCCTACTGGCACCCGTTGTCGTTCAGCGGTTTTGCCGCGATTGCGTCGACGTGCTTGGCCGTCGTCTACTTCTTCGAACGACGCGTCTACCGCCAGGGGGCGCTGCCGGCTCTCCGTTTCGCAGACCTTGCCTCTGGCGTTTTTATCGGCATTTCTATTTTTGCCCTGTCCAACCTCAGCTTCGTCTCGACGGCCACCCCATTTTCCGGGCGCGCAGGCTGGGAGGTCTTCTATATCCGTACCCTCGTGGACCTGGCCGGCTATGCGATCCTGTTCGCGCAATTCGAGCGCATCCAGCAGAGCGCAACCGAGCGCGAACTCGCGTCCATCCAGGCCTCCCTGGATGCCCAGCACCACCAGTATCTGGCAGCTAAGGAGGACATGGAGCAGGTGGCGCGCGCTCACCACGACCTCAAGCACCAGGTGGAGGCGATCCGCGCGGAGCTAGACCCGGGACGCGCCGCCGCATCGTTCGCCTTACTCGAGTCTTCGATCGAGCAGATCGGCCAGCAGTACCACAGCGGCAATGCGGTCCTCGACGTCATCCTCACAACAAAGGGCCGTGCGTGCGCTGCAGCCGGCATCAACTTCACGGCAGTCGCCGACGGCGCCCTGCTGGGCTCCATGTCGTCAATGGACATCGCTACCCTCTTCGGCAACGCCCTCGATAACGCGATCGAGGCCTCGCGGCGCGTCGACGATCCCGCCAAGCGCCTCATCAAACTAGCGCTCTTCCGTCAGGGGCAGATGGCGATCATCCGGGTCGACAACTGGTTCGACGGTCACCTCAACACCGACGCCGGCGGGCGCCTCACGACGATCAAGCCCGACACCGTTCAACACGGCTGGGGCGTCAAATCCATCCAGTGGACAGCCCGCAAGTACGGCGGCCAGGCCGTCACGGACGTGGCGGACCACTGGTTCACGCTGACGGTACTGCTCCCGTCCACGAATGCCCAGGAGGACGAATGACGATCATCGACACCCCGCGCCTGCGCTTACGTCCCTGGACCGATTGGGACGCACCGGAGCTCTACGAGCTGGCCCGCGATCCCCGCATCGGGATGCTGTGCGGATGGAAACCCTTCGAGTGCATCGACGATGCCCACGAGGCGCTGGCGACCGTCCTGGCGGCACCCGACAGCTACGCGGTGACGCTCGGATCGACCGGTGACATCGTGGGCTCGATCGCGCTGCGCATTGACAAAGACTCCCCCGAGGCAACCGTCGCTGACATCGGATACTGGATCGGCGCGCCCTACTGGGGCAACGGATACGCGACGGAGGCGGGTCACGCCATCATCGAGCGCGCGCGTGAGCTGGGCGTCGAGACGATCATTTTGAAATACTTCGACGGAAACGACGCCTCGCGAAGGGTCTCAGAAAAGCTCGGCTTTGCATGGCGCAAGCGCGAGGAGGACGTGGAATACCCGCACATCGGTAAGCGCCTGACCGTCCATTGGACGGAGCTGGTGCTCGCCGGGCGCTGACGGCCGTCCCTTAGTTGAAGCCGAGGACAGCCGCCGCGACCTTGTAGCCGCCGCGAACGACCTTTGGCGACGCGTGGCGCACGAGGCCGGCGAGCAGATCCTGGCGCAGTCGATCCGTGGCCTCGGGATTGATCTGGTCCATGGTCTCCCAGATCTGTTCCTTGAGGGCCAGATGCTCGGGCGTGCCCGACAGCTGAGCCATGACGGAGCAGACGACGGCGTTGATACGCAGGTAGTGGACCATGTAGCGCCACAGCTTGTCCTCAACCTCGGCGCGCGGAGGCAGCGCACGGGTCATCGCCTCGTTCACCCGCGCGAGCTGATCCAGGCGCGTGATCATGACCTTCTCGTTCACGGACTGGTCGTCACGGCCAATGAAGTAGTGGTACAGGTCCACGTCCAGGTAGCGGATCGTGGAAATGTAGGGCAGCGGAACGAACGAGTAGAGGTAGTCCACGTAGAACGTGTGCTCGGGCATCACCAGACCGGAGGCTCGCACGACCTCCGTACGCATCGTCAGGGCGTGCATCATGAGGTACTGGTCGTAGCGGCATCGGCGCAGGTCGGCCCAACCGAAGGTACGTCCGCGAGGCAGAACGTTACGGTAGCGGATGACGGCCTTGACCGACTTTCCCTGCTTGTCGTAGACGTAGTTGGTGACGAGTAGATCCAAGTCGCGCCCGGCCTCGCGCTCCTCGCGCAGGACGTCGAGAACGGCGTTCGTGGCGCGTCGGTCCAGCCAGTCATCGGAGTCGACGACGCGCACGTGCGTGCCGGTGGCGGCGGCGAGGCCGGCATTGACGGCGCCGCCGTGGCCCTTGTTCTCCTGGTGGATGACTGTCACGGAGGGGTAGCGGGCAGCCCACTCGTCGGCGATCTGGGCGGTGCGGTCCTTCGAACCGTCGTTGACGATAATCGCCTCGAGTTCGTCTCCGTATCCGACGAGCGTGGTCAGCGCCCGGTCGAGGTAATCCTCGGAGTTGTAGGCGGGCACGATCACCGTCAGCAGCGGCACGCTCATGGAGTCTCCTCTCGTGAAGTCTGCCAGTAGTCTACTGTGCTGCGCTGACCTGCGCGTCCTCCTGAGAGGGTTCCTGCTTGAAGATCACTTTAAAGATGGGGAAGAACACCCAGAAGGAGATGGCGGCGTTGATGATCATCGTGATGACATCGGCGAAGGTTTCGCCGCCCGCGCCCATCGTCGAAATCGCCCACGCGTAGATCGGGTCCTTGTATAGGACCTGAAGGGCGGCCGCCGCGATCGTGATGACCACGTAAGCGACCGCGTACCAGAAGGCCGCCTTGCCCACCGACGAGTTGGACTTGAAGGTGACGTTGCGCTGAGCGAAGAAGTTGATGACCTGGGCGATCAGCAGGGTGATCTCGACGGCGAGGAAGTACGCGAGGCCACCACCCCCGCCCACCGACATCGAACCGGCCGGGTAGTCGAAGAGGAAGACCGTGTGCCCGTGCGAGACGCCGACGGGCAGGAACTGGAAGGCAGTATCGACGAGGCTCGTGTGCGCGAAAACCGCCTTGAACGCCGGCATGAGAACCAGCTGCAGCACCGTAATGCCGTTGGAGAGGATGAAGAAGATGATGAACTGGGCGGCCGTGGTGTGCTTGTCTTCGAAGGCAGTCCACCAGCGCTTGAGAGCCTGCATGAGTTGTCCTTTACGTCGGTGTGTTGAACGAGGCCGGGGCCGCGTCATCGGGTCTGGTCGAGGTCGCGCTGGGTGGCCTTGTTGGCGCGGGCGTTGGAGATGAAGCCGAGGGCGGCGCGGGTGAGTCCTCGGAGGGGGTGCCCGTTGACGGCCAGGAGGATCGCGTCCACCATGTCGGGGCTTGCAGCACCGTTGCTCATCTTCGCGATGGCGCGGAAAGGCATGTTGAGGACGAAGAGGATGTTGAGGTCCGGGGTTCCCTTCGCGTCCACCTTCGCTTTGAGGGCATGAAGCTTGCGTCCGGCGACGCGGGCAAGCCAGGTCTTGGCGCGCGTCATCTCGGACAGCGGGTCGGAGGCAACGAGGTCGTCCGCGGGGTGAGCGGTCGGGATCGTGCGTCCCAGCAGGACGGCGAACTCGCCGTTGGTGACGTGCGCGACGTCGGCGCTCAGGTAGTGGCCGAGGGCCGGGTCGATCGGCGAGGGCGCGGCTCCTTCGACTTCGAGGGTGGCGCTCAGCGGAGTGTCGGAGACGTTGCGCCCCACGTGGATCGTCCAGGTTCCTGCCTCGGTTTCCCACGCTGCGCGCGACGTCTCCCAGTGACGGAACGTGTATCGGTCAAAGGGAATCCTCACGCTCACCGATGCTCCGGCACCAACCTTGACCTTGGCGAAGCCCTTGAGCTCGCGGGCGGGACCGAACACGCCGCCAGGTGCACTCACGTAGAGCTGGACGACCTCGGCACCGTCGCGCGCAGAGGTGTTGGTGACCGTGAGGGTCACCCCCTCCTCGTCCACGGCGAGGTCGGAGTATTCGAAGCTCGAGTAGGACAGGCCATAGCCGAAGGGGAATGCAACGTCGATGCCCGCGGTCGTGAAGTAGCGGTAGCCGACGAACGGGCCTTCGCGGTAGTACGAGAGCGGTCCGGTCGCCGGGTACCATGCGACAGTCGGGTGGTCCTCGTAGGAGAGCGCGTAGGTTTCGGCCAGGCGTCCCGACGGATTGACGACGCCGGTCAGAACGTCGAGCATCGCGGCGGCACCTCCCTGCCCGGTCAGGTAACCGTTGACGAGCGCGGGAACGGACGAGGCCCACGGCATCTCGACGCTGGCACCGCCGGTCAGGACGACGACGGTGCACGGATTGGCTGCGACGACCGCCTCGATGAGGCGATCCTGGCCCTCGGGCAGGCGCATGTGGGGGCGATCCAGGCCTTCGGATTCGGCCAGCTCGTCGAGGCCGACGTAGACAAGCGCTACGTCAGCGCGCTCGGCGAGGGCCACGGCCTCGGCGATGAGAGCGTCGCTCGTGCTGCCATGACGCTCATACCCGCTCGCATATCCCTCGAGAACGAGGCCTCGAGCTGCCTCTCCCCCGGCTTCAAGCAGTTCACGCGGAGCCTCCACACGAGTGGGGTTGACCTGGGAGGAACCCGATCCCTGGAAGCGCGGCGTGTCGGCGAGATCGCCGATAAGGGCGACGCTCGTGCCGGCGCTCAGGGGCAGGAGCTCCTCCTCGTTACGCAGGAGCGTGATCGCCTCGGCGGCGATGCGCGTAGCCAGCTCGTGGTGCTGCCCAAGGTCATAGGGCCTGGGCGCAGACAAGCCGGCGCTCGCACTCGCAACGTTGAGGACTTCCTGGGCGCGCGCGTAGACGTCGGCCGCGTCCAATTCCCCGGCCTCGACGGCCGCGACGATCTGGCGGGCACCCGCCAGGCCGGGGGCGGGCATCTCGAGGCTGCCACCAGCGCGGGCAGCCTCAACAGCGCTGTTCGAACCGCCCCAGTCCGAGATGACCATGCCGTCGAAACCCCACTCGGTGCGCAGGATGTCGGTCAGCAGGTGCTTGTTTTCGTGCGCGTAGGTGCCATTCACGAGGTTGTAGGAGCTCATGATCGCCCGCGGCTTGGCCGCTCGGCAGACGATCTCGAAGCCGGTCAGGTAGATCTCACGCATCGTGCGCTCATCCACGATGGAATCCGAGGCCATGCGGCGCAGTTCCTGAGAGTTGACGGCGAAGTGCTTGGGGCAGGCTGCGGTACCCGTGGATTGGATTCCTTCGACGAGGCCCGCGGCCATGCTTCCGGAAAGGATCGGATCTTCGGAGAAGTACTCGAAGTTACGCCCACACAGGGGAGAACGCTTGATGTTGAGGCCGGGACCGAGCAGGACGTTGACACCGAGGCCTCGCGCTTCCAGCCCCAGCGCCTCACCCATGTCACGCGCCAGCTCCGGGTTCCACGTGGCCGCGACGGCTGAGGCCGTCGGGAAGCAGGTTGCCTTCTCCGACTCCGCGATACCCAGGTGGTCGGCGTCCCCGAGCTGGCGGCGAACGCCGTGGGGACCGTCGCTCATGACGAAGGAGGGAACGCCCGCCGCGGGGATCGGGCGGGAGTCCCAGGCGCTCGAACCCGAGAGGAGCGCCGCGGCCTGCAGGAGGGTGAGGTCGTTGGCGTCCGTCAGTGCTGCGTGTTCCATCGTCGTGAACTGCCTTTCGTGCTCCATCGCGGGTATCGTCGATGGTTCCAGTGTGGGCCACGGGCACTCCTGTCAATCGACCGTGCGCACGATTTGTCGTTTGCGCGGCGTATTCTGCACGAGTGGGGCCGTTTTCGTACTGGGATAGAATAGTTCCATGACTGACACCGAGGTCCCCCCGCGCAGCGAAAGCGAGGCCGCATATCCCCGCGCCGTCTTCGTCGACATCGACGGAACCCTGTGCGATTCACGCCAGCGGATCCCGGAATCTGCGCTCGAAGCTCTCGACCAGGTCCGAGCGCGAGGCCACCGACTGTTCGCATGCACGGGACGCTCCGCACCCGAGGTCTACCCGCGCTTTTGGGATGTCGGCTTCGAGGGGCTCGTCGGCGGTGCCGGAGGATACGCGGCCGTCGGCAATGCGATTCTCCTGGACGAGCGCATGCCCCGCGAGCACGTCGATGCGTTGACTGCTCTCTGGGAGGAACTCGACGCCTTCTACATCTGGCAGGGTCCCGACCAGATGGGGCCCAGCGATGGCTACCTCGATTTCTTCGTCCCCCGCGCGGGCAAGCATCCCGAGGACTGGATCGAATACGCTCGGTCGATCACTCCCTTCATCGTGGACATCGACGGCGGGGCCTTTACGAAAGTGACGGCCTACGTGCCCCCGGAAAAGGCATCGATGGAACGGGTCAACGCAGCGCTACCGGACGGCTATCGCGCGATCATCGGCTCCGTAGGTGCCGCAGGCTACGTCCCCTTCGAGGTCGTTCCCGCGCATCTGTCGAAAGCAGTCGGCATCCGTGCGATCTGCGAGCACGTGGGCATTCCTCTGTCCCACACCGTCGCGCTCGGCGACTCCAACAACGACGTAGAGGCCGTGGCAACGGCCGGCCTCGGCGTCAGCATCGGACACGACTGCGAGGCCCTCGTGGACGTCGCGGACATCGTCGCCCCCTCCATCTCCGAAGATGGCCTGGCATGGGCTCTGCGCGCCGCCAGCCTGACGGCAGACGAGCGCACGGGGGGCCAAGGCCTCGGCGATGCACGGTGAGCGAGGCACTGCGGCGCTGGCTGCACCATCCCCTCACCCGTAACTCCGCCTTCATGCACCTGTGGGCGGGTCAAACCGCCGCAGAGATCGGCTTCCAGGTGGGAGCCCTGGCGACCTCGGCGATCGCGATCAGCCTCCTGCACGCCAGCGAAACCCAGATCGGACTGCTTTCCGCCCTGCAGACCCTCGCATTTTTGCTTGTCGGCTTGCCCGCCGGCGCCTGGGTGGACCGGTGGCGCAAGCGCCGCGTCATGATCGCCGCGAACCTCACGCGCATCACGGCCCTGACGTCTATCCCCCTGGCCTACATCCTCTCGTCACTGACCCTCGTACACCTCATGGTCGTCGCAACCATCCTCGGCCTATCCACCGTCTTCTTCGACGTGGCCTACCAGTCCTACGTCCCGCTGATCGCCTCCAAGCGGTACATCGGCGCGGCCAACGGGCGCCTCGAGGCCTCGTACCAGGTCGGCCTTGCCGGGGGTCCGGGGCTGGGCGGCTGGCTCCTCGGCATCGTGGCTGCTCCCTTGGTCTACCTGCTGACCACCGCCACCTACGTTGCGTCCACGTGGGCGATCTGGCGCATTCGCACGCCCGAGCCCACTCCTGTGCGCAGCGATGCCACCCTCGGCGCCCAGATACGCGAGGGCCTCGCCTTCGTGCGCGGCCAACGCATTCTCTACCCGCTCTTTTCCTGCATTGCCGCCGCGGCCTTTGCAAACGCGGGCATCCGGGTGCTGCTGCCCCTCCTCGTGCTGCGCACCCTCGGCATGAGCGCGACACAGCTCGGGCTCCTCCTCAGCGCAGGCGCGCTCGGCGGCATCCTTGGCGCTCTCACGAGGCCGGCGTGGATCACGCGCCTGGGAATCGGGCGCACCCTCGTCATCACCAATATCATCGGCATTCTCGTGATTGTCGCCCAGCCGGCCTCCATTCACGCCCCGGGCATGGCCGCATGGATCATTGCTGCCGCCGGCGTCATCTCCTCCTACTTCTTGACGATCTACAACGTCACCCAGATGAGCCTGCGCCAGGAAATCTGTCCGCCCGACATGCTCGGCCGCATGAACGCGATCTTTCGTTTCGCGGTCTGGGGCGTCATGCCCCTCGGCTCATTCGCTTCCGGCATCGTTGCCTCCCACACCGGGATCGAGGCTGCGATGTACCTATTCACGGCGCTCGCCGTCGCCGCTGGCATCGCCATGGCCTTCACCCCGGCTGCCCGTATCCGAGGCTCCAGTGCCTCCCCGACCATCTCATAATGTGACGCGCTCGGTGGCTGCAAGTGTGCCCTTCCGCGCACGGTCGCGATACCATAAGTGTGAGGCAAACCGCAGCGGTTTCGGTCATTGAGCCAAGGAGGACACCATGGACACCGCAACGACCATCATCGAGGCCCTGGGCGGCTGGGACAACATCTCCAATCTCGAGGCGTGCATTACGCGCATCCGCCTGGACGCAGCCAACACCGACCTCATCGACGAGGCCAAGCTGCGCGAGGCCGGAGCCTTCGACGTCGTCATCGTCGGCGACGCCGTGCAGGTCGTTATGGGCCCCGATTCCGAGGACCTCGTCGAGCAGATGCACGCCAGCCGGTGAGCTTCCTCGTCCGCGCACCGTTCAGCGCGCACGTCCTGCCACTGGCCGAGGTACCGGATCCCGTCTTCGCCAGTGGCGTCGTCGGGGATGGACGCGCGCTCCTGCCGGAAGCCGATGTCACGTGCGTGACCGTTCACTCCCCCATCAACGGAGTGGTCACCAAGCTCAAATCGCACGCGGCAATTATCACCTCGACGCGCGGGCTCTCGATCCTCATTCATCTGGGTATCGACACCGTCGGCCTGCGCGGCCGAGGCTTTGCTCCCCTCGTCGAGGAGGGCGATATCGTCGACGCGGGCACTCCCCTCATCCACTGGGATCTCGGCCCCGCCCGAGGGGCGGGGCTATCCCCCTGCGTGCCGGTCATCGTCGTCACCCCACCCGGAGAGCCAGTCTCTCCCGAGTTCGATGAAGCACTGCACACAGTGGGGGTTCTCGATCCGCTATTTTCCCTCCCCGATGGAGACTGATCCCCGCTCATATGCATGAACCCCGTGACCCTTTCGGGTCGCGGGGTTCATGCATCGACCTATTGTCGTCTGTCAGCGGACGGACCCGCGCAGCAGCGCAAACAGAGAAGTCAGGCGCTCATTAGTGGGCAGGTCGTCGATCGCAACTTCTTCACCGTCGGAGTCGCATAGCGGCACGCACCAGTTCGGGTACAGGTCAGCACCCGTGCCCGGCATGTTCTGCGGGCGCACATCCCCGACCGCATCCACGAGAGAGGCGACCACCAGCTTCGACGGTGTCTTCGCGACGTAGCGGTACAGACCCTCGACGGTCTCACGCTCGCTGGGCTCCGCGCCGTCGATGCAGCCGTACTCGTGCAGTCGCGCGCCCATCTGTTCGAGTTCCAGACGATCGCCGGCGCGCACCGTCTCGATGTCGTCCGTCAGCAGACCAAGCTCGGAACGCAGCGTTGTCTGGATGCCGCGAATGTAGCCGAGCGTAGGCGGCAGGTCGTGGATATTGACGGCTGCCAGCGCACGGTCACGGTAGTGCTCGGGACGCAGCGGCCAGCCACCGCCCTCCTTCTCGAACCACACAACTGAGGTGCCGAGGACGCCGCGCTCGCGCAGGTAATCGCGCACCCACGGCTCGACGACGCCGAGGTCCTCGCCGATGACGACGGCACCCGCACGCTGGGCCTCCAGTAGGATGACGCCCATCATGGCCTCGTGGTCGTAGTACACGTACGTACCTTCGGTGGCAGCGCACCCATCGGGGATCCACCAGAGGCGGAACATGCCCAGGATGTGGTCGATGCGAACGGCGCCGGCGTTGGCCAGAGCGGCGCGCACCATGTCACGCAGAGGCAGGTAGCCCGATTCCGCGAGGCTGCGGGGCGACCACGGCGGCTGCGACCAGTTCTGTCCCTGCTGCGAGTAGACGTCCGGCGGGGCACCGACGCTCATACCCGAGGCGAAGAGCTCGGGACGGCTCCACTTTTCGGAACCGTAGCCGTGTACGCCGACGGCCAGGTCAGCCATGATGCCGATCTCCATGCCGACCTCACGCGCCACATGCTGGGCGTGCTCGAGCTGTTCAGCGGCGACCCACTGGCACCACTGGTAGAAGTCAACACGCTCGGCCAGCTCGAGGCGCTCAAGCTCGACGCGAGGCGCAGACGAACGAGCAAGGTCCTCGGGCAGTTCGATCGTGCCCTCGCGCTCGACGAGAGCGCACCACAGTGCATAGTTCGACAGCTCCGAACCGCCACGCTCGATGAAGCGATCCAGCTGGCTCTGGCGATGGTAGGAACGCGGAGCAGCGAAGATAACCTCGAGGGCCTTGCGCTTGGCCTCCCACGAGCGATCACGGTCGATCAGGTCCTCGCGGATGGCGAACTGGCGAGTCTCGTCGCTCAGCTGCTCGATGGCCGCGCGCGAAGTCTGGGGCAGGGAGGCGTACTCCTCAATGCTCTCGGGACGAATGTAGATCGGGTTGAGCCAACGGCGCGACACCGGCAGGTAGGGAGAGTTCTCCAGCGGAGACACCGGCTGCGATGTGTGGACAGGGTTGATGAGCAAGAAATCGGCACCCTTGTCCGCACACACAGCAGCCAGGTCAGCCAGATCGGTGGCGTCACCAATGCCCCACGAGGAGGACGAGCGCGTCGAGTACAGCTGAGCGTTCACACCCCACACGCGACGCGAGGACTCCAGGAGCGGCAGGGACAGCGTGTTCGGCACGATGATGAGGGTCGCGGACTCCACGTGTCCGCCCTCGACAGTCGCCACGAGGCGATGCCAGCCGAGCGGCAGCCAGTGCGGGACGTCAAAGGTCGCACGTCCGACGAGCTCACCATCGATCATGCGCGGAGCGACGTAGCGATCCACCTGATCACACGAGCCCTTACGGCCGTCCTCCAGCACCCACTGAACGTTCACCCACGAGCCGTCCGGCACGTGCACCGGGAACATGTAGCCGCCACCCTGGCGGGCGACGATCGTCGGAGGCAGGGTACGACGCCATTCGCGCTCTTCGGTCAGGCGCAGAGCCTCGTGCACATCCCCCACCGTGGACGATTCGTCGAGGGGCAGTCCAAGAGCGCCCAGGACCTTCAGGAGAGTAGATGCGCTCACGCCCACCCAATTCCCGTACCAATCCCAGAATCCGGTGGCTACGCCATTAGCATCGGCGATACGGCGCAGCTCATCGATGTTGTCAGATGCGGGTGCGTGAATATCCACGAAAAAGCCTTCTACGTTGCGGGCTGATGACATCTTTAATACTAGGCGTGGACGCGCTGCGACAAAGACTCCGCAGGCGTGTCATGGGCCACGCGTTCAAGGATTGAGATCATCGCAGCTGCCACATTGTCGGACTGAGCACCGCACACGATCTGAACAACGTCGCCGGAGCGCACGACGGCTAATACGCCATCCACTCGCAGCGCCGCCTCATCGACGTCCCGTTGAGATTTCACCTGAATACGGATTCGCATCGTGCAGGGTTCTACCTCGACGATATTGAGGTGTCCACCCAGCGCGTCGATGAGCGCTTGTTCAATCGCCATCGGAGCCCCTTTCGCGCCGTCGTAAGTTTGCGATTCGTATCACATACTAGATGTGACCTGCGCAAAAGGCAAGTGGGATCCGTAACACGAGCAATTCACAAACAAACAACCGCTGACAGGAGCGCATCCCACGACGCAGGGCTACAATCCAACGCTCTGTCAAACTATTGACTCAGACTGGCACCCACGACACGGTACCGCACACCGAATCCACAAATAGACGCAATGAGGGGGAGGACCGCCAGGCCCTCCCCCTCATACTGCGTGAATCAGTCGCGCGTCAGCTTGCGGTGCGTCACGCGATGTGGGTTCGCGGCAGCCTCGCCCAGGCGGGCCACCTTGTTCTTCTCGTACGCCTCGAAGTTGCCCTCGAACCAGTACCAGTTATCGGGCGCCTCTTCGGTACCCTCCCACGCAAGGATGTGGGTGGCGACGCGGTCAAGGAACCAGCGATCGTGGGTGACGACGACGGCACAGCCGGGGAACGCCAGGAGGGCATTTTCCAGGGAGCCGAGGGTCTCGACGTCGAGGTCGTTGGTCGGCTCATCCAGCAGGAGGAGGTTGCCGCCCTGCTTGAGGGTGAGAGCCAGGTTCAGGCGGTTGCGCTCACCACCGGACAGGACGCCGGCCGGCTTCTGCTGGTCCGGGCCCTTGAAGCCAAACGCGGAGACGTAGGCGCGCGAGGGCATTTCCACGTTGCCGACCTGAATGAAGTCCAGGCCGTCCGAGACAACCTCCCACAGGGTCTTGTCCGGGTCGATGCCGGCACGCGACTGGTCGACGTAGCTGATCTTGACGGTCTCGCCGATCGTCAGCTCGCCGCCGTCGAGAGGCTCGAGGCCGACGATCGTCTTGAACAGGGTGGTCTTACCGACGCCGTTCGGGCCGATGACGCCGACGATGCCGTTACGCGGCAGCGAGAAGGACAGGCCGTTGATGAGCGAGCGATCGCCAAAGCCCTTCTGAAGATCCTTCGCCTCAATGACGACGCTACCCAGGCGCGGGCCCGGCGGAATCTGAATTTCCTCGAAGTCGAGCTTGCGGGTGCGCTCGGCCTCGGCAGCCATCTCCTCGTAGCGGGCCAGACGGGCCTTCGACTTTGCCTGACGGCCCTTCGCATTAGAGCGAACCCACTCGAGTTCTTCCTTCAGACGCTTGGCCAGCTTGGCATCCTTCTGCCCCTGAACGGACAGACGCTTTTCCTTCGTCTCCAGGTAGGTGGAGTAGTTGCCCTCGTAGGGGTAGAGGTGGCCGCGATCAACCTCGGCGATCCAGCCGGCAACGTGGTCGAGGAAGTAGCGGTCGTGGGTGACGGCAATGACCGCGCCCGGGTAGGACGCGAGGTGCTTCTCGAGCCAGAGCACGCTCTCGGCGTCGAGGTGGTTCGTGGGCTCGTCGAGGAGCAGCAGGTCGGGGGCCTCGATGAGGAGCTTGCACAGGGCCACGCGGCGACGTTCACCACCGGAGAGGACGGACACAGGCTGGTCCGGCGGCGGGCAACGCAGGGCGTCCATCGCCTGATCGAGCTGAGAGTCAATATCCCAGGCATTGGCGGCGTCAATTTCCGTCTGCAGCTTGCCCATTTCTTCCATGAGCGCGTCAAAGTCAGCGTCAGGATTCGCCATCTCTTCGGAGATCTCGTTGAAGCGGGCGAGCTTGCCGAAGATATCGGCGGCACCCAGTCGCACGTTTTCAATGACAGTCTTCGTCTCGTCGAGAACGGGTTCCTGCATGAGGATGCCGACCGTATACCCGGGGGTCAGGCGAGCCTCGCCGTTGCTGGGCTCATCCAGGCCGGCCATGATCTTCAGGATCGAGGACTTGCCGGCACCGTTCGGGCCGACCATACCGATCTTGGCGCCCGGGAAGAAGCTCATGGTGACATCGTCGAGGATGACCTTGTCACCGATGGCCTTGCGAGCCTTGATCATCTGATAAATAAACTCCGCCACGTTTCTCCGTTCGGGTGGTTTGGGGCGCGCCCACGCGCGCGTGTTCCCCCCTATGGTACCGACCCCACACGGGCCAGTGAGCCACCCAGCGGGACGCAGGGGTCGGTGATCCTCATCTCAGCGTCTTTTCTCGGGATTTCCCCGCTCCCGCTCCTCACAAGGGTTCCGCGTTGGTTACGGATCCGTAGTGATTTGCCGAAAACTGTTCCAATTTTTTAAGAAACGCATGCGTAGGTTTGATTTTTAAGACAAACTTTGAAGTACTCGGGGAGGATTATCTCCCCTGTCAAACACGAGGAAGACCCGACAGGAGGTGGCATGCAGCGCGCAACACGCATCCCCATTGCGGGCGTTCACTCCCCCGTCTATTACGTCAGCGACACGTCCTCCACCCTCGATCTCGCAGCTTCCCTGCTCGCCGACACGACGACCGCCACTCCCCACCTGACAACGATCATTGCCGATCGTCAGAGCGCGGGCCGCGGCCGCCTCGGGCGCACGTGGACAACCCCGGATGGTCAGGCCCTCCTCGCTTCCACCATCGTCTCCCTCCCCACCTCATTTCCCACTGAGATGCTCGGCTGGCTCGTACACGCGTGTGCGCTCTCCGTGCGCGACGCACTCTCCCCTCGTCTCTCCCCCCTCGGCCACACCGTTTCTCTCAAGTGGCCCAACGACGTGCTCGTCGACGGAGCACGCAAAATCTGCGGCATCCTCGCCCAGCTCGCCCCGGCCTCGTCCCCGTTTACGACGAGCGCGATCCTTGGCTACGGCATCAACATCGCCCAGGACTCCGATCATCTCGCTACGCCGCAGGCCACCTCCCTGTACGCCGAGGGCGACGCCGAGGCCGGCGCTGATCCCACCTCCGTCTCCCACACCCTGCTTGCCCAGATCCTTACCGGACTCGACTCTCGCATCCGAGGCCTCGTTGCCCATGGAAACGCCCATGATTGCGGCCTGGCTGACGAGGCCGCGAACGCATTGCCGCTTCTGGGGACGCGCATCGCGCTCGCGAAACCGACTGATCCGAATGGTCACCCGGCGATGGAAGGCGTTGCCCTGGGGCTAAGCCCGACCGGCTCCCTCCTCGTAGCCACGGACGATGGCCGCACTCACGACATTAACGCCGGAGATGTCCTGGCAACCGGACTACCTCTGACAACCGTTCACGACACCAAGGAGAAGCGTGCGAACAATTAATCGAATCCTCGTCGCCAACCGTGGCGAAATCGCTCTGCGCGTGTGCCGCACGGCCACCGATATGGGCATTGCGACGATCGCGGTTTACGCCGATCAGGATATGGCCGCGCCTCATACGCGCGAGGCCGACGAGGCCCTGTCCCTGGGTGGCGACGACGCGGCGTCGACGTATCTGAACGGTGACAAGATCCTGGCGATCGCTCTGGAGACGGGCGCGGATGCGATTCATCCCGGCTACGGGTTCCTCTCGGAGAACTCCGAGTTCGCACGGGCTGTCGAGGATGCCGGTATCGCGTGGCTCGGCCCCGCGTCGTCCGTCATCGACGCGCTGGGCGACAAGATCAAGGCTCGCCGCGTGGCAGAGGCGTGCGGCGTGGCTCCCGTCCCCGGCGTGTCCGAGCCCGTGACCTCGCGCGAAGAGGTCGAGGCCTTCATCGCCTCCGCTGGTTACCCCGTGGTGCTCAAGCGCGCCGATGGTGGCGGCGGCCGAGGCATCAGCATTATCCGCTCGCAGGCGGACCTCGACCTGTTCTTCGCGCGTCACACGGACGCCGCCGACCTGGGCGCTCACTTCGTCGAGCGTTTTGTCGAGGTCGCCCGTCACGTCGAGACGCAGTCCGCGCGCGACGCGCACGGCAACTTCCACGTCATCTCGACGCGTGACTGCTCGGTGCAGCGTCGCAACCAGAAGCTGGTCGAAGAGGCGCCAGCGCCCTTCCTGCCCGAGGGTGCGCACGAGACGCTCGTGAACGCGTCGCGCGCGCTGTTCGAGCACGTTGACTACGTGGGCGTGGGCACGGTGGAGTTCCTGCTCGAGCCCGACGGTAACATCTGGTTCCTCGAGGTCAACCCGCGCCTGCAGGTCGAGCACCCCGTGTCCGAGGAAGTCACGGGCATCGACCTGGTGCGCGAGCAGATTCGTATCGCGCAGGGACTGCCGCTGACCACTCCCCCGGAGCCTCGCGGCCACTCCTTCGAGTTCCGCGTGACCTCCGAGGACCCGTCGAAGGACCTGACCCCCACGGCTGGCCGCCTGGATGAGGTGCACTGGCCCCTGGGCCCCGGCATCCGTCTGGAGCTGGGCATCGATCAGGGCGACTCCGTGCAGACCGCCTTCGATTCCATGATCGCCAAGATCATCGTCACGGGCGCGGATCGCGAGCAGGCCCTGGCCCGTTCGCGCCGCGCGCTGGCCGAGTTCTCGGTGCAGGGCGTGGCCACCCCGGTGCCCGTCTACCAGGACATCATCAACGATCCCGACTTCTGCGGCGTCGGCGGCTTCAACGTCTCCACGCGCTGGTTCGAGACGACGTTCATGCCCCAGCACGACTACTCGGACCTGGCTGTGCCCGCTGAGGCCTCGTCGACGGCCGACCTGCCGCGTCAGACCTACATCATCGAGCTGGATGGCCGCCGGGTGTCACTGACGCTGCCGGCCGGCATGTTCAACGCGCCTGCCGCCGCGGCCCCTCGTCCGCCCCAGCCGCTGCGCTCGGCCTCGCGTCGCGCGGGTTCCTCCGCCGTTCAGGCTGGCCCTCACCAGGGCGCTCCCGGCGACATTGTCGCTCCCATGCAGGCGATCGTCGTTGCGTTGGCCGTATCCGAGGGTGACCAGGTCGAGGAAGGCCAGCTCGTAGCCGTCCTTGAGGCCATGAAGATGGAAAAGCCGCTGCTGGCCCCGCGTGCGGGCACCGTCACCTCCCTGTCGGTCAAGCAGGGCGACACCGTGACCGCCGGGACTCGCATCGCCCACATCGCCACTGAAGAGGAGGCACAATGAGCACCCCCAGCCCGCTCACGCGTGACGGGTTCATTCAGGCCCAGGACGCGATCGCTCAGGCCGCCGAGGAGAAGGCCGCCCAGCGCCAGCACGCGAAAAAGAAGCTGACGGCGCGTGAGCGTCTGTCTCTGTTCTTTGACGACGGCGTGTGGCACGAGGTCGGTCAGTTCATCGGTGGTTCTGTGCGCGAAGGTCGGATCGGTTCAGCTGTGGCCGCCGGTTACGGTCGCGTGCAGGGGCGGATGGTCGCCGCCTACGCGCAGGACTTCTCGGTGCTCGGTGGCACCCTGGGCAAGGTCGAGGGCGACAAGATCGTCGACCTGATCGACCGGGGCATCCGCATGCGCATTCCGATCGTTGGCATTCAGGATTCGGGCGGCGCCCGCATCCAGGAGGGCGTCGTCGCCCTGGCCCAGTACGGCCGAATCTTCAAGAAGACGTGCGAGGCCTCGGGCCTGGTTCCCCAGATTTCGATCATCCTGGGACCCTGCGCCGGTGGTGCCGTGTATCAGCCAGCCCTCACCGACTTTATCGTCATGACGCGCGAGAACTCGCACATGTTCGTGACCGGTCCGGACGTCGTCGCTGCAACGACCGGCGAGAAGGTGACGCTCGACGAGCTCGGCGGCGCGACGATCCACAACTTCCAGTCCGGCGTCGCCCACCACATGGCCGACACCGAGGAAGAGGCGATCGACTACGTGCGATCCCTGCTGGACTACCTGCCCTCCTCGTGTGAGGTCGCTCCCCCCAAGTACGAATACATTCCCAATCCCGAGGACGAGGCTGCGGCCCGAGCGGTCGCCGACCTGGTGCCGACGTCGGTGCGTCAGCCCTACGACGTGCGCGACGTGGTGCGTTCGCTCGTCGACCACGGTGAGTACGTGGAGATTCAGGACCTGTTCGCTCCCAACGTGACGATCGGTTTCGCGTGCGTGGACGGCCAGTCGGTGGGCATCGTGGCAAACCAGCCGATGAACGACGCGGGCACGCTCGACGTGGATGCCTCGGAGAAGGCGGCCCGCTTCGTGCGTTTCTGCGACGCCTTCGGCCTGCCGATCGTCACCTTCGTGGACGTTCCCGGCTACCGTCCGGGCACCGAGCAGGAGCAGGCGGGCATCATCCGCCGCGGCGCGAAGGTAATCGTCGCCTACGCGAACGCGACCGTGCCTATGGTGACCGTCATCCTGCGTAAGGCCTACGGCGGCGCCTACATCGTCATGGGTTCGAAGTCGATCGGCGCGGACCTGGCGTTCGCTTGGCCCGACGCTCAGATCGCCGTCATGGGCGCGGAGGGCGCGGCGTCGATCATGTACCGCCGCGAGCTTGCTGCCGCCCGCGAGAACGGGACCTTCGAGGAGACGAAGGCCGAGCTTGTGGCCCGCTACGAGGAGGAGACCGTCAATCCCGAGGTCTCCGTGTCCTCGGGACAGCTCGACGGCATCATCGCTCCCGCCGATACCCGCCAGACCATCATCGATTCCCTGCACCTGCTGGCCACGAAGGACCAGCGTGCACCCCACGTCAAGCGTCACGATAACGGCCCTCTGTGACCGGCGTCGTTTGAGAAGAATTGTCCCCGAAGGAAAGTAAGAACATGTCGTTTGTGTCCTCTCTGAATGAGACCCCCTACGCGCTGACCTTTGCCGGTCAGGCCACCCCGTGGCGCGCCGCCCTTGACGAGATTGCTCGCGATCCCGAGATCGCCGAGATCGTCGCCGGCGTCATCAAGGCCTCGGACCAGGTGCTCTCCCCCGTGCGCCGCTCGCTGGCCACCCAGTCGGTCGCTTCTCTGCCCTTCGAGCTGCCCGCCGCCCCCGAGTCTGCGGCCGTGACCCGCGACGTGGCTGGCCCGGACGAAGCCGCCCTGTCGGTTCCCGGTATCGTCGCCGCCCAGCTCGGTGCGCTCATCGATCTGACGCGCGCCGGCCTGAACATCGTCGCCAACCCGCCCACCGCGTTTGAGGGTCACTCCCAGGGCGTGCTCGGCGTGGAGATCGCCCGTGCGTGGATCGCCGGGGACGAGGCCCGTGCTGCCTCCGTGTTCGCGCTCGCTCGTCTGATCGGCGCGGCTGCCGCTCGCATCACGCGCCGCGCTCGCGCCCCGCACGCCGGCGACGCGACCTACATGGTCTCCGTGCGCGGCGTGTCCGACGCGCTCCTCGGACGCATCATCGAGTCCCTGCCGTCGACCTCGCATCCCCTCTCGATCGCTCTACGCAACGACACCGACACGCACGTTGTGTCGGGTGCCCCAAACGACCTGGCGTCCCTCGTTGCGGCCATTGAGCGCGCCGCTGCCAAGGACAAGGCAGCGCACGACGCCCACGAGCGCGGTGGCCGCCCGCTGACCCCCGTGTGCGAATACCTGCCGGTGTACGTGCCCTTCCACTCCCCCATGCTCGCCGACGCTCTTGCCCTCGTGGACGAGTGGGCCGCCCAGTGCGGTATCGACGCCGAGCTGGCCCACACCCTGGGCGCCGCTGTGCTCACGACGCCCGTGGACTGGCCCTCGCAGATCAGCGCAGCCGCCGAATCCGGCGCGAACTGGATCATCGACATGGGCCCGGGCGCCACGACGGTTCGCATGACCCGCGCCCTTGTCGAGGGCACCGGCGTTGGCGTCGTCGCCGCAGGCACCGCCTCCGACCGCGACAAAGCCGCAACCCCCGGCTGGACCCCCGAGCCCGGCACCGACTGGTCGCACCTGCGTCCCAGCCTCGTGACCCTTCCCGACGGCAAGACCGTCGTTGACACCGCCTTCTCGCGCCTGACCGGCCGCTCCCCCGTCCTCCTGGCCGGTATGACGCCGACGACCGTCGATCCCGAGATCGTCGCGGCCGCCGCAAACGCCGGCTTCTGGGCCGAAATGGCCGGCGGTGGCCAGGTCACCGAAGAGGTCTACAACGAGAACCTGGCGGGCCTGCGTGCCCAGCTGCGCCCCGGCCACACCGCCGAGTTCAACTCCATGTTCCTGGACCGCTACCTGTGGAACCTCCAGTTCGGTCAGGCTCGCATCGTGTCGCGTTCACGCGCGTCCGGCGCTCCCATCGACGGCGTCGTCATCTCCGCGGGTATCCCCGAACAGGACGAGGCCCTGGCTCTCATCGAGCAGCTGCGCGCCGACGGCTTCCCCTACGTGGCCTTCAAGCCCGGCACGGTTGACCAGATCCGTAAGGTCATCGCTATCGCTCGCGAGGCCGATCCGATCAAGGTCATCGTCCAGGTCGAGGACGGCCACTCCGGCGGCCACCACTCCTGGGAGGACCTGTCCGACCTTCTGCTGGCCACCTACGCCCAGCTGCGCGCCCAGTCCAACATCGTCCTCACCGTGGGCGGTGGCATCGGCACGCCGGAGCGCGCCGCTGACTTCCTCACCGGCGACTGGTCGGCTCGTTACGGCCGCCCGCCGATGCCCGTCGACGGCGTCCTCGTGGGCACCGCCGCGATGACCACGAAGGAAGCGCACACCACCAAGGCAGTCAAGGAACTCCTCGTGGCCACGCCCGGTGTGCCTGACAACGACGAGATGGCCGGCTGGGTCGGCGAGGGCGTGACCCGCGGCGGCATGACCTCCGGTCTGTCGCACCTGCGCGCCGACATGCACGAGGTCTCGAACGCGGCGGCCGCAGCCGCCCGCATCATCGCCGAGATCGGCTCCGACGGCGCCCAGGTGCGCGCCCGCAAGGACGAGATCGTCGAGATCCTCTCCCACACGGCCAAGCCCTACTTCGGTGATCTCGAAGAGATGACCTACGAGGCCTGGGTGCGCCGTTTCGCCGACCTGTCCTACCCGTGGGTCGATCCCACGTGGCAGATCCGCTACCACGACCTCCTCCAGCGCGTCGAGGCCCGTCTGGCCCCCGTGGATCACGGCGAGGTCGAAACACTGTTCCCGACCGTCGAGGACGTGGCCGACGCACACGCCGCCGCCGATCGCCTGATGGCCGCCAACCCGAACGCTGCGACCACGCACGTCACCCCCATCGACGCCGCCTGGTTCCCGGCCCTGTGCCGCTCCTACCCCAAGCCGATGCCCTTCGTCCCGATCCTGGACGACGACCTCATCCGCTGGTGGGGCCAGGACTGCCTGTGGCAGGCGCAGGACGAGCGCTACACCGCCGACCAGGTCCGCATCATCCCCGGCCCCGTCTCCGTGGCCGGCATCGACCGTGTTGACGAGCCCGTCGCTTCCCTCCTGGGCCGCTTCGAGGCCGCAGCAGCCGATCGTCTTGCTGCCTCGGGTGCCGTCGCGACGCCCGTCGCCTCGCGCCTGGGTAACGGCAAGCCCGCCGCTACCCGCGAGGAATGGCTGCGCAAGGTCCCCTTCATCTCGTGGACCGGCCACCTCATGACGAACCCGGCCTCCATCCTCGACGAGGATCGCGTGTCCCTGAACCCGACCGACACCGGCGTGGACATGGTCATCCACCTCGACACCGCGTGGGACAACGACCCGCGCGGCGCCGAGAAGCACGCGGTGCGCGAGCTGGTCTTCCCACTGGTTCTGTCCGGCGAGGACGGCGCGGTCCCGGTCATCGACGAGGCCAAGCTGCCCCAGCACATGTACGCGATGCTCGCGGCGACCGCCGGCGTGACCTCCGTGTCCGTCGCCGGTGACACCGTGGATGCTCTGCCGGTCATGGTTCCCTCTGCCAAGTCCGTCTTCGGCGAGGCGCACTACTCCTTCACGCTGGCCCCCACCCTGGGCTTCGACCACGCAGAGGCCACGGGCGCGGCCCTTCCCGCGAGCTACGAGCTGGCTGCCTGGGCACCCGACGCCCTCCTCGGCCCCGCCTGGCCCGCGATCTACGCGGCCCTGGGTTCGGCTATCCACAACGACTACCCGGTCATCGAGGGCCTGCTCAACGCCGTCCACCTCGATCACTCGATCACGCTGGAGTACACGCCCGAGCAGATGCTCGAGCGCGGCATCACGACGATCGACGTGACGAGCCACGTGGCCGCCGTCGACGAGTCCTCCTCCGGCCGTATCGTCACGGTCGCCCTCGAGCTGACCTCGAACGGTGAGTACGTGGGCTCCACGCAGGAGCGCTTCGCGATCCGCGGCCGCGCCACCGGCAACCGCGCCCCCTCCGAGGCCAAGCCCTTCGGCGGCGCAAACGTCGAGGTCGTCGACACGCCCCGCTCGGTCCTGCGCCGCGTGAACGTCAAGGCTCCCGACGACATGACGCCCTTTGCGATCGTCTCGGGCGACTACAACCCGATCCACACCTCCTACGCGGCCGCCAAGGTCGCGGGCATGGACGCGCCTCTGGTGCACGGCATGTGGCTGTCGGCCACCGCCCAGCACGCAGCCGAGGCCGTCGTTGCTGGTCAGGGCGGCGCTCAGATCGCCGGCTGGACGTACTACATGTACGGCACCGTTGACCTGAACGACGAGGTTGAGATCACCGTCGAGCGAGTGGGCCGCGTCGTCGGTGGCGGCCTGTCCCTCGAGGTCACCTGCCGCATCAACAAGCAGGTCGTCTCACGTGCGTCGGCCTACACCTTCGCCCCGAAGGTCGCCTACGTCTACCCCGGCCAGGGCATCCAGAGCGCGGGCATGGGTCTGGACGAGCGCACCAAGTCCAAGGCTGTGGACGAGGTCTGGCGCCGCGCCGACGCGCACACCCGCTCGGCGATGGGCTTCTCCATCCTGGCGATCGTGCGCGACAACCCGACCGAGATCGTGGCGCGCGGCGTGACCTACCGTCACCCCGAAGGCGTCCTGAACCTCACCCAGTTCACGCAGGTTGCGCTCGCGACCCTGGCGATTGGCCAGACGGCCCGTATGCGTGAAGAGGGCGTCCTGGTTCCGGGTGCCGCCTTCGCCGGCCACTCGCTGGGCGAGTACGACGCGCTGGCGGCATACGCCGAGGTCTTCCCGCTCGAAATCGTCCTCGACCTGGTCTTCCAGCGCGGTTCCACGATGCACTCGCTCGTGCCCCGCGACGAGAAGGGCCGTTCGAACTACCGCATGGGCGCCCTGCGCCCGAACCAGTTCGGCATCGACGACGCTCACGTCGTGGAGTACGTCGAGTCGATCGCTCAGGCATCGGGTGAGTTCCTTCAGATCGTCAACTTCAACCTGGCCGGCCAGCAGTACGCCGTCGCCGGTACGGTCGCGGGCCTGAAGGCCCTCGAGGAGGACGCCACCAAGCGCGCCGCCGAGCACGGTGGCAAGCGTCCCTTCATGTATGTTCCCGGCATTGACGTGCCCTTCCACTCCACTGTCCTGCGCAGCGGCGTGGCGGACTTCCGTACGAAGCTCGATGAACGTATCCCCGCCGAGATTGATCCCGCGAAGCTCGTGGGCCGCTACATCCCCAACCTGGTGGCGCGTCCCTTCGAGCTGACCCGCGAGTTCGCCCAGTCCATCCTCGACGTGGTTCCCTCCGACACGGTGCGCGAGCTGCTCGAGACGGAAGGTGCGTGGGACGCGGCCCTGGCCAACCCGGGTGTCCTGACCCGCACGCTGCTCATCGAGCTGCTGTGCTGGCAGTTCGCCTCCCCGGTGCGCTGGATCGAGACACAGCGCGTACTGCTGTCGACCGAAGAGGCTGCTCCCGGCGTTGCCGGCCTGGGCGTTGACCAGGTTATCGAGGTCGGCCTTGGCGCCGCTCCGACCCTGGCGAACCTGGCCTCCCGCACCCTGCTCGCCCCCGAGTTCGCGCTCTCTCGCGTCGACGTGTTCAACGTCCAGCGCGACGAGCCCCGCGTCTATGCGTCCGACGTCGCCGTGATCGAGGACGAAGAGGACGAGGAGGCCACCAGTGTACGGGTGCCTCCCGCAGATACCACCCAACAACGGCTAGGCTTACCCGCCGCCGAGGCCGCTCCGGCTCCCGCCCCCGCTGCCCCGACCGGCGGCCCCTCGGGCGCCGACGTCGCGGACCTGCCCTTCACGGCATCCTCCGCCATCGTCGCCCTGCTGGCACTGTCCGCGAAGATCCGCATCGACGAGGTCGGCGCCACCGACACGACCGAGTCGCTGACCAACGGCGTGTCCTCGCGCCGTAACCAGCTGCTCATGGACATGTCCTCCGAGCTGGGCCTGAACTCGATCGACGGCGCCGGCGAGGCCGACGTGGCCACGCTGTCTGCGACGGTCGACAAGGCCGCCAAGGGCTACAAGCCCTTCGGTCCGGTCCTGGCCGAGGCCGTCAAGGAGCGCACGCGCAAGCTGTTCGGCGCCGCCGGCGTCAAGGCCGGCCACATTGCCGACCGCGTCACCGGCACGTGGCAGCTGGGACCCGGCTGGGCACAGCACGTCACCGCCGAGATCGTCCTGGGCACCCGTGAGGGCGCCTCGACCCGAGACGGCGACCTGGCGACCCTGCCGCTGGATGCCCCGACGAACGCCGCTGGCGTCGATGCCCTCATCGATGCTGCCGTGGCAGCCGTCGCGGCCCGCGAAGGTATCGCCGTGTCCCTGCCGAGCGCAGGTGGCGCGTCCGGTGGCGGCGTCGTTGACTCCGCCGCGCTGGACGCCTACGCCGCGTCCGTGACGGGTGAGGACGGCGTCCTGGCCAAGACCGCTCGCACGATCCTGTCCGAGCTCGGTCTGAACGCCCCTGCCCCCACCGGCGAGGATTCCTCCGACGACGCGCGCGTCATCGACGCCGTCGCCGCCGAGCTGGGTTCGGGATGGGTTGACCTGGTCGAACCTCGCTTCGACGCCGCACGCGCCGTCCTGCTGGACGACCGCTGGGCATCCGCCCGTGAGGACGTCGCCCGCTACGTCGCCGAAGGCACGATCGCCGAGGGCGCATCCTTCGTGGGCACCGGCCGCGCGGTGGCCGAGCAGGCCTCGTACTGGGCAGAGCGCCTGCGCGCTGAGGGCGATCACGATCGCGCCGCTCGCCTCGAGCAGATCGCGGCCGATGCGCGTTCCTCCGCCGAGGACCTGCCCTACGCGAACGACGTCGCCGTGGTCACTGGCATGACCCCCGCCTCCATCGGTGGCGCGGTCGTGGGCGGCCTGCTCGCCGGTGGCGCGACGGTCATCGCGACCTCCTCGTCGATCTCCGCCTCGCGCCTGGCTTTCGCCAAGGAGCTGTACCGCACGCACGCCGCTGGCGGTGCGAAGCTGTGGCTGGTTCCCGCGAACCTGGCCTCCTACCGCGACGTGGATGCGCTCGTGGAGTGGATCGGCACCGAGCAGACCAAGTCCGTGGGCGCCGACGTGAAGGTGACCAAGGAAGCCCTGGTTCCGACGCTGTTCTACCCGTTCGCCGCTCCTCGCGTTTCCGGCACGCTGGCCGACGCGGGCCCGGCCTCTGAGAACCAGATGCGCCTGCTGCTGTGGAGCGTCGAGCGTTCCATCGCCGGCCTGTGCGCGATCGGTTCCGACACGCACGCTGACCACCGCCTGCACGTCGTGCTGCCCGGTTCCCCGAACCGCGGCATCTTCGGCGGCGACGGCGCGTACGCCGAGGCGAAGGCCTCCTTCGACGCCATCGCAACCCGCTGGGCGGCCGAGCCGATCTGGGGCTCGCGTGTCTCGATCGCTCACCCGCGTATCGGCTGGGTGCGTGGCACCGGCCTCATGGGCGGCAACGATCCGATGGTCGCCGCCGTCGAGTCCGCGGGTGTTCGCACCTGGTCGACCGAGGAAATGGCCGAGCAGCTGCTCAACCTGTCGAGCACCGAGGTGCGCGCACAGGCTGCCACCGCCCCTGTGGACGCCGACCTGACCGGCGGCCTGGACTCCTCCATCGACCTGCGTGCCCTACGCGCCCAGGCCGAGGCCGCCATCCCCGCACCGCCCGCCGAGCAGCCGGTTGCAACGGTCTCCGCGCTGCCCTCGCCCTCGCAGGTCGCCGTGCCGCACGTCGACCCCTCGCAGTGGGGTGACACCACCGCGTCGCTGGCCGACACGGTCGTCATCGTCGGTCACGGCGAGGTCGGCCCGTGGGGCAGCGCTCGTACCCGCGTCCAGGCCGAGCTCGGTATCCACACCGACGGCACTGTTGAGCTCACCCCCGCGGGCGTGCTCGAGCTGGCGTGGATGACCGGCCTGCTGACCTGGTCGGACACCCCCGTGGGCGGCTGGTACGACAAGGACGACCAGCTGGTGCCCGAGTCGGAGATCTTCGATCGCTACCGCGACGAGGTCGTGGCCCGCTCCGGCGTGCGCTTCTTCCACGACGACGGACCGCTGCACGACGGGTACACGCCCGAGTCCGCGATGGTCTTCCTGGACCGCGACATCACGTTCACGGTCGAGGACGAGGCCGAGGCCCGCTCCTACGCCGAGGCTGACCCGCAGTTCACCGTCATCGAGCAGACCGCGTTCGGTGAGTGGCAGGTGACGCGCAAGTCCGGCGCCCAGGTGCGAGTGCCGCGTCGTGCAACGCTGAACCGCCGCATCGGTGGCCTGTTCCCGACGGACTTTGATCCGGCTCGCTGGGGCATCCCGGCCTCGATGCTGGATTCGATCGACCCAATCGCCGTGTGGAACCTGGTCTCCGCCGTCGACGCGTTCGTGTCTGCCGGCTTCAGCCCCGCCGAGCTGCTGCGCGTCGTCCACCCGGCGACCGTGGCCTCCACGCAGGGCACCGGCTTCGGTGGCATGCGCTCGATGCACAAGCTCTTCGTCGACCGCTTCCTGGGCGAGGATTACCCGCAGGACATCTTGCAGGAGACCCTGCCCAACGTCGTGGCTGCACACACCATGCAGTCCTACGTGGGCGGCTACGGCTCGATGATCAACCCGGTCGGCGCTTGCGCGACCGCCGCGGTGTCCATCGAGGAGGGCCTCGACAAGATCAAGGCCGGCAAGGCGGACTTCGTCGTGGCCGGCGCGATCGACGACATCCAGGTCGAGTCGATCGTGGGCTTCGGCGCAATGAATGCGACGGCGAACTCCAACGAGCTGCTCGCTCGCGGTATCTCCTCGCGCTTCGTCTCGCGCGCTAACGACCGCCGCCGTGGCGGCTTCGTCGAGGCGCAGGGTGGCGGCACCGTGCTGCTGACCCGCGCCTCGGTGGCCCTCGACATGAACCTGCCGGTCCTGGCTGTCGTGGCGCACGCACAGACGTTCAGCGACGGCGCGCACACCTCGATTCCGGCGCCCGGCCTGGGTGCCCTCGCGGTGGCGCGCGGCGGACGTGACTCGGTCATCGCCCGCAACCTCGCCGAACTCGGCGTGGGCATCGACGACGTGGCCTTTGTGTCCAAGCACGACACGTCCACGAACGCCAACGACCCCAACGAGTCGGATCTGCACACCCGCGTCGGCATGGCGCTGGGCCGCACCCCCGGTAACCCGCTGCTGGTCATCTCGCAGAAGACCCTCACGGGTCACGCGAAGGGTGGCGCCTGCGTGTTCCAGGTGGGCGGCATCATCGACGTGTTCCGCACGGGGCTCATCCCCGCGAACGTCGCGCTGGACTGCGTCGACGACGCGATGGAGAAGTACGGCCCGCTCGTGTGGCTGCGTTCCCCGCTCAACCTGTCCTCGCGTGGACCGGTGCGCGCGGCGTTCGCGACCTCGCTCGGCTTCGGCCACGTCTCCGGCTTCCTGGCGCTGGTCAACCAGGCCGCCTTCGAGGCCATCGTGGAGCGCGAGGCTGGACGCGAGCGCCTCGAGGCGTGGCGTGCCGCGTCGGATCGTCGCCTGCGCAACGGCCAGCGTCACATCGAGATGGGCATGCTGGGCCACGCTCCGCTGTTCACCTCGGTGGAGGGTCGTCGTCTGCCCGACGACCCGGCTGCGGGCGTTGCCGGTGACGCGCACGAGGTCGAGGCCGCGATCCTGCTGGATCCGAACGCCCGCCTCGGCGAGGACGGCTTCTACCACCTGCCGGAAGGCAAGTGAGCGATGCGCGGACTCGGCGTTGACCTGGTCTCCCTCCCTGAGTTTGCCTCTCAGGTGAGGGAGCCGGGTTCGGCCTTCCTGAATGGCGTCCTGACGCCCAGGGAGGCCCGCCGGGTCCGCGCCCGCGCCGCCGCTACCTCTGGCGCGCAGCCCGGTTCCGCCCGCTATGACGAGGCCGCGGCCCGTCACGCGGGCGGCCTATGGGCCGCGAAGGAGGCCTTTATCAAGGCCTGGTCGTGCGCCCTCTTTGGCTCCCCGCCTCTCATCGGCACCGACGACGTCGACTGGCGCGAGATTGAGGTGATCCACGACGAGTGGAGCCGTCCCGCTCTCGCGCTGCACGGCCGAGTCGCAGCTGCCTGCGAGGAGTCGCTCGGAGCGCCTTCCACGTGGAGAGCGCTCGTGTCCATCAGCCACGACGGGGAGTGCGCCATCGCGCAGGTCGTGATCGTGGACGCGTCCGACTAGGCGGCATCGGGCGGCTCGTCCGCGTCGCCATCAAGAGGCTCGAACGCATCATTTTTCGTCGCATCGGTGTGTCCGCGCTCCAGCGCCGAATAGTCGAAGCATGACGACGAGTTCCTCACCGGGTCCGAGGAATGTTCCTCGGACCTTTCGTGTTCTTCGAGCGCGGGAAGCGGTGAGAGTTCTCCTCCCGCTGCGCCAGTCGGAGCGTGGGACGTCGGCTCACTCAGAGAGTGGGCCGCCTCAGTAGGCAGGATGTACGTACCCTCATCCGGCGCAGCTACGTGAGCGTGCACGTCGGTGCCTAGGTCTCCCTGGTGTTCCTCAGCCTGAGCCGTGACCGCAGATCCCGGCCCCTGCCTCGTCGAATAGGGATCCCCCTGCGTCCCACCTGCCGGCTCATCGGTCGCGTGCGCGCCATTCTTCGTGAACTGGGAGGTGCCGCGTGCCAAGTCGTGGCCGACCGAGGAGGCCCGGTAGACGATCGATGACCGAATCTGCCCATTACCATCGATCCAACCGTTCGGGACGGGTCGGGCGACCACGACGACGGGGTCACCCTTGCGGCAGCTGCGAAACACGTTGGAGGCCAGCGTGTCCCAGGTTTCCACCGTGTACCAGTAGGCGCCGTCCTCCACGTAGGAGGCATTGCCCGTGCGCGCATCGCTCGTGAAGCGCCACTTCGTAATTGCGAGCCGGAAGGTCGTCACGCAGACGTCGCCCTTGACGTGCTTCATCATCGGTTCTGATCCGATACGGCCCCTCAGGGTCGTCGATATGTCCTGCATCGTTGCATCCTTTGTCCGTTCTGGCCGGCGTTGGCCGGATGCATCCAGGAAAGCCCCACACGCCACACCACTTCAAGCGCCGCAGCGCACCCTGTGGATGACGCGCGTTCGCCTCGTACCCCTGTGGATAACGGGCATTGCGTACACACCCCTGTGGACGCCACGCTGCGCCCAGCCAGCACTCCCGAAACAGCGAAGCGGCGACACCCCTGTAGGGATGCCGCCGCTTGGCGTGACGAATGACAATCAGGCCTCGGCGGCCTCGCCCATAGCGGGAATGCCCAGGGCGACAACCTCGCGAGCAACCTCACGCGCGCGCTCGGTGGTCACCGGCTCGGCCGGGAAGAGTACGCGGCGGTAGTACTCGAGCTCCTGGATGGACTCCAGGATGTCCGCCAGCGCACGGTGACCGCCGTGCTTGTCGGGGGACTCGGCGAAGGCGGCGCGGTACCAGCGCTTGGCCAGTTCCTTGATGGAGGACACGTCCACAAGGCGGTAGTGCAGGTGGTCGATGACGGAGGGCATGTTCGCCTCGAGGAACATCTTGTCGGTGCCCACCGAGTTGCCCGCCAGGAGCGCCTTGCCCTGCTGGGGCACGAAGCGCTTGATGTAGGACAGGACCTGATCGGTTGCCTCTTCCATGGACACCGCCGACGTCTGCAGGTCATCGAGCAGCCCGGAGGAAGTGTGCATGTTACGCACGAAGTCGTTCATGTTGTCGAGGGCTTCGGCGGGCGGCGTGATCAGCACGTCCATGCCGGGGTCGACAATCGTGAGGTCGCCGTCGGTCACGACCACGGCCACCTCGATGAGGGCGTCGCGCTCGACGTCCAGGCCGGTCATTTCGCAGTCAATCCAGACCAGGGGGTCTTTCAAAGTTTTCACGCCTTCTATGTTAGTGCGCTCTGGGTCATACGGTTGGGTGGGACCTGGGGGCGGTGGCCACTACTACACTAGAAGGGTATTGGAAGGAGTTCCCATGTCCGCTAGTTCTCACGTGACCACGCCGAAGGACATCCGTCAGGCCGCCACCGCCCTGGAGGGGGTCGCCGTTCGCACGAACCTGGATCGTTCCGAGCGTCTGTCCACCGAGGCCGGCGTGGATATTCTGCTCAAGCGTGAGGATCAGCAGAAGTGCCGCTCCTTCAAGGTGCGCGGCGCCTACGCGCGTATGTCGCTCCTGTCCCCCGCCGAGCGCGAACGCGGCGTCGTGTGCGCCTCGGCCGGCAACCACGCGCAGGGCCTGGCGTATGCTTGTGCCCACCTGGGCGTGCGGGGCACGATTTACCTGCCCTCGAACACGCCTCGTCAGAAGCGTCGCCGTATCGCGACGATTGGCGGGCAGTGGGTTGAGCAGGTCATCGTGGATGGCACCTTCGACCGAGCAAACGCGCTGGCCCAGGAGGCCGCGCGCGCCACGGGCCGCACCTACGTTCATCCCTACGATGATCCGTTTACGATCGCCGGGCAGGGCACGATTGGCGTCGAGCTCGAGGAGCAGATGCCCGAGGACACGGCTGCGATTCTGGTCCCCGTGGGCGGCGGCGGCCTCATCGCGGGTATCGCGACGTGGCTGCGCGCGAATCGTCCGGAGGTGAAGATTATCGGCGTGGAGCCCGCGGGCGCGGCCTCGATGCACGCGGCCCTTGAGGCGGGGCAGCCGATGTCCCTGGCGAAGGTCGATCCTTTCGTGGACGGCACGGCGGTGGGCCGGGCGGGTTCGCTCCCCTTCCACATCGCTTCGCAGTTCGTTGATTCCGTGCTGGTCGTCCCCGAGGGCGCGGTGTGCACGGAGATGCTGGAGCTCTACCAGTCCGACGGCGTCATTGCCGAGCCTGCTGGCGCTCTCGCGTCCACGGCCGCGCACGTGTACCTGACCGATCCGGCTGATCGCAAGGCGCTGCTGGGCCGCTCCGACGGCGCGATCGTGTGCGTCGTGTCGGGTGGTAACAATGACCTGACGCGCTACGCCGAGGTCATGGAGCGTTCGCTTCGCCACGAGGGCCTGCGTCATTACTTCCTCGTGACCTTCCCTCAGCAGCCGGGCATGCTGCGCGTCTTCCTGTCGGATGTGCTGGGCCCTGCGGACGATATCGTCCATTTCGAGTACACGAAGAAGAACAACCGCGAGCTCGGCCCCGCGCTGGTGGGTATCGATTTGTCGAACCCGGATGACATCGACGGGCTTCGACACCGCATGGAAGCCTCCCCCCTGCATGTGGAGGAGCTGCCGTTGGATTCGGAGATCACGCGACTCGTGATCTGACGAGGTCGTACAAAGCGCTGGAGAGGGGCGCGGTTTCGGGGACGAGGCCGTGGCCCCTCTCCCCTTTTATCCGGCCCGTGCGGGTGGCTGGGCTGGGAGCCGCCCGGGGTGGCCGCTGGGCCGATGCGCGCGGTGGCGCGGCCGGGTGTAGCGTCGGGGTCCGCCGCGAGGGGCGCTCAGGCGGCGAGGGTGACGGGGCGGGTGACGCGGACGCGCACGGAGGGGGTGGAGTTGAAGCGGTAGCCCTCGCCGCGGACCGTGGAGATGAGGTCGGGCAGGATGGAGAGCTTCTTGCGCAGGCGGCGGATGTGGGCATCCACGGTGCGGGAGTCGGAGCCGAGCTCGGAATCGGCCCACACGGAGGCGAAGAGCTCGTCGCGGGTGACGGAGCGGTCGGCGTTGGCGGCGAGGTGGGCCAGGAGGTCGTGTTCCTTGGCGGACAGGCCGGCGTCGCGTCCGTCGAGGGTGACCTGGCCGCGGTCGATGTCAATGTCGATGCGGGAGGAGCTCAGTCGCAGGCCGGCCAGGACGTCGAGGAATTCCTCGTAGGAGGTGGGGGTGTCGTTGGCGGCACGGACGGAGGCGGCAGGGGTGTTGACGAGGGTCATGGGTGTATCCGATTCTTCGGGGCCGCACTCCCACTATCGGCGTGGGTATATCACTGCGGCGGTGATTGACAGGGGTATCTGGGGCGTCAATCACATACACATTCGCGACATCATGCCACCGCAGGGGCAGCACATGGGGTTCGCGAAGGTCGTCATGGCATTAAGTCTGTCGGACGGATTCCGTCCGAGCAACACGGCGTCCACACAATGAGACTGTGTAACAGCGTCTGATCGCGGGGCGGACAGCCTGTATTCACCGGCTACCACCCTGGCGACAGCTATTAATCGTTGCAATAACACCGATAAGGCAACAGCTCAGACAGTGCATCCCATCTCCCCGATGCACCGTCACATTCTGGCGCTGTTACATGCGTGGGCACAGATGCCCGCTCCCCCGCACGCGGATCACCAGCGCACACGTAGCGCGCCCGCACAGACGCAAACGGTGAGGGGCGGGACCCAAAGGGCCCGCCCCTCACCTATCGCCTAGGAGAACGCTCAGCTCTCCAGGCCGCGCTGGGCACGCACTTGTCGAGTAGCAGAGACAAGGTTGTCCAGCGACGCCTTTGTTTCCTCGTAGCCGCGGGTCTTGAGGCCGCAGTCGGGGTTGACCCACAGGCGCGAGACCGGAACGGCGTCGGCGGCCAAGCCGATGAGCTCGGCGAGCTCTTCGGTGCCGGGGACGCGGGGAGCATGGATGTCCCACACGCCGGGGCCGATGCCGTGGTCGAAGCCGGACTCGGCGAGCTCGGGGACGACCTCCATCTTGGAGCGGGCCGCCTCAATGGACGTCACGTCGGCATCCAGGCCCTTGATGGCGTCGATGATCTGGCCGAACTCGGAGTAGCACAGGTGCGTGTGGATCTGGGTGTCGGGACGCACCGAGGAGGTGGCCAGGCGGAAGGATCCCACGGACCAGTTCAGGTAGTCGGCGTGGCGGTCGGCATCCAGGGGCAGGAGCTCACGCAGGGCGGGCTCGTCGACCTGGATCGCGGCGATGCCGGCTGCCTCGAGATCGGAGACCTCGTCGCGCAGGGCAAGGCCGATCTGGTCGGCGATTTCGCCGAGGGGCAGGTCGTTGCGCGGGAAGGACCACGCGATGATCGTGACGGGGCCGGTGAGCATGCCCTTGACGGGCTTGTCGGTGAGCGACTGGGCGTAGCTGGTCCAGCCCACGGTCATGGGCGCGGGGCGCGAAACGTCGCCCCACAGGACGGAGGGACGCGTGCAGCGCGAGCCGTAGGACTGCACCCAGCCGTTGCGCGTGGCGGCAAAGCCATCGAGCAGCTCGGCGAAGTACTGGACCATGTCGTTACGCTCGGCCTCACCGTGGACGAGCATGTCGAGTCCCAGCTCCTCCTGGAGCGTGATGACCGAGGCAATTTCCTCGCGCATGCGGGCCTCGTAGTCCGCGTCGGACAGTTCTCCGCGAGCGTTGGCGGCGCGGGCCTTGCGGATCTCGGTGGTCTGCGGGAACGAGCCGATGGTCGTCGTGGGCAGCGGGGGCAGGTGCAGGCGCTCGGTCTGGGCGGCCTCGCGCTCCAGGTAGGGCTCGCGGGCGCGATCGGCATCGGTCAGAGCGGCGGTGCGGCTGCGAACCTCGGGGCGCACGACGCCGGGGGCGGCGGCGCGCTGCTCGAGGACGCGGGTGGCCTCGGCAACCTCGGCATCGATGGCTTCCCAGCCCTCATCCACGCCGCGCGCGAGGGTGACGACCTCGAGCACCTTCTGGTCGGCGAAGGCGAGCCAGGCGTGCAGGTTCTCGTTGAGGGTCGCGTCGTCCCAGGTCTCCAGCGCGGTGTCGTGAGGCACGTGCTGGAGGGAGTTGGAGGTGGCGACGGTGACGCGGGCGGCGCCCAGGGCCTGAGCGGCCTTCAGGGTGTCGCGCAGCTGCGCCAGGTCGGCGCGCCAGATGTAGCGGCCATCGACCGCACCGACGACGAGGGTGACGCCGGACAGGTCGGCGCCCTTGGGCAGCGAGCCGCGCAGCGTGTCGACGTGGAGGGCCTCGACGCCAGTCTTAGCCAGAGCACCCACCGCGTGGGAGGCATCGCCGTAGGGCGTGGTGAGCAGGATCTGGGGACGGTTCTGAGAGGCGGCCAGGCGCTCGTAGACGCGGGCGGCGAGCTCGCCCAGCTCAACGCGGGTGCGCGACAGGTTGTCGGAGGTGAGGGCCGGCTCGTCGAGCTGGACCCACGGGGCGCCCGCGGCGTGCAGGGAGGCCAGTGCCTCCTCGTACGCGGCCACGGCCTCGTCGATGCGGGTAAGCGGATCAAAGTCCGGGGTGGCCGGGTCAGCCTTGGCGAGCGCCAGGTAGGTGACGGGGCCGACCAGAACCGGGCGGGTGACGTAGCCCCACTCGCGGGCGTCCGTGAAGCGACGGGTGATCGTGTCGTCGGCGAAGCGCAGGGGCGTGTCGGGGCCAATCTCGGGGACGAGGTAGTGGTAGTTCGTGTCGAACCACTTCGTCATCTCTTCGGGGCCGACCTTGTCATCACCGCGGGCGAGCGCGAAGTAGAGGTCGAGGCCCTCGCGGCCGGCGAAGCGCGGCGGGATGGCACCCAGGAGGATCGTGGCGTCCAGGACGTGGTCGTACAGGGAGGGGGCGTCGGCCAGGGACGCGTCGGAGGGGTTCAGACCCAGCTCGACGAGGCGCGCAAGGTTCTCCTTGCGAAGATCGTTGGCGGCCTGGATCAGCTCAGCCTCGGTGATGCGGCCGGCCCAACGGGCCTCGAGGGCGCGCTTGAGCTCGCGGCCACGGCCGATACGCGGATAGGCCAGGATCGTGGCGGTGGGAAACTGCGTGGTCGCAGCGGACATGGTTTTCTCCTTGGGTGTGCTACTCGTTCGGCGTGCGCGGGAAATCCCGCACCCTGCCGCAGGGTGGATGGTGGTGCGCTCAGGCGCGGGTATCAGGGGTCGAGGCCTGGGACCGCAGCGGGTCAGGCTTCACTCCCATGAGGGCCAGGATGTCCAAGACGGGCTTGGAGCGGTTGAAGGTGTAGAGGTGGACGCCTGGCGCGCCCGCCTCCAGGACGGAGTGGATGAGGCGCGAGCCGAAGACTGCGCCGAACTCGTCGCGCGCGTCCTGGTGGGGATAGTCGGCGAGCGTCGTCAGCAGGTATTCGGGGACCTCAATACCGGTGAGGTCTTGGACGCGGCGCAGACGCGCCGGGTCGGTGGCCGGCAGCAGGCCGGGCACGATCGGGATGGTGACGCCGGCGCGGCGGGCACGCTCGACGAAGGAGGCGTAGACCTCGGCATCCCAGAAGAGCTGCGTAATCGCGAAGGAGGCGCCTGCAGCCTGCTTGACGAGGAGGCGCTCGACTTCCTGAGCGGGCGTGGTTCCGGCTGCGGGGTTGCCCGCAGGGAACGCGGCGACGGCGATGGTCAGAGGCTTGAAGGCGGAGCGCAGCGCCTCACCCGGATGGGCGTCGCAGCGGCGCTTTTCGACGGTGCGGATCAGGTGAATGAGCTCAGTGGCGCTACCGACGCCGCCCGGGCCGGGCTCCCAACCTTCCTGTCCCACCGGCGGGTCTCCGCGCAGCGCCAGGAAGGTGCGCACGCCAGAGTCCAGGTAGTCGTAGACAGTGGAGACGACTTCTTCGGTCGAGTTACCGACGCAGGTCAGGTGCGCGATCGGCTGGATCGGGGTGTCACGCACGAGGCGGCGGACCGTCGCACGGGCGTTGGAGCGATCCTTACCGCCCGCGCCATAGGTGACGGACATGAAGTCGGGACGCACGCGCAGCAGCTGGTCGACAGTGTTCCAGAAGGGTTCTTCCAGGGAGGGCTTGCGCGGGGGCATGACCTCGAAGGACAGGAGCGTGGGCTCGTGGTCGTGGGTGCAGGGACAGGCGTAGGCGTCGTCTGAGAAGGGCACGGTGTAACTCTCGGGTGGCGGCTGGCTTCCACGTGAGTGCGCGTTGACGCGGGCGTGTGGTGGTGGGGCGCGAGCCTAAGGATTGGCGGACGTCGGTGTCAGCTGCACATTCGGGCACGAATAGACCCGCACATGCGACGGGTGGTGTTCGTTCGTGCGTTCATGACCCCAGTATGACCGCCTTCGTGCAGGTGGCGCAGGAGGGGTCCACGTAACGGGAGTTTGTGACAGCGCCCGTCTCACATCCGTGCCAGAGATGACTATACACAGTGCGACGATAGTGCTGCCTCCACGGCACCGCCCCGGGACACCTGCATTCCTGCCGGGGAGCGATTCCGTTGAGAGGAGGTGACTGGGCAATGGCTAAAGACCATCGCCAGCCCCAACGGCGGCGAGGTTGTGACGGGAAGCAGAAAGCCCAGATCGCTGTAGCAGTGATCACGACACTGCCGCAGCTGATCTGGGCGATTGCATTCCCGCTTAGCACCCTGACGGGGAGCTAAGACCATCCCGGAAACCGGGGAGTCGAACAGCGGCAACTGTTCGGCTCCCCCCATTATGCCACGCTGAATCAATCCCCGTGAAGGACACAGGGTTCGACACACTACAGCGACGTGTATCGCTCCGCTCGACCTCAGAGGCGTCATCCAGGCGTTAGGGACGGACCAAGCCTCTCCCCCACTCCAACAAAATATCGCCAACTTCAACCTAAGTTCTCGTACACATGCGCATGACATGCACGTCTCGCTACCACGATGGACCGCAACCACCAAACACTTCTATTGCTCGAGCAAGTTACTTGAACACGAAGGGTAACTGCACCGCCAACGTTCGGATTCATCAATCGATTTTTCCCAGGATTCGCACACATGAGAAAACAAGATAGAAAATATCCATTTTTATTTACATCTATCCCACTTAATTAAACCATTAGTCGCCTAATTTACTAGTTTACTAGCATACTAGCTTACTAGTAATAACCCTTTTAAATATTGCGTGAAAGGAATCTGCATGTAATGCTCTTCTACAGATGAGGCTGCATAGAGCTTGCAGGGCAACTCATAACACACGGCTCCTACACCACCGCGAACCTCATCACTCACCATCACTAATCCTTCAGAGGAACGCCGCCATGAACAGCTACCCCATTACCACGCAACTCGAGCTCGATCTCAAAGCACTCCTATCAGACACCGATAGCACTACTTCAGAGAAACTTGATCAGATGTCACAAGCATTTATTCGGGTAACGAATCAGCTCGAAGACAAAGTTCGAATCCTAAGCCAAGTCGTATGCACTCCAGAAATTTTTCTTGCCCGGAAACGTACGGGAATACGCGAGGAGTCTTCAAGATTCGTCAAGGCGTATGAACTACCGAACTGCTGGGTGCAGGGCGTTCGGGAAAACCAGGAAAAACTCGCCCTCCTTGGCGAGGCCTACGGAGCTGGACCCGGGCACCCTAGGGCAATTCGGGTCACAATCACACCCGGCCTTGAAGTCGTCGTCGACAACATGACGGTCGGAACAGTTTTCAAACACGTAGTCTTCTTTAAAAACTACCTGACCCTGGGAGCAATCGACACGATTGGCACACTCTGCTTCTCAACATCAGAAGACTGTTGGTGTGTCCTCATCGGAGACAACCAGTAAAATCGCAGACTATCGCCACGATTGCTCGTCGGCGCCTCCGACAGGACTCGAACCTGCAACCTCGGGATTAGAAGGCCCTTGCTCTATCCATTGAGCTACGGAGGCGTGGCGCGGTGCGCCGCCTGTAAGACTAGCGGAGGTTAGCGCGCCTTTCCACCAGCGCGCCCCAGCAGGAAGGCGAGCAGCGGGAAGAGCAGCACGGACATCGCGCCAGCGACGACGAGCAGCGAGGCGAGCCACGCGGGCAGGACACCCGTCGAGACGCCCAGCTCGGTGACGGCGACGATGATCGGCAGGCCTGTCGCACCGTACAGGCCGATGCGTGTCGCATCCGTCCAGCCGACTCGCTCGATCGATCCGTGGAAGCGTTCCAGAAGGACGATGGGCACGCCGCGCACGACGAGGATCGCGCCGATGAAGGCGACGAGCAGGAAGGGATATCCCACGACGGCGCTCATCGAGATGTTCATGCCCGAGGTGACGAAGAACAGCGGGATCAGGAACGAGAAGCCGAGGGTGCGCAGCTCGCCCTCAACCATCGTGAAGTTGCCGGGCGCCAGCGCGCGCACGATGATGCCGGCCGCGAACGCGCCGAGCACCATGTCCAGCTCCATGACCGCGGACAGCGCCATGAGGCCGGTGAGGACCAGCATGACGACGCGCATGAGCGTCTTTTGCGAGGTCTGCGCCCCGTGCAGGATCGTCCGCCCGATCGCCGGATGCTTGAGGATGAAGCGCGTCGGGATAGCAACCGCAAGGACCGTGGAAAGCGCGAAGAGCATGAGAACGATCGCGGCGGCCCACGGGCTACGTGCCGACAGCAGCAGCGACATGGCGATGATGGGAGCGAGCTCGCCGACGGCGCCGTGGACGAGGACGGCCTTTCCGATCGTCGTCCCCATGACGCCGGCTTCCATGAGGATGGGCAGCAGGGTGCCGAGCGCCGTCGAGGTCAGCGCGATCGCGAGCGCGATGTAGGTGGCGGTGGCAACCCCCGTCGTCCCCGACGCGGCGACCGCCGCCCAGGAGACTGCCAGGCCGATACCGAAGCACGCCAGCCACGTGAGCAGCGAGCGTCTCCCCGCCCGCCCATGCACCTCTTCAACGTCGATCTCGGTGCCCGCGATGAGGAAGAGCATGCCCATGCCAACCTCTCGGAACACGGAGATCGGCTCGGTGAGCGATGCAAGCCCGAGAACGTTCGGTCCGATGATGACGCCGAGGATGAGCAGCCAGACGACGTCGGGCACGCGCTTGCGCGTGAGCGAGGACAGCAGGGGTGCGACAGCCGCAGCGGCGGCAATCAGGAAGAGGGAGACGATGGCTCCCTCGGTGTCGCTCGTGCTCGACGCTGCGACGAGGCCATGGCCCGCTCCCCCGCTCGCGGCGGGCAGAGACAGTGGCAGGCTCATGTGCGTTCCTTTTCGAGTAGTTGAATTTAGCTCGCGTCGACGACCGTAAGGGTGTTCGCCGAACGCTCAGCAATGATGGGCATGACAAAGGCCCGGGACAACAAGTCCCGGGCCCGTGCGTGGATGCGAGGTCAGCCCTCGACGTCCAGGAGGCCGTTCTTGTAGGCCTTGGCCAGGCGGCGGGGCACGCGGATCTCACGGCCGGCAACCTTGACGGTGTTCAGCTCGGTAAGATCAGCCTTCCAGGTAGACCGGCGGGTGCGGGTGTTCGCACGGGACATCTTGCGCTTGGGAACTGCCATGTCTTACCGCTCCTCTTCTTTCTCGACGACTATTCTGATCGGTGCGCCACGCGGGCGCACGGCGACAACTCGACAAGGTTATCATGGACCAGTCCCTGAAGCACATCGCGAGAGCCTACGCGCCTGCGATCCTGGTTACAGACTGGCGCCGGCCCCTCTCCCTTAAACTGGGCGCATGTCCGCTCTTCGCACGCTCGCCTCCGGTACGCTCCTCACCCACGAGATTGAGATCAAGCGTTCCCGTTTTATCACGACGCTCGCCCGGACGGACACCCCCGAGGAGGCTCGCGAGCTCATCGACGCGGTCAAAGCCGAGCACCCGCAGGCCCGCCATAACTGCTCCGCATACCTGATCGACCCGCCAGACGCCGCACCTTTGCAGCATTCGTCGGACGACGGCGAGCCCTCGGGCACGGCCGGGACCCCGATGCTGGAGGCCCTCCGCGCCTCCGACACGTGGAACGCCACGGCGGTCGTCACCCGCTACTTCGGTGGAATCCTCTTGGGCGGGGGCGGCCTCGTGCGCGCCTACTCCACCTCCGTGTCCGAGGCCGTCGCCCGCGCCCCCATCGCATACCTCGTCGGACGCGACGTCCTCGAAACTCAGCTGAATCCCGGGGACGCGGGTCGCATCGAAGCCGAGCTGCGCGCACGAGGAGCCGCTGTCATCGACACCATCTGGGGCGCGGATGTCACGCTGCGCATTGCCATCGATCCGAGCGACCGAGACTCTATTGACGCGTGCCTGGCCCAGGCCTCGTCCGGTGTTGCAAAGTTTCGCTACGTGGAAACACGGCGAATTGAACTAGACGAGGCTCCGAGCGCGGGATGACAATTCAGGGGTACACCTGCTTAGGAAGGACCCCTCATGGCTCGCATCGCCTCCACCGTCGCCGATCTGATCGGCGGCACCCCCCTCGTCCGAATTAACCACGTTGCCGGCGACGGCGTCGACGTGGTCGCCAAGGTCGAGGCATTCAACCCCGCCTCCTCCGTGAAGGACCGCATCGCCCGTTCGATCATCGACGCGGCCGAGGCCTCGGGCGCCCTGGCCCCCGGCGGCACGATCGTCGAGGCCACCTCCGGTAACACGGGCATCGCCCTGTCGATGGTGGGCGCGGCACGCGGCTACAAGGTCGTCATCGTCATGCCCGCCTCGATGTCCGTCGAGCGCCGCGCGATCGTGCGCGCATTCGGCGCCGAGCTGGTCCTCACCGACCCGAAGGGCGGCGTCTCCGCCGCTGTCGCCGAGGCCGAGCGCATCGCCTCCGAGCGTCCCGGCGCCATCATCGCCTCCCAGTTCACCAACCCCGCCAACCCGGCCGCCCACGTGGCGCACACCGGTGAGGAGATCTGGGCCGACACCGACGGCCAGGTTGACGTCTTCGTCGCCGGCGTTGGCACGGGTGGCACCATCTCGGGCGTCGCGAAGGTTCTCAAGGAGAAGAACCCGAACGTGCGCATCATCGCCGTTCAGCCCGCCGAGTCTCCCCTGCTGACCGGCGGCACCCCCGGCCCGCACGGCATCCAGGGCCTGATGCCCAACTTCGTGCCCGAGACCTTCGACGCGGGCATCGTGGACGAGGTCATCTCCGTCGAGACCGCTCAGGCACTCGAGTTCGCTCGCCGCGCGGCCGCCGAAGAGGGCCTGCTCGTGGGCATCTCCTCGGGTGCTGCCCTGGCGGGTACGGCCGCCGTCGCCGCCCGCCCCGAGCTGGCCGGCAAGAAGATCGTCACGCTCCTGCCCGACACGGGTGAGCGTTACCTCTCGACTGCCCTGTTCGCGGGCCTCGAAGACTGATCTTTCCAGCTTGACGCGCTAAGGTGGCCCCGGATGGAATATCCGGGGCCACCTGTGCGTTTCCGTCTCAGTCAACCATCCAGGAGGAACTCGTGAAGCTCACCGTACGCGCCCTGTCGAAGACCCTGTCGCGCACCCTGCCCACCCGGGCGCTCGGGCTCTTCCGCGAGGACCTCGTGACGGCGCAGCGCCGCGACCCCGCGGCCACCTCCGCCCTGGAGATCGCACTGACCTACCCGGGCGTGCACGCCCTGTGGACGCACCGCGTCTCCCACGCTCTGTGGACTCACGGCGCCCACACCCCCGCGCGGGTGCTATCGTCCGTGGCCCGAGCCGTCACCGGCGTGGACATTCATCCCGAGGCCACCATCGGGCGCCGCGTCTTCATCGATCATGCGACGGGCGTCGTCATCGGCCAGACCGCCGAGGTCGGCAACGATGTCGTCATCTTCCACGGCGTCACCCTCGGCGGCGTCGCCATGACACCGGGCAAGCGCCACCCCACCGTCGGCGATCACGTCATGATTGGCGCGGGCGCGAAAGTCCTGGGACCCATCACCGTGGGCACGGGTGTCAAGATCGGCGCAAACGCCGTCGTCGTCAAGGACGTGCCCTGCGGCAACGTCGCAATCGGTGTGCCTGCGCGCCTGCTTCCCAAGCCCGAAAAGGACACGCGCGACCGCGATCTCATCGTCGATCCCAACTACTTCTTCGAGGAGCCGGCCCTCTACATCTGAGGGCATTCGCCCTCGTCAGATGCGGTCTGTGAGAATCCGTTCAAGACCCGTGACAAAGTGAGAATCCTCACCTATAGTTGGTTTATGGAAGCTCGAACTCTACATGCCCCCCTGGACGCGTTGTCAGCGGCGAATCGGCCTCAGGGTATTGAGATCGCCACGCTCACAACATTCGACATCCCCGCGCTCGCGGTGCTCACCCTCGAGGCGTACGACGACGACGTCACGCCTGAGGCGCTCTTGGAAACCTCCGAAGAACTACGCCTGACGTTTGAGGGCGCTTTCGGGGCGACCACGGAAGACTCGTTCATCGGCGCGTGGGACGGGGGCACACTCGTCGGGGCGATCCTCGTCGTCCGCGAATCACCGTGGGATGACGCGCCGGACGGCCCCTTCGTGGTGGACCTGATCGTCGCCCCCGACTACCGCAGGCGCGGCATCGCGACGGCCCTCGTCTCCGAGGTCGCCGCGCGCTGCTCGCAGTGGGGATTCGACTCCCTCGCTCTGCGCCTGGATACGCGCCACGGCGGGGCCCGCGAACTCTACTCGGTCCTCGGATTCGAAGAGATCGCCTGACAAAGGGCGAGGAGTGCGAGCCTTGCGGCCCGCACTCCCCTGACGATTCTTCGCGCGCTCAGCGCTGGCAGGACGGACACCAGAACAGGCGTCGGTTCTGCATGAGTGCCTCGCGGATCGGCGTCCCGCAGCGTAGGCACGGGCGGTCCGTGCGGTGGTACACGTACCAGCGCGAGGCCTCCTCGTCACCCTCGATCGGCGGGTTGGGGGCTTCCTCCGGGTCCATCGTGTCCAGGCGACCTGCGGCCAGGCCGCGGTTCATAAGGTCGCAGATGAGGACCCACAGCTCACGCAGGCGCTTGATGGAGATATTGGCGCCCTTACGGTGCGGCGAGATGCCTGCGAGGAACAGGGCGTCGGCACGGTAGATGTTGCCCACGCCCGCGATAATCGACTGATCCATGACGATCTCGCCGATCGCGCGCTTCTTGGAGTGAGCGACCTGGGCGAAACGCTCCATGGCCTCGGCATCGGAGCGAGCCCCGGCGTCCAGGGGATCCGGCCCCAGCTTCGACTCGGCCTTGATGCGCTCCTCATCCGTGATGAGGTCACAGCGGTTGGGACCCACCAGGTCGGCAACGGCATGGTCGTTGAACAGGCGCAGGCGCACGGCACCGACCGGCTCCGGCGGCTCCCATTCCCCCGCCTTGGCCTCTCCAAAGCCCTCGCCCCAGCGGGTCTCGGAGTGGCCGTTCCACTCCCCCTTCGGGATGTTGGGGATGCGGTGAGCGACGCCGTGCCCCTCGTCGACGACGGTCTCGTCGCCGTTGAAGCGCCACCAGCCGTACAGGCCCAGGTGGATATGCACCCACCGGTCCGGCCAGGGAGCATCCTCGCCGAGGATCGGCTCCCCGCTGCCGGCCGCTGCGCCCTCCAGGAGGACCACCCCGGCCTCGTACGTCTCACCGTCGATGGGCGGGACGAAACCGATGAACATGTGTTTGCCGTGCACGCGCACCCGCTGCATGACCCACCCATCCAGGAGGGCGGCAGAGGACGCGAAGCGCCCCTGCGGGGACGAGGCCGAGACGATACCCCCGACGAAAAGCTCGTCGAGGGTACCGGCTAGGCGACGGACTGCATCGCCTTCAGGCATGTGACCTCACTTCTTGACGACGACGTTGACCAGCTTCGGCGCGCGTGCGATCACCTTGAGGGGCTCTGCCCCGCCGAGGGCCTTGACGATCGGTGCCTCGGCCAGGGCGGCCGCGATGAGGTCCTCCTCGGAGATGGAGGGAGCGACCTCGATGCGGGCCTTGACCTTGCCGTTAACCTGGACAACAGCCGTGACCGTGTCTTCCTCCAGCAGCGAGGAATCCTCGACGACCGGGAAGGGCTCGCGGGCCAGGGAGGCCTCGTGTCCCAGGCGGCTCCAGAGCTCCTCACACAGGTGCGGGGCGACCGGGGCGAGCATGAGGATCAGGGGCTCGATGGCGTCGCGCGGGACGGCGTCCAGGCTGGTCAGGTGGTTGTTGAGGACGATGAGCTTGGAGATCGCGGTGTTGATGCGCAGGTTCTCGTACTCTTCGGTGACCTCAGCGATCGTGCGGGCCACGAGGCGACGCGTCTTGTCGTCCGCGGGCTCGTCGGTGACCGTGAGCTCGCCGGTCTCCTCGTCGACCGCGTTACGCCACAGGCGCTGTAGGAAGCGCTGGGAGCCGACGACGGCGCGGGTCTCCCACGGGCGCGACAGGTCGAGGGGGCCCATGCTCATCTCGTACACGCGGAAGACGTCGGCGCCGTAGGCGTCGTACATTTCGTCGGGTGTGACGATGTTCTTCAGGGACTTGCCCATCTTGCCGTACTCGCGGTTGACAGGCTCGCCCTTGTAGGTGAAGCCGGTCGTCTCGTCGCCTTCGACCTCGTCGGCGGGCACGTACTGGCCGCGCGCGTCGGTGTAGGCGTAGGCCTGCACGTAGCCCTGGTTGAAGAGCGTGTGGAAGGGCTCGGAGCCCGGCACGTGACCCAAGTCGAAGAGGACCTTCTGCCAGAAGCGTGCGTAGAGCAGGTGCAGGACCGCGTGCTCGACGCCGCCGACGTACATGTCGGTGCCGCCGCTGACCTTGCCCTCGCGCGGACCCATCCAGTAGGCCAGGTTCTCCTCACCGGAGAAACGCTTCGAGTTCGTCGGGTCGGTGTAGCGCATCTCGTACCAGCACGAGCCCGCCCACTGGGGCATCGTGTTGGTCTCGCGCCGGTAGGTCTTGGGGCCATCGCCCAGGTCGAGGGTAACGTTCACCCAGTCCTCGGCGCGGCCCAGCGGGGCCTCGGGCGAGGAGTCGGCGTCGTCCGCGTCGAAGGTGCGCGGGCTGTAGTCGCTGACCTCGGGCAGCTCGACGGGGAGCATGTCCTCGGGCAGGGCGTGCGCGACGCCGTCCTCGTCCCACACGATCGGGAAGGGCTCACCCCAGTAGCGCTGGCGGCTGAACAGCCAGTCGCGCAGGCGGTAGGTGACGGTGCCGTGGCCCAGGCCCTTGGCAACCAGCCACTCGATCATGGCGGCCTTAGCCTCGTCCTTCGCAAGGCCGTTCAGGTCGATCTCGTCGTTCGCGGAGTCGACGGCCACTCCATCGCCCGTGTACGCGCCGGCCTCGAGGTCGGGGGCGTAGGGGTCGTCGGCCGGGCCGATCGTGCGTACGATGTCGAGGTCGTAGGCGCGGGCGAACGCCCAGTCGCGGTCATCGTGGGCGGGCACGGCCATGATGGCGCCGGTGCCGTAGCCCCACAGGACGTAGTCAGCAACGAAGATCGGAACGGGGCGGCCGTTAACCGGATCAATGCCGAACAGGCCGGTAAACACGCCGGTCTTGGTGCGTTCTTCGTCAGCACGCTCGGCCTCGGACTTCGCGGCGGCCTGGGCGCGGTAGGCACTCACGGCCTCCTTCGGGGAGGCGGCGCCACCCGTCCACGCATCCTTCGTGCCCTCGGGCCAGGAGGCGGGCAGGGTGAGGGCGGCCTCGTCGCCGGCGTCGCCACCGACGGTTCCGCCGAGGATCGGGTGCTCGGGGGCCACGACCATGAAGGTCGCGCCGAACAGCGTGTCGGGGCGCGTCGTGTAGACGTCCAGGGAGTCGAGGGAAGCGCCGGCCTCGCGCGCGCCGGGCACGTCGAAGCGGACGGTCGCGCCCTCGGAGCGACCGATCCAGTTGCGCTGCATCGTGCGCACCTTTTCGGGCCAGTTGATCGTGTCGAGGTCGTCGGACAGGCGCTTACCGTATGCGGTGATACGCATCATCCACTGGCGCAGGTTGCGCTTGAAAACCGGGTAGTTGCCGCGCTCGGAGCGGCCGTCGGCGGTGACCTCTTCGTTGGCCAGGACCGTTCCCAGGCCCGGGCACCAGTTGACGGGGGCCTCGGAAACGTAGGCGAGGCGGTAGGAGTCGACGACCTTCGCCTGGGCGGCACGGTCCAGGGAGTTGTAATCGGAGCCGTCCTCGGGGCGAATCTCGCCGGACTCGAGCTTGGCGATCAGCTCGGCGATCGGACGGGCCGCGCCCTGGGAGCCGTCGGGGGCCGTCGCCTCGGGATCGAACCAGGAGTTGAAGACCTGCAGGAAGATCCACTGCGTCCAGTGCACGTACTCGATGTCGGTCGTGGCAAAGGAGCGGCGCGAGTCGTGGGACAGTCCCATGCGGCGCAGCTGGCGGCGCATGTTCGCGATGTTCTGGTTCGTGGTGATGGCCGGGTGCTGGCCGGTCTGGACGGCGTACTGCTCGGCGGGCAGGCCGAAGGCATCGTAGCCCATCGTGTACAGGACGTTGTCGCCCTTCATGCGGCGGTAGCGCGCCAGCGTGTCGGTCGCGATGTAGCCCAGCGGGTGCCCCACGTGCAGGCCCTTACCCGAGGGGTAGGGGAACATGTCGAGAATGAAGAAGGGGTTGTGGGAGGCCAGCGGGCCAGCCAGGTCGCCCGTGGGGTTGTCCGCGTAGAACGTGCCCAGCTCCTCCCAGCGGTCCTGCCACTTCGTCTCGATCTGACCTGCGAGCTCAGCGGTGTAGCGCTGGGCCGGGGCACTCTGCGGATTTTCGCTCATCTGTGCGTTCCTCGCTTAACGATGGGTCGCGTAACAATACTCCCCACCAGGGTAGTTCACGCCCGCCCACCCCGCCGGACGCGCCCACCTACCGAAGTGAGCGCGAATAGGTGACAATAGTCGCATGAGCACTATCTTCGACAACATCATTACGGGTATCTGGCCCGGCCGCTTCGTGTGGGCCGACGACCTGTGCGTCGCCTTCGCAACGATCGAGCCCACCTCGCCGGGCCACGTCCTGGTGGTTCCGCGCACCGCATACGAGGCATGGACGGACGCCCCCTCGGACGTCGCCGCCCACCTCATGACTGTGGCCCGCACGATCGGACTGGCACAGAAGGCCGCATTCGGCGTGCCGCGCGCCGGCCTGGCGATCGCAGGATTCGAGGTGCCCCACACCCACCTGCACGTCATCCCCCTGCGCGACGAGACCGACATCCTCCTGTCGAAGGCGGCCCCCGCCAGCGACGAGGAACTCGATAACGCGATCACCGCCCTGCGCGAGGCGCTCCTGTCCGCCGGACACGGCCGCCACGTGCCCCCGTCAATGGGATCCGCGTCCCTCGCCTGAGGACTTCGCTCCCGCTCCTGTGCGCCCACCGACGGGCGCTCCCAGCCCGCCCGGCCGACTCGGTCAGGTGGGCTGGATCGTTTCCGGGCCTCGTCAATGGGAAGCGGGGCGCACCGGTGTGGCTCAGTCCCGAACGACGATGCCCGAGGCCTGGGCGGGGTCAAGCAGGAGCATCTGCCCATCCTCGAGCAGGACGGTCACTCCCCCGGCGTCGGACGCGATGACGGTGATATGAGCGCCGGGCACGAGGCCAGCTTCCTCCCACGCGCGCAACGCTTCGGGGTCGCGGTCGGGCAGCCGGACGACGATTCCCCCGCCGGTCACATCAAGCGCGTCGAGGGGACTACCCGAGACATCGTCGCTGGAGCCGTCGGCTCGCGGGATCGGATCACCGTGCGGGTCACGGCTCGGGTAGCCGAGGACTCGGTCGAGGCGGTCGAGAAGCCGATCGGAGACCGCATGTTCGAGAATCTCGGCCTCCTCGTGCACCTCGTCCCACGAGAATCCGAGAGCCTCGTGCAGATACGTCTCCAGCAGGCGGTGGCGGCGCACCATGCCGAGGGCGACCGCCCTCCCCTGCGGGGTCAGCCGCACGCGTCCGTAACGCTCGTGCGTGACGAGGCCCTGGCGAGCCAGGCGCTGAATGTTCTCCGTTGCCGTCGAAGGGACGACGCCCATGTGATCGGACACATCCTTGGGCTTGACTCCGTCGCGGCCGGCCTCCTCGGCGCTCCACACGAGTTTGAGGATGTCCTCTGCGACCACGGAGTAGGCGCTCGACGCGTCCGACATGGCGTTCCCCTTTCGTTTCTCGCCCCATTGTAGGTGCCCGGGTGACTCACGCCCGGCGGGCGTGCGACATAGGCCACGACACCCCTCATTGACTTGCGCAGGGAGGAGCACGCCTGTATATTTATCTCTCGGTTGCAAAACCCCCGCGTCATTAGCTCAATTGGCAGAGCAGCTGACTCTTAATCAGCGGGTTGAGGGTTCAAGTCCCCCATGACGCACAGCTTTCCCGGCTCCGGCTGGTGAAAGTATCCCGCGTCATTAGCTCAATTGGCAGAGCAGCTGACTCTTAATCAGCGGGTTGAGGGTTCAAGTCCCCCATGACGCACAGACAACCGGCGACCTTCGGGTCGCCGGTTTTTCGCATCTGTGCCCCCGATTGTATTTCCGGTGTTGGCCGTAACCCGCCAGATCTCCGGCCTCTGCCGCGGCCCGCCAGATCTCCGGCCTCTGCCGCGGCCCGCCAGATCTCCGGCCACCGCGAGGCCTGCCCGCCCGCTCGCCGTCCGCGCTACGAGCTTCGCTCGGCGCGTCGGCTCGAAGCCCGGCCAGGCCCTGCAGGCCTCGCGGTAGCCTCCAATCGGGCGACTTGTCACGCTGTTTTCCATCACTTAGCCAGCCATCGACGCCACATGCGATACAAAACTCGCCCAGCACACCGGAACCATCATGCAAACGGTACAAAACTCGCCCAGCACACACAAAACACCCCCAAATCAGCCATTTTTCGCAAGCAGGGCGAATATTGTCACGCAGATTGTTCGAAGCCCACCGAGCCGGGCGAGTTTCGTCTCACTCACCAGCACCATGTTCACGAGTCCCCATAGCTTGGCCCAGTTGGCAGCGATGCAAACCACCCAACGCGCACACGAACCGGTTATGTCGCATATGGGACGGGACACCCATGCACGGATGATTGGGGGTGCGTGCAATCCAAGGGATCCGCGCACATTCAGGGGCTAGCACGCGATGCGACCACGCCTGATAGAACCGTCAATCCGAAGCTGAGCTCACAATAGGCGATGCGCTGTTCGACAATGTGTATACTTAAAAATCATGAATCATTCCGTTTAATTCGCTCACCTACGACTGGGGAACATCATGAGGAATAGCCGGAGAGTTCTAGCTACGGGTGCTGGTTTAGCTCTTGTCGCTGCAGGTGCGGTATCAATGTTTGCGCCACGCAGCGCACAAGCCGATGCCCAGCCCTTCTCCCTCTCACAATACGTCTCATCAACAAGCACGACGGTGTGCAATACGAACCCTGTCATCACGACCTATCACGGTACCGTCGTACTGAATATTCCGATCACTGCGCTTATGGCAGGCCACGAGGCCGAAATCCGCGCTGCGGCTGCACAGGGACTCTCCCCGCATGACTCGGGCAACAACGACAACCCCGACATCACACTGACCGTGAGTGTCCCTGAGGGAGTCACGTTGGGAACGTCTCCCGCGAAATCTACCTCGTCAATGATCGCCTACACCTCGTTCTCGCCGGGCGCTGAGCGCACACAGGTCACTGCGAATATCCAGCTCAGGGATCTGAACTGGCAGCAGCTACTCGACATCTACGATGCAGAGAAAGCCGACCCCGATCAGCACACGATCAAGGTCCAGGTCCCCTATGCCGTTGGCACAACTGACCCCGCGGAAGCGACTCAACTGGCCAGCGAACAGGTTACCGTGACAGGTACGTTCAACTTCTTCGCATCAGCGACCGCTCCCGCTCAGGTCTTTAACTTCGATACGAAGACCCTGGCACTCGCACAGTCGCCCACCGACTGCTTCGCGTCCGCACCAACGCGGACAACGCGCTGGGTTGATGAAGAAGACGGCCACGACTTACAGCCCCCGAAGACCGGGCCGAACTTCTTCCAAGCCGCAGGAATTCCGGACTACGAATTCTCCACGCAGGAGTTGTCTGCGGATGGCTTGACCGGCATTTACAAGTACAAGAAGGTGTTTGGCTCCCTTCCGGTCAATGGCGATGACCCGACAATCGACACCGATTTTAGGGTCGGCCTGGAGGGGAACACTCCGACTCAGACTGAAAAGATCTACGCCGAGAGCAAAGATTCTCTCCTGACCATCGAGAACGTCGTTCACTTGAACGACCTTCGTGGTGGACGCATTGCGAAGCTCCTCGAGAAATACGACGAGGCACCCAACGCTTTCGACGATATTGCACTGAAGAATGCTCACTTGGGTTTCACAACCCAGATCACTCTTCCTGCGCAGCTGAAGTTTTCTGATCCCTCGGCCATCTCGGTGACTGGGCTTCCCCAGGGCTTCTCAGCGAAAACCGTGGCAGTTAACGGACAGACCGCAACGGTTACCGTGGACTTCGATAACCCCGATCAGATCACCACCATCGCAGCCCTCAAGGACGCGATGAGTGCGCTTCACGGTGATGCGGTGATCACTATTCAGAAGATTGCCTTCACCGAATCCGCAACTGCCGATACGGATTACCAGATCGATCACCTCACGCAGGGCGTTATTTCGGTTGATGTTGAGAAACAACTCGGTGTCATCGTCAGGCCCGGGACGCCTTCACCCGCATGCCCTCCGACGATGGACGACTACGACACTGTCGTACTGGCCGAACCTCGTCCTGTTGTTGGAACAGTATTTGATCCCCCATCGCCCGCTTGTCCCCCTACAGACACCCCTTATTCCGCCGGATGGACGCTTCCCATGACCGGCCCTTCTGCCGGATGGGATGAAGCTCCGCTCATGAAGCACCCCCTGAAGTACACGACCAGCGAGGCGCATCCCGATGTGACGCGGTTTTCCTTCAAGCCCGGTCCGACGCCTACACCGACGACGGTGACGCCCTCGGTTCCTCCTACGCCTGCAACGCAGCTCGCCAAGACCGGTGCTCTCACCGGCGATATGCTGGTGCTCGCTGCCGTGACGGGCACTATTGGCGCCACGGCAATGCGAAGGAAGCGCTCTTAATTCGCGTGTCATAGTCATAGGCGGGGTGCCGGTGAATCGCCGGCACCCCGCCTTATTTGGGTTAACAGACAAAACCCCAAAACCGCTCCAGCACAGTGTGCCACAGCGTCCAACAATGAGGCCGGGGCACCCCCGTGGGTCACCCCGGCCTCGTACATCCACGCAAGGAGAGATCAGTGTCCCGGCCAGCTGCGGATCGACGTGAGCGCGGCGACAGCGTAACGATCCCACACGCGCCCGCCAATGCGGACAGCAGCCTCAAGGACGAGGACCGACCACGCGAGGGCCACGACGTAGGCGACCCAGTCCGGCACGAAGCCGAAGGACGCCAGCACGAGCAGCACGTAGGACGGGATCTGCAGGACCGCGGTACCCGCGAAGCCCACAAGCTGCAGCAGCATCGTCATGAGGAAGGAACCCGTCCCCTTCGTCGCCAGCGGGGACGTGCCCGGGGGCTGCACCGGGTACACCCACCGCGCGTTAACGACGAGGGTCGTCGCGGCCGCACCCGCGAAGAGGACGACGCCTATCACCTGGTGGAACACGAAATCGGAGGCACTCGCACCGCTGACGGCATCGTGAATGAGATAGCCGATGACCTGGGGCACTAACACGATGAGCGAGCCAACGAGGCGTCCGCGACGTTCCTCGCGACCGCTCATCCCCGACGAGACCACGATCCAGGCGCCCGTCGAGTCGTATTGCATGAGCGCGCCGGTCGTCAGGCCCGTCGTGACGGGCACCAGGTAGAGGAAGATACCCGCCGAGAAAGCGAATGACTGCCCCTCAGCAACCAGCCGCCCCATGAAGATCGCAACAATCGGGAAGAGCAACGCGAGCGCCATGTTCATGTTCAGGCGCGTATCGACGATCCAGTAGCGCAGCGTGCGCGCGGCCAGGGAGGCGCTGCGCACCCCGAGGCCGAGGCGCGTGAACAGGTCGACGCTGCGAAGGCCGGCGGCTCGCGACTGCTCGGAGCGGCGACTGCGCGCTTCTTCTTCGAGAGATTCGTCGATGAGATGGCGCCCCTCGTCGATGGCGCGCTGCGCGTCGGCGCTGATCTCACCGGCGTAGCCGCTCATGACGGGGCGCAGGACGGCGAGCCAGGCCCGCCAACCGACGATTGCGGTCACGACCGTGATGAGAGCGCGGATCGCCGCGGCCACCCACGCGCCCTCGAGCAGAGAGGCAACAACGCCGAAAGGCGCTCCGAAGGGAGTCCACAGCGCGACGTTCACACCCGCCTTGAAGGCCTCAACGGAAAAGTTCCGGGTCAGCAAAGACATCCAGTAGCCCAAGGGGGTTAGCACCAGCATGAAGACGACGGCGCCCAGGGCCGTGACGGCATCCTTCTTGCTCGAGCTGTCCAGGCGTACGGCGAACCAGGTCCCAACCGCGCGCGCCCACAGCACCGCGAGAGGCAGCGTCACGAGACCAGCGATGAACCAGCCGAGCGCCTCAAGCCACTGGGCGCGCCACAGCGCGAACCAGACGGGCAGGAAGAGGATCATCGCGGACAGGAGCCCGCCGGGACCGACCGCAGTCGAGGCGGCCAAACCCGCCCCGAGGCGCTTGCTGGGTCCCACGTATGGCGACAGGCGCACGGGATCGAGAGAGTTGTCCATCGAGGCGAAGATGATCGGGAGGACCAGCCACAGCAGGAAGATGAAGGGCCCAACGATCGGCATCACCGGCGCGGCCAGGTAGGCCTCGTCGGAGCGAGCGAGGAAAGCGGTGCCCACGAGAGCGGAGGTGTAGATTCCGCCGAAGTACAGGACGCCGAGAACCGCGAGAACGAGGACGACCGTCTGTTTGCGAACCGTGTTCCAGATGATGCGGAGCTTGAGGCGAATCAGTTGCCCAACCACGACAGGCCTTCCTCAGAGTGAACGCCGCCAACCAGGGAGGTGAAGCGCTCCCCCAGGTCGCCGCCCTGGGCGACCTCGTCGGTGGTTCCGGCGACGAGCACGCGCCCCTTGTCGATGATGGCGACGTGCGTGCACAGCTGCTGGACGGTCGCCATCACGTGCGAGGACAGGATGACGGTGCCACCGCGACGCGTGTAATCGGTGAGGATCTGGCGGATGTTGGTCGCGGAAACGGGGTCCACGGCCTCGAATGGTTCGTCGAGGACCAGGACTCGCGGGGAGTGAATGAGGGCGGCGGCCAGGGCGACCTTCTTCGTCATGCCCGCCGAGTAGTCGCTGATCAGCTTCTTCCCCGCCTCGGCCAGGTCGAGGGCCGCGAGGAGCTCGTGGGCGCGCTCGCGGGCGACGGAGGCGTCCAGGCCGTGGAGCATGCCCACGTGGACGAGGAAGTCGGGGCCGGAGAGGCGGTCGAGGAGGCGCATCCCGTCAGGCATCACGCCGAGGAGGGCACGCGCCTCCTGGGTTCGCGCCCACACGTCGATACCGTGCACGTAGGCGGTGCCACGGTCGGGGGTGAGCAGGCCTGTGGCCATGGTCAGCGTCGTTGTCTTACCGGCGCCGTTGGGACCGACGATCCCGTAGAAGGATCCGGTGGGGATGTCGAGGGACAGGTCGGCGACGGCGACGAGGTTGCCATAAATCTTGACGAGGCCTCGGATCGCCAGTGCGACATCATCCCCCACGGGGGCGGCTGGCACGGCGGGCTGCGAATCGGACACGAGATACTCCTTCACGCATTGAAATACCCGCTCATTTTACGAGCGATACAAGGCAATGCGGTAGAACATATCTCAGATGATGACCCTCCCCCGGGCCGATCACGCCGTCAGCGGGAGCTGACGATGACGGTCAAGCCCTGATCCGGTTCGTACGTCCAGGTCGCCTTATAGGATCCCCACTGCTCCGACTGGGTGCCATCGATCGCGCGGGTCGCGTACATGCGCTCGCGCACCGCCGCTGGGGTACCGAGCTTGCCGAGCACGCACTGGAAGATCGGTGTCGTCAGACTATCCCCACTATCGGAGAAGGCCTCGAGGGTCAGCGAGGTCTCATCACTGGCCAAGCGAGCATGCAAACCACGTGCGTGACAGGAGTCGACGGCGTTCGTGAACCCGGAAGAACCCGTCGAGCGCGCAACATACAGTCCACCGACTACGGCCGCAACAATCAGGAGCGCCGAGATGAAGCCGAGGAGAAACATGACAAGGTCTCCATGGCGCTGCCCGCGGCGAGTGGGCCGCTCACGGCGATCCATGCGCGAGGCACCGACACCCGAGCGTCGTGTCGCACGCTGGGCACGCGACGCACCACCAACCCGAGAGGCCTCTTCGGCCTGTGTTGGCGCGGGCAAAGCCGGTGCCGACGTGCCCCGCTTCTGAGCCACCTGCTCCCCCGCCGAGTCCACGACACGCATCGTCGTGCGGCGCCAGTCATGATGGACAGGAACGCCAGGATGCTGATCGCCCTCAAAGGCCACCCCGGCCTCGTCCAGATGCGCGTACTCGCGCGCGGGAGATTCCACAACGGGTGCGGCCTGCGCGGGGGCGGCCTCGCGCGCAGCTACCTGGTGCTGCGTCACCGCGGCAGCGTCCTTCGAGGGGCGAGAATCATTCGAGGAGCGAGGCGCACCGGAAGCCTTGCGTCGAACCGCCGCGACCTCGGCAGTGACGGCCTGTTCGGCGGGAGAGGACTCGGGCGCGTGGGACATCGTGGGCAGGCTGGGCTGCTTCCGCAGACGCGCGGGCACGGCGTCGGCCGGATACTCCTGCGTCACCTGCCCCGCACCGATTCGATACGCGTCAGGCGTCCTGGCCCCCATAACTCCTCCATTAGTAACTAGCTGTCAGTTTCTTGACAATCATAGGTGCTAGTTACTCGAAAAGCAATGGGATTAGTCGATACCGAGATCCTTACGCAGGCGAGCCACGTGGCCCGTTGCCTTCACGTTGTACTGGGCGAGGGCCACCGTACCGTCGGGGTTGACGACCACGGTCGAGCGGATGATGCCCACGTAGGTGCGGCCGTAGTTCTTCTTTTCGCCCCAAGCCCCGTAGGCCTCGAGAATCTCGTGATCCGGGTCGGAGGCCAGCGGGAAGGTGAGGGACTGCTTCTCGGTGAAGCGCTCGAGGGCGGCCATCGAGTCGGCGGAGACGCCGATCACCGAGTAGCCAGCGCCCTGGAGCGAGGCCAGGGAATCGCGGAAGTCACAGGCCTCCTTCGTGCAGCCGGGCGTGGAGGCCTTCGGGTAGAAGTAGACGATGACGCCGCGCGACGAGGCGGCGAGGAGGTCCGACAGGGACAGGGTTCCCTGAGTGGTCTCGGCGGTGAAGTCGGGGGCCTTGCAGCCAATTTCCAAAGCGCTCATGACCTCAGTCTATCGACCACAACCTCCCCGGGGCGACCGGGCAGGGGCAACTGTGCGCGAGATGGGACTCGAACCCACACGTCAAAGACACTGGAACCTAAATCCAGCGCGTCTGCCAATTCCGCCACTCGCGCGCGCACCCCAGTCTAACGGATGAAGCGCGAAGCCGTCCGCATGCCCTCGCCCACGTCTCTCGACGGCGCGCAGGCCCGAGGCCCTCAGCGCCCGGTTGCGTCGATATTTCCCTCGCCGAGAACGCGAGTTCCGCGGTACACGACCATCGACTGGCCGCGCGCGACTCCACGCGCACTACTCGCGAGGACGACGCTGATGGTTCCGGCGTCCAGGTCGCGCGTCAGCGACTCGACGGGCACGGGCGTGCCGTGCGCGCGCAGCTGCACGAAGAGGTCGGTCGCGTCGGATCCATCGTCGTCGGAGGCGAGCCAGACGGCATCCGTCGCCGTAATGCGGGAGATGGACAGGAGCTCAGAGGCTCCCACGACGACTTGGTTGGTCTCCGGCCTCGTCTCAAGGACGTAACGGGGGCGCCCATCGGGCGCTGGCGCGCCAATACCAAGGCCCTTACGCTGGCCGACCGTGTAGTTCCAGTAGCCCTCGTGGCGGCCGAGCACCTCGCCGTCGGGGGTGACGATCTCACCCTCCGAGGCACCCAGGTGAGAGCGCAGGAAGCCCTGCGTGTCACCGTCGGGAATGAAGCAGATGTCGTAGGAGTCGGGCTTGTTGGACACGCCCAGGCCGAGGCGCTCGGCCTCGGAGCGCACCCACGCCTTGTTGGGAGCGTCCCCCAGCGGCAGGACGACGCGGTGAAGCTCCTCGGGCCCCATGACGGCCAGCACATACGACTGGTCCTTGAGGTTGTCGGCACCGCGGTGCAGCTCGGGTCCGGCCTCGCCATCGACGATGGCCGCGTAGTGGCCGGTGCACACCGCATCGAAGCCGAGCGCGCGGGCGCGGGTGGCGAGCTCGCGGAACTTCACGAACTCATTGCAGCGCACGCAGGGGTTGGGGGTGCGCCCAGCCTTGTACTGGGCGACGAAGTCGGTGATGACGGTCTGCTCAAATTCCTGGGCGAGGTCCCACACGTAGAACGGGATGCCAATGATCTCGGCGGCGCGCGCTGCGTCGCCGGCGTCCTCGATCGAGCAGCACCCACGCGAGCCGATACGGCACTCCTGGGGCTGGGAGGACAGGGCCATGTGGACACCGACGACGTCGTGCCCGGCCTCGACGGCCTTCGCGGCGGCGACGGCGGAGTCCACGCCGCCGGACAGTGCTGCCAGAACTCGCATCTAGCGTTCCTCATTTCGTTCGTTGCGCACGTGGGTGATGCCATCCAGGGCGGCACCCGCGCGGATCGCCATCGGCAGGGCGGCCAGGAAGGCGTCGATGTCGTCGCGCGTCGTCTCATGGCCGAGCGAGACACGCAGGACACCGAGCGCCTGCTCCTCGCTGCGTCCCATCGCCATGACGATCTCGGAGGGGCGCGTGACCCCCGCGTGACAAGCGGACCCGGCGGACACCGCAATCCCGGCCATGTCGAAGGCCATGAGGACGGCCTCGGGGCGGGCGGTGGGCAGGGACAGGTGGATGATGGCGCCCGACGAGGCCGTCTCCCCCACCGTCGGATACGTGCCTTCCGGCAGGTGGGACAGCAGATGCGCGCGCAGGTCGGCCGCACGGGAGGCGAAAGCGGCGCGCTCGGCGACGACCTCGGCAAGGGCGGCACCGAGGGCGCAGGCGCCCGCGACGTCGGGCGTGCCCGAGCGGATCGAGCGCTCGTGGCCGCCACCGGGTCGGTCGGTCGTCATGGGGATGCCTCGTCGAGCGAGGAGAACGCCAATGCCCGCGGGAGCGCCCACCTTGTGTCCGCCGACGCTCATGAGGTCCAGACCGAGCTCCGCAAAAGACACGTCCAGGGTTGGAATGGCTTGGGCGGCGTCGGAATGTACGAGGCCTCCGCTGGCGTGCACGAGCTCAGCGAAGTCTGCGACCGGCTGAATCGTGCCGATTTCGGAGGACACGAGGGTCATGGATCCGAGCGCGAGGCGACCATCCCACGAGGCGGGCGCGTCGTCGTCGGAAACACCGGGCAGCACCGACAGGCCGCCAGCATCCACGGGCAGGACCTCCCAGGAGAAGCCCTCGCGAGAGGCGACCTCGCGCTGGTGGGCGACAGCATCATGCTCGAGGCCCGAGACGACGATCAGGTCGCGCGCGCCGTCGCGCCCGCGCATGCCTCGGGCCGCGGCCATCACGCCGAGGGCGTCAGATTCGGTGGCGCCGGACGTGAAGATGACCTCATGGATGTCTGCTCCAAGGGCCGCTGCGACCTGCTCGCGCGCGTCGTCGAGCATGCGACGGGCCCGCCGCCCTCCGAAGTGAAGGGCGGCGGGATTGCCGGGGGTTGCAGCCAGGTCACGCTGGGCGCGGGTCCACGCCTCGAGGGCGCACTCGCGCAGCGGCGTGGTAGCCGCGTGGTCGAGGTAGACGCTCACGCCTGGGAGCGCGCCTCCTCGATGGCGGCCAGGGCTGCGGGCACGACCTCGGTGACGTCACCGACGACGCCGAAGTCCGCGATCTCGAAGATCGGGGCGTCCGGGTCGTCGCACACGGCGACAATGTGAGCGGAGGACTGCATACCCACCGTGTGGTGGATCGCGCCGGAGACACCCAGGCCGATGTAGAGGTTCGGGGTGACGGTCAGGCCGGTCTGCCCGATCTGCTCGGATCGCGGGGCCCAGCCCTCGTCGCAGGCGACGCGGGTCGCACCCACGGCACCACCGAGCGCCTGAGCGACGGAGCGCACCAGCTCGAAGTCACCGTCCACGCCACGACCACCGCACACGACGGTGGAGGCATCGGTCAGGGACACGCCTTCCTCCTCGTCGGGAACGGAAGAGACGACCTGAATCGCGGAGGCCTCGGGGCTCAGCTCAACGGTCAGCGCCTGCGGGGTCAGGGCGACGGGAGAGGCCACCGGGGCCTCGTCGATGACACCGGAGGCGATGCCGACGATCGGGGTCTGTCCCTCAAGGACGATCCTCATCGACCAGGAGCCGCCCAGGGCGGTCTTTCCGATCTGGAGGACGCCGCCGTCGAAGCCGACGGAGGACGCGCCCGAGACCACGCCGGCCTCGGTGAGGGCGCCGACGCGGCCGGCGATCTCACGACCGCGGTAGTCCGAGCACAGGAGCACCAGGCCAAAGCTGCCGGTCGCCAGCGCGGAAACAAGCGCGTCGGAGGCCACGACCGAGGAACGCGCCGCGTCACCCAGGTCGGCATGCAGCAGCTGGGTCGCACCCAGCTCAGACAGGGCGGCCACGTCGGGGGTGGTGGCCAGGGACAGCGCGACGACATCGGCGGAGGTCAGGGACGCGGCCAGCGTGACCGCCTGGCGAGCCAGGGGCGTCAGGTGATCGCCCGCCTGATCGGCCAGAACGAGGATCGGGGAACTCATCTGCTGCGTCATGTCACTTCACCACCGAAAGGATGTAGTCGGCCAGAGCGCGCCCGCCCTCGCCGGCGTCCTGAATGATCGTGCCCGAGCCGTCGCGGGTCTTCTCCTCGCCGTGGGTAACGGCGGTCAGCGCGCGGCGCATCACGAGCGCCTCGCCACCGGGAACCTCGACGAGGTCATCGATGCCCCACTGATCCAGCGGCTTCTTGCGGGCGGCCTTCATCGCGGCGAAGGCCGGGTAACGCGGCTCGTTGATCTGGTCGGTCACGGAGACGACGGCGGGCAGCGCGGCGCGCACGGTCTCGGTGTAGCCGTCGACGGCGCGTTCGATGGTGACGGCACCGTCCTCGACGCTCAGGGAGCGGGCCAGGCCCAGCAGCGGCATGTGGGCCTTGGCGGCCAGAGCGGCGGGCAGCATGGAGGTCATCGCGTCCAGCGAGGCCATGCCGGTAATCACCAGGTCGACGGAGCCGCACTCCTGCGCGATCTTTGCGATCGCGACGGACAGAACGGAGGCGGTCGTGATGACGTCGGAGCCCTCGAGGAACTCGTCAGACACAATGTACGCACGGTCGGCGCCCATCTGCAGGGCCCGCATCAGGGAGTCCTCGGCGTCCTCGGGGCCCATCGTCAGCGCGACGACCTCGGCCTCACGACCCGCATCCTCCTCGGATTCTTTGAGCTGGACGGCAGCCTCGATGGCATTCTCGTCCAGTTCGTTGAGCACATCGTCCTCACCGCGCACCAGGCGGCCGCCCTCAAAACGGCGTTCGGACTGCATGTCGGGGACATGCTTCACACACACGACAATTCTCATGACTTCTAGCGTGCCACATTCTGCGCAGCACGCCCATATATATGAGGGTTGCCTCACCAGTGCGTGCCGCTGTTCATACCCTCAGCTGGCCCCCTAATCCGACCGCTTAATTAACGGTCACGTATGATGGATGATGGCTGCATCTATCAGGCTACGGTGCAGCCAATAAACTGTAAGAAAGAGGCACTGTTATATGTCCGAGCGTTCCGGCTCGTCCAGCATCCCCACCGTGCGCGTCACCGAACCTAATCCCGTTCCCACCCGTCTGGGGGTTTTCCCGTCGGGCGACGGTCTCGATGTCGCCGTGGTCGCCAGGGCCGCCTCCGGCGTGGACATGTGCATCTTCGACGAGGCCGGGGCTGAGACCCGCTTCGCTCTGCTCGGCCCGAAGACCGGCATCTGGCACGGTCACATCCCCGGATACGGTGCGGGGACCCGCTACGGTTTCCGCGTGCACGGCACCTGGGATCCTGACGGCGGCCAGTTCTATAACTCGCACAAGCTTCTCCTCGACCCCTACGGCCGCGGCCTCGACGGCGTGGTGGACATGAAGCCTGCGGTCTACGCGCACTGCGTGGATGAGGACCTTTACCCCTCCGAGTACCCGCTGCGCCGCTCCCCCATTGACTCCGCGCCGTACATGCCGCGCTCGGTCGTCGTGGAGCCCTCCTTCCCGATCGCGCCGCAGCCTCACACGCCGTGGGAGACCACCGTTATCTACGAGATCCACGTCAAGGGCTTCACGAAGAACATGCCCGGCGTGCCCGCGGAGCTGCGCGGCACCTACGCGGGCCTCGCTCACCCGGCCTCCGTGTCCTACCTGAAGGACCTGGGCGTCACCGCCGTCGAGCTGCTACCCGTCCACGCCAAGTGCGACGAGCCCTTCCTCACCGAACGAGGCCTGACGAACTACTGGGGCTACTCCACCCTCTCCTTCTTCACCCCCGAGCCCTCCTACGCCACCGAGGCCTCGCGCGAACGCGGCGCCCAGGCCGTCGTCGACGAGTTCCGCGGCATGGTCTCGCTCCTGCACCAGGCGGGTATCGAGGTCATCCTCGACGTCGTCTACAACCACACGTGTGAGGGCGGCGACGCGGGTCCGTCCCTGTCCTGGCGCGGCCTCGACTCCGACATGTACTACCGTCACACCACCTCGCGCCCGGTCCAGACGATCGACGTGACCGGAACGGGCAACACGGTCAACATGGATCATCCGAAGTCCATCCAGATGGTGATGGACTCGCTGCGCTACTGGGTCCGCGAGATGGGCGTGGATGGCTTCCGCTTCGACCTGGCGGCCACGCTCGGCCGTTTCTCGACGGGCTTCAGCCCCATGCATCCGCTCCTCATCGCAATGGCGACAGACGAGGTCCTGGCCCACTCGAAGCTGATCGCCGAGCCGTGGGACGTGGGCCCGGGCGGCTGGCAGACGGGTAACTTCCCCGTCCCCTTCTCCGAGTGGAACGACCACTACCGCGGCGCCCTGCGTAACTTCTGGCTGGCGGACGTGCGCGCCCAGGCCTCGGGCCATGTCGTCTCCGGTCCCAACGACCTGGCGACCCGCCTGTCCGGTTCCCAGGACGTCTTCGAACACGGCCTGGGCCGTCTGCGCGGCCCCCGCGCCTCGATCAACTTCGTGACCGCCCACGACGGCTTCACCCTTGCGGACCTGACCGCCTACGACCGCAAGCACAACACGGCGAACCTGGAGAACAACCGGGACGGGTCGGACGACAACCGCTCGTGGAACCACGGCGTGGAAGGCACGCTTGCTTCGAACGGCACGCACCCGGGCGCCGACACCCCCTACGCGATTCTCTCCGACATGACGATCGCCGACCTGCGGGCCCGCTCCCAGCGCAACATCTTGGCGACGATGTTCGTCTCCTCGGGCACACCGATGCTGACGGGCGGCGACGAGTTCGGCCGCACCCAGTACGGCAACAACAACGCCTACTGCCAGGACGATCCGATCTCATGGGTCGACTGGGACCTGGCCGAGAGCCAGCAGGCGCAGATCGACGCCGTCTCCTGGCTGATCTCGCTACGCAAGGCCCACCCGGTTCTGCGCCCCGACCGCTTCGCGACGGGCACTCCCCACAACGGCGACACGATCGCCGACCTGTCTTGGTACACCGCCCAGGGCACGCCCATGCCGGACTACGGCTGGACGGACTGGCACCACCGCACGTTCCAGATGCTGCGCTCGGGCGTAACGTGGGGCGACCGCGACGCGCTCATCATCATCAACGCCAACCTGGACAGCGCCGAGGTCACCTTGCCCGAGGGCCATGACCTCGACTGGCTCGTCGCCTACTCAACCGTGTGGGCCACTCCTGCCGAGGGTGGCGTCGGCTCCACGCTCAACCCCGCCGAGCTCTCCCTCGAGGTCGAGCATGTGACCCCGCGTTCAACGCTGACGATTGAGCCTCTCTCCGTCACCATCCTGCTCTCCGACGTGGCATTCCAGCCCGAGAGCTGACCATTCTTCCATTCCCCCCGTCACTCACACATTGGATAGGATTCACGCATGACTCGCAGTGAAGATGCCCTGGAAACCGCAACCTCTGATGCCTCGCTGGCCCGCTCGAAGGCCCGCAGCGCCGAGATCGACCTGGCGATCGACCAGGACCCCTCGCGTTTCCGCATCCTCACGGGTGACCGCCCGACCGGCCACCTGCACCTGGGCCACTACTTCGGCACGCTGCGTAACCGCGTGCTCCTGCAGAACCGCGGGGTTGAGACCTGGGTTCTGGTCGCCGACTACCAGGTGATCACCGACCGCGACGGCGTGGGCCCGATCCGTGAGCGCGTCCTCGGCCTCGTCGCCGACTACCTGGCCGCGGGCATCGACCCTGAGCGCTCCACGATCTTCAACCACTCGGCGGTTCCGGCCCTCAACCAGCTGATGCTGCCCTTCCTCTCCCTGGTCACGGAGTCGGAGCTGCACCGTAACCCGACCGTTAAGGCCGAGCTGGAGGCGACCGAGGGCCGCGCGATGACGGGCCTCATGCTGACCTACCCGGTCCACCAGGCCGCCGACATCCTCTTCTGCAAGGCGAACATCGTGCCCGTGGGCCAGGATCAGCTCCCGCACCTGGAGCAGGCGCGTCTGATCGCCCAGCGCTTCGACAAGCGCTACGGCCGCGCCACCCCCGAGCGCCCCGTCTTCCCCCGCCCCGAGGCCCTCCTCTCCGAGGTGCCGCTGCTGCTGGGCACGGACGGCCAGAAGATGTCGAAGTCGCGCGGCAACACGATCGAGCTGCGTATGACCGCGGACGAGACCGCGAAGATCCTCAAGAAGGCGAAGACCGACGCCGAGCGCCGAATCACCTTCGATCCCGAGGGTCGTCCCGAGGTCTCGAACCTCCTCATGCTGGCTTCCCTGGCGACGGGCGAGGCCCCCGAGGCGATCGCCGACCGCATCGGCGACGCGGGCGCGGGCACCCTCAAGGCCCTCGTCACCGAGTCCCTCAACGAGATGCTCGCTCCCCTGCGGTCTCGCCGCGCCGAGCTCATCGCGAACGAGGACTACCTGCTGTCCATCCTGCACGCCGGTAACGAGCGCGCCAACGAACAGGCCGACCAGACCCTGTCCGAGGTTCGCACCGCCATGCAGATGGTCTACTAACCCATCACTCACTACGTCATTGGAGACAACTATGGCCTACGACCAATTCCCCGAACGTCCCGACGAGTCCGTCGGCTCGTGGATGCTCACCCTCTTCGTGTCCGGCATCCCAATCATCGGCGTCATCTACCTGCTGGTGCTCGCCTTCGGCTCCGGCTCCGCGCCGTCGAAGCGTAACTACGCGCGCGCCGTCTTCGCCTGGGCGATCATCGGCCTCGTGGCGACGGTCATCCTCTACGTCCTCTTCGGAGCGGCGATCTTCGCAGGGCGCAACAGCGGCCACTGACGTCTCGTCTCACGTCTTCCAGCGGGGCGGCATCCGAATCACTCGGGTGCCGCCCCGCCCTTTCTCGCCAGCCAGGGGCTCTGTCGTTCCTTCACACGCCCCATCACCACACCATGGGAGATCGTTCGCAGAGCCGAGGCGTGGGCCTCACTTTCACGCGCGCGCATCGATAGGCTACTGTGGGTCCCGTGAGCGAGAAACTGTTGCCCCGTATCCCGATCATCGAAGTGTTCCCCGTCATCGAAGACGGCACGCTTCCCGCCAAGGCGACCGAAGGTGAGCCTTTCCCCATTCGTGCGACCGTGTTCCGCGAAGGACACGACGCTTTCGCCGCCGAGGCCGTCCTGCTGCGCCCGGACGGGGGTGAATACTCCCGCACGCGCATGGTCGACATCGCCCCCGGTCTCGACAGGTACGAGGCCTGGGTGGCCGCCGACGCCCCCGGCGCGTGGTCCTTCCGCGTGGACTCCTGGTCGGATCCCTACGCGACGTGGCGCCACGACGCGACCGTGAAGGTCGGCGCCGGCGTTGACGTCGAGCTCATGCTTGAGGAAGGCGCCCTCCTCATGGAGCGCGCGGCCGAAGGCACCGCCTACCGCAACCCCTCCCAGAAGCGCCCCCCGGCCTCGGACATTGACGTCCTGACCGACGCGGCGCGCCGCCTGCGCGACACCAGCCATTCCGCCCAGCAGCGCCTCTCCGCGGGCATCTCCTCGCGCGTGCGCCTGATCTTCCGCGACCACCCGCTGCGCGACCTGCTGGATTCCTCCCGCGTGTACCCGCTCGACGTGGCCCGCACGAAGGCCCTGGCGGGCGCATGGTACGAGATCTTCCCGCGCTCGGCGGGGGCTTTCCAGCGCCCCGACGGCACGTGGGTCTCCGGCACGCTCGCGGGCGCCGCGGAGGACCTGCCGCGCATCGCGGGCATGGGCTTCGACGTTGTCTACCTGACCCCGATCCACCCGATCGGCACGACGCACCGCAAGGGCAAGAACAACGCCCTGGAGGCCGCCCCCGGCGATCCGGGTTCGCCCTACGGCATCGGCTCCCCCGAGGGCGGCCACGACGCCATCCATCCCGAGCTCGGCGACTTCGCTGACTTCGACCGCTTCGTCGAGCGCGCCCGAGGCCTCGGCCTGGAGGTCGCTCTCGACCTGGCCCTCCAGTGCTCCCCCGACCACCCGTGGGTCAAGGAGCATCCCGAGTGGTTCACGACCCGCGCCGACGGCACCATCGCGTACGCGGAGAACCCGCCGAAGAAATACCAGGACATCTACCCCCTGAACTTCGACAACGATCCCGAGGGCATCTACCAGGCCGTGCGCGACGTCATCGAGCTGTGGATCAACCACGGCGTGACGATCTTCCGCGTCGACAACCCGCACACGAAGCCCATCCCCTTCTGGGAGCGCCTGCTGGCCGACATCAAGGCGCAGTACCCGGGCACGCTCTTCCTGGCCGAGGCCTTCACGCGCCCCGCCATGATGCGCACGCTCGGCGCGATCGGCTTCGACCAGTCCTACACGTACTTCGCGTGGAGGACCGCCAAGGACGAGATCGAAGAGTACCTGCGCGAGCTCTCCGAAGAGACGGCGCACCTCATACGCCCGGCTTTCTGGCCCACGACTCACGACATCCTGACCCCGCAGATGTGGGACGGCGGCACCGCGATCTTCGCGATCCGCGCGATGCTCGCCGCGCTCGGTGCACCCACGTGGGGCATCTACTCCGGCTACGAATTCGTGGAGAACGAGCCGCGCGGCACCTACCAGGAGCCCAACGACAACGAGAAGTACGAGTTCCGCCCGCGCCGATGGGAGGACGCCGAGCCGATTGGTATCTCGCGCCTCTTCACGCTGCTCAACGCCGCGCGAGCCAAGCACCCCGCGCTGCGCCAGCTCCACCAGATCCGCATCCACCCGACCTCCTCGGATCGCCTCATCGCGTTCTCGCGTCAGGTGCCCGGCAAGTTCACGGCGGACGGAAAGCCCGACACCGTCATCTGCGTGATCTCCCTGGATCCGCACAACGGCGTGGATGCCTCGGTCGAGCTCGATCTGGAGGCGATGGGCCTGGCCACCCCGGGTGGTCACATTACGGTCGTCGACGAGCTGGACGGACGCTCCTACGTGTGGGGTTCGTCCAACTGGGTGTCACTGTCCCCCGTGACGCGTCTGGGCCACGTCTTCAAGGTCGAGCCCGCGCATTCTTCACCCTGGGCACAGGCCTAACGAGGCTCGTGCGCCCGGCGCTACCACGTCACCGCGCCGGGTGCACGACGCCCCTTCATAACCCCGTCAATATGAGATCCGGCTCCCTTTTTTGCCGGTCAGACGTTAAACTTATTAACACCAGTGAACTGAGCGGTTCACCCTTCTGGAGTAAGGAACATCCATGAGCTTCGAACTTACGCCGATCCCGGTCAATGACGACATTCTCGACGCCGTTGCCTCAGGCTCCTACTACTCGCCCCACTCTGTGCTGGGCGCCCACCTCGGTGACGACGGTGTCACCATCCGAGTCGTCGCGCACCTGGCCGACGCGGTCGACATCATCACCCCCACCGGCGCCTACGCTGCCACGCACGAGCGCGGCGGCATCTGGGTTGCGGCCCTGCCCGGCAAGGAGATCACCGCCTACCGCGTGTCCGTCACCTACGGCGAGGACACGACCGTGCGCGACGATCCCTACCGCTACCTGCCCACCCTGGGCGAGATGGACACCTACCTCATCTCTGAGGGCCGCCACGAGAACCTCTGGAACGTTCTCGGCGCGCACGTGAAGACCTACACCGACGAGCTGGGCGAGACCACCGGTACCGCCTTCGCCGTGTGGGCCCCCAACGCCCGCGCCGTGCGTGTCGTCGGCGAATTCAACTACTGGGACGGCACCCAGACCTCCATGCGTTCGCTGGGTTCGTCCGGCGTGTGGGAGATCTTCGTCCCCGAGGTCGGCGTCGGCGCCCGCTACAAGTTTGAGATCCAGGGCCCCGGCGGCAACTGGTTCCAGAAGGCCGACCCAATGGCTCGCGCCACCGAGATTCCCCCTGCCACGGCCTCGGTCGTCACCGACTACTTCCACGAGTGGACCGACCAGGAGTGGATGTCCGCCCGCAAGGACCGCAACGTCCACAACGGCCCCATGTCCATCTACGAGGTCCACGCGGGTTCCTGGCGTCAGGGCCTGGGCTACCGCGAGCTGGCCGACGAGCTGGTCCCCTACGTCAAGCAGATGGGCTTCACGCACGTGGAGTTCATGCCCCTGGCTGAGCACCCCTTCGGCGGCTCGTGGGGCTACCAGGTGACCTCCTACTACGCGCCCACCTCGCGCTACGGCACCCCGGACGACTTCCGCTACCTGGTGGACGCTTTCCACCGCGAGGGCATCGGCGTCATCCTGGACTGGGTCCCCGCCCACTTCCCCAAGGACGACTTCGCGCTGGCCCGCTTCGACGGCACCCCGCTGTACGAGGACCCGGACCCGCTGCGCGGGGAGCACCCCGACTGGGGCACCTACGTCTTCAACTTCGGCCGCCGCGAGGTGCGTAACTTCCTGGTCGCCAACGCCCTCTACTGGCTCGAGGACTTCCACATCGACGGCCTGCGCGTCGACGCCGTGGCCTCGATGCTGTACCTGGACTACTCGCGCAAGGACGGCCAGTGGCGTCCCAACCAGTACGGTGGCCGCGAGAACCTGGAGGCCATCGAGTTCATCCAGGAAGCCAACGCGACCGCGTACCGTCGTCACCCCGGCATCGTCATGATCGCCGAGGAGTCCACGGCATGGCCCGGCGTGACCGCCCCGACTTCAGGAGGCGGCCTCGGCTACGGCATGAAGTGGAACATGGGCTGGATGAACGACACCCTACGCTACCTGAGCGAGGATCCGGTCAACCGACGCTGGCACCACGGAGAGCTCACCTTCTCGCTGGTCTACGCCTTCTCCGAGAACTACGTGCTGCCGCTGTCGCACGACGAGGTCGTGCACGGCAAGGGCTCGCTCATCTCCAAGATGCCCGGCGACAAGTGGCAGCGCCTGGCGGGCCTGCGTTCCCTGTACGCCTACCAGTGGAGCCACCCGGGCAAGCAGCTCCTCTTCATGGGCCAGGAGATCGGCCAGGAGCAGGAGTGGAACGAGTCCTACTCCCTCGACTGGTGGCTGCTGGACCAGGAGGGCCACGCCGGCGTCGCTGCCCTGGTGGAGCGCCTCAACAAGATCTACGCCGCCTCCCCCGCCATGTGGGATGACGACTACACGGGCTTCGAGTGGATCGACGCCTCGGACGGCGACCACAACCTGATCTCCTACCTGCGTAAGGGATCGGACGATGCGGGCAACCGCGAGGTCGTCGTGTGCATCTCGAACTTCGCCGGCAACCCGCACGAGGGCTACCGCGTGGGCCTGCCGTTCGGCGGCGAGTGGGTCGAGATCCTGAACACGGACTCCGAGGAGTTCGGTGGCTCGGGTGTCGTCAACGTCGGCACGATCATCGCCGAAGACACCCCGTGGAACGGCCGCCCGGTCTCCGCGTCGCTGCGCGTGCCGCCGCTGGGCGCCGTGTGGCTGGTACCCGCCTCGCAGGTGCGCTGACGCCATAGGCTGATACAAGGAGGCCGGAGCAGGGATTCCTGCTCCGGCCTCCTTCGTTTTCTGGTCGTTGCGGCTTCGGCACGCTCCGGTATCAGCGGGCGCGACGTTTAGAAGCCGGCCCTCCCCCGGTCGATCTGCCCCTGCAGCTTGATGAGTTCGCGCCTCACTTCAGGGTCAGACTCACGGTCGATCTTCTTCGTCAATTCGTTGTGCGTGGAATGCCATCCGTACCACACGACGACCAAGACGAACACGACTGCGACGATGATCCATGCTGCCATGATGACGGCCCCTTTCCGCAACTGTGCGTTGGCACGACGGTATCACATGAGGAGCATCGCCAGGCGCGTGCGTGCCTTGGAGACCTCGGGCGTCGATCCCGCGACCCGGAAGAGGTCCAAGAGACGCAGGCGCAGAGCGTCGCGCTCCTCGTCATCCTTCGTAGCGGCCAACAGATCGAGCAGCACGTTGAAGGCTCCAGCGGCGTCGCCAGCGGCAAACAGCGCGTCCGCACGTGCGGCGGGATCGGTGGCGTCGGCCTGCGCGCTACGGGCCGCCAGTCGCACGTGGGACAGGTGAGACTTCGCGTCCTCGTCGCGCGGATTCAGCTCGATAACCTTCTCCCAGCCGGCGATGGCCGCATCGAGGTTACCGGCAGCCTCGGCGGCCAGGGGTGCCTCATGCTCGGGCGGGGTGGGGGCGACGGTGTCCTCGGCGGCCACAGCAATACGCGCGGTGACGCCCATCTGCGCAGCGGCATCCAGAACCTGCGTCACGATGGGGAGCACCTGTTCCTTCGCTGCCGCACCCTGGAACAGCGGAACCGGACGCCCACCGACGAGGGCGACGACCGTGGGCACGCCCTGGATCTGGAATGCCTGGGCGATTGCGGGGGCCTTGTCGATGTCGACCTCGACCAGCTGGAACTTGCCCGCCTGCTCGCGCGTGATCTCTTCGAGCATGGCCAGTGTCGGCTTGGATTCAAGCGAGCGCGGCGACCACATGATCATGATGACCGGCACGGCCTGGGAGGTGGACATGACGTCCTGGAAGTTCTCCTCGTCCGTGGTGGTGATCAGCGGGATGTGCAGGCCCTCCCCCGCTGCGGGAGCGGCGGACTCCTCGGGAGCGGGTGCGCTCGAACGTGCCGACAGGTCGACGGCACCGTGCGAGTCTGCGGGCATGGGCGTCGCCTCGGATGCGGGGCGAGGGTCAGGCGTGGTCATGGTGTCCTCTTTGTCAAAACAGTTGGTGCTAGGAACGATGATATGCGTCGTCCCCACGACTCTAAGCCGCGGGGACGACGTGTGCGCTGTTGGTGAAAATCAGCCCGGGCTCGACGACGGATCGAGCGTCACGGACACAATGGCGTACTCACCGCCAACGATCTGGGGAGTTCCCCCCGCAGTCTTCGAAGGAATACGCATCAGGATCGTTGCCAGGTACTCCGCGGTAGCGGTGCCTTCGACAGTCGTACCGTCAGCACTCATCGTCGCCGTCTTACCGCCCAGGTTCATGGTCGCGCCCGCGACCGTGCGCTGGTAGGTCAGCGTGAACTTGAAGTTGGCCGCAACCAAAGCCGAACCGTCCTGGAGAACCAGGCCGGAGATCGGGTAGTCCGTCGCCGTGGCCGCGGCGGTCACGCTGCCGGCAGCACTCACCGAGGAGTTCAAATCGCTGACGTTCGACAGGTAGGTCTTCGTGAAGTCGTCAGCGACGAACTGCGTCGTGTCCTGGTTGCCCGAGTTCAGCATCGTGATGTACTGAGCGAGCGCAGCTTCAGGGCTCACCGTGAAGCCCTCGGAGGTACCGGTGACGTAGGCGGAGCCGGTTCCCACCGGGGGCAGCGTCAGCTGGGTGCCGCCCAGGAGGCGCGCATAGTTCGTCAGCTGGTAGTCGGAACGCGCCGAATCCTGCACGTAGACCTGCAGCACGGGCAGCGCCGTCGAGGAGGACTCGGAGATGTTGAAGATCGCACGAGGCCACGAGTCGGAGTTCGTGATGGCCAGCGAGGCCGGCGTGAAGTCAAGGGCCTGCGGTGTCTGGCCCGAGGCCTTCGCGTATGCGTACTGGGCAGTGCGGTACGCCAGGGCACCCTGCGAGACGCGTCCCGACAGGTCCGAGGCGTCCTGCGACGCATCCGCAGTGGTCATGGCCTTACCGGTCGCGTCGAGAACGGAGGAGATGCGCTCGAGGTCGAGGTTGGCGGCGCTCTGCGCCTCCTCACCCGACTGGGCGACGATCTCGTTCGAGCAAGCGCTCATTCCCAGTGCGGAGGTCATGAGCAGGGCGGCCGCAGCTGCGGCGAGGGTGCGTCGTTTCATCACTTACCTTCCTGGCGGTCCTTCAGCCAGCCGGACATGATCGAGGTCCAACCGCCGGTCGAGGACGCGTCGTCATCGGGTGCCGACGTCGGCGCGGGAGCCTGCTCGGCGTTGCGCGGACGCGTCACCGGGATCAAGCCCGTGTTGAATTCCTGGCCATCCACCACGACGACCTGCTCGCCGTTGTTGCGGGCCTCGCGTAGTGCGCGGCGCGACGGCAGCGTGCGGCCACCGCGGATACCGGACAGGTCGATGACGCCGGTATCGGTCGTGGCGCGCTCCGGCGGGTCCTGGTCGATCGGACCATTGTCGAGGCCGTGGCGGCCACGACGCTCGAAGGTATCGGTCAGCGGGTCCGGGACGTACTCCTCGGAGGCGTCAACGGTAGGCTGTGCCTGCTCGGCGTTGTCGTCCGAGGCCTCGGCGGGCTGCGCGGGGGCCTCGTCGGTGGGGGCGGTCTCGGCGTTATCCTCGGCCACGGTCTCGTCAGCTTCTGCGACGGGAGCTTCGGCGTCCTCGGCCTCATTCTTGCCGGACGCGAAGGCGGCGGCACCCCACGTGGGAGCGTCGTCCGCAGGCTTCTCCTCGGCCTCAGCCTCACGCTGCTCCGCCTCTTCCACAGACGGCTCGTCGGCCTTTGCCGGCTCGGATGCCGCGACAGCCGCCGGGGCAGCCTCGCGGGCAGCCGCAATGCGCTCGGCGACGGCGGCGGAGTTGATCGAGGAGGTCTCGAGGGAGTCGGCCTTACGGCGCTCTTCGATGCGGGCCTCGCGAATCTTGCGCAGACGCAGGAGCTGCCAGCGCGTGAGGAAGAGCGCGAGCGCAATCAGGGCGAAGACGCATGCGGCAAGGAACGCGATGATGGCGAGGGTGTTGGTCTGCTCGACCTTCCAGGTCAGCGTCAGTGTGAGGTCGTCAGGGCCAGCGGCCGAAGCGGCGAGAGCGGAACGGCCCGACGGAACGTTCTCGAGGTCCAGGCTCACGGTGCCCTCACCGCTGGCCTGCTTGAACCACATGTCGGAGGAGGCGAGCTGCTGCACGAGGTCGGCGGACGACGGCTCGGCAAGGGGCTGCGCACCGGACTGCACGCCCGACTGTGCGCCAGACTGGGCCGGGGTGGGCGACGGGACGCGAGACGGGCCGATCGCATCGTGCGACTCGGCCTTCAGCTTCGTACGGTCGGACTCAACGCCGATGACCTCGGTGTAGGCGGCGTCGCCGATCCAACCCTTGACATCCTGCGTGGTGCCGATGCTCAGCGTCACGGGTGCGCCCGACTTCGACGTCGCGGTGACCGTCACGTCGTCCTTCACGATCGACAGCACGTTGCCGCGCGTCATGATCAGATCGGTCGGAGACACGACCGACGAGACCTGATGCGTCGGCGGCCGCAGCACGGTCACACCGAGCAGCCCGACGAGCACGCATACGAGAGCCACAACGCCCATCGACGATGCCGCCACGTATCGCTTAAAGAGTTCCACGGTTGCTCCTCACGTCCAACACCCGCACTGCGGGCATTCTTCAGGCTCCACTTTACGTGCTCACCCCGTTGACGGCCGAATTCGCACGCGGGGCAGTGATGCATCACATCCGCGCGTCACAGGGGACGCAGTCCTCGCCGCCAGCACTCCGAGTGCCAGTGACGGCGTCCCTCGACTCCCTGGGGCAGGCCAAACGGCGCTTCTTCGGGCCATGCAACCACGTGCGCGGTACCCGCGGGAATCGGGCGCAAGCAGGCCGGGCAGGTGTATTCCTTCGCCGAACCGGGCAGGCGGCGCACCTGATAAGCGCCCCCGTCAGGGCCGCGTTCCGTACGCGGCACAGAGGCGAGGCGGTCCATCTGCAATGGACGCGCCTCGCCCCACGGTCGCTTCTTGCTTCGTTTGCCTCTCACGCAACCACAGTGCCACGTCGCCAGACGCGGCGCACGACGAGGTCAGAGTCGACCTCGACGATATCGGCCTTCTTTCCGGGCGCCAGCGAGCCGATCGTGTCATCGCCCAGAATCGTAGCTCCCTGAGCGGAGGCCATGTACACGGCGTCGACCAGCGGAATCCCGCCCTTGGTGACGGCTACGCGCACGCAGTCCATGAGGTGCGCCGTGCCGCCCGCGATGGAGTTGCCGTGAGCCAGCCGCGCGACGCCGTCCTTCACGATGACGTCCTGGGGGCCGAGCGTGTATTCGCCATCGGCCATGCCGGCGGCCGCCATCGCGTCGGTGATGAGCACGACGTGCTCGCGGCCCACCAGCTCGTACACGTCGCGCACGAGCGAAGGATCGACGTGGACGGAGTCGCAGATCAGCTCGGCGACGGCACCACCGCGCGCGGCGTCCGAGAGGAACTCGGCGATCGGACCGGTGTCGCGGTGGTGCAGCGGGCGCATACCGTTGAACAGGTGGGTGATCGTCGCACGCGGGCCACGCTTGGTCTCCACCTGCGCGAAACGCCCGCGCGAGTAGGCCAGAGCCTCGCGAGCCTTCACAGAGTTGGAGTCAGTGTGTCCCCAGGAAGGCAGCGCTCCCCCGTCAATGAGGGCCTCGGCGACCGAGCCGGGGCCGTAGGCGTTCGGCTTCTCGGGGGCCAGCGTCATGGACAGCGCGTACCCCTGGCAGTCCTCGATGAGGGTACGCGTCAGGTCCGCGTCGGGATCGACGATGTAGGTCGGGTCCTGGGCGCCGCAGCGCTCGTGGGAGACGAAGGGCCCCTCGAAGTGGATACCCGCGAGCTCATCGGCCTTCGCCAGCTCAGCCAGGGTCTTCGCACGAGCACGCAGCACCTCGGCGGAGGCGGTCACGCAGGATGCGACGAGGGAGGTCGTACCGTGACGGCGATGCTCGAGGACAGCAACGAGAGCGGCCTCGGCGGTCTCAGCGTTGGGGAAGGATTCTCCGCCGCCGCCGTGGCAGTGCACATCGACGAGGCCGGGGAGGAAGGTCGAATCACTGGCCTCGGGCACCTCGCCCTCGTACTCGGAAACGGGACACACACGGGTAATAGTCGCGCCGTCGAACTCGATAATTCCGTCCTCAACGACGGTATCTTCCAGAACCAGACGGCCACGCAACACAGAAGTAGTCATGCATTAATTGTGGCACAAATGACACTTCACTGCTGCGTCTCAGACAACCATTTCTCCCAGTCGCCGAACGCCCATCGCGCCGATTCCTCATAGGTCCCGCAGCCGTCGGCAGTCACAACCTGGCTGCCGGGGGCGCGCACGGCAACCACGCGTCCACCTGCGACAGCAATCGGACGGAACATCCCGTTCTTCGCCGGGCAGATCAAAGCCTCGCCCGCCTCGTCCGTCAGACAGGAACGGTCCTTGTAACCGACATGCAGCTCATCAAACGAGGGCAGCGCGAGCATCGCCTCCGCCTCAGCGCGGAAGTCTTCCACGAGATCTGTGAGATCCGCGCGAGCCAGACCGGCTCCACATTCTGCAAGAGGAAGGCCCATGCTCTCTCCCGCCACACGCGCCCCGACCAACGCTCGACGCGCTTCGGTGAGAGTCAACCCGGTCCACCTAGCCAGGTCCGCCTCGTCGACAGGACCATGCCCCCAGGCGTAACGCGCTGCCAGGACCGCGAGGGCTTCTTCGTGCCCCGACTCCCCTTTAGCGACACCGGGAGCGTCCGGTAGTGGGCGCGCGTCGACTATCAGGTGTTCACCTGCGCGCACAGGACCAGCGGTAAGCACACCGTCCAGGTTCAGGCGCATGATGAGGTGGCGGCGCCGTAGCCCGTCCTGCGAGGAGGAAGCCGTCACTGTATCGATCCCACTACTGCCCCACGCCTCGACAAGCTCGGCGCGGCTCACTCCCTGGGGCGAGGTCTCCAGCAGGTCACACGCAACCTGCGCCGCACGTTCGACAAGAGCATCAGTGAGGCCCAGAGAAAGCGCCTGGCGTTCCCACGCCGCACGGCGGTGACGCAGCAGTCGGCGCAGCCAATGGTGGTCGCGGGCGCTCGTCACGTGAACGGTGCCACGCATGGGCCAAGATCGAACCAGCTCACCGCGCGCGAACGACTCCTCGACACGAGCGCGCGACACACCCACGCAGCGCACGCCAATCGCCCACGGGATCGCGCTCGCCTGCTGGCCTTGCAATGCCAGCAGATTCTCCACGGCGTCCATCGGTGAACGCGCCGCGGTCGCAGGAACGAGTCCTTGGGCGATGATTCTCCCCAGGCTCGCCCGACGGGATGCCTCCATCAGAAAAGTCGAGACTCGGGGTCATCCACCCCGCGCATCGCGTCGTAGTCCAGCACCACGCAGCGGATACCGCGATCCTCGGCGAGGGTGCGCGCCTGCTTGGTGATCTCCTGGGCTGCGAAAATACCGGTCACGTCGCCGAGGAGGGCGTCGCGCCCCAGCAGCGACAGGTAGCGCGTCAGCTGCTCAACACCATCGATGCCGCCCCGGCGCTTCACCTCGATCGCCACGTGATTGCCGTCGGCGTCGCGCACCATGAGGTCCACTGGACCCACGGGCGTGGGGAACTCGCGGCGCACCAGCTCCCAGCCCTCACCAAGGATCTGAGGCACCTGCTCCGCGAGAAGCTCCTGCAGGTGCGCCTCGACGCCATCCTTCACGAGGCCGGGGTCGACACCCAGGTCCTCGGAGACATCCGCGATGATCTCGTGGATGCGGATGATCAGCTTGTCGTCAGTCTTGTCGGCCTGAACCGTCCAGACCTGCTCGACGCCCTCCTCGTCCTCGCCGGGTTCCCCCATGGAAACCGTGCAGGGTGCCGTCATCCAGTTGAGCGGCTTATAGGAACCGCCCTCGGAATGGATGAGGACAGAGCCGTCACGTTTGAGCATGATGACGCGCTTGGCAGGGTCCAGGTGGGCGCTCAGACGACCGGAATAATCAACGGTGCAGGTAGCAATAACAATACGCACCCCGTGAGCTTACCAATCCTGCTCACACGAGGCGCGGAGGACCAGACTCCACCCACGAGACCAATCCGTTATATGTCAAGCGTTCTACGGCCACCTCGTAACGATGGTCACCGTACGCCAGGCGCACCTCGACGACGGAACCGTCGGCCGAGTGCGCAATCGGGGCCGAGACCTCCATACCCCGACGCGGGATCGAATACACCGGCTTGAAGGTCAGCCCCACCAGCCGATACCAGGACAGCTCCTCGACGCCATACACGCCGATGCCGGCCGTCCATCCCGAATGAACGTCCGGGCGCGACCAACAGCGGAACGCCCCCAAACGCGAAACGATCCTGCGGGCACGCACATTCATGTACGCCCACAGGATCGCCCCCACGCACGCGAGGAGAACCGCACACCAGATCACGATCGTCATCAGGCTCATGAGGTCCTCCTCGCGTTGCGTCGACTTACTGTTCTGCCACTGTAGCGTGGTCGGCCACGACCGTGACGAAATCCGAGTCGACTGAGGCGAATCCCCCAGTGACCTGGAAGGACACGACCTCATCCGCGCGCGACACCGTCACGGTGCCCTCGCTCAGCTGAGCGAGGAGGGGCTGACGACCCGGCAGCACGCCGAGGCTTCCGTCGACCGTCGGAAACTGGACGGACGCGGCCGCGCCGTGCCACAGGCGTCCCTCGTGGGAGACGACCTCGACCTGCAAGGACTTGCCCGATGCCATCAGGCTTCCTTGGCCAGCTCGTGAGCGTTGCGCTCCAGGTCGTCGATGCCACCGCAGTTGTAGAACGCCTGCTCCGGAACATCGTCGTAGTAGCCCTCGGCGATGCGCTTGAACGCCTCAATGGTCTCCGACAGCGGCACGGTCGAGCCGGGCACGCCCGTGAACTTCTCAGCCATGTACATGTTCTGCGAGAGGAACTGCTCGATGCGGCGAGCACGTGCGACGGTGACCTTGTCGTCCTCGCTCAGCTCGTCGACGCCGAGGATGGCGATGATGTCCTGCAGTTCCTTGTTCTTCTGCAGGATGGCCTTGACGTGCGTGGCGACGTCGTAGTGCTCACGGCCGACCAGGGCCGGGTCGAGGATACGCGAGGTCGAAGCCAGCGGATCCACGGCGGGGTAAATACCCTTGGCCGCAATCTCACGGGAGAGCTCGGTCGTCGCATCCAGGTGGGCGAAGGTCGTCGCCGGAGCCGGGTCGGTGTAGTCGTCGGCGGGAACGTAAATCGCCTGCAGCGAGGTGATCGAGTGACCACCGGCCGACGTAATGCGCTCCTGGAGCAGACCCATCTCGTCAGCCAGGTTGGGCTGGTAGCCCACGGCCGAGGGCATGCGGCCCAGCAGCGTGGAAACCTCGGAGCCCGCCTGGGTGAAGCGGAAGATGTTGTCGATGAACAGGAGGACGTCCTGGTGCTGGACATCGCGGAAGTACTCCGCCATGGTCAGGCCCGTCAGGGCGATGCGCAGACGCGTGCCCGGCGGCTCGTCCATCTGGCCGAAGACAAGGGCGGTCTTGTCGAAGACGCCCGCCTCTTCCATTTCGCCGATGAGGTCGTTACCCTCGCGGGTACGCTCGCCGACGCCGGCGAACACGGAGACGCCGCCGTGGTCCTGGGCCACGCGCTGGATCATCTCCTGGATGAGAACGGTCTTGCCGACGCCCGCACCACCGAAGAGGCCGATCTTACCGCCCTGCACGTAGGGGGTCAGCAGGTCGATGACCTTGATACCGGTCTCAAACATCTTGGTGCGCGCCTCGAGCTGGTCGAAGGCCGGGGGCTGGCGGTGGATCGGCCAGCGCTCGGTGACCTGGAGTGTCTCGCCCTCTTCGAGGTTCAGCACGTCGCCGGTCACGTTGAACACGTGGCCCTTGGTAACGTCGCCGACGGGCACGGTGATCGGGGCGCCGGTGTCGGTGACAGGGGCGCCACGCACGAGGCCGTCGGTCGGCTTCAGCGCGATGGTACGCACGAGGTTGTCACCGAGGTGCTGGGCGACCTCGAGCGTCATCGTGAAGGTCGACTCGCCCTCACCCTGGCCCGCGAGGTTCACCTCGACGGTCAGCGCGTTATACAGCGGCGGGATGCGGTCCGGGGGAAACTCGACATCGACGACAGGGCCGACGACGCGTGCGACGCGTCCCTCGGCGATTGCATGTGTATCAGTCATGGTGTTACTCCGTGTCTCGAAGGGCTTAGCTCGCGTTAAGAGCGTCGGCCCCGCCCACGATTTCGGTGATTTCCTGGGTAATTTCCGCCTGGCGGGCCGAGTTCGCCAGACGCGTGTACTTGGTGATGAGCTCGTTCGCGTTGTCCGTCGCGGTGTGCATAGCGCGCTGGCGCGATGCAAGCTCGGACGCTGCCGACTGAAGGAGCACGTTGTGGATACGCGCCTCCACGTACAGGGGAAGAAGCGTGTCCAGAACAGCTTCCGCAGACGGAATGAACTCGTACTCCGGCTGGGCCAAGGACGGATCGTCCGCGAATCCGCGTTCGGTGGCCCGCTCCTCGTCCGATTCGGGGGCGTCGACAACCGTCAGCGGCAGCATCTGGCGCACCTCGGGAACCTGGCTCATGACGGTCTTGAAGCGCGTGTACACGAGGTGCAGGGCGCCGACACCCGTATCGGGATCCTTGTCCAAGAAACGTTCGAGCAAGACGGTCGCCATCTCACGCGCGGTCTCGGGGGACGGAGAATCCGACTCCCCTTCCCACTCGCGTTCGATGTCAACGCCGCGGAAGCGGAAGTACGCCGAGGCCCTGCGACCAAAGGTGTAGACGACGGGCTCGTAGCCGTCCTCACGCAGGTCCGCGATGAGCTTCTCAGATTCGCGCAGGATGGTCGCCGAGTAGGCTCCGGCCATACCGCGATCCGATGCCACGACCAGGATGGCCACGCGATTGGTGTCTTCGCGTTCCTCGGTCAGCGGGTGGTCGAGGTCCGTGTGGACCGCGACCGCCGCGACCGCCTGGGTCAGGGCCTTTTCGTAAGGCCCTGCCTCGGTGGCAGCGCGCCGCGCCGCGCCAATGCGAGACGCAGCGATCATCTCCATGGCGCGGAAGACCTTCGCGAGCGTCGTCGTCGAGGCGATACGCTGCTTGTAGATCCTCTGCTGTCCACCCATCGCTTAGGCCTTCTCGCTCGTGCGACCGCGCGAGATTTCCTCGCGGGTGCGCTCAGCAACGACCTCGCCGTCCTCGAGTCCGGCGGCGCCACGTCCGGCGCTGATCCACTGGTGGTGGAACTCCTCAACGGCGTTCTTGAGCGCTTCTTCCGTCTCGGAGGTCAGGTCGCCGGTCGCCGCGATCGTATCGAGCACGGTCGAGTTCGCGTGGAGGTGGTCGAGCAGGCCACGCTCGAAGCGCAGGACGTCCTCGACCTCGATGTCATCGAGGTAGCCCTTGGTGCCCATCCAGATCGAAGCGACCTGGTCTTCCATCGCGTAAGGCGTGGACTGAGGCTGCTTGAGCAGCTCCATGAGGCGCTCACCGCGGGTCAGCTGACGACGAGTCGCCGCATCCAGGTCGGAAGCGAACATGGCGAAGGCAGCCATCGAGCGGTACTGCGCGAGCGTCAGCTTGAGCGTACCGGCGACCTTCTTCATGGCCTTGGGCTGGGCCGCGCCACCAACACGGGACACGGAGATACCCACGTCGACGGCGGGACGCTGGTTCGAGTTGAACAGGTCGGACTGCAGGAAGATCTGGCCGTCGGTGATCGAAATGACATTCGTCGGGATGTAGGCCGACACGTCGTTCGCCTTGGTCTCGATGATCGGCAGGCCGGTCATCGAACCGCCACCCAAGGCGTCCGAGAGCTTCGCGCAACGCTCCAGCAGGCGGGAGTGCAAGTAGAAGACGTCGCCGGGGTAGGCTTCGCGGCCCGGCGGGCGACGCAGCAGCAGCGACACGGCGCGGTAGGCCTCGGCCTGCTTGGACAGGTCATCAAAGACGATGAGGACGTGCTTACCCTGGTACATCCAGTGCTGGCCGATGGCGGAACCCGTGTAGGGGGCCATGTACTTGTAGCCGGCGGGGTCCGAGGCCGGGGAGGCCACGATGGTCGTGTACTCCATGGCACCAGCGTCCTCGAGCGTGGAGCGCACCGATGCGATGGTCGAGCCCTTCTGGCCGATCGCCACGTAGATGCAACGCACCTGCTTGTTCGGGTCGCCGCTCTTCCAGTTCTCGCGCTGGTTGAGGATCGTGTCAAGGGCAATCGCGGTCTTACCGGTCTTGCGGTCGCCGATGATGAGCTGACGCTGGCCGCGGCCAACCGGGATCATCGAGTCGATGGCCTTCAGGCCGGTCGCGAGGGGCTCGTGGACGCTCTTACGCGCCATAACGCCGGGGGCCTGCAGTTCGAGCGCGCGGCGCCCGTCCAGGTCCGTGATCTCGCCGAGGCCGTCAATCGGGCGGCCGAGCGGGTCAACCGTGCGGCCCAGGTAGCCGTCACCGACGGGAACCGAGAGAACCTCGCCCGTGCGGTGCACGACCTGGCCCTCTTCGATGCCGCCGAAGTCACCGAGGACAACGGCACCAATCTCGCGCTGGTCGAGGTTCATGGCCAGGCCCAGCGTCCCGTCCTCGAAACGCAGCAGCTCGTTCGCCATGGTGCCGGGCAGGCCCTCGACGTGCGCGATACCATCGGCCGTTTCGATGACGTGACCCACCTCTTCGGTGGCCACGTCCGCCGGACGGTAGGACTCCATAAAGGAGTCCAGTGCTCCGCGGATTTCCTCCGGGGAGATGCTGAGGTCAGCCATGAGGATTCCTAACTAGGTAAAAGAAATTAATGTGTGTACGAGAAGTGCTAGCTGGCGATCGCGTCGCGCGCTGCACTGATGCGGCTGGCCAACGAGGCGTCGATCGCGGTCATGCCCGCGCGCAGACGGAAGCCGCCCACGACCTCGGGATCAATCGAGATCGCCAGATCAACGTCCGTGCCGTAGCGCTTCGAGAGGATGGAACGAAGGCGCTCGACCTGAGCCTCACTCATCGGGGTCGCCGTGGCGACGGTGACGAAGAGACGGTCCTGCATGGTTGCTGCCCACTGGGCGTAGCGGCGCAGATTGTGCAGCAGACGACCGTGGTTCGAGCGTCCGACCGCCCGACGCACGAGACGCATCGTCCAGGTGCTGACGCGCTCGGCGAAGAGCCTCGACGCGACATCGCCGCGCTCGTGTGCGTCGCCCTTGGACTTATCCGACAGGCGCACACGCACCTCGCGGTGGTGTGCGAGGAAGTAGCGGACCTGGAACAGCTCCTCACGGACCTGCTCGAGAGCTCCCTCGGCACCGGCTGCATTGAGCACGCCGAGGATGCCGAGCACCTCGAGGGTGTCCGCCACGTCGGCCGGATGACGCCAGTGGTCGGCGACGATCGCGTTCACGACGGACAGCGTCGCGGCCGTTACGTGCGAACCGAACGCGCTGGAGGCGAGCCCCTGCTTATCTGCGGCCGACCGTGCCGGGTCGGTCGCTGCACGCGCGAGACGAGTGTTCTCCTTGAACAGGTCGGCCAGGCCGAAAAAATCCTCGGCAACCCGCATTGCGTCGGTGCCGGGGGTGGCCAGGGCCGCCGTCAGCTCCTTCGCAAAGGGGACGGACTCGATCGTGCGCATCTGTGTCATCGCTTCTCCTCGACCCGGGCGCTGTCGGCCTCGAGCTCGTCAAGGAAGCGATCGACCACGCGAGAGGTCAGCGCCGTGTCGGTGAGGTGCTCACCGATGATCTTCTCTGCCAGCTCGGAGGCGAGCAGACCCACCTCGGAGCGCAGGGAGATCTGCGCAGCCTGCTTCTCAGCGAGGATCTGACGCTCGGAGGCCTCGAGAATACGGTTGGCCTCGCTGGTTGCGTCGTGACGGGCGGCGGCCACGATGGCCTTCGCCTCCTCGTTAGCGCGCTCACGGATGGTGTGCGCTTCAGCGTGAGCCTCGCGGATAATCTCCTCGCGCTTGAGTGCAGCGGCGGCCTGATCGGCCTTCGCTTGCTCGGCGGCACCGAGGCCCTCCTCGATCTTCGCGGCGCGCTCGTCCATCGTCTTATAGATGCGAGGCAGCGCGTAGCGTCCGACGAGGAGCAGGACGATAAGCAGAACGAGAGCCGACCAGAAAATCTCGTACAGCGGCGGCAGGATGACGGCGAGGCCGCCGACCTCCTGGTCCGACGCGGCGACAATCTGGTGCATGGCGATCACTTAACGATGAGCGGCAGAACGAAGCCGATGAGGCCGAGGGCCTCGACCATGCCGGCGCCGATGATCATGTTGGTGAAGAGACGGCCGGCAACCTCGGGCTGACGGGCGGTCGCTTCCTGGGTCTTGCCGACCATGAGGCCGATGCCGAGGCCGGGGCCCAGGGTGGCGAGGCCGTAGCCGATGTAGGCGAATGCTGCGGTTCCCATAGTGGTTTCCTTCTGTTAGTAACGCCGGGTGGCGTTGGGGTCAGTGATGTTCGACGGAAAGCTTGATGTACACGGTCGACAGGATCGTGAAGATGTACGCCTGCAGGAAGGCCACGAAGACCTCGAAGCCCGTCATGACGAACATGGCGGCGCCGGTGAGCGCGGACGCCGCGGACAGGACGGAAAGCTCGTGGAGCAGAATCGCCGTACCGAAGTAGGTCATGCCCAGCAGGAGGTGGCCCGAGATCATGTTGCACAGGAGACGCAGAGTCAGCGTGACGGGGCGGACGATAAAGTTCGACAGGAACTCGATGGGCGTGATGAGCAGGTACATGGGCACGGGCAGTCCGGGCGGGAAGAGCTGCGAGGCAAAGAAACCGCCCACGCCCTGCTTGCCGATACCCGCACCGATGAAGGTCACGTACGTGATGAGCGCGAAGACCATCGGGACGGCGACGACCGACGATGCCGCGATGTTGATTCCGGGGATGATGCCCGCAATGTTCATGGACAGGACACCGAAGAACAGGAAACCGATGAAGCCGGAGAACTTGCGGCCGGTCTTGGGGCCGAGCATGTCGAGGGCTACGTTGTCGCGAATGTAACCGGCGATCGCCTCGACGGCCATCTGGCCTCGAGTGGGCACCAGCTTGGGCTTACGCGCGACCGCGACAAGAACCAGCGAGACAAGCAGCCCCATGATGATGCGGGCGAGAGTCAGTCGGTTGAACTCGAAGAACGTTCCCTCGCCGAAAATGACGTTCGGGAAGAAGTCCTCGAGGGCCGGCTGGTGGGGGTGCTGTGTGAACGCGGGGTAGGCGGTCGCAGCGATGACGATGAGGAGGATCGCGAGGCTCACCCAATACCAACGCGGCTTGGACGCGGTGCGGCGAGCAGGCGCGTGATCGGACACTGAATGTGCCTCCTTCATCTCAACTCCATTGGTTTATGTCTGCTGCCGGGGCAACTCAACCATTCTATACAGAGAAGGGGCCGCCTAGCGCGCGCAAGGGTTACTGAGTGTCGCTCGGCGCATCCACGTTCATCGTGCGCTTGCGCATCATGACCATCATCTCGACCGTCGAGGACACGATAATCGCGATGATCGTGGCGATTGCGGCCACCCGGACGTCCATGCCCAGGGCGCGCGGAACATACAGCCCGATGGCGAGCAGAGCGATCTTCGCCGCGTATCCGCCGGTCACCCATCCGATGAAGTGGGAGGGCGATCGCAGGGCGCGCGACGTGAAAAACCACTGCGCCGCAACGATGACGACGACCATGGCGAGCGCGAGCACGTAGGTCATGCGGAAACCTCCTCGGGAGTGGTCTCTTCCTTGGGGAATTCTCGGGTCGTGACGGCCACGCCGATAGCCGCAGCGGTGACTGCGACGAGAGTGACGCTCCACCACTCGAAGACGAGGAGCCCGACGGCGGGGACGCAGACAATGGCGGTCCACATCCACAGGATCGCAACGACCCCGCGGTGAGAGTGCCCGGCAACGAGCAGTCGATCATGGAAGTGGGAGCGGTCGGCAACGAAGGGGCTCTTGCCTCGGCTCATGCGGCGAATCGAGGTGACGACCAGGTCGAGGACGGGCATAAAGATGACCGAGAGCGGCAGGATGAGCGGCAGCGCGGACACAATCATCTGCTGGCGTCCGAGCAGCGAGGGGTCGATCTTGCCGGTGACGATGATGCCAGCGGCGGCCAGGACGAGGCCCATGGTCTCCGCTCCCCCGCCCATCATGATCGAAGAGGGGTGGAAGTTAAACCAGAGGAAGCCTGCGCACACACCGAGCAGAGCGATCACGATGAGGCTAGCGGTCGTCGCGTAGGAGGCCGCTCCCATGAGCCGGGTGACGATGTAGGAGTAGACGAAGAAGGACCCTGCGCCGATCGCGATCATGCCGGAGGCCAAGCCGTCGAGCCCGTCGATGAAGTTGACGGCGTTCATAATGCCGACAATGAAGAAGACGGAGACGAAGAGCCACAGTCGGGAGGATCCGAGCGTCAGGCCGAAAATCGGGAACGAGGCCAGCTGCACGCCGCCGAAAGCCATGCCGCCCGCGATGAGGACCTGCCCACCGAGCTTGGCCATCCAGTCGAGTTCGATGATGTCATCGATGATGCCGAGGATGCACATGGCGCCGGCGCCGGCCATGACGGCCCACGGGACCGTGGTCGTAAAGAGTGGCGCCATGTAGGGGATCCGGGAGGCGAGCAGCATCGTGACGATCAGCGCGATGGTCATCGCGACGCCGCCCAGGCGTGGGATGGGCTTCTTTTGCAGGTCGCGTCCGCGCAGGGGCGGCAAGATGTTGAACTGCAGGCACGCCCAGCGCACAGTCGGGGTCAGCAGGATCGTCAGGGCCATTGCGATGGCACCCAGCAGCAGGTAGACCTTCACGAAGTGGCCCCTTCGACGGGGGCGATGGGCACGCCAGCGGCTGCGCTGAGGTCTTCCAGGGAGATGGTCCCCAGGCGGAGCGCGCGGGGCGTCTCGTGCGCGCAGTCAACGATCGACGAGGCCGTGGATCCCTGGGTGGGGCCACCGTCGAGGTAGGCAGACACCAGCGTGCCGAAGTATCCGACGGCCTGCTCGACCGAGGTCGCGGGCGGCTGACCGGTCAGGTTCGCGGAGGTGACGGCCATTGGTCCGAAATCATGCAGGAGGCGCAGGAGGGCCGTCTGGTTCGGCATGCGCACGCCAATGGTGCCGCCGGTTTCGCCCAGGTCCCACCCGAGGTCGGGGCGCGCACGCAGGATGAGGGTGAGTCCACCGGGCCAGAAGGCGCGCGCAAGAGCGCGGGCGGCCTCGGGGACATCGACGCACAGCGAGTCGATCGCATCGACGGACGCGACAAGCACGGGGGGCGGCATCTGCCGTCCGCGGCCCTTGGCGGCCAGGACGGCGGCGACGGCCTCGGGGTTGGCCGCGTCCGCGCCGATGCCGTAGACGGTGTCCGTGGGTACGACGAGGAGATGGCCGTCGCACAGCTCCCGCTGGGCGCGCGCCAGGTCGTCCTCGCTCAGGGAAGGAACGGCGCTCAGGATCGTCTCTGTACTCATCGTGTTCATTGTGTCACGGATGCCGTGGGCTTCGTCGATTCGGGCGCGCGGGCGCTCAGGAAACGACGCCTGCCAGCCAGGTCGGGCAGGGTTGCGATGTCCGTCATTCCGAGCTGGGCGGCGATCGCCGCCATAGCTTCTTCCTGCGTGGGCGAGTGCTCCATCAGCAGGACACCGCCGGGACGCAGGAGGGTGAGCGCGCGGCGCGCGATGCGCGCAGGGATCTCGGTCCCATCCGGGCTTCCCCCGTACAGGGCGACGTGCGGATCGGCGCTGGCCTCGGGCTGCGTGGGCATCTCATCGGCGGGAACGTAGGGCGGGTTGGTCACGACGACGTCGACCATGCCGTCCAGGTGCGCGAGCGTGGCCGGGTCCGTCGCGTCGCCTCGCTCCAAGTGCAGGCAGGGAACGCCCACGGCGTCACGGTTCTGACAGGCGAGGGCGAAGGGCTCGGCTTCCTTCTCGACGGCCCATACCTCGGTGCGGGTCGTCTCGGTAGCCACCGCCAGCCCGATCGCGCCGGAGCCGGTGCACAGGTCGACGACGCGAGCCTCACCGTGGCGGGCGACGACCGCCATGGCCTCGTCAATCGCGAGGCCGGCAAGAACCTCGGTCTCCGGGCGCACGACGAACACGCCGGGGCGCGCGGCCAGGGTCAAGCCGCGGAAAAACATGCGACTCGTGACGTGCTGAAGGGGAATGCGCAGAGCCCTCTCCCCCACCGCCGAGCGCAGTTTCTCGGCCTGGTCCTCGTTCAGCTCCGCCGGCAGGTCCCACTGGGACGAGGCGTCGCACGCCCACTCGAGCAGCTCACGCACGTCCGCATCGACCGAGTCGATGCCGGCCGTCGTCAGGCGCTCACGCGCCCATGCACGCGCGTCGGTCAGTGTCCAGGTCCCCATGTCTCCTCCAATCATGACTGTGCGGCGGCAGCCAGGCGCTCAGCCTCATCAGCCTCCTGCAGCGAAGCGATCACAGCGTCGAGCGCGCCGGACAGGACCGCGTCCAGGTTGTGAGCCTTGAAGCCCGTACGGTGATCCGCAATGCGATTCTCCGGGAAGTTGTAGGTGCGGATGCGCTCCGAGCGGTCCACGGTGCGCACCTGGGAGAGGCGCTGGGCCGATGCCTCGGCCTCCTTCTTCGCCCTCGCCTCGGCGGCCAGTCGCGAGGCCAGCACGCGCATCGCGGCCTCCTTGTTCTGCAGCTGCGACTTCTCGTTCTGCATCGACACGACGATGCCCGAGGGAATGTGCGTGATGCGCACGGCGGAGTCGGTCGTGTTGACCGACTGGCCACCGGGGCCGCTGGACCGATAAACGTCGATACGCAGATCGTTCGGGTCGATGACGATCTCCTCGTCGTCCTCGATCTCCGGCATGACGAAAACGCCAGCGGCGCTCGTGTGAATACGGCCCTGCGACTCTGTGACGGGCACGCGCTGCACGCGGTGTACGCCGCCCTCGTACTTCAGGTGCGCCCACACGCCCTCGTCGGGAGCGGGGGTGCCCTTCGCTCGAATCGCGAGCGTGATGTCCTTGAAGCCGCCGAGCTCGGTGTGGGTCGCGCTCATCTCGGTGACGCTCCAGCCGTGTGCCTCCGCGTAGCGGGCGTACATGCGGGCCAGATCGGAGGCGAACAGCGCGGATTCTTCGCCGCCCTCACCCGCCTTGATCTCTAGGATGACGTCCATCGCATCCTCGGGGTCACGGGGAGCCAGAATCTTCACGAGTGCCTCGTGGGCAGCCGCTTCCTCTTCCTCGAGGGCGGGAATCTCGTCGGCGAAGGAGCGGTCTTCGGCGGCCAGCTCGCGCGCAGCCTCGAGGTCTCCCGAGGCGGAGGCAAGCCGATCGGCGGCGGCCTTCACGCGGCCAAGCTCGGCGTAGCGTCGACCGACTCGGCGCATCAGCTGCGGGTCCGCCAGCGTCTGGGGATCCGCCATCTGCGCCTCGACCTGCTCATATTCCTGCAGCAGGGGGCCCAGGGCGCCGAGTTCATCAGTCGCGGCCACGATTCACCACTTCCTTCGTTCCATACAGTTGACAAAGCGGCGGCGCCGTCGGCCATGGGGCCAACGACACCGCCGTTGAGCTAGCCGCTCACCCTCACTTGGAGGGGCGCACGCGCTTGCCGTAGCGAGCCTCGAACTTGGCGACGCGGCCGCCGGTGTCGAGGATCTTCTGCTTGCCCGTGTAGAACGGGTGGCAGGCCGAGCACACGTCCACGCGCATCTCACCGGAGGTGATGGTGGAACGGGTGTGGAACGAGTTGCCGCACGTGCAGGTCACGACGGTGTCCACGTATTCGGGGTGAATACCCTGCTTCATGGAGTTTCTCCTGGATCGTTTAGTGCCCCGGGTCCGGACATGCAGCGTCCCCCGCATCTGGCGGGGACTCACCTTCCAGCGCGCCAAGAAGCGCCTGGGGCATGCCGGTGAACCGGTAAGCCGACACGACATTATCGCACACGCCCCCACCCCCTTCAACGAGGGAAGGCCCCCGCGGGCGTGACATCGGCTATGAGCGGACACCGAGCACGGCGTTCAGCGTGTGCGCCCGCGCGGACCGAGGTTTGCGGCCGACGTCAGGTAGTTCGCTCGCGAGGAGCCGTACCGCGAGGTTCCATCCCACACGAGGTAGCGATGGAGGTACGCGGGCGGCACGTAGAGCTCCGCGCCAAACGCCGTGAAGCGCGCGGTGGAATGGGCCGCGCTCCCCTTGAGGTTGATACCCGCACTGTTTGCGGTCAGGCGAATCACCTGGGTGGGGTAGTAGGTGTACGTCACGCCGGCGATCCGGTACGCGCCGAGGTAGCGCGTCTCGTTGGTGCGCAGCTTCTCCCCCGCGCCGTTCCTCCAGCGCTTGTAACGCCTCCGCCCGATCATGGACGTGTCGGCACCGAGAGCCGCCTCGACGAGGCACACGAGGCGCACCCTGGCCTCGTCGGCGATCCGATCGAGCTGCGTGAGTGCCCCAGCAGGATCAATCTGCGCGCGCTCGAGGCTCGCCCCCAGGTCGCTCGCGGCCAGGCGCTGCTCATCGAGCCACAGCACGAGGGAGGCAGCCATGCTGAGGACCGTCGGGTCCATGCTTTGGCTCTGGACAGTTTGCGTGATGGTCTCAACGACGGTCAGGTCCTCGTACACCGGCCCCAGCTCGTTCTCCCACACCCTGCGCCAGGCAGGAGCCAGCGCGAACAGATCGCGCGCGGCCATCATCGCGGCGTGGGCATCCATCAGGCCGTGGAAGTCCTTGACGATCTCATCCGCCTCCCGCGCCGTTGCCGCGCTGAGCGAGGCGAGGAACGGAGGTGTCACCACCGTTGCAAGACGAACGCGAAGTTTCTCGCGCTCGGCCCGAGCGGCCTCGAGGCGCGCGCTCAGACCGCGGTCGTAGCGCCCGGCACCGAGGAGTGGGAGAAAGGCACGCTCGACCTCCAGATGACGCTTCTCGAGCGCCTCCCACCCATCGGAGGCCTTCCGCATGTTCTCGCGGGCGAGGCCGCGCAGCATCCACCCGCGCACCCAGAGGCCGACGCCCGCGAGCGTCGCCACCCACGCGTACCAGGTGGGCCACAGCATGCTGTGCGATGCGCCGACGGACACGGCGATGGCGAGCCACACGGGAGCCACCAGAAAGAGGGCCAGCCCCGCCAGGAGTCGCCCACAGCCGCGCACGTTGCGCATGACCGCGCGAGGATGCTGGGGTGCGTGACTCATCGTTTCCGTTGCCTGAGACGTCATGGCTCCACTCTGGCACGGATCGCCTTCAGTTGCCCGGTATCCGGATGGGACTCAGAAGGACGAGGAAGAGCCGGAGCCCGAGAAGCCGCCCGAGGATGAGCCGTAGTCCGCTGAACTGGTCGAGGAGCTGGACGGGTCGTAGTCGACGTAGCGGTCGAGATACGTCGGGTACGCCCAGACAGACACATTGTTCGCCTGGAAGCGACCGGTCCTCTCCGCAGCCTTGCCCATGAGGCGAACGCCCGCGGAGTTCGCGGTCAAACGGATCGTCGAGGCGGGATTGTACTCGTGGCGGTGCCCGTCGCTCAGGTACGTGCCTTTGTAGAGCACATCGCTGGCGCTGACGGTGCCGCCCCTGTTGCTCTCCCAGTGTTCGTAGCGCGCACGCCCCGACGAGGAGGTGTCGGCGACGAGTGCCTGTCCGATGAGCTTCGTCAGGCGCGCCCGGGACTCGGCCGCGATCCGGTCCAGTTCGTCGAGCGCCTGCACCGGAGTGATATCCGCACGCTCCAGGCTGTTTCCGAGTCCGACGATGATGTCCCTCTGCTCGTTCGTCCAGCGGTTAAACGCCTCGACTGCGTTCTTCACTTGACGCTTCTTGACGCGGTTGCGCACCTTGACCGAGATGGAATCCGCCGCCAGCAGGTCTTCGAAGACCGGACCCACCTCGTTGTCCCACAGAGTGCGCCACCGTGGTGCCAGCGCGAAAAAGTCGCGTGCGGCAAAGATCGCGTCATCGGCGGCCGACAGCAGCTCGATATCTTCGAGCAGATCCTCCCTCTCGCTCGCCGCGCCGGCGCTAAGGGATCCGAAAAACCCAGGGGACTTCAACACGGAGACGCGCTCGCGCACCTTCTTGCGCTCCTGGTTAGCGCACCCGTAGCGCACGGTCAGCCCCTTGCTGTAGTGACCGGCATCGACGACCGAGTGGAAGGCTCGATCCACCTCCGAGCGACGCCCCTCCATCTCCTTCCACGCCTCGGCAATACGCTCGGAGCTGTCTCGCACCGTCCGGCGCAGGCTGCGTCCGCGCAGGAGCACGCCGATGCCCGTAAGCGAGATCAGCCATCCCAACCAGTCGGGCCACACGACTCTGTTCTCAATGCTGCGGCCCGATTCGTTCGGGATGGATGCGGCTGCCTTAGTGGCCGCCGCTACCATCCCCTCACTCCAGCGGCCCGCACGGAAGTCATCCTTCGCGGCGTCCTGAATCTTCTCTTGAACGGAAAGCAGAGGTGCAATGTCCTCGCCGAAGTACGTCCCCACCTTGCGATAGGTCGGCGACACCGACAGGATCAGGTAGCCGTCGGCCCACTTGTAGCCATTGGGCGAGATCCACTCCTTGTGCCCCGCCCGCGCGTACTTCAGGGTCGCCTCGTCCAGGTTGTCGTCCACCACGTCATCCGTCGATAAGATGACGAGGTGGATGGGACGTGCGAACGCGACGCCGCCGAGGACGTCTTTCAGCGTGTGACCGTCGATCGGCTCGAAGCTCCCCGTCTCGTCGTACACGTCGACGGACGGAGTAACGAGTTCGTTTGCCGGCACCGTGGGCCGGGTGTAATCAACGAGGGAGAATACCAGCCACACGGGAACGCAGATCGCCATGACGACCCCCAGCAGGATCCGCCCCATGCCCAGGGCTGAGCGCTTCACGTCTCGTGCCGTCATGTGGCCGCGTTCCTCGTTTGCCGATTCGGTCGTCGCAGAAGTCATAGAGTCACTCTGACACGACGGTCAGGTTCGCGCTCGCCGGTTCAGCCGCTTTCGAGACAGGAAAACGGGGCAAGAGCCTATCGTTCAGGTCGACGAGGAACCCTCACCGGCCTCGTCCAGGTCGTCGCTCAGGTATCGATCGAGATACATCGGTAGCAGGTAGACGGGCGAGTGGCCAGCCGTCAGGACACCGGTAGCCGGGGCTGGCAGCCCTTCGAAGTCAACACCCGCGGAGTTTGTGATCAGTCGGATCGTGGCTGCCGGGTTGTACTCGACGTCATTGTCGGCATCCTCGCTCCAGTAGCATCCGTCATACTCCGCGTTCGCCGCGCTCAGGCTGATGCCCTCCCCTTTCCACCGCGCGTAGCGTCGCCGTCCGAGCGACGAGGCATGGGTTGCAAGAGTCGCCTCAATGAGCTCGGCGGTACGCACTCGCGCCTCATTGGTCATCCGGTCGAGTTCTTCCAGTGCCTGATCGGGATCGATCTGCCCGTTCTCAAGGCGTTTGCCGAGGCCTGCCACCGCGTCCTTGTTATCCCCCACACGCTCCCTGAACGCCTCAATGTCCGCCAGAATGCCCGGGTCCGTATTGGCTGCTTCGAGGCTATCCGCGACGTCGTCAAGCACGTCCATGTCTTGGATGATCGGGCCGACCTCGTTGTCCCAGACCTCGCGCCAGCCGGGTGCGAGGCCAAAAAAGTCGCGCGCAGCATTGATCGCGGAATCCGCGTCCGCCAGGCCTTCCATCCGTGCAAGGATCTCATCCCCCGCGCCGCTCGACGTCTCGCTCAGCGACGCGAAGAAACCCGGCGGCCTGTGCTCGGCGACCCGAGAGCCAACCCTGGCGCGTTCGGCTCGGGCAAGCTCGTAGCGCGCCGTCAGTGCGCTCTCGTAGTGTCCGGTGCCCACGAGGATGGAGAACGTGCGCTCGACCTGCGCCCGCTGGCTCTCCAATGCTGCCCATTTCTCGGCGATCATCGCAACTTTCTGGTGTCCCGAGCGTCGAAGACCAGCGCCGCGCCACAACACGCCAATTCCACACAGTGCCATGACCCAGCCGGTCCAATTCGGCCAGTCCACCGCTTCTCCCATCCCATGATGGGCCTGGTCATAGACGGCGATCGCCAGCTGAAGGGGAGCTACCAGCACGAGAAAGAGGCCAAGAATGAGGCGCGCAAATCCGCGCACAGTACTCCAGGACCGCCAGGAGGTTCCCTGTGTCACCAGCGTATTGGTCGAATTCGCTGCTTTGTTCACCATGCCCCCAAGTCTGACACAGCCCTCATCAGTTGTCCGGTACTCAGGCACACACCGAAAAGAGAGCGGGGCGAGCAGCTCTCGCCACTCGCCCCGCTCTCACCCGCCGATCACTCGGAGGGCGTCGTCTTCTGGATGAGCATGAGGAACTCAGCGTTGGACTGAGTCTCCTTGAGCTTGTCGAGGACCAGCTCGAGGCCCTGCTGCTGATCGAGGGTACCCAGAACGCGGCGGAGCCTCCACATGATGCGCAGCTCCTCGGGCTTGAAGAGCAGCTCCTCGCGACGGGTGCCCGACGCATTGAGGTCGATCGCGGGGAAGATACGGCGCTCGGCGAGCTGACGCGACAGGCGCAGCTCCATGTTGCCGGTACCCTTGAACTCCTCGAAGATAACCTCGTCCATCTTCGAACCCGTCTCCACCAGGGCGGAGGCGATGATCGTCAGCGAGCCGCCCTCGGAGATGTTGCGGGCAGCGCCGAAGAACTTCTTGGGCGGGTACAGCGCGGACGCGTCCACGCCACCGGAGAGGATACGGCCCGAGGCGGGCGCAGCAAGGTTGTAGGCACGCGACAGACGCGTGAGCGAGTCAAGAAGGACGACGACATCCTGGCCCAGCTCGACGAGGCGCTTGGCGCGCTCGATCGCGAGCTCGGCGACGGTCGTGTGGTCCGATGCGGGGCGGTCGAAGGTGGAGGCGATGACCTCACCCTTGACAATCGAGCGCATGTCGGTGACCTCTTCGGGACGCTCGTCCACCAGGACGACCATGAGGTGCACCTCGGGGTTGTTCAGCTCAATAGCCTTGGCCATCTGCTGGATGACCATCGTCTTACCGGCCTTGGGCGGAGAGACGATGAGGCCACGCTGGCCCTTGCCGACGGGAGCGACCAGGTCGATAACGCGCGGCGTGTAGGCCTTGGGAGAGGTCTCCATACGCAGCTGCTCGGAGGGGTAAACCGGGGTCAGCTTGCCGAACTCGCGGCGCGCCTGCGCCTGCTCGATCGTCATGCCGTTGACGGAGTCAACGCGCACGAGGGCGTTGTACTTCTGGCGCTGGCGTTCACCCTCGCGGGGCAGGCGCACGGCACCGGCGACCGCGTCACCGGCGCGCAGACCCCAGCGGCGCACGTTGCCGAGCGTCACGTAGACGTCGTTCGGGCCGGGCAGGTAGCCGGAAGTACGCACGAAGGCGTGGTTTTCCTGGATGTCGAGGATGCCGGCGATCGGTGCAAGGTTGTCCTCGCCGCCGCGCGCGGGGCGAGCCTCGGGATTCTCACGGTTCTCGCGGCCCTCGCGGTTCTCGCGGCCCTCGCGGTTCTCGCGGCCTTCGCCGCGCTTCTCGCGGTCGCGGCGACCACGGCGGCCGCGCTCACGACGGGGACGACGGCCCTCGGTGTCGTCACCGTCGGGCAGCTCGATGTTCAGGACGGTCTCGACGACGGCCGTGTCGGGCTCCGGGGTGGGCTCGGTCCGCTCGGCGGCGGGCAGGGGCAGGTCGAGCGTGACGTGCGCCGGCTCGACGGCACCCTGGCTCACCGCGCGGCGGCGGCGAGAACGACGCGGAGCCTCGGCGGGCGCGTCGGAGGCGGGAGCATGCTCAGCCGACTTGTCTGCGACCAGCTTCTCAGCCTTGTCGGCCTTCTTCTTGGACGAGGCAGGGGCTTCCTCGCGGGGAGCCTTTTCCTTCGGGGTCGAGGCGCCGGCGCCGTTGCTCAGCAGCTCGATCAGCTGGGACTTACGAAGCTGGGAGATGCCCTTGAGGCCGCGGGAGGCGGCCAGAGCCTTCAGCTCGGGCAGCTTCATCGCCGACAGCGACGCGGTCGTCTCGGCGGAGGTTTCGTTGCTCACGAAGTGATCCTTACTGGAATGCGCCCACAGCGGGCGAGGTGATTGCTCAAGCATACGAAAAAGCTTGATCAGGAAGATGCGCGAAAGAGGCGCACCGCGAAGGCCGAAGTCGAACATTCGTCTCGACCTGACAAAAATATAGCAAGACCGCCAGCCCGCTGTCGATCAGACGGCACGGCTGGCGGTGCTTGCGCAGAAACTCACAGCTCATCAACGCTCAGAATTCCACCTTAGAGAGGCTTCCTCGAGTGATCTGCACGCCCTGGGGGGCCACTCCCATCGGGACGACCCGCCACCCGGCGGCAGCGGCATCCCGGCGGATATCGGCGCCGACGGACTCCAGGGAGAGGACCGTGGGGCCCGCGCCGGAGACGACGGCGGCAAAGCCTGCGCCGCGCAGCCAATCGACGAGGGCGAGGGATGGTTCCATCGCGGCCCGACGCTGCTCCTGGTGCAGGCGATCGCGCGTGGCCTCCATGAGCAGCGAGTGCAGGTCCGCTCCCCCGCTCGCCTGAGCATTGCCCGAGAGCACGGCGGCCAGCAGTGCACCGCGGGCGACGTTGAAGCTCGCGTCGCCGTGGGGCACGGTCGCGGGCAGCGCGGCACGCGCGGCGGCGGTACGCAGCTCGAAGTCCGGGATGAAGGCGACCGGGTGAATGCCGTCGGGAGGCGTCAGGCGCACACTGCCGACCTCTGAGGTGTCCTCATTCATCCAAGACACGGTGACACCGCCGAAGACGGCGGGAGCCACGTTGTCGGGGTGTCCCTCCATCTGGGAGCCGATCTCGAGGATCTCCGCTCGACCGAGAACGTCCGCGTCGCCGATGAGCGCGCGCGCCAGCGTCACGCCGGCGACGATGGCGCTCGCAGAGGAACCCAGGCCTCGGGAATGGGGAATGCGATTCGTGCAGTGCATGCGCACGCCAACCTGGGGTGCGCCGACGCGGTCGAGCGCGAGGCGCAGGGCGCGCACGACGAGATTGTCCTCGCCCTGCTCGACGTTTCCAGCTCCCTCACCCTCGACGACGACCGAGGTCGCCCCCGTCGTCGCGTGGACCGACACCTCGTCCCAGAGGTCGAGGGCCAGGCCCATGGAGTCGAATCCGGGGCCAAGGTTCGCGCTGGTCGCGGGAACCTTCACCGCGACGAAATCATCACGCAGGCGCACGTCACTCACCTTCAACGCGAATCGTCGAGGTCACTTCGCGCACGGCGTCGGACACGGAGAGCGCGCGGGCGACGGCGCGCAGGTCGGCCTCGCGGGCGCGGTGGCTGGTCACGACGATGACGCAGGCGCCGGGCACCTCATCGTTGCGCTGGTGCACGGACTGGATGGAGACGCCGTGGCGGGCAAAAATACCGGCGACGTCGGACAGGACGCCCAGGCGATCCTCGACCTGCAGACGGATCTGGTAGCGCGTGTACGTCGAGCCGGGATCGAGGATCGGCAGGTGGGCGTAGACCGACTCACGCGGGGCGTGCCCACCAAAGGCGCGGTGATGCGCCGCGGCGACGAGATCCGACAGGACCGCCGAGGCCGTGGGGGCGCCGCCCGCGCCCTGGCCGTAGAACATGAGGCGACCCGCAGCCTCACCCTCGACGAGGATCGCGTTGAAGGCGCCGTCGACGGAGGCGAGAGGATGATCGGAGGGAACCTGTGCGGGGTGGACACGCATGGCGACGCCCTCGCGTCCGTCCTCGCCGATGCGACGCTCGGCGATAGCGAGAAGCTTGATGGTGTGACCGACGCGAGCGGCCTCCTCCATGTCCTCCTTGGTGATGCTCGAGATTCCCTCGACCGCGACGTCGTCGATTCCGACGCGCGTGTGGAAGGCCAGGGATGCCAGGATGGAGCACTTGGCTGCGGCGTCGAAGCCCTCGACGTCCGCGGTGGGGTCGGCCTCGGCGAAACCGAGGTCCTGCGCCTGCTTGAGAGCCTCCTCGTAGCTCAGTCCCTTCGTGCTCATCGCGTCCAGGATGAAGTTCGTCGTGCCGTTGACGATGCCCATCACGGTCGTGATGCGGTCGCCGGCGAGGGACTCGCGCAGGCCGTACACGACGGGGACGGCGCCCGCGACGGCCGCCTCGTAGTAGAGGTCGGCTCCGTGGGAGGCGGCGGCCTCGTACAGCTCGGGGCCGTGCGCAGCCAGCAGGGCCTTGTTGCCGGTGACGACCGAGATGCCCTGGTTGAGGGCGCGCAGCACCAGGGTGCGCGCGGGCTCGATGCCGCCGATCAGCTCGACGACGAGGTCCATGTTGTCGATTGCCTCGGCCGGGTCGGTCGTCAGCAGCTCGCGGTCGATCGGAGCGTCACGCGGGGCATCCACATTGCGGACGAGGACGCGGCGCACCTCCATTTCTGCGCCCGAGCGAGCGGCAAAATCCTCGCGGCTGGACTGCAGGATGCGAATGACCTGGCTACCGACGGTTCCGGCTCCAAGAACGCCAACTCCGAGGACGGGACGGGGTGCAGACATAGGACTATTTCTCCTTTGTGGGACGGGCACTGATACCAGTGTAGGCGGTCAAAGCCCCTCCCTTCTCTCAAGGACCTTGGTCCCACAATTTGACCGCTAGAAACTTTGGACCCATATCCTGAGACGCAGAACATAGACTGTCGGTCGATATGGGTTGTGGAGACCCCCCAAGCCGTAGGACAATGGGCCTAAGCGTTGGAATCCGACGCACATGGGAGTTTTGCTCCTGACATACCGTCCCCACAACGGGATACGGACATCCGAGAAGAGGAAGAATGACGACAGCAGACCAGAAGGCCTGGGAAGGTTTCGTAAAGGGTAACTGGTGCGATGAGATCGACGTTCGTGATTTCATCCAGCTGAACTACACCCCGTACGAGGGCGATGCCTCGTTCCTGGCAGGACCGACCGAGAAGACCCTGCGCGTGTGGAACACTCTCGAAGAGAAGTACCTCTCCGAAGAGCGCAAGGTGCGCATCCTCGACATCGACACGGACACCCCGGCCGACATCGACGCCTTCAAGCCGGGCTACATCTGCGAGGACGATGACGTGATCGTCGGCCTGCAGACCGACGCCCCCCTCAAGCGCGCGATGATGCCGAACGGCGGCTGGCGCATGGTCGAGACGGCCATCCACGAGGCCGGCAAGGAATACAACCCCGAGGTGAAGAAGATCTTCACCAAGTACCGCAAGACCCACAACGACGCGGTCTTCGACATCTACACGCCGCGTATTCGCGCTGCTCGTTCTTCCCACATCATCACCGGCCTGCCGGACGCTTACGGTCGTGGCCGCATCATCGGCGACTACCGCCGCGTGGCCCTCTACGGCGTTGACCACCTCATCGCCGAGAAGGAAAAGGACAAGGATCGCTACGCGAACGAGCCCTTCTCCGAGCACTGGGCACGTTACCGTGAGGAGCACTCCGAGCAGATCAAGGCCCTCAAGAAGCTGAAGAACCTGGCTCAGTCCTACGGCTACGACATCTCCGGTCCGGCCACCAACGCGCACGAGGCCGTGCAGTGGACCTACTTCGGTTACCTGGCCTCCGTGAAGTCCCAGGACGGTGCCGCCATGTCGATCGGCCGTCTGTCCGGCTTCTTCGATGTCTACTTCGAGCGCGATCTGAAGAACGGCACGCTGGATGAGTCCGGCGCGCAGGAGATCATCGACGCCCTCGTCATTAAGCTGCGCATCACCCGCTTCCTGCGCACCATCGCCTACGACCAGATCTTCTCGGGCGACCCCTACTGGGCCACCTGGTCGGACGCCGGCTTCGGCGACGACGGTCGTACGCTGGTCACCAAGACCTCGTTCCGCCTGCTCCAGACGCTGGTCAACCTCGGTCCGGCCCCCGAGCCGAACATCACCATCTTCTGGGACGAGAACCTGCCCCGCGGCTACAAGGAGTTCTGCGCCCGTATCTCGATCGACACCTCGTCGATCCAGTACGAGTCCGATCCGCAGATCCGCGCCCACTGGGGCGACGACGCCGCCATCGCATGCTGCGTCTCCCCCATGAAGGTCGGCAAGCAGATGCAGTTCTTCGGCGCGCGTGTGAACGCCGCCAAGGCCCTGCTCTACGCCATCAACGGTGGCCGCGACGAGATGAGCGGCAAGCAGGTCATGGAAGGCTACGAGCCCGTCCAGGGTGACGGCCCGCTCGACTTCGATGACGTGTGGAAGCGCTACGAGGAGATGCTGGACTGGGTCGTTGGCACCTACGTCGAGGCCCTCAACATCATCCACTACTGCCACGATCGCTACGCCTACGAGTCCATCGAGATGGCGCTGCACGACTCCGAGATCATTCGCACCATGGGCTGCGGCATCGCTGGCCTGTCCATCGTTGCCGACTCGCTGGCCGCCATCAAGTACGCGAAGGTCTACCCGATCCGCGACGAGACCGGCCTGGTCGTCGATTACCGCACCGAGGGCGACTTCCCGACCTACGGCAACGACGATGACCGCGCCGACGACATCGCCGCGACCGTCGTCCACACCGTCATGGACAAGATCCGCGCGATCCCCATGTACCGCGACGCGATCCCGACGCAGTCGGTCCTGACGATTACCTCGAACGTCGTCTACGGCAAGGCCACCGGTTCCTTCCCGTCGGGCCACGAGAAGGGCACCCCCTTCGCCCCCGGCGCGAACCCGGAGAACGGCATCGACACGCACGGCATGGTTGCCTCCATGCTGTCGGTCGGCAAGCTGGACTACAACGACGCACTCGACGGCATCTCGCTGACGAACACGATCACCCCGCAGGGCCTGGGCCGCTCCAAGGAAGAGCAGATCCAGAACCTGGTCGGCATCCTCGACGCTGGCTTCGTTCCGGACGATTCCTGCGCCTACGACGGCACCAAGGGCTACTGATCCACCATCGGCGGGGATCGATGCCTCATCCGTATTGATCCCCGCCACCCCACAAACGTGGGTGTGCCGCACCGCGACCCACCCAATCCGGTAACTCCGGAGTCTCACAAAAGGAGAAAAGTTATGGCAACCAAGACCTACGAAGAGCGCCTCGCCGACATGAAGGCCGCCCGCGAAGAGCGCGGCGACAAGGATGGCCTCTACCACGCGAACATCAACGTTCTCGAGGAGTCCACGCTGAAGGACGCCATGGAGCACCCCGAGAAGTACCCGAACCTGACCGTTCGCGTTTCCGGCTACGCCGTCAACTTCGTCAAGCTCACCCGTGAGCAGCAGCTGGACGTTCTGTCCCGCACCTTCCACCACTCGGCCTGATCGCTGATTGGAGTGGGGCGTCGGGCAACGCTCGGCGCCCCACTGCTATGCCTGCGTTCGTCGGCGCTCTGCGCTGATGATCCCCGGCCTCGTTCCCATCACGGACGCATCCCACTCAACCGCGAAGAAGGAAACATGACGCAGCCCCTCGCTCTCCCCACGTTCCGCGAGCAGGACTTCCAAGCTCCCCAATCACGTACCGTCGGCGCTGGCGTCGAAGGCCTCGAGGAGATCACGGACCTGGAGCGCTCCGAGCGCCTGCGCCGCATGCGTGAGGGCACGCTGGGTTCCATTCACTCTTGGGAGCTCGTCACCGCCGTTGACGGTCCCGGCACGCGCATGACGGTTTTCCTCAACGGCTGCCCGCTGCGCTGCCTGTACTGTCACAACCCCGACACGTTCCTCATGAAGGACGGCGCTCCCGTGTCCGACACGGAGCTGCTCTCGCGTATTGCCCGCTACCGTCGTATTTTCCGCACGACGAAGGGCGGTATCACCCTGTCCGGCGGCGAGGTCCTCATGCAGCCCCAGTTCGCCAAGCGCATCCTCATGGGTGCCAAGGAGATGGGCGTGCACACCTGCATCGACACCTCCGGTTTCCTCGGCGCGAACTGCGACGACGAGATGCTCGATGCCATCGACCTGGTGCTCCTGGACGTCAAGAGCGGCAACGAGGAGACCTACAAGAAAGCGACGGGCCGTTCCCTGGCACCCACGATCGAGTTCGGCGACCGCATCGCGGCTCGCGGCGGCACCACCCGCATGTGGATCCGCTTCGTGCTGGTTCCGGGCCTGACCGACGACCCCGAAAACGTCCGCCAGGTCGGCGAGATCGTCTCCCGATGGAAGGACGTCATCGATCGCGTTGAGGTCCTCCCCTTCCACCAGCTGGGCAAGGACAAGTGGCACTCGCTGGGCCTGGAGTACCACCTTGAGGACACGAAGGCGCCCACGCCCGAGGCCACCGAAGAGGTCCGCAACTACTTCCGTTCGCTGGGCTTCGAGGTCCACTGACGCGAACGTACCGGGGACCCCGGGAGGAAGCGGCTTAGGCCCGCTCCCCCGGGGTCCACGTGTGTCCGCGCCTTCCCCACCCGCGCTCGGCGATGGCCTGCTGGGCCTGCGCTGCGTAGGGCTCGGCAAGGCGGTCAACGTAGAGGGTGCCCTGCAGGTGGTCGTATTCGTGCTGGAAGATGCGCGCGAGCCAGCCTCGGGCAGTAACCTCGATGGCGTTGCCGTTCACGTCGTAGCCGCGCAGGACCGCACCGAGCGCGCGGCGCAGGGGGTAGCCGTAGCCGGGGACGGACAGGCAGCCCTCGGACTCGCGCACCATGTCGGGTTGCGCGGGCAGGATGGCACCCGCCCCCTCGGTGTCCCACACGAGGTCGAGCGTGGGGTTGACGACGACGCCACTCAGGGCCGTATTGAAGCCGCGCGCGGGTCCCGCATCGAGCTGGAGGACACCGCGGTAGTGGGAGTCAAAGGAGCCGGCACCGCCGTACCTCCACACGAACACCTGGGAGCCGACGCCCACCTGAGGTGCGGCGAGGCCGACGCCGGGTGCGGCATGCATCGTCTCGATCATGTCGGCGACGAGGTCGTGCAGCTCCGAATCAAAGGACTCGACGGGAGCTGCAGCCCGGTGCAGGACAGGCTCGCCGGTAATACAGATCGGCAGGATACTCATGCGTGATCTCCCGTGTGTGCGATGACTCCAACGCCCACGGCTTCGATGGCGCGCGGCGTGGTCGGGTCCAGGTCTTTGATGACGCGGGCGGGGTTGCCGACAGCGATGGAGTTGGCGGGGATATCACGCGTGACGACGGCACCTGCTCCGATGATCGAGTTTTCACCGATGGTCACGCCCGGGCACACGACGACGGAGCCGCCCAGCCACACGTTATCCTCGATGGTGATCGGGGCTGAGGACTCCCATTTCGCCCGACGAGGCCCGGGCTCGCTCGGGTGGATCGCCGTGTAGAGCGAGCAGTTGGGGCCGATGAGCACATCCGCCCCGATGACGACCGGGGCGACGTCGAGCACGGTCAGTCCGTAGTTGACCCAGGAGCCGTCGCCGATGGAGATGTTGTACCCATAGTCGACACGCAGCGGAGGCCGGATGTCGACGCCGTCCCCCACCTGCCCGAGAACCTGGGCAAGCAGGTAGGCGGCGATGTCCGGGTCGGTGGGATGGGCCTGCTCGTAGAGGCTCAGGAGGCGAACAGCGCGCTTCGTGAGTGCCGAAAGTTCATCGTCCGCGACGTAGTAGTCGCCGGCTTCCAGGCGCTGGGCGGGCGTGCGTCCATCGTGGCGGAATCGGGGGTCGTCGAAGTTCGTTCCCGGGGAGATGGTCATGCGACCAGGGTAGTCGACGCCCTTTCGAGGCGGGGAGCGCGGCGCGCGTCCAGGTGGCCGAGGAGCGCGTGCAGCTGGGAGATGTCAGCGGCGGGGTCCTCGGGATGCCACTGCACGCCGATGACGGGGGCGTCCATCGATTCGATGGCCTCGATCGTGCCGTCGGGGGCCTGCGCGCTGACCTGGAGGCCCTGCGCGAGGCGCGCAACGCGCTGGTGGTGCGCCGACGAAATAATCAGCTCGGAGTTGGTGAGGACGGGCGCGAGTGCGCGCTCGAGGTTCGTTCCCTCGCCGACGCGCACGCTGTGGCGGATGAAGCGGTGGTCGGACAGGATCTGGTTGTTCGTGTGGGTGCCATGGGCGCCCTCGATGTGCTGCTCGAGCGTGCCGCCGAGCGCCGTGTTGATGATCTGCATGCCGCGGCAAATCCCCAGGAGCGGGGTGCCCGTGCGCACGGCGTAGTCGACCAGGGCAATCTGTCCGCGGTCGGCGCGGTACCAGTGGCGTCCCTCGCCCTCGTAGCCCTGGGAGGCGCCGTACAGGCTGGGGTGGACGTCCTCGCCGCCCATGATGATGATGGCGTCCGCGTGCTGGGCGCGCAGGGCGGCGCCCTCGGCACCGTCTTCCTGCGCGTACTCGCGGATGACGTTCCAGTTCGGCAGCGCGGCCTCAAGGAGACGATCCCACAGGCGCATGCAGATGTTGTTGTATGCCTCGTCCCCCGGGCGTGCCGGCAGGACGTTGGAAATCAACAACGTCGGCTTCGTGTGGTTCGTCATGGTTACTATCTTTGCAGTCTCGCAGCCACCGCGCCGGGTGCGTTCACGGGGTGGCCAATTGTGACAGCGCGTGTCCACCCTGCGCAGACGGGAGAGTAACGCTGCCCCACGCACGACGAGGCCGGGGCGGATCCGCGCGTTGACGGCCTCTGAGCCCCGGCCTCGTTCGTCGATGGTCAGTTCTCGTTCGCGAAGCGGTCCACGCGAGCGAGCAGCTCGGCCTTCTCATCGTCCGAGATCCAGGCGATCTCGATGGAGTTGCGGGCGATGCGCTCCAGGTCCGCGCGGCCGAGGTCGAAACGCTCCGCCAGCGCGAGGTAGTTGTCCCCAACGTATCCGCCGAAGTAGGCGGGATCGTCGGAGTTGATGCTGACCTTGACGCCCGCGGCGGTCAGCTCGACGATCTCCTTGCCCTTCATTTCCTCGGTGACGAAGGAATTGGACAGGGGGCAAGAGGTCAGGCCGATGCCGTGGTCGCGCGCGTAGGCGACCAGCTCGGGGTCCTCGACGATATTCGTGCCGTGGTCGAGGCGCTCGGCGCCCAGCTCAGTGAGGGCCGCGCGGATGTTGTCGATCGAGCCGACCTGGTCGATGTCGCAGTGCATCGTCACGTGCAGGCCGGCCTCGCGGGCCAGGGCAAACACGTCGGCGAACTTCGTGGGCGGGTTGTCGCGCTCGTCGGAGTCAAGGCCGACGCCGATGAACATGTCCTTGTAGGGCAGGGCCGCCTGGAGGGTCTCGAGCGCGGACTGCGCGCTCATATCGCGTAGGAAGCACAGGATGAGGTCGGCGGACAGGCCGGCCTCGCGGGCCTCGACGACGGCACGGTGATAGCCGCGGATGACGGCCTCAATCGCGATGCCGCGCGAGGTGTGCGCCTGCGGGTCGAAGAAGCACTCGGCGCGCACGACACCGTTGGCTCGCGCGCGCTCAAAGTAGGCGGCGGCCAGGTCGTGGAAGTCATCCTCGTCCTGGAGGACGTCCATGGCCGGGTAGTAGACGGCCAGGAAGGACGTGAGGTCGTTGAACTGGTAGGTCGCCTGGACTTCCTCGATCGTGGACTGGCCAATATCGACGCCATTCTTGCGGGCGAGGGCCAGCTTCAGGTCGGGCTCGAGGGTGCCTTCCAGGTGCAGGTGCAGCTCAGCCTTGGGCAGGCCGAAGGCGAAGTCGCGGGTCACGTCGGTGCTCATGTGTCCTCCACAGATAACGGGGCGGGTGTCGCGGAACAATTGTCCCACTCCACCCGCCCCGTGCCGAGGGAGGTCACATAGCGAACGATCCGCCGAGGCGGTGACCGTTCACGTGGTTCGAGAACTAGGTGGATGCGCTCGCGTGTCTGGCGTGCTCGCGCATGGTGGCGTGACTTAGATGTCTCCGCGTGTTCGGTCACGTCTCACACGTGGCGCTCACCGTTGCCATAACTTCTGACGCGTTTTGGCGCGCGTGTCCGCGACGAAAGCCCCGCAGACGCTCACCCAGCCCCCTTGATGGGGGTGTTGGGTGTGTCTGCGGGGCTTTTGCTGTGTGTTCCGGCCTTGCCGGTTGGGGTGGGTGGCCGCGTGGTATCCCCCCCCCTTTTGTGTTGCCGGTTACGGCAGATTCTAGGGGTGGTTGCAACACGCGTTATGCCCTGAGCAGCAGCTCAAGTCGCTGCTTGGGTGTATCCCAGTTTAGCGTTTTGCGTGGACGGTCGTTGAGCTGGTCGGCGATGGCGTCCAGGTCTGCTTCGGTCAGGAGTGACAGATCGGTTCCTTTGGGCATGTATTGGCGCAGGAGCCCGTTTGTGTTCTCATTGGTGCCCCGTTGCCAGGGCGAGTGTGGGTCACAGAAGTACACATCAAGGCCCAGCTGTGAACCGATCTTGCGGTGTTGGGCCAGCTCGCTTCCCTGGTCCCAGGTCAGTGACAGGCGCAAGGAATGGGGTATGTCTGCGAGCTTATCGATAATGGCATCTTGGACTTCAGTAGCTGTATGTCCATTGGGCAAGTAGAGCAGCAGCGTGTACCGGGTCGAGCGTTCCACGAGCGTGCCGACCGCGGATTGTCCTTTGGCTCCGATGATTAAGTCGCCTTCCCAGTGGCCAGGGAGCGCCCGGTCTTCCACGCTGGCGGGCCGTTCGCTGATCATCACCATGGGGTCTTTGAATCGTGGCCGTACCTGGCGAGAGTATGCGGCTGGGCGCCTGCGAGCGCGTCCTTGGCGCATGAGGGAAGCGATCTCTTTGCGGAGTGTGCCTTTGGCTTGGACGAAGATGGACTGGTAGATCGTCTCCACGCACGGGTTCATGCTCTGATTATGCGGGAAACGCATGCGCAAGTATGCGCAAATCTGTTCTGGGCTCCATCTGCGCTGAAGCTTGTCCCAGATGATGCCCCACAAGCCAGGATTGGCGCATTTGCGCTCTTTAGGACGTTTGAGGCGCTTGCCTGCTCGCATGTGAGCGATGTAGGGGTTGTAGCACGTGGATGTAATCCCATTGCGCTTCAGCTCCCGGCTCACAGTCGATGGCGAACGCCCTAACTGTCGAGCGATGTCACGAATAGAGAGCCCTTCAACGCGCCATCCGAAGATGAGCATGCGTTCCTTGAGGGACAAGAACCGTTGACTGATCCGATGCGGTTGGCATTTCATGTACAGACGGTACCAATGGGCCTGAGGAGCGATACTGGCTCGCTCACACCGTCCACTTGAGCGAGTCCGGCCATTACGCCAGACCTTGCCCGTCCGCTTCGAGACCCCAACAGCATGAGCTGCCTGCGTGAAGTTCAAACCATCAGCAAGAGCCCGCACATACTCCCGATGCCGAGCCTGACACGCCTCACGTCGGGAGGGGTACTCAACCCCCTGAAAAACACGACCAACACCAGCCACAACGAACTCCTTCACCAAGATCCGTTGCAACCACCACTAGAACCTAGATTACTGTGCGGGCGGTGGTGGTACCGGCGGGGCGGGAGGCGCGGGTGGGGGCGGTGGTGGTGGAACGCTGCTCCCGGTCGCGGGCGGCGGAGGGGGAGGCGCGGATGTGGCCTCTAGGGTTGCGCGTAGGCTGCTTTTCTCCCAGTCGGGTGGGAGTGACCGTTTGCGGCCCTCCCACACGGCGAACAGTTCACCACTGTCGGTGCCGGGTTTGCGCATGTGTTCGGGTGGCTTCACGCCCGGCGTCTTATGGGGCTGACCTGGCGTGCGTCCAGCGTACTTGTCTGTTGAGCGCGCGTATCCCCTGTAGAGGCTGTCGTTGTCCATGTGGACGCGCTCATACTCGCCTTCGCCGTCATTCTTGGTCGCGCCTCCGTACCCGTTGAAACCGAGGGCAGCCTGCCGCCACTGTAGGTGCTGGTCGCGTTCCCTGTAGGCGCGCGCGTGCGTCTCGGTTGCTTTGAGGACGGGTTTGCGTCCGTTGATGATCTGCCCGAACTCGTAGCCTGGTGCGCTCTCGGTTGGGGTGATGCTGGTCATGCCGGTGTCGGCGACGATCTTGCCGATACTGTAGAAGCTGCCGTCTAGTGGCGTGTCCTCTTGTACGATGATTGTTTCACCGTTGTAGGACAGTTGCGTGCCGATCTCGACGGTGAAGGCCGTGAATCGGCCTTTCTGCCCGGTTTTCGGGTCGTCGAATACCCGCACCCACGAGCAGCCGTCCACCGTGTTAATGCGCGCCTCGCCTTTAGCGGTCACGTTCGCTTTATTGGTAGCGTGCCGGATTGCGCTTCCGTTGTAGTCGCGCACGGTGCCGCCGTCCAAATGCTCAATGGTGCCGCACCTGACGCTGTCGAAATCACAGTCGAGCGCGACCGCGACGTGCCCTTTGCTGCCCAGGGACCTGAATCCGCTGTTGCGGGCGACGTGTACTACGCCGTCACACCGGTTAAACCCGGTCTGGTCAGCCTCGTACACGCGACCTTCCCTGCCGACGGTGACACCCCAGTTGCCGGACAGGTTCACGTTGCCGCGCCTGATCTCAATACTTTCACAGAGCCGGTGTTGTGGGATGGTTGGAACGTTCGCGTAGCTGCTTGGCCCGAAACCGAGGTCGTTGTGTTCGAGGGTGATGTCATCGTTTCCGTCGGTTGCGACGCGCCGTGCATCGTCCAGGTCGGGGCCTTGCACTCCGAGCGTGACAAAAGGTGTTTCCGCGTCGTACACGAACTTTTCCACCCACTGCTTGCTGTCGTAGGCTTCCTGCTTATGACGCATGAACTCTGGTGATTTCTCGTCCCACCATTTCACGCCTGCCGCATTTTGTACGACCGTTGTGTACACGGTTGGCGCGTTCGGGTCGTCTCGCGGAGGCGGCGTGCGCACGAGGAGGCTACCGGGAGCATTTGGCATGTTGTAGTGTGTTTCTACGCCCGTTGCCGGGTCACGTTCGCTACCGTACCCCCATGTGAGTGAGTCGTGGAGGTGTCGCCTCATGGCGTCGGCGACGAGCCTGTTCACTTGTTCTTGGCTGGCGTTGGGGGGGAGGTTGCTGGACGCGTAGTAGAGGAGCCAGTTCGGTGATCCGACATCGCCTCGGGGCATCCAGTCGGGGTTGCCAGTTTGTTCACGCATGGTGAGGATGTAGGCGCGCATCACGGGGTCTGCGAGCGGGTAGTCTCGGTTGACTATATCTTCGCGGTACATGCGGATGTCGTGGTCGTCGGTGGGGAGCGTGAACCCTTGCTCGAAGATGACGCTGTTGAGTGCGCGCGCTTCTTCTTCGGTGAGTTTCCGATGGTCGCCGACGTGGTTGCAGCCGCGAGCGCCGAAGAATGATGCGCTGCACGGGGTCCATGCGCCGTCTTTTTGGCGCTGACCGTATTTTGTTTTCTTTGCTTTGTTGTCGCCCATGCTCTTATTGTTCCTTCTGGTTCTTTCCTGGCCGCTCGTGTGCGCCCGCTTGCGTGCGGCACTATCCGACCGCTTTGTTGCTTTTTGTTTAGCTTCGTATGGCGTTGTGCCTGTTTATTTTTGAGGGGTTTTGTATGGCGTTTGATAGTCGGGTTCGCGGCGTGTTGTCGTCTCGCCACGCGGTGACCGTGGTGGATGCGGAGACCGCCAGGAAGGACGTAAGGTCGTTGAACCGGTAGGTGGCACGCACCTCCTCGACCGTGGACTGGCCGATATCGACACCGTTCTTGCGAGCGAGGGCCAGCTTCAGATCGGGCTCAAGGGTGCCTTCCAGGTGCAGGTGCAGCTCAGCCTTGGTCAGGTCGAAGGCGAAGTCGCGGGTCACGTCGGTGCTCATGCGTCCTCCACAGATAACGGGGCGGGTGTCGCGGAACAATTGTCCCACTCCACCCGCCCCGCGCGAAAGGAAGTCACATAGCGAACGATCCGCCGAGGCGGTCATCGTTCACTGAGTGGCCGACCGTCTCAGGCCAGCGCGCCCATCGGGTCCCAGGCCGGCAGGTGCAGCGGTTCCTCGGTGATGACCGCGCGCAGCTCGGCAGGCAGGTCGTCCACGTGCACAGCCACCTCAAACACGTTGGCGTCGAACCAGGCGGCGTCCATCGTGAAGAAGCCCTTCTCGCCGGGCTCCTCGCCCCAAGAGTTCTCCACGCGGAAGCGGCGGGCGTTGCCCTCCTCGTCGATGTCGACGCCGGTGAAGAGCATCGCGTGGTTCATCGCGGACTCGCCCGTGTTGACGCGCTGCTCCTTCGAGGTGGAGAAGTCCACGCCGAAGAGGTTGTCGAAGTCGTACAGGCCGTCCACGAAGAGGCCGGAGGCTCGGTCGGACTGCTGGCCGCAGTCAGCGCCAAACCAGACGGCGCGGCCCGAAGCCAGGATGGAGGCCGTGATCTCGCGGATCTGCTCGACGGGGGCGTTCACGTAGAGGATCGGGCGACCGCCCACGACATTGCCCATATGGTCGACCGTCAGGGTGTGGCCCTTGGGGTGCTCTGCGCGCGGGTCGTCGACGAGGCACACGTACTGCGTGAGGTCCACGTCCACGTAGCGCTCGTAGAACTCGCGCGGGGTGAGGACGCCGTCGCGGTGGAACTCGCCGTTGTCGTCGCGCCACTCCCACTCGAAGGAGGTCGGGGGCTCACCCAGGCAGATGACGAGGATGCGCCACACGTCGGCCAGAGCGGCCTCCTTGACCTCGAGGATCTCCTCCTCGGAGGCGCCGGCCTCGACGAGGGAGCGCAGCTCGAGGGCGGTGCGGCGCAGGACGACCTTCAGGCGACCGTTCATCGGAGCGGTGTGGCCGGAGGACTCGGTCTCGGGCATCGCGACCTTGGGGACGAGGCCGTGCTTGAGGTAGAGGGACACCGCCATGTCCCACTGGCCACCGTCGGAGAGAACATCGCCGAGCAGGAACTGCAGGAGGCGGCCGTCGAGGTCCTCGGTCTTCGCGGTCGCGATGACATCGGTGAGGAAGAAGTTGGCACGCTCAAACTTGTCCCAGAACAGCACGTAGTTCTGCGAGAACTCGAAGTCCTTGAGGCCCAGGTGGGTGCGCGCGGTGGAGCGCAGCAGGTTGAGGGAGGAGAAGAGCCAGCAGCGGCCGGACTTCTTCTGCGACGTCACCTTCCAGTCGTCCACCTTGTGGGACACGACCGTGGGGGTGGCGACCACCTTGCCGCGGTCGAAGGCGACCGGCTCGACGCCGGCGTGGGCGACGGCGTTGCGTGCGACCGCGCGGGCGGAGTCTGAGGATGCGTGCAGGGAGGCGACGAATTCGTCGGTGATTTCGTGTGCCATGGGACGGAGCGTTCCTTTCAATCGAGAGCCATTCTCTATAAGGATACGCTTCTCGTAGTGACGCAGACGACTTAACTCCGTTTAGAATGAGTGTTATTCGTGTTCAGTGAATGCAAAGGAGCATCAATGTTGAATCGTGGCGCCTCGGGGCGCGAGATCATTCTCCAGGCCGGGGACTACGAGGCGCGGATCGTTACCGTCGGCGCCGGTCTAGCTGGCCTGCGCTACCGCGGACATGAGCTCGTGGTGCCCCACGCCGTGAATGAGTGTCCCCCGGGATACCTGGGCAAGGTGCTCATGCCGTGGCCGAACCGCGTCGCGGGTGGCTCCTATTCGTGGGAGGGCACGTCTTACGACCTGCCCGTCGACGAGCCCACTTTCGGGACCGCGCTCCACGGTTTCGTGGCATTCCAGGAGTGGGAGATCGCCGAGGCCGACTCCACTTCGGTCCTCCTGCACACCCTCATCGCGGCGCGCTATTCCTACCCATGGACGCTGGCGGTGTCCACCCGCTACAGCCTGGACGCGGACGCTGGTCTCACCGTTGAGCTGTCGGCGACGAACATCGGAGAGGGCACCGCCCCCTACGGCGTCGGCTTCCACCCATACCTGGCTGTTGACGGGATACCGGCGGACAAGCTGGAGCTGGAGAATCCCGCGTCGATCATCTACGAGGCCGACGCATCGATGATCCCGGTGGCCGCCCACGACGTGGGATCCTTCGGGTTGGACTTCCGCTCCCCCGCCATCATCGGCACCTCCCGGCTGGACCACGCCTTCGCAGGCCTGCCCGAGGGTACCTGGACCGTGACGCTGCGCGACCCGGCTTCAGGCGTGGGAGTGTCACTGTCCTCGGATGCGCGCTGGCTGCAGGTTTACTCGGCTGACTACATCGACCGCGTGGGCGTCGCCGTCGAGCCGATGAGCTGCCCGCCCAACGCCTTCAACTCCGGTACGGACGTCGTCGCCCTGGGCGCGGGCGAGACCCACACACTACGAGCGCGGATCGCCGGCTTCGAGAGCTGACGGACCCTAGTACTTTCCCGCGGCGGCGCGGATCAGCGTCAGAGCAACCGCGCCTGCCGTGGAGGAACGCAAAACATTGTCTCCCAGCCCGATCGTGCGGGCACCGGCGTCCACCAGCTGCGCCGTCTCCTCGGCTCCGATGCCGCCTTCGGGCCCCACGATGAGCGCGATCCGTGCGGGCAGGGCACCCTCCTCACTGGACTCCTGGATGCTGGCGAGGGAGGCTCCGAGCGACTCCGTGGCCTCCTCGTGGCAGACGAAGGCCACCCCGGCCTCGCCAATCAGGGAGGCGACCCAGGAGGCAAGCTCGCGGCTATCCTTAACGTCCTCAACAACCGGGACGTAGGCGCGTCGGGACTGCTTGGCAGCCGCGCGGGCCACGCCCTCCCACTTCGCGCGCCCCTTCTCGGCCTTCGGGCCCTTCCACTGGACGATCGCGCGCTGGGAGGCCCACGGGATCACCCGGTCGATGCCGATCTCCGTGCAGATTTCGACGGCGGCCTCGTCGCGCCCGCCCTTCGCGAGCGCCTGGACCAAGATGATCTCCGGACTCGGAGTATCCTCCTGCACGAGTTGACGCACGACGAGGGACAGCGAGGCCTTATCGCTCCCGCTCACCTCGCACGTCGCGCGCGCTCCGGCGCCGTCGACGACATCGACCCACTCCCCCGCGCCGATGCGACGCACGGAGGCTGCATGACGCCCCTCAGCTCCTCCAAGCGTCGCGCTGTCCCCCACAGACAGCGATGCAAGGGCCGGGGTCAGATCCGAGCCGAGGAAAACGGGCAGCGTCACGGCGCATCACCCCATGAAGGTGTCGCGGAGCTTGTCAAAGAACGAGGCCTGCTGACGATGGGGTTCCACGCGGACCTCGCCGCGCACCTTCGCCAGCTCCTCGAGCAGCTCACGCGACTTGTCGTCGAGCTTCTTGGGAATCTGAACGTCCACGTGCACGTGCATCGAGCCGCGGCCCGAGCGCTGCAGGTGGCCGACGCCCAGGCCCTCCAGGACGATGTCGTCGTTGGGCTGGGTGCCCGGGTTGATCGTCACGGTCTTCTTACCGTCGAGAGTCTCCAGCTCGAACTCGGTGCCCAGCGCCGCCGTGGTCATCGGGATCGTGATCCACGTGTGCAGGTCGTCGCCTCGGCGATCGAACACGGGGTGCTTCTTCTCGCGAATCAGCAGGTACAGGTCGCCGTTCGGGCCGCCACCCGGGCCAACCTCGGCCTCGCCGCTGACGCGGATCTGGGTGCCCTCTGAGGCGCCCGCCGGAATGTTGATGTTGAGGGTGCGGCGCGTGCGCACGCGACCCGCTCCCGAGCACTCGGCGCACGGGGTCGCAATCGTGTTGCCGTATCCCTGACACGACGGGCAGGGAGCCTGCGTCTGCATACGACCGAAGAGCGAGTTCTGAATCTGGGTGACAAAGCCCGAGCCATGGCAGGTGGTGCACTGCGTGGGCGAGGTGCCCGGCTGGCACATCGAGCCGTTGCAGGCGTCGCACAGGACGTGGGTGTCGAAGGAGACCTCCTTGGCGGCACCGAAGGCGGCGTCCTCCAGGGTGATATCGACGGTCACCTGCTTGTCCTTGCCGCGACGCACGCGGGACGCCGGGCCGGCAGCGGACGCACCGAAGCCGCCGCTGAACATGGCCTCGAAGATGTCGGAGAATCCACCGAAGCCGCCGCCCGCACCCGCGCCACCGCCGCGCAGAGCATCAGGACCACCGATGTCGTACATCTGGCGCTTCTCGGCATCCGAAAGCGTCTCATAGGCAACGGACAGCTCCTTGAAGGCTTCCTCGGAGTCGGCTCCCGCGTAGTCGGGGTGGAGCTTACGCGCGAGCTTGCGGTAGGCCTTCTTAATCTCGTCCTGGCTGGCGTCACGGGCGACACCGAGAACCTCGTAGTAGTCTCTCACGGCTGTTCTTTCTTCTCGTGGGGGATGTTCATCAACGTCTGTGGGGCGACATTAGTCGCCGTGCTGGGAGGCGAGATAGCGTGACAGATAGGCGGCGACTGCTCGCACGGAGCTCATGGTGCGCGCGTAATCCATGCGCATGGGGCCGACGATGCCCAGGTGAGCGGATCCGACGGAGTCGTCGGCGCCGGCACGGTACGTACCCGTGACGACGGCGGCTTCAGCCAGGCCGTCATGGGGATTCTCGGCGCCGATACTCACGTGCACGTCAGCGCCCGGGTCGGCCTCGGCGAAGAGACGCATGAGGACAACCTGCTCCTCGAGAGCGTCGAGGACGGGGGCGATGTCGTGAAAGTCGAGGGCTCCACGGGCCAGGTTCGCGGCACCCGCGACAACGATCTTCGACTCGCTCTGACCGCTCAGGACGTCCGTGAGAGCCGCGCCGATCGCGGCAACGGTACCCACCAGCTCGGGCCGGGCCGAGGCCGTGGCCTCGTCGACGCAGGCCTGCACGGTCGCAGACGTCGCACCATCGCAGTGGCGGCGCAGGTGTTCGCGTACCTCGCGCAGCTGCCCGTCGTCGAGGGGCGCGTGGAGGGTGAGGCTGCGCTCCCCGACCTCACCGTCCGTGGTGATGACGACGACAAGGACCCGACCGGGAGCCAGAGCGATGACCTCAAGGTGCTTAAGAACGCGCACGCGCGCCCCCGGATACTGCACGAGGGCCACCTGATGCGTCACCTGGGCGAGGAGACGAACGGAGCGCTCCACAACGTCGTCGATATCGACAGACTCGGCCAGGAAGGTCTCGAGGGCGTGGCGTTCCGGCCCACTCATCGGCTTGAGTTCGGCGAGTCGATCGACGAACACGCGGTAGCCGCGGTCGGTCGGCACACGCCCCGCCGAGGTGTGGGGCTGATAGATGAGGCCGGCTTCCTCCAGCACCGCCATGTCGTTGCGGATGGTCGCGGATGAGACGCCGAGGCCTCCGGCGGCGATGGCCTTAGAGCCGACGGGTTCGCGGGTGGCCACGTACTGGGTGACGATGGCGCGCAGGACGTCGAGCCTGCGGTTCTGTGCGCTGTTGCGCGTCATGCCATCTCCTCCCGTTCTGGCACTCCTACTTCCTGAGTGCCAATGCTACTCCTCGCAGCCAATCGGGGGCGACATGAGGGCCGAGCCGGGTGTGCGCCCAGCGCGAACCTCACACTGGGCGACGCGACTCATTGCGCCCAGGGCACGGTCACGAAGTCGATGAGCTCCTCAACCCTCCCGAGAAGCGCCGGCTCAAGGTCGCGATAGGTGCGCACGGTGGACAGGATCCGCTTCCATCCCATGGCGATGTCACGCTGGTCGGCGTGCGGCCAGCCGAGGGCCTCGAGGGTTCCATGTTTGATGTCGGTACCGCGCGGGACGTCGGGCCAGCGCTCGAGGCCGACGCGGGCTGGCTTCACCGCCTGCCAGATGTCAACGAACGGGTGGCCGAGGACGAGGACCGCGCCCGGCCAGCGAGCCGATACGGCCTCGGCGATTCGAGACTCCTTCGACCCGGGGACCATGTGGTCGACGAGGACGCCCGCGCGCGCGGTGTCCGTCGGGCCGAAAACCTCCAGGATCGCCTCAAGGTTGTCAACGCCTTCGAGAAGCTGCACGGCGATCCCGGCCTCGGCCAAGTCCTCACCCCACACATGTTGGGCGAGTTCGGCGTCGTGGCGACCCTCGACCCAGATACGCGAGCGCTTGGCAACCTTGGGCCCGCTCGACGCGGGAGCGAAAGACCCGGAGTTCGTGATGCGCCGCCCCGATGCGCTCACCTGAGTCCCCGGCGAGGCCTGGGCAGGAGCCGGGCGCGGAGGCAGCGCCTCAATGGGGCGCCCCTCGAGCCAGAAGCCGGGGCCGAGGGGGAAGGAGCGACGCACTCCTCGACGATCTTCGAGTTCGACAAGGTGAATACCGCCAGACTTCTCCACGCGCGTCACTGCGCCAACCCAGCCCGAGGCCACATCTTCGAGAACCATGCCAATCTCGACGTGGACGGCCTGCGAACGCGGACGCCGCGCTCCCGGCCCGTCGCGATGCGGGTCGTGGGCGAAAATGTTGCGGCCGTAGGGGTCTGAGCTATTCACCCGGCATACTCTAGCGGCACGAGAATCAGTGCAGGCTCACGACACGAATGAGCATCGACACGAGAGCGGCCAGGATCCACGAGGAGACCGAGCCAATCAGGAACTCTTCGGCCTTCTCACCCGTCGAATCCTGCGAGATCTCGGGGAATCGAATGACTCCCTTGGCGGCAACGACTGCCGCGATCGCAACCTCTGCGCCAGCACCGGCCAGAACAATGATGAGCAGACGCTCGAGCGGCCCGATCCAGCGCCCGCCACGCAGAGCCGTCACGTCCTCTTCCTCCGCCTGCGCGCCCAAGACGGGCAGCGCACCGGAGATGACTTCGGGTTCCGCGGACTCCTCCGCATCATCTTCACCACCTTCCGCGTCCACCACAGGCATCGCCGGAAGAACGGGAGCGTTGATCCACCCGGGCACAGGATCGGAGGCACGGCCGCGCGCGCACTGCAGAATCGCCGTAATCAGGTGATTCACAGGACCCGTCACCAGGAAGAGAACCGCGATGATCAGGTCGATGGGGCGCCCTGAGCGCAGCGACAGCAGGGGGAAGTTCAACGGATTCAGGCTCAGCAGTGCAACAAAACCAACGGACGCTAAGGCCCAGCGAGCGAGAACGCCGCGCGCCGACGGATCGACAAGGTCCCACGCGAACCACACGACCGCGAGAGTCGCGCCGATCGCGTTCGCAACGGCACTCACTCCCAGGATGAACCAGGAGTAGCAGATCACTGCGAGGAGCAGCGTCAGAAAGAGCGACAGGCGTCGCGACCAGCGGCGCGGGTCAGAGGTGAGAAGTACGGTCAGCTCCGAGGCGGCAATGCCCAGGAGAAGAACTTCATGCACGAGCGGCCTCCGCGATGATGAGTGAAGACTGAATGAGCCCCGCCCCCGTGCCCCGGGCGAAGTCCGAAATGGCCTGCTGCGACAGCTTCTCGACGCGAGCGATCTCCACCTGCGTCTTACCCAGCAGCAGCGAGGCTGTGATGCGACGATGACGCGCCGACAGCTTGAGAATCGAATGATCGCGCAGGCTCAGCATGGCGTTGATGCAGGTTTGGCAGTGCGAGGAGAACTCGGATTCGACAGACGCATGCGCCATAAACCACGTGCGAATGAACGGGTTGGAGGAATCCTGCACATCGTGCGCGCGATTGATCGCGGCTCGGGCCGCCCACCACGCGGATCCATCCTGAAGAGCTGCCGACTCTGCGCCACGACCGCGGGCCGGAGCCTGGCGATGCACGCCCGACGCAAACTCCTCAATCCGACCGGCACCAATACCGAAGCGCAGCTGAAGCTGCGGGGGAAGGAGAAGCTGCGCACGCAGCGTCAGGAGGAGAGCATCCTCGAGCGTATAGGCAACCGCCTGGAACTCGTCACCCACCGTCGGGTACGGAGCCTGCAGGAGAGCCAGCCCCTCACTGGCCCGCTCCAAGGCTGCTTCAAAGATTCTCTGAGCGTCTGCACGATTGGTCAACGTACGAGAGCCCACGATGTCAGCAATGACAGCGTATCGCAGAGTCACAATACCACACTTTTCCTTGTATCTGCCCCTCCACAAGCCCTCTCAAGGAGACGGCCAGCAGATAGCACGGCTTCACATGACATACCTAGGCAAACATATTTCAACCATGATGTCAACAGTATTGCCACGTAATCCAAGCTTGTCACATTCCCAGTACCCCATAGGTTATGAATGCCTCACAAAAGATTCCAACATTTCACTTGTATTTTAGCTTCTACAAGCGACTCTGCGGATTATTGGGTGTCACCGGCCATTTACCACCGCATGCAGATTACGGAGTGCTGCCACAAAAAAGGACTCAATACCCCATCAATTCGCGGGTCACATAGTCGGCAAGCAGCCGTCCGCGCAGCGTGAGAATCGCTCGTCCCCTGAGGGCGGCGGCGCCATCGACGAGGCCGTCCGCAATGAGCGCGGCGACGCGCCCACCCGAAACCGAACCAGCCCCCAGAGCTGCCCCGGCCTCGTCCGCCTGCCGAGTCCCCGGCAGGCCGGCCAACTCGATCCCCTCGGACGTGCGCACGCCCAACATGACGCGTTCGAGCTCGCGCGTGTCCTCGTCCAAGATCTCCCCCGCGTAGGCAGGGGAACGCCCATCGCGCAGCCTTGCGGCGTACGCGGCGGGATTCTTGACGTTCCACCAGCGCATACGCCCCACGTGGGAATGCGCCCCGGGGCCCAGGCCCCACCAGTCCCAATCGCGCCAGTAGGCGAGGTTATGCGCCGACGCGTGCGCGTAGAACGTGGACGGGCGACCCGAGGCCAGGTCATCGTCGGTCGCGCGGGCAAAATTCGAGATCTCGTACCAGGCGTAACCGGCCTCGCTGAGGAGGGCATCGGCCAGCTCGTACTTGGCGGCCTCGTCGTCCGGATCGGGGGTCGGGAGTTCTCCCCTGGCGACCTGCGCGCCCATCTTGGTTCCCTCCTCGACGACGAGGGCGTACGCGCTGATGTGGTCGGTCTCGTAGGACAGGGCGGCGCGCAGAGACGTCTCCCAGTCGGCGAGGCTCTCCCCTGGTGTGCCATAGATGAGGTCGACGGACGTCGACAGGCCCGCTTCCTTCGCCCACTGGACGACGACGGGCACCCGCTCGGGCGTGTGGGTGCGGTCGAGAGTTTTGAGGATCGCGGGGACCGCAGACTGCATGCCGAAAGAGACACGCGTAAAACCCGCGTCGGCCAGCTGCACCAGCCCCTCGCATGTCACCGTGTCCGGATTGGCCTCGAGGGTCACCTCTGCGCCGGGCGCGATGCCGATGCGCTCATGCAGGCCCGTTAGGATCTCGGCGAGCTCGGCGGTGTCGAGCATCGTCGGAGTGCCCCCACCAAAAAAGACGGTCCGCGCCTCGCGCTCGGGTAACCCGGACTCAGCCATGACGCGGGCTGCCAGCGAGGCTTCGGCCAGGACCGACGGCGCGTAGTCTCCCACCTGGGCGCCCGGCCCGAAGCCCACCGTGTACGTGTTGAAGTCGCAGTACCCACAGCGCACGCGACAAAACGGCACGTGCACGTACAGAGAGAGCGGACGCTGGGCCTCGACCTCGACGAGGCCGGGGTCCAGAGCGCCGTCGTCTGCCCAGCGCTGGCCCTCTGGCTGCGCGGGGCTCACGAGCACCCTCCCGCCAGCGAACAGGCGGCGCCGGACGTCATGCCAGCCTCAGCCACGCGGACGGCGAATACCGACGATGTCGTGGGCATGGCGGCCCGCATCGATGCCTCGGGTCTCAAAGTGCGTGACGACGCGACCCTCAAAACGGGGGGCGAATCCGCCGCGCTCCGGCTGCGGATCCTCCGGATCCGGACGCTCTCCCGCGTGCGGGTTCTCGAAGAGTTCGCAGGCTTCGATAACGTCGCGCATCTGCCACGCGTAGTCGTCCCAGTCGGTGGCCAGGCGCCACACTCCCCCGTCGCGCAGCAGGCGCGCGACCTCACGCGCGAAGGAATCGGAGACGAGTCGACGCTTGCGATGCCGAGCCTTACGCCACGGGTCAGGGAAGAACGTCCAGACCTCGTCCAGGCACGCGTCGTCCAGCATGATCGGCAGTGCCTGGGCGGCGTCGGCCTCGATGACGCGAATGTTGTCCACGCCGGCCTCGACCGCCTTGGAGACAAGCTTGGCAATACCCGGAACCCAAACCTCGAGGGCCAGGAAGTTGCGCTCAGGATGAGCGGCAGCCGCGGCGACAATCTGTTCGCCCGTGCCCGAGCCGATCTCGAGCGTCACGGGCGCGCTGCGCCCAAAGAGCTCGGCCAGATCGAGCGTGAAATCCTCCGCGACCGTCGTGTAGCCGACGCCGCGACGCGGCTCCACCACGTAGCGATGCGCGTGGGCCTCCCACGTGCGCACGAGGTTCGCGGGCAGCTCGCGCGTACGCCGCGTGAAAGACTTCGTGCGGCTCATGAAGACCGTGCCCTCGGGAGCCTCGCCCGGACGGCGATCCGCACGCTGGCAGACGGGAGCGCGGCCCTCCACGGCCTCGTTCATCTGATCCCCACTCACTTCTTGCCTGTCGGAACGTCGGAGGTCAGAGCCGCGATAAAGGCTTCCTGCGGCACGTCGACGCGGCCGATGGACTTCATGCGCTTCTTGCCTTCCTTCTGCTTCTCGAGCAGCTTGCGCTTACGGCTGATGTCGCCGCCGTAGCACTTGGCAAGCATGTCCTTGCGCAGGGCCTTAATCGTCTCGCGAGCGATGACGCGCGCACCGACAGCGGCCTGGACCGGGATCTCGAACTGCTGACGGGGAATGAGTTCCTTCAAGCGCTTCGTCATGCGCTGGCCGTAGTTGTAGGCGCCATCGCGATGAACGATCGCGCTGAACGCGTCGACACGGTCGCCGTTGAGCAGGATGTCAACCTTGACGAGGTCGGCGCTCTGCTCGCCGCTCTCCTGGTAGTCCAACGAGGCGTAGCCGCGCGTGCGGGACTTGAGCTGATCGAAGAAGTCGAAAACGATCTCGGCCAGGGGCAGCTGGTAGTGCAGCTCCACGCGGTCCTCGCTCAGGTAGTCCATACCCTGCATCGAGCCGCGGCGTTCCTGGCACAGCTCCATGATGGTGCCCGTGAACTCGGTGGGCGTCAGGATCGTCGCGTTGACGACGGGCTCGCGCACCTCGGAAATCTTTCCTTCGGGGAACTCGCTCGGGTTGTCGACGCGCACCTCGGTGCCGTCCTCCGTCACAACGCGGTAGACGACGTTCGGAGCGGTCGCGATGAGATCGAGGTTAAACTCGCGCTCCAGACGCTCGCGGATGATCTCCAGGTGGAGCAGTCCGAGGAAGCCGCAGCGGAAGCCGAAGCCGAGGGCCGCGGAGGACTCGGGCTCGAAGGTCAGCGCGGCGTCGTTGAGCTGAAGGCGCTCGAGGGCGTCGCGCAGGTCCGGGAAGTCGGAGCCATCGACCGGGTAGATGCCCGAGAAGACCATCGGGTTCGGGTCGCGGTAGCCCTCGAGAGCCTCGGTCGCGCCGCGCACCTGGCTGGTGACGGTGTCGCCGACACGGGACTGACGCACGTCCTTCACGCCCGTGATCAGGTAGCCGACCTCGCCAGCACCGATGCCCTCTTCAGGCTTCGGCTCGGGCGAGATGACGCCCAGCTCCAGGAGCTCGTGGGTGGCGCCCGTCGACATCATGCGCACGCGCTGACGGGTCGACAGAACGCCGTCGACGACACGCACGTAGGTGACGACGCCGCGGTACGTGTCGTACACGGAGTCGAAAATCATCGCGCGCGTCGGGGCGTCGGGGGCTCCCTCGGGAGCGGGGACGACCTCGACGATGCGGTCGAGGAGGTCCTCGACGCCCTCGCCGGTCTTGCCGGAGACCTTCAGGACCTCGCTCTCGTCGCAGCCGATCAGCTGAGCGACCTCGTGCGCATACTTCTCGGGCTGGGCGCCCGGCAGGTCGATCTTGTTGAGGACCGGGATGATCGCGAGGTCATTCTCGAGGGCCAGGTACAGGTTCGCGAGCGTCTGGGCCTCGATGCCCTGCGCAGCGTCGATAAGGAGGACCGCACCCTCGCACGCCGCCAGGGAGCGGGAGACCTCGTACGTGAAGTCCACGTGACCGGGCGTGTCGATCATGTTGAGCGCGTAGGGGGTGCCCTCGTGCGCCCACGGCATGCGCACCGCCTGACTCTTGATCGTGATTCCGCGCTCGCGCTCGATATCCATACGATCGAGGTACTGGTCACGCATCTCGCGCGCCTCGACGACGCCGGTCAGCTGGAGCATGCGGTCCGCGAGCGTCGACTTCCCATGATCAATATGGGCGATGATGCAGAAGTTACGGATCTGCCCCTGCGGGGTATGGGCCGGGCGAATCTGCGCCTGCTGCTCGGGCGTGGGGATGGGCACGTGAACCTCCGTGAAGTCGTTAACCTCCTTATCGTCCCATTGTCACAGCTGTTTGTGCCAGTTCAGGCGCGGGAAGTCGCGCACAGTGGCCACGCCTCACACCATTTGTTGCCCTCCCTATTCCCCTCCTCCGCTGTCTCCACGCTCCGACTCAGCGAGGAGAGCCGCAGCCTCGCTGAAGTCGCATTCTTCCCAGTCGTCGGGGTGGTCGTCCCGGAGCTTGCGGGCGATCGACATCGCCCGCCCCTCATCTCCGCGCAGCGTCGCGAGAGTCAGCAGGATCGTGCGGATGCGGGCGGTCATTGGATCTCGATCCCCCAGGTACCTGCGGCAGTCCTCGGCCAGAACCGTCCAGAGGTCCTCGCCCGCATCCCGATCCCCGCCCATCCAGGTGTTGCGCGCGATCTCGTTACGCAGCCGCAAGACGCGCCAGTCACCGTGGTCCGCGACGGTCAGCAGAGCGTCCATGTTGCGCTCGTAGAGGGCGATGGCCTCGTCGTAGCAACGATCAGCTGAGAGTACCTCGGCGAGGTTGTCGCGCACCGTCAACAGTGTCATGTCGGCTTCCTCGCGCTGCCCCTCCATCTCGGACAGGAGCTCGCGATACACGCGCGCGGCCTTCTTCCATTTGCCCGTATGCTTCCACGGCATCGCCGAATTGTTGCGGATGGCGATGGAGATCTCAGGGTCGAGACCCGGGCAGTGCTTCATGTCGGCCAGGAGAGCCGAGAACTTGCGGATCGCCATATCGTGCTGGCCGAGGATGGCGAGCCAGTAGGCTTCCGAGTTACGCATCATCAGGATGAGCGGATGGCAGCGCTCCAGGTGCCTCTCCCCCAGCCGCGCAGCCTCGGCGGCCAGCTTCCGACACTGTCCGTAGGATCCGAGAGCCGCGTACCAGTCGATGCAGAGCTTGGCGGCCTCGAGACGCAGCTCGACGGGGGCATTATCGTCTCGATATGCCTCCAAGCCATGCTCAAGCGCCTTGTCCACCTTGCCTGCAGCCCCACAGCGCACCGACTCATGAATCGAGGACCGCGCCCGCGTCGCGCTCGTATTATTCCCCTCGTGCGTGCCACCTCCAGCCAGCGCATCCAGAGAAACAAACGGTCCATGCATCGTTGCAGTCAACATCGTCGTCGCCTTTCTATTGTTGCGTGTTCACCTGCGTACAACAACAGAGTGACACCGCCCGTTATGCACTGTCACGCGCCATCACGAACCCTGTGGATAACTCGCAATCACCGTAGGGACCTGTGGATAAAACATGCTCCCCAACGCCTGCCGTATGCTGGTCCCATGAACTCAATCGTCAGGGGCATCATCAACTTCCTCATCGGCGTTATCTCCGGCACCGCAGAGGACGCGCAGAAGAACACCACGACCACCAAGACGGGGCAGCGTCAGTCAAGCAAGAAGTCGACTCCTCAGCCGCGTTCATCCTCGTCCTCTTCCGCGCATTCCGGCTCCCACCACCACTACGAGGATCCGGCGACCTCGAATCGGCCCCAGACCTCGATCCGCGAAGCCAACATCGCGGACGCACTCGCCCACGCCTCGTACACTCCCGTGATGGACGGCGACGCGGATCCCGGCGAGGTCGTGTGGACCTGGGTGCCCTACCAGGAGGATTCCTCGGTCGGCAAGGATCGCCCGGCCGTCGTCATCGGCGCACAGGGCGAGGGCGTGTACCTCCTGCAGCTGACCAGCAAGGACCACACGCGCGACGCCGCCCAGGAGGCCGCCGCCGGACGCTACTGGCTCGACATTGGCGCGGGCGACTGGGACTCGAAGGGCCGCCCCTCCGAGGTGCGCCTCGACCGCGCCCTGTGGGTCAAGGCCACCGACGTGCGCCGCGAGGGATCGATCCTGCCCAAGGCAACCTGGCAGCTCATCGTCGACGCCCTCGAGGAGCACTACCGCACGCACGGCGGCTGACACCTCCAGCACGTGACCGACCTTACGAGGCGCGAGAACGCCTGGGGGCATGACGAAAACGCCCCACCCTGGTATGATCGGTCGTTGGACTCCCGGCCTGGTCGGGCAGGGGGTCTGGTTAGGACCGTTTGCGGGTGTCCCCACGCCTAAGTCCCGGTCTTGACACAGCCCTCACCGACCCTGTCAGACATACATCAAGGAGAAATCCGACTGTGGCAAACATTAAGTCCCAGAAGAAGCGCATCCTGACCAACGAGAAGCGCCGCGTTCGTAACCAGTCCGTGAAGTCCGAGCTGAAGACCCTGGTCCGTCAGACCCGCGAGGCCGTTGAGGCCGGCGACAAGGAAAAGGCTCTCGCTGCACTGCGCATCGCTTCGCGCAAGCTGGACGTCGCCGTCTCCAAGGGCGTCATCCACAAGAACCAGGCTGCGAACCGCAAGTCCAAGCTTGCTCGTCGCGTCGCCTCGCTCGGTGACTGAGCGCGAACGATAGTTTGACGTGAAGCGGGCCGCCCAGTGGGCGGCCCGCTTTCGTATACCCGCTCCGCCGCGCGCTTCGTACGAGTGGTCGGCACACCTGCCGCGACCACTCCCCCGCGCTCCGGCGCCAGGCACACATAACGAAGCCCCGACCTCGTCGAAACGAGGCCGGGGCAAACGTGATCGTTGAGCGCTTACTCGAGCTCGAAGGCACCCGTGTAGAGCTGGTAGTACAAGCCCTTCTGGGCGATCAGATCGTCGTGACTACCGCGCTCGATGATACGGCCGTGGTCCAGGACCATGATCGCGTCCGAGTTGCGCACCGTGGACAAACGGTGGGCAATCACGAAGACCGTGCGTCCCTCCATGAGGTTGTCCATGCCCTGCTGCACGAGAGCCTCGGTACGCGTGTCGATCGAGGAGGTGGCCTCGTCGAGGATCATCGCCGGCGGGTCGGCCACGGCGGCGCGCGCAATCGACAGGAGCTGAGCCTGCCCCTGCGAGAGGTTCGAGCCGTTGCCGGTCAGCATCGTGTCGTAGCCTTCGGGCAGTCGCCGGATGAAGGAGTCCGCGTTGGCCAGCTTCGCGGCGGCAATGCACTCCTCGTCCGTGGCGTCCAGGCGGCCGTAGCGGATGTTCTCCATGACCGTGCCCGTGAAGAGCTTGACGTCCTGCAGGACGACGCCGAGGGAGCGGCGCAGGTCCGGCTTGTGGATCTTGTTGATGTTGATGCCGTCGTAGCGGATCTTGCCGTCGGCGATGTCGTAGAAGCGGTTGATCAGGTTCGTGATCGTCGTCTTGCCGGCACCCGTGGCACCCACGAAGGCGATCTTCTGGCCGGGCTTCGCCCACAGGGAGATATCGTGCAGGATCTGCTTCTCGCCGTCGTAGGAGAAGTCGACGTCCTCCATGACGAGCTCGCCGCGCAGGCGCGTGTAGGTGACGGTGCCGTCGGCCTTGTGGGGGTGGCGCCACGCCCAGATTCCCGTACGTTCCTCGGTCGGCTCGAGAGTGCCATCGGGCAGCTCGCGCGCACGCACGAGAGTCACGTAGCCCTCGTCCTCCTCGGGCTCCTGGTCGATGAGGGCAAACACGCGGCCCGCGCCCGCCATACCCAATGCGATCATCGGGACCTGCATGGACATCTGGCCGATCGTCTGCGAGAAGTTACGGACCATGCCCAGGAAGGACACAACTACGCCGACCGTGATGACGTCGACACCAAACAGGTGAATGTTCGGCGTCTGCTCCAGGATCATGACGCCGCCGACGATCGCAATGACCACGTACATGATGTTGCCGATGTTGCCCAGGGCAGGCATCAGCACATTGCCGTAGATGTTCGCCTTCTCCGAGGAGTCGAAGAGCTTCTGGTTGTACTCGACGAACTCGTCCTTGGCATCCTGCTCGTGGTTGAAGACCTGGACGACCTTCTGCCCGTCCATCATCTCTTCGATGAAGCCTTCTTCGTCGGCGAGAGCAGCCTGCTGAGTCTTCATGAAGCGGCCAGACAGCCCACCGAGCTTTCCGGTCAGGAAGGCCATGAGAGCACCCACGATGAGGACAACAAGGAAGAGCCACACGGAGTAGTACAGCATCGTGCCGATCAGGACGATGATCGTCAGGCCCGACTGGATGAGCGTCGGGATGGACTGTCCGATCAGCTGGCGAATCGCGTCCGTGTCGTTGGTGAAGGTCGACATGATCGCGCCGTGCGGGTGCGTGTCGAAGAATCGCAGGGGCAGGCGCTCCATGGAGTCGAACATGTCGTCTCGCATGTGCTTGAGCGTTCCCTGGGTCACGATCGCCATGGCGCGGGTGTAGATGAAGCTACCGATGACGCCGGCACTGAAGATGATGCCCATCGTGACGACGAGGCGCACCAGGGTGGCACGCACCGCGTCGAAGCCGCTCTCCAGGCCCGGGGTCACGACGTTGTCGACGATCTGCTGCATGAAGATCGAGCCGACGGCCGAGGCCACGGCTGCCGTAATGATGCACACGACCGTCAGGCTGATGCGCACCGGGTAGTGGTGGAACACGTAGGCCATGAGGCGGCCGAAAGGACGCTCGATACCCTCGAGCTTCTCCGAATCCTCCACGCGGGACTTACCCGAACGTGCCATGTCAGGCCACCTCGCTTTCGCTCGCGGCATTCTGGGAGTCGTAGATCTCGCGGTATTCTCCGCCCGCTGCCATCAGCTCCTCGTGGGTGCCACGTTCCTTGATGCGACCGTCGTCAAGGACGATGATCTGGTCGGCGTGGCTGACCGAAGAGAGGCGCTGGGCGATGATGATCGTCGTCGTACCGGGGATCTCGGTCTCGAAGGCGCTCCGGATCAGCGAATCGGTCTTCGTGTCCACGGCTGAGGTGGAGTCGTCCAGGATGAGAATCTTCGGTTTCTTCAGCAGCGCTCGGGCGATGCACAGGCGCTGCTTCTGGCCACCCGACACGTTGGTGCCGCCGCGGGAGATGACGTAGTCGTAGCCGCCGGGCAGCTGCTGGATGAACTCGTCGGCCTGCGCGAGCTTGCAGGCATGCTCAATCTGCTCGTCGGTCGCGTCCGGGTTACCCCAGCGCATGTTGTCCTTGATCGTGCCGGAGAACAGGACGTTCTTCTGCAGGACGACGGAGACCGCGTCGCGCAGCGCGCTCAGGTCGTAGTCGCGCACGTCGCGCCCGCCGACCTTCACAGACCCCTCAGAGACGTCGTAGAGGCGGCAGATCAGCTGAATGAGTGAGGTCTTGGACGAACCGGTGCCGCCCACGATGCCGAGCGTTGATCCGGACTCGATGCGCAGGTCGATGTCAGACAGCGCGTTCTCTTCGGCGCTCTCGGAGTACTTGAATGACACACTGTCAAAGACGACGGAGCCGTCCGCGACCTCGGTGGCGCCATTGACCGGGGAGGTGAGCGACGGGTCGTGGTTGAGGACCTCGGCGATGCGGTTCGCAGACTCGGCGGCCATCGTCGTCATGACGAAGATGAAGGCCAGCATGAGCATCTGCATCAGGATTTGGATGCCGTAGGTGATGAGAGCGGTCAGGCCGCCCTTCGTCAGCTCGGTACCGCCAGAGTTGACGATGATCGAGGCACCGACGTAGTCGACGGCCATGATCGCGGCGAAGACGAAGAACATCATGACGGGGCTGTTGAGCGCAATGAGCTTCTCGGCGTTCGTGAAGTCCTTGCGCACGTCCTGCGAGGCGGCGCGGAACTTCGTGGTCTCGTGCTCCTCGGTGACGAAAGACTTCACCACGCGGATCGCTGCGACGTTCTCCTGCACGGAGTTGTTCAGGGCGTCGTACTTCTTGAAGATGCGGCGGAAGATCGGGAATGCGATGAGCACGATGGCTGCCAGGATGATGGCGAGAACCGGCACCATCCCAAGGAAGATGAGGGCCATCTGGACGTTAATGCGCCACGCCATGACGATCGAGAACACGATCATGAGGGGCACACGCACCGCAATACGGATGAGCATGCCGAAGGCGTTTTGCACGTTGGTGACGTCCGTCGTCATGCGCGTGACCAGCGAGGACGTGGAGAAACGGTCGATGTCCGCGAACGAGAAGTCCTGCACCTTGAAGAAGAGGTCCTGACGCAGGTTTTTCGCCAGGCCCACCGAGGCGGTCGCCGCGAAACGCGCAGACAGGATGCCGCAGGCGAGCGACGCGAAAGCCAGTCCCGTGAGGATGAGGCCCAAGCGCATGACGGGACTCAGGGAGACCCCGTCGAGCGCATCCACCAGCGAGACCATCATCAGCGGGATGAGGCACTCGAGGATGACCTCCCCGGTGATGAATAGCGGGGTCAGGATCGCAGGTTTCTTGAACTCGCGTAGACTCCCCACCAACGTTCGAATCGTCTTCATGTATCTCCTGTTCGTTCCCTACGTGCTTCTCATAGCCGAGGCCGGGGCGCGCATTCAGCGCCCGTGCAGCCTGCAGATGGTGATAAGTGCTTTTTCGATGGCGCGTTGCGGGTCCCGCGACGCGCCCTTTGTTTCGGCGTCCGCCGTGGCGATGGCTCCGAAGGCTCCTGCCAGCGAGGCGTCGGACCAGCCGCGCAGTTCCCGCCGGGCTCGGTCCACCTGCCAGGGGGCCATTTTGAGGGCGGATGCGGATCCGCCGATCGAGACCTTCGCCATGGCGCGGAATTTCATGGCCAGGGCGGTGACAAGGAGCTGGGGCGCGATGCCGGTGGCGAACGCGTGGCGCGCGAGCGTCAGGGCCTTCGCTGAGTTGCCCGCAACCGCCGCGTCCGCGACGTCGTAGCCCGTGGCCTCAACGCGTCCGGCCTGGTAGCGCCGCACGTCCTCCAGCGTGATGCGTCCACTGACGTCGGAGAGCAGCTGGGCCAGGGCGCCGGCCATCGCGCGCGGGTCGTTGCCGAGGGCGTCCACGAGGGCCTGCTGGGCCTCGGTGTCCATCTGCCGGCGCGCGGCGCGCACGTCGGAGGCGATGAGAGCCAGCTTGTCACGATCGTTCTTAAGTGGTTCGGCGGGGATCACGGGCCATTTGGCTTTTGTGATCGTGTCGATGACCTTCTTGCCGCGGGCGTTGCCCCCGGGGTGTGCCAGAAACATCCACACGTCGGGGGCAGGCGAAGCCGAGTATGCGATGAGGTCGTTCGCGAGGGCATCGCTCATCGTTTCCAGGTCCCGGATGATGACCATGCGGGATTCACCGAAGAGCGAGGGCGACGCGATGACGTCGAGCTGCCCGGCCTGGTAGGTGGCCGCGTTGATGTCGGTGCGCTCGAGGTTGGGGTCGGCCTCGTGGGCAAGGGCGCGCAGCTGGTCGAGGGCACGGTCGACGAGAAGGCCCTCGGGGCCTTTGATCAACACGATGGGTGCCAGCGTGATCTGGGCTGGTGCCGCCGGGCGCGAACCGCGTGCTGCCACGTCTTCCTGCCTTTCCGCTGAAACGGTAACTGTCTAAGTCTGCCACCGAGCGAGCTCGTTTGCGTCCGTCTTGGCCGTGGGCGGACACTAGTCGTGGCAGGTGTCACGAGAGCTTGACGATGCGCCCTCAGTAGGTGTCTGCCCCACTCATGCCCCTTGCTCATCGACGATCGGGGCTACCCACCGTTTCCACGCACGCCACGCAACCCATCCACCTCCGCAGCAGGCGTACACGCCCAAGACTGTCGAGGACCCACCTGGCACGTGCACCCCATTTCCGGGCAGTGCAGCGCACATGCGCGCAGCCCCCGCGATCCATGCGGTCGCCCACGAGGCGAGGACGGCGCATGCCGAGGCGGCGCGAATGCTCAGTGGGGAGATGAGAGCGCCCGCGAGCCCGGCGACGGTGGCGACCGGAACAGCGGGCTCAGCCATGACGTTGGCGGCAATTCCCCACACCGGCACGTTCCCGGACAGTGACACGATGATCGGCGCGGTCGCCAGCTCCGCGAAGGCGGGCACACACACCATTTCCACGAGGCGACGAAGCACCTGTCCCGCGCGCGTGTCACCGCGTATTTTTCGGCGACAGCGCCGCACCAGCGCCGCGGAGGGGCCGACGACCGCGAGCGCGGCGAGCACCGACAGGGCGAATCCGTAGGAGCGGGATGACCAGGGGTCGATGAGGAGGGTGGCGATGACGACGGCGCAGAGGGCGGCGATGGATTGGCCCTCGCGTCCGAGAATGAGTCCGAGTACGGCGACGGCTGCGACGCAGACGGAGCGCACGACTGAGGGGTCTGGTCCGACGAGGATGAGGATTGTGCCCAGGACGAGGATGGTGGCCCCGAGGCGTAGGGGTTTTCGCGCGGGGACGATGAGGGTGACGGTGGCGAGGACGATGACGATGTGGGATCCGGAGACGGCGGTGAGGTGGGTGAGGGAGGTTTTCTTCATTGCGTCGGACAGGTCTGTGGGCATTGCGCGGTCGTCTCCGATCGCCATGCCGGGGACGAGGGAGCGCGCGTCCCTGGGCAGAGGCGCGCAGGCGTGGGTGAAGGCCCGGTGGGTGGAGCGCATCCAGGCGGACAGGCCACCGGGCCGCTCGATGAGCTGGGCACGCCTGACGCGTATGGTGCCTACCGATGGCGCGTCGGCGGCAAAGGTCGCGTCGAGGCTTCCCCAGACCTCGTAGACGTCGCCGCGCGCGGCATCCTGCCACCCGGGCGCGCGCACGAGTGCGGTGGCGTTCGAGGGTTGCCACTCCTCCCCCACGGAGACGGCCTCGATGCGCGCGCGGGCACTACGTGTCGCGGAGAATCCGGACGAGGACGGAGCCGGGTCGGCTTGGAGGACGACGCGCACGTGGATGGGGCCGGAGTCGCGGTGGGCGGGGTCGGCGTCGTATTGTCGGCGGGCGGTGGATCCGACCGCAAGCGCGCAAGCCACACAGGCGAGGAGGAGTGCGAGGCCGAGGCGAGCGGACCGGGGTGGGGTGAGGGCGTGTCTGGGTGTCTTCCGGCCTCGTTGTGAGCGCGCGTAGGAGGCAGCGCATCCGAGCGCGACGAGAGTGCACGCTCCGATCCATGCCCATTGAGCTGGGTGGCCTGTCGCCCACCAGGTGGCGGCCCAGGCGGCGGTGGCTGCGGGCGCGAGGCGCAGGTCGATCATGCGGGGAGCGCATTGGGTGTCACTCATCAGCACACACCCGGCCGGATCTTCTCGATGAGGGATGGGCCGATGCCGGGCACCTCGTCAAGTTCTTCGACGGTGGACAGGCGTGGGTGCTTGGATCGATAAGAGATGATGCGCTGTGCGAGGGCCGGTCCGATACCGGGCAGGGTCTGGAGCTCGGCCTCGGTGGCTGTGGCCAGTCGGATGCACGTCCCCGCGGGGGTGCCAGCCTCGGAGACTGCTGGTGGCGATTCCCCGACGACGCCGACTCGAATCTGTTCCCCGTCGACAAGGAGTCGGGCGAGGTTGATTGATTCCAGGTCGGCCTCGGGCGTTGCGCCTCCGGCTGCCATAATCGCGTCGATGACTCGGGAGGAAGCCGGAAGGGTGAGCACCCCCGGGGAAGCCACGGCGCCGGAGACGTAGACGACGACATCGTCCGTGCGCTCCCCTGCAGGCGCGGGTGCGGATGGAGACGGGCCTGTCGCGACTGCCTCGGCCTCGCTTTCTTCTCGCTCGGAGGAGGATTGGGCGAGGGCTTGGGAGTGCTCACGTACCGCTGCGTGCCTCCACACCCCCACGGCCGCGATCAGGATGACCACGATGATCAGCGCGGCCACGGTCGTTCCTCCAGGCAGGAGGCGGGCGACACTCGGCTCGGCGGGTTCGTCATCCTCAGTGAGGGCGCTGTCGTACACGGCTTTCGTCAGCGCCGCCATGCGCCGACGAGCCAACCATCGTGACACGTTCATGCCCGCACGCTAACCCCGGCGAACGCCAGGAGCACACATGAAAACAAACCCCTGTGGATAACTCCAACACGCGCGTAGGGGTTGTGGACGAATCCCACATCCAACCCACCCCGCATAACTCGCATGGGACCGCGGTCCCAGGGGATACTGTTCCGGTAACGTCGAAGTACAGTGGCGCACTGCGCCCAGAGCCGAAAGGCCACACCATGAGCGAGAACATCGAGGACCTCAAGGCGCAGCTCGCCGCGGCGGAAGCAGCCGCGAAGGTCGCCGAGGCAGAGGCCGCCCGCGCGAAGGCCGAAGCCCTTCGTCTCCAGCTCGAAGCAAAGGGAAGCTCGGCCGCAGAGGCACCTGCCGCCACAGCCGAGGCCGAGACCCAGCAGGCGGAAGCCGCCCGCGCGACGGCCGACACGCTGCGCACCCAGGTGGAGGCCGCCGAGGCCGCCCCCGCACCCGAGGCCCCCGCAGCCGAAGCGCCTGCCGCCCAGGCCGCCCCGACCTCGTCCCCGGCCCCCAGCGGCGAACTGTCGGCTTTCGCCACCCAGATCCAGGGCGCATACTCCTGGGAGGTCCCCGCGGTCACGATCGGCACGCTCATTGACAACGGTGCGCGCGTACCCGGCGTGAGCGCCAAGATGCCGCTGCCCATGTTCAACCGCCACCTCCTGGTCGCCGGCGCGACGGGCACGGGCAAGACCCGTACCCTCCAGCTCCTCGCCGAGGGCCTGTCCGCGAACGGCTCCTCCGTCCTCCTGTGCGACGTCAAGGGCGACCTGACGGGCCTGGCCGAGGCCGGCACCAGCTCCGAGAAGCTCCTGAGCCGCACCGCGGCCAACGGTCAGGACTGGGCGTCCGCCTCGTTCCCGATCGAGCTGCTGAGCCTGGGCGGCGCGGATTCGCAGTTCCCAGGCGTGCCCGTGCGCGCTCAGATCTCCGACTTCGGCCCGATCCTGCTCGCCCGCGCCCTCTCCCTCAACACCACGCAGGAGCAGGCCCTCCAGCTGATCTTCGCGTGGGCGGACGGCCAGGGCCTCGAGCTCATCGACCTGCCCGACCTGCGCGCCGTCATCTCCTTCCTGGCCTCGGATGAGGGCAAGGACGAGCTGGCCACGATCGGCGGCGTCTCCAAGGCCACCGCCGGCGTCATCCTGCGTGCCCTGACCGCGCTCGAGTCCCAGGGCGGCGGCCAGTTCTTCGGCGCCCCCGGCTTCGACACGGCCGACCTCATGCGCATGGATTCGACCGGCCGCGGCATCATCTCCCTGCTCGGCGTCGGCGACATCTCTACGCGCCCGGCACTGGTCAGCGCCGTCATCATGTTCCTGCTCGCCAACCTCTTCTCCACCCTGCCCGAGGTCGGCGACGTCGAGCGCCCCAAGCTGGTGTTCTTCTTCGACGAGGCGCACCTGCTGTTTGCGGACGCCACCAAGGAGTTCGAACGTCAGGTCGTCCAGACCGTGCGCCTCATCCGCTCCAAGGGCGTGGGCGTCGTCTTCGTGACGCAGACCCCCAAGGACATCCCCTCCGACGTCCTGGCCCAGCTCGGTTCGCGCATCCAGCACGGCCTGCGCGCCTCCACCCCCGACGACTTCAAGAAGCTCAAGGCCACGGTCCAGACCTTCCCGAAGACGTCCCTGGAGCTCGACGAGGTCCTCACCACCCTGGGCACCGGCGAGGCCGTCGTGACCGTCCTGGATCCGAAGGGTAACCCCACCCCGGTCACCCCCGTGGGCATCTGGGCGCCCGCCTCCGTCATGGGCCCCGCATCCGCTGACACGGTCGCGCGCATCAACCAGTCCAGCGTCATTATGGGCCGCTACCGCGACGCCGTGAACCCGGACTCGGCCGAGGAGAAGCTCGAGCGCCGCACGGCCGAGGCCCAGGCCGCCCGCGAGGAAGCCATCGCGCAGGAGGAGGCAGCCAAGGAGGCCGAGCGCGCGCAGAAGGAGGCCGAGAAGGAAGCCGAGCGCGCCGCCAAGGAGGCCGAGAAGGCCGCTGCCAAGGAAGAGGCCGCCCGCCAGAAGGAAATGGAGAAGCTGCGCCGCCAGGTCGAGAAGCAGCAGGAGAAGGAGGAGGCCGCCCGCCAGCGCGCCGCCGAACGCCGCACCCGCCAGGTCGAAAACGTCCTCGGATCCGTCCTGCGCACCGCCGGCCGCGAGATCACGCGCTCCATCTTCGGCACGCGCAAGCGCTGACCCTTCCGATTTTTCGGCACGAGGCCGGGGCTCGGGACTCCTTTCAAGGGGACTCGGCCCCGGCCTCGTCTCACAGTGCGGCCATTGTGCCAAGAAACGGCAAAGTGGAGTAAGCTGCATCGCAATCGACCAACTTTCACGGGAGACCCTGATGCGTATCGGATTCATCGGAACGGGAGCCATGGCCCAGGCCATCGCTCGCGGTGCCGTCGCGTCCGGCGTCGATCCCGCGACCCTGGTCTTCTCCAACCGCACGGCCGCCAAGGCCTGCGACCTCGCCGACGAACTCGGCGCGACCGCCGCGTCCTCGAACGCCTCCCTGGCACGCCAGGCCGACATCGTCATCCTGGCGGTCAAGCCCAAGGACCAGCGCGCGGTCATCAAGGAGATCTCCCCCATCGTGGTCGGTCGCACCGACGTCTGCGTCGTCTCCCTGGCGGCGGGGCGCACCCTCGACCAGATCACCACTGACTTCGGCGCGGGCATCCCGCTCGTGCGCGTCATGCCGAACGTCGCGGCCACCGTCGGGCAGTCCATGACCGCCCTGACCTCCGCGCGCGCCACCGACGCACAGGTATCAGCCGTCCGATCCCTCATGGATTCGGTGGGCCGCACCATCCTCATCGATGAGGACTATTTCCCCGTGTTCCAGGCCCTGGCCTCGTGCTCTCCGGCCTGGTATTTCCAGATTGTTGATTCTTTCGCCCGCGCTGGTCTCAAGCACGGCCTGTCCAAGGACAGCGCCGTCGAGATCGCCGCGCAGGCGATGGCGGGAGCCGCTGCACTGCTCCTCGCTGAGCGCGAGGCCGGCACGATCCCCGCGCAACTCATTGATCGGGTGACGAGCCCCGGCGGCACCACAATCGCAGGATTGCTGGCCGCCGAGGAAGGTGGTTTGTCGACCGCACTGGTAGGTGCCGTCGACGCATCCATCCACGCCGACTCCCATCTCGGCTGACACCACCTGCCGCGCTGCGGCTTACGTCCCCCCTTATTTTGCGCACCCGCGCACCCTCAACACAGGAACACACATGTTGCTCTTCAACGCAGTCGTGCTCTCCGTGCTCGTCATGCTGATCCTCAGCGTCGCACGCGTGCACGTCATCATCTCCCTCTTCATCGCCTCGCTCGTCGGCGGCCTGGTCGCCGGCATGGGCGTGTCCGGCACGATGGTCGCCTTCCAGGACGGCCTCGCAGGCGGCGCGAAGATCGCCCTGTCCTACGCCCTCCTCGGCGCGTTCGCCATGTCGGTCGCCCACTCCGGATTGCCGCGCCTGCTGGCCAACTGGATCATCAAGAAGCTGCGCAACGCTGACGACTCGAACTCTGCGCGCGTGGCCCGCTCCGCCAAGTGGGGCATCCTCGGCGGCGTCCTCGTCATGGGCGTGATGAGCCAGAACCTCATCCCGATTCACATCGCGTTCATCCCACTGCTGGTGCCCCCGCTCATCGGCGTCATGAACGAGCTGAAGATGGACCGCCGTCTGGTCGCCTGTGCAATCACCTTCGGCATCGTCACCACCTACATGTTCGTGCCGATCGGCTTCGGCCGCATCTTCCTGCACGACATTCTCTACAAGAACATCGAGGAAGCCGGCATGGCCGTTGAGGGCGCCGTCAACCCGATGGCTGCCATGGCGATTCCCGCTGCCTCAATGGCCGTGGGCTGTGCCATCGCCCTGCTCGTCTCCTACCGCAAGCCGCGCGAATACGAGCAGCGCGAGACCTCCTTCAGCGCCACCGACGATAAGCCCGTCAACATGGTGAAGGTGTGGGCCGCCGTCGTGGCCCTCATCGCCTGCTTCGTCATCCAGGCTGTCCTGACCAAGATGGACTCCGAGGCCGACCCGCTGCTCGTGGGCGCCCTCGTGGGTCTGTGCATGATGCTCGGCATGCGCGTCGTGCCCTGGCAGCAGGCCGACGATGTGTTCAGTGGCGGCATGAAGATGATGAGCCTCATCGGCCTCATCATGATCACCGCCCAGGGCTACGCCTCGGTCCTGAAGGCCTCCGGACAGATCGAGCCCCTCGTCCAGCAGACCTCCGCGATGTTCAACGGTTCGAAGTCCCTGGCCGCGGTCATCATGCTGGTGGTCGGCCTCATCATCACGATGGGCATCGGCTCGTCCTTCTCGACCCTGCCGATCATTTCAGCGATCTACGTGCCCCTGTGCATCGCGCTCGGCTTCTCCCCCATGGCCACGGTCGCCCTCATCGGCACCGCTGGTGCGCTGGGCGACGCCGGTTCTCCCGCGTCCGACTCGACGCTTGGCCCGACAGCCGGTCTCAACATCGACGGTCAGCACGACCACATGCGAGACACGGTCATCCCCGAGTTCATCCACTACAACATTCCGCTATTGGTCGGTGGTTGGATCGCGGCAATGGTCCTCTGAGAGCTCGCCTCTCACCAACGAGGCCGGGGCCGGGTTGCACGAATGCGTGACCTGGCCCCGGCCTCGTTATGCGTCCAGGTAGGTGGTCACAATCTCGTGGAGGACCTCGGCGGTCGCGCGCACGTCCGCCAGGGCGATGTGTTCGTCGTGCGCGTGCAGCTGGGAGTAGACCTGTCCCAGGCTCGCCCCACTGTCCACGGCTCCGAATCCGTACCCGATACCCCCACGCCTGCGGGCAACGCGCAGGTCGGTGCCGCCGGGGAAGAGGACGGGGACGACGCTCGCGCCCGGGTAGCGCTCTGTCAGCGCCGCTTCGATGGCCCGGTACAGGTCGGTGTCGATCGACGAGGCCGTGGCGTCCTCGCACAGGAGGCGTTCGACGGTCACGTGCTCCGCGAGGTCACCGAGGGCCGCCGCAATGGCGGCGTCCACGTCATCGTCGTCGACGCCGGGCAGCGTGCGGATGTCCAGCTCGAGGGTGGCGTGGGAGGGCATGACGTTGATGGGGCCGCCCGAGTGGGCGACCGTCTGGGCGACGGTCACGTGGGAGATCGCGTGGGCGAACGCCGCCAGATCCCCGAACTCGGAGTAGTCGCCCTCGTAGGTGCCGTTGATGAGGCTCGTTTCGGTCGTTTCGTCGAACTCGAAGGCGCGCACGAAGGAAGCCCAGACCTCGTCCGTGGCGGTGGGCCAGCGGGCGGCGGACAGCGCCGCGCTCACCTGAGAGAGCCGCTCGACGGCGCTCGTGCGCCCCAGCGGAACCGAGCCGTGGCCGGCGTCGCCCCGGATGTGCAGGCGGCGCTGGGCGGCGCCCTTTTCGCCGACGACCACGACGACGCTGTCACCGCCCCTGCGCCCGCGAATGTGTGCCCCTCCCATTTCGGACAGGGCCGCGTCCCACGGGAGGGCATCCACCCTGTGCTCGCCGATCCACGGGACGCCGAGCCCTCCTCGTGCTTCCTCGTCAGCGGCGGCCACGAACACCAGGGAACGCGCCGGAGGATTGCCGTTCTTGGCGCGGCGGGCGACCTCGCGGGTCACGACGGCCATCGCGGCGGTCAGGTGGAGCATGTCGACCGTGCCGCGCCCCCACATGACGTCGTCCTCGATGTGCGCGCCGAAAGGATCGCGCGTCCACTTGGCCTCGTCGACGGGCACGACGTCCGTGTGCCCGAGGAGGGTCAGCGGCGTGCCGACACTGAGCGGATCCGCGCCCTCGACCGTGACCACGAGGGACGTGCGACCCGGGTGCGGGGTGATCCGTTCGATTGACACGGGCAGGCCCGCGAAGAAGTCCTCGAGAAGGTCGGCGGCGCGCTCCTCTCCACCCGAATCGGCGGTCAAGTCATTGACGCAGCCCAAGCGCACCAGGCGCCCCAACAGGTCGACGGTCTGCTCACCCAGCGATTGCGCGCTCATGTTCTCCCCTTCCGCGCAGGGGCCTCGTCCCGGCTCCCCTGCCTGACACCACGGTATCCCCACGCGCTTCACTTCACCCGACCGCGCCACGAGAGGAACGTTTGTAACGACGCATGTGAGCAACGCGCCGGGCGCTACAAGGCCCAGCATTGGACCGAAATGCCCGGTGAAACGTAGGCTAGTGGGGCAAACAGTCCACGACTCGGATGGAGACAACTCAATTATGGCCATGAACACCCGTGCGCAGGCGCCTCGCGTGCCCGACCGCGCCGCCCCCGAAGGCCTCGAAGCCAAGTGGGGTGAGGCCTGGGAAAGCCAGGGCACCTACGCTTTTGACCGCACCGCGACGCGCGAGCAGGTGTACTCGATCGACACTCCCCCGCCGACGGTATCCGGCTCCCTGCACATCGGCCATGTTTTCTCCTACACGCACACCGACGTCGTGGCCCGCTACCAGCGCATGATCGGCAAGTCCGTGTTCTACCCGATGGGTTGGGACGACAACGGCCTGCCCACCGAGCGCCGCGTGCAGAACTACTTCGGCGTGCGCGTGGATGCCACCCTGCCCTACGACCCCGACTTCGAGCCCCCGCACGTGGGCGGCGACGGCAAGTCGATCAAGGCTCGCGACCAGAAGCCGATTTCCCGTAAGAACTTCGTGGAGCTGTGCGAGCGCCTCACCCAGGAAGACGAGGCTCAGTTCGAGGCGCTGTGGCGCTACCTGGGCCTGAGCGTGGACTGGAAGCAGAACTACCAGACGATCGGCGCGCGTGCGCGCAAGGTCGCCCAGGCCGCGTTCCTGCGCAACCTGGCGCGCGGCGAGGCCTACCAGGCCGAGGCCCCGGGCCTGTGGGACGTCACCTTCCAGACGGCGGTCGCCCAGGCTGAGCTGGAGAGCCGCGAGTACCCGGGCTTCTACCACCGCCTGGCCTTCCACATCACCGACGCCGAGGCCGCCGCGAAGGCTGCCGCCGCCGGCGCGCCCGTCGAGGACGGCGTGGACGTGTGCATCGAGACGACGCGTCCCGAGCTGCTGGCCGCCTGCGTCGCCCTGATCGCCCACCCGGACGACGAGCGCTACAAGCCACTGTTCGGCACGACGGTCGCCTCCCCCGTGTACGGCGTCGAGGTGCCGATCCTGCCCCACCCCGAGGCGGAGATGGACAAGGGCGCGGGCATCGCCATGTGCTGTACTTTCGGTGACACGACCGACATCGACTGGTGGCGTGACCTGGAGCTGCCGCTGCGCGCGATCCTGCGCAAGGACGGCCGCATCATCACCGAGACCCCCGAGTGGATCACGACGGACGCTGGCCGCGCGGCTTTCGAGGAGATCACCGGCAAGACGACGTTCTCCGCCCGCGAGGCCGTGGTGGCCGCCCTGCGCGAGTCGGGTGAGCTGAAGGGCGAGCCGACCAAGACGATGCGTCAGACCAACTTCTTCGAGAAGGGCGACAAGCCCCTCGAAATCGTCACCTCGCGCCAGTGGTACATCCGTAACGGTGGCCGCGCGTGGACGAACCCGGCCTCGGGCAAGGACCTGAACGAGGAGCTCATCGGCCGCGGCCGCGAGCTGGAGTTCCACCCCGACTTCATGCGCGTGCGCTACGAGAACTGGGTGAAGGGCCTGAAGGGCGACTGGCTGGTCTCGCGTCAGCGTTTCTTCGGCGTGCCGTTCCCGCTGTGGTACCGCGTGGACGCGGACGGCGAGGTGAACTACGACGACATCATCACCCCGTCTGAGGCCGCTCTGCCGGTCGATCCGTCGACGGACGTGCCGGAGGGCTACACGGAGGATCAGCGCGGCGTCGCCGGCGGCTTCGTGGGCGAGCTGGACATCATGGACACGTGGGCGACATCCTCGCTGTCCCCGCAGCTGGCCTGTGGCTGGCTGGATGACGAGGACCTGTTCGCTCGCACGTACCCGATGGATCTGCGCCCGCAGGGCCAGGACATCATCCGTACGTGGCTGTTCTCCACCGTGGTGCGCGCGGACCTGGAGTTCGGTGCGCTGCCGTGGAAGCACGCGGGCCTGTCGGGCTGGATCCTGGATTCGGACCACAAGAAGATGTCGAAGTCCAAGGGCAACGTCGTGACCCCCATGGGCATCCTGGAGAAGTACGGTTCGGATGCCGTGCGTTACTGGGCGGCGTCGGCTCGCCTGGGCCTGGATGCGGCGTTCGACGAGCAGCAGATGAAGATTGGCCGCCGCCTGGCAATCAAGGTGCTGAACGCGTCGAAGTTTGCGCTCACGATGGGCGGCGAGGGCGCGGCGATCGATCTGGATCCGGCGCTGGTGACGGTGCCGCTGGATCGTTCGGTGCTGGCGGCGCTGGCTTCTGTCATCGACGAGGCCTCGGCTGCCCTGGCGTCCTACGAGCACTCCCGCGCGCTCGAGGTCACGGAGTCGTTCTTCTGGACGTTCTGCGACGACTACCTGGAGCTGGTCAAGGAGCGCGCCTACAACCGTGATGGCGCGTGGGACGAGGCCTCGGCCGCGTCTGCCCGTGCGGCTCTGGCGATCGTCATTGATAACGTCGTGCGCCTGCTGGCCCCCTACCTGCCGTACGTGACGGAAGAGGTGTGGAGCTGGTACCGCGAGGGCTCCGTGCACACCGCCCCGTGGCCGGTGGTCGCGGATCTGGCTGGCGTCGAGGGCGATCCTTCGGTGCTCGAGGCCGCGTCCTCTGCTCTGATCGCGCTGCGTCGCGTGAAGTCTGAGGCGAAGGTGTCGCCGCGTACGCCGTTCCTGGCGGTGACGGTGCGCGCCCCGCAGGCTCAGGTGGAGGCCCTGGAGTCCGTGAAGGGTGACCTGGAGGCTGCGTCGAAGGCCGTGGGCGCCCTGACCGTGGCCGCCTCCGACGACGCTGAAGCCACCGAGGCCGTTGTCGAGTCCTTCGAGCTGGGCGAGGCTCCTGCGAAGCGCAAGGGCTGAGCGTTAGGCTGCTGGGGGGCCGCCCGTGGAACACCACGGGCGGCCCCCTTCGTTTTACCCGCCCAATGACAACACCGAACCATCTGCGCAAGTAAAACAACGTATACAAGTTCAGCCGACTACATCGGACAAACCGAACACTACACCTGAGACTTACCACACATCTACTTGTACTTTCAAAACAAGTGTCAAACTGCAACACATAACCATCTTGCATGCAATGATGGGATTGAGAAAATCAAGCACCAACGGAGGAAGGCTCAACATATACCACATCCACTTCACCACTACTCGTAAACATAACACGCAACGTTGACAACATAAATCAACTGCAAGCTAGACACGACCACTCGCCAACTAGAAGCAAATTCATGCTTTCGCCAGCAAACAGGAGCAAAACAGGCAACACAAATCAAATTACTCAAATCGCACTCACCCCCCATTTTCAACACATCAGCGCCGTAACCTTAGTTTGAAAGGAAGAGATAATGCCACTGAACCAAAAGATAACAACACCGAACAACTCTCCATTATACCGACGACTCTCTCCGTTACTTTTTGACGGAAAAAATGACCTTCAACAATGCTTCTACAACTACCTTACAACAGAACCAATTTCATTCAGATCAATCCCCGCCTCACTTATTGACAAACTCAGCAAATTTTACCATTTCAAAGACGGCATGGAAATGGAACACATTTCCTCAACACTCGATCTATTGATCAAACAAGCGGGAAAGATCTTGTCTATTACTAGCACACACCTACACACTCCCGACACTACCGAAACAACCAGGTATGCCCACAATTCACCCGACTGCCTTCTCTACAGGATTTCTGAAACCCCAGACTACTTCTACACAATTAACGAATATCTCCAATTTGACGACGTCCAACTTGATGCGCTCGAACGTGAACTCGGCAGCTTACTGACTGAAATGGGAAAGACATACAAACAGCTGCTGAACGAGCTCGGATTTCACATCGTTTAACAATGGAGGCAACAAGCCCACAAAGATACTCCACAGAACATGCACTGTAATCGGCTTTAATTTACAGGACTGCACACTCTCCCTTCCACATCACAGAACACAAGCATTGTCACACTATTGATGCACGATTGATAGTTTTTCAGAGTATCACCAGAATCGAACGTCAAAACTCGCGGAATGATCATGATGCGGATCGAGACAGAGTCATACGAGCTGTTTATTATTCACACAATTTGCCCATCTCTGCACCTCGACAGGAAAGCCAATCAGAACTAAAACACAAACCGGCACGTTTTAAATTTGACACAAGCAGCACCGTATCCACTGACATGGACACAAGAAGAGCAATAACCAGCCACAACTACACGAGCCACAGCGACAGAATGGGCACATCCAACACTTACTACCACAGTAGTATTCGATCAACCTATTGCCACCACCTAAGAAAGAACACTGCTCACAACATCAGGCCAACACACCCCCACAGGACCCCAATAACATCGCATGATGCTAGAATTCGAAATCTCGTAGCAATTCACTACGAAAACGCACTACCAGAAAGGAACTATAATGTCTTTTCAGCAACACTCCGATCACTTTCCTGAACCAGAGGAGTTCGGTGACTCACTTGCCATTTCCAACTATCTAACACTCTTTACACACACTTTTTCCGATCCAGTTGAGAGTCAACCAGTAGACCAAGGCGAGTACATCTGGACCGTAAGGGAATGGACCACTGAAGATGCTATTGAGCATCTATTCCCCTCCGTCGAGCCAAGAATATTTACCAAGCTGGCCGACAAATTGAACTCTCAGAGCAGCTCCTGGGTTATGACAAAAGATTTAGAGCGTTAGTAACAACTTGGAACTTCAACTCAGCCAGAGCTCCATATACGATTCTTCTATCGTTAAGTGATCCCGTGGCTGTTAGCCAAGGCTGTAGTGAGAGTTTTAGACCATTGCTGACTCGCGCTTTCCTCCGGATCTTCAAGGAATCCGCGCCAGCTCACTATAACCAACACTTTCACGCTCAACTTAGCGTTGCTAGCAAGGTCATTTGCTCAGACATCACTCCTCTTTACCTTGGGCCGCGGGGGGGCCGCCCGTGGGAAACTACGGGCGGCCCCCTTTCGCACATTAGGTGGCGGCGTAGCGCCAAATATCAAGGCGTCCATCACCACGCGTGCCGCAGATGTGCATGGGCGTTGTTAGGGTCAAGCCATGGCAATCAAGACGCTCGAGGAGTTCCTGGCGACCATCCCGAATGATGACAATCGGGCACGGATGGTGGAGGTGTTGAACTGGGTAGCTAAGCGCTACCCGGAGCTGGAGCTGCGCATCGCGTGGAACCAGCCGATGTTCACCCACCACGGCACATACATCATCGGGTTCTCGGCAGCCTCCAAGCACATGGCGATGGCCCCCGAGCGCGCCACCATGATCCGCTTCGAGCAGATCATGCGCGAGCGAGGCACCGACTTCGGCACATTGCTCGTCCGCCAACCCTGGAACAAGCCCTTCGACTACGAGCTCCTCGACGCCTTCATTCAGCACCAGCTCACCGAGAAGCAGGACATCACGTCCTTCTGGCGTCCCAAGGAGCATGAACTCGCAGCCGCTGAGGCCGTCGCATCCGGCGCGCAGCCGCCCACCGTCCGCGAGCGCACGGCAGATGATAGTCAGCTAGCCGATTCCTTCTTGGAAGAGTTCAAGCGTTACGCCGACAACCCCACGCCCGGGCACCCATTCGAGCAGCTCAACGAGCAACTCAAGCAGGCCGTGCGGGACTACGAGGAGCACCCCGACGATGTGTACACGCTCGACGAGGTGAAGGCCGACCTCGGCCTGGACTAGTACCGACGCAGGTTTGCTCCGCCCGGCCACATCAGGCACAGGCAGCCACCCCTAAAGACGCTCCCTCTCTCCCACCCTACGGGCGCGTAGGATAGAGGTAGCAACAGCTGCGCCGCTGGCCCCGTCCCTCGGCGCACACCGCCCAGCGACCAGGGAGTAGACATGACCGCCGAAGAAACCCCGGCCTCGTCCACCAACGACGAGACGACGCAGGCGCAGACAACCACCGAAGCCCTCGAGTGGCACGCCCCCGTCCTGGTGCGCATCGACGAGCACACGACGATCCCCCACCTGCTCAAGGAACGCGTACAGCGCGGCGCGACCCGCCCGCTGATCCTGCGCAAGATCGGCATCGGTGACACGTGGCGTTCCATCACGGCGCGAGAGTTCTACGACGAGGTCCACGCGCTCGCCGCCGGCCTCATCGCGCGGGGACTCGAACCCGGCGACCGGGTCGCGATTATGAGCCGCACCCGCTACGAATGGACGCTCCTCGACTTCGCGTGCTGGGGGGCCGGCCTCGTCCCCGTGCCCATCTACGAGACCAGCTCCATCGACCAGGTCGCCCACGTCCTCGTCGACGCGGACGTCCACCTCATCATCACCGAGACCGTGTCCATGGCGGAGATCGTGCGCGCAGCCGCCGAGCGCGAAAACCGCGACAACACGCACGTCCTCTCCCTGGACTCCGAGGCCATCGAGACCCTCATCGCGGAGGGCTCGGCCACCCCACGTGAGCGCGTCCTCGCCCGCTCCGAGGCCCTCACGAAGGACGACATCGCCACCATCGTCTACACGTCGGGCACGACGGGCACGCCCAAGGGCACGGTCCTGAGCCACGAAAACTTCACGAACCTGTGCCTCAACGCCCACGCGTGGATGCCGGAAATCGCGGCGGGCAAGAACTCGCGCCTGCTCCTCTTCCTGCCCCTGGCCCACGTGTTCGCGCGTTTCTTGCAGGTCTTCCAGATCAGCGGCAACGGCGTCCTCGGCCACGCCTCGAACATCAAGAACCTGCTGGGCGACCTGGCGTCCTTCAAGCCGAGCTACCTCCTGGTGGTCCCGCGCGTGCTGGAGAAGATCTACAACTCGGCGGACACGAAGGCTTCGGGCCCCAAGCGCAAGATCTTCCGCTGGGCGGCGAAGGTCGCGATCGCCTACTCCCAGGCCCTGGATACGGAAGACGGCCCAAGTGCTTCCCTCAAGGCCCAGCATGCGCTGGCGGACAAGCTCGTCTACCAGCAGATCATCCGCCTGGTGGGCGGTAACGCGGACTACATCGTGTCGGGCGGCGCCCCCCTGGCGACCTGGCTCGCGCACTTCTACCGCGGCGTCGGCATCCCCGTCCTGGAGGGCTACGGCCTGACCGAGACGGTCGGCCCGGTCTCCGTCAACACGCCCCGCCTGTCCAAGATCGGCACCGTGGGCCCGGCCCTGCCGCCCATGTCCTTCAAGATCAGCGACGAGGGCGAGATCCTGCTCAAGGGCTCGAGCGTCTTCCAGCGCTACCACAACGACCCAGGCGCCACGGCTGCCTGCTTCACCGAGGACGGCTGGTTCCGCACGGGCGACCTGGGGTCCCTGGACCGCGACGGCTACGTGTCCATCACGGGCCGCGCAAAGGAGATTATCGTGACGGCGGGCGGCAAGAACGTCGCCCCGGCCGCCCTCGAAAATCCGATGCGCTCCCACCCGCTCATCTCCCAGGTCCTGGTCGTGGGCGACCAGCGGCCCTTCATCGCCGCGCTCATCACGCTGGACGCGGAGATGCTGCCAGATTGGCTCGCCGCCCACTCGCTGCCACCGATGAGCGTGGCGGAGGCGGCCACGAACGTCGAGGTCCTGGCCTCCCTGGAGAAGGCGGTGGCCTCGGCGAACACGCACGTCTCGCGCGCCGAGTCGATCCGCAAGATCAAGGTCCTCACGACCGACTTCACGGAGGCGAATGGCCTGCTCACTCCCTCGCTGAAGGTCAAGCGCCTGGAAGCAACGCACCGCCTCGCACCGATCATCGACGAGATCTACGGCGGCCCCGTACAGAACTGACGCGCCCATGAACGAGGCCGTGGCCGGCTCGCACTCCCCCCGCTCGGTATCGGGGTTGGCGAGCCGGCCACGGCTTTTGTGGGTGGGCAACCTACTGCGAGGCGAGCGCCGCTGTGGGCGGTGTGCGGGCCGCTCGGATCGCGGGGTAGAGCCCGGCGACGGCACCGATGAGGAGAGTCGCGCCGAGGCCTGCGGCGATCACCCACCAGTGCAGGGTGGGCGGCCAGCCGTATGCGTAACACATGCCCCAGGTGACGCCGGCGCCGATGAGGCATCCGGCGAGTCCTCCGAGGAAGGACAGGAGCAGGGCTTCGGCCAGGAACTGCACGGTGATGTGTCCCCTCTTCGCGCCCAGAGACCGGCGCAGGCCGATCTCCTTGCGGCGTTCCAGGACGGAGATGATCATCGTGTTGGCCACGCCGATGCCGCCGACGAGCAGGGCGATCGATCCGACGCCGGCGAGCAGCGTCGTGAGCGTCTGGTCGGCCGCGTTCTGGGCGGCCAGCGCGTCGGAGGGACGCGAGACCTTCAGGCCGGTGGCGCCCTGCGGGGCGAGCGTGGGTCCGAGGAGCTCGCGGACGTTCTCCACCTGATCCTCGCTGGAGCGCTCGTAGATCGTCGTGGGCGTCTTGCCCGCGTCGAAGTACGTGCCCGCGGCGGGCACACCGATGAGCGCGGCGTTATCGAGTTCCTCGGCCAGGGGTGCTGGATCCATGATGCCCAGGACGGTGAACGTCATGCCGCCCAGCCACACCTGGGTGCCTGGCTCGACGACGCCGAGCAGCTGCGCGGCCTTCGAGCCCAGGACGACGCCCGGGTACTTCGCGGTGGCGTCGTTGAGCCACGCGCCCTTCTTCATGGTCCCTGAGACGACCTTCAGGAGATTCGTGTCGGCCGCCATCGTGATGATGCCGCCGGTCGCGTTCGGGTCGGACAGCCGCGAGCGGTACACGGAGACGCCGCTCAGCGTCGACGTCGAGGCCGCGTCGGTAACGCCCGGGATCATGAGGGTGCGCCCCACGGAGTCCTCGGGCAGGATGAGGTCCGTTCCCGACAGGTCCGCGCCGCTGCGCGCGGTCAGCATGTTGGTGCCGAGCGCCCGCAGCTGTTCTTGCAGGCGGGCCTGCGAGGATGCGGAGACGCCGACGACGCCAACCATGGCCGCAATGCCGATCGCGATGCCCAGGGCCGAGAGGACGGCGCGCATGGGTCGGGCCCGCAGGCCCGTCAGGCCAAGACGAGCGACGTCCGAGAGACGCAGCGCGGAGCGGCCGGTACCCGTATTCTTCTTACTCGCCATGGTCACCTCCCGGGTGCGCTGAGTCGGAAACGATCTCGCCATCGCGGATGGCGATCTGCCTGGGCAGCGATGCCGCCAGGTCATTGTCATGGGTGATCACGATAATGGTGGTGCCGGCCTCGTTGAGCTCGCGCAGGAGGGCGACGATGGACGCACCCGAGCGCGAGTCAAGGTTGCCGGTGGGTTCGTCGGCCAGCAGCAGCGCCGGGTGCCCGATGATGGCACGAGCGATCGCAACGCGCTGGCGTTCGCCGCCCGACATCTGGTGGGGCTTGTGATCCATGCGGTGCCCGAGGCCCACGCGGGTCAGGGCCTCACGCGCAGCCTCGCGGCGCTTGGCGCGCGGCACCCCCCGGTAGAGCAGTCCGTCCGCGACGTTGTCGAGGGCGGACACGCCGGCCGTCAGGTGGAACTGCTGGAACACAAATCCGATCAGCGAGGAGCGCACGCCGGACAGCTCGGTGTCGCGCAGGGAGGACACGTCCGTCCCATTGATGCACACGCTGCCCGAGGTGGGCCGGTCGAGCGTTCCAATGAGGTTGAGCAGGGTCGATTTTCCGGAGCCGGACGGCCCGACGATGGCGACGAACTCGCCCTCGTCGACGGCCAGGGACACTCCGTTACAGGCGTGCACGGGCGGGCTGCCGAAGGACCGGTGCACGTCGGTCAGTTGCAGGATGTGGCTCATCGGTTGGGCACCACCACGCGCTGGCCTTCGGCGATCTCGTCGCCGCTCACTTCGACGCGGTCTCCCGCGAACAGGCCGACGGTGACGGGAACCCGGCGAATCTCGCCCTTGTCATCAACGACCTCGACGCCGAACTGGTCGGTGCTCAGGGCCACGAGCGCGCCGAGGGGCACGGACAGAACGCCGGTGCGGGTCTCGGAGGTCAGCCCCAGGGAGACCGAGGCCTCCTGCAGCCCTTCGAGGGCGGAGGCGTCATCGGGGGTGACGGTGATCGGAATGATCCGTTCCTTGGTCGTCTCCTTGGATCCCTCCTCGCCTTCCTTCTCGCGCGGAGGTTCAACCGAGGTGATCGTTCCGGTCGTCGTCGCAGCCGAGCCGGGCAGGCGCACAGTCACAGAGTTTCCGACGACGCCGAGGGCCTGGTCGGAAAGCTTCAGGTTCGCGGAGATGACCTGACGCGAGGACGAGGCCGTGAACAGTTCCGTCTCCATCGTGGCGTTGTCGCCGACGCGTGCTTTGAGCGCACCGATGCGCAGGTCCTCGGGGGCAAAGAGGACGGTGCCCAGCGGCAGTGAGCCACTCTGGGGCAGGGTGAGGGCCTTCTGCCACTTCTTGATCGCCGCGATCGTATTCCAGTCGAAGTGGGCATTGGGGGTGGCCTCGAAGTAGCCGAGCTCGGACAGCGCGGTCTCCAGCTGGGTGACATCCTCACCGTCGCTCATGCCCTCCTCGAACGCGCGCCAGGCGGGGGTAGAGCCGTGGAGCAGGTACGTGTTGTTGCCGGCGACCGTGTACACGTGCGATCCCTGAGTGAGGGACGTGCCGGGCGTGGGCAGGGCGGTGACGACGCCTTCGAAGGCACTCTTGAGGGTGTAGGAGTCCGCGTAGTGGAGGGTTCCCTGGACGGTGGTCTCCCCCACCAAGTCGCCCTTCGTGACGGTCGCCGTCGCCCCGTCAAAGGACTGGGGGGCTTGGGCATCCGCGTTGGCACCCGAGCAGGCGGACAGGGTCAGCGCGCCAATCGCCAGGATCGCGAGCACAGCCGCGGGGCGTGGGGTTCGCGGACGCTTCACTTGGCGGCCCCTGACTGCTGGAAGCACTTGTTGAGCACGTCCTCGGGGATGTCCTTGACGCTGATACCTTCGCCGGCCTGCGGGTCCTTGACGTCGTATCCGGCCTCGCGCAGGCACTGCGCCGCCTTGACCATGGCCTCGCGCGCGGCGGGGTCGTTCGCCACGTTGTCCTCGCCGGTCATGCCGGAGACCTTCATCATGCACTCGTTGAGCGCGTTGTTGAAGGCGTCGGAGGTGTCCTTCAAGTTGTCGGGCGTCAGGCCGGTGTCGGGCACGTCGAAGCCCTTCTCGCGCATGCACTGAGCGAACACCAGGTTGGGGTCGTTGCTGGCCGCGTTGGTGGCCGCCGCGCTCGGGCTCTTGGTGCTGGACGCGGACGAGCTGGACGATCCGGTCGATCCGCATGCGCTGAGGGCCGCCGCCAGGGTGATGGCAATGACGGCAAGGGCGCGCGTCTGTGCGCGATTCTTCATCGAAAACTCCTTGAGGACTGCTTATCGGCAATGGTTCTCACTGCCTGTATAGATTACAGTCCACAACCCTGAAAGCTACCTGAAAACTATCCGGGAGCCTGCGCAGAATTTCATCAGACAACCCTGAGAGCACAAAACGAGGCGGGGGACGCTCGCGCATCCCCCGCCTCTCACCCGATTCTCCTCTTCATCGGGCGCTTATTCATTCAGTCTTCAGCAGCCTCGGAGCGAGCAAGGTGTTGCTCCAGGAGGGACACAATCTCTCCGTGCTTGACCTCGGTCAGGGTAACCTTCCGCGCAAAGACGATGAACGCCAGGACGATGACCGCCAAGGGCACGTAGAAGGCCGCGGTCTTGAAGGTCGCGATGTTTCCGCTTGTCAGCAGGGCGGGGTCAACATCGTTGGTCATAGCTGCCGCGATGGCGACGAATCCAACAATGGAATTCGACAGAGCGCCGGCGATCTTATCAAGCATCGGGCGCACCGAGAGGGTGACGGCCTCGTTACGCTTGCCGGTCTTCCACTGCCCGTACTCAACGGAGTCGGTGATCGTGAGGATAGCCGTCATCTGGATGCAAGTAGCAGGCAGGTAGAAGAGAACCAGGGCGACAAAAACGACGAACAGGTTCGACGGGAAGAGAATGAACAGGATGTAGGCGCTGGCCATGAGCACCATGCCACCGAGGTAGAGGTAGCGACGCGGCACGCGACGATTAATCGCTGGATACAGGGGCGTGACCGCCAGGCCAATGACGAAGGCGATGATACCGACGATCGAGTAGATGTCAGGCTTCTGAAGCACGAACTTGAACAGGTAGATCATGAAGCCTGTCGTCGCAACGTTCGCGATCGAGTAGAGAACGTAGGAGAGCGAGACCCACAGCAGCTGATCATTACGCACGATCGCCTGGAACGCCTGCAGAGGGTTGGACTTATCAGACGGATCACGCAGGACACTCTCCTCCTCGTGAGTACCAAACGCGACAGCCAAGCAGGTGACGATGCCGAGGATAGCGATGACTGCACCGAAGCCCGTCCATCCTTCCTGGCTCTCAGAACCAGCTCCCGCAAGAGCACCGAAGAATCCAACCACAGGAACGACGATCGCGGTGACGCCGTTGTAGCCGATGGAGCCCGTGAATGTTCCGAGAGCGGTGTACACACTTCGCTCCTGCGAGGAGGAGGACAGCGCAGGAATCATGCCCCAGTATGAGATGTCACGCAGGGAGTACAGGATGTCAAGGACCACGAAGACGATGACAAAAACAACAATGAACACTCCTTTGTTCACGTTGACGAGGCCGAAGAGTCCGGTGAAGATCGCAAAAAGGAGGATGGATGATCCAACACCACCAATGACTTGCCAGGGCTTGAATCGCCCGAAGCGCGAGGTTGTATTGTCCACCAAGTTCCCAAGCAGTGGATCAATGAAGATCTCGGCGATCCGAATAATGAAGACGAGGGCGGTGATGACCGCGATCATCGCCTTGGCCTCGGAGTCCTCGTAGTCACGGAACAGGGTCTGCGCCGCATAGTAGGTGACAAAGAATGTTGAGAGCGCGTTGTAATACGCAGCCTGCCCCAGATTACCGATCGCGTAGCAGATTCGTGACGCCCAGCTCTTCTGCGCGTTGTCTTCGTGTGCCATGGTCCCTCTCCTTCGAAGCAACTCTTGCTCGGACACCACTAAGGTAACGCATTTACCTGCGAATACCAACGATATTTAGATCACAACAACATCTCTCAGTAACCTCATTGCATTCATGTCATCAACGGGCTACTCTGACCTCAGAGCACGATCGCTCCACCGCAACGTCGCATTTCCGGAAGGTCACCATGTTCCATACGCCCACCGCCTCCACCCCCACATCGGCATGGCTCAGCGATCCGCAGATCTTTGCTGTCAATCGACTTCCCGCGCACAGCGCACACCGCACGAACGCCCCGACACAGAGTCTTGACGGAACCTGGGAAGTCGCACTTACATCGAGTTCGCGCGTGACTCTCGATTCCCCCACCATCACATTCGACCAGGAAGCAGTACACAGCCTTCCCGTTCCCTCAACCCTCGAAGCTGAGGGACTATGGCCTCCGGCGTACGTCAACATTCAGATGCCATGGGACGGCCACGAGAACCCTCAGGCTCCCAAACCACCAGAGGAGTGCCGAGTTGCACTCTACCGGCGCACCTTCAACCTGCATGATTCCCTCCAGGAGTCTTTGAGCAAGCAAGGACACGCACGCCTACGCTTCGAGGGTTTTGCGACGGCTCTCTACATCTGGGTAGACGGCATCTTCGTCGGCTACTGCGAGGACGGGTACACGGCGAGCGAGTTTGATATCACGTCAGCACTGACGCACTCCCAGGAACACGAGATTGTCGTCGCCTGCTACGAGCATTCCAGCGCCTCATGGCTGGAAGGACAGGACTCCTGGCGTTTCCACGGTATTTTCCGTTCCGTATCACTGGTAGCTCTGCCTGCCTGCCACGTCGCTCACCTGGCAGCCAACGCTGACTACGATGCGGAAACAGGCGCGGGAATACTCAATGTCACGGTCGACCTCAAGGGAACTAAGGCCGACAGTACCGCAAGCGCCCAGCTCACCGATTCGAGCGGCGCCATTGTATGGAGCGAAAGCGTGCCCGCAAACGATCCCAGCATCGCGCTTCGGGGTGAAGTAGACGGCGCACACCCGTGGACGGCGGAGGATCCGGCCCTGTATACGCTGAGCCTCACGATTCACGACGCCGATGGAAACGATTACGAGACCGTGACTCAGCGCGTGGGTTTCCGCCGCTTCGAAATCCTCGACTCTGTCTTCATGCTCAACGGCCAGCGCCTCATTTTCCGCGGTGTCAACCGCCACGAGTTTAATCCTTGCACGGGCCGAACGATGTCGATGGAGGACATGGTGACGGACGTGCGCCTGTGCAAGCAGCTCAACATCAATGCAATCCGCACAAGCCATTACCCCAATGACACCCGTTTCCTAGACCTGTGCGATGAGTACGGCCTGTACGTCATTGACGAGGCGAACCTGGAGACACACGGATCATGGTGCACGCCGGGTGACATCCCCACCCCAGCCACGGCGATCCCGGGATCAAAGATGGAGTGGGAGGGCGCCTGCGTGGATCGTGTCGAGTCAATGGTGCACCAGGATCTCAATCACGCCTCCGTGTTGATGTGGTCGCTGGGTAACGAGTCTTTTGGCGGCGAGGTTTTCCGCTCTATGTACAGGCGCTGTCATGAGCTGGACAATTCCCGCCCTGTCCATTACGAGGGTGTCACGTGGGATCGAGAGTTCGACGATGCCTCCGATATTGAGTCACGCATGTACGCGCTGCCTGACGCGATCGAGGAGTACCTGCGTGATAACCCGGCGAAGCCCTATCTGTCGTGCGAGTACATGCATGCGATGGGTAATTCTGTTGGTGGACTTAGCCACTACACGGACCTGGAGCGCTACCCCGCGTATGGTGGCGGCTTCATCTGGGACCTGATCGACCAGGCTCTCTACCATGAGCCGACCGCCGGCTCGGATGGCGAGTTCCTAGCATACGGCGGCGATTTCGAGGATCGCCCCTGTGACTGGGAGTTCTCCTGTGATGGCATCCTATTCGCCGACCGCACACCCAAGCCCTCAGCCATGGCGGTCAAACAGCTCTACTCCCCCGTCACTCTCACGCCGAGCATCGACGGAATCCTTATCGATGCTGTTGTCCTTCCGGCGCCGCTTACTAACCTGTGTGTGCGTGCCCGGATCCTTGCTGACGGCGCGGTTGTCTGGGAGAAAGAGGTCGCGGCAACAGGCATCTCCCGTGGGCGGAGCACCGTCAGTGTGGGATGGCCGTCTGAACTGCTAGCCGACACACAACAAGAGATCGTGTTGGAGGCTGCACTTGTCATCTCCTCCGACACCGCGTGGTGCGAGGCTGGGCACATTGTCTCCGTGGGCCAGACAGTGTTCTCCTACCCCGAGCAGGCCGACACGACACCTAGTGGCCACGCCACATTCACCGTGGGCCGTTGGAACATTGGTATGCGTGAGGGCGAGAACGAGGCTTTGCTGTCGCGTACCGCGGGTGGCATCGTCCAGTGGCGTCGCGACGACAAGGCCATGGTCCTCTTCCCTCCCAAGCTGACAACCTTCCGACCACTCACGGACAATGATCGAGGCTGTGGGCACGGTTTCGACCGCGCGTGGTGGACGACGGCTGGAGCCTACGCACGATGCGTGAACACCACCGTCGAAGAGACCGGCGAGGGTGTCGTCGTTACCTACGACTACCGTCTTGCGGGCATTGCAGATGTCACCGTGCCTGTGCGCTACGAGCTGCGCACCGACGGCACGATTCGCCTAACGGCAACCTACCCGGGTGCGCATGATCTCCCAACGATGCCATGCTTCGGGATCGAGTGGGCGCTCCCCTCGTCGATTGACCGCCTGACTTTCTATGGCCTCGGCCCCGTCGAGGCCTACGCGGACCGCCTGGCCGGAGCAACCCTGGGCGTGTGGTCCCAGAGCGCAGCCGAAGGGCTGGCCCCCTACGCGGTACCGCAGGAGTGCGGCTTCCACCCCGGCATCCGCTGGTGCGAGGTAACGGACGACGACGGACACGGCCTGCGTGTTCAGGCACACGGCGATCTCGGGGTCTCGCTTCTGCCCTACTCCTCCGCGCACATCGAAAACGCTCGACACTGGTGGGAGCTACCGGATCCCTCCCAGCGGCCCGCGACCTACCTACGTCTGCTAACTGCACAGATGGGTGTCGGCGGTGACGATTCGTGGGGGTCGCCGGTGCATGACGAGTACCAGATTGATGCGACCGAGAAGCAGGTCCTGGACGTGACATTGTCTCTCATGTAAGAGACATTTAGCGGCGGCGGGTGTGAGGCAACTCCCCCGCCGCTGCCTTATGCGTTCACGCCTGATCGCTATGCGGTGGCGCCGTGCGCGGGAATAAAGCTCTGTCGCACAACAAGACGGGTGGACAGTAGAACGTGATGCTTATGCATGAAACGGCCCACGATCGCATCTGAGAGCAGCATGAGCGAGGTCTCGGCCAACTCGGAGCGGTCGATCGCATAGGAGCTGAGCGTGGGAGCCGTGTACTCGCAGACCTGAAGATTGTCGATGGATACGACGGCAATCTGGTCGGGTACACGGAGCCCACGGGCAGCAAGCACCTGAATGACGCCAACCGCCAGCGGATCAGCCGCGACAAGGACAGCGTCGGGCAGATCATCCGCGCACGCATCAAGTAGTGCTTCGGCCTGACTACGTCCATTCTCCACAGTGAAGGGACCGGAGGCGCAGACGTAGCCATCGGTGGGCATGTCGAGGAGGTGCGCCCACTCGTTGAAGGCGACGGTACGCGGGTCTTGCGCGAAGACATGAGAGCCCATCATGTGCCCGGCGCCGCCGATAAAGGCGATACGCTGACGCCCCTGCTCACGCAGCGTGTAGATCGCGTCAATGACCGTTTGCTGCAGGTCGGGGCGCACAGAATGAAAGAGCGCCGGCGCGGGGTTGATGTCGATAAACACGCCGTGCGAGAGCGCCTCATACAAACGGTCGAGGTCGTCTTGCGCGATTGGTGCTGGACCGATGGACACAAAGCCAGAGAACTCGTCCGCAGCATCGATGAGCGCGTCCACGGTCGGGAAGAACGCCAGGCTCATCATGTTCTCCACCGCACGCTCTCGCAGTGCCTCACGCACGTCGGAAAAATAGGAGTCCTGGGGTCCATTCGTGGGATCGAAGTTCTCAAGCACCGCGATGGTCTGAGGGACGCCGGCACGCGATGTGCGCAGCGCGTAGCCGAGCTCGTTGGCTACTTGGATGACACGGTGGCGGGTCGATTCCTTCGCGGTGAAACTGGGGTCTCCGGAGAGGATGCGAGACACCGTCGCCTTCGAGTAACCCGTCGCCTTGGCAATATCACCGAGATTGACCATCGATCCCCCTCCCAAAACTCCCTGTGTTCAGCTTATTCAGTCTAGCTGACTCACAGCTCGCTCAGCGGGATCAACGCCGCATCGCTCGGGTACGCAACTGACAAGGCCGGGGCTTGCCCCTCCCCCAGCGCGCAGTTTACAGGCACGAACCCTCGTCGTACTCGGCCTTAATGTCCTCGTGGTGGCGGATGACCTCGCGGACCATGAAGCCCAGGAACTTCTCGGCGAAATCGGGGTCGAGGCCGGAGGACGCCGCCAGGGTACGCAGGCGCTCGACCTGGCGGGCCTCGCGATCCGGGTCGGCGGGAGGCAGGTCCAGGCGCACCTTGATGTGCCCGACGCGCTGGGTGCAGCGAAAACGCTCGGCGAGGATGTGCACGAGGGCAGCGTCGATGTTGTCGATCGTTGCGCGAGCCTCCGCGAGCTCGGCGGGGATACCGCTCACGCCCGCATCCGCCGAAGCGGCCACCGAGGCCTCGTCACGCTGTGCCATTGTTCCTCCCCTAAGGTCTTAACTGACCTCAGTCTAGCGGGCGGACTCAGGCGCTGCGCTTGCCTTCCGAGGAACGCTCCGGGTACAGCTCGGCCTCACCCACGCCCTCGACCAGGTCGCGAGTGATGACCACGCGGGCGACATCGTCGCGGCTGGGCAGGTCGAACATGAGATCCGACAGGGTCTGCTCCATGATCGAGGACAGGCCGCGGGCACCCGTCTTGCGTTCATTGGCGCGCGCCGCGATGGCCAGGAGCGCCTCGTGGGTGAACTCCAGGTCCATACCGTCCAGCTCGAAGAGGTGCTGGTACTGGCGCACGAGCGAGTTCGACGGTTCGGTGAGGACGCGCACGAGGTCCTCCTCCGTGAGCTCCTTCGTGGAGGTCAGGATGGGCAGACGGCCGATGAACTCTGGGATCATGCCGAACTTGTGCAGGTCCTCAGCGGACACGGCCTCGTAGAGGTCGCCCATCTCGGAGGTGCTCTTCAGCTCGGAGCCGAAGCCCGTCGAGCGGCGGCCCAGGCGAGCCTTGACGATGTCCTCGATGCCCGCGAAGGCACCGGCAGCGATGAAGAGGATGCCGGAGGTGTCGATCTCCAGGAACTGCTGGTGGGGGTGCTTACGTCCACCCGTGGGAGGCACGGAGGCGACCGTGCCCTCGATGATCTTCAGGAGGGCCTGCTGCACGCCCTCGCCCGACACGTCGCGGGTGATGGAGGCGTTCTCAGCCTTGCGGCCGATCTTGTCGATCTCGTCGACGTAGATAATGCCCTTTTCGGCCTTCTTGATGTCGCCGTCGGCCTCCTGGATGAGGCGCAGGAGGATGTTCTCCACGTCCTCACCCACGTAGCCGGCCTCGGTCAGGGCGGTCGCGTCCACGATCGCGAAGGGCACGTCGAGGAGACGGGCGAGGCAGCGCGCCAGGTGGGTCTTACCCGTGCCCGTGGGGCCCAGCAGGAGGATGTTGGACTTAGTGCCCAGCATGTCCTCAGCGTTGCCGGCCTCGCGCGAGCGCACGCGCTTGTAGTGGTTATACACGGCCACCGACAGGGCGCGCTTGGCACGGTCCTGGCCGATCACCCACGTGTTCAAGAATTCGTTGATTTCGCGCGGCTTTGGCAGCGGCGTCGTCGACGAGGAGGACTGCTGCGAACCGAGTTCCTCCTCGATGATCTCGTTGCACAGCTCAATGCACTCGTCGCAGATATATGCGCCGGAGCCACCGATGAGCTTACGCACCTGCTTCTGGCTCTTCCCACAGAAAGAGCACTTGAGCAGTTCCGCGCCATCAGTCAGACGAGCCACGAGACCTCCAAGGTGTTGAACGTTTTGCCGTTCGGTCGGATGTGCTTTCGCACTTACTAGCAAATAACGTAGTGCACGCGAGGTATATTCCCGCGTAGCCACGCCTATTGTTATGAAAAGTTCACCCGTAGCCGACAATTGTCAGCGCGACAATCGCCTGACCAGGCACATAGCAACGAGGCCGTGGCACCCCACACACATCAGCGCGGGAAGGCCACGGCCTCGTCAGTGACGAAAAGGCGTCACAGAGCCTTACGAGACTCCAGGACCTGGTCAATCAGGCCGTACTCGGCGGCCTGCGGGGCGGTGAGGATCTTGTCGCGCTCGATGTCGCGGCGCACCTGCTCCACCGGCTTGCCCGAGTGCTTCGAGAGGGTGTCCTCGAGCCACGCGCGCATGCGGTCGATCTCGTCAGCGACGATCTGGATATCCGAGGCCTGCCCCTGCATGCCCTCCATCGCCGGCTGGTGAATGAGGACGCGGGCGTTGGGCAGCGCCAGGCGTTTGCCGGGCGAACCGGCGGCCAGCAGCACGGCGGCGGCAGAGGCGGCCTGGCCCAGGCACACCGTCTGGATCTGCGGCTTGATGTACTGCATCGTGTCGTAGATGGCGGTCAGCGCCGTGAAGGAGCCACCGGGCGAGTTGATGTACATGGTGATCAGCGAATCAGGATCCTGGGACTCTAGGACCAGCAGCTGCGCCATGACGTCATCCGCGCTGGCGTCGTCCACCTGCACGCCCAGGAACACGATGCGGTCCTCGAACAGCTTCGTGTAGGGGTTCTGGCGGCGGAAACCGTAAGCTGTGCGCTCCTCGAAGTCGGGCAGCACGTAGCGGGCCTGCGGCATCTGGCGGGCGACCGCCTCGAAGTAGGGCTGGGTGCTCATCAGTTCTCTCCTCGCGTTCCGATCTCCTGCGGGCTGTCGATCACGCGGTCAACGAAGCCGTACTCGAGGGCTTCCTGCGCCGTAAACCAGTGGTCGCGATCCCCGTCGGCCTCCACCTGCTCGACGGTCTTACCCGTGCGAGAAGCGGTGATGGCAGCGAGTTCCTTCTTCATACCCAGGATCAGATCCGCGTTGATGCGGATCTCCGTCGCGGAGCCGCCGGCGCCGCCCAGGGGCTGGTGCAGCAGAACGCGGGCGTGGGGCGTGATGTAGCGCTTGCCCGGGGCACCCGCGGTGAGCAGGAACTGGCCCATCGACGCAGCCAGGCCCATGCCGACCGTCACGACGTCCGGCTTGATGTACTGCATCGTGTCGTAGATGGCCATGCCGGCCGTCACCGAGCCGCCAGGCGAGTTGATGTACAGGTAGATGTCGCGGTCCGGGTCCTCGGCCGCGAGCAGCAGCAGCTGCGCGCAGATCGCGTTCGCATTCTCATCGCGAACCTCGCCACCCAGCCAAATGATGCGCTCCTTGAGCAGGCGCTGGTAGACCGAGTCGCCCAGTCCCAGCTGCGAGCCTTCGCCGGCAGCCCCGGTATTGTGCACGCTCACGCGTACCTCCTCGTCTGTTCGCGGGCCCAGTCGGCCCCATTGGTGTCAACCGTACCCGCTGCGCGCCCGCTCGTGCGCGCGCCGGGCCGTCGTTTCGCTGTCGGCACATGCACTGAGGGGGCGAGGCTCTCGCCCCACCCCCTCAGTTGAGAGTCAGTCACTCGTCAGCGGGTATGCCCGCCGCGGTTCACTCCTGCTCGTCGGTAACCTCGGTGATGATCTCCGCACCCTCTTCGGTGGCGGGATCGGTGCCGAAGAACTTGCTCAGGTCGACGTCGGCGCCGTTGGTGTCCTTCACCGTGACGACCTTGAGGGCCTCGATGAGGGCCTTGGAGCGTCCCAGGTCGGCCACGACGTTGGCCATCTGCTGGGAGGAGGAGAACAGCTGGTTGATGTCGATGCCGAAGTTCTGCGACATCTGGATCGCGTAGTCGATCAGCTCCTGCTGGGAGACCTGCACGTCGAACTTCTTGGCCAGCGCCTCGGAGAGCAGCTCGGTGCGGATTTCCTTCTCGACGGCCTCGCGGGCTTCCTTCTTGGCCTTGGGCTTGGCGTCCTCGCCGACGCGGTGCTCGACCTGGTGGTCGACCGCGGACTCGGGCAGGACGATCTCAACCTTGTCCAGGAGGAGGTCGATGAGGGCGTCGCGCGCGGCGAGGGCCTGCTGGGACTCCTTGGACTGGGCGGCCTGCTTCTTCAGGTCTTCCTTGAGCTCGTCGATGGTGTCGAACTCGGAGACCATCTGAGCGAAGTCGTCGTCAGCCTTGGGCAGCTCGCGGGTCTTCATGGCCTTGATGGTGATGGTCACCTCGGCCTCTTCGCCCTCGTGCTCGCCACCCTTCAGCTTGGAGGTGAAGGTGACCTCTTCGCCGGCCTTGGTGCCGCGCAGGGCGGTGTCCTGGCCGTCGAGCATGGAGCCGGAGCCGATCTCGTAGGAGACGTCGGAGGCGGAGTCAACCTGCTTGCCGTCGATGGTGGCGACCAGGTCGATGGTCGCGAAGTCGCCGGTCTTGGCCTTGCGGTTGATGGTCTTGAGGGTGGCGAAGCGGCCACGCAGGTCCTCGAGTTCCTTCTCGACGTCCTCTTCGGTGACCTCGGTGGGCTCGACCTCGACGACGAGCTTCTCGTCGATCTCGGGCAGCTCGAAGGCGGGGACGACATCAACCTCGGCGGTGAAGACGAGCTGGCCGCCCTGGGCACCGGTCACGTTGGGGATCTCGGTGACGTCGACGGTGGGCTGAGCCATGGGGCGCAGGTCGTTCTCGTTGACGGCGTCGGAGTAGTAGCCGGGCAGGACCTGGTTGACGACCTGCTCGATGACGGCGGCGCGGCCGAAGCGCTGGTCGATGATGCGCGGAGGCACGTGGCCCTTACGGAAGCCGGGGATGTTGACCTGTCCGGCGATCTCCTTGTACGCCTTGTCCATTTCGGACTTCAGTTCCTCGAAGGGAACCTCAACGGTCAGACGAACCTTGGTGGGCTCGAGGGTTTCAACGGTGCTCTTCACGTGCGTACGCTCCGTAGTCTACAAATCGGGGGAACGCCCATTTCGGGCGCATAACAACTCGCTTAGTGTACGCCACGACCCCGTTAATGTCCTCATTCGCGGGCCGTAAGTGGGCATATCCACCCCTCTACGGGCGCTTCGAGTGCGCAACGCCACACGGGCACGTGCCACTCTCCCCCATTCACGAGGCCGGGGCAGGGTGCGGTGCCGGGTGCACTCAGGGGGCGAGGTAGTGGGAACGCCCTCGCACAACGGCTGCCAAGCGGGCGCGGGGCACCTCGGCGACGAGGCGCACGGAGGACAGAATCTGGCGATGGGTCGCGCGCGCCTCGGCGTCATCGATGGCGGTGAAGCGCGCGGTGACGCGGGGCTGGCCGGAGGCGATGGCGATGTCCCAGGATTCGAGGCGGGTGACGGAACGGGCGGCGGCCTCGACTTCTTCGGGGGCGTGTCCGGGTGCCAGCGTCGTAACCGTCATGATGGTGCGATAGGACGGCATGGACTCCCCCGGGATCGTAAGAAAAAACGCGGTGCTATGGCCGCGGTTGGTCGGGGTGACAGGATTTGAACCTGCGACCCTCTGCTCCCAAAGCAGATGCGCTACCAAGCTGCGCTACACCCCGTTGGACTGGTGTCCGGTGCCCCATCATACGGGAGGGGCGTGTAAATGTCGCGCACGTGGACAATACCCGCTAGGATCTTCGTGTCCCCTTCGGGGGTACGCGGATGTAGCTCAATGGTAGAGCCTCTGCCTTCCAAGCAGATCACGCGGGTTCGATTCCCGTCATCCGCTCCAACACTAGGAAAGCCCCGGGCCACTCGGCCCGGGGCTTTCTTGTCACATTCTCACGCTCACACGGTCTCGGGGAACGTGGAGGTGTCGATGACGTAGCGGTAGCGCACGCGCGAGGCGACGATGTTGTCGTAGGCCTGCGTGATGTCTTCGCCACCGATCATTTCGACCTGCGGGATGACGCCGTGTTCAGCGCAGAAGTCGAGCATCTCCTGGGTTTCGGCGATGCCGCCGATCTGGGAGCCCGCGAAAGACTTGCCGCCGTTGACGAAGGCGCGCAGCGGCAGCGAGACGGGTTCGGTGGGCAGGCCCACATCGACGAAGACACCGTAGGGGCGCAGGGCCGCCATGTAAGCGGCGTAGTCGAGGCCGTCGGCGGACACGGTGCACAGGATGAGGTCGAAGGAGCCGCGCAGGGACTCGAGCACGCCCTCCTCGCTGGTGGCGTAGAAGTGGTCGGCGCCGAAGCGGCGGGCGTCGGCTTCCTTGGAGCGGCCGTGGGAGATGACGGAGACGTCCGCGCCCATAGCCTTGGCGATCTGCACGCCCACATGTCCGAGGCCGCCCATGCCGAGGATGGCGACGCGCGAGCCGGGGCCCACGTTGTAGTGCTTGAGCGGCGAGTAGGTCGTGATGCCGGCGCACAGGAGGGGCGCACAGGCGGAGAAGTCGAGGGATTCCGGCACGTGCAGCGCGAAGTCCTCGCGCACGGTGAAGCCGCGCGAGTAGCCACCGGTCGTCGGGTTGCCCTCGGCGTCGGCGCGGTAGGTCCACAGGGTGCCGGGCGTCGACGTGCACCACTGCTCGTAGTCGGATTCGCACATCTCGCACGTGCCGCAGGAGCCGACCATGCAGCCCACGCCCACGCGGTCGCCCACCTTGAACTCGGTGACGCCGGGGCCAACCTTAGAGACGGTGCCGACGAACTCGTGACCGGGCACGAGCGGGTAGGACACGGGGCCCCACTCGCCACGGGCGGCGTGGATGTCGGAGTGGCAGATGCCCGCGTAGGCGACGTCGAAGTAGATCTCCCCCTCACCGGGTTCGCGAATGTCGATCTGCAGGGGGTGGAACTGGGTGGTGGCATCGTCACAGCCGTATGCAATCACGCTGGGCATGACAACTCCTTTGTCCGGTCAATTGGCTTGTTACAAGCATACTCCAGAAACAAAAACCCCGGCGCGTAAGCGCCGGGGCGGTGGGGTGGCTGACGGGACTCGAACCCGCGACGTCCTGGACCACAACCAGGTGCTCTACCAACTGAACTACAGCCACCATCGCGTCGCCGTGAAGGCAACGGATAGAGCTTAGCACTACCCACCCGAGCTTGGAAACTCGAGCACTGCCCTCGCGGCGGTGGCGTGCGTCACCAGTGGGCGCGAGCGGAAATCGCGTCGGCGAAGTTGCCGAGCGCGCCGGGGGTGGCGCCCAGGTAGAGGTCGGCATCCACGAGGGAGACCTCCATGACCAGGAAGGAACCCTTCCCGTCGGGGACCAGGTCCACGCGGTTGAAGAGGAACTGCTCGTCGTGGCCCAGGCGCGAGCGCACGTAACCGTGCAGGACGCGGCGAATCTCCTCACCCCACTGCCACGCGACGGAGTCGGCGGCCTCGGCGGTCACCACGGCCTCGTGCATCTCCGGGTTGGTGACGGAGGCGGGGTGCAGGGCGGAACGCTTCTCGACGGCGTGGGAGACCAGGCCGTTGAAGAAGACCAGCGAGATCTCGCCGTGCAGGTCGATCTCCTCGACGTAGCGCTGGATCATCACGGAACGCCCCTCGCCGAGCAGGCCCTGGACCTGGCGCATGGCGGCCTGGCGCTGGCGTGTGTCGACGGTCGTGTAGCGGCCGATATCGCGCACGCCGGAGGACACAGCGGGCTTGACGACGAACTCACCGAAGGCCGGGAAGCGCGTGTGGATCTGGTGCTTCGACAGGTTCTGCTCGGGCTCCAGCCAGTTCGTGGGAATCGTGGGCATGCCCAGGGCGGCCAGTTCCTTGAGGTAGTGCTTGTCCGTGTTCCAGTTCAGCACATCCGCGGAGTTCTGCACGCGACGCAGCTGCTTCGTCCACTCCAGGAACGCGGGGCGGTCGCTCGCGTAGTCGGACACGGAGCGCACGACGACCATGCCAGCCTCGGACCAGTCGACATCGGGGTCGTTCCACACCTTGATCTGAGGGTCGCAGCCGCGCGCAGCCAGCTCGTCGAGCAGACCTTCCTCGCCTTTGAAGAGGTTGGGCATGGACTTGCAGGTCACCAGGGTGACTTTGGGATGGGCCGTCATAGTGTTCTTTCTGTCGTGGGGATGAAGGATGTACGAGGTCGTGGCTGGGAACTCACCGCAGGCCGAGCGGGCGCTGCGCGGCCTCGGTCAGCAGTTCGGTCAGCAGGTCCGGGTAGGACAGGCCCGCGGCGGCCCACATCTGCGGGTACATCGAGATGGGCGTGAAACCGGGCATCGTGTTCACTTCGTTGATGATGACGGTGTCGCTGGCCTCGTCGAGGAAGAAGTCGACGCGTGCCAGGCCCTCGCACTCGAGGGCGTCGAAGGCACGCCACGCGGTCTCGCGGATGCGATCGGCGTATTCGGGGGCGACGTCGGCCGGGCAGGACAGTCCGACCACGTCGTCCACGTACTTGTGCTCGTAGTCGTAGAACTCGCCCTCGGGGACGACGATCTCGCCCAGGGGCGCGGTACCGCTGCGCCAGTCGGAGCGCGAGCCGAGGACACCGCACTCGACCTCACGGCCGGAGATGGAGGCCTCGACGATGATGCGCGGGTCGTGGTTCGCGGCCTCCTTGATGGCCACAGGCAGGTCCTCGCGGCAGGTGACGCGCGAGATGCCGACCGAGGAGCCTGCACGGCAGGGCTTGACGAAGACGGGGAAGCCGAGGCGCTCGATGCGGTCCATGCAGGCGGTGGCGTCGGCGTCCCACTGGCGGGCGGTGACCAGCTCCCACTGGCCGACGTCGATGCCGGCGGCGGCCAGGACGGTCTTGGTGAGGTGCTTGTCCATGGACACGGCGGAGGAGGTCACGCCGCAGCCCACGTAGCGCACGCCGGCCATCTCGAAGAGGCCCTGGATGGTGCCATCCTCGCCGTAGGGGCCGTGCAGAAGCGGGAACACGATGTCCACGTGGCCCAGGTCCTCCACGCCGACGACGCGCGAGTCCGGGGCGTCCGGGTCGCCCTCGTAGGTGAGTTCGACGAGGTTGCCCTCGCCCGGGGTGAGCGCGACGCGGGTCGATCCGGCGCTGACACTCTGGCCCTTCCCGTCCTTGAATTCCAGCGCCGACGGGTCATCGGCGACGCGCACCCACTGGCCGTCGCGCGTGATACCCAGCGGGATCACGTCCCACTTGGTGCGGTCGATAGCGGTCAGGATACCGGCGGCAGTCGAGCACGAGATCTCATGCTCGGAGGAGCGTCCACCGAAGACGATAAGGACGCGAGGACGAGAAATTGCAGTCATGGGTCCAAGACTACCGCGCGGGAGGCTTTTCACGCCCGCGTGCGCGGCGTTTAGACCAGCTCGATCTTCCAGCCGTCCATCTTCTGCGGGCGTGCGAGCAGCATGCGGCCCATGTCCTCGATGCTGGCGCGTCCCTCGACGACCTCAACGACGGCGCCCGTAATCGGCATATCCACGCCGACGGAGGCCGCGACCTGCAGGATCGGCGAGGCCGACGCGACGCCCTCAACGACGCCCGGGGACAGGGCCAGCGCCTCGGCCAGTCCCATGCCGGAGCCCAGGCGGTGGCCGAGGGAGAAGTTGCGCGACAGGCGCGAGGAGCAGGTGGCCACGAGGTCGCCGATGCCGGACAGTCCCGCGAAAGTTGCGGGGTCGGCGCCGAGCGCGGTGCCCAGGCGGGTCATTTCCGCCAGGCCGCGGGTGATGAGGGTCGAGCGCGTGTTGATGCCCAAGCCCATGCCCTCGGCCGCACCGATCGCCACCGCAATGACGTTCTTGGTCGCACCCGCCATCTCCGTGCCCACGACATCGGTGGACACGTAGGGGCGGAAGTAGGAATTGTGGCAGGCCTTCGCGATCTCCTTGGCCAGCTCCACGTCGGTTGCAGCCACGACCGTGGCCGTGGGCTGGCGCTCCGCGATCTCGCGCGAGAGGTTCGGGCCGGACAGGACGGCGATGCGGCTACTCGGCACGCCCGAGGCCTCGGCGATGATCTCGTCGACACGCTTGAGGGAGCCGAGCTCGAGGCCCTTGGCCAGGGACAGCAGGGCGACGTCGGGGGCGAAGGACTCGCGCGCGGCGCTCAGGGTGGCTCGCACAGCCTTCACGGGCACGGCCACGACAACGAGCTCGCGGCCGGCGACGGCCTCGGCAATGTCCGTGGTCGCGTTGATGTGCTCCGACAGGGCGATCCCCGGAAGGTAGGTCGGGTTCTCTCCCCCGTTGATGAACGAAATCGTGTCGGCGTTACGCCCCCACATCGTCACGTTCACGCCCGCGTCGGCGAGCACCTGCGCGAATGTCGTTCCCCACGCGCCCGTTCCCAGGACCGCTGCTGTTGTCATACTCATCGAGACCTCCCTGTCGAGACCATTCTACTAGGATCGAAACAACCGACCCGCACCAGGAGGAACTGTGTCTCACCGTCGAGCCCTCGCCGCGAGCGCGGCCACCTGTCTGCTCCTGTTGGGTGCGTGCGCGCCCGGAGCCCCAACGGACGCGCCTCAGTCAGCTGCGGCCACGCCGAAAGGCTCCTCCCCCACGGCGTCTGCGACCGCGAGCGCGACACCCGAGACCACGCCGACGTCCGAGCCGGGTCTGGACGCAACCAAGCCGATCAACGCCGACAACTGGATGTCGAGCGTGGAGGGATTGCCTCCGGTGCGCTCGGATGACCCGGCAAAAGCTCTGGTGCTGACCGGGATTCGCGCGGCGAGGCACGAGGGTTTCACGCGGGTCGTGCTCGAGTTTTCGGGCGAGGGAACGCCGGGAGTGTGGAGCGCAGCATGGACGGATGAGGCGGTGGAACAGGGCCGTGGCCTGCCCATCCAGGTCGAAGGCGAGGCGGTCCTGGATCTGGTCATCGACGGCACGCCGATGACGGCGACCGAGAGCCCCTACCCGGGCGGGACTCATACGCGTGCGGGTGACCTGGACGTCGTCTCGGACGGTACCTTCGAGGACAACACGCACGTCGTCATCGGGGCGCCGACCTCGCGCCAATTCCAGATCGGATTCTTGTCCGACCCGGTGCGCATGGTCGTCGATATCCGCGATTAGCCCTTCTTGCGGGCCTTCTTCGCCTTCTTGGCCTTCTTCGCGAGCTCTTCTTCCCACCAGGGGCCAGCCTGCGTGGTGGGGTCCCACACCTGCTCGGGGACGGGCAGTCCGCGCAGCTTACCCACGCCCGCACGCACGGCGTCGCTAATGCGCTTGGTCGCCTCGTTGACGGCCTCGTGATCCTCCGACCCTGCGGGGCTCATGAGGTCCGACAGGTCGACGGGCTCGCCGAAGTGATACGAGACGCGTCGACCCGGGCGCATGTCGATGCCCTTGGCGTTGTACGGGGCCATGATGTCCTGCGGTCCCCACTGCGAGACGGGAATGACGGGCACGCCCGTGTCAAGGGCCAGGCGGGCGGCGCCGGACTTGAACTCCATCGGCCACTGGTCGGGATCACGCGTGAGAGTGCCCTCCGGGAAGATGCCGACGACCTCGCCGGCTTTCAGTGCCTCGCGGGTGGGTGCCAGAACGGCCGAGGGGTTGGAGTCGCGGTTGACGGGGATCAGCCCCATGCCCTTGATGATCCAACCGAACACCGGCACGGAGAACATCGACTTCTTCGCCAGGAAGCGCACGGCGGTGTCGCGCTTCATGAAGTACCAGCACAGGCACAGCGGGTCCACGTTGGACAGGTGGTTGGGCACCAGGAGGAAGCCGCCCTCGGCGGGCAGGTTCTCTTCGCCCGTCACGGTGAACTTGATCCAGGGCGTCATGATGGGCGTCAGCACGCCCTTCGCGAAGGTGTAAAAGCCGGAGACAGCACTCATGGCTTCATTCTACGGGGACCGCTCCGTCGGCGCGCTGGCCCACACGGACCTCACACCAGGACGGACACGACCCCGGGGGCGACATCGACGGTGAAGGGGATCGAGGCGATGCGGTCACCGTCCGCCATGGCGATCATGCCGGCGGGGGCAGCGAAGGAAACGACGCGGGCGCTTTCCACCTCGATGGCCGGGTGTGCCTTCGCGCGGCCGGCGACGACGCGGGCGAGCACAGGCAGGGCGCGAGAGAGCGGCAGCGGGCCCACGTGGCACACCTCGAGGATACCGTCACTCATGTCGGAGGATTCCACCAGGGTGATGCCGCCGCCGAAACGCCCAGAGTTGGACACCGACGCGATCCAGCCGCTCATGTTGCGCTCAACCCCGTCCACGGTCGCCACGATTTCGGTGGGCTCGTGCGAGGCCAGGGCCGCGAAGGCACCATAGCCGTAGGCCAGTGGGCCCGAGGTCAGCGACGACTCGTTGGCCAGGATGTTCGCGCGCGCATCCAGGCCGATCGAGACGATACCGAGAGCCAGTCGCACGCCGTCACGCGAGCGCACCCACATGCCGTCCAGGGGACGCGTCCGGGAGGCCAGCCAATCGGAGGAATCGACCCCGGCCTCGTCGGAAGAAAAACCCAGTGGCGCCAGGGAACGCGCGCGCACCAGCGGATCCGTGCCGATCCCCAGCGCGCGACACAGGTCGTTGCCGCGCCCGCCCGGCATGGGAACAAAGATCGCGTCGGACTCATGACACCCGCGCGCCACCGCACCCAGGTACCCGTCCCCACCCAGAGCCGCGACAAAGGATCCGGACGCGACCTCGCCAGCAATCGCCGCCGGGTCGTCACCGGGCGTCGTCAGGCGAACCGCGACCTCCCAGCCGCCGCCACGCAGGATGCGCACGATGCGCGGCCCCAGGCGCACGCTGCGCCCGCCCGCCGACATCGACGAGACGAGCAACAAAATGCTGCGGCGCACGCCCGATGCGGCCATGGTCTCAGGCGTCCAGGTAGCGCACGCGAGCGTCCAGCTGGTGGAGCTTGCGCGTGAAGTGCTCGTAGCCGCGCGAAATCACGTCGATGCCCGACACGGTGGACGTGCCCGACGCAGCCAGAGCCGCGATCAGGTGGGAGAAGCCACCGCGCAGGTCCGGAACCTCGATATCCGCGCTGTGCAGCGGGGTCGGGCCCGAAATAACCGCCGAGTGGTAGTAGTTCTTCTGGCCGAAGCGACAGGGCGTCCCACCCAGGCACTCGCGGTAGACCTGGATGTTCGCGCCCATCTTGCGCAGTGCCTCGGTGAAGCCGAAACGGTTCTCGTACACGGTCTCGTGCACGATCGACAGGCCCTCGGCCTGGGTGAGTGCCACGACGAGGGGCTGCTGCCAGTCCGTCATGAAGCCCGGGTGCACGGCCGTCTCCAGGGCGATCGAGTGCAGCGGCTCACCCGGGTGGTAGAAGCGGATGCCATCGGCGTCGATATCGAAGGCGCCACCCACCTTGCGGAAGGTGTTGAGGAACGTCGTCATGTCGGGCTGGTGAGCGCCGCGCACGTAGATGTCGCCGCGGGTGGCCAGGGCGGCCGCGGCCCACGAGGCTGCCTCGATGCGATCCGGCAGTGCCGTGTGGCGGTAGCCGCTGAGCTTGGCGACGCCCTCGATGCGGATCGTACGATCCGTGTCCACAGAGATGATCGCACCCATCTTCTGCAGGACGTTGATGAGGTCGAGGATCTCCGGCTCGATGGCCGCGCCCTTCAGGGTCGTGATGCCCTCGTTACGCACGGCCGTGAGCAGCGTCTGCTCGGTCGCGCCCACGGAGGGGAAGGGCAGCTCGATGATCGCGCCGTGCAGGCCGGTGGCGGGGCGCTTGATGTGCACGCCGTCGGGCTGCTTGTCAACGATCGCGCCGAACTTGCGCAGCGTCTCCAGGTGGAAGTCGATGGGACGGCCGCCAATCGCGCAGCCGCCCAGCTCGGGGATGAAGGCCTCGCCCAGCTGGTGCAGCAGCGGGCCGCAGAACAGGATCGGGATGCGCGAGGCGCCCGCGAGCGTGTCGATGTCAGAGCGCGAGGCAATCTTGACGTTGGAGGGATCCATGCGCAGCGTGCCGCGATCCTGATCGAAGTCGATCTGGACGCCGTGCAGGCTCAGCAGGTCCGAGACCACGTCGGTGTCGCGAATAAGCGGGACGTTGTAGAGCTCGGAGGGGGTGTCGGCGAGCAGCGACGCAACCATCGCCTTGGGGACGAAGTTTTTCGCTCCGCGCACCGTGATCTCACCGCGCAGCGGATGGCCGCCCTCAACCTGAAGGATCGATGACATGAGTGCTCCTCACTAAGACGTACCTGGCCCCTACTCTAGCTAGGTAGGGGCCAGTGTGCGCAGTGCTTTCAGCTACGAGCCGACACGACTTCTTCCTTGGGCAAGAATTTCGCCGGGAGCGTGCGCGGCTTGAAGGACGGGCGCGCGGCCTCGTAAGCCGCGATCTCGTCCTCGTGGCGCAGGGTCAGGGCGATGTCGTCCAGGCCCTCCATGAGGGTCCAGCGCACGTAGTCGTCGATCTGGAAGGTGCCCGAGATCGCACCGGCGCGCCACGTCTTGTCTTCCAGGGAGACGGTCACCTCGGTGCCGGGCTCGGCCTCGAGGAGCTTCCACAGGGACTCGCAGTCCTCCTGGGAGATGATGCCGGTGACCAGGCCCTGCTTGCCGGAGTTTCCGCGGAAAATGTCGGCGAACTTGGGGGCCAGGACGACGCGGAAGCCGTAGTCCTTGAGCGCCCACACGGCGTGCTCACGCGAGGAGCCGGTGCCGAAGTCGGGACCCGCGATCAGCACGGAGCCGTTCTTGTAAGCGTCCTGGTTGAGGACGAACTCCGGGTCACCACGCCAGGCGGCGAAGAGGGCGTCCTCAAAGCCCGTGCGGGTCACGCGCTTGAGGTAGACGGCGGGGATGATCTGGTCGGTGTCGACGTTGGAGCGGCGCAGCGGGACGCCGACGCCGGTGTGGGAGATGAACTTTTCCATAAGTGCGTCAGTCTTTTCTTCCGTGGGGGACGAGGCCGGGGCCCTCCCCCGCTGTCGGGTGGCGGTGGGCGGGCCTCAGAGGTCGGCCGGGGAGGACAGGGTGCCGCGCACGGCGGTGGCGGCCGCGACCAGCGGGGAAACCAGGTGCGTGCGGCTGCCCTTGCCCTGGCGGCCTTCGAAGTTGCGGTTGGAGGTGGAGGCCGAACGGTCTCCCGCGTTCATCGTGTCGGGGTTCATGCCCAGGCACATGGAGCAACCGGCGTTACGCCATTCGGCGCCAAAGTCGGCGAAGATCTTGTCGAGGCCCTCGGCCTCGGCCTGGAGGCGCACGCGGGCGGAGCCGGGCACGACCATGACGCGCACGCCCTCGGCCTTGCGGCGGCCCTTGAAGATGCCGGCTGCGGCGCGCAGGTCTTCGATGCGGCCGTTGGTGCAGCTGCCGATGAAGACGGTGTTCACGGCGATGTCGCGCATCGGGGTGCCGGCCTTGAGGTCCATGTACTCCAGGGCGCGCTCAGCGGCCGCGCGGGCAGTCTCGTCGGTGAAGTCCTCGGGGGCGGGGACGGTCGCGGACAGCGGCACGCCCTGGCCCGGGTTGGTGCCCCAGGTGACGAAGGGCTCGATGTCGGCGGCCTCGAGGATGACCTCGGCGTCGAAGACGGCGTCCTCGTCGGAGGCCAGCGAGGACCAGTATTCGACGGCGCGATCCCAGTCCTCGCCCTCGGGGGCGTGGGGGCGGCCCTTGATGTAGTCGAAGGTCGTCTGGTCGGGGGCGATCATGCCGGCGCGGGCACCGGCCTCGATCGACATGTTGCAGATCGTCATGCGGCCCTCCATGGAGAGCTCGCGGATGGCCTGGCCGCGGTACTCCAGGACGTAGCCCTGGCCGCCGCCGGTGCCGATCTTCGCGATGACGGCGAGGATGATGTCCTTGGCCGTCGAGCCCTCGGGCAGGGAGCCGTTGACCGTGATCGCCATGGTCTTGAAGGGGGCCATCGGCAGCGTCTGGGTGGCGAGCACGTGCTCGACCTGGCTGGTGCCGATACCGAAGGCCAGAGCGCCGAACGCACCGTGCGTGGAGGTGTGGGAGTCGCCGCACACGATCGTCATACCGGGCTGGGTGAGTCCCAGCTGGGGGCCAACCACGTGGACGATGCCCTGGTCGGCGTCGCCCAGGGAGTGCAGGCGCACGCCGAACTCCTCGGCGTTCTTGCGCAGGGTGTCAATCTGGGTGCGGCTCGTGATGTCCGCGATCGGCTGATCAATGTTGATCGTGGGCGTGTTGTGGTCCTCGGTGGCGATCGTCAGGTCGGGGCGACGCACCTGGCGTCCGGCGAGGCGCAGGCCCTCGAAAGCCTGGGGGCTCGTCACTTCGTGCACGAGGTGGAGGTCGATGTAGAGCAGGTCGGGGGCGCCGTTCTCCCCCTTGGACACGATGTGGTCGCGCCACACCTTTTCTGCCATCGTTCCGCTCATTGTTCCTCCTCTGATCCCCACTTTGGAGACACGGTGTCATTCATGCTTCGCCATCAATGGAACCGCCTTATCCGACATGCGACCCGCTGATCTCACGTCTCGGACACCCCTTTGACCTGTTTCACTATCCGACAATTTGCCATCTCAAAAGCTGAGATATTAAATAGTTGTATGGAAGAGCAAACATCCAGTGGCGTTGGCGTTCTCGATAAGGCTGCGTTGGTTCTCAGCGCTCTCGAGGCGGGACCCGCCACCCTCGCCCAACTCGTTTCCAGCACGGGGCTTGCTCGCCCCACCGCCCATCGACTGGCCGTCGCTCTCGAATATCACCGCATGGTCGCCCGCGACATGCAGGGACGTTTTATCCTCGGCCCCCGCCTCCAGGAACTCTCCTCCGCCGCCGGCGAAGACCGTCTCCTCCAGGCCTCCATGCCGGTCCTTCAGGCCCTGCGCGACCACACGAAGGAATCCTCTCAGCTCTTCCGCCGCCAGGGCGATTACCGCGTGTGCGTGGCCGCCTCTGAACGCGAGATGGGTCTGCGCGACTCGATCCCCGTGGGCGCCACGCTCTCCATGAGCGCCGGCTCCGCCGCCCAGGTCCTGCTGGCCTGGGAGGAGCCCGACCGCCTGCACCGCGGCCTGTACGGCGCCTCCTTCAACGCGACCATGCTCTCCGAGGTGCGCCGCCGCGGCTGGGCACAGTCCGTGGGTGAGCGCGAGCCGGGCGTCGCCTCCGTGTCCGCCCCCGTGCGCGGCCCCTCCGGACGCGTCCTGGCCGCGCTATCCATCTCCGGACCCATCGAGCGCATGGGTCGCCAGCCCGGACGCCAGCACGGCCCCTCCGTCATGGCAGCCGCCAACAGGCTCACGGAATTCCTCTCCACCGTCGAGGACGCCGCAGACCTGTAAGCCGCGCTCCACAGTCGAAACAAACGGGTGGGCCGGGACGATTGAATCGTCCCGGCCCACCCGTTTGCGTAGCGATCCGCTAGGCAACCCAGCGGCCCGAACCATCAAAGGTGTAGGCGGTGCCGCCGATAACGACGCGTCCAGTCGCCATGGCGCCCGACGGGTGGCAGAAGTACCAGCTGCCGCCGTCCTTCACCCAGCCGATCGCCATCTGACCGGATTCCGTCAGGTAGTACCAGGTACCACCCAGGTTCGCCCAGCCCGTGGCCATCGAGCCATTGCCGTTCAGGTAGAACCAGGCGCCGCTCAGATTCACCCAGCCGGTGGCCATCGCGCCACTGCCGTGCAGGTAGTACCAGGTGTCGCCATCCTTCAGCCAGCCGGTCGCCATGGCCCCCGTGTCGGGATCCAGGTAGTACCAGGTTCCGCCCACGGCGGTCCAGCCACTCGCCATCGCGCCGGACGGGGCGTAGTAGCGCCACGCGCCATCCTCGACCTGCCAGCCGGTCTTCATCCAGCCATTCGCATCGAAGGAGTACGTGACGCCGTCACGGACAACGCGCTCGTTGGCGGGGTAGCTCCCGTCCGGGTAGCGCAGCCACCAGCGGCCATCCCCCGACGCGACCCACTGCGCGGCAGCCGGATCCGGGGTGACAGTGGGATCGATGCGCTCGCCGGCGGCCTGAGTGAAGACAGCAACCGTGCGAGCGGGAACCGTCACGGAGCCCGTCTTCGCATCGAAGGACGCACCCTTGACGGTCTCGTCTGAGCCGTTCGCCTGTGCATCGTGCAGCTTGAAGACGCGACCCGCCAGGCCATCGACCGCGGTGGTCACGGACTCGCCGCTCGCGTTGAAGACGACGAGAGCACCGTCGAGCTTCGTGTCGATGTCGTTCCCGGCCCCGGCCTCGTCGTTGATGAGCATGAGGATCGTGCCGTCCACGGCGCCCTCACCCGAGTTGGGGAAGGTGACCTTGGAGCGGACCAGATCCGCGCTGCCCAGCGTGAACAGGCGCGAGGAGGAGCGCACGCGCAGGAAGTCCATCGCGATTTCCGAGGAGGTGTCGATCTGCTCCGGGGTCGGCTTCAGATCGGGGTTCTCCAGCAGCGGGCGCATGTGATCCCAGGCCGCACCATTCTTCGACTTCACCGGCAGGCCGCGGCCAAAACCGTTGTCGCGCATCGACCAGTCGATCGCGTTGAAGTGGTCACCGGAGTTGTAGGAGTCGCGGTCCAGGGACTTCGAGCGCAGCATCTCCGTGCCCGAGGCCCAGAAGGAGGGCGACTGTGACAGTGCCACGGAGGCCTGGCTGATCAGCGACATGCGCACGCGGTGATCCATCGGAGCATCCGCCGGCATCTTGTAGGTGACCAGGTCGAAGAGCGTCTCGTTGTCGTGGGCATCCACGTAGTTGACGTTCTCGGCGGGCTGGGAGGCGAACCCGGCGCCCTGGCCGTTGTAGTCCAGCTGCGCGCCCGACACGGTCTTACCGTCGTAGGTGGTGAGCGTGTAGTCCTTCAGGTTGCCCGCCAGGCCCAGCTTCACGAGGTCCACGCGGTGCAGATAGTCAGCGCGACGATCCGCCTCGGAGCGGGTATCGAGACCATTGAGGTCCGAGAAGGCGCCCGAGCCGAAGCCCTGAAGCACGCGGTGATCGTCGTCGAAGGGGCCACCACCGTGCACAGCATCGCGCAGGCGGTCGTTGAACGCGCCGATACCGGTGCCGTCCAGCTGGCCCTGCGTGGCCTGGGTGAACAGCGCGTTGTTCGCGACCTCACCGAAGTTCCAGCCCTCGCCGTAGATGTACAGGCGCGAGCCATCCACACCGTCCTTCTCCAGGGTGAGGGACGCCAGGGCCGCCTTCGCGCGCTTCATCTCCTCGGCCGGGTGGTGGCCCATGAGGTCGAAGCGGAAGCCGTCGATGTGGTAGTACTTCGCCCAGTGGATCATCGAGTCGATCATGAGGTGCTCACTCATCGCGTTTTCGGTCGCGACGTTGGAGCAGCAGGTCGAGGTCTCGACACCGCCGGTGGCGTTCAGGCGCTGGTAGTAGCCGGGCACGACGCGGTCAAGCACCGAGTGGGCGGACTGACCCGCCGAGGGCGTGTGGTTGTAGACCTGATCGAGGACGACCTGCATGCCGATCGAGTGCAGCCCGCCCACCATGGAGCGGAATTCGCGCACGCGCGCGCCGCCGTTCTGGTTGGCTTCGGTTGCGTAGGAGCCCTCGGGGGCCATCCAGTGCAGCGGGTCGTAGCCCCAGTTGTAGGCGTCCTGGTCGGCAACGGCCGCAACCGCCGCCTGCTGTTCCTCGGACGCCGGGCCGGCACCCTCGGGGATCGCGGGCGTCTTCTGGTCGGCGCGCTTCTCGGGGATGGTCGCGATGTCGAAGGTGGGCAGCAGGTGCACCGTGTTCATGCCGGCGCGCGACAGCTCGGCCAGGTGGCGCATGCCGTTGGACTGGAACTGCGTGAAGGCCATGTAGGTGCCGCGCATGGACTCGGGCACTGACGTGTCTGCAGCGGAGAAGTCGCGCACGTGCAGCTCGTAGATGGAGCGCTGGGCGTCGTCCTCGATGGCGGGGGCCTTCGAGTCCGTCCACACCGAGGGGGCGATCGACGGGTTGTCCATGTTGACGGCGACGGAGCGCGTGGAGTCGACGGTCAGGGCCACCGAGTAGGGGTCGGTGACGAGGTTCGTCTCCACCTTGCCCGTCTCGGGCACGTAGACGCTGACCTCCCACAGGTACTGGGCGCCCTCGTGGATCTCACCAGCAACGTTATCCACGCTCCAGCGACCGTCCTCACCGCGCACGGCTGCGGTACGCAGGCCATCACCCTGCACGTCGGCGTCGGAGCCGCGCGGGGTCGACGTGTTCCACGACAGCAGGGTTACGTTCTTGGCGGTGGGTGCCCACAGCGCGAACGTCGGGTTACCGGCCTCGTTCCAGCCCACGCCGTACGAGGCCTGGGTGGCCTTCGCCGCGTAGAGGGAGTCGAGGACGGGGGCGATCTGCACGCCGGTGAAGGCGTTAATGCTCTCGCCCGACTTCTGGGCGACCGCGATCTGGCCGGTGAGGGCCTCGCGGGCCCCGGCCTCGTTGAGGGAGGCCTTCAGAGCGATGTATCCGTTGAGGTTCGGGTGAGCCATCGTCACCTCGGCAGGCAGGTCGCCCGCGACGGTCAGGGCGCTCGTCGAAGCGCCGGTGACGGCACCATCCGCCAGGCCAGCGCCACCCTCGGGGGCGGTCACCAGCTCGTAGGAGAGCATCGCGGAACCGTCGAGGACCTGCGCGCGAGTCACACCCTCGGGCAGCAGCGAAGTCGGCCACGCGAGAATATCCGAGGTCACCCAGTAGGCGCGCTGCTCGCCGGCACCCGCGACCGGGGCGTCAGTGCTCGCGATGTCGACCTTGTGCGTCGCAGAATCGTAGGTGAAGGTCACGAGCTTGTTCGCTTTCGTTGCAAACTGGTAGTTGGCACCGCCGACGGCGCCGTCCTGCCCGTAATTCTCGTTGTCGGACCCGCCGATGGCAACCTTGAACTCATAGTTGCCCTCAGGCAGCGCGGTCGTGGCGTAGGTGTAGGAGCCGCCCCCCACCGGCTCCATGAGAGGCGCCAGGCATGCGGGCTTCCAGTTATCAGTGCAGCCCAGCGCCTTCTGGAACGAGCCAGGCAGCGTCACCATCTGGTCGGTGGCGGTGTTCCACACGCGGTGCGTCGCGCGGTTGTAGAAGAAGGTGACGGAGGTTGTTTCGGTCAGGGTGTAGGAGATGTTCGCTCCCCCCGCAGCGCCCCCGGCACCGAACGACGTGTCCCACGAGCCGCCCTCGGCGACCTTGTACTGATACTCGCCGGCCGGCAACGTAAACGTCGCACTGTACACGCCCGTCGCGTCGCGCGTGAGCGCAGCCTTATCGCAGCCGGGCGCCCAGTCGGCGTCGCATCCCATTGCCTTGTTGTGGTTACCGGGGATTGTCACCAGCACGTCGTCGGCGGTGCCGGCGGCCCCGACCTCGGCAGCGTTCGCATCACTACCTTGGTTTGACGTTTCCGTTCCGGGCGCGGCCCACGCGGCTGGGAGCACACCCCCCATCAACGCAATAGCCGCGCCAACACTGAGCGTTCGGCGCAGGAATGTCCTGTTGAGTCGGTATGTCACGAAAGACTCCCTCGTCCAAAAGCGATCCCCTCCCATGGGGGCTGCTCCTAGGTTAGACACACTGCAACAGTTCCGAAACTTTTCTGCAAAGCACAAGTGAAAACGCGGACCGAGTGGTTAACAAAAAACCTCGCCACCGCTGAGGTGACGAGGTCATTGGTACCCCCAACCGGATTTGAACCGGTGTTAACGCCGTGAGAGGGCGTCGTCCTAGGCCGCTAGACGATGGGGGCCTTGATTCACTTATGAATCCGTACCCCCAACCGGATTTGAACCGGTGTTAACGCCGTGAGAGGGCGTCGTCCTAGGCCGCTAGACGATGGGGGCCTTGACTGAAACTTACGCTTCAGATCGCTGGGGTACCAGGACTCGAACCTAGAATGGCTGAACCAGAATCAGCTGTGTTGCCAATTACACCATACCCCATTGGGTATCACCCGCTTCGCTTTCACGTCGCTGGCGACAGGAGATAACTGTAGCGGACCGACGCCCTCATGCCAAATCGAAGGCCAGTGGTCCCGATCACCCACCGCTTGTCCCCGCGAACGGGACGCCTCCACGCGCGACGAAGCCCCGGCCTCGTCCCTCAGACAGGGCGACGAGGCCGGGGCTCAGTGCAGCGATCAGGCCAGGGAGGCGCGCAGGGCGCGCAGGCGGGCCAGCGAAGAATCGCGACCCAGGATCTCCATGGACTCGAACAGCGGCGGGGAGACCTGACGGCCGGTCACGGCGACGCGCAGCGGGCCGAAGGCCAGGCGGGGCTTGACGCCCATCTCGTCGACGATGCGTGCGCGCAGCGACTCCTCGAGGGCCGCGGTCGTGAACTCGGTCAGGCCCTCGACGGTCTCGATGGCAGCGTCCAGGACGTCCACGGCGTTGTCCTTGAGCTTGGAGACGGCCTTCTCATCCATCTCCAGGGCATCGTCGGCGACGAAGAGGAAGCCAAGCATGCCCGTGGCCTCGCCGAGCAGCTGGATGCGCGTCTGGACGAGCGGCGCGGCCTCGGTGAGGATCTCGCGCTCACGATCGGTCAACGCCTCGAAGGAGTCGGCCGAAACAACCTCGTCGCGGTGCAGGAAGGGCACCAGGCGACCCCGGAAGTCCTCGCCGTCCAGCAGACGGATCTGCTCGGCGTTGATCGCGATGGCCTTCTTCTGGTCGAAGCGCGCCGGGTTCGGGTTCACGTCCGAGATATCGAAGGCCTGGGCCATCTCCTCCATGGAGAAGATGTCGCGGTCCGCGGCAATCGACCAGCCCAGGAGGGCCAGGTAGTTGTTGAGGCCCTCGGGGATCATGCCGGCGGCCTTGTGCAGCAGCAGGTTCGACTCGGGGTCGCGCTTGGACAGCTTCTTGTTGCCCTCGCCCATGACGTAGGGCAGATGGCCGAAGCGCGGCATGAACTTGGCGACGCCGATGGCCTCGAGCGCGCGGTACAGGACGATCTGGCGGGGCGTCGAGGAGAGTAGGTCCTCGCCGCGCAGCACGTGGGTGATCTCCATGAGCGCGTCGTCGATCGGGTTCACCAGCGTGTAGAGCGGGTGGCCGTTGGCGCGCACGATGACGTAGTCCGGAACCGAGCCGGCCTTGAAGGTGATCTCACCGCGGATCAGGTCCGTGAACGTGATGTCCTCGTCGGGCATGCGCAGGCGCAGGACGGGCTGGCGGCCCTCGGCACGGTAGGCGGCGATCTGCTCTTCCGTCAGGTTGCGGTCGAAGCCGTCGTATCCGAGCTTGGGGTCCTCACCCTTAGCGCGGTGACGCTCCTCGATCTCCTCGGGGGTCGAGTAGGACTCGTAGGCGTAGCCGGCCTCGAGCAGGCGCGCGGCCACGTCACGGTAGATATCCATGCGCTCGCTCTGGCGGTAGGGGCCGTGCGGTCCTCCCTTACCGACGCCCTCGTCCCAGTCGAGGCCCAGCCACTGCAGGGACTCGATGATCTGGTCGAAGGACTCCTGGGAGTCGCGGGCGGCATCCGTGTCTTCGATGCGGAAGACGAAGGTTCCTCCCGTGTGGCGGGCGTAGGCCCAGTTGAACAGGCACGTACGGACCATGCCGACGTGGGGGGTTCCTGTGGGCGAGGGGCAGAAGCGGACGCGAACGTCGGCACCGGTGGCAGTTGTTTCACTCATGATTCCTCCATCCTACTCCAGCGGTGGCTGTTGCATTTGCTTGATGGGTGGGCGCGCTGCGACGCGGACCGGGGGCGCGGATAGGCTGGTTGCATCACCGGGATCGGCCCACGCCGCATCCACCGACTCATCCAGGAGGACACCGTGTCCGTTCGTCTCTTTTCCGACTCCCACCTCTACCGCACCGGCTCCCTGAAGTGGACGGGTATCACAACCGCGAGCGGTGAGCCGACGATCGGCGCGTGGGTGGCGGAAATGGACTTCGGGACGGCCCCGGAGGTCGCCGACGCGATGAAGGGAGCGATCGATGACGGCCTGCTCGGCTACCAGCCGACCTGGCTGGAGCCGCGCATCGCGGGCGCGACCGCCGAGTTCCAGAAGCGCCGCTTCGGCTGGGACGTGGACGCCTCGCACGTGCGCCTCGTGGCCTCGGTCTTGCCCGCGCTCGAGGCGACGATTGAGCACCTGGTGCGCCCGGGCGCGCCGATCATCGTGCCCACCCCCGCCTACATGCCGTTCCTGACGATCCCGGGCAAGTTCGACCACCCCGTCATCGAGGTTCCCTCACTGCGTGGCACGCGCGCCGGCGGGCGCGGCTGGGCGCTCGACCTGGAGGGGATCCGCGCCGGGCTCGAGGCCGGGGCCGGCCTCGTCATCCTGTGCAACCCGTGGAACCCGGTCGGCCGTGTCCTGCGCGAGGACGAGCTGCGTGCCCTGCACGACGTGGTCCGCGAGTACGACGCCCTCGTGTTCTCCGACGAGATCCACTCCTCCCTCGTGTTGGATGAGTCGATTCCTTTCGTTTCCTACGCGTCGCTCGGCCCCTCGTTCGCGTCCCACACGGTGACGGCGACCGCCGCGTCGAAGGGCTGGAACATCGCAGGCCTGCCCTCCGCGCAGGTGATCCTGCCCGACGAGGCGCTGCGCGAGCGCTGGGACGTATTCGCCGCCGACGTGCGCCACGATGCCAACGTCATCGGCACCTTGGGCGCTATCGCCGCCTACGAGCGCGGCGATGCCTGGCAGCGCGAGGTCAAGGACCTGATCCGCTCGAACGTTGACCTGGTCGAGCGCGCGCTGGCCGACACCCCGATCGACTTCGTGCGCCCCGAGGGAACGTACCTGACCTGGTGGGGCTTCGAGGGAGTCGACCTGGGTCCCCTCTCCCCCGCCGCGACGCTGCGCGAGCGCGCCCGCATCGCCGCCAACGAGGGCCGCACCCTGGGAGCGGACTACGCCTCGTGGGCGCGCATCAACCTGGCGTGCGCCCCCGACGTGGCCTCGCGGATCGTGGAGAGGGTCCTCGGCCTGCTGTAAGCGTCTTCTACACGAAACGAGGCCGTGGCCGGGAACGGTGGACATCCACCTCCCGGCCACGGCCTCGTTTGCGTCTGGTTCCTGCTCAGGCTCCCAGTGCCGCCTCGATGCCTGCGACCACGGTCTGGCGGGCCGCCGAGGCTGCCTCGACGACGGCGGTCGGATCCGTGGGGGCATCGGCGAAGGACAGGTCGGAGACAACCGACATGCCGGCGACGCGCACGCCCAAGGCATGCAGGGTGATGGCCTCCATGACGGTCGACATGCCCACGCAGTCCACGCCCAGGCTCGCGAGGATGCGGGTCTCGGCCATCGTCTGGTACTCGGGGCCGCGCAGGATCGCGTAAATGCCCTCGCGCTGGCAGACACCGCGCAGCGCCTGCGTCATCTGGGCGTCCCACACGGCCGACACGTCCAGGAAGAGCGGCCCATCGAAGGGCGAGGCGCCACTGACGTTCACGTGGTCGGTGATCGCCATGACGTCGCCCAGGTTCCAGGGCTTCAGGCAGCCGTTCGCGTTCGTGAGGACCGCGCGGCTAATACCGGCCGCAACCGCAGCTCGGGCGAGAGCCGTGACGGGGCGGGCGCCCAGCCCCTCGTAGAGGTGCGTGCGGCCCGTAGCCACGAGGACCACTCCCCCACACGCCTCATAGGCGCGTAGCTCGCCACCGTGCCCGTCCGCAACCGGCGCGACGACTCCGGGGATGTCACCCAGGGCAACGGTGGCCACGGGGGCTCCCCAGGCCTCGTCGAGAGCCTCGGCCAAGCCGGACCCGAGCACGACGAGCGCATCCGGGCGCCCCGCAAGGCCGGTGAGGACCCGGGCGCCGGCCTGGGCCTCGTCGTCGAGGAGAGCCTGAGGGAAGCGCGGGTCAACGCTCACTGCTCATCCTCGCCCGCACCCTCGGCGTAGGTGCGCGAGGGCAGCTTCTCCTGCGCGCGCACGCGGCCCGCGCTGGTCACCCAATAGCCGACGAAGCCGACGACCATCGCCAGGAGGATGCCGATGTTGGCGCCCGCCCAGTCACCCTCGCGGCCACCCAGGGGGCCGAGGAGATAGCCCTGCCAGGACAGCCAGGAGGCGCTCGCGTTGACGACGAGGCCCCAGCCCACCAGCGAGCCGATGATCAGGGAGGCGACCGCACCCCAGTTCACCGAGCCGTAGCGGCCCGAGGGGGTGAAGAGCGAAGGCTCGTCGTAGTCATTGCGACGCAGCGCGATGTCCGCCAGCATGACGCCACCCCACGCGGCGATGACGACGCCGAGGGTCGTGAGGAACGCTGTGAAAGGAGTCAGGAAGGAGTCTGCGAAGAACACGACGACGATCGTGCCGACCGTCATGATCGTGCCATCAATCGCGGTGGCGACCGGGCGCGAGACGGGCACGCCCGTGGCCAGCAGCGACAGGCCCGAGGAGTAGATGTCCATGACGATGCCGCCGATGAGGCCCAGGATCGCGACCAGCGCGAAGGGGATGAGGAACCAGGTGGGAAGCAGCGTGGTGAGCGCGCCGATCGGGTCGCCGCCAATCGCCTCGGAGAGGGACTCATCGGCCGAGCCGACCAGGAGGATGCCGAAGAAGACGAGGATGACCGTGGGCAGCGCCGCGCCCACCGTCGTCCAGCCGACCACACCCTTCGTCGAGGCGGCGCGCGGCAGGTAGCGCGAGTAGTCGGCGGCCGCGTTAATCCAGCCGAAGCCGAAGCCCACGAGGAGCATGCAGCCCGCACCCAGTACCGCAGTCAGGGGCGCCGAGGGGCGCGAGGAGAGGACCGCGAAGTCGATCGTCGGGGCGACCAGGACCAGGTAGACGATCGTCAGGGCCGCGGTGGCCCAGGTGATCCACGTCTGGACCTTCATGATCGCCTCAAAACCGAGGATGCCCGAACCCGCCGCCAGGACGACGACGAGGATCAGGGCGATGATCTGGGCGACAACGTGGTTCGTGAAGCCGAGCGCCCCCATCACCGTGGCTGTGGCCTGGACGGCCATGATCGCCAGGAAGGTCTCCCAGCCCACCGTCAGGATCCACGAGATCGCAGCCGAAATGCGGTTGCCGTTGAAGCCGAAGGCCGCGCGCGACAGGACCAGCGTCGGAGCGGAGCCGCGCTTACCGGCGATCGCGATGAGGCCGCAGACCAGGAAGGACAGGGCCACTCCGACGACGGACACGACGACCGCCTGGGCGAGGGAAAGCCCGAAGCCGAGGACCCACGAGCCCCACGAGATACCCAGGACCGAGATATTCGCCGCGAACCACGGCATGAACAGGTCGGAGGGTTTTCCCTTGCGATCGGATTCGGGGATGACGTCCAGGCCGGCCATTTCGACGGCCAGAGCGCCCGATGACTGGGGTTCGCTCACGGTGTGCTCCTATGCGACGGAGATATTGTCAGAACGACGTAATCCTATCACACAGGTCACACGATCAGGCTCGGACGACGGGATTCGTCAAGCTCCCGATCCCCTCGATCTCGATCTCCACGCGATCACCCGCGTGAACGATCTCGGCACCCGCGGGCGCGCCCGTGGCGATCACGTCGCCGGGCAGCAGCGTCATCTGGTGAGACACGTAGGACACCAGCTCGAAGGGGTTCCAGATCATGTGCGCGGTCGAGGAGTCCTGAGCGATCTCGCCGTTCAGGTACGAGCGAATCGCCAGGTTGGTGACGTCGAGGGCAGGGTCGACCGTGATCCACGGGCCCAGCGGGCACGCCGAGTCGAAAGACTTTCCGCGCGACCAGGGGCCGCCCGTCATCGCGTCGCGGGCGGTGGCATCGTTGGCGATCGTGTAGCCGAGGATCATCTGCGGCGCGTCCTCGACGCTCACATCCTTGGCGAGAGACTTGATGACGATCGCGAGCTCCCCCTCGAAGGCCACCGCGTTCGACCAGGCGGGGATCGCGATCGGGTCGTCGGGGCCCACGACCGAGGTATTCGCCTTCAGGAAGATCGGCGGCTCGGGGCGCTCATCAGCCGGAATCGGGGTATCCGAGTAGTTGTCGCCAATACCGACGACCTTCGAGCGCGGGATCACCGGGGAGAGCAGGCGGACCTCGTCCAGCTCGTAGATCTGGCCGGAGGGTTCCACGGGCGAAAACAGCGGGTCACCCTTGAGCCCCACGATCCTCGTCGAGCCCTCCTCAAGGGCGCCGTAGACCGGGTTCGTACCATCGGAAAAACGTGCGATTCTCATGCCGGTAGCCTAACGCAGCCCCGCGCGCGCCGCGCTGAGCAGCGCCGACATACACGACGCCGGGTGCGCGAGGCACGAGATGTGCCCGGCGCACCCGGCGAGGTGGTCAGCAACTATTACTTCTTCTTCTGCTTGGGGCGCTTCCACACGCTGCCGGGAACGTCGCCGGGCAACAGCGGGTTCTTCTCACCCACGAAGACGGGCTCGGCGACGCCATCGCGACGCTGGGTCTCGTAATCGCGCAGCGCGCCCAGTACCCAGCGGGCCAGGAAGACCAGGGCCACCAAGTTCGTGATCGTCATAACCGCCATCGCAATGTCAACGGCGTTCCACACGACGTCCAGGGTCAGCAGGGCACCGATCGTCGCCGAGGCCACGCACACGACGCGCACGGTCCAGCTCGCCCAGCGGGCATCCCCGAAGACGAAGGACATGTTCGTGTCGGAGTAGACGTAGGCGGCGATGATCGAGGAGTAGGCCAGGACGAAGATCAGGATCGCCATGGGGACGATCGTCCACGCGCCCAGCTCGTGGGCCACGGCCAGGGTCGTCAGGTTCGAGGGGTTCACGTCCGCGCCGCCCCACACCTTCTCGCCTGCGATGAGGATGACGAAGGCGGTCGCGGTGCACACGACGATCGTGTCAATGAAAACACCCAGGGACTGGATGAGGCCCTGGCGCACCGGGTGGGACACGGTCGCGGTCGCGGCGGCGTTGGGAGCGGTACCCTGGCCGGCCTCGTTGGAGAAGAGGCCGCGCTTGGTGCCGTTGATCATCGCGGCGATGATGCCGCCGCCCAGGCCGCCGACGGTGGCGTCCATAGAGAACGCGGAGGTGAAGATCTGGCCGAGCACAGTACCGAACTGCGTGATGTTCATGAGGCAGACGATGGCGACCATGATGACGTAGACAGTCGCCATGATCGGGGCCATCCACTCAGTCACGCGGGCGACCGTGCGGATACCGCCGAAGATGACCATCGCGGAGAAGACGAAGATCAGGCCTGCAACCGTAAGCTGCGCGGCCGAGAAACCGCCCGCTCCCTGCAGGGGTTCCTTCGCGGCCTCACCGAAGGCGCTCGTGAGCGTGCCCGCGATGGCGTTGGACTGCACGGAAGTGATGACGATGCCGCAGGTGACGACGGTGATGACGGCGAAAACGTTGGCCAGGACGCGGCTCTTCATGCCGCGCTTGATGTAGTAGGCCGGGCCGCCGCGGAAGGAGCCGTCGGAGTGCTTCACCTTGAAGATCTGGGCCAGCGTCGCCTCGAAGAACGCTGTCGCCATGCCGACCAGGGCCACGACCCACATCCAGAAGATCGCGCCCGGGCCACCGTACAAGAGCGCCGCGGCCACGCCGAACACGTTGCCGATGCCCACGCGAGCGGCCAGCGAGATCGCGAAGGCCTGGAAGGAGGAGATTCCGCCGTCGGCACCCTTGCGCGAGCCGAGGACCGTGCGCACCATCTCCGGGAAGAGGCGCAGCTGCACGCCGCGGGAGACGACCGTGAGGATCACGCCCACGCCGATCAGGATGACGATCGTCAGGTGCATCGTGATCCAGTCGGCGATGTCCTTTTCAAGCAAGGCAAATTCTTCCACAGGAACCTCCCGGGCTGTCTATCGACGAGGCCGTGGGACAGTCGCGGGGCCTCGCGCGCTTCGCGGGCCGCACCCGCGCGTTGTATGGGACCCGTTCATCTTGCCACAGGGCTGTGCGCCCAGCAGGCGACGTCTCGCCACGCGCACGCCCGTGCGTGAGTGCATGGGGTGCCCCGGCCTCGTCGATGAGCTGCGGGAAGGGACCGGCGGTGCGGGGACGCAGACGTGGGCGCACTCTGGGACAATGGGAGCATGAGCGCGACTTTGAACGAGATCCTGGACGACCTGGAGGACGAGGGCCGTCTGGGCGACGACGACGCCCTGTACGAGGCCTTCGTGTCCTGGGCCGAGGGCACCGGGCGTCCGCTCTACCCCCACCAGGAGGAGGCCCTGGTGGAGATCCTGGCGGGCAACCACGTGATTGCGGCGACCCCCACGGGGTCGGGCAAGTCGATGATCGCGCTCGCCGCGCACTTTACGTCGATGGCGCACGGTGGCCGCTCCTACTACACGGCGCCGCTCAAGGCCCTGGTGTCGGAGAAGTTCTTTGACCTCGTGTCGCTGTTCGGCGCGGACAACGTCGGTATGGTGACCGGCGACGTGTCTCTCAACGCCGACGCGCCCATCATCTGCTGCACGGCTGAGATCCTCGCGAATCAGTCGCTGCGCGAGGGGCCCACGCTGGACGCGGACATGATCGTCATGGACGAGTTCCACTTCTACGGGGACCGTCAGCGCGGCTGGGCGTGGCAGGTACCGCTCCTGGAGCTGAGGACCCCGCAGGTGGTCGCGATGAGCGCGACACTGGGCGACACGACGCGTTTCGAGCGCGCGTGGAAGGAACGCACCGGGCGCGACGTGTCCCTCATCGACGACGCGGAACGACCCGTGCCCCTCGAGTTCGAGTACGTCGTGGACCGCCTGCCCGACACGGTCGAGCGGCTGCTGGGCGAGGGCCGCTGGCCCGTCTACATCGTGCATTTCTCCCAGCGCGACGCGGTCGCCACCGCGCAGTCTTTCGACCGTTCCTCGCTGATTTCTCCCGAGCAGAAGAAGGCGATCGCCGCGCAGCTGGCGGGGGTGTCGTTTACGAAGGGCTTCGGGCAGACCCTGAAGTCGCTGCTGGCACAGGGCATCGGCGTGCATCACGCGGGCATGCTGCCTCGCTACCGTCGCCTCGTCGAACGCCTCACGCAGGCGGGCCTGCTGCCGATCGTGTGCGGCACGGATACCCTGGGAGTGGGCATCAACGTGCCGATCCGCACGGTGCTGATGACGTCGCTCGTGAAGTACGACGGGCGGCGCATGCGCCACGTGAGCGCACGCGAGTTCCACCAGATCGCGGGCCGCGCGGGCCGCGCCGGCTTCGACACGGTCGGTTTCGTGCGCGTCCTAGCCCCCGAGCACGAGGTGGACGCCGCCCGTGAGCGCGCACGCCTGAGCGCCGCGCAGGAGGCCGCGCGCGACGCCCGCGAGGCCAAGCGTGCCGCGAAGAAGTCGGCGAAGAAGCGCAAGGGCCCGGGCGAGGGCGAGATCTCGTGGACGCGATCGACGTTCGAGCGCCTCGTCGATGCGGCTCCCGAGCAGCTCACGAGCCGTTTCGAGATGACGCACGCGATGGTCCTCAACGTGCTGGCCGGGGCTCCCGCGGCCGGGCGCGACCCGGGCGAGCACCTCGTGTGGCTGGCGCGCAACAACGACGATCCGCCCACGGATCGCAACCCGCACCTGCGCCGCCTGGGTGAGATCTACACGTCGATGAAGCAGGCGGGCGTCGTCGAGCACGTCTCCTCTGCGCAGGCCTCGGCGTCGGGTGAGCCTCGCCTCCGCGCCGCCACCGACCTGCCGGATGACTTCGCGCTCAACCAGCCGCTCTCCCCCTTCGCGCTGGCGGCCCTCGAACTGTTGGATCCGGAGTCCCCGACCTTCGCCCTGGACGTCGTCTCGGTCATCGAGTCGGTCCTGGAGGATCCGCGCCCGCTCCTGTTCGCGCAGGAGAAGGCGGCGCGGGCCGAGGCCGTGGCCGCGATGAAGGCGCAGGGCATGGAGTACGACGAGCGCATGGCAGCCCTGGAAGAGGTCACGTGGCCGCGCCCGCTGGCCGATCTGCTGGGGGACGCGTTCGCGGTGTACCTGCACGCGAACCCGTGGATCGAGGATCAGGAGATTTCCCCGAAGTCGGTCGTGCGCGAGATGATCGAGAACGCGCTGACGTTCACGGGGATCGTGGGCCGCTACGACGTGGGCCGCTCCGAGGGCATCGTGCTGCGCTATCTGACGGACGCATACCGGGCGCTGCGCCAGATCGTGCCGGACGAGCTGATGACGGACGAGCTGCGGTCGATCATTGCGTGGCTGTCGGCGTTGATCCGCGCGGTGGACTCCTCACTGCTGGACGAGTGGGAGGCCATGTCCACGGGCCAGGCCCTCTCCCCCGCGTCCGAGGGCGACGGCACGGAGGGCGCGGAGCTGGCGTTTGGCGCGCGGGAGGACGGGACCGTTCCCTTTAGCGCGAACCGTCACGCGTTCCGCACGGCGATCCGTGGCGCGCTGTTCGAGCGCGTGGAGGCGATGAGCCGCGACAACGTCGAGGCCTTGGCGCGTCTGGACGAGGCCTCGCGCACCCCCCTGGTCGCTCCGTGGGGCGAGGACGAGTGGGACGCTGTGCTCGAGCTCTACTGGGCGGAGCACGAGTGGATCGGCATCGACCAGCGTGCGCGCGCCCTGTCGCTCTGTTCCCTGAACGAGGCCCCGACCCGCGAGGACGTGCTGGAGCTGGCTCCCGCTGTGGTTTCTTCCGATTTCGAGCGCGCCCAGGTGACGCGCATCGAGGCGATTGCGGACGCGGTCGATCAGGCTGCGGCCGGCACGTTCTGGCTGGCCACGCAGACCCTGTTCGACCCGGAGGAGGACATGGACTGGCGCATCGTCGCCCTCGTGGACGTGCCCGCCTCAGACGAGGCGAACCGCGTCGCCCTGGCCACGATCACCGTCGGGGCGCGGTAAGTCCCTCCAGCTTCGAGGCGCACGGGCCACCACGGCCTCGTTGTTGTGGCAATTCGGATGAGTCGGGTGTGAACGACGCAGAAAGCCGTGGTCCCCGCCGTCCGAGTTATCCTCGCCGCGCAGGCCTCTCGCCTTTTTCCTGCTGGAGGCGCAGCAGGTAGCCATCGGGATCCTGCACTAGGAACTGCCGGACGCCGATCTCTACATCGCCCGCCCGATACCACTTCTCTTCGGGTTCGACGAAGATCGGCCACCCTGCCTCGGTCATGCGGTGCCATGCATTGTCCAGATTGTCGACCTGAACCTCGAAATTGATACCCCGACCAAGGGGGAACTCAAGGGGTCCTGTCGCCCACGTCCTACCCTGGTCGATCTGGTCGAGCATTAGGTGCGCGTTACCCAGGACGAGGTAGCCGAATCCTTCCTCAGGCCGTTCATAGCGAAGGGAAAAACCGACGAGGTCGCACCAAAAACGGCGCGATGCCTCGTAATCGGTGACGGTAAGTTCAGGGACAAGCCCGGGCTCGTTGCTCATGGCCTCACTCTAGCGGCCTCGGACGAGACCGTGTCCGGGAGGTGCACAGACCGTCAGCGCCGGGACGCCTTGCGGATCAGCCAGTCCGCGCCCGCGAAGAGCGCCATGAAGACCAGGGCGCCAATCAGGATAGCCACGATGTTGATCGCAACCTGCGCGTAGCCGATGCGCCACACGTTCACGAAGCCGTAGGGGTACTGGTGCGTGAAGGAGCCTCGCACGAGCGTGTACGCCACCCACGCGACCGGGATCAGCAGGGCGCGCCCCAGCGTCGCCCACGTGATGCCACCGCGCGGCCCCACGAGCGCGGCCGTACCCACAAAGGCGGCGGGGACGACGATGTGCTGGAGCGGGTTGGTGACGAGCGCGAAGCCGGAGAGGACCTCGTAGGGGCCAATCAGCGTCGCGTAGACGATCGCGGTCACCGTGATCATCATGAGCGCGCACAGGTGCGTGGCCCTCCCCCACGCACCCACACGGCCCCAGCGCGCGAGGACGGTCGAGATGATCGCAACCATGATGTTGGACAGCTCGGTGAAGTAGGACAGGCAATTGATGAGGCGCTCGGGCGCGCCCGCCCAGCCGTGGGCGGCGCCCGCAAAGAGGCCCTCCTCGACGTAGGTCGGCGCAGCGTAGCCATCGAAGGCCGTAATGATGAGGGTGGCGGCGACGCCCACCCAGGCGAGGGCGGCAACCACCCAGTAGGCGGCGCGCCCACGGCGGCTCAGTTCAGTCACGTCAGTTGTCATCGCTCTCCCCAAACGCCTCCACCGCAGAGCCATAGCGCGCAACGGGGAGCCGCCCAGCAGCAATCTCGCGAGCCTCGCGCATGGCCGCCTCAGTCTCTTCGTTGTACCGCAGATCTGCAGACACGTTCACCGTCTCCTCGTTCATCCTCACTCACCCGGGTCCACTCATTGTATGTCGAGCAGCCAACGTGCTAACACGGACCACGGCATCGGATCGGCACGAGTCGTGGACGAGAAGTAGCACTTTCCAGCGGGGTTCCTCAACAACGTCGCACGTAATTCGTTATTCGGATCGGCGCTGAGAGATCAGAAACCGCATGATTTCAACACCTCTCCTTCAAAGACTGAAGGAACGGCCGGGGAATTACGTGCGAAATTTGGGGGCGCAGGAGTATCGGCGGCTGGAATGAAGACCAGGCAGGAGCCTGCGACAACGACTGAAACAGGACGAGGCCGGGTCAGACCTGGGCGAGGTCCGTGACCTCAGCATCCGTCAACTCGACGAGGTCGAGGGGGCTCAGTTCGACGCTGAGGCCTCGGCGCCCGCCCGAGACGATCATGGTCTCGTGGTCCAGGCACGCCGAGTCAATGAACAGCCGGTGCGAGGTGGTCTGCCCGAGGCGGGCTGATGCCGCCCACGACGTAGCCGGTGCGGCGCTGTGCGACGGCCGGGTCAGCCATGGCGGCGCTCTTCGCGCCGGCTGCCTTGGCGATCAGCTTCTGGACAGGTGAGCCAGCGCAGGCACGCAGCCGACGACAAACTCGCCGGTGGGCTCCAGGCGCACCATGAGCGTCTTGAAAGCCTGGGTGGGGTCGATCCCCAGCTTCTCGACGGTTTCTTCCCCGAACGCCCCGGGCGGCCGGTCGTGCTCGTACTCGTGAACGGTAAAGCAACGCCGGCCGCCGTGAGCGCCTCGATGGCGCGGGTGGGGCCACCGCCTGGTCTTTGCTGTGTTTACGAGCCATGACCCCAGTGTAGGACGCGTCAGAGGATTGACGCGGTCGGGTCGTCGATGACGGCCTTGCCGAAGGGGAAGCAGGTGATCGGGATCATCTTGAGGTTGGCGATGGCCAGCGGGATGCCGACGATAGTGACGGCCTGCGCGGCGGCGGTGGTGATGTGGCCGATGGCGAGCCACAGACCCGCGACCAGGAACCACACGATGTTCATGAGGCCAGAGCCCGCGCCCACGCCCGGCTTGTCGATGACGCGCTTACCGAAGGGCCACAGCACGTAACCGGCGATGCGGAAGCAGGCCACGCCCGCGGGGATCGTGACGACGAAGATGCAGGCGACGACACCCGCAAGGAGGTATCCCAGGAAGAGCGGGAGCCCTCCGAAGAAGAACCAGATGATGTTGAGCAGGGTACGCATGGCGTGTCCTTTCGTTGTTCTGTGAACATACTAGTCTGACACGCCGCTCGGCTCAGATGTCCCTGAGTCGCCCCTGATTGGCCCCTGATAGCGCCTGCCCGTCTACCATGAGGGCATGAGCATTCCCGAGGCCATCGCCGCTGCCCGCGACCGCATTGACCGTGCGACGTCCGCGTGCGGCCGCACTGATTCGGTGCACCTGGAGCTGGCGGTCAAGACGCGCACGCCCGAGGAGTGCCGCACCGCCGCCGCTGCCCTGCGCGAGGCGGGCCTACCCATCCTGCTGGGTCACAACCGCGTGCAGGAGGCGCGTGCGACGGTGGACGCGATCCGAGAGGTGCCCGGCGCGCGCATTCACCTGATCGGCCCTCTGCAGTCCAACAAAATCAACCACGCGCTGGCCTGCGTGGACGCGATCGAGTCGCTGGACTCCCCCGCGCTAGCCTCGAAAATCGACGCACGCGCAACCGGCACGCTCCCGGTATTCGTCGAGGTGAACGTCTCCGGCGAGGCCACGAAGCACGGCTGTGCCCCCTCCGACGTCGCCGCGCTGATCGACGCGGTCGAGGCCTCGACCCACCTGCAGCTCGCAGGCTTCATGACGGTGGGTCTGAACTCCCCCATCGAGGCCGACGTGCGCGCCGCGTACGCGCAGCTGCGCGACATCAGGGACGAGGCCGCCTCTCGCCTGGGCGTCGAAGAGTCGGACCTGCCGCTCTCGATGGGCATGAGCCGCGATCTTGAGTGGGCCATCGCTGAGGGGGCGACAATCGTGCGCCTGGGGACCGCTATCTTCGGAGAACGCCGCGCCTGAAAGCCCCACCGCATCTGAAACCCCTAGGCACAAGCCATGCTTGCCTCTTTCCCTTAAAATCTCGCACGTAATTCCCTCACTCCCCATTCCGCGAGCGGACTTGTTTCGTTGCTATTTCAACGATGGATAGTAAGAAATGAGAAAGAACCCCGCTAGAATTACGTGCGAAATTTGGGGGAAGCCGCGCAGGAACGCGGAAGCCCGCCCCGGCCTCGTCGAAACGACACCGAAGCGGGCCACGAATACGGGGCGTTCAGGGGATGCGGTGCACCCACTCCTCGCGCGCGAACTTCGTCTCGCAGCGCTTCCGTGCGACCTCAAGATCCGCCTCGGTGATGGTGCCAACGCTCGCGTTGTACTTCTCCTTGAAGTGATCAAAGAACACCTGCAGGATCTCTTCGCGCGCCATGCCGGTCTGGGAGCGCATGGGGTCCACGCGCTTGACGGCGCTGCGGGTGCCCTTGTCGCGGATCTTCTCCATGCCGATGCGCAGGACTTCGTTCATCTTGATGGCGTCGATGTCGTAGGCCATGGTCACGTGGTGGACCATGTAGCCGTTGGCCCAGCGCTTCTGCGCGGCGCCGCCGATCTTGCCGAACTCGGAGGCGATGTCGTTGAGCGGCACGTACTTGGCCTTGATGCCCAGCTTTTCGAGGACCTCCATGACCCACTGATCGAGGTAGGGGTAGGCCTGCTCGAAGCTCATTCCCTCCACGAGGGCGGTGGGGATGACGAGCGAGTAGGTGATGCAGTTGCCGGGCTCCATGAACATGGCGCCGCCGCCGGTGACGCGCCGCGACACGGTGATGCCGTATCGATCCACGCCGTCCTGTTGGATTTCGTTTTGGTAGGACTGGAAGGAGCCGATGACGACCTGGGGGCCGTTCCACTCCCACAGGCGCATGAAGGGCTTGCGGCGCCCCGCGGCCACGTCTTCGACCAGGGTTTCGTCCATGGCGACGTTGATCATCGGGTCGACGACGGGGCCGTGGATGACGTCGAAGTCGATGTCGTCCCACGACAGGGCGGCGCCCAGCGCGCGGCGTACGGCGATGCCGACGGCCTCGGGGGTCACGCCCATGAGGGTGTCTCCCTCGTGGAGGGCGGCCTCCACGCGCGCGGCCAGATCCTTCGCGCTCGACGAGGCCGGGGCCCCTTCGAGGGACGCGGTGATCCGGGTGAGCGCGTCGTCGGGGTCGAGGAAGAAGTCACCGGACACGCTCACGCGCGCGAGGCGATCCTCCTCCACGTCGGTGTCGACGACGACGAGCTTTCCTCCGGGGACTTTGTATTCTCCATGCATGCCCACGATTGTAGGCGCTTCGCTCACGCCCAGTCGGGCAGGACGCGCACGCCGCCCTTGTCGGCGGATGCGGCGAGCATGCCGTAGACGCGCAGGGCGTCGGAGACTTGGCGGGCGCGAGGCTTAGAGGGCTTCCACGGGGCGGCGCCCTTTTCGGCGCGGCGGCGCTCGAGTTCCTCGTCGCTCACGTTGGCGCGCAGGACGCGGTTGTTGACGTCGATTTCGATCTCGTCGCCGGTGCGCACGAGGCCGATCGCGCCGCCGGCCGCGGCCTCGGGCGAGATGTGACCGATGGAGATGCCGGACGTGCCGCCGGAGAAGCGGCCGTCGGTGATGAGGGCGCACTTCTTGCCCAGGCCCAGGCCCTTGAGGTAGGAGGTCGGGTAGAGCATTTCCTGCATGCCGGGGCCGCCCTTGGGGCCCTCGTACTGGATGACGACGACGTCGCCTTCCTTAACTTGCTTGCTGAGGATGGCCTCGACGGCTTCCTCCTGGGATTCGACGACGAAGGCCTTGCCGACGAAGTGGAAGAGGGACTCGTCGATGCCGGCGGACTTGATGATCGCGCCGTTGGCGGCGATGTTGCCGTAGAGGACCGCGAGGCCGCCGTCCTTCGTGTAGGCGTGCTCGACGGAGCGGATGCAGCCGGCCTCGGAGTCGGTGTCGAGGGACTCGAAGAGGTTGGCGGTCGAGAATGCCTGGGTGGTGCGCACGCCGCCGGGGGCGGCGAGGAAGCGGTGCTTGGCCTCGTCGGTGGCGCTCCCGCTGCGCACGTCCCAGGCGCCCAGCCAGTCGGCGAGGTTGTCGGAGTGGACGGAGCGGACGTCGCGGTTGAGCAGGCCGGCGCGGTCAAGCTCGCCGAGCAGGGCGGGGATGCCGCCGGCGCGGTGGACGTGCTCGATGTGGTAGGTCGTGGAGTTGGGGGCCACCTTGCACAGGCAGGGCACGCGGCGCGAGATCGCGTCGATATCGTCGAGCGTGAAGTCGACACCGGCCTCGTTGGCGATGGCGAGGATGTGCAGGACGGTGTTGGTGGAACCGCCCATGGCCACGTCCAGGCTCATGGCGTTCTCGAAGGCGGCCTTGGTGGCGATGGAACGCGGCAGGACCGAGTCGTCCTCGTTGTCATAGTAGGCGCGGCACATGTCGACGATGCGCGTGCCGGCCTCGGTGAAGAGCTTCTTGCGTTCGATCTGGGTGGCGAGGGTGGTGCCGTTGCCGGGCAGGGCCAGGCCGATGGCCTCGTTGAGGCAGTTCATGGAGTTCGCGGTGAACATGCCTGCGCAGGAGCCGCAGGTGGGGCACGCGTTGGCTTCGATGCTGGCCAGCTGGTTGTCGCTGACGGAGTCGTCAACGGCCATGACCATGGCGTCGATGAGGTCGAGGCGGTGCTCGACGACACCGTCGACGGCAGCGCCAGATTCCATGGGGCCGCCGGACACGAAGATGGTCGGGATGTTCAGGCGCATGGCGGCCAGGAGCATGCCGGGGGTGATCTTGTCGCAGTTGGAGATGCACACGAGGGCGTCGGCGCGGTGCGCGTTGACCATGGTTTCGACGCAGTCGGCGATGAGGTCGCGGCTGGGCAGGGAGTAGAGCATACCGTCGTGGCCCATGGCGATGCCGTCGTCGACGGCGATCGTGTTGAACTCCTTGGCAACGCCGCCGGCTGCTTCGATGGCTCCGGCCACGAGATCGCCCATGTTCTTCAGGTGCACGTGGCCGGGGACGAACTGGGTGAAGGAGTTGGCGATGGCGATGATCGGCTTGCCAAAGTCGCCGTCGGTCATGCCGGTGGCGCGCCACAGGGCGCGTGCTCCGGCCATGTTGCGGCCTTGGGTGGATGTTGCCGAGCGCAGCGGGCGACTCATGATGTGCCTTTCTTTTGCCTTGTAATGACTCCACAGTAGGAGTGTGAGCGCTGCGTTTCCGTGCGGGTTTCGTCTCATGGACGAGGCGCGGGCTGGGTGCGGGTGGTTTTCGCGCGGTATTTCGGGAGCTGTGGTGGGTGGGGCGCCGTGTCAGTGGGTGGACGCTTGTGGGCGTGATTGCAAGGAAAACGCAAGGGGTGCGTGCGTGAATTAGTGTCTGGCCAGATGAGTGGTTGATCGCATTGGTCACGCTTCGGACATTCGGCCTCGTTCTCGAGGCGCGAAACGTAGGCTGAGGGCACAGTGAAGAGAAAGGACTGCGATGACCATTCGCACCACTCATGTTGGTTCCCTGCCCCGTACCCCCGAACTGCTCAAGGCGAACGCCGCGCACCGCGAGGGTTCCCTGAGCGACGCCGATTTCACCTCTGTGCTGCAGGCCGAGGTTGACGGCGTTGTGAAGCGTCAGGCTGAGATTGGCCTGGATATCGTCAACGATGGCGAGTACGGTCACGCGATGCTCGACACGGTTGATTACGGCGCGTGGTGGACGTATTCCTTCTCGCGTTTTGGCGGTCTGTCGTTTGAGAACTCGGGTGGCTTTGAGCTGCGTCCCCCGGCTGGCCGCGATGGCCGCCTGGCTTTCTCGTCGTTTGCTGAGCGGCGCGACTGGCAGCGTTTCGCGGACGCGTACGGTGACCCGGAGTCGGGTATTCAGATCGTGAGCGACAACAAGGTCGTATTCCCGGCGATCGTGGACGAGCTGACCTACATCGGTGCCGAGGCCGTGGAGCGCGATATCGCGGGCGTGAAGCACGCGCTGGAGGCTGTGGGCAAGCCCGTGTCGGATGGTTTCGTGGCAGCGATTTCGCCGGGTTCGGCGGCTCGCGTGGGCAACGCGTTCTACGAGGACGACGAGGCCGTGGTGTGGGCGTGCGCGGATGTGCTGCGCGAGGAGTACAAGCGCATTACGGACGCGGGCCTGACGGTGCAGATTGACGCGCCGGATATCGCGGAGGGCTGGGATCAGATGAACCCGGAGCCCTCCGTTGAGGATTACCGCGCGTTCTCTCGCGTGCGTATTGACGCGCTGAACCATGCGCTGGAGGGCATTGACCCGGATCTGGTTCGTTTCCACGTGTGCTGGGGTTCGTGGCACGGCCCGCACACGACGGATATCCCGTTCAAGGACATCGTGGATCTGGCCCTGCTGGTGAACGCGAATGGCCTGACGTTTGAGGCGGCGAATGCTCGCCACGCGCACGAGTGGACGATCTGGCGCGACATCGAACTGCCTGAGGGCAAGTACCTGATCCCGGGCGTGGTGTCGCACTCGACGAACGTTGTGGAGCACCCGGAGCTGGTGGCGCAGCGTATTCGCCAGTTCGCGGACATTGTGGGCGACGAGCGCGTCGTGGCGTCGACGGACTGTGGCCTGGGCGGCCGTATCTACCCGTCGATTGCGTGGGCGAAGCTGGAGGCTCTTGCTGAGGGCGCTCGTCTCGCATCGAAGTGATCGCCTGACTGCTGGCCTGGGGCGCGCGGGGTGGATGAGTATCCACCCCGCGCGCTTTTCCCAGGGTTTTCTCAGCCAAAGCTCCCTGTTTTTTGAGCTTGGCGTCACACAATGGATGGTGTGTTGCAGCCCCCGTTTCCGGGTCGGCTTGGCGCGGTGGGGATCGCACGCCGCGTCGGGTTCCGGGATTGGGGGCTGCGGCGCGTTTGGGGTCATCTGATCATCCCCATCTCAACTCGCTTCTCCATCATGCGGAAAACGGAGCCCTTTCTTCGTTATTCTGGAAGTAAGCACCCATTGTCGAGGCTGTTCGAGGGAGAACATCATGGGAGCAAACACCAGGGAGGGCACGCACTCCATCCGTTCACACCTTGGTTTACTCGCTGCCGCTCTTATCATCGTCGCCACGGCGTGTGGCTGCCAACAAACCACACCTGCGGCGGAGGGGCCGTGGGCGGCCGACATTGAGCAGGCGCGCAGTGAGTGGGCATCCAACGAGTTCGTTCAATCTGTCCTGGCCGACTCTTCCATCAGCGAGGCAGAACTCCAGGACATGCGTCAGCGCGTGCTGAGCTGTCTGACGAACAAGGGGGTCACCGGCGCATCGTACGGCCCGAGCGGCACGCTGAGCGTCCCCGATCAGCCGGTTGGCTCCTCCATATCTGAGGAACAGCAAGAAGAATTCATCCACGCCTGTTCCATCGATGCCGGTGAGCCGATCATCGAGGCGCTCGAGTTCGACATGCGAGTCAACCCGGATCACCGGGATATCAACGAGCTGTACACGCAGTGTTTGATCCGTAATAAGGCGGTTGAGCCGTCCTTCACGGTCCAAGAATTCACGCGCGCTCGCGAGAGCGGAACACCTCTTGCAAGCTCGCTGCCTTTCATCGACCCATCCCAGGGTCCCGACATTTTGCAACGATGCCTCGAGGACCCCAGCAAATGACCACAACCACCCTCAGGAGTTGAGATGGCATCTTCTCGCCGCTGGCTCGCCCTCACCGCGTTTGTCGCTCTCATCGCCGGTGCGGGTGGGGTCAGCGCGGGTATCCTCATTGCCTCGCCGCCCACCCCGGCCTCGCTGGCATCGTCATCTGCTCCGTCGACGGTCCCCGTCACCACCCGCGAGTTCACTGATACGCGTTCCCTCACCCTCACGATTCCCCCGGCCTCGCCTCACGAGCTCACCTCCCCCATCGCAGGGCGCATCACGGCCCTCCAGGCAGCACCGGGAACTCCCATCACGTCAGGTTCTATTCCCTGCGAGATCGATGGCCTGCCCCTTCTTGCCTTAGCCCTCTCCACCCCGCTCTATCAGGACGTGGTGGACGGAGCCACGGGACCAGATATCGCGGCCCTGAACGCTGAGCTCGCGCGGCTTGGGTATGCGGCTCCGGCGGAATCTCAGCGGGTCACGGCCGCCACGCGAGCGGCCCTGGCCTCGGCAATGGGCGTGAGCGACGGTGCCGGAGGCGTCCCCTCCCGTATCGAAGCCTCTCGCGTCCTGTGGATTCCTGCGCCGACCGTCACCCCCTCGTCGGTCCCCGTTCACCTGGGTGACAGCGTCGATACGCAGACGGTTCTCCTCAACCTTGAGGACTCCCGCGACGCCTTGCGTCTCTCCATCCCACCGGACGCCTATCCCGCGGACCACGTCATCACCCTGGGGGACAAGGACTACCCGGTTCCCTCTGACGGCGTCATCACCGATCCCACCCTGACGGCGACGATCCTGTCCTCGAGCGAATACACGGCCTTCGTCCGTTCCGCCCCGAGCAGCGATGGACCCGTTCAGCTGCCCGTCTCCTGGAAGCTCGCCTCCCCCATCACTGTCACGGTCGTCCCGCCGGCCTCAGTGATCGGAGACGCGACGAACGCGTGCGTCTTTTCAAGCGGCGCGCCGGTTCCCGTCTCTATCGTTTCTTCCCAGCTTGGCCGAACCTACGTCCTGCCAACGACCCCGATCTCCGCCGTCGACACTGCCGTCGAGGGACGCTCATGTCCGTCGAGCTAGACAACGTCGGTCACAAGTTCGCCGCAAGCCCGTGGCTCTTTCGCCATCTGAGCGCCCGCTGCGAGGACGGTGCCCTCACCGCCATCATCGGCCCGTCCGGTTCTGGCAAATCAACGCTGCTGTCACTGATCGCGGGATGGGAGACTCCGACCGAGGGAACGATCAGCGTCCCCCGTCCGTCTGGTGAGCAGAACCCCCGCATTGCATGGGTCTTCCAGAACCCGTTCGGCGTTCGCGCGCGCAGCACCATTGACCACGTGGCGCTGCCCCTGTTGGCCCGCGGCATGAGCCGGGCGCAGGCCGATGTCGAGGCGAAGCGGCTCCTTGATGCCTTCAACCTGGCGCATCTCGCGACCCGCCCATTTCGGGATCTGTCGGGCGGCGAGGCTCAGCGTGTGCTCCTCGCGCGCGGGCTCGCTTGCGCCCCCACCCTGCTCCTCGTAGATGAACCAACCGCGCAGCTTGATCAGTCCACGGCGCGCGACATCGCCTCCACGCTCGGCTCGCTGCGCGAGGACGGGGTGAGCGTCGTGATCGCGACGCACGATCCGTCGATTCGCGCGCAGTGCGACGCCGTCATTGACCTCGCCCGCTTCCAGGATGAGGAGGGGCAGCAATGAGCACACTCTCGTGGCGAGCACTCCTGTCCGAGGCCTGGAGGGACTGCCTGAGCGGGACGGCCCGCGTCGGGATTCTGACAGTTCTGGCCACCGCCCTGGTCGGAGGCATCATCTGCGCCGATGCGTTCTCCCTTCGTTCCGTCAGCGTTGAGGCTGCCTCTTTCCGTGTCCATCTGGGATCAGTGCGAGTTCTCCAAGCGCAAGGCAGCATCGACGGGGCCACTTGCGATGCGCTGTCGCGAATCCCCGGGGTACGTGCAGGAGCCGTTCGCTCGGTCGAATCCGGCTTGTCCCCGCTTGCCCTTCCTGCCTCGTCGCTACCTCTGTATGAGGTCACGCCCGGAACCGTCTCTCTCCTGGGGACAACAACGGCAGATCCGACGGGAATTCTGCTCCCTGAGCAGGTGGCCGAGGATCTCGGCACCACTCAAGGAGCCCTTCTCCCCCTCGCACACGGGCAGGCCGAAGTCGCGGGCACCTACCCGTGGGACGAGAACGACGGGCGTCGTCCCGGCTACGCCTACGCGGCTCTTGCCCCCGTGCCCGCGACGGGGACCTTTGATGAGTGCTGGTACGAATCCTGGCCGCACAGCAACGACGTCGATGCCTTGGTGCGCTCAACCCTCGTTGGAAGCGACGATCAGAACGCCCAGGTCCTGGCCATGAACCCTTCGCGCGGGACGTCCTTCGACGCGGCGGGCCGACTGCGACAGAGGCCGACCTGGTGGGCGTGGATCGCCGCGAGCGCAATCGGTGCCGTGCTAGGGGCCGCTGCCACATGGTGGCGTCGCCTCGAGATCGCCTCGGCTCTGCACGCTGGGCTCCGCACGTCGGATACGACGGTCATCCAACTGTTCGAGGCTGTGGCATGGGTGGGCGGCGCATGCGTCCTCACCTCCGGCATATGTCTGACGATCCTGAGCGGAGCGGCGCCCGAGGATCGCTCCGATCTCATCCGTTTGGTCGCAGCCGAGGGCATCTGTGCCGCGTCGTGGACGCTCATCGGTGTCGTGATTGCCTCCATGACGATCCGCGAGCGCCAGCTGTTCGCTTTCTTCAAGGGCCGATAGGTACCGGCGCGTGATCGCGACTACAATTGATGTATGAACATCCTCGTGATTCAAAACGACCCGATCGTTCCGGTGGGTCAGTTGTCCGCCTTCCTCGGCGGTCACGAGGTGGTGCGCGCCTGGGAGGATCCGCAGCGCCTCCAGGACCTGGCGGCCACTCCCCTGCCGGATGCCCTCATCCTGCTGGGTGGCCGGGCGAACGCCTACGACGACGAGGCCTGGCCGTGGCTGGAAGCAGAACGCGATCTGCTGCGCCGCTGCGTGGCCGCACACATCCGGGTGCTCGGCATTTGCCTGGGCGCCCAGCTGATCGCCGCGACCTTCGGCGGGCGTGTCAGCGTCGCTGACCCGGCGGGCCCCGAATACGGCGTCATCTCCCTGGCCTGGGGCACGAACGACCAGGCGGGCGGCGGCGGAGCCGTCCCCCTGCGCATGGCCCTAGCCTCGACCCACACGGTGTTCGCCGACCATGGTGACGCCATCGTGGAACTCCCCCGGGGCGCGCGCGAGTGGGCGCGCTCGGACAAGTACACGCAGATCTTCTCCTACGGCACCGCCCTGGGCGTCCAATTCCACCCGGAGGTCACGCGCGAGACCGCGACCGTGTGGGCAGTCAACAACGAGGACGTCGACACCGAGGACATCGTCGCCGGCTACAACGCCCACGAGGGCGAGCTGGCCTCCACATGCAAGACCCTGGCCGACTGGGTCTCCGGCGTCTTCTAAGGCGCAAACAGAATCGCAGTGCGGGCACCCCCACGCGGTACCCACACTGCGATTGACAATCGGGCCTCGTCGCAGCGAGCGGAGATGAGGCCCGGCTCCTATTTTAGAGGAAAAAGCCGCAGCTACAAGGCTTTTCCAGGAACCAAGACCACCACGTGGGACGACTTGACAACGCTCCCATTCACGGCCTCGTCACGGCTCGCGACGCACCCCGGTCAGGGGGCCGCGACCTGCACAAACGAGCCGGTGCCGTACGCCCACATGCGACGCTCGGCGGCCGAGACGAACACTGCCTGGCCACGGCTCAGCTCCACGCTGTCCCCGCCCTGCTCCTCGCTCACGTGCAGGGTGACCGACCCGGAGGTCACGATGACGATGCGCGGGCCCTCACCCGGCACGGCGACCTCGTCCACGCGGGACGTGTGCTTGCCGGGCGCGAGCGTCGTCACCGACAGCTCGAACTCCTGGGCAGGTGCCAGGAAACGGTCCGTCGTCGCCGACGGGTGCTCGGGCGCCACGCGCACGGGCGGCAGCGCCGAAAACTCGGTGATCTCCACGAGCTGGGCGGAGTCCACGTACTTGCCGGTCAGGCCCGCGCGCACGACGTTGTCGGAGGAGGCCATGACCTCGATGCCCAAGCCCGACTGGTAGGCGTGGATCTGGCGCGGCGGAATGTAGACGGCCTCGCCAGGGCGCAGGGACACCGGGTTCATGAGGAAGGCAACGATGATTCCCGGGTCGCCCGGGTGTTTCTCCCCCAGGACGCTCACGAGCTCGTCGGTGCGCGGCGAGGGGGACGTGCCGGACGCGAGGCGGGAGCGGCACGCGGCCACGAACTCTTCGACGCGCTCGGGTGTCGCCGGGGAGTCCTCGTCGAAGAGCCACGTGGCCAGGGAACGCAGGCCCCCGCGCACGGTGGACAGCTTGAGGCGGTAACGCAGGCGGTCCGCGAGCTCACCCTCCAGGCCGACGAGGAGCTGGCGGGCCTTGCGCGGCACGCGGAAGCCCACGAGCGCGCTGAACTCGGTGAGCGCGTAGATCATCTCGGGCTTGTGGTTCATATCCCGGTAGACGCGGTGCGTGTCCGTGCGCTCAATGCCTAGGACCTCCTCGCGCAGGTAGCCCTCGCGCGCGATCTCCTTCGTCGGATGCACCTGCAGGCTCAGGGTCTGCGCGGGGGCGATAATCTTGGCCAGGTACGGCAGGGTTGGCCCGAAGGCGTAGAGCAGTCCGCCGCCAAGGGCTCGCTTGGGGTCCTCGCCGATGTGCTCGGCGAGGGTCTGCCCGCCCGTCAGCAACGTCGGTCCGTCCGGGTGGGCGCCGAACCACACCTCGGACACCGGGTCGTCCCCGGCGGCGGCACCCAGGAACTCGGGAATCGCGTTCGTGGAGCCCCACGCGTCAGCTTTCGTCCAGCCGATCAGTCTTTCCATAGGTCGAATCCTATCGGTATCGGGCGCGTAAACACGCGAGGGACGAGGCCGTGGCCCCATCCCCCGCGCGCTTGCGTATGTCAGGCGCTGGGTTGATCGGTGGTTTCGCGCGCCTCGAGAGCAGCGAGCGCACCTCCGCGCGCGTGCAGCTCAGCGTAGGTGCCGGTCTCCACGACGCGGCCCGCGTCCATGACGATGATCTGGTCGGCGTCACGCACGGCGCTGATGCGGTGGGCAATCTCGACGATGGTGCGGCCCTTCGCGACGCGGGCGATGCCCTCGCGCACGCGCGCCTCGGTGGCCGGGTCGACCTGGCTCGTGGCCTCGTCGAAGACGTAGATCGGGGCGTCGCGCAGGAGCGCGCGAGCCAGGGCCAGGCGCTGACGCTGGCCGCCCGAGAGACGCTCGCCCATGTCACCGACGACCGTGTCCAGGCCGTCCTTTTCCGTGGCCAGCCAGTCGGTGAGATCCACGGCTTCCAGCGCGGACTCGAGGTCCTTGTCGGTGGCGTCGGGTGCTGCGAGCAGGAGGTTGGCGCGCAGCGTGTCGTTGAACAGGTAGGGACGCTGGGGCGCGGAGGCGACCGTCGCGCGCAGGTCGCGCAGGGACACCTCGGCCACGTTCGTTCCACCGATGGCGACGGTACCCGAGGCCGGGTCCCACGTGCGGGTCAGCAGCGAGGCCAGCGTCGACTTGCCCGAGCCGGAGGCACCCACGATGGCGGTGCGTTTACCGGCGGGGATACGGATGCTCACGCCGTCCAGTACCGTGGGGGCGGGCGCGGGGGCATCCTCGTCCGTCGGGTAGGCGAAGGTCACGTCGGTGAACTCGATGTCGCCGGGGGTCAGCGGCTTGGGGTCGGCCGGGTCCGCGACGGCAGGCGCGCGGTCGGTGATCGCGAAGACACGGGCGGCCGACGCGAAGGCCTGATCCAGGTCCGCGGCGAACTCCTCGACCGCGAGGACCGGTCCGAAGGACCCCATGGCGATGCCGAGGGCGAGGCCCGCCTGGGGCAGCGTCAACGTTTCGGCGAGCACGCTCGAGCCCGCGACCATGGCGACCGTGACGATGCCGAGGGCAACGGCTGCCTGGTTGAGGCCTCGCCGCAGCGCGATCCAACGCCCCTGAGCGCCCAGGCCCGAGGAGATGCGCTTTTCGATGGCGCTCATCTCGGCCTCGCGGCGCTCCTCGGCCCCAAAAGCGAGGACCTCACGCACGCCCTGCACCGAGTCGGTCACGTGGGCGGCGATCGCACCCCGAGCCTCACGCAGCTCACGCGCCGCACGCGCGGTAGAGCCGGAACCCAGGAAGGGAATGACCGCGCCGACGATCAGCAGGAAGGGCGCCAGCACGGCAGCGAGCGTCCAGGACACGGCGCTGCCCATCCACACGACCGACAGGATCGGGACGATGATGGCCGTCGTGACGGGGGCGAGCGTGTGGGCGAAGAACACCTCGACGCGGTCGATATCCTTCGTCACGCGGTTCATGATGTCGCCCGAATCCAGGCGATCCGTGCCCGCGGGAGCCTGGGGCTCGAGCTGGTCGTAGAAGTAGTTGCGCAGCATCGCCAGGGAGTGGAAGGCCACGAAGTGACCGGCGAACTGCTCGAGGTAGCGGGCCAGACCCTTGAGGAGGCTCAGGCCGATGGCGCAGACAATGATCAGCGCGATGCTCCAGGCACTCTCCCCCGAGGCGAGGCCGGCGACGGCCCAGCCGCCCAGGGCGAACAGGGCGATGCCGATCATGAGGAAGACGATGCGGGCGGCAATGGAGGCCGCGAGGGGCGGCAGGACGCGCCGCGTGATCGACAGGAGTCGAAGAGACAGTTGCCTGCGGGTCATCGGATCGTTCCTTCCTGCAGGGTCGCGACGCGGTCGGCGCCCTTGATGGTGGCGTCTCGGTGGGAGATAGTCAGGGTCGTGCGCCCGGCGCATACGGTCTCCAGCGACGCGAGGATCTCACGCTCGGAGGCCAGGTCCACGTGGGCAGTGGGCTCGTCCAGGATCATGATCGACGCATTCTTGAGGAAGGCGCGGGCGATCGCGATGCGTTGGGCCTCTCCGCCGGACACGGCCAGACCTCGGGCACCCACGCGGGCGTCCAGGCCGCCGGGCAGCGTGTCAACGAACTCCCCCAGGTGGGCGGCACGCAGGGCCTCGACCAGCTGGTCGTCCGTGGCCGCGGGCGAGGCCAGGAGCAGGTTGTCTCGCAGCGTGCCGGAGAACAGGTAGGTGCTCTGCTCGACGACGGCGGTCTGGGCTCGCACCCACGACAGGGGCGCGCTGGCCAGGTCGACGCCGTTGAGGCTCACGCGGCCTCGCGTCGGGCGCAGGAAGCCCTGCAGCAGCGCCGAGATCGTGGACTTGCCGGCACCCGAGGGGCCTGCGAGCGCGACGTGCTCGCCCTGGGTGAGGGTCAGGTTCGCGCCCTGCAGGACCGGGGTGTCCTTGGTGTAGGAGAAGGAGACGCCGCTGAGGCGGATCTCGCCGCGCTGGGGCGGGATGGCCGGGGCCTTGACACCCTTGGCGTCCACGACGGGCGGGGTCTGCTTGATGAACTTCTTGATCTCCTTGTTGGCCGCGATGCCACCCATGCCGATGTAGAAGAACTGGCCGATGCGGTCCAGCGGGTCGAGCATGATCGAGGAGAGCAGCACGAGGGAAATGCCCTCGCCGACGCTGATCGCACCCTGCTTGTAACGGATGAGGGCCAGCGCGATCGCGCCGGTGATCATGCCGAGGGAGAAGACGGAGTCGATGACGAGGAGGATCAGCTGGTTGCCGGCCAGGTAGCTCATGACCTTCGAGCGGACCTCTTCGGCGGCCTCGGCCAGACGCTTGCCCATGTCCTTGCCGGCGTTCATGAGGGCCAGGTCGCCCAGGCCCTGGATGGCGTCGAGCTCCTTGGCGGCGAGCTGGCGCGAGGCGTGGCGATAGCGCGAGGACACCGGCTTGAACGCCTTGCGGAAGCCCATGACGCAGATCGGGACCAGCGGGATCGCGATCGCGAGGAATCCGCCCGCGGCCGGGTCGATCGTCAGGGCGACGACGATGACGACGAGGATCGGGGTCGTCAGCGACGCGATCATGGGGGCCAGGAAGATGCCCTTGTAGGCGGCGACGCGCTCGACGCCGTCGGTGGCGGAGTTGACGACGCGGCCCGCGCGCTCATTGGTGCGCTGCGAGGGCCCCAGGGCAAAGACCTGTCGGATCATCGAGTGGCGTAGCGCGGGTTCCATCTGGTTCATCTGGGCGGCTCCCAGGGCGCTGACCGCCCACGCGAACACGCCGGATCCCAGGGCACCCAGCACGCCGATCCACCACGTTGACCAGGAATGCCCGTCGACAACAGTGTCGATACCCCAGCCAATCGCCAGGTAAGCGGCAGCCAAGCAGAGAGCCGCTGCCCACGAGCAGACGACCACGATCGCGCGTTTCATTGTGCTCCTATCAACATGACACACACGAGTACACAACCAAGGATACCCTTAGTTAGGTTCTGACACCAGTGTCACTTTGGACCGTTTGCGGCGCGTAGTGACGCCCTGGTGAGCCATGTTCAGCCGGCGAAGGTGACTCCGCAATAGGCGATGGTGGCGACGAGGAGGGTGGAGAGCGCGGCCAGGGCGAAGGGCTTGAGGCCCACCTTGATGAGGTTCCGAATCTTGACGCCGCAGCCGAGTCCGAACATCGCTGCAGCCAGCAACCCTGTCTGCAGCAGCCCGCCGGTCGTCAGCACGAAGTCCGGCAGAGGGATAAAGGAACGCAGGAGCACCATGGCGATGAACCCGATGATGAACAGCGGGACGATGGGCGGCAGCTTCGAACTCGACCTCTGTTGACTGGGTTCGCCTGCCGTACGGCTGAGACGGCGCTCCCGGATGCTGAGGATGGCCACGACCGGGGCGAGCAGCAGCACTCGGGCGAGTTTGACGATGACCGCGACCGTGAGCGCTCCGCCGCCGATGATGCCTCCGACCGCGACGACTTGCGCGATTTCATGGATGGAACCCCCGGCCCACATCCCGGCCGTCTCGGAGCCCAGGCCAAGCAGGTTCGTGAGCAGTGGGACGAGGGGAATCATCAGCGTTCCGAAGATCACCACGAGGGTGACCGCGGTGATGGTGTCTTCCTCGGCCTCGTCGTCCGGGTCGGTGACCCCTGCCGCGCCCGCCACGGCTGCCGCGCCGCAGATGGAGAATCCGCAGGCAATGAGCAGCGAGAGCCCGGATGGAACCCGCAGCAGCCTCCCCAGGAGAACGGTGCCGAGCAGACCGCCGGCGACAATGCACACGACGACGACCAGCATTGGGGCTCCGAGGTCGAGGATGTCGGTCAGTACCAGCTGGAGTCCGAGGAAGACGATGCCGGCGCGCAGGAGCTTTTTCGCGGAGAAGTCGATGCCGTCGGAGGCCGCTGCTGGCAGCCGGACGACGTTGGCCAGGAGTACGCCAAGCACGATCGCGATAATGAGCGGGCTGACTCCCGGCAGCAGCAGGCTGACCCCGTACGATGCTCCGGCCGCGGCCAGGCAGAGGACAAGCCCGGGCAGGAGCGCGCGGACTCGGGCAAGCAGCGTGTGTTCCGGTCGGGCAGTCGCAATGTTCTGTGTCTGTGTCATGCATCCATTGTTTCCTGGGACTCGCTTGCGCGAGTAGAGGCAGATACGGTCCGCTATACAAGTTATGCTTGTGGCTGGGAGGCGGAAGATGCACTACGAGCCGGACTTGGAGGCACTGCGAGTCTTGGCGCTCGTCGCGAAGGAAGGCAGCATGTCGGCGGCAAGCGCGCAGTTGGGCGTGAGTCAGCAGGCGATATCTCTGCGCATCCGGAACCTGGAAAAAGATCTGCGCATGCGACTGCTGGCGCGTTCCGCACGGGGCTCCCGACTGACTCCGACAGGCGAGCTGGTTGTTGGCTGGGGAACAACGCTGCTGACAGCGGCCGACGAGTTCTCGGATGCTGTCAACTCGCTCCGCACGGATCGCGGGAAGATGATGCGCATCGCCGCGAGCCTCACGATCGCAGAACACCTCCTACCGGATTGGATCGCCCGGTGGCGCATCTCTCACGGCAATGACGGCCCGGTCGTTCAACTCACAGCCGCCAACAGCAGCACGGTCGTCGAGGCCATACGCGAGGGAACCGCAGACCTCGGGCTCGTCGAGACCCCTGTCGTTCCCGCCGGCCTCCGGTCGGTCACCGTCGCTTACGACACCATCGAAGTCGTTGTGCAGCACGGTCACCGATGGGCGAAGACCCGCCGGGTGTCCGTCCGTGAACTGGCGGGCACTGGGTTGGTGCTCCGCGAGACCGGCAGCGGCACCCGACAAGCGCTCGAGAACGCCCTCACCGAGGCGGGCTTTCCCCTCGCAGCCGAGCCCGCAGCCGTGCTGACGACCACGCTCGGCGTTCGCAGCGCGATTATGGCCGGCATAGCCCCCGGCGCGCTGAGCTCCCTCGCCGTGTCCGAGGACGCCCGCGCCGGCCGACTCGTGCGAGTTCGGATCAACAATCTCCAGATCACCCGCCCGCTCACCGCCATCTGGGCCGGGACGACTCCGCCCCCTCACATACGGGACTTCCTGGACGTCATCGCGCGAACTGACCGGTAACGACCAATTTCGCATCGTGACTACATAAAGAAACCACGGCCTCGTGCAATCGACGAGGCCGTGGCTTCCTCAAGCGATCATGCTCAGACCAGGCGGTACGTCCAGCCGTAGGGATCCTCGGCGCGGCCCCACTGGATGTCAGTCAGGTGCTTGTGGATCTCGCGGGTCTTCTCCCCCACCTCGATCTCCACGTCGAAGTCGTCGCCAGCCAGGCGCGTGATCGGGGTGACCACGGCGGCAGTGCCGCACGCGAACACCTCGGCGACCGCGCCCGAGCGGATGCCATCCACAACCTCGGACAGGGCGATCTTCTCCTCGCGCACGTCCACGCCCTGGTCACGCAGCATGCGCAGAATCGCGCTACGCGTGCCACCTTCAAGGATGACGCCGGTGAGCTCAGGGGTGCGGATGGTCCCATCGGCCATGACGACGAACATGTTCATGCCGCCCAGCTCCTCGAGGTACTTGCCCTCGTAGGTGTCCAGGAAGCAGACCTGGGAGAAGCCCTTGGCCTCGGCCTGGATCTGGGGCAGCAGGGAGGCCGCATAGTTGCCGCCCGCCTTGGCGCTGCCGGTGCCGCCGGGGCCGGCACGGTGGTACTCGCGCTCCACCCAGATGGCCACGCCCGACAGGCCGCCCTTGAAGTAGGGGCCCGACGGCGAGCCGATGACGTAGTAGTCGACGACGCCGGCGGGGTGGACGCCCACGAACTCCTCGGAGGCGAACATGAAGGGACGCAGGTAGAGCGACGAACCGTCGACATCGGGAACCCACTTCACGTCGGCGCGCACGTAGTCCACGAGGGATGCCACGAAGTCCTCGCGGCTCAGCTCGGGCAGGGCCAGGCGGCGCGCCGAGTGGTTCAGACGCGCGGCGTTGTAGCCGGGACGGAAGGTCCACACGGAGCCATCCTCGCGCTTGTAGGCCTTGATGCCCTCGAACACGGACTGGCAGTAGTGGAAGACGGAGGCGCCGGGGGTCAGCTCGAGCGGGCCGTAGGGAATGACGCCGCGGTCATCCCAGCCACCCTCGCGGGTCCAGCGCATGTGGGCCATGTGATCCGTGAACTTCTTACCGAAGGCCAGGGTCGACATGATCTCGTTGTACTCTTCCGGCGTTGCCGGGTGAGCGTTGGGGGTCAGGGGGAAACGACCGGCCAGCTCGTCGGCGGCGGGAAGTACCAGGTCGCCGGCAGCCTCAAGTTCCGTGGGGGTGTGCTGCGTCGATGCCATGGGGTCTCCTGTCGTGGTTTTTCACAAATATGAAGCCAGAATATGCCCGCCGTCCGCAATGTGGCCGATTGATTTCGGCATGTGACCCACTCCCCCGCCCCCTGTGGAAGTTCTCACCCACAGGCCGGCTCACTCGTAATGAGTCCACATGCGCAGGACACGGACGATGCGTTCCTCTTCGAAGACCTCGTAGACGAGCCTGTGCTGAATGTTGATCCTGCGGGAATACATACCTGCGAGGTCCCCGACGGGGCGCTCGCAGCGGGGAGGCGCCGCAAACGGATCCTCAGTCAGAACCTCGATGAGGCTCTGAGCTTTCGCCTTGAGTCCGCTGGCGGAGAGCTTCTTCGCATCCTTCGCGGCCTGCTTGGAGAAAACGACCCGCCACATCGCTACCACTCCACGTCATCGAGGGCGTCGTCGAGATCTTCGCGAGCGGCTTCCTTCAGACTATCCGTCATTCCGGGAATCCCCTGCAGATACAAGGTTTCCTGAATGGCGGACCAGTCTGCCTCGCCGATGAGAACCGCGTTTCCACGACGGCCGGTGATCGTGATCGGAGTCGACTCCTCATTCACGGTGTCAATGAGCCGGTACAGGTCCGAGCGGGCCGCGGTAGCACTCACAGTAGTCATCATTATCCCTTTCCACCACCACCATAACGTACGCGTTCACGTACGTATAGGCCTGTGCGCACGATTTCTGCCGAAAGGATACGATCAACGCATGACGACTCTGCCTGATTCTCTGACCTCCGCCCTGCCCACCCGCGAGCGCCGCTCCCCCGGCCTGGAGCTGGAGGACGGGCGCTGGATGGTGGCCGCGAAGTCGGGCCTGTACGTGTTCGGCGCCGAGGCCTCGTCGACGGACGGGGAGCCCACCCCCGAGGTGTTCCCCTGGTACGACGTGGCGCGTGCGCGCTGGGAGGCCGAGGGCTCGCTCTTCGCCCTGGAGTGGGTGGATCCGGCCCGCCCGGCCCTGGCGGGGCGCGGAGTCGGTGACCCGGAGGACTTCATGCGTCATACGAGCGAGTTCGTGAACCGCTCGATCGTCCTGCACTCCCAGGTGGAGGTCGGCAACGGAACGACGGTGACGGCGTGGGTGCGCCGCGGCGAGGACGGGCTTTTCTCCGTGCTGACGGCCGACGGGCCGCTGGACGCCGACGGGCAGCGCGAGGCGGACGCCCTGGAGGCGCGCGTGCGCGACGCAGTCGGTCTCGACTGATCGACGAGGCCGGGGCTCCCCCTCGGGGTAGGCTCCCCCTCCCACGCGCGTCCTCAGACGACAACGGGACCCATCCTCACCGGATGGGTCCCGCTTCCGTATCCAGGCGAATGCCCAGAATCAGTGGATGACGTCGACGCGCTCGAAGGCGTCGAGGGAGAAGCCCTGCTCGAGGATCGCGCGGCTCCACTCGCGGGCACTGAACAGCGAGTGGTCGCGGTAGTTGCCGCACGAGTACGCGTCGGTGCCGGGCACGTCCTCCCAGGTGACCTCCTCGGCGATCGCGTGCAGGGAGGAGGCCAGCGCCTCGGTCACCTCGCGCACCGAGGGGGTGCCCCACATGATGAGGTGAAAGCCCGTGCGGCAGCCGAACGGCGAGCAGTCGATGACGCCGTCGATGCGGTCGCGCAGCAGGGAGGCCAGCAGGTGCTCGATCGTGTGCAGGCCCGAGGTCGGAATCTCCCCAGCGTTGGGCTGGAGGAGGCGCACGTCGAAGTTCGAAATCTGGTCGCCCTTCGGGCCGGCCTCCACGTTGATGAGGCGCACGTATGGTGCCTTCACTGCGGTGTGGTCCAGGGTAAAGCTCTCAACTTCAGCCATCGGTTAGTCCCTTTCGGTGTAGTTTTGCCGGCGTTGCTCCAGGCGCATGAGCTCCCGGAACGTCTCGGAGTAGGTAGGGTCATCCTCGCTCAAGCGCGACAGGGCCGCACGGGCCTCGCCGAGCTTGCGGGTCAGGTCCATGCGCACCATCGCGGCCACCACGCCGCGGCAGTACGAGCGCACGTCGGCCTCGCCCGCGACGGGCAGGGGCGCGACGGCCAGCTGGGTGACGGCGGGGCCAATGAACTCGCCGGCGGTCTCCAGGACCACCTGGACGAAGTGGCGCGAGGCCGCGAGGGTCGCGTTCTCGCCCGGACCGAAGTGAGCCTCAGCCTGGCGCATCATCTGCGTGAAGGCGTCGAGGCCGCCGACCGCGCGAATCGCGTCGTGGACGGCGCGGTGCGTGGGCACTGTGAAGGACTGCCCGTCGAGCTCCTCGAAGCCAGAGCCCACGGCGTAGAGCGGGTGCTGGAGGACGGCCTCGAGAGCCTGGCGCTCGATGCGGCTCACCGGGTCCTCGGGGCCTCGGCGCTCGGGGGTGGTGGGGCCGGGGCGGCCCGCGCCCGCCATCTCGATCTCGCCGGGGCGCGCCTCGTGCGAGATGACCTCGACGCGACCGGCCGCGCGGATCGCCTGCTCGACCGTGGGGATATCCATGCCGAGCCACCCGGCCAACTGGCGCGTGTACTCGGCGCGCAGGGCGCGATCCTTGATGTGCGCGACGATGCCGGATGAGGCGCGCAGGCCCTGCACGCGGCCCTCGGCGCTGCGCAGGTCCATCTGCGACAGGACAGAGCGGATCGCGAACTCGAAGAGCGGGATGCGCGAGTTCACCAGGTCGACGATCGCCTGATCACCCTGGGACAGACGCAGGTCGCAGGGGTCCTGGCCACCCGGCGCCACCGCCACGAAGGTCTGGGCCGCGAAGTTCTGGTCCTCGCCGTAGGCGCGCAGCGCGGCCTTCTGCCCCGCGCTGTCGCCGTCGAACGTGAAGATGACCTCCGAGCCGTGCGCGCGCCCCGTCGACAGGAGCACGCCAGCGGCCGGATCCGCGTGGTCGCCCAGCAGGCGGCGAATGATCTTGACGTGCTCGGAGCCAAAGGCGGTGCCACACGTGGCCACGGCGTTCGTTACCCCCGCGACGTGCGCGGCCATGACGTCCGTGTAGCCCTCGACGATGACGACCTTGTGCTCCGTCGCGATCGTCTTCTTCGCCAGATCCAGGCCGTACAGCAGCTGCGACTTCTTGTAGATCGGGGTCTCGGGGGTGTTGAGGTACTTGGGCGACTCCTTGTCGCTGTCATCCAGGCGACGCGCGCCGAAACCGACCGTCGCGCCCGTGATATCGCGGATCGGCCACACGAGGCGGCCGCGGAAACGGTCGTACACGCCGCGACTGCCCTGCGAGCCCAGGCCAGAAATCTGGATCTCCTGGTCCGTGAAGCCCTTGGAGCGCAGGTGGCGCGTGAGGGAATCCCACGAGGCCAGGGCATAGCCGACCCCGAAATGCGCGCACATCGCCTGGGTGAAGCCGCGCTCGGCGAGGAACGTGCGGCCCTTGTGCGCCTCGGGGGAGGCCAGCTGCTGCTGGTAGAACTCTTCGGCGACGCGGTGGGCGTCCAGGAGGCGCTGGCGCTTGCCCGGCTCCTCGGTGCGCACGCGCGCCCCGCCCTCCTCGTAGTGGAGGGTGATCCCGGCCTTCGCCGCCAGCATCTCCACCGCCTCGGTGAAGGGCAGGTGGTCGATCTTTTGCACGAAGGAGATGACGTCGCCGCTCTCACCGCACCCGAAGCAGTGGAACATGCCCAGGTGAGGACGCACGTTGAAGGAGGGGGTGCGCTCGTCGTGGAAGGGACACAGGCCCTTGAGGGAGCCGATGCCTGCGGGTCGCAGCGCTACGTGTTCGCCGATGATCTCATCGATCTTCACTGCGTTACGTACCGCTTCGATGTCGTCCTTACGAATCAGACCCGCCATGTCCCTCAGTCTACCGATGCCCGCCCGCGTCTGCGTCCGATCATGCTCACAGCTGCGAGGACAGCATGCCGCACCAGCGAGCGTGCCACGTGGAGGCCGACACGTCGGTGAGCGAGGCGACCTGGTCGATGACAGCGCGCAGGCGCACGCCGTCGTCGGAGGCGGCCCGCCACTGCGCGGCGAACACTGGCTCGAGAGCATCGGCCCCGGCCTCGTAGAGGGCGTCGACGAGGTCGGCCAGGAGCGTGCGCTGCTGGTAGTAGACCGGCTCGGTCTCGCGCGGGCTCATGACGTAGTGGACGGCCATCCCCTTGAGGATCTGGATCTCGGCGCGCACCTCGCGCGGGACGACGAGGTCCGCGCGGTAGCGGCCCAGCGGCTCGTGCCCGAAGGTCTCGCGCGTGGCGGCCACGGTCGCCGAGCAGAAGCGGCCGATCAGCTCGCTCGTCGCGTCCTTCAGGTGCGCGAGGGAGGCGTAGGAGCCGTCGAAGGAGCGCAGCCACACGGGCATGGAGACGATGCGTTCGAGGGCCTCCTCCAGGTCCGAGCGCGCCACCGAGGGCCCGTACCAGTCCAGGGTCGAGGCCACGACCGCCGAGCAGTGCGCGTCATCGAAGAGGTCCGCGGGGTCCAGCTTGCGGGTCGCGACCGCATCCTCCACGTCGTGCACCGAGTAGGCGATGTCGTCCGACAGGTCCATGATCTGGGCTTCCAGGCATCGCCGCCCGGCGGGCGCCCCCTGGCGCATCCACGCGAACACGGGCGCGTCGTCGGGGTACACGGAGTACTTGCGCGTCGACTTGGCCAGGTCAGGGCCGCCGGCCTTGACCCACGGGTACTTGCAGATCGCGTCCAGGGTCGCTCGCGTCAGGTTGAGGCCCGCGGGAACGCCGCCCGCGCCGATGACCTTGGGCTCCAGGCGCGTGACGACGCGCAGGGTCTGGGCATTGCCCTCGAACCCGCCGATCGAGGCTGCCGCCGCGTCCAGGGCGCGCTCGCCGTTGTGTCCAAACGGGGGATGTCCGAGGTCGTGGGACAGACACGCCGCGTCCACGACGTCCGGGTCGGCACCCAGCTCCTTGCCGAGCTCGCGGCCCACCTGGGCGACCTCGAGGGAGTGCGTGAGGCGGGTGCGCACGAAGTCGTCCGAGATCGGGCCCAGCACCTGTGTCTTTTCGCCGAGGCGGCGCAGCGCCGAGGAGTGGAGGATGCGCGCGCGGTCGCGCTCAAACTCGGTGCGCTCGGAGGACTTGTGGTCCTCGGGCACCCAGCGCTCGGAATCGGCGGCCGCGTACGGGCGGCGCGCGTCGCCACCATCAACACCGGGGATCGCCAAGGAAAACTCATTCACGGGGCCATGTTACTAAAACTCATTCACGGGGCCATGTTACTAGGGAAACGCCTGCGCAGAACGAGCCCGTGCCTCGTTACTGTCAAAGCGCCACAAATTACCGACAAAGTACTGTGAGATACCACGTCAGATCTTTCAGCATTTGTTCAAACATGCTAATTGTCAAGAGTCGCATTCAGCGTCGAATCCTCATCCACGGAAGGAGTCCCGCGTGTCCAACACGGCACAGGAAATCCTCGATGCAGTCGGTGGCCCCGGCAACATCACCCACTTCACCCACTGCGCGACGCGTCTGCGCTTCGAACTCAACGACGCGTCGGTCGTCGACAAGGACCGAGTCGAGGCCATTGACGGCGTCCTCGGTGCCGTCCCGCAGTCCGGTGATCGCTACCAGATCGTTATCGGCGGTGCCGTGCAGTCGGTCTTCAACGAGATCAACAACCTGCCGTCAATGAAGTCGGGCGCCGCAGCCTCGAACGACGACGTCAAGGCCGCCGCCCGCGCGAAGGCTCGCGGCAAGAACGCCATCGTTGACGCCTTCTTCGAGTACCTGTCGGACTCGTTCCGCCCGCTGCTGCCCGTCCTGCTCGGCGCTTCCCTGATCCTTGCGTTCCTGGCAGTCCTGGAAGCTTTCGGCGTCGTCAACACACGCGCCGAGACCATCCCGGTGTGGCTGGGCTACGTGAACTCCATGTGGCGCGCGGTCTTCTACTTCCTGCCCGCGATGGTCGCCTACAACGCCTCCAAGAAGCTGGACATCGACCCGTGGGTTGGAACCGCCGTCATCCTGTCGCTGCTCACCCCCAACTTCCTGGGCCTGAGCAACGTTAACAAGTTCCCCGCCACCACCTGTATCCAGCTCGTCGAAGGTAAAGATGATCTGCTGCAGTGCACGACCCAGATCGACAATGTTCCGCTGATCGGCACCCTGCCCCTGCAGCTGTCTGACTACGGCGGCCAGGTCTTCGTGCCGCTGCTGATGGTCCCGATCCTAGCGCTGGTCTACAAGGGCCTGAAGAAGATCATCCCGGCGAACGTCCAGATGGTGTTCGTCCCCTTCATCTCCTTCATCATCATCATGCCGCTGACCGCCTTCCTGATCGGCCCCCTGTCGATCTGGATCGGTAACGGCCTGGGTGGTGGCCTGGCCTGGCTCAACGGCCATGCCCCCATCCTCTTCGCGATCATCATCCCAATCATCTACCCCTTCCTGGTGCCGCTGGGTCTGCACTGGCCGCTCAACGCCCTGCAGCTGGCGAACATCGCCTCGACGGGTTCAGACTTCATCCAGGGCCCCATGGGCGCGTGGAACTTCGCCTGCTTCGGCGCCACCGCCGGCGTTCTCTTCCTGTCGATCCGCGACCGCGACACCGACATGCGTCAGACCGCGTCCGGCGCCCTGGCGGCCGGCCTCTTCGGTGGCATCTCCGAGCCGTCCCTGTACGGCATTCACCTGCGTTTCAAGCGCATCTACCCACTGATGCTCACCGGCTGTGTCGTCGGTGGTGTGGTCATCGGCATCGGTCGCGGCGTGATCACCCACACCTTCGTGTTCACCTCGCTGCTGACGATCCCGGTCTTCTCCCCCATGGCCGTCTACGGCCTGGGTATTGCCGCCGCGTTCTTCACCGCATTCCTGATGGTCGTCTTCTTCGACTACCGCACGAAGGAGCAGAAGGCTGAGGCTCGCGCCAAGAAGTCCCTCCTCGAAGACGATGCCCCCGCCCCCGCTGCCGCTCCGGCCGCTGCTCCTGCCGCCGCTCCGGCGGCCGAGGCCGCTCCCGAGTTCAGCGACGAGGCGAAGGCTGACCTGACGCTCACCTCCCCCATGGCGGGCACGACGGTTGCGCTGTCGGACGTTGCCGACGAGGCGTTCGCCGCCGGCGCTCTCGGCCCCGGCATCGCCGTGTCCCCCGCCGCTGGTGCCGTGGTTGTTGCCCCGTGTGACGGCAAGGTGTCGGTCGCGTTCCCGACGGGCCACGCCTACGGCATCAAGTCCGCGTCCGGCGTCCAGGTGCTCATCCACATCGGCATGGACACCGTCAAGCTGGAGGGCAAGGGCTTCACGCCGCGCGTCGCCAAGGGCGATGTCGTCAAGCGCGGCGACGTCCTGGCTGAGGTTGACTGGGATGTCATCCGCGAGGCCGGCTACGACACGATCACGCCAATGGTCGTGACGAACAAGAAGAAGTTCGGCGAGATCACCCCGGCCGCCCCCGGCCCGGTGGGTATCACCGACACGGTCGTGACTGTATCTCCCAAGGAGGCGTGAGCTTTCCGAGCATCGCTGACTTAGCTGTGGGTGCGGGCCGCGTGGCCCGCACCCACACGTGTTTCTGCCCCGCGTATCACCACGCACGAGGTAGCCGCACACAATAGCGCGAGGGGCGCTGGACAACACTCCAGCGCCCCTCAGACGTTATTGCGGGTACACGGACCCCGCGAAGTAAGCTCTAGGCCTCGGCTCCCTCGGTAATATCCAGGACAGTTCGCACCTGCTCGACGGTGAACTGTCCGGGGGCGCTGCCTTCCCACCCGGGCAGGGTGGCGAAGGTGGCCGCGGAACCGAGGGCAGAGCCCACCAGGCGCGTGGGTGCACCGTGTTCCCCCATGGAGATGCCGATGACGGGGCGGTCGTAGGCCTCGCGCGCCCACGCCTGCGCGGCCAGCACGCGGGCCGCATCCGTGGCGCTGTTCGCCATGCACGCGAACTTGAGGACGTCGGCGCCCGCGTAGTTCATGGCCGCGAGCACCTCGGCGAGCTGTTCGTCGCCGGGAGTCCCCTCAAAATCGTGGAAGGAGGCGACGACGATCGCCCCGCCCTCGTGCACCTCATCGATGAGCGCGGAGGACCCATCGCGAGAGATCTCCACGTCCACACCGCCCGCGAAGGATGCAAGCCGACGCACGAGGGCGCAGTATTCATCGTCGTCCAGGTAAGCCTCGCCGCCCTCGACCGACGTGCGGATGGTCGCCAGCACAGGCAGGGGCGAGGAATCAGCGACGTAGCGGGCCATGCGCACCAGGTCTTCCTCCACGTCCGAGGCGGCCACGAAGTGCGACCCCACGAGGGAGGACAGGAAGGTGTCGGCCCTCCACTCGACGATGTCCGCGCGGCACGAGGCCATCGCCTCGACCTGCCCGCTCAGGGCTGCCGCGTCCCCGCTGACGGGAACGATGACCTGGGTACGTCCCCCGAGCGTCGCCTTCTTGGCGGCTCGCCCGATGGTGACGAGTCCGGGCGCAGGGTCAGGGTCGGGCGCAGATGAGTGAGGCATGATTCCTTCGCTTAGTATCCGATTTCTGCCAGGTGCAGGCGATCTCGTTCGCTCTGCGTGAGGTAGGGGTGGTCCAGCCAGCCGTCGGGCAGGTGGGGGGTCTTTTCGCCGCCTGCTCGGCCGCGAGGTCCGCGTGCGGCGGGCGGGAAGGCCTGGTCGAGGTCGAGGTCCGCGAGGCGCTCGTGGAGCTCCTGGAGAGTAGAGACCATGGACAGGGCATGGCGCTGGGGGCCGCCGACGGCGAATCCGCGCAGGTACCAGCCGATGTGTTTGCGCATCTCGCGCAGCGCGCGCCCCTCGTCGCCCTGGTCGACGACGCACCAGGCGGCGTGACGCTCGATGACGGAGACGACCTCGGCGAGGCTGGGGCCGGGCGGGATCGTCCCACCGTGGTAGGCGGCGACGATGTCGCGGAAGATCCAGGGGCGTCCCTGGGCGCCGCGCCCGACGCTGATGCCGTCGCAGCCGGTGCGCTCGAGCATGGCCAGGGCGTCGGCGGCCTCGAAGACGTCACCGTTGCCGAAGACGGGGATGTCGAGCAGGTCCTTCAGGCGCGCGATTTCGTCCCAGTGGGCCTGACCCGCGTAGTGCTGGTTCTGCGTGCGCGCGTGCAGCGTGAGCGCGGCGGCGCCAAGCTTTTGCGCAGCCAGGGCGGCGTCCGTCGCAGTCTCGTGCTCGGAGTCAATGCCGATACGGATCTTGACGGTCACGGGGATCTCGCGCCCCACGCGCTCCCCGGCCTCGTTTGAGGCGCGCACGACGGCGCCCACAAGGTCGGAGAAGAGGTCGCGCTTCCAGGGCAGGGCCGCTCCCCCGCCCTTCTTCGTCACCTTGGGGACGGGGCACCCGAAGTTCAGGTCGATGTGGTCGGTGAGGTCGCGCTCGACGAGCATCGTCGCGGCCTTCGCCATGACGGCGGGGTTGACGCCGTAGAGCTGCAGGGAGCGCACGCGCTCGGCGGGGTCGGGGCGCACCATCTCCAGGGTGCGCTCATTCTCCTCGACGAGGGCGCGGCTGGTCACCATCTCGGTGACGTACAGGCCAGCGGGCGCATCCACGCGCGGGATGGCGACGTGGCGCGGCTCGTTGGAGCTTTCGCCGGGTGCCTTCGGGGACGAGGCCGTGGCCCCCTCCCCCGACTCGGCCGCCCAGGAGGGGATGCCGACGGGCCGCAGGTGGTCGGGCAGGCCCGACTCGCCCATGATGCGGCACAGGCGTCGGAAGGGCACGTCCGTCACCCCGGCCATGGGGGCCAGGACGACGGGTGTCCACAGGCGCAGCGGCCCCACGCGTAGCGGGGCCGCTGCGGATGTTGAGGCTATCTGCAAGTCAGCAGCCCAGGCGTTCGATCAGGTACGACTTGACCTTGTCGAGCGGGATGCGCACCTGCTCCATCGTGTCACGCTCACGGATGGTGACGGCGTGGTCCTCGATCGAGTCGAAGTCGTAGGTGATGCAGAAGGGCGTGCCGATCTCGTCCTGGCGACGGTAGCGGCGGCCAACGGCGCCGGCGTCGTCGTAGTCGACGTTCCAGATGCCGCGCAGCTCGTCGGCCAGCTCCTGGGCGGGGCCGGTCAGTTCGGGCTTGCGGGACAGGGGCAGGACAGCGGCCTTGACGGGGGCCAGGCGCGGGTCCAGCTTGAGCACGACGCGCTTGTCGACGCCGCCCTTGGCGTTGGGGGCCTCGTCCTCGTGGTAGGCCTCGATGAGGAAGGCCATGAGGGAACGGGTCAGGCCGGCCGAGGGCTCGATGACGTAGGGGGTCCAGCGTTCCTTGGTGTTCGGGTCGAAGTAGTCGAGCTTCGCGCCGGAGGCCTCGGAGTGGACGGTCAGGTCGTAGTCGGTGCGGTTGGCGATGCCTTCGAGCTCGCCCCACTCGCTGCCCTGGAAGCCGAAGCGGTATTCCAGGTCGACGGTTCGCTTGGAGTAGTGCGAGAGCTTCTCCTGCGGGTGCTCGTACTCGCGCAGGTTCTCCGGGTCGATGCCCAGGTCGACGTACCAGGCCTTGCGGTAGTCGATCCAGTACTGGTGCCATTCCTCATCGGTGCCGGGCTCGCAGAAGAACTCGAGTTCCATCTGCTCGAACTCGCGGGTACGGAAGATGAAGTTACCGGGCGTGATCTCGTTGCGGAAGGACTTGCCGATCTGGCCGATGCCGAACGGCGGCTTCTTGCGCGCGGCGTTCATGACGTTCGCGTAGTTGACGAAGATGCCCTGGGCGGTCTCGGGGCGCAGGTAGTGCAGGCCGGCCTCGTCATCGACGGGGCCGAGGTAGGTCTTGAGCAGGCCGGAGAAGGCGCGGGGCTCGGTCCACTGGCCGCGCACGCCACAGTTGGGGCACGCGATGTCGGCGTTGCTCAGGGAGGACTCTTCGACGCCCTTCTTTTCGGCGAGCTCTTCGATGAGCTGGTCCTGGCGGGCGCGCTTGTGGCAGTTGAGGCACTCGATGAGCGGGTCGGTGAAGGCCTTGACGTGGCCGGAGGCGACCCACACTTCGCGCGGGAGGATGACGGAGGAGTCGAGGCCGACGACGTCGGCGCGGCGGCGGACCATGGCGTTCCACCAGGCGCGCTTGATGTTTTCCTTCAGTTCCACGCCGAGCGGGCCGTAGTCCCACGCGGAGCGGGTGCCACCGTAGATGTCACCGCAGGGGAAGACGAAGCCGCGGCGCTTGGCCAGGCTGATCACGTTGTCGAGGCGGGAGGGTCCCTTAGCCACTTGTCACTCCTTGAGTAATTGGGGCACGACTGGCTGTCGTGTCGCCATCGATACTAGTCGATAACTACTGTTTCGGGCGCCTCCGAGCCCTTGCTCGCTCATGGATCCCACCACAGGTGCGCGCTTGGAGTCCTGGCTGGGCTGTGCGTCTCTCTCCACCGCCACGCTCGCGGATAGGTTACGCAGATCCGGATAGGTTATTAACCTATCCAGATGTCAATAACCTATCCACATCGTCGTAACCTATCCACATCGTCGTAACCTATCCACATCGTCGTAACCTATCCGGATCCGTGTGAGCCAGCCCGCCACTCACCCAGCCCCAAAAGTCGCACGTAATTCCCCCTAACCTATTTCATAGTTTGAAATCAGATCGTTGAAATTCCGCCATTTTCAACACATGATTGAATGTTTCATCATCGAATTACGTGCGAAATTGCAGGGCGCACACAGACAATTCACCGACACTCAACGACAGTCGTCCGCGCCCGAATGCATAAAACAGCCCCGGCCTCGTCCCTGGATGAAGCTGAACTGCCTCCCGTTTCTTGGACATCGAAATTGAAGTCCAGGGAATGGGAGGCTTTTCGTGTCTGTGGATCTGGGGTTGAGGCATGATCGTTTGCTTCGGGAGCAGGCGGTGGAGATGTTTGAGAGGGGATGTGGCTATGGTTTGACCGCCAGGAGGCTTGGTGTGTCTGCCGAGACTGTGAGAGAGTGGCAGAAGATGTACCGCGTGATCGGGAGGGGCGGGCTTCTTGCCATGGGAGTAAAGCGGGCCAAATACGACTATGAGACCAAGGTCGCCGCAGCGAGGGCCGTGGTTGACGGTGGGATGAGTAAGCCTGAGGCGATGGTGCGTTTCGGTATTGCGAGCGCGACACCGTTGAAGCAGTGGTGCAGGCTGTACCGCGAGGGCGGCGTGCAGGCGCTCAAGCCCAAGCCCAAGGGCAGGCCGAAGGGGTCGGTGCGGGCGGTGCCACCAACGCGTGAGGAGGAACTCGCCGAGCGCGTGCGCAAGCTCGAGGCGCAGGTGGCGTACCTAAAAAAATCGATTGCCCTGAAGGCGCAGAGGCGCTCCCAAACCGGGACAAAGCCCTAGTGGTCGCCGAGCTTTCAGGGCGCGGACATGCGGTGGGTGATCTCCTCAAGGCCGCCGGTCTTGCCAGGTCGAGCTACTACTACGCGCTGGCTCACCCCAAGGGCGTGACCCGGGCGCAGCTACGTCCCAAGGTCGCCCAGATCTTTTCACGAACCCCCAACGGGTGCGGTCACAGGCAGATCGCCATGTGCCTACGCGCTGAGGCAGGGGAACGCATCGCCGATAAGACGGTCTTGAAGATGATGCGCGAGATGGGGCTGCGCTGCGGCATACGCCGCGAGAGGGCCTATCACAGGTACAACTCCTACAAGGGGGACGTGGGGCAAAGCTTCAAGAACATCATCGGCCGCGACTTCACAGCCGATGGCCCTTGGCAGAAATTGGGTACCGATGTCACCGAGTTCAAGCTCTCCTTCGGTAAGGCCTACCTCGCTCCGGTCTACGACTTTGCCAGCAAAGAGATTGTCGCCTACTCCATCTCTCTGTGCCCCAACCTCGCCCAGCAACAAGAGATGCTCCAGATACTCATGGATGCCAAGCCCGCAGGAGCTGAGCCGATCTTGCACTCGGACATGGGATGGCAGTACCAGCACGAGGCCTACATCAGTGCGCTCGCCGATAACGGTTTCATCCAGAGCATGTCACGCAAAGGCAACTGCATCGACAACGGCGCCACCGAGCAGGTCTTCGGACACATCAAGGACGAATTCTTTCGCGGCCAAGACTGGCCAACCTTCGAGAGCTTCAAAGCCGACCTCGACGCCTACATCACACACTGGAACACAGTAAGACGCCAAGTAAAGCTCAAGGGCCTGACCCCGGCAGAATACCGGGATCAGGCCCTACAGGAAGCCGCATAACGGCTACCATTAAACGCGTCCAACTTTCGGGGCGCAGTTCAAGCGGGAACGAGGCCGGGGCTGGGTCGAGGGGTCATGTTCCCCGGTGCAGCTATCGTTCAGTTGAGGCGGCGGATCCTTCCCGTGAGGGTCAGGCGCCAGTTGGCGATCACAACCGCGAGGGGGATGATTCCCATGAGCCAGAAGGACGGGTGCATGGGACCGGTGACTCCGGCCTTGTGAATGAGGGTCAGCGACAGCCAGGCAGCCGGGACGGCGACGGTAACTGCGCCCACGAAACACGCGATGGCGACTCCCCATCCCCCGCCACGGTGCCGAAACACGTTCGCACCGAGCCGACCCGCGGCATCACAGGTGATCCAAAAGACCACGACGAGCAACCAGGTGTCGACGCCGGGGGTGTAGACGGTTTTCGGCAGGAAGAACAGGTACGGCTGGATCAGGATGAGCACCCACCAGATGACGCTGCCCAGGGCGATGAACACGGCGGAGATGACGTAGCTCGCGAGCGCCAGGGTGCGGCGCGGCGCTCCACTCAGCGCCCCTGCACGCATGTACGAGATCGCCTGGTTGATCCCTGCGACGACGAGGAAGATGCCCATGATGAAAGCTGCGTTAAGGGCTACCAGGCTGACGTTCTCCGGGGCCCTATCGTTGCTTGCGTGGAAGACGATGGCGATGAGTGCGTTGAGCGCAAACTGCGCGAAGACGGTTGCAAGGCAGCTGATGACGGCAGGCTTGATGTTGACCATGCCGAGGCGCCATGCGCTGGGGGTGCGGGAGACGGTGGTTGCGGTGCTCATTGGTCGTTCTCCTGGATGAGGTAGGCGAAGGCGTCCTGGAAGGAACAGGGCGAAGCGGTCAGGGAGTGCGAGGCAAGCTCAGTGTCGCCGACGGCGCTACCGCGCAGGTCCACGACGATCTCTCGCATGGAGCCGAGCTCGCGGCTCGCGATGAGGGCGAGGTCCGGGTGGGCGGCGAGAAAACCCTCAACGTCGGAGGCATGGCCGGTCAGAGCTGAGACTCGGCAGGTGAAGTCGTCGATGGTCTCGTGAGCGAGGAGCGCGCTCTTCTTCAAGACGATGACGTCTTCGGCGACCTTTTCGAGTTCGGAGACCATGTGCGAGGAGATGAGGAAGCGTCGCTGGGGGCGCTTTCCTTCCATAACATCCCCCGCCAGAGCGAGGATCTCCTCGTAGAGGGCGTAGCGCGTGGGCACGTCCAGGGGCGCCTGGATCTCATCAAGGAGCGTGAGGGGCGCGCCCGAGGCCAGCGCAATCGAGGCGGAGAGAATCGCGGCCTGTCCGCCGGAGAGCTTGCGCACGTACTTGCGGTTAATGCGCAGGTCGAAGCGCTCGGCGTAGTGGGCGAAGAGCTGCTCATCCCAGGTGGGACGCAGACGCGCGTAGGCGACGAGAGACTGGCTATACAGCTCGTCGAAGTCGCGTGCGGAGGAAGCGATGATCGATCCGGTGAGCAGGTCGTCATCGCTGGCCTGCGCACCATCGATTGAGATGCTCCCCGAGGTGGGGGCCATCAGGCCACCAAGGATCTGCATGAGCGTCGTCTTTCCCGAGCCATTGGGGCCGACGAGGGCGGTGACGGTGGCGTCCCCAAGGGTGAGCGAGATGTCGCGCAGCGCCGCCTCGTTCTCTCCCGGATACGTGTGACTAATGGAGGTGAGGGTGATCATGAGTTGTCCTTGGCGGTCGTGTCGGCGCTGTACGCGCGGACGTGGTCGATGATGGCGTCGATGTCGAGGCCCAGGGCCAGGCCCGCTTCGACGGCGGGGTTCAGGGTCTCCTCCACGTAGGATGCGAGCCCGTCGGCCACGAGCGCGTGCTGTGCGCCTTCGGCGACGAACATGCCGATGCCGCGTCGCTTTTCGACGAGGCCCTCGTCGACGAGGATCGCGAAGGCCTTGCCGACGGTGGCCGGGTTGATGCGGTAGGTCGCGGAGTACTCCGTGGTGGAAGTGAGCTGGTCCCCGGCACGCAGGGTGCCGCGCAGGATCTGCGCGCGAATGTCGTCGGCGATCTGCACGTAGATCGGGATCCCCGAGACGAACGTGGGTGCCATGCGCAAGTCCTCCCTTCAGCTTCAGTGGTTCATTACATGACTAATGAACCATATAACCAACTATCCTGTCAAGCGCTCACACCACACAACCCCGAGGCACCCCTCTCCCCCGGCCCCAAAAGTCGCACGTAATTCGGCCACACGAACTTTCAAGTACGCCATATAAACGTTGCAATTCCAAGGATTTGATTTGAATATTTGAAAGGTTTACATGGGAATTACGTGCGACATTGTCGGGGAACGATGCCCGCGATACCGGGATTACTCACATCCGACCGCACTTCAGCTGCCGCACCCAGAAACAGCCCCGGCCTCGTCCCACGGGGATAGGGGACGAGGCCGGGGCTGGGCAGGAGGGCGCGGAAGCGCTTACTCCTTGACGCCGCCGGCGGTCAGGCCGGAGACGATGTACTTCTGCAGGTACTGGAACAGCAGGATCACCGGGATGGCCGCGATGACGGAGCCGGCCGCGAAGATACCCCACGGGGCGGTGCGCTCATCAGCCGCCCACATGTACATGCCGACAGCGAGGGTGAACTGGCTCTGATCCTGCAAGACGACCTTCGCGATCACGAAGTCGCCGAGCGAGGAGATGAAGCTCAGCAGGCCGACGACCGCCAGGACGGGGCGGACCAGCGGCATGATGATCGTCCAGAAGGTCTGGGCGTGCGTCGCGCCGTCGATCATGGCCGCTTCATCCAGCGAACGCGGGATCGAGTTGAAGAATCCGTAGAGCAGGAAGGTGTTCGAGCCAAGCGCGCCACCGAGGTAGACGCAGATCAGGCCGAGCTTGGAGTTCAGGCCGAGGACCGGGAAGATGTCCTGGATTCCCAGGAGCAGCAGGTACAGGGCCACGAAGGCAAGCATCTGCGGGAACATCTGCACCAGCAGCAGGCCGGTCAGGGTCGCGCGGCGCCCCTTGAAGCGGAAGCGGCTGAACGCGTAGGCGGCAGCAGCACCCATGAGGACGGTACCCACAGCGGTCGTGGTCGACACGATGAGGGAGTTCAAGACCCACGACCAGTACGCAGAGTACTTGCCGGAGCCCAGCGCCAGGAAGTTCTCGAAGGAAAACGCGGAGAAGAGCTTGGTCGAGCCGGTGAGCGTCGCACCGGGGTTCAGGGACACCGACAGGACGTAGAGCAGCGGGACCAGGCAGTAGATGATCATCAGGACGCCGACGAGGTGGCGCCAGCCGACCTCTTGCAACCAGCGGTCAACACTCATGGACGACGAACGGTATTTGGGAGGCATCGCACCGTTCCTAGAGGCGGCAGCGCGGTCTTGATTGGCCACTGTTGTATTACTGCGCATCACAGCTCCTCAAGGGTCTTCGTCTGGCGGAAACCGAGCCACGCGATCACGCCCACGACGATGAAGATGACGATAGACATGGCCGAGGCCAGGCCGTAGTTCGGGGAACCCGACTCGATCGCGATCTTGTAGACCATCGAGATCAGGATGTCAGTCTGGCCGACATCCAAGCCCGGGTAGTTCGGGCCGCCGCCGGTCAGCATGTAGATGAGCGAGAAGTTGTTGAAGTTGAACGCGAAGGAGGCGATCAGCAGCGGAACGGTCGACTGCAGCACGAGCGGCAGCTTGATGGACCAGACGGTACGCAGGCCGGAGGCACCGTCGATCTTCGCGGCCTCTTCGACGTCACCCGGCAGGGACTGCAGGGCACCCAGGCACACGAGGAACATGTAGGGGAAGCCCAGCCACAGGTTCACGCCCAAGATCGAGAACTTCGCCAGCAATCCGTCCGTCAGCCACGGGATTTTCACGCCGCCGAGGAACACCTGGTTGATCAAGCCAAAGTCCGTGTTGAGCATGCCCTTCCACACCAGGGTGGCCAGGAAGGCCGGGAAGGCGTAGGGCAGGATCATGAGGGACTGGTAGATCTTACGACCCTTGATGCGCTTGTCTGCGAACACGAGGCCCAGGATCAGGCCGAGCGCGAAGGTCGACAGGACCGAGACCGCGGCGAAAACGAAGGACCACAGCAGGGCCTTCAGGAAGGGGCCGGCCAGGTCGCCGCGGGCGAACATGTTCATGTAGTTGTCGAAGCCGACGAACACGCGCCAGCCCGGGTCGACCTGATTGCCGTCCGCGTCAACGAATGCGCCGATCTTATTGTTGGCCTTGTAGACGACGCCGGTCGTCGTGTCGGTCAGGGTGTCGGCGGCCTCGTCGTAGTTGTAGCGGGACTTGGCCAGGTAGGCGGTTGACCCATCGTCACTGCGGTAGCTGCCGTCGTTCGGATTGTCGGAGACCGGAACCTTGATGGCAGAGACCTTCTGCTGCACCTCGGGCTTGAGAATATCCGCCAGCGTCAGGACCTTGTAACCGTCGACCGCGCTGATGACGCCGGCCGCGTAGGTGCCGGACACCTCGTGCAGCGGGGTCTCGGAGTCGCCCACGCGGATCGCGCCCGTCGCGGTGTCGACCACCGCAAGCCCGAGGCCGCTGCTGTCCTCAACGACAGCGGCGGGGAGGCTCGGCGCACCCTCGGCACGCTGCTCAGAGGCCTGCAGGATCGAGGCGACGGCGTCATCCTTGCTGGAGTTGTGGCCCTGGCCGTAGTTCGTGAAGGACACGTAGCCCGTGTACCCCATGACGAAGACCTGGTAGATGAGCAGGAAGACCATGCCGGGAACGAGGTACTTCGCGGGAATAGTCCGCTTGGAGAAATACACCCAGTTGACCGCGAGAAGCAGGACGGCGAGGACGGCGAGAACCGTCCAGGACTTCACCAGGTAAGCGGTGAACATGCCGTAGATCCCCAGGGCATCGATGAGCATCATCAGGACAAGTTTGACGAAGAAACCGGGCCTGGTCACTTCGCTAGCGTGAGAGGCAATGCGCGCCTCTTTTTTCTTTTCTGCAGCCTTCGCTGGCTCAGACATCGTGTCCTCCACACGTGCGCAGTTTGCGCGTCATTGCGACGATACCCGCCTGGCGGCGGGTCGGAAAGCACCCGGAGGTGCGAGTGCACCGCAGCGCGGCGCGAGCGTATTGTGGGCCTCGCACCCGCCCGCCGCGTGGGACGCGGGCGGGTGCGAGGCTGGGTGCTCGCCTCAGGCGAGCGGGGTGCCAGTCGCTATGCAACCGGCGGGTTCGATCACTTGGAGGCGATCGCGTTGTTGATGTTGGTGATCATGGTCGCCCAGCCTTCGGCCGGGGTCTCGGTGCCACTCACGATGTTGGCCTCGGTCTGGCCCCAGAAGTTCCAGACGGAACCCATCGCGGGGATCGCGGGGGCGAGAGCGCCGGACTCGGCGACCTTCGCGAAGTCCTTGATGTCCTGGTCATCCGACTTGTCGGCAACCGAAGGCATCGCGGAGGCGCGACCGCCGAGCTTCTGCATCTCTTCCTGAGCCTCGGGGGTGGCCAGGTAGTTGAAGAACTGCTTGGCAGCGACCGGGTTGGCGGACTTGGCGCTCTGGTAGAACATCTGGACACCAACGAAGGGCTGCGCAGCCTGGGAGCCGGCGGAGGGGACCGACAGGACGGAGACGTCCATGCCAGCCTCGCGGAAGGCAGCGACGTTCCAGGGGCCGGTCACCGTGTAGGCGGCCTTGCCATCGAGGAAGGCCTGCTTGGCGATGTCACCCGTGATGGACGGGGAGAGCACGCCCGCGTCAGCCTGAGCCTTGAGCCAGTTTGCGAAGTCGGTGCCGCCGGAGCCACCCATGGCCAGCTCGGAGGTGTACTCGCCGTCAGCGTTGGTGTTGAAGACGGGGGCGCCGAAGGAGGTCTGGAAGCCGTAGAAGTGGTACGGGTCGCCCTTGTCGCCCATCTGGATGATGAAGGGGTACTGGACGCCGGTGGTCTTGCCGGAGGCGATCATGTCGTCGTAGGTCTTGGGCTCGTCCTTGGTGAGGGCGTTGTTGCGCACCAGGGCAACGGACTCGACGGCGTAGGGAACGCCGTAGGTCTGGCCGTTGTAGGTGACGGCCTTGACGGCGACGTCAGCAAAGTTGGACTTGGCCTCACCCAGGTCCACGGGGGCGACGACACCGTTAGCGACGAGCGCGCCGAGCTTGTCGTGGGCCATGACGATCAGGTCGGGGCCATTGCCGGTAGGCACCTGGGTGGTGAACTCGGTGTCCATGTCGGATTCAGACTTCTGCACGACGTTGACCTTCACACCGGTGTTGGTGGTGAAGTTCTCGGCGAGGCTCTCAACCTGGGAGAAGCGGGTGTCGTCCGCCCAGATCGTCAGGGTCGCCACAGCGTCGGTGTTCGCGCTGTCTGAGGAGGTCGAGGAAGGTGTCGTGCCGTTGTTGCAGGCGGCCAGGGCGGTAGCCGCCGCGAGGACGCCGAGCGCTGCGATGCCACGTCGCATTATTACTCCTGTGTTGGTCAGGCGGGTCGCCTCCATCAGCGACCTGCTACATGGTCACTGTAATACGTCGGATTTTGTTTCTGCAACAATTTTCGCAATTGTGTGCAAGCTGTTACATTTATAGGGAAACAGCTGCACTCGGACGCCCAAAGGAGAGTTGAGCCGATGACCAAAAATCGTACAAGCATGGCCGACATTGCGGCCCATGCGGGCGTATCGACCGCAACTGTTTCACGCGTTTTCAACGGCGTCGGCCAGGTCTCCGAAGACACGCGCCGCAGGGTCCTGACGGCAATCGATGAGCTGGGCTACGACCGTCCACCCAGCGAGCACACGCCCAGCACTCCGACGATCGGCGTTATCGTGCCCGAACTCACGAACCCGATCTTCGCCTCCTTCGCACACCACCTCCAGGAGGAGATTTCGCGCGCGGGCGGCATCGCCCTCATTCGCACGCAGACGCCGGGCGCGACGTCCGAGTTCGACCACCTCTCCTCACTTATTGATCACCGCGTCAGCGGGCTCATCTTTGTCTCCGGCAGGCATGCGGACCTCCTGTCCGATCTCTCCCCCTACCACGACGTCGCCGCACGCGGCATCCCCTTCGTCACGATCAACGGCGCACGCCCGGAGGTCCCGGCCCCCGACTTTTCCACCGGGGACTCCCTCGGTATTCGCGCCGCGGTCACTCACCTGCACGAGCTGGGCCACACACGAATCGCACTTCTCACCGGCCGTACGCACATCGTCCCGGCCCTGCGCAAGGCCGAGGCATTCACGCAGGTCATGGGCGAGCTGATCGGGGACCACTCCCCCATCATCGAAGAAACTTTCTACACGTACGAGGCTGCGGCCGCCTACACGCACGCCCTCCTGGAGCGCGGCGTGACGGCAATCATCACGGGTTCCGACCTGCAGGCCCTCGGCGCCATCCGCACGATCTCATCGCTCGGCCTGTCGGTCCCGGGCGACGTCTCGGTCATCGGTTTCGATGACACGTTCCTCATGAGCCACCTGGATCCAGGACTCACGACGATTCACCAGCCCGTGCAGTCGATCGTCGCATCCGCCGTGCGTGCCCTCTTCGAGGCATTGAACACAGCCGACTACGCTCCTGCACACGCCGATTACGTCTTTTCGCCCGATTTGATCGTGCGGAGCTCAACGGGACACGTCCGATAACTCCCCAGATCACGGCGGTCCGGGCACCGAGATTGACTTGACAAAGATTCTCAATTTCAAAGAGAATCATTTTCATGTCGAAGAGAATCCTTGCTGCCGCATGCGCGGCTGCTACAGCGCTCGCCCTGTCCGCCTGCACCTCCACGGCCACGTCCGGAGATAGCTCCTCCAAGGACGGCAAACTGACCGTCATGGCCTCGTTCTACCCCCTGCAGTACCTGGCTGAGAAGATCGGCGGAGAACACGTTTCCGTCACCTCTCTGACCCCGGAAGGCGCCGAGCCGCACGACCTCGAGCTCTCACCCAAGATGGTCGACTCCCTGTCCTCCGCGGACGCGGTCGTCTACCTCGCGGGCTTCCAGAGCGCCGTTGACGAGGCCATCGAGCAGCAGGCCCCCAAGACCGTCATCGACGTCTCCCCCGCAGCCGATCTGATTGAGGCCGGCACCGACGCCAACCACCCCTCCGAGGAGGAGGAAGAGGCCACCGACGAGGCCCAGTCCGGCGAGACCGAAGCCCACGACCATGATCATGAGGGCCACGACCACGAAGGTCACGACCACGAGGGCCACGAGCACCACCACGACATGAGCGCGGACCCGCACTTCTGGCTGGATCCCACCCGCATGGCGCATGCCGCGACCCTGGTGGGCGACAAGCTCGCCGAGGCTGACTCCGCCCACGCCGACGTCTACAAGGCGAACGCAAAGGCCCTGGCCGAGGAGCTCAACACCCTGAGCGACACCCTGGTCACCAAGACCTCGAGCTGCAAGGTCAAGACCTTCGTCACCGCCCACACCGCCTTCGGTTACCTGGCGGACCGCACGGGCCTGACCCAGGTCGGCATCTCCGGCCTCGACCCCGAGTCCTCCCCCTCCCCCGCGCGCCTGGCTGAAATCGCCCAGATCGCCAAGGAGCAGGGCGTGACGACGATCTTCACCGAGGCCCTGATCGACCCCAAGGTTGCTCAGACCCTGGCCGACGACCTCGGCATCACGACGGCCGTCCTGGACCCGATCGAGTCCCAGACCGACGCATCCAAGGACTACGCCGCGACGATGAACTCCAACATTGACGCCCTGACGAAAGCCCTCGACTGCCAGTGACAACGACTGACAACCCCACGACGGCGGGAGCCCCCTTCGCGGAGGCGACCGCCGTCGTGCGTCTCGACAACCTGCACGTGGCCTGGGATACAGACCTGATCCTCCACGGGATCTCGCTCGATATCCCCGCCGGCCAGACCGTGGCGATCACGGGCTCGAACGGATCGGGCAAGTCCACGACCCTGAAGGCCCTGCTGGGCACCGCACCCATCACAAGCGGTGATGCCCAGCTCTTCGGTCGCTCTATTTCCACTCGCCGCCGCGTGCCATGGAACAAGATCGGCTACGTACCCCAGCGCATCTCCTCGGGCGGCGCGATTAGCGCCAGCGCGATCGAGGTCGTGCGATCCGGCCTGCTCGGGCCTCGTCGCCTGTGGGCACTGCCGGGCGACACTGCGAAGGCTCTGGCCGCCCTCGAACGCGTCGGCATGGCCCACCGCGCCCACTCCCCGCTCAACATCCTCTCGGGCGGGCAGGCACAGCGCGTCCTCATCGCGCGCGCCCTCGTGCGACGCCCCGAGCTGCTCATCATGGACGAGCCGATGGCCGGAATCGACGCGACATCGCGAGCGCGCCTCGCACAGATCGTCGCCGAGGCCAAGGCGGAGGGGACCACGATCCTCATCGTCCTGCACGAGCTGGGCGAGCTCGGCCCGCTCCTGGACCGCGAGCTGCACATCAGCGCGGGTCACGTCTCCTACGATGGCCCACCCCACATCGAGGACGATCACGAACAGCATCACGGCGGCGGGGACCACTGCCACCCCGAGATCGAGGCGGGGCCTGCAACGGGCGACCGCGGCCTCGTGAGCGGAATCTAGACGGGAGCGACGCATGATTGACGCACTGACTACCCTCCTGTCCTCGCCGATGATGCAGCGTTCACTGCTCGCTGCCCTGATCGTGGGCCTCACTGCCCCAATCATCGGCACCTACCTGGTCCATCGGCGCCTGGCAATGCTCGGCGACGGCATCGGCCATATCTCTCTGACCGGCGTCGCGCTGGGCTGGCTGGCGGGCACGTTCGCAAACGTGAGCCCCGCCGACTCGTGGGCAGTCCCCGGAGCGGTCATCATCTCCCTGCTGGGTGCGATCACGATCGAGCTGGTGCGCCAGAGCGGTCGAACGTCCGGCGATACGGCCCTGGCCATGCTGTTCTACGGCGGCATCGCCGGCGGCGTCCTGCTGATCGGCCTGGCGGGCGGCACATCCGCGCAGCTGAACTCCTACCTCTTCGGTTCTATCTCGACCGTGCGGTGGAGCGACATTACGCTGATCACGCTCCTCGGGGTCGCGATCGTGGCGCTCGGCGTAGGCCTGGCCCCCGCTCTCTTCTCGGTGACCAACGACGAGGACTTCGCCCGCTCGACGGGGCTGCCCGTACGCACGCTGTCCCTGCTCATCGCAATACTGTCAGCACTAACTGTGGCCGTCGCGATGCGAGTCGTCGGCTCGCTGCTGGTCAGCGCACTGATGGTCATCCCCGTGGCAATCGCACAGCTCGGAGCGCGCTCGTTCCGCTCCACGATGGGCATCGCGATGGCTCTCGGCGTCATCATCTGCACGTGTGGTCTATCCCTGACGTACTTCGTTGACCTGTCGCCCGGTGCGACCATCGTTGTCGGCGCAATCTGTCTGTACGCGATCGGATTTACGATCCGGGCTATTGTGGACCGTATCCGCAGGGTGCGCAGGCTTCGCGCAGCCCGCGGCCACAACCAGCATCCGGAGCGCGAACACCTCGCTCACGCAGACGCATCATGACGGAGGGAACACCATGCAGCGCATGACGAAGCAGCGTCAGGCGGTCCTCGATGAGCTGACCCGTGTCAGCGACTTCCGCAGCGCCCAGCAGATCTTCGAGGACCTGCACGTCCAGGGGCAGCGCGTGGGTCTGGCGACCGTGTACCGCTCGCTCCAGAGCCTCGCGGATGACGGCCGCGTCGACACGCTGCGCTCCTCCGACGGCGAGGCCCTGTACCGCTCGTGCACGACACACCATCACCATCATCACCTGGTGTGCCGCAAGTGTGGTTTCACCGAGGAGATCGAGCAGTCGCAGATCGAGTCGTGGGTGGATTCGGTCGCAACGGCGCACGGATTTGGAGATGTCGAGCATTCCCTCGAGCTCTTCGGGGTGTGCAGCTCGTGCCAGTCGAAGAACTGACCCACTGAGGCTGTATCAGTCACGACGAGGCCTGGGAGGCCGACGACGCTTTCCCAGGCCTCTTCCGTAGGTTAGGATAGGCTTCGTTTGGTTAGCCTCAGTCTGGGAGTGTCATGTTCGCCGCCGGAATCGACTCCATGGTCCCCGCCTTTGCACGCGAGGGCATCTGGCTCTTCGTCTTCCTTTTTGTGGTCGTATTCTTCCGCGCGCAGGCGACCTACTGGCTGGCTCGCGGCGCCGCCTCCGGCGCAGTCCTGGCGGCAGGACGACAGGGGTTTTTGGGCGCCATGGCCCGCTGGTTCGATGGCCCGGTTCCCCGCAAGGGTGCGGCCATGCTGGACAAGTGGGGCATCATCGCCATTCCCCTGTGCTTCCTGACGGTGGGCATCCAGACGGCGATCAACGCGGGCGCGGGCCTCGTGCGCATGCGCTGGAGCACCTACACGATTGCAATGATCCCGGGGTGCGTTCTGTGGGCTTTGCTGTACGGCCTCGGCACGCTCGCCGTTTTTGCTGCAGCGATCCGAGCGATCGCCGGTTCCCCCTGGGGCTGGGCGGGCCTCGCCCTCATCATCGCGCTGATCGCCGCAAAGATCGCGTGGGGCCGCCGTAAGCGCCGCGCGGTCGACGCAGCACTGGCTACGGACAACGCCTAGGACTGCGCGACGCGGTCGACCGCACCGCCGAAACGGCGGTCACGCCCCGCGAACTCCTCCAGGCATCCCCACAGCTCCTCACGGTCGAACGCGGGCCAGGGGGTGTCGACGAACATCATTTCCGCATACGCCATCTGCCACAGCAGGTAGTTGGACAGGCGCTGCTCCCCCGACGTGCGGATCATGAGGTCGACGTCGGGCACGTCGGGTAGGTAGAGGTGACGCGAGAGCGTCTTTTCGGTGACACCGCGCGGGCTCAGGCGCCCCGCCGCGACGTCTTCGGCAATGGAGCGCGCGGCGTCCGCCAGCTCGGCCCGACCACCGTAGTTCACGCACATGATCAGGTCGAGAGTCTTACAGTGCGAGGTTGCCCGATCAGCCTTCTCCAGCGCGTTGATAACGCTCTTCCACAGCTTGGGCCGGCGCCCACTCCACCGCACGTGCACGCCCCACTGGGCGAGCTGGTCGGTGCGCCGCGCGAGCACGTCGGACGCGTAGTTCATGATGAAGGAGACCTCGGCAGGCGAGCGCTTCCAATTCTCGGTGGAGAAGGTGTAGACGCTCAGGTAGCGCACGCCCGCGTCGATCGCGCCGGCGATCGTGTCCATGAGGGCGTACTCCCCCGCCCGGTGCCCCTCGGTGCGCGCCAGGCCTCGGCTATTGGCCCAGCGCCCGTTTCCATCCATGATGAGGGCGATGTGCGCGGGCACCTCACCCTTACGAAAGACCGGTGCCTCGCAGTGCCACTGGCCGGGGCCGAGCAGCGGCGCAGTGGGGTCGTTCGGTGCGCGGTCCATGGGGGTGGGTCGCAGGTCCGTCATGGGTGACTCCTATCGATGACGCTCAGCGAGCGCAGGCGACGTTCCAGATGCCATTGAGTGTACGAGGAGATGAGGCCCGAGGCCTCGGTGCGCGCGTAGGGTTCGCATCGGTCGGCCCGCTCCCAGTCGCCGCTGAGCAGCTGACCGAGGAGGGCCACCGTGTCGGGCGCGGGTGAGGACGCGCCCGGCGGTCGGCAGGTATCGCAGACGGTGCCACCGTCGGGGATGGAGAACGAGGTGTGCGGTCCCTGGGTGCCGCACACGGCGCAGTCAAAGCAGGAGGGCGCCCATCCGGCGAGAGCGAGGGCACGCAGCGTGTAGGACGTGCGAATGAGGGTCGGGTCGTGTCGGCCTCGCGCCAGGGCATTGAGGGCGCCGAGGAGGAGCAGGTATTGGGAGTGGGTGCCATCGTGCGCGTCCGCGGTGAGGCGCTCGGCGGTTTCGACGACGACGGTGGCCGCGAGATAGAGGTCGTAGTTGGCGGCAATAGCATCGCCGTATTGGGCGATCGAGGCGACCTGGGTGAGGGTATCGAGAGTGCGGCCTCGATGGAGCTGGGCATCGATGACAGAGAAGGGCTCGACGCGTGCGCCGAACTTTGAGGTCGTCTTGCGCACTCCCTTGGCCACGGCGCGCACCTGCCCATGCTCAGCGGTGAGAAGCGTGATGATGCGATCCGCTTCACCCAGCTTGTGGGTGCGCAGGACGATCGCCTCGTCTCGATAGGACTTCATCACACGAACATTGTGTCACGACCGCGCGACTTGGGAGAGGAGGCCCGGCCCGCATCGCATGGCGCGAAATCTGTTGTGAAGTGCGCTGTCACATCGGCCGACAAGCGCCCCCGCGTGCGCTGTCAACAATATATGAGAAACTGACAGCGTGGTCGGTTACACAGCCGGCAAACGGTTTTCGAGTAGATAGTTTCTTCGTAACTGGATATGGTTTACCCATAACCGTCGAAGGAAGGAAACAAATGGCTCCGCCGATTGATGCCCGCGAAAAGCTTGGCACCGCACTGCGTCAGGCCCTGACGCAGACCCCGCTGTCAAAGATCTCTGTCAGCGCACTGACACGCTCCGCCGGGGTCACCCGTCAAGCGTTCTACTACCACTTCAACTCCCTCAACGACCTCAACGCCTGGGTTTTCCGCGAGGAAGTCACAGCGCACCTGACCACCAGTTCGGGAGAATGGCTCGACGCCATCGAAGCGACCATGACGTGGATGCACGCCCATCGCGACGAGACCGCGGCCGCCATGAAGACCATCGAGGCGAACGACCTGTGGGCGTTCCTGGCCTCCCACATTCAGGAACTCATCGAGTCCCGCCTCCCCGGCTCCGCCTCGGCCACGGCGCGCGACGTCGTCGCCCAGCACTTCGCTCTGGCGACCACCGCCCACATGGCTCAGTGGATGCTCTCCGGCCTGGAGGTCAACCCCTCGCTCGCGATTGCGCGCATGCGAGTGCTTATGACCGACCAGACCACCCCTGCTCTGGGCCGTCTCGTCAAGTAATGCGGTAAATTCCCACCAACCGCACGAGGGCAGACACAGCTCACCCCAGGCCCCGGCCTCGTTCCAACGAGACCGGGGCCTCACGCACATCCGCAACATAATCGTGACAACCAATCCCTAGACGCATGACCAGGGCCTCGCTGTACGATTGGTCAGTTCTGTCTAGACAGGCAGTAGGCAGCTCCGCGAATTTGCATGTATAGTTCGCACGTAACCTCATCGTTTCTTGTCGCCGAGGATCACTGATGCCCCACCCCGATGCGAAAGAGCGGCTCGCACGCGCCCTGCGCGACGCCCTCACGACCGTCCCCCTGTCGAAGGTGACGGTTTCCGGAATCACGCGCACCGCCGGCGTGACACGCCAGGCCTTCTACTACCACTTCTCTGACATCCGCGACCTCACCGTGTGGGTCTTCAAGCGCGAGGTCGCCGACCAGATCATCGCCAACGCCACCTACGAGGACTGGTCCGATGGCCTGCTCGCCATGTTCGTGTGGATGCAAAACCACCCCGAAGAGACCCGTTCCGTCGTCTCCTCCATCGGCATGGAGGACCTGCAGATCTTCCTCCACAAGCAGCTGCGAGCCGTCATGGAACCCATCGTCGATCAACACAGCATCGATCTGCAGGTCACCGAAGACGATCGAGTGTTCGTCACCGACCACTTCACTCTCGCTATTCTCGGCCACGTCTCTCAGTGGCTCGCAACCGGCATGAGCACCGACCCCTACATCCTCACCGAGCGCATCGCCCGCGTGCTCGACGGTCAGGTGCGTCGATCCCTCGAGGCCCTGGCGGCCAACCCGATCCCGGCTGCGCAGCGCGCCTGAAGACACGACGAACCCCGGCCTCGTTTCTCCATCAACGAGGCCGGGGTTCGGCCTATCTGTCTGCGAGCGCTTAGCGCAGGGCTCGGTTAACCGCCGAGATGACGGCCTTGTAGGACGCGCGCGTGATCGAGGAGTCGATGCCGACGCCCCACACGATCTGACCGTCGACCGCGGCCTCCACGTAGGCGGCGGCTCGGGCATCGCGGCCCTGGCTCATCGCGTGCTCGGAGTAGTCGAGGATGCGCACATCGAGATCGAACTCGTGCAGCGCCGAGACGAAGGCGTCGATCGGGCCCGTACCCGTGGCCTGCACCTTCACGGTCTCGCCGCCGTCCGTGAGCGTCGCGTTGAGCTCGACGTGCTCGTCGTCGATCGACGAGACCTGGGAGGCGCGCATCTCGAAGCGACCCCACGGCTCCAGACCGGGAGCGGCACTCGTGGGCAAGTACTCGTCCGCGAAGATCTGCCACAGCGTGGCCGCATTGATCTCGCCGCCGTAGGTGTCGGTGTGGCGCTGGACGATGCGAGAGAACTCCACCTGCAGGCGACGCGGCAGCTCCAGGGCGTGCGCCGTCGACATGAGGTAGGCGACGCCGCCCTTGCCGGACTGCGAGTTCACGCGCACCACGGCCTCGTACGAGCGACCCACGTCGTGCGGGTCGATCGGCAGGTAGGGCAGCTCCCACACGACCGCTTCCTCGTCGCCGCCGGCCGCGTCCACCTTGGCCTTGCGGGCGGTGAAGCCCTTCTTAATCGCGTCCTGGTGGGAACCGGAGAAGCTCGTGTAGACCAGATCGCCGACGTAGGGGGCGCGCGGCGAGGTCTCCATCTGCGTGCAGTACTCGACCGTGCGGCGAATCGCGTCCACGTCGGAGAAGTCGATGCCCGGATCGATGCCCTGGCTGAACAGGTTCAGGCCCAGCGTCACCAGGTCGACGTTACCGGTACGCTCGCCCTGACCGAGCAGGCAGCCCTCGATGCGGTCCGCGCCGGCCAGGAGTGCCAGCTCGGCCGTTGCCACGCCGGTGCCGCGGTCGTTGTGGGGGTGCACGGACAGGGCCACGTACTCTCGGCGGCTCAGGTTGCGGCTCATCCACTCGATCTGATCCGCGAAGACGTTCGGGGTGGAACGCTCGACCGTGGAGGGCAGGTTCAGGACGATCTCACGCCCCTCGCCCGGCTCCCACACGTCCATGACAGACTCGCACGCCTCGAGGGCGAAATCGAGCTCGGTGTCCACGAAGATCTCGGGCGAGTACTCGAATCCGAAGATCGTCTCATCGTCCAGGCGCTTCTCGGCCTGCGCAATAATCTCGCGCGCACCGGACTGAGCGAGCTCGATCGTCTGCGCTTTATCAGCGTGGAAGACGACCTCGCGGAACACCGGGGCCGTCGCGTTGTAGAGGTGCACCGTCGCGCGCGGGAAACCCACCATGGCCTCGACCGTGCGCTCGATCAGCTCGGGGCGCGACTGGGTGAGCACCGAGATCGTCACGTCCTCGGGCACCGCGTCATCCTCGATCAGGGAGCGCACGAAGTCGTAGTCAGTCTGCGAGGCCGCCGGGAAACCAATCTCGATCTCCTTATAACCCAGCTTAATGAGCAGGTCGAACATGCGGCGCTTACGGGCTGGATCCATCGGCTCGATGAGGGCCTGGTTGCCATCGCGCAGGTCGGTGGACATCCAGCGCGGCGCCTTCGTGATGCGCTTGGAGGGCCACTGGCGATCCGGCAGGTCCACGGGATTCGTGTCGAGGAACGGCCGATACTTACGAATCGGCATGCGCGAGCCGGAGGGGACGGGAACAGCGGATGTAGTCTTCACGCTTCGTAGTCTATCGACGAGGCCGGGCACGCGAGCAGGAGCTGCGCATACTGGACGTGAGATGCGGCGCGCTCCCCACCCAGCATTGACAAAGAAAAACTCTCAAAAATGTGTACGCCTCTGCGTTCATATGTCATGATAATTGGGTCCAATGTCCCACACACTGACGCGGGGAGCAGCCATGACTTCTCTTTTGTTAGCCCAATCTTTTACCCCGTCGACGACTGCCGTCGCGGGTAACGTCTTCCTGACAGCCGTCGTCGGGCTCCTTCCGCTCGTCGTCTTCTTCGTCCTCATGGGTGTCTTCAAGGTCGCCACCCACTGGTGCTCGATCATCTCCCTGGTGCTGTCCCTGGGCATCGCGGTCTTCGCCTTCAAGATGCCCGTCGGCATGGCGCTCCTGTCAGGAACACAGGGCGCCGCAATGGGCTTCATGCCGATCATCTACATCATCATCGCGGCCGTGTGGCTCTACAACCTCACCGAGAAGTCCGGACGCAGCTCCGACCTGAAGGCTGTCTTTAATACGATCGGACGCGGCGACCAGCGCGCCCAGGCCCTCATCGTCGCCTGGTGCTTCTGTGGCCTGCTCGAGGGCCTGGCCGGCTTCGGCGCCCCCGTGGCCATCACCTGCGCCATGCTGGTGACCCTCGGCGTCCCGAAGATCAAGGCTGCTGTCGTCACCGTCGTCGGCAACGCCATCAACGTGGGCTTTGGTGCCATGGCCATCCCCACGACCACCGCGGGTAAGCTCGGTGGCGCAGACCCCGTCGTCGTCGCCGGCGACATGGGCCACCTGACCTGGATCTTCTGTCTGTTCATCCCGGTCCTGATGCTGTTCATCCTCGACGGCGGCCGCGGCGTGCGCCAGCTGTGGCCCCTCGCCCTCGTTGCGGGTGCCGCAGCAGGCATCGGTCACTTCTTCACACCCTCGGTCTCCTACGAGCTGACCGCCGTCGTCGGCTCGCTGCTCGGCTTCGCCGCCTGCTACGTCTTCCTGCTGGTCTGGGGCCCAACGACCCCCGCGGAGTGCGCGACCAAGGCCGACGAGGCCGACAAGCCCACCGGCTCGCGCATCGGACTGGCCCTGCTGCCCTACGTCCTCGTCGTCGTCATCATCGCGATCACGAAGCTGGCCAAGCCGGTCGCCGCTTTCTTCTCCTCGACGGACGTGAAGATCCCATGGCCCGGCATCTACGGCAACCTGCTGACCGCCGATGGATCGCCCTCGACCGCCGCCAACTACAACCTGCAGATCCTGTCTAACCCCGGCACCTGGATCTTCGTCACCGGCATCATCGTCGCCATCGTCTACGGCACAAACTCCTCGAACGGCCGCTTCCAGACCTCCGTGGGTGAGATGTTCGCGGTCCTGCCTCGCACCATCTACTCGCTGCGCATGGCCATCCTGACGATCGCCTCCGTCATGGCGCTGGCCTTCGTCATGAACTTCTCCGGCCAGACCACCTCGATCGGCGCCGCCCTGGCAACAACGGGCGCGGCTTTCGCATTCCTCTCCCCCATCCTGGGCTGGATCGGCACGGCCGTCGCAGGCTCCGCGACCTCGGCGGGCGCGCTCTTCGCGAACCTGCAGTCGACCGCCGCAGCCGGCGCAGGCCTCGACCCGTCGATCCTGCTGGCTGCCAACACCATCGGCGGCGGCATCGGCAAGATCGTGTCCCCGCAGAACCTCGCAATCGCCGCAACCGCAGTCGATTCGAAGGGCTCCGACGCGGAGATCCTCAAGAAGGCCGCCCCCTACTCGATCGGCCTGCTCCTGGTGCTGTGCACCCTGGTGTTCATCGCATCCCAGGGATGGCTCGGCGCCTACATGCCGCACTGATCGGTGGCTCATGGGCTCGGGAGGTCCCGGGAAGCGAGTTGCTTCCCGGGACCTCCCCCTTGTAGGCTCCCATCAGAAGTACGGACAAAGGAGACGACAGTGCCCGACTTGAGTTTTTCGAGCGACGCCTTACGCACAGCCGCTCAGTACCTGGACGATTCGTCACCCGTCACAGAGCTCACGCCCCCAACGGGAGATCCGTGCAGCCGCGTCTACGCACAGCGGATCAGCGTGCCGATCCAGGCCATCAACGAGGAACAAAAGAGCATCCGGCAAGCGATGAAAGAGACCCGCGCAAACATGCTCGAGACACTCCATTCCTTCGAGACGGCTGAACGAGGCATCGCCGACTCGATTGCCTCCGTGCTGAAGGGGGACGTCTCGTGGTAACGAAAACAGAGCTCTACGCGCTCGACCTGTCGAGCTTCACTGATACGATCGCCAAATGCGATTTGGCACTTCGCGATGATCAGGCGAAGTTGAACGATATTGCGCACGCAAAAGAGCTCATTACCGCGAGGATGCAGGGACAGAGCGCCGACGCAATCCTCGCCAATCTACAGAAGATTGAAAGCCAGATCGACACCCACATCGCGCTGGTTCAAGAGTTACAGACCGTCCTCACGACATATCGCACGAACAAGACACGTCTCCAGGGCGACGTTATTGCGCTGGTCGAGCAGATCGAGCTCCATGGTTTCGTCGTCACTGACACGTGGGGGGTTCGGCCAAGTCCAGAACGCCTAGTGTTTGCCACCATCAAGGACATCGGACGGCTGTTCATCCAGGCAACTCACTTTAGAAACATCCTGGCCCCGCGAGTCTCGGCTTTCGAGCAGTACGACCTGCAGGCTGCAATCACGGCCGGACCGGGAGCGACGCCTTACACGACATCGGGCGGCTATTCGACCGTCGAGCCCGATCGCACTCAGAAATGGGACGAAGATTTCGTCTGGGGGTCAAAGAAGGGGCAGGCCAACGCCGGAGATTATGCCCTCTGGGAGGCGGGACAGAGCGGCCTCGACACTGTACGTGCCCTTGGTCTGACCGACGCAGCGAAGTGCTACGAGCATTTCCGTGATAACACCGGCACGCCCATGACTGTCGATTACGAGAGAGCGTACAAGGAGGACGCAGGCATCCGTAACCACGTCAACGGAGAACTCAATGGTGCGCTGGCAGCGGCGAACGAGGCGGCTTTGGCTGGCCAGTCCGGAGTCACGCTCCACGGACCCGGAACCAGTCTAGGAGCAACCGGAAATTATCCGGAGACAGCCAACTGGAAATGGACACTCGGCGGCCACAACACCTACACCGACACCAACGTTCAGGTCAACGGGGACACAATCACCGCGACCGTGACCGTTCATGCGCGGGACAAGTGGAACTTCAATAAGGGTGACCACGATTCTGTGACAGGACTCGGCGATGATGTCAACGGCCGTTTCGAGGAACTCGGATGGGCCAGGAGCTTCGAGACCAGTGGGAGCATGACCAAGACATACACCTGGAAGGTCGGCCAACAACCACCATTCCAGCCGGTCCACGACAATAACGGTCGCCGATAAAGATAACAGGAACGAGAAAGGAGGCCGCAGCCCATGGTGAGTTTCCGTCAGCTCATGTCAACGGAGATGCTCGACGAACTGCTGCCGACCCACGAGTTTTTTCGTGTGATTGACCGTCGCGTCATTCTGAAGTCCGAGTCGGATCTTCCACTTCCATCGGATAGGTTCATGGTGATCTGCGTTGAGGCAAACGAGGAGTGGAGCAACCTCCTCGTTGACAATTGCACCGGCGAATACACGGGTGATCTGTGGCTTCCCGAGGCCCTCACGCACCTCGCAGGCCAACGCTGGATGACCGGTCCCGACCTGCCGACCTATCTCGGCATTAGCAGCTACACGACCCGCGTCGCGGTCTGCGGACAGTACGTGTACGTGTGCTCGCACATCGGGGCGTGACGGGTGAAGTCCATACGTCAACTCATCCTCCCGATCCTCGTCGCCACTGCGCTCGCCGCCGCGTGCAACCCCTTCACCCCCAGGAACACGCCGACGGCTGCTCCGACTCAGTACCCGCAGGATCCGCGCTTTTCCGAGTTCACTTTTAAGACTGATGGTGTCCCAAAGGTCCGGGAAGGAGTAGAGGCCTTAAACGCACATATGCCTGAATTGGGAGCGACCGACGGGCATTTTGTATCCGCTAACTTCCCAGAGGGTTCTTCCTGGCTTCCATCACCCGACCACCACTTCTGGGTGACAGGTGTCGCCGAGGTCCCCAACACGACGATCACCATGCTCGTCGACGACAACATCGGTGGATCATCGTTACTGCCCGGTATCCACCCCGGCCTGTACGAGTACGTGCCCGAGGAATGTTCTTTCAGGACAGTTGATCCCGCCGTTGCCAACAAGGTCCTCGGCGCCGATCCGGAAGCCATCTATTCGGATTGGGGCTCGTTCGAGATCGTCGAGTTCGCGCTCTCTGCCGACTGCAATCTTATCGTCGTCACCGGCGAAGGTATCACGGGCTAGAACCCCGATGTTAAGGAACAATATGAAGCTCGCACTCAAGACCCTTGTGCCACTGCTCGCGGTCGCGGCTCTCGCCACCGCGTGCAACCCCTTCACACACGGGAATTCCCGCTCGAACGGCTTGCAGGACCCGCGCTTCGCCCCATTTACCTACACGAGCGACCGCAAGGCGAAGGTGCAGACACGCCTCGACTCGTTCAACGAGCGCTGGCCGGGAATGCAAGCAACCGACGGCAACGTGGTCGCCGCTCGCACCCATTCGGGATTCCTCCACGCCCTCGATCAGGATCCCGAATACTGGTTGACCGGAGTCGCCACCGTCCCCACCACGACAATCGACACCCTCATGGAAGGGGCGACCGAGGACGCGAGCGTTCTGCCCGGAATCGATCCACGGCTCCACAAGTACGTGCCCGAGAACTGCCATTTCTCAACGATCAACCCCGATCACGCCAACGCCGTCCTCCCACCCGAGAAAGGCAAGGGGAATCCCGATTTCAGAACCCTGCCCATCAGCGCTATAGCGGTGTCCAAGGACTGCCAGCTGCTCGTCCTCACAGCGATCGGCCACCCCTAATTCCCCGGGCTCTATCCTTCCTTCTTCACTGCGCCCCGGCCTCGTCCATTTTCGAGGCCGGGGCGACCTCTTGCGCGCACACAACCATCGCAAAACTGAAAAACGAAAACTCACCCTGAGCTAAGTCGCGCCCCGAAGGTCCTAAAACGCCCAATGAGAGGCCAATTTTCATTGATTACGCAGGGTGATTTTTCCGCACGAAAGAGCCAAATAACTGCACCCACCTACCTTGTCTGAACAAAAACGGCCGCTGGGACCTCGGACCCAGTCATAACCTGAGGTGGACAGCACCCACGAGGAAGGATCCCCCAGTGCGCATCGCTCTCTTTTCCACCTGCCTGGCAGACGTCATGTTCCCCCAGGCTGCCCAGGCCACAGTGACCCTGCTTGAACGCCTCGGCCACGAGGTCGTCTTCCCTGAAGACCAGGTCTGCTGCGGCCAGATGCACGCAAATACCGGCTATTTCGAAGACGCCGCGAAGATCACCCGCAACCACGTCAAGACCTTCGAGCCCGTGCTCGACGGCCAGTGGGACGCCATCGTCGTCCCCTCCGGCTCCTGCACCGGTGCAGCGCGCCACGAGCAGAAGGTCGTCGCCAAGCACGTGGGCGACGAGCATCTCGCAAAGCAGTCCCAGCGCATCGCTGAACACACCTACGACCTCACCGAGCTCATCACCGACGTGCTGGGCCTGGAGGACGTGGGCGCATACTTCCCGCACACCGTCACCTACCACCCGACCTGCCACTCGCTGCGCGTGGCAAAGGTCGGCGACCGCCCCTACCGTCTCCTGCGCGCCGTGGAGGGCCTGACCCTCGTCGACCTGCCCGACGCCGAGGTCTGCTGCGGTTTCGGTGGCACCTTCGCCATGAAGAACTCCGAGACCTCCACGTCGATGCTCGCGGACAAGGTCACCAACGTCATGTCCACCCGCGCCGAGGTCCTCGTCATGGGCGACTACTCGTGCCTCATGCACGTCGGCGGCGGCCTCTCCCGCCTCAACTCGGGTGTCCGCCCCATGCACATCGCCGAGATCCTGGCATCCACTAAGGACCAGCCCTTCGAAGGCAACATCTCCTTCGCACCCGAAAGCGCACAGGTGATCTGACATGTCTGAAACATTCATCGGTATGCCCGGCGTGGTCTCCGACGACGCGAATGCTGCGGCCCACACCGGCGGCTGGCGCACCACCGTCTCCATCCCCGAGGACACCCTCCGTTGGGGCCCCACGTTCCCGCAGGGCGCTCACAAGACCCTGGCGAACACCCAGATGCGCCGCAATCTGGGCCACGCCACCCGCACGATCCGCACCAAGCGCGGACAGCGCGTCGCGGAAATGCCGGACTGGGAGGATCTGCGCAGCGCAGCCGAGGCCGTTAAGTTCGAGGTCGAGTCGCGCATGCCCGAGCTCCTCGAAGAGTTCGAGCGCAACGTGACCGCGCGCGGTGGCATCGTCCACTGGGCGCGCGACAAGCACGAGGCCAACCGCATCATCGCAGACATCATCAAGTCAAAGGGTGTCGACGAGATCGTCAAGGTCAAGTCCATGGCCACCCAGGAGACGAACCTCAACGAGTACCTGAAGGAACAGGGCATTCACGCTCGCGAGACCGACCTCGCCGAGATGATCGTCCAGCTGGCCGACGACATGCCCAGCCACATCGTGGTCCCCGCGATCCACCGCAACCGTTCCGAGGTCCGGGGCATCTTCCTGGATCGCATGGAGGACGCTCCTCGCGACCTCTCTGACGACCCGACCGAGCTGACCGCCGCGGCACGCTCCCACCTGCGTAAGAAGTTCCTGCACGCCAAGGTTGCTGTCTCCGGCACCAACATGGGCGTCGCGGAAACCGGCACCGTCTCGATCTTCGAGTCCGAGGGCAATGGCCGCATGTGCCTGACCCTGCCCGACACGCTCATCACGCTGATGGGCATCGAGAAGCTGGTCCCCCGCTTCCAGGACATCGAGATCTTCTCCCAGCTCCTGCCTCGTTCCGCCACCGGCGAGCGCATGAACCCCTACACCTCCATGTGGACGGGCGTCACCCCCGGCGACGGCCCCCAGGAATTCCATCTGATCCTCATGGACAACGGCCGCACCAAGGTCCTCGCCGACCCGATCGGCCGCCAGGCCCTCGCCTGCATCCGCTGCGGCTCGTGCATGAACATCTGCCCGGTGTACCAGCACACTTCCGGCCACGCCTACGGCTCCGTCTACCCGGGCCCCATCGGCGCGATCCTGACCCCGCAGCTCACCCAGGGCCTCGACGAGCACGATCCTGTGCACACCCTGCCCTTCGCGTCCTCCCTGTGTGGAGCGTGCGGCGAGGTCTGCCCCGTCAAGATCGACATCCCGACGATCCTCATCCACATGCGTGCGCGCACGGTCGACGTCAAGCGCAACCTTGTGCCCGACGTGTGGGACCTCGCGATGGGCGTGACCACCCCGGTCATGTCGAACGCCAAGCTGTGGAAGGCCGCGAACATACCAACCAAGGCGACACGCCTCTTCGCGAAGAAGGGCGCCATCGGCGCACTGCCGTTCCCGGCCTCGCTGTGGACGCGCGCACGCGACCTGCCGGTCGCCCCCAAGGAGACCTTCCGTCAGTGGTGGAAGCGCACCCACAAGGATTCCGATGCCAACGCGCCTCGCACCGACGCCCCCGCGACGGGTATCCCGCTCGCGTCCGAGCACGGCATGACCACCAACACGACCCCGAAGGAGGCATGACATGAGCACCACCACCATGGACGCGAAGACCGCGATCCTGGCTCGCGCACGCGACGCCATCTCTCGTTCCCAGCAGGACCGTCCGGTGCGTCCGATCCCCCGCGACTACATCCGCTCCACCGAGCACGCGCCCGGTTCGCAGGCCGTCATTGACGAAATGATCGAGAAGCTCGAGGACTACTCGGCCAAGGTCGTCGTGGTCTCCAAGGAGTCCGAGGTCGCCGACGCGATCTCGACCTTCCTGGCCGACCAGAAGGCCACCTCCGTCGTGGTCCCCACCGGCCTGGACGACGCCTTCAAGGAGGCCGCCGCCCGCGACGGCCGCACGGTCCGCGAGGACAGCCGCGAGCAGGCCATCCCGACGCTGGAGCTCGACCAGATCGATGCCGTCGTCACGCGCTGCCGCGTCGCGATCTCTATCTCCGGCACCATCGTCCTCGATGGCGAGCCCGACCAGGGTCGCCGCGCGATCACGCTCGTGCCCGACACTCACGTCGTCGTCCTGCGCGCCTCCGACATCGTCCCCACGGTACCGCAGGCCGTCGAGATCCTCGGCAAGAACCCGACCCGTCCGATGACCTGGCTCGCCGGCGGCTCGGCGACCTCTGACATCGAGCTCGTCCGCGTCAACGGCGTGCACGGCCCCCGCTTCCTGCGAGTCGTCATCGTCAAGTGATCTGATCACGACGTAAGTGTGCCCGGCTGCCTCACGGCAGCCGGGCACCATGCTTATCTGGGCCAAGACCCACCTGATGTTTCCCTGCGACAGAGTCTCAGCGCAGGTAGCGGCCCGTCACCGAGGCCTCGCTGTCCACGATATCGCTCGGAGTGCCCTGCGCGACGATACGACCACCTTCGATGCCGCCGCCCGGGCCCATGTCGATAACCCAGTCGGCGCAACGGATCAGGTCCAGGTCGTGCTCGATGACGAGGACCGTCGCTCCGTGCTCTATGAGGTGCTGGAGCACGTTCAGGAGGACCTGCACATCATCCGGGTGCAGGCCGATCGTCGGCTCGTCGAAGACGAAGAGAGTGCCCTCCTGGCGCCTACCCATTTCAGAGGCCAACTTGAGTCTCTGCGCCTCGCCACCGGAGAGGGCGGGAGTGGCCTCCCCGAGAGTTAGGTAGCCCAGGCCAAGGCCCGCGAGGGTCTCCAGGATCGCTCCCGCCTTCTTCAGCCCTCGCACGGCCACCCGGGCCTCGTCAACACTCATCGCCAGAATGTCCGGCAACGAAAGCCCATCGCGGCGGATCTGCAACGCCTGCGCGCCGTAGCGGCTCCCTCGACAATCTGTGCACTCGATGTCCACGTCGGGCAAAAATTGCACATCCAGGGTGATCTGCCCGGTACCGTCGCACGTGGGGCATCGAAGCGAACCCGTGTTGTACGAGAATGCACCGGGCTTCAACCCGGCAGCCTGCGCCTCCTCGGTACGCGCAAACGCCCGGCGCAGTTCATCCAGGACACCGGAGTACGTGGCCACGGTCGAGCGCACGTTCACTCCGATCGGCGTCGCGTCGATCAGGTTCACCCGTGAGATACCGGCGGCGTCCACGTCGCGCACGTGCGCGGGCAAAGGCTCACCAGCAAGGCGCGCACGCAGCGCGGGAACCAGCGACTCAAGGACGAGTGTCGTCTTACCCGACCCACTGACGCCCGTCACAGCCGTCAACGAACCCAGCGGAATATCAACACTCAGGGGCCGCACCGTGTGGACCTGGTTAGTCTCCAGGTGAAGCGCACCGCGCCCATCGATATCCGCGCCCTGATCCGACTCCGCCGCTGCACGCTCAACCCGACGGACCCCAGCCATGTACGGGCCGATGCGGGACGCGGGGGCATGGGAGGCCTCGTTGATGGGGCCCTGGAAGATGACGCGACCGCCGTCCGCTCCCGCTCCGGGTCCGATCTCGATCAGGTGATCCGCGGCTGCGAGGACACGTGTGTCGTGGTCGACGACGACGGCGGAATTCCCGTCGGCGAGGAGTTCCCGGATGATCGCCAGGACGCCGTCGACGTTGGAGGGGTGCAGGCCGATGGTCGGCTCGTCCAGCACGTAGAGGACACCGGTCGTCCGGTTGCGTACGGCACGGGCGAGCTGCATGCGCTGGCGCTCACCGTTGGACAACGTCGAGGACGCGCGGTCGAGGGACAGGTAGGACAGGCCGAGCTGCACAAGGCGATCCATCGGCTCGGTCATCTCCTCGACGATGACGCGGGCCATGGGAGCTACCTCATCCGGAACGAGGCCGGGGACGCGCTGGACCCACTCGCGCAGCTCCGTGAGCGTGAGGCGCGAGGCCTCGCCCAGGTCAATGCCCTCGATCAGCGTGGAGCGTACACGTTCCCCCAGGCGCGTGCCGTCGCACGCGGGGCATGTGCGGGTGATGAGGTATTTTTCCACGCGGGCGAGGGCCTTCTCGTCTTTCGCCTTCGACAAGGCGTTTTCGACCGTGGCGACCGCATTGAAGTAGGTGAAGTCCAGCTCCGCGCCACCGGTCTTGGTGGGGACGACGATGTGACGTTTCTCGGCGGGCCCCTCGTAGACGATCGCCTTCTCCGCATCGCTCAGGTCCCGGAAGGGCACGTTCGTGCGCACGCCCATTTCGCGGGCGACGTCCTTCATGAGCTTCCACATGAGGGATCCCCACGGGGAAACCGCGCCCTCGTCAATAGTGAGGGATTCATCGGGCACGAGGGACGCTCGGTTGACGACGCGCTGGACGCCCGTCCCCTCGCACACCGGGCACGCACCGCCCGAGTTAAATGCCATCTCCTCCGCACCGAGGCCGTAGAAGGAGGCTGCACACTGCGGGCACTTGAGAGGCACTTCTAGGGCCACGTTGCGCGCGGGCGGGACGCGGTGCCCGTTGGGGCACAGGTAGGAGCCAACGCGTGAGAACAGCAGGCGCAGGTAGTTGAGAAGCTCCGTCGCCGTACCGAAGGTGGAGCGCACGTCGGGTACACCTGGTCGCTGGCGCAGCGCGAGCGCGGCGGGCACGTGCGCAACCTCGTCGACCGAGGCCTTGGCAGCCTGGGAGATGCGCCGACGCGTGTAGGTCGCCAGGGACTCCAGGTAACGCCGCGATCCCTCTGCATAGAGCGTGCCCAGGGCCAGGGAGGATTTGCCCGACCCAGACACGCCCGCAACTGCGACGAATTCGTTCAGGGGAACGTCAACGTCCACGTTTTTCAGGTTATGGACGCGGGCGCCACGTACGCGGATGACGCTGGGCATGTCAGAACCCGAGGCGTCCCAGCATCTTCGGGTCGGACTGCCAGTCCTTCGCGGTGCGCACATGCAGGTCAAGGTACACGCGGCGTCCCAGCAGCTCCTCGATGTGGGCGCGGGCCTGGGTGCCGATCTGCTTGAGGCGCGAGCCCTTGCGGCCGATAATGATGGCCTTCTGGGAGTCGCGCTCGACGTAGACGTTCACGTGAATGTCTAGCATGGGCGGGCGGTCGTCGCCCTCGCGACGCGGCCTCTCGATGATTTCCTCGACCTGGACGGCCAGGGAGTGCGGCAGCTCGTCGCGCACGCCCTCCAGGGCAGCCTCGCGGATGAACTCGGCGATCAGGGTGTCGCGAGACTCGTCGGTGACGTCACCCGACGGGTACAGCGGCGGCGACAGAGGCACCGTCTGCGCGAGCACCTCGCGCAGGTGGTCGATGCCCTTGCCTTCCACGGAGGAGACGGGCACGATGGCGGCCCACTCCCCCAGCTTCTCGATGGACAGCAGGTGCTTCATAACGCGGTCGCGCGGCACGGCGTCACACTTGGTCGCCACCGCGATGATCGGGCGCTTGATGCCGCGCAGCTCGCGTGCGATGAACTGGTCGCCGGGGCCGATGCGCTGGTCGGCGGGCAGGCAGAAGAGCACGACGTCGACCTCGGAGAGGGCCTCACGCACCATGTCGTTGAGTCGCTTGCCCAGCAGCGTGCGCGGGCGGTGGTATCCGGGGGTATCCACGAGCACCAGCTGGTAGTTGTCCCCGTGCACGATGCCGCGAATGTTGTGGCGCGTCGTCTCGGGGCGGCCCGAGGTGATCGCAATCTTGTGCCCGACCAGCGCGTTCGTCAGGGTCGACTTACCGACGTTGGGACGCCCGACGATCGAGACGAAGCCGGCGCGGAAGTCCTCCGGGAAGTCCGGCATCTCGATGGTCGCGGCCGCATCCTCGCGCAGGGAAGCCAGCGAGGTCATCGCCTCGAAGGCATCGAGGTTGGCGTCCTCCTCGTCCTCCAGGCCCTCGAGGTCCTCGTACTCTTCTTCGTCGTCGGAGTCGTCAGGGTCCTCGTCGTCGCCGGGCTGCGCCCCGGCCTCGTCCGCGGCCTCTTCGCCGAGGCCGGCGTCGATCTGCGCGCGAGCGTCGGCTTCCGGATCGGCGGCGTCGGGGGCGACCTCAATGCGCGCGTCGCCGAAGGCGTTGGGGCCGGCCATGAGTTCGTCATCGGAGGGGAATCGCATGTCAGTTGTCCTTGTCGTCGGCGGGGTTGAGATCGGAGGTCAGGAGCTGCGCGTCGGGGTCGAGGCGGCAGAGGATCGTGGAGACTTGGCGGCGGCGCCCACGCGCCTCTTCCGCCGTCATTATGACGCCGGCGAGGGTGCCGGTCGCACCGGGCAGCGGAACGCGCCCAATCGCCTTGGCGAGCAGGCCGCCGACGGAGTCGACGTCCTCGTCTTCGATCTCGCGGTCGAGGAGCTCGCCCAGCTCGGAGATCGGGTAGCGTGCGGGGACGCGCCAGACGCCCGGCTCGACTTCCTCGGGTTCGATGGAGTGGCGGTCGTGCTCGTCGGTCAGCTCGCCGACGACTTCCTCGAGGATGTCCTCGAGCGTGACCAGGCCCGCGACGCCGCCGTACTCGTCGATGACGATGGCCATGTGGAAACGCTCTGCCTGCATCTGGCGCAGCATGTCGTCCGCGGGCTTCATTTCGACGGCGAACTCGGCGGGGCGCATCATCTGCTCGGCGCGCATGTCGAGCTGGCCACCCGTGGCCTCCCAGCGCGAGACCAGGTCCTTGAAGTACAGGATGCCGCGAATGTCGTCCACGTCGTCGCCCACGACGGGCACGCGCGAGAAGCCGGAGCGCACGAACAGGCGCAGGGCGGAGGGGGCGGGCGTGTCGGCGTCGATGGTCACCATGTCCGTGCGCGGCACCATGACCTCGCGTACGAGCGTGTGCCCGAGGTCGAGGACGGAGCGGACCATGTCGCGGTCCTCTTCCTCGAAGCTCTCGGGTTCGCCGACCTCGTCGACGATCTCACGCAGGTCGGAGATGAGCTCGGCACGCACCTGGGCCTCGGTGGGCTCGGGGGCGGGGCGCGAGGAGCGCACGCGGGTCAGGAGGGGATCGACCAGGTGGCTGAGACGCGCAAGGCGGTCCGCGAACCTGGTGCCCGCCAGGGCGATACCCTCGGGGTTGCGCGCGCCCCACTGGGCGGGCAGGAAGGACACGAAGAGCAGCTGCAGGGCCGCGATCACCAACACCGCAATGAGGGCAACGGCCCACCACGGCAGGCGGGTGTCGACCAGGATGATCGTGCCCATGACGGCGAAGACGACCTGCCAGAATGTACGGAAGGCGCGCAGCGACAGCAGGGTGCGTTGGCGGTGATCGACGAGGCCGTAGAGGATGCGCGCGTTCCGGCGCTCTTCCTCGATGAGGTCCTCGACGCCGGCCAGAGTCAGGCGCTGGACGGCCTGCTCGACGCTCTGGGCGACAGACGCGGACACCAGGGCGACGACCGCGAGAACCAGGAGCGCCACGGAGGGCACATCCAGGATCGGCGAGGCCGGGGACACCTGCAGGGGAAGGATCATCGGGTGGCCAGGAAGGTCAGGAGGAGCTTGCGCTGGAGGGCGAACATGACCTCGCGCTCGGCGTCGGTGGCGTGATCGTAGCCCAGGAGGTGCAGCATGCCGTGCGTGGCCAGGAGGAGCATCTCCTCGGCGGCGCTGTGGCCGGACTCGGCGGCCTGGCGGGCGGCGACCTGCGGGCAGATGCAGATGTCACCGAGCATGCCGGGAGGCGTGGGGTGATCCGCCGTGCCGGGGCGCAGCTCGTCCATGGGGAAGCTCATGACGTCGGTGGGGCCAGGCAGGTCCAGCCAGCGCACGTGCAGGTCTTCCATCGGCTCGGGCTCGATGAAGATGATGTTGACTTCCGCGTCGGAGCTGACGTGCATCTGGTCAAGCACGTAGTCGGCCAGCGCGGAAAACTCGGCTTCGTTGATTTCGTAGTCGGTCTCGTTGATGACCTCGGTCATGACGTGTACTCCCTGCGTGCGGTGTTGTGGCTGCGCGCGCGTGCACGACGCGCGGCATTTCGATCGTCAAAGCGCTGGTAGGCATCAATGATCGCGCCGACCAGCTCGTGGCGCACGACGTCGGCGCTGGTCAGGTGGCAGAACTCGATGTCGTCGATGTCGCCGAGGATGTTTTCGACGACGGACAGGCCCGAAGTCTGGCTGCCGGGCAGGTCGATCTGCGAGGCGTCGCCCGTGACGACGACCTTGGAGCCGAAACCCAGGCGGGTGAGGAACATCTTCATCTGGCCGACCGTCGTGTTCTGGGCCTCGTCCAGGATGATGAAGGAGTCGTTGAGGGTGCGTCCGCGCATGTACGCCAGGGGCGCGACCTCGATCGTGCCGGCGGCCATGAGCTTGGGCAGGGCCTCGGGGTCGAGCATGTCCCCCAGGGCGTCGTAGAGGGGACGCAGGTAGGGGTCGATCTTGTCGGTGAGGGAGCCGGGCAGGAAGCCGAGGTTCTCCCCCGCCTCGACGGCCGGGCGGGTCAGGACGATGCGGCGGACCTCGCCGGAGAGGAGGCGGCGCACGGCCTGGGCCATGGCCAGGTAGGTCTTGCCGGTACCGGCGGGGCCGATGCCGAAGACGACGGTGGCGCGGTCGATGGCGTCCGTGTAGGCCTTCTGGCCGGGGGTCTTGGGACGGATCGAACGCCCGCGCGCGGAGAGGATTTCTTCCGTGGGGGCCTCGCCCGAGGTGAGGCGTCCAAGCAGACCGATGGCCTGTTCGACGGCGGTGGCGTCCAGGGCAGTGCCGCGCCGGGCCATGCCGATGAGTTCTTCGAGGAGGCCCGCGGCCACGTCAATGTCGGCCTGGGTGCCGGCCAGGGAGATTTCGCGCCCGGTGACGAGGAAACGGACGTGCGGGAAGCCGCGTTCGAGGGCGCGCAGAACCTGGTCCGCGACGCCGAGAATCACGATCGGGTCCATGTCTGCGGGGATGGTGACGCGCCCCGTGGTGTGTGCGAGGGTGGCCGCCGCGAGCGCCGGCGCTGTGTTCTCCGTAGTCATACTGCTCCCATTCTACGCTGGAGCGTCCCTCCACAGGCTTCACAGTGCCTCCTCACGCAGTGACCCCGGACGCATCGGAGCGGCGCGGCGTATGGTTCCCGGATGCATGGACGCCCTGGGAACACGCACAATGAAGCCATGCCCACCCTCGAAGAACTCGTTTCACACCCGCCACAGCTACCGGTCACGCGCGCTCTGGGCGATATCGCGGCGGCGACGCGGCCGGGCGGCTGCGCAGTGATTACGGCGCCTCCGGGCACGGGTAAGACGACGCTGCTGCCGCCCGCGGTGGCGGTGGCATTGGCGGAAGCGGGCACGAGCGCCCGGGTTCTCGTCACGCAGCCGCGCAGGGTGGCCGCACGGGCTGCCGCTCGCCGGATCGCCCGTCTACTGGGCGAGGAGGTCGGCGGGCAGGTCGGCTATTCGGTGCGCGGGGATTCGCGCGTCAGCGAGCGTACGCGCGTGGAGATGGTGACGCCGGGCGTGGCGCTGCGCCGCCTGCAGCGTGACCCGGAGCTGCCCGGGGTATCTGCCCTGATCGTGGACGAGTTCCACGAGCGCGACCTGGACACTGACCTGGCGCTGGCATTCGCGTTGGACGCCCGCTCGGCGCTGCGCGATGACCTTTTCGTCGCACTTACCTCGGCGACGCTCGAGGCCTCGCGAACGCTTGATTTCCTGCGCGCCTCGACGGGCGAGGAGCCCGCGCTCGTTGATATTCCGGGCGATATTTTTCCGCTGGAGCTGCGCTACGCTCCCCCTCCGCGCGGCGTCGAGGCAGTGGGCGCGATCGGGAACGAGCGCGTGGGTGTGCGCCGCGAGTACCTCGCGCACGTCGCGCGCACGGTCGAGGAGACGGTCGTCGCCACCGAGGGCTCGGTTCTGGTGTTCTTGCCGGGTGTGGGAGAGATCGAGACCGTCCGAGGCAACCTGCGCCTGGGCGATATTCCAGTCCTGACGCTGCACGGACAGCTGAGCGCCGCCGAGCAGGACCGCGCGCTCTCCCCCGCTTCCAGTCGCCGCGTCATCCTCTCCACGTCCATCGCGGAATCCTCGCTCACCGTTCCCGGCGTGTCCGTCGTCGTGGACGCGGGGCTCGCGCGCGAGCCGCGCTTCGACGCGGGGCGTTCCCTCTCATCTCTCGTGACCGTTCCGGCGGCCCTCGCCCGCCTCGAGCAGCGTGCGGGCCGCGCCGCGCGCACCGGCCCGGGCGTCGCCGTGCGCGTCATGGACTCGGTGGATCTGGCCCGCAGGCCCGCGCAGTCAGCGCCGGGCATCGCCACGCAGGACCTGACGGACGCCCGCCTCCAGGTCGCCGCGTGGGGTACCCCGGTGGAGGAGCTCGCCCTGCTCGACGCTCCACCCGCAGGCACGTGGGAGGCCGCCGGGCAGCGCCTGTCCTCCCTGGGCGCCATCGACGAGGCCGGGGCCGCCACCGCTCTCGGCCGCACGCTGGCGTCGCTGCCGTTGGACCCGCCCTTGGGCAGGGCCCTCCTGGCGTCGAGCGCGATCCTGGGGACGTCGAAGGCGGCGCGTTTTGTGGCCCTCCTGTCGGAGGACGTGCGTGCGCCGGGGGCTGACCTGGGTGCGCTGGAGCGTCGGCTGGGTCGCGGTGGCGCCAGTGGCGCGGCAGGCACGCACGCGCAGGCGGCGCGGGTGAAGGAGACGCAGGCGCGTTTGGAGCGTCTGGCGCAGCGTCTGCCGGATTCCGCGTCGGACGACGCGCTCGCGTCCGTTGTGGCTACACACCAGGAGGCAGGCTCGCGCACGCGGGAGGACGAGCTGGCCCTGACGTGCGCGCTGGCGTACCCGGAGTGGATCGCGCGGCGCCGACCGGGATCAGCCGCCTACATTTTGGCGGGCGGCGTGGGCGCCGAGCTGCCGCAGGGCTCTCCCCTGGAGGGGCAGGAGTGGCTGGCCGTGGCCTCGATTGACCGGGCGCCGGCCTCGCGCCACGCGCGTATTCTCGCGGCGGTGCCGCTGTCGGAGGAGGACGCCCTGGTGGCCGGCGCGGCACTGCTGGAAACCCGCACGCAGGCCTCCATCGACAAGGGAGTTCTCACAGCCACCCGCACGCGCGCCCTGGGAGCTATCCCCTTGAAGAGCGCCCCGGCCTCGTCCCTGAGCGAAGAAGAGGCGATCGCGCTGGTGGCCGAGCACCTGGCCGCACGCGGACTGGGCGATCTGGGCTGGGGGAAGGAGGCCTCGTCCCTGCGCGAGCGCATGCGGGTGCTCCACGAGGTGCTCGGCGACCCGTGGCCCGACGTGTCGGATGAGGCCCTCGCGGGCAGCGCCCACGAGTGGCTCCTCCCCTGGGCGAAGCGCCTCGCACGGGGTGGTTCCTTGAGCAACGTGTCGATGCTTGACGCGCTGCGCTCGATGCTGCCGTGGCCTGACGCTGCACGTCTCGACGAACTGGCGCCAGAAAAGATGCCGATTCCTTCCGGAGGGACTCGCCCCATCGACTGGAGCGGCGCGCACCCGGTGCTGATGCTGCGCGTCCAGCAGGCGTTCGGGTGGACGGATACTCCCCGGCTGGTGGACGGGCGCGTTCCCCTGGTGCTGCATCTGACGGATCCGGCGGGTCGCCCCGCTGCTGTTACCTCTGATCTGACGTCGTTTTGGGCGGGGCCGTATCGGGACGTGCGCGCACAACTACGCGGGCGCTATCCGAAGCACCCGTGGCCCGAGGACCCGCTAAACGCAGAGCCCACGAACCGCGCCAAGCGCCGGGGGTAGCGCACGCGCTCTCCCCCGCGCCAGGCGATCAATCCTCCAGTTTGCCGACGATCCCCCGCCCGTCGGGCAGGTTCTTAGACGGCATCTGGTAGGCGTCGAGGTCCGCCATAGCGGGACGCTCGAGGCCCAGTTCGCGCAGCTGCGCGTAGGTCGACATGCGCACGGGACCCAGCTCGGCGACAGGCTGGCCTTCCTCGGTGAGCGTAACGACTTCACCGGATGAGGCGCGCGCCAAAGCGGCACCCACATCCTCTTTAAAATCACCAATTTCTAGAGCCCTCATACCCCTAATCTAAGCACGCCGAAGGGGGTTTGAACGAACGGCACGATCACTATGTGACCCTTCGATCCCTTACACCCACCAAACGAGCGTCATACAGCCAAAACATCGTGACAATAGACACCTGTGCTGCGACCACCTGGTGGACATTTCTGGTTGATGGAATAGATCCGGTCGCACTGCGTTGAAATAGGGAACCCTGTTCTACCCAAGGAGAAACATGTCCACGAACGAAATCGAGAACGTCGACCTGCTGGTTGTCGGCGGCGGCAAGGCCGGAAAGTCCCTCGCAATGGAGCGCGCGAAGGCGGGCTGGAAGGTCGCCATGGTGGAGCGCCAGTTCGTCGGCGGCACCTGCATTAACGTCGCCTGCATCCCCACGAAGTCGCTGGTCAACTCGGCTCGTCGCCTCAGTGACGCCCGCTCGGACGAGGCGTTCGGCATCGTCGGCACCGAGGGTGCGCACGTGGACCTGGCCAAGCTCCGCGCCCACAAGGAGGGCATCGTCGGCGCCATGGTCGGCGCGCACGAGAAGATGTTCGCGGCCCCCGGCCTGGATTTCATTCGCGGCGAGGCTCGTTTCACGGGCGAGCGCACGGTCACCATCGCGCTGGAGGACGGCGGCGAGCGCACGATTCGTGGCGAGCGCGTCCTCATCAACCTCGGTTCGCGCCCGGCGCGTCCGGCGATCCCCGGCCTGTGGGAGTCGGGCGCATGGACGAACGAGGAGATCCTGCGCCTCGAGGAGCTCCCCTCCTCCCTGGCGATCATCGGCGCCAGCTACATCGGCGTGGAGTTCGCGTCGATGATGGCGACGTTCGGCGTGGACGTCACGCTCATCTCCTCGGGTGACCACGTGCTGCCTCGCGAGGACGAGGACGCCGCCCGCGTCGTCGAGGCCGGGCTTGAGGCCGCTGGCGTGCGCATTGTGCCTGGCCGCGCCGAGTCGGCCTCCCGCGAGGGCAACACGACCACCCTGACGCTCTCCGACGGCTCCACGGTGTCCGCCGAGGCGGTCCTGGTGGCCGTGGGTCGCGTGCCCAACACGGACGGCATCGGCCTGGACGAGGCCGGGGTTGAGCTCACCGATCGCGGTTTCGTCGCGGTCGATGAGCACCTGCGCACCTCCGCTGAGGGCGTGTGGGCGGCCGGCGACTGCGCGGGCACCCCCATGTTCACGCACGCGTCCTGGTCTGACTTCCGCATCATCCGCGCGCAGCTGACCGGCGCGTCCCTGGATGATCCGACGACCACCACGAAGGGCCGCACGATCCCCTACGCCGTGTTTGCCACCCCCGAGCTGGCCCGCATCGGCCTGTCCGAAGGCGAGGCGCGCGAGGCCGGCCTCGACGTGCGTATCGCGAAGGTTCCCACGGCCGCGATTCCGCGCGCCAAGACGATGCGCTACGCGGGCGAGGGCTTCTGGAAGGCCGTCGTCGACGCGAACACGCACCAGATCCTGGGCGCCACGCTGATCGGCCCGAACGTCTCCGAGGTCATCACGGCCGTGCACGTCGCCATGGCCGGAGGCCTGACGTACGAGCAGCTGCGCTTCCTGCCGATCGCGCACCCGACCATGGGTGAGGGCCTGCAGGTCCTCTTCGACTCCCTGGGGTAACCCCCATCGCGCCCCTGGGTACCGTTGGGGGCGCGCCCGGATCCCTCCCGGGACGCGTGAGGGAACAACGGGGCGGGTCCGAACGATACGTTCGGACCCGCCCCTGTTGTATTCAGTTGCGTTGGGCACCAGGTGCGCTCGGCATCAGGCGCTCAGCGCGGGGTTCGAGGCCGGAGCGTCCCAGCCCCGGCCTCGTCCCCTTTTCGCTCAGCCGAGCCAGGCGCCGGAGGGCGCGAAGTGGTAGCGCGTGCCGTCGATGGAGACCCAACCGGTCACCATCTTGCCGGAGGCATCGAGGTAGTACCAGGTGCCGCCGTCGTTGACCCAGCCAATCGCCATCGCGCCGTTGCCGGTCAGGTAGTACCACTTGCCGTTCACTGCGGTCCAGCCGGTGGCCATCGCGCCCGAGGCGTTCAGGTAGTACCAGGAGCCGTCGACGTTGGCCCAGCCGGTGGCCATCGCGCCCGAGGCGTTCAGGTAGTACCAGGAGCCGTCGACGTTGGCCCAGCCGGTGGCCATGGCGCCGGTGGCGGGATCGAGGTAGTACCAGGAGCCGTCGACCTTGGTCCAGCCCGTCGCCATGCGGCCGGACGGGGTCATCCAGTGCCATACCGCGTCGAAGGTGACCCAGCCGGTCGCCATCACGGCGTCACCGTTGAAGTAGTAGGTGGAGCCATCGATGGTGACGTACTTGCTGCGGGCGCAGTAGCCGTCGTTGTAGCAGTACTTCCAGCCATCGGTGCTGTTGGTCCAGGCGCCGCCGGCGCGCAGGGATTCATCCACGTGGAAGTGGATCGAGTCCTTGACGTCGTCATCGGCGCGGGCATCCTTGTTGCGGCCCTCGGCGGTAACCGTGACCTCCACGTGGGGGGCGTCGCCGATCAGGTCGGTCGCGTTGTAGGGGCCAGCCACAAGCGTGACCTCGTTACCCTCGAAGGCGCCCGTGCCGGTGCCGGTCACGGCTTCCTTGTCGCCGACCTTCAGGGAGGCCTTGGTGACGGGGCCGGAGACCGTGGTGCGCACGTAGACGGTGCCTGAGACAGACGCGTCGGCGAGCGGACGCCAGTCGGTGGCGCCGTCGTGGGAGTACTCGAGGCTGCCGAGGACGGGCTGCGGCTGGTCCTTGAGGACGGCGGCCAGGGCGTTGACGAGGCCGGCGCCGCGGTATTCCTTACCGTCCTCGGGCGCAGCGAGGCGGTCGTAGGTGTAGCCCGCCTGCTTCTTGAGCAGGGCGATGGTCTGGTCAGGCGTGTAGTCCGGGTGGATCTGCTTGATCAGCGCGGCCACGCCCGCAGCGTGCGGGGAGGCCATCGAGGTGCCGGACAAGTAACCGAAGGGCGGATCCTTCTTCCAGGTCGGCAGGGTCGACCAGATGCGCGAGCCGGGGGCGGCCACGTCCACGGAGTTCTTGCCGTAGTTGGAGAACTTGGAACGCTCGAGCTTCGCGATGGCCGGGTCGGTGCCGGTGGGCAGGGCGACGGCGGCCACGGAGACGACCGAGTCGTTGACCATGGCGGGCACGTCGATGCCGCCGGCCACGTTGCGCTCGACCGCGGCGCCCTCGACGTCGTTGGGCGATGCCTTATCGATCGTCGGGTTGTCGTGGTCGTCGTTGTCGTTACCCTCGGCGGCGATGTTGACGACGCCGTGGTTCTTCGCGTAGCGGATCGCGCGCGAGGCAGCCTCGAGGCCCGCAGCCTGGGAGCCCTCGGTGGGCATCCAGAAGGCGTAGGGGTCCATGTAGTAGCTGGAGTTCGTCACGTCGATGTCGTGCTCGGCAGCCCAATCGAAGGCGCAGGCCACGTACTCGGGGTAGAAGGAGCCGGCCTCGTTCGAGGTCTTGATCGCGACGATCGTGGCGCTGGGGGCGACGCCGTCCACACCGTAGGCGTTGTGCGCGGCGGCGATGGTACCGGCGACGTGCGTGCCGTGGTAGTGGTCATCCTTCCAGTCCGCAGGGGCCTGCCTGGGGATGCCGTTGATCTGGCAGCCCACGGAACGCGAGGCGTCGAGGTGCTCCTTGAGGTCCTTGTGGTCGGGGTCGATGCCGGTGTCCATGACGCCGACGGTGACCTTCTCGAGGGGGACGTCGACCTGCTGGGCGTCGAGCGCACTGATGGCGGCCAGGCCCCAGGCGTTGGCGTCGCCCTCGTCGGGGGTGAAGTCGTTGAGCTGAGAGTCGGCGGACAGGCCGGTCGAGCGGGTGCCGGCGGCGTCAGCGACGGCGTTGGCCTCGGCCGCAGTGGCCTGCGGCTGATCGGTGCGCACCTCGGAGCCGGTGACCGTCTTGTAGCGGGTGGGGCCAATCGACTGGTAAGAGATGCCGGCGTCGACGAGGCTCTTACCGAGCGTCGGCGCGAAGGAAGCCTTCACCGACTGGACGAAGAAGGTGTTGAATTCGGGGTACTGGGCCAGGACGACGCCGTTTTCCGAGGCCTTGGAGACGGCCGCGTTGAAGTCGTAGTGGGAGGCGTCGGCGGTCAAGTTGACCGCGTAGTTCATGACCTCGTCCTGGGCGCGAGCCTCGGAGGTGATCCCCGGGACGCCGGCCGCGTGGGCGGGGGCGCCGAACGCGGTGAGCGTGACGCCAACGGCGAGCGCGGCTCCTCCCGCGATGAGGGTCTTCCATGAGCGATGATGCATCATTGTTCCTCGTTTCTGTACGGATGGGGACGCGTCTCCGGGGCTTTCCGGAGGGCACGCCATTGCTCCATAGTCTCAAGGTTTGTCACTAACCTCATAGCGGGTTTCACAATTTAAGAATTCTTGACCTTTTGGTGAAGGAATGGAGAGATTGACACATGAGTGGCACCCACCCCTCTCCCCTCACCCACTCTCCACACAACCTCCATCGACTGACCGAAATCGACCCGCCAATCAATTAGACAGCTTGAAGAGCCGAAAAATACCGAGTGATTAATTTGATTGTCAGAACAAGGAGTCTCCGCTATTTATCTTGTATTTTTTGATTTGCCAGACAACTTGACAGTTTCGCATGACCCATCCAAACAGCTGTGTTACGGTCAGAGATGACAGTCACATTGGGGTGCCGGAGGGATCAGGGTCAACAGCAGCGACGCACGTCAGAACACACACCTAATGCCACGAACAACAGACGAGTGCCGACAGACGCCCGATTCACCACACATCCACCATTCCAACAAGCCAGAACCGTAGGATAACCATGAACATTGATGCATACGAGGAAAATGAAGAACATCAAGAAACGGCAGAAGAAAAAAGGATGCGCGACGAGAGATTCGTCGAAAAGTTCTTCACCGAGCGTGAGCTCATCGTCAACTTTGACGATACGAGCGAATCAGATGAGGAAAATGCTCAGGCATGGTACGAGGCAGTAGAGAAGACCATTAGGACACTACCGATATACCAACACGACAATGTTGGACAGCCACTAGAAAGCACCGGCTCCAACGTCTGGTTCTTTCGCGGCCAAAAAAACAGCAGATTCGCATTCACATCCACACTCTATCGACGACTACTAAATGCAACCAGCAACAATTCGCAAGGACAGAACGCGCAGAAACCACCACTCCTTAAACAAGATTCACCTTTTATTGAGAAGTCATGGATCGACGAAGATACCATTTTTATTGAGAAGTCATGGATCGACGAAGATAACATGGTTCAAGCTGAAATACACTTACTCAATACGGCAAGGGAAATAGGGGCTCTTCAGAGTTGAGTGTGGGCGGAGGCGTCTAGGCCTCCTGCGATGAGGAGCATTCGGAGTCTGTAGTTGGTGGGGTTGCGGTAGCCTCTGGCGGTGCGTCTGCCCAGCTCGATGATTCCGTTGATGGCTTCGGTGGGGCCGTTGCTGGCTCCGCCGGTGTCGAAGTAGGCCAAGAAGGCGTCCTTCCACTTGCGTAGGGTCCGGCCCAGGCGAGCGATTTCGGGGATGGGACACGTTGGTAGGCGCTCGATGAGATGAGCGGCCAGGCGTCGGCCTTGGGCGGGTGTGGCTTGGTGGAAGACATCTCGCACGTGCTGGGCACAGTGGTAGGCGACTTCGACACTGATATGCGCCTCATCTGCCGTGAAGGCCTCACGGAGGCGTTCTTGTTGACGTGGGGTGAGCCTATGGCGCGAGGCGCGCAAAAGATTGCGGATCTGATAGAGGGGATCGCCCTTGCGTCCGCGGTGACCGGTCGTGTCTTGCTGGACGCGACGACGCACCTCATCAAGGGCGTCGCCAGCGAGCTTGACGATATGAAAGGCGTCCAGCACGCTGGTTGCGTCTTGGAGCTGGTCATCAATGGCGTTCTTATATCCCTGGAAGGGATCCAGTGTTGCGATCTGGATACCGGAGCGAAACTGTTCGCCGCGCTCTTCTAGCCAGTTCTTGTACACGGTGCCAGACCTTCCCGGGACCAGATCCAACAAGCGGGCCGTGGGATGATCCTCCCCGCGCGTCAGGTCCACGATGCCAGTGAGCTCACGGGGGCCCCGTCGGCGTCGGTCCTGGTGGTGCCACACGTGCTCGTCAACTCCCAATACCTGCACCCCTGCGAAACGGGCAGGGTCATCAGATGCGGCTTGCAGACACGGCTTGATATGGGACCACACGGTATTCCACGTGGTTCCTAACTGGCGAGCCAATCCTGCAATGCTGGCTCCCTCGAAGCGCAACTGTCGGATCGCCCAGCGGATCGCCCGGGCGCCCAGACGCGCCCGGTGTGCACACACCCGCTCGTCATGCTCCAGGAATGTCACCGTCTGGCAGGTGGTTTCGCGGCATATCCAGCGCCGCTTAAACCACCGGATCCGCACCGGGACCCCGGCCCAGGGCGCGTCGATCACCTCCACCACCACGCGCCCGTGGCCTTGAGCGATCACCCCACACCCAGGGCATCCAGCACAGCGATCACAGGACTCTATGTCGAGCACCAGACCACACTCACGTCGAGCGACAGCAACCAGATGGAAGCCCTCCAAACCGACGAGCAGATCACACCGATCACAACGATCAAGCGACGCAGAGCAGCAGCAGGTAGGGTGAGACATTGTCGAGGTCCTTGACGACAGCGGGGGTAGAAGTCCGCTCATCATCAAGGACCTCGACCTCTACCCGCAACCCCCGACCAAGACCCGGTCACCCACACTCAACTCGGAAGAGCCGAAATAGGAATCGGACGAGGACTCACAGCACTCGAAACGCTCACATTGCTCCAACATCACGGTTCTCCAACACGCCTCATCGACGTCACCTCCGACTGGAAGATTGCTCTCTATTTCGCATGCGAGAGCGATAACGACGTAGACGGCAGAATTTTTCTTATCAAAACTAATATATTCAATTGGAAACTTTTCCGGCTCTTCATAATTGAGGGTGTAGTTGGGGTCTGAATCCTCCGGTTTCGAGGAGTGCTCGGGTGATGTAGTGGTTGAGGTTTCGGAATCCGAGTGCGGATCCGCGTAGGTGTTCGAGGCGGCCGTTGATGGCTTCGGTAGGACCGTTGCTGGTGTGGGGATGATCGAAGTAAGCCAAGATGTCTCCGGCTCTGCGTTTGAGCGTTCTGCCCAGCGTGATGAGCTCGGTCAGGCCCCTGGGTACGCGCGTGGAGGTCAGTGTGTTGATTTCGGCTTGCATTAGGGCCTTGCCGCGGATTTTGTGGGGATCGCGGTAGCTGTCGATGATGTTCTGGTAGACGCTCCAGGTGACTTCGAGTGCGACGTGGCAATCGCTGGCGAACAGATCGGCTAGCTGGTGTTGCTGGCGTGGGGTGAGCAGGCAAGATCTGGTGTGTAACATCCTGCGAGCCTTGTACAGGGGATCCGTGGCCCGCCCGCGCCGATGGTGAAGTTCTTGCTGAATGCGCCTGCGGCACTCATCGAGAGCATCACCGGCCAGGCGCACAACGTGGAAAGGATCCATGACCGCCCTCGCGTCTGGGAGCTCTTCGGCGGCGGCGCTCTTAAAGCCGGTGAATCCATCCATCGCGACGATCTCAATGCGCTCGCGCCAGGTGTCGGGCTGGGAGGCCAGCCAGGTTTTGAAAACCCGCTTGGATCGGCCCGGAATCATATCCAGGAGCCGGGAGGGACCACGACGGTCACGTATAGGAGTCAAGTCCAAGATGACGGTGACGTATTTGTCCCCGTATGGGGTGTGTCGCCACACGTGTTCATCCACGCCAATGACACGCACCCCCTCGAAACGATCAGGATCATCGATGAGCATGCGCTGGCCTTCACCTAAGATCGCGGTATTGGCAGTGTTCCACGACACGGCCAATACGTCGGCGACGCGCGCCACCGTCAGATGATGGACCACCAGGCCCACCAGCGCCCAGCGCACCGCCGCACGCGAGAGCTTCGCACGCGGGTCGGCCGCTGCACTCATGTTTTGACGCCACACGTGAGCACACTCTGGGCAGCGGTAGCGGCGCACGCTCACGTGCAACATGGTGGGGTGCCACCCGTAGGGTACGTGAGCCAAGCGCCTGACCACCGTGTCACGTACGACGCCCTCACCCCCACACTGTCGGCACCACCGATCCTCACCCACTACCTTGCAGGCCAAGACGGTCCGATCGTCTCCTACACGTTGACCCATCACTTCCAGTCCTAGGTCATCCAGGCCCGTGAAGGCGCTCAGATCAGGGCGATCAAAGGTAGCATTGGACATGTCGAGGTCTTTCAGATGGACGGTGTCGCAACCCCCATCATCGGAAGACCTCGACCTCTACCCGGCCACGACACGCCCAACCCCGCATACCACCCCCACACCCTCAATTATGAAGAGCCACTTTTCCCTAAGGAAAAGAACGAAACAAAGCGGGTCGAGCATCTCATATGGCAAGGATTAAAAGATAAGCTCTATGACCTTAACAAACCGATAGAGGATCCAGTATTTACCCTCCTCTGGAGTACTGTCACATGGCCAATTCTTTTACCATTTTCCGACCCTAGAATGATCGCCCAAAAAGGCTATTTTATAACCGGTGGAATCCCATCAGAATTAAGAAAGATAAAACTACGAACAAACAAATGTTCTCATTGCAAAAAGAATCGATGTGCGTGCCCGGCTAACAAAACATCACTAAACTTAGAAACAATATTCACAAAACACGAAAGATCATTTAGTTCACCTCTTGATGCTGACGAATTACGAATAATAACCTCATTACCTATCGATTTTAGCACTAATGCAACATTCATTAACGAACTAACGAACAGCCCGGATCGCCTAGTTAAAACAGCCGGATACTCCATTAGAGTACCAAAGCATTTCAAACGGAAGCTCAGAGAAATTCTTCGCGATGAGGGAGTGCACATTGATTCGATGTACCCACCCTTGCGAGAAACGGTACGTCTGTTCGAGCATGTCGTCGATGAGTCGTTTAAGCAGTAGGTTCTTTCCCGTATCGGTCCCGCCGGCAGAGCGTATCCACCACCACTAGGCATCCGATTTCAACGCGGACCTCACCGCCGAACTAGCGAGCACACAACCGAGGCCTCCCCGCCACAACGCGGGGAGGCCTCGTCAATGACGAACGCGAACGCTACCTACGAGCGCGAGTCAGCACCCCTCTTCGACGGGTGCCGCCTATCCTCTCCCTTCCACCACGGCATCCAGGCTCGATACCCATCAGATGGCGGGGTGGGTGAGTCGGGCTCGAAGCCCAGCTCGGCGGGAGTCTGCGGGATGCGGTCGACGAGGAAGTACTTGTCCCTGTCGTCGCAATGCTCGCGCACGATGGTGCGGAACTCGGCCAGCTCGCAGTACAGGACGCCCGTGATCGGATTCCTCTTGTACACCACGATCTTGTACAGCCAGTAGGCGAAGAGCGCGACGTTGGCCGCGAGCGCCAGGGCCGCGCACGCGATGTTCGCGCGTGGGTCCATGGTCGCGAAGTTGAAGATGTCCGAGGGAGGGACCAAGACCTCGGGCAGGAGGGTGTTCATGGAGATCCAGAAGACCAGGGTGAAGCAGCGGAACCAGATCCACTGGCCCTTCGCCCACGTGAACGCGGGGATCGTGCAGGCGAGTAGCAGGGCGAGCGTGCAGTACCACGTGTAGTCGGCCAGCGAGTTGTACAAGAACGCGTGGTTCCACAGGTCGTAGGCGATCACCCACGGCCACACCATGTCCACCCAGATGAGGCCTCGCACGGAGCGCTTGCCGGGCGAGGTCACGATGATCTTGCCCAGGCCCGTGATCGTGATGATGTTGAGCAGGCCGGCCGCAGCGGACAGGAGGTTCCAGTAGCCGCCGATCGTGCGGAAGCCCGTCTCCGGGTCGATGCCGACGTGGCGGGCGGACAGGTTGGCGGCGACCTCCTGGTACCACTGCTGGGAGTGCAGCTCGGCGGTGACTCCCCTGGCCTCGGGCAGGCCGGCGATCATGTCGATCGTGTGCGCGTCGTTGACGCCCTTCAGGCACTGCCAGTCGGCGCCGCACGCGTAGTACGAATCCGCGTTGAAGTAGATCGTCAGGTCGCGGATGTTGGCCTCCATGATGTTGACAGCCAGGCCGATCCACAGGGCCACGCCCAGCCAGATCGCGTACTTGTGCGCCTTGACCGGGTTGCGTTTCGCGTACACCAGCACCGTGCCCGTCATGGTGGCGGTCAGGATCATGATCGCGTACTTGCCGAAGGGGAACCAGCCCACCATCGGCGTCCCGTGAATCCACGCGTAGGGCATCAGGGCGATGCCGCCCACGGTCCACACGGCGAAGATCGTCCAGTTCCACCGGCGGTTAATCTCCGCGACGACGATCTGGGCGGCGAGTACCAGCAGCCAGATGAGATAGACCTTGGGAGTCCCAAGCTCCCACAGGAAAAGCGAGTCCACGGCATTCTCCTTCGAACGCACAACCGGGCTAATAGTTGTCGGCTATCATAATCCGAAACACTAACCTAGTGTGCGGGGTTCACCGTCGAATCCCCATCGTTCCGGGGCTCCCTGCAGGCCAGCGCCAGCGAGGGCACCCCTCGTCAATTCCTCAAGGAGGAGGACCCATGACACGCCTACCCCGTCGTACCCTCTGCACCGCCGGCCTCGCCGGGGGTGCCGCACTCCTGGGAGGCATGTACGCCTTCAGCCAGCTCAGCGGCAAGGCAACGCCCGAGGAGCAGGCATGGCACTACCCGGGCGACGACCTCATCGACGCCAACTACGACAACGGCTACTCCTCGACCTACGCGATCACGATCGACGCGCCCGCCTACGCGGTGTGGCGACTCTTCAAGCAGATCGGCGCGGAAAAGTCCGGGTCCTTCTCCTCGGAGTTCCTCGAGCGAGTCTTCGCGCGCCTGCCCTTCTTCAACTCCTACGAGATCCAGGAAGAGTTCCAGCAGCCCGACTCGATGGTGCCCGGCGACATCGCGGCCTTCGACTTCCACGGCATGTCGATGGAATGGGCAGACGTCGTGCCCGGCAAGTACATGGTCCAGTGGGTCGACACGAAGAACCCGCCCAAGGCGCCCGGCTCCTACGCGTTCCGCTTCCCCGGGATGACGAACTTCGCGGCCGCCTGGTGCTTCTACATGGTGCCCCTGTCGGGTGGGCGCACGCGCCTCATCAACCACTGGCGCATCGGCTACGAACCCGCCTCCCCCGCCATGAAGGCCCTGAACTGGATCAACATCGAGTTCATCGGCGGGTGCATGACCCACCTGCAAAACCTCTACGTCAAGCGCGTCCTCGAGTTCAAGAAGAAGCAGCACCTGACGGGCCGCTTCATGCGTGGCATGCTGGGCGGGCGCTTCTTCAACTCGGGCACGCCCGCGGGGCGCTACGACGGGACTCCCCTGTTCGAGGAGACCTTCACCCAGTGGTTCCGCTACGGACGGTCCGCCCCGGCCGTCGCCGAGATCCGCCCGCCCGTCACCGACGACCCGTCGTGGCCGCCGACCGGCGCGGACAGCCCGTGGGCGAGCGAGGTCGATGCCTCCTACTTCGATGGCTGGCGTGAGCCCGCCTTCTCCTGGGAGGAGCAGATCCGCCAGAAGATGGAACGCACCTACCTGCCCAATTGGGGGAAGGAGCAGCGCTGATGGGCGGCATTACTCCCCCGGACTACCCGACGCTCTTCTTCTTCGAGGTCGGCCAGTGGTGGGACTACGCGATGCTCCTCCTCGTCATCGCGCTCCTCGCCGGCGGGGCATGGCTGGCACAGCGCAACATGTGGGTGGTCCTCGCACTCTTCGTGGTCGTCCCCATCGCCCTGACCATCTTCTGGTGGCCGCACTCAACGGCGGGGACGGCCTCGGCGGGCTGGTTCCCAATCGTGAAACAGTACTCGGCGCTGGCGGGATCCCTGTGCCTCGTCGCCCTGCAGATCTTCCCCAGGCTGCGCTACAACCGCTGGTACCTGATCATCCCGCCCGCGATCCTCGCAGTGAACATCGCCGAGGCCGTTGTGCGCGACTTCCAGTGCTACGGGATTCACGGTGTGGACCCCTCGCAGGGCATGGTCACGTGGGGCGGGCCGTGGAACATCATGAACGGCATTGCGGGCATCTTGAACCTGCTCGCGATCTCCGGGTGGGTCGGGATCTTCGTATCCAAGGGCAAGGAACGCGCCCTCATCTGGGGCGACTTGACGATCGGGTGGATTATCGCCTACGACCTGTGGAACCTCGCCTACGTGTACAACTGTCTGGCGGACCGAGCGTGGTACTCGGGCGTGGCGCTGTTGGCCTCGTGCACGATCCCGGCGCTCATGAAGTTCGGGCGAGGCGCGTGGATCCAGTACCGGGCCTACACGCTCACGCTGTGGTCGGGAGTCGTGCTCACGTTCCCGCACTTCATGCACGATTCGATGTTCGCCCACCGCAGCGCCCACAACCCCTGGGCGATGCTCATCCTCTCGGCCGCCGCCCTGGTGGCCAACGTGTGGGTGTTCGCCGCGCACGTGCGCACGATCGTCTCCAAGCGGCGCAACCCGCTCACGCAGGAGGTCCACGCCGACGAGGCCACCTACGCCTCGTGGGTCCGTGACCTCGCGTCCGAGGAGGACAAGGAGCTCATCGCCGCGCGCCTGGGCACGACGCCCGAGAAGGCGGGCTTTACGTCGGCGAACGGGGGCGCGAGCTCGGTCTAAGACCAGACTCTCCTACTCGAGCGAATCAATCAAATCGCGCACGAGCTGCGATGGCGTCGTACCTCGCTCCTGAGCCACCTCAGCAAGCTTCGCGCGGCGAGAACGATCAAGACGGAGGGTGAACGGCTTAGCGCCAACACCGACGCTAATCGGGCGGCCGGCCACAGACGAACCGAGATGCTTCCCGTCGTAAGGAACGCCGGTCTCGGCCTCGTTCCCCCAACGCTCCAGATCCTCATCAGTGAACGTCGCACCGTCAGCTGACGTATACGTCGCCATCATTACCTCCTTAAACCAACCTCTGCAAGCACCGCTCGCGTTACCAGCAAAGCCACTCATTCACACACATACCAGTGTATGTACGAAATAGGTCTCCAGGGAACGGGACTCCCACGACATCTCTGCCCGCACGCGTGCGACACACGCGAGGGGCCGCGCACCCAACGGTGCGCGGCCCCTCACCATCTCAACCGGGAGGAAGCCCCGGCCTCGTGACTCCTACTCCTGGAGGCGCCCCTCGTCGTCGAACACGTAGCGCGTGCCGTCGATCCAGCGCACCCCGGTCACCATCGCCCCGGAGGAGGACAGGTAGAACCAGGAGCCACCGTCCTTCACCCACCCGGTGCTCATCGCGCCGGAGGTGGCGAAGTGGTACCAGGAGGAACCGATGCGCGCCCAGCCCGTGGCCATCGCGCCCGAATCAGCCAGGTAGTACCAGGTGGAGCCGTCGCGCATCCAGCCGGTGCGCATCGCGCCCGAGGAGCCCAGGTAGTACCAGGTGTCGCGCACCTTGGTCCAACCACTCGCCATCTCGCCGCTGATGGGATCCAGGTAGTACCAGGTTCCACGCACCTGCACCCAGCCCGCAGCCTGTCCGCCGGAGGGTCCGTAGTAGAACCAGTGGCCACCCTCGCTGACCCAGCCGGTCACCATGTAACCGCGGGCATCGAAGCGGTAGATCGCCCCATCGATACGCAGCTGCGTCGAGGTCGGGTAGGTGCCGTCCTCGTAGCGCCACCACCAGCCGAACGCGCCGGAGACCCAGCGGCCCGAGCGGGCCTCGTCGGGGCCGACCTGGTCGGGGCTGACGGTGAAGGGAACCTGGAGCGTCGCGTCGTCGTCGGCCCGCGAGTCGTTATTGCGGCCCATCGCCTCGACCGTGACCGTAGCGGCACCCGCGAAGCGTCCCGTCCCATTCGGGTGGGACACATCCACACCGTCGGCCTGCAGCGTCACCGAGTTACCCTCGAAGGCGCCGTTGCCCGCGCCGGTCGCGACCTCACGGTCCCCGACAAGGAGACGCGCGGAGGTCACCGGACCGGTCACCGTCACGCGGATGGAGACGCGTCCAGCGACGCTCTCCCCCGCTAGCGGCTGCCACGTCGTGCCATCGGTGGAGTATTCAACGCTGCCGATGACGGGCTTGGCCTGATCCTTGAGGACCGCGTCCAGGGCGTTGGGCAGGCCCGCGCCCCGGTACTCGCGGCCCTCGACGGGCTTGAGGCGATCCCAGTTCGCCGGATCCCCCGCCTGCTTCTTCGCCAGGGCGATGATCTGCTCGGCGTTCATCTCCGGGTGGACCTGGCGCAGCGTCGCAATGACGGCGGCCGCCAGGGGCGACGCCTGCGACGTGCCGTACAGGTTGCCGTAGGCCTTGCCGTACCAGCTCGTCAGAGGAGCGTAGATCTTCGCGCCGGGGGCGGCGAAGTCGACACTGTCCGCACCCCAGTTCGACCAGGACGCCGGCTCGAGCACGCCGGTTGCGGGGTCGGCCCCCTCGGGCAGCTGCAGCGCGGACACCGAGAGCGTGCCGCGCAGCTTCGGCGGCATGTAGACCGCGCCCGTCACGTCACGCTCGTGCGCACCCCAGGTGTCGCCGGGAGCCGAGTCGTCGGTCGTGGGCAGGTTGTCCAGGTCCGTCGAGAAGTTACCGGCGGCCACCACGTTGATGACGTCCTTCGAGGTCGCGTAGTCGACCGCGCGCTGCACGGCCTCCTGGCCCGCGGCCTGCTCGGGATCGTTGGGGAGCCAGTACTTCCACGGGTCCACGTAGTACGAACCGTTGGTGACTGAGATGCCGTGCTCGGCGGCCCACACGAAGCCACACACGATGTACTCGGGGTAGAAGAACCCGCCGTTGCGCGAGGCCACGTTGATCGCGGCGATGCGCAGGGTCGGGTTCACGCCGTCCACGCCCACGCCGTCGTGCTTCGCGGCGATCGAGCCGGCCACATGCGTGCCGTGGGTCGCGTCGTCCCAGCGCCAGGCGGCGGGGTCGCGGTTCGGGATACCGTTGAACGAGCAGGACACGGACTTGTCATGGTCGACCTGTCCGACCAGATCCGGCACGGTGTCATCGACGGACTGGTCCATGATGCCCACCGTAACGGGCGCGCGCATCACGTCCACGCCCTGAGCCTCAAGGGCGCGCAGGGCCTGGAGGTGCCATCCGTTGCCGGTCTGCGGGTCCGGGGTGAGGGCAGCGTCCTGGTCACCCTGCGCCGCCTGCGCTCCCTGGGAGCGGGGCGCCGCCGCGATCGCCGCATCCGCCGCGACTCGCGTCTCGTAGGAGATGGGGACCATGGCCTCGTTACCGCCGACAGGCGCCTGGCGGGTCGGGCCGATCGAGTCGTAGCTGATCCCCTCCTTCACGAGCGCCGCGCCCAGGTCGGGCGAGAAGGTAGGCGATGCCGACTGCACGAAGAATGTGCCGAAGGCCGGGTACTGCGCCAGCAACAGGCCACCGTGGAACGAGGCCTGGGCCGCCGCACGCTGGAAGGTGGCGTTATCGGTGCCCTTGGGCAGGTTGACCGCGTAGTTGGCGGGCAGCTGGTCGGTGCTGCGCGCGGGAGCGGTGATGCCGGCCTTAGCGGGGCCCGACGGCGCGGGCGTCGCGTCGGCATCGGGCGCGGGGGCCGGGGACACGGCGGCGTTCGGGTCGCGCGCGACGGTGAAGATGGCCTCACGGCCCGTATCGTCGTCGGCCTGGCGATCGAAGTTGATGCCGGTGGCACTGACCTGGACACGGGCGGTCACCGAGTCAGTGCCCTCGGGCAGCAGTGCGCTGAGGTCCACGTTTTCGATCGAGGCACCCAGGGCGTCGTCGAAGTACTTGCCCGAGCCGTCGCGGTCGACGGCGGCCAGACCGGCGACGTCCATGTGCAGGTGGCTGATCGGGGCGATCGCCTCGGTGTAGAAGGTGACGGGACCGGCCGGCAGAGTCGCACCCTGCACGTCCTTCCATTCACCCTTGCCGACCCGGTACTGCAGGGTCTGAACGGTCGGCTGGGGCTGGTCGCGGCGCATCGTGGTCAGCGCGTTGATGAAGCCGTAGCCGCGGAATTCCTTGCCGTCCTCGGGCGCTTCCAGGCGCGTGTATTCCATGGCGGCCTGCTTGCGCATGAGGTCGGTGATCTGCTTGCCCTGGAATCCCGGGTGGATCGACTTAATGAGTGCAGCGATGCCCGTGATGTGGGGCGTGGCCATCGAGGTGCCGCTGGTCTTGGCGTAGCCGGAGGAGAAGATCGACGTGGGAACGGTGGAGTAGATGTCCTGCCCCGGAGCAGTGAAGTCGACGCTCTTGCCGTAGTTGGAGAAGTCGGCGCGCTTGAGGTTCGCCCATTCGGGCTTGGTCTCGACGTTGGTGCGCGTGGCGGCGCTGACTTGGCTGACGCCCTCGACCATGGCGGGGACCTTGACGCCGTTCTTCACGGGGCGGTCCTTGATCGGGGTGTCGAGGTCGGTTGGCGAGCCGCTGTCGGTCGTCACGTTGTCGTTGTCCATGCCGTCGTTGCCCGCCGAGGCGATGACGGCCAGCCCCTTGCCCTGCGCGTAAGCGATGGCGCGGGTCGCGGCCTCGAGGCCGGCAGCCTGCTCGGGATCGCTCGGGCTCCAGTAGACCCACGGGTCCATCGAGTAGGAGTTGTTGACGATGTCAACGCCGTGGCTGGCGGCCCACATGAAGCCGCAGGTCACGTACTCGGGGTACATGAGCTGCTCGTCGTTGGAGGCCTTGATGGACACGAGGGTCGCGGTCGGCGCGATGCCGTCGATGCCGATGCCGTTGTGGTTGGCGGCGATGATACCCGCGACGTGCGTGCCGTGGAAGTAGTCGTCACGCCAGGAGCCGTACGCCTGCGAGGGGATGCCGTTGTGCCCGCAGGAGACGGAACGGGAGGTGTCGACGCGACCCACGAGGTCGGGGTGCGTGTCGTCGATGCCGGTGTCGATGACGCCGACGGTGACGGGCGCGTGCGCAATCGGCACGGCCGCCGCATCGGTGGCGCTCATCGCCTGGGCGCCCCAGTTGACGACCTCCTCGGGCTTATCGGCCTCGGTCGCACTCTGGCCGCGCAGGGAGGACGGGCCACCCGACTGTGCTCCGGACTGCGCGCCCGATTGGGCTCCTGACTGAGCCGGGCTCGCCTCGCTTGGCTGCGGGGCGGGCTGCGGGTCAGGGGCCGCCTGGCGCTCACCCTCGGGGACGGCGGCCACGCGCGTCGGGCCGACCGAGTGCACGGAAATTCCGGCCTTCGCCAGGGCTGCGGCCAGGTCCGGGGCGAACGAGGCCGACTCGCTTTGGGCAAAGAACGTCCCCAGCTCCGGGTAGGAGGCCAGCGTGACGCCCCCGACGGATGCGACCAGCGAGGTCGCGCGCGCAAGGTCCTCGGAACTGGCCTGCGGGCTGAGGTTGATGGCGTAGTTCATCAGGCCGGCGCTGGCGCGGGCGGGCGCGATGAGGCCGGTATGATCGTCGGCCCGGGTGGGTGGGGCGGTCGCCGTGGCAACACCCATGGACAGGGCGAGGGCGGCGACGAGCCCGATGCGTGCAACATTGCGGCGCATGGTTCCTCGACTTTCAGTTGTGGGTCTGGCGAGTACGACAATGTACCCATCAGAACTATCATGCTTTAGTTTGTCACTCGCCACAATTTAGCGTCGCTTAAATTGGTCAACACCCGCCTAGAGGCAAGAATTTCATGTAATCACTCCCTCGCCCGCCTATGCCCAACTCTCACGACAGCAAGGCGGGGCCGCGCACCCTCAGATGCGCGTCCCCGCCTTGACACGTGGGAACGGTCGATTACTGCATGCGACCGTCCGGGCCGAAGGTGTAGGTCACACCATCCACCTGCCGAGTGCCGGTGACCATCGCACCGGACACGTCCAGGTAGTACCAGGACCCACCGTCGTTCAGCCAGCCAATTGCCATCGCGCCGGAGGGAGTGAGGTAGTACCAGGCACCATCGACGTAAGCCCAACCGGTCACCATCGCACCCGAAGCGCTCAAGTAGTACCAGGCATCATCGACGTAAGCCCAACCGGTCACCATCGCACCCGTGGGGGGTTCCAGGTAGTACCAGGTGCCATTCACGTTGGCCCAGCCCAATACCTGGGCCCCCGAGGTCTCGTGGTAGAACCACCGGCCACCGTCAAGCACCCATCCAGTCACCATGTAGCCGCGCGCATCGAAGCGGAAGGTCTCCCCGCGGATCTGAATCGAGGTTGAGGCCGGGTAGGTTCCGTCCTCGTAGCAGTACCACCAGCCTGTGGCATCCTTGACCCACTCACCAGCCATGGCCTCGTCGAACCGTCCCAGATCATCCGTCACCGCATCGAGCGCATCGAGGAAGCCGTAGCCGCGGTACTCCCTGCCGTCGATCGGCTCATTGAGGCGTCCGTAATTAGCCTCGGCCTGCCTCTCCATCACCTTTATGACCTGGGCGCCCGTAAGCTCCGGATGCACTGACTTGATGAGGGCCGCGACACCCGACACGTGCGGGGTCGCCATGGACGTGCCATCGGCGACGGCGTAGCCGCTGCGGTAGAAGAGCGTCGTGGCCGTGGAGTAGATCTGGTCGCCCGGGGCGGCAAAATCAATCGTGTGACCGTAGTTGGAGAACTCGGCACGGCCCAGGGACAGGCCCGGCTTCACGTTGTACGCCTGACCGACCGCGCTCACCTGGGCGACGCCGTCGAGCATGGAGGGAACGCGGATACTGCCTTCCACCGCGCGATTCTTGGTCGGCGTGGGAACGTCGGTAGGCGATCCGTTGTCGATCCACGGATTGTCGATATCGACACCCTCATTACCTGCCGCCGCGATAACGGCCAGCCCCTTGTCCTGCGCGTACTTAATCGACCGCGTGGCCGCCTCGAGGCCCGCAGCCTGCTCCGGGTCGGTCGGGCTCCAGTAGACCCACGGGTCCATCGAGTAGGAGTTATTGACGATGTCCACCCCGTGGCTCGCCGCCCACATGAACGCACAGGTCACGTACTCGGGGTAAATGAGGCGGTTGTCATTGGTCGCCTGAATGGCAACGATGGTCGCTTCAGGGGCGATGCCGTCGATACCAATGTCGTTATGGTTAGCCGCGATAATGCCCGCGACGTGCGTGCCGTGGTAGAACTCATCGCGCCACCCGTAGAAATCCTGCGTGGCGACACCATTCACCGAGCACTTCACCGAACGCGACGTATCGACGCGCCCTTCCAGGTCGGGGTGCGTATCCTCGACGCCGGAGTCCACGACCGCGACGGTCACGGGGGCGCGCTTGACGTTGACGGCCTCGGCCTCGCGCGCGTGCATGGCAACGGCACCCCAGTTGAAGATCTCCTCGTTCGCTTCAGTGGGAGCGGCACTCGCGGTCTCATCGCGCATGGAGTTCAGGCCGCCCGCCGCTCCCGACTGCGGGGCGGGGGCCTCGTCCTTCTTGTCGGTGGGCAACTCGACGCGCTCGTAGTAGAGGACGGGGGCCACGCGCGTCGGGCCGATCGAGTGGATGGAGATGCCGGCCGCTCGCAGGGCGGCGGCCAGGTCGGGCGCGAACGAGGGCGTGGCGCTCTGCGCGAAGAAGGTACCAATCTCCGGGTACGAGGCCAGGGCGGCGCCACCGGCTCCGGGGACGAGGGCGAGGGCCCGCTGGAGGTCCTCGGGGTTCGTGCCCGCGAGGTTGATCGCGTAGTTCATCTCGTCGTTGTCGGCGCGGGCGGCGGAGACGAGTCCGGGCTCCTCGGCTCGGGCGGAGGGGGCGTTCACCGCGGCCACGCCCATGGACAGGGCGAGAGCGGCGACGACGCCGATGCGTGCGGCAGTGCGGCGCATGTTTCCTCGACTTTCGATTGTCACTATCAGGATTTCGGCTGCATTCACAGCTGCACCCATCATCCTAGAGTTTGTCAGTAACAACAAAACCTAGGCTTACCTAAGCTCGTTCCCTAAGACCTCTCCCCAAGATCACTCCCACCCCTCAATCTCGCACATAATTTCCCCTGGTCAGAATTTGGGTACACCCACAAACGTTGCAATTCCAAGGGCGCAATTTCAAAATTGGAAATAGCGGGACGGGAATTACGTGCGAAATTTGGGGGTGCACAAGACAGGGAGTGCGCACAAAACGGGGAGCTCCCGTAGGTGCTCCCCGTTTGCTCGGTTTTTTACAAGCCGACGTTTACTCCAGGCCGGCGTCGAGGGCCAGCAGGTGGTCGACCGTCTGCGGACGGATGAACCAGCGCGCCGCTCCATCCTCGACCGCGAGCACGCCCGGCTTCGTCAGCATGTTGTAGTTCGAGGCCATCGAGTAGCCGTACGCGCCGACAGCAGGAACGGCCAGCAGGTCGCCTCCCGTGATGTCGGCCGGCAGGTCGATGTCGCGGATGATGATGTCACCGCTCTCGCAGTGCTTGCCGACGATGCGGCAGCGCACGAGTTCAGATGCATCGGCGGGATCGCGGTTAGCGAGCGTCGCCGTGTAGGCCGCGTCGTAGAGGACCGGGCGGATGTTATCCGACATGCCGCCGTCGATCGCCACGTAGCGGCGCATTCCCCCGTCTTCCAGGGAAATATCCTTGACGACGCCGACGCGGTAGAGCATGACCATCGACGGGCCAGCGATCGAGCGGCCGGGCTCCACGGACACGTGCGGGATCGGCAGGCCATGGTGGGCACAGCGCTCGCGCACCACGGTAGCCAGCGCGCGGGCGACCTCGACCGGGGAGGTCGGGACCGGGTCCTGGCCCGTGTAGGCAATGCCCACGCCGCCGCCCAGGTCGATGGCGGGAACGTCCAAGCTCAGCTCAGCCTTCAGGAGCGCCGCGAAGTCGACGACGATGCGCGCGGCCTCGGCGAAGGCCTCGGTCCCAAAAATCTGGGAACCGATGTGGCTGTGCAGGCCCCGGAAGTCCAGGTGCGCCGCATCCTTGATCGCGGCCACGGCCTCGTACGCCTGGCCGGTGGCCAGGGACAGGCCGAACTTCTGGTCCTCGTGGGCGGTCGCGATGTACTCGTTGCCGCCTGCGTGGATGCCGGACTTCAGGCGCACCATGACGGGCGCGACGACGCCGAGGTCAGCGGCGATGCGCTCGATCTGGTGGACCTCGTCCATCGAGTCGATGAAGATGCGGTGAATGCCAGCCTCGAGGGCGAGACGGATCTCCGCGTCCGACTTGTTGTTGCCGTGCAGGCCGATGCGGTCGGGGTCCACGCCCGCGCGCAGGGCCAGGCTCAGCTCGCCGAGCGAGGCGGTGTCGATACCCAGGCCCTCGGCCGCGACGAGGCGCGCGACGTCGGCGCTCAGGAAGGCCTTGCCAGCATAGAAGGCGTCGCCGCCGTTCATGCCGTAGCCGTCCCAGAACTCCTCGGCCATCGCCGAGGCCCACACGCGGGCGCGGCCGCGCATGGCCTCGACGTCAAGCACGAAGGTGGGCGTGCCGAAGTCGGCGGCGACGCTGGTCAGGTCGACGCCTCCCACGCGCAGCACGCCGTCCTCCCGAGAAGCGCTCCACGGCCACAGGTCGGGGCGCTCATCGGGGGTCGGGCAGGTGAGGGTACCGACGCTTGCCGTCTCGCTCACCGGCTCACATCCTCTCGGGGGCGCTCACACCAAGGAGGCCGAGGCCGGTGCGCAGCACCTGGGTGACCGCGTCGTTGAGCCAGAGGCGGGCGACGTGGCCGGGCTTGACCGGGTCGTCGCCGCGAGGCGTCACGCGGCACTGGCCGTACCAGGCGTGGTAGGTCGCAGCCAGGGACTCCAGGTAGCGGGCGATGCGGTGCGGCTCGCGCAGCTCGGTCGCCTGCGCAACCTGCGCGGGGAACTGGGCGAGGGCGGCCAGCAGGGCCTCGTCGGCCTCGGAATCGAGGGCAGCCGGGTCGAAGCCTGCGTCGCGGGTGACGCCGTGCTCGGCGGCGTTACGGGCCACGTTGCAGGTGCGCACGTGCGCATACTGCACGTAGTAGACCGGGTTGTCGTTGGAGTGCTGCGAGAGCAGATCCAGGTCAATGTCGACCTGCGTGTCCATCGAGACGCGCACGAGGGCGTAGCGCGCGGCGTCCACGCCCACAGCATCGACGAGGTCGTCGAGGGTGACGATCGTGCCGGCGCGCTTGGACATGCGCACGGGCTCGCCGTCCTTGACGAGGTTGACGAGCTGGCCGATGAGGATCTGCAGGTTCTCGCCCGGCTTGTCGCCGAACGCGGCGCACATGGCCATCATGCGGCCGATGTAGCCGTGGTGGTCGGCGCCCAGCAGGTAGATGGCGGCATCGGCGCCACGCTCGCGCTTGTTGAGGTAGTAGGCGACGTCGCCCGCGAAGTACGCGGCCTGGCCGTCCGACTTGATGAGGACGCGGTCCTTGTCGTCACCGTAGGTGGTCGTGCGCAGCCACACCGCGCCACCCTCGTCAAAGATCTCGCCGCGCTCACGCAGGCGCTCGATCGCCGCGGCAACCGCGCCGGAGGTGTGCAGGGACTCCTCGTGGAAGAACACGTCGAAGTCTGCCCGGAAGGTGTGCAGACGCTCCTTGATCTCCGCGAACATCAGCTCGACGCCGCGAGCGCGGAAGACCTCAATGGCCTCTTCTTCGGGCAGGGTGATCGGGTCGGGCTCGCCGGCCGCGCGCGCGTCAGCGCGGACCTGGTCGGCAATGTCGGCGATGTACTGGCCGCCGTATCCGTCCTCGGGGACCTCGCGGCCCATGGCGCGGGCATAGAGGGAGTGCGAGAAGCGGTCGATCTGCGAGCCGTGGTCGTTGAAGTAGTACTCGCGGGTCACGGCTGCGCCGGAGGCGGCCATGAGGCGGGCAAGCGAATCGCCGACAGCGGCCCAGCGGGCGCCACCCAGGTGCACGGGGCCGGTCGGGTTCGCGGACACGTACTCGAGGTTGATCGAGCGGCCCGAGAGGGTCTCGTTGCGGCCGTATGCGGCGCCGGCCTCGACGATGGTACGAGCCAGCTCGCCCGCCGCACCCGCGCCCAGGCGGATGTTGATGAAGCCGGGGCCAGCGACCTCGACGGAGTCGATACCGTCGGCGGCGGCCAGGTCGTCGGCGAGGATCTGCGCGAACTCGCGCGGCGCCATGCCAGCCTTCTTACCGAGCTGCATCGCGACGTTGGTCGCCCAGTCGCCATGCTCGCGCACGCGCGGGCGCTCCACGGTCACGGGGTCGGGGACCAACGAGGGGTCGATCGAAATGCGACCGGCGGCAGCAGCGTCCAGCAGGGTCGCGCGGATGAGAGTAGCAAGTTCTTCAGGAGTCACCCCTTTAGACTACGGGGTTTTTGCTCCCATCCGCGAACTCTCCCCGGGTCCGTGAATGAAAACCTGGCCACACGAGGCGCGCCTGGGTGGCTTTCGTCCCGCCGTGAGGGACGCGAGGCGAGTAATGTTTCGGGTAGCCGAATATTTTTCTACCTATAGTGAGGATCCCCGTGACCACCACGGACACCGAGCAGCGCCACAAGCTCATCCCCCTCCTCGGCCCCGCCTTCGTCGCGGCCGTCGCCTACGTCGACCCCGGAAACGTCGCCGCCAACATCACGGCGGGCGCGCGCTACGGGTACCTGCTCGTGTGGGTTCTCGTGGCCTCAAACATCTTCGCGATGGTCATCCAGTACCTCTCCGCCAAGCTCGGCCTCGTCACCGGCCAGTCCCTGCCCGCCCTGCTCGGCGACCGCATGTCTAAGCCCGCCCGCATCGCCTTTTGGATCCAAGCGGAGATCGTTGCGGCCGCAACCGACCTGGCCGAAGTCATCGGCGGTGCGCTCGCCCTCCACCTCCTGTTCGAGGTCCCACTCCTGTGGGGCGGCGTCATCATCGGCGCCGTGTCCATGGCGCTTCTCGTCGTCCAAGGCGAAGGCAAACAGCGCCAGTTCGAGACGATCATCGTCGGCCTACTCATCATCATCACGCTGGGCTTCCTAGCGGGCCTCTTCGTCGCGCCTCCCAGCCCGTCGGGGATCCTCGGCGGCCTCCTCCCCCGCTTCAAGGGCACCGACTCGGTCCTCGTGGCCGCGTCCATGCTGGGCGCAACCGTCATGCCACACGCAGTCTATCTGCACTCCTCGCTGGTCAACGACCACGAGGCCGACGAGCTCGGCCCGTCCACCGGCGACGCCCACCACTCCTCCGGACACCTCACGCGCCTGCTGCGCGCCACGCGCATCGACATCTACTGGGCGCTGAGCATCGCGGGCCTGGTCAACATCGGTCTGCTGCTGCTGGCGGCCGCGGCTCTGGCCGGTCAGAGCGGCACTGACACGATCGAGGGGGCGCACGCGGCAATCTCCTCCACGCTCGGACCGGTCGTTGGCACGGTGTTTGCGGTGGGTCTACTCGCCTCGGGCCTGGCCTCCACGTCGGTGGGCGCCTACGCTGGCTCGGAGATCATGAACGGCCTCCTCCACATTCGCGTGCCCATCATGGCGCGCCGCCTCATCTCCCTGATCCCGGCGCTCATCATTCTGGGCGCGGGCGCCGAGCCCACGTGGGCCCTCGTCGTCTCGCAGGTCGCCCTGTCATTCGGCATCCCCTTCGCGATCATCCCGCTCATGCGCCTGACCGCCAACCGCGACGTCATGGGCGACTACGCGAACAATCGTCCCCTGCGCGTCACCGGTTTCCTCATCGCGGCCGTCATCGTCGCGCTGAACCTGTTCCTCGTGTACCTCACCCTCACCGGCCAGGGCTAAGGGACGAGGCCGGGGCTGGCGAGGAAACGCCGAATACCCTCGGTCATTCCAGACAGCCGACACCCCAGATGTTACAAACGTCGTCAAATCGGAGCATTTTCAACCGCTCAATATGAGGTCCCGTTACAAAGGTCGTCAAACCAAGCCCAAAACACGCGATTTCTAGCGAAATATCGGGCGGATTGACGACGTTTGTAACAATCACTCGGGGAGACGTACAAAAAGTCGCTCGGATTGACGACGTTTGTAACACGAAACAACTCAGCGACATGCACTCTCAAGCATGATAGCAGGATGCCGCCACATAGGGCAGACAAGTTGGGGGTACCGCGCGGTCTGCGGGCCCTGCCGAGGTTTCCAGCGGACGCGCCGAGCCACAGGTAAGCCAGAAGGGTGGCGAGCAGACGATAGCCCACACGGCAGCTCCAGATCAGGCGGAGCGCACAGCGCCGAGATACATCAGGCAACGAACGACAGCAAAAACTGACGAAGCAGGCACACAAAACGGGGCCGGTGGTCACCCACCGGCCCCGCCTCGCGAGTCTGCGCGTCGTTCAGGCGCGCACAGAGCGCTCGTAGTCCTTCATCAGGTCGATGCGGCGCTGGTGGCGCTCGTCGCCGCTGAAGGGGGTCTCCAGGAAGGCGTCGATGAGGGCGAGAGCCTCTTCTTCACTGTGCTGGCGGGCGCCGACGGCCACGACGTTCGCGTCGTTGTGCTCGCGGGCCAGACGTGCGGTCGCATCCGACCACACGAGGGCGGCGCGCACGCCTTCCACGCAGTTGGCGGCCATCTGCTCGCCATTACCGGAGCCGCCGATGACGATGCCGAGGCTACCCGGCTCATCGACGACCGCCTGGGCGGCTTCAATGCAGAACGGCGGGTAGTCGTCGAGCGCATCGTAGGTGTGGGCGCCATGGTCGACGACATCGTGACCGGCCTCGCGCAGGTGCGCGACGACCTTTTCCTTGAGTTCGAAACCGGCGTGATCGGTGCCGATATGAACGCGCATGGGATCCTCCTGAAGAGTTCTCAAACAAGCAACGCCCACTAGTATGGCACACATCACCGTCCCACGTGGTTGTATGAAACCCTGCTAAACTGACCGAGCTGCCCCGATAGCTCAGCGGATAGAGCGCTTGCCTCCGGTGCAAGAGGTCGCAGGTTCGAGTCCTGTTCGGGGTGCCACTCATATCCGGATCGCTCACAATGCCCGCGTCCAACCCAGCGGAAACCCGCGCGCGAACGCGCCCCGGCCTCGTCGATGAGGCCACTCCCACCTCCCGGAACGCTCCACACCCGCTCCCCTACCCCATAAAATGGTGAGCGTATCTAACGTCAATCAAGGACTGGCCGATGACCTACCCCTGGTGGAGCCTGCTCCCCTTCATCGCGATGCTTGGCTGCATCGCAGTTCTGCCTATCATCCCGAAGACCTCGCACTGGTGGGAAAAGGAATCCTCCCAGCTCTCCGTCGCGCTCGCTCTCGGCGTGCCGACGACGGTCTGGATGTTCATGAAGGCGGGCACCGGCCCGCTCATCGCCACGGGCGTGGAGTACGTGCAGTTCATCGCGCTGCTCTTCGCGCTGTTCGTGGTCTCCGGCGGCATTCACCTGGCCGGCGACATCAAGGCGACCCCGCGTAACAACACGATCTTCCTGGCTATCGGCGGGCTGCTGGCCTCGTTCATCGGGACGACGGGCGCGGCCATGCTGCTCATCCGCCCGCTCCTGGAGACAAACAAGGAACGTAAGCACCGCGTGCACACGGTCCTGTTCACGATCTTCATTGTGGCGAACTGTGGCGGCATACTGACTCCGCTCGGCGACCCGCCGCTGTTCCTTGGCTACCTGCACGGCGTGCCCTTCGCATGGACGTTCGCGCTGTGGAAGGAATGGCTGTTCGTCCTGGCGTTGCTGCTCCTGTCGTACTACTCGATCGACCGCGTACGTTACGCGTCCGAGGACACCGCCTCCATCGAGGCCGACGACCGCGAGGTCAAGCCCCTGAGCCTGCACGGCAAGATCAACCTGCTGTTCTTCGCGATCATCATCCTGTCCGTCGCTTTCGCTCCCTCCTGGGACGGCGAGGCGCTGGCCGAGGGCCACGTACACTCGTGGACCGGCTTTGTGCCGTGGCGCGAGATCATCATGTTCACGGTCGCGGGCCTGTCCTACAAGCTCTCGGACAAGAAGGTGCGCTTCGAGGAGAACGCGTTCACGTGGGCGCCGATCATGGAGGTCGCGACCCTGTTCATCGGCATCTTCTCGACGATGGCGCCGGCGCTGCGCTACCTGGAGCAGATCGCCCCGTCCCTGCCGCTGACCCGCATGACGTACTTCGTGTTCACGGGCGGCCTGTCCTCGATCCTGGATAACGCCCCGACGTACATGACGTTCTTCGAGATGGCGAAGGCTTCCGGCGGCGAGGGCACCCTGGTCGCGGGCGTGCCCGAGTACTACCTGATCCCGATTTCGCTGGGCGCCGTGTTCTGTGGCGCGATCACGTACATCGGCAACGGCCCGAACTTCATGGTCAAGTCGGTCGCCGAGTCCGACGGCGTGCCCATGCCGTCGTTCGGCCGCTACATCGGCTACGCGTTCACGCTCCTGGTGCCCGTCCTGGCCGCCATGGCGATGATCTTCGTGGGCGAGACCTGGCTGGTTCGAGGCCTGGGCATCGCCCTGGCCGCCGGCCTGGTGTTCCTGTCGCTCGTGCGCATCCGCCGCGCGGGCCTGGACGAGGCCGTGGCAGACTTCAGCGGCGACGAGTGAGCCGGCGGTCTTGACAGATGCATCGAGGGGGCGGAGCCAAGCGGCTCCGCCCCCTCGTTTCACCCACCAGCAGGGATTCTATAAGTAATTCCGCTGAGGCAAACCTCATGCGCCAAGCCCCTTCATCAGCTGTTCCGTTACCCTGATGCTAAGCCCAGGCTAGCGAGCAAGCTGCAGGCGGAGTGGGGAACGACCTGGTTACGCTCAACCTTGTCACTGGCGCCCCAGCCGACGGCGTCATCGGCGGATTGGTCGGGCACTACGCTGGAGAGATGGCTGCAGATGAAGTCAACTCAGTCATTGATAGCCATATGGACAACGAGTAAAAGGGATTCAGACGATGAAATACGATGATGTCATGCCAGTTTTGACATTTCTATTTGGCATCTTCTGCATGACAATGTGGTACCTTGAAATGTTCTCAGACAGTCGCCTTGGACGAATCTTGGGAACGATGACAAAACCAAGTCTTCTCAGTAAAAACCGGTCAGCGATCTGTGCCCCAGCATTCTCACTGTTCTTTATAGATGTCGGCGTCATGACCTTAGCCGAACAGGGAATCATACCGCGCGCCCTGGATACGCCTTGTGGCTATATTTTATTCCTCCTCATCCCAGTAATTCTCATTGGCCTTCTACCCATCAAGTTTCCCCGGTGGGTCTACGCCGATTGGCAGTACGCCAAGCGGCACGGGCTCTTAGACGCCGATGGCAACATCGATCAGGAGGCGTACGAGAACCACGCGGACAGGAAGGAATTCTGGTGAACGAATAGGTACCAATTACCTTATCCCCGATCCAGCCAATGAAGGATGAGTACATGAACGAGAACATTACACTGGCTATTATCGGAATCGGAATGGGATTCTTCGGAGCGGCAGTGTGGTACACCGAGATGTTCACTGACTCGAAGGCCGCGAACCTGTGGCGTCGAATGAATGGGAATGGAAGAATCAGTAGAAATTATGCCGCTATCGGAGCCCCCGCATTTGCATGCATTTTTCTTCTTGGTGGCACCTTAGGAATCATCAATTATTTTCAACTACCTGGGATTTGGACACGCTTTGCCGCCATTTTGATCCTGATATTTCTATCTTTCTTCCTCATTGGCCTTCTGCCGATCAAATTCCCACGCTGGGTCTATGCCGATTGGCAGTACGCCAAGCGACACGGGCTCCTAGATGAGAACGGAAACATCGATCAGGAGGCGTACGAGAACCATGCGGACAGGAAGGAATTCTGGTGAACGAACAGTCGACGATGACTATTTCCTCGGGATGGAGGTAACCTACCCCGAGGAACACGGCTCATTCGATGCTCGAACCAGCAACTCCAGTGGTCCTCATGAACCTGCCAAGGGACGGAGCCAAGCGGCTCCGCCCCCTCGTTTCGTCATGCCGCGCTTTATCGCTGCATTACTTGACGGTCACTAGAAGGGCGGGCTATCCTGATCTGTTAATGTTGACCATATCGTAAGGGGAGACAAATGGCCGATGGAGTCAGATGGGACGCGACCGCAGTGTCGCGTGCCATCACTATCTTGAACTACTCAAGCGAGAACATTGCATCCCGCAGTCTTACACCACCTAGTAACGCGGGGAGTAATGAGGCAGCCCTCGCGACACAGGTTGAGAGGATCAATCGTGTCATAGAGAAGGCTTCCTTCTGTTCTTCTACTATCGCTCGTGGTCTAAGCGCCGCATCCGAGGCTTTTGCAAACACCGATGATCAGGAAGCTGCCAGCATGAAGACAGTGGGAGAATATCTGAACGCCAGGGGGCCACGATGAGTACCGATGAAGATACACCACAACACGGAGCATGGTTTTCCATGCCTTTCCCCATTAACGTCGACAATCTCTTCGCGTTCAAGGATCAATGCGCACAAAGTTCCGGCGCATTGCGTACCGCAGACGGCGATACGATGCGTGCTTCTTCCATTGTCGGCCAGCAGGAGGCGCTCTGTGTCCAGTCGTGCCAGTACGATTTACAAGTCGCATCAGACGTGTGTGAAGGGATCTCCAACGATCTGAAAGAACTCACGAACGCTGTATCAGAACTCGCCTGGGCAATGAAGTCAGTACGCGACACGTATCAGGGAATCGCACAGGAAGCTCAAGACTGTGGTCTGCTCGTCAACGGCGACACAGTGAGCCTATACGATGAGTCGGACGACTACCTTGGCAGCAAATTTAACGAGCTGCAAGCGCAAGCCGAGGTCCAACGATTGAATTACGAACGCGCCGAGCACGTGTTTTCACTCGCCCTAGACAGCCTGAAAGTGGATACCTATGAGCAATTGATTGAGCCCGTATTCAACGCGCTCAAGGACCAGTTTGTTTTGGATGACGAGCACCCTTACGCTAACGCTCTCCCCTACACGATGGGTTTAGTTGATACTGGTGGCAATGCTGTAGCCGCAACCACGATGATGCGTTACAGGGGAGGTTATACGCCTCCCCCAGGATACTTCGCCAACGGCGACCTGCAAGCTTGGACATTCCGCCCAACAGGGACACAAGTCATAGAACCAGCTGGAACACGAACGATAGCTCCGATAGCCTCAAAGGCTGGAAAGGTAGCCGGCGTAGCGGGGGCGGTTGTCGACGGCGGTATCACCGCCTACAACACCTACCAAACCGATACCGAGCAGCACCCAGAATGGAGCGAGGGCCACAAGGTCGCGCGAGCGGGCGTCAAAGGAACTTTGACAGGGGGAGCTACGTGGGTTGGCGCCTGGGGAGGAGCCAAAGTTGGTGCTGCCATCGGCGCTGCTGTCTCAGGGCCTTTTGCCCCCGTTGGCGCTGTCGTCGGCGGCATTCTCGGCGGCGTCATCGGCGGGGTAGCCGGCCATTACATCGGCGAAATGTCGGGTGATGCAATCAATAACGCTGCACTCAATTAACAATGGACAATTTCATGAACGAGAACATTAGACTGGCTATCGGCGGAATCGGATTAGGTCTGCTCGTAGCGACAATATGGTACGCCGAGATGTTCACAGACTCGAAGGCTGCGAACCTGTGGCGACGAATGAACGGCAAGGGAAGAATCAGCAGAAATTATGCCGCAATCGGAGCACCCGCATTTGCATGCATTTTTCTTCTGAGCGGCACCTTAGGTATCATTAACTATTTCCGACCAGGTGGCATTTTGCCGCGCATCGTCGCCATTTTGACCCTCGTATTTCTATCTTTCTTCTTGATTGGCCTTCTACCCATCAAGTTTCCCCGGTGGGTCTACGCGGATTGGCAGTACGCCAAGCGCCATGGGCTCTTAGACGACGATGGCAACATTGATCAGGAGGCATACGAGAAGCACTCACGCGGTGGTGGATTCTGGTGAACGAACAGGTAACAATGACCCTTTCCTCGGGATGGAGATTCCTGACCCCGGAGGAACACGCACAGCTCGGCCCCCTCGCGGATGATCCCAGCGTTCGGCTCGTTGCTGTCGCTCAGACGAAAGATGAGGGTAATGTTCCAACCTTCGTGGTAACCGGCGGAGCACTCAGCACCGACGCGAGCGACGACGACGTCTACGCAGACACCATCAGGCAGGTGGAGGAAGCGTTGCCCGGATTCCACCTTATCGACGACTTCGCATGGCCGGTTCTCCCGGAGGGGGCTCGATGGCGAACAGGCGCCTACATTCTCGACGATGTGTCGCTGACCCTCAGTCAGCTCACATGGATAACACGCACTGCACCCGCCGGGCAGCACCCTCCGCAGCGTTTCCTGTGGACCGCGACGTGCACATGCCCCAGCATTCTATTCCCAACGATCATCGATGATTTCATCACGATGGCTCAAACCCTGAAGGTGACCCCGTGAGCGACCATCCAATCGACAGCGACTCCTCGGATCAGATCATCGTCACCGTCGAGCAGGCAGATGCCCTGCTCGAGATGATTGCCAGCGACGAGAATGCCGGGCGCATTTCAAGCGCTGCTCTCTCCAGCGGACTGGTGTCGCTCGGATTGGCCGGCGCCAACGGCTTAGCCGGCGACGCCGCACGCATCCTCGAACCAGTGCGAGCAGCTCGCAGCCAACTTGCGATCCGCGTCGTATCCCCCAGCATGCGCGGCATCGTACGCGACTGGAGGATCTGGCCCACAGCACCTCGCTCCGTCGTTATGCGTTCCGACGTGGACGGCGTGCACTTCAGTCAGGTTGATTACTGCGAAGTCCCCCATATCTTGGCCTTTGCTTCCCTGCTGCACGCCGGACCTACCATCCACGATGGGCCTCCTTATATTCCCGCGGATTTCGTCGCTGCGGTTCGTTCCCTGGATGCACAAGGCGCTCAGGATGTGCTCAACGATCTCGTGACTTATGGTCCCGCAGAGTCGCACTTTGCCCAGGACTGCGTCTCGGGGAGTTGGAGTGTCGTCACTTGCGTACGCGAGGAGATGCACGGTCACGAGTGGCGAACCGGCTTGCACTATGAGTGTTTCGTGACAGACCATCTGCACGCCCAAATCCACGCGCCGCTTGACGAGGAAGCGCTCGCCCACCTGTCAGCCGATCCGACACTGGACGCACCACCACGAGCAGCGATCTGGGCAATGCTGATGGGGCTCCTCGCGCCCTAGCATCTGCCCGCTACACACCCGCGCCCACTGTCAGCAAGCAGGCCCCACAAGCCGCACTACTTGGCGAGCAGCTCCATCATGAACCCCCACAGCGCCGTGCGCGGCGGGGCGTCCAGGGTGGGCGCGTTCCGCTCGCGCATGAGGGCGAGTGCGCGAGGATCGATGGGCGTGTGCATACGCGCATGCATGTGGTCGGTGATGAAGCACTCGACATGCCCGACATCCTTCCAGGCACCCCGAGTCCGCTCCTCCCGCACGCACAGCACGACGCTCCAGCGCTTGTGCCAGCAGTCCTGCGAGAAGTGAGAGTCGCTGGGCCCTTGAGCGGCCACATCAATCAGGGCTGACTGCGCCCTCTCCAGGTCCACATCCCGCACTGCCTGCACGAAGTCAGCGGAAATCCACGGCGGGCCGTCATGGATGGTTGGCCCGGGCTCCAGGAGGCTCTCCTCGGCCAGGATGCGCGGGACATCGCAGTCATCGACCTGGGCGAAGTGCACGCCGTCGGCCTGGGCACGCATAACGACCGAGCATGGCTGCGAGGGCCAGATCCTCGCATTCCGCACCCCAATGCTCGGCCTCGGGGAGACGACGCGGATAGCGAGGCGCGAGTCGACCGTGCGCGCGGGACCCAGGATCGCCTCAGCGTCACCGATGAGGCCGTTGGAATCGGCGAGGCCAGCGGCCATGAGTCCGCTGACGGGCATCGCGCTCGATAGAGCGTTATGCCCTTCCCTTATGCCAATGAGGTCAATAAGCGCATTCGCCTGTTCAAGGGAGACGACGAGTTCCTCCGGCGACGAGGCCATGGTCCCTTCGACGCTCACGATTCCACCTCCAGAGTCTGCGCCATCTCCATGAAGCTGGCAACAATGGTTGGGAAGTCACTACTCGCACACGTGCATATCGCGGTCCACAGGAATCGGCGGGGTTCCTCGTCCCCTTCGTTTCTATGCCAGGTGAGCCACACGAGCTGCGAGACGGTCATCGAGGTGCCGTTGAGGGTGTACACGCCCGTGACGAGGCGGGTCCGCGACGTTGGATACGGCGCGACGGTGTCGTCAATGATGCGGCATCCAGGATGCGGCTCAGCCAGGCGATGAGCGCTGTCGTCGAGGATCTCCTTCTCTCCTTTGCCGCTGAAGACCTCAGTTTCAGTGATAACGATGTTCGGCACGTACCCTTCTTCTGCCTTCCCGACGGCAATGAAGCGAATACTCTCATCCTGGCCGAGATCCCCGAGCTCTCCGCGTTCCTCCTTCGACAGCTGCCTCCAGCCGGAGGCCACACGCATCGTCACACCTGTGCCCACATGACGATCTACCCCGCCGGAATCGCGGTTCTGAGAGGATTTCTTCCCGGCCTTCTCTTCTTCTAATAGGCCGTGCCGCTTGGCGTATTGCCAATCTTCATAGAAGCAATCGGGGTACTTGAAGGGGATGATAGCCACGAGAGCAGCGATCATGAGGAGCATACATACGCCAGCAAGACTGACAATCAACCATGTAGGTGCTCCAAGTGCCTCGGCGCATTTCACGAGGGCCCCCAGTAAGAACGCCGTCGAGATTGCAGGAAACGACACCGCACTGAAGTTCTGAGCGGCCCTCCCCGTTCCAAGGATCCTTCTCAGACGAAACCCAATCCCCACCCGACGCCACAGCTCGGCGGTCGGGTTGTCACAGAACATTCTCATGTACCACGTGAAGAGACCCAACGTTCCGAGAATGAAAGCTCCCAGTACCCACATCGGCGTTTCCCTCTACTACTCGTTTTCCCAGAGCCTCATCGACGAGGCAATCAACACGTTTGTTCAGGTGGATTGGCGGGCGCGCACCCTCCGGTGCACGCCCGCCAATTCAAGCAATAACCTCAGTCCCTGGGACCCGAAACAGAACCCGGAGCCGGGGGCTGCGTCCACAGGCCGCGTTGGTCCAGGAAGTCGCGCAGGAAGACGGGGCGGTCGGTGATGATGCCGTCGACGCCGACCTCGAGGAGGCGCAGCACGTCGGCCACCGTGTTGATGGTCCACACGTGGACGGCCAGGCCCAGGGTGTGGGCGGTGGCCACGAAGCGCTCGTCGACGACGCGGATCGGGCCCTGATGCATGGGCACCTGCGCGGCGATGGCGCCCTGGCGCGGGCCAGGCACGTGCCACCAGGCGGGGTTCGTGGCGCTCTTCGCGGCACCCACGAGGCGTACGACGGCCTCGGTACCCAGCGACGTGGCGACCGCGCGGGAAGGATCCGAGGCAGCGATGTCGCGCACGGCGCGCAGGCGCGGCTCGGAGAAGGAGGCCACCAGGACGCGGTCGGCCGCTCCGTGGTCGGCGATGACGTCAAGGAGGGGGCCTTCGACGCCCGGCTCCTTCGCGTCGATGTTGAAGTACATGTCGGGGAAGGCCTCGAGGACCTGGGCGAGCAGCGGCATCTGCTCCCCGGAGTCGCGGTGGCGCAGCTTGGACAGCTCGCGCCACGTCATCTGAGCAATCACGCCAGTACCGTCGTAGCAGCGGTCCACGGTCTCGTCGTGGCAGATGACGACCTTGCCGTCGGCGGTGACGTGGGCGTCGGTCTCCACGTGGCGGATCCCGGCCTCGTAGGCGTAGGCGAAGGCACTCATCGTGTTTTCGGGGGCCTCCTCGCTGCCGCCGCGGTGGGCGAAAACGATGGGTCCCTGACGCATGGTGACGGGCATCATGAGCAAGACTCCTGTCCGAGATAAACAGCTTTGTTTGCCTGCATCCACGCGTCCGGATCCACGGGGGTATCCGAGGAGTCGTGGATTTCAAAGTGCAGGTGCGGGCCCGTCGACCAGCCGTTGTTGCCGACCGCGCCGATGACCTGCCCGGCGGTGACGGTGTCACCGACCTTCACTTTAATTTTGTTCATGTACTGGTGCAGGTAGGCGGAGTGGAAGACGGTGCCATCGGAGCGCGTGTGCTTGATCTGCACGTAGGCGCCCGATCGCGAGTTCTCCGCGACCTCCTCGACGACGCCGCCGTACACAGCGGTGATGGGGGTGTCGAGCGGGGCGGCCATGTCGATGCCCTCGTGGGCCAGGAGCTGGCCGGACACGGGCGAAATACGCATCGTGAAGGGCGAGGTGATCGTGTAGGTCCCCTGCGGCAGCGGCCAGTAGATCGTGTCGGCGACGACGCGCACGTTGCGGTTGCCGTCCGCCCCATTGCCCGACGCGCAGCCGGTGATGGACACGGGGGCCTTGGCCTTGGCACGGGAGTTCGCGGTGAGGGTGCCGTCCAGGGCGGTCGCCTGGGGCAGCGCGGAGGACAGGGCCCAGCTGGGGCCGCCCACCGACGCGCCGAAGGCTCGCGCGGGCACGGTCAGGGAGGAGTCGGATCCGACGCGTCCCGTCATGGGCACGGCGATCGTCGTGCCCGCCAGCCCCAACACGAGGAGGGCGCGCAGGACGTAGCCGACCGGGTGAACATTGCGTCGTCGCTCCCCCGTCGACGAGGCCGGGGTTTCCTCCGCGTCCTCGAGATCCGTCGCGGGATCAGGGGTGGGGGCCGAGGCCTCGTCAGTCATCGGAATCGCCGACGTCGTCGGGTTCTCCTGCTGGTCGTCCGTGTCGTGGGGGCGCGCCGCGCGCAGCTGCGAGCGCTTCGGCAGCGGGCACTCGGTGTCGCTCACGCTCTCCCCCTTGTCTGTGTTCGTCACGAAGTTTTGACCTCGATCTAATGTACCTTGCGGATCGCGGCTCGTCACGGGCGTTGGAGAACGTCTCGGACTTCGCCGACCAGCAATTCGAGGATGTCTTCGAGGAAGAGGATGCCGACGACTGCTCCCGCATCGCGCACGAGAGCGCAGTGCACGCCGGTGCGCTGCATGTGGCGCAGCGCGTCTTCGACCTGGTCGTCGGCGGACACGGCCTCGAGGCGTCGGATGCGCCACGGGGTGATCGGCTGCTCGCGATCCTCACCGGTGGCGTACAGGACGTCCTTGAGGTGCACGTAGCCGACGATGGAACCGTCGTCGCCGGCGATCGGGAAGCGCGAGTAGCCCGTGTGGGCGACCTGTTCTTCCACGTCTGCCGGTGTGGCGCCCTCGGGCAGAACGATGAGCTTGTCGAGGGGGACCATCGCGGTCCCGGCCGTCTCCTCGGAGAATTCCAGGGTGCCGCTGAGCAGGCCCAGCTCGTCGGTCAGCACGCCCTCCTCCTGCGAGGCGACGACGATCGAGGCGACCTCCTCGATCGTGTAGGAGGCAGAGATTTCCGAGCGCGGCTCGTAACCGGCCAGGCGCACGAACCAGTTCGCGAAGCGATCCATGGCCTCGATGATCGGGCGCAGGACGTGCCCCAGGCGCACGAGGACGGGGGCCAGGATCAGCAGCATGCGCACGGGGGCGGCAATCGAGATGTTTTTCGGGACCATCTCGCCGAAGACGACGTGGCAGAAGAGAACGATGACGAGGGCGACCGCGAAGCCGACGACGTGGCTGGTCGCCTCGGGCGCGCCCAGGCGCTCGAGCGGAGACTCGACGAGGTGCGCGATCGTGGGCTCCGCGACGACGCCCAGGGTCGTGGACGCGACCGTCACGCCCAGCTGGCAGATCGCCAGCATGAGGGACACGTGCTGCAGCGCGTACAGCGCAGCGGCCGCGCCGCGCGCACCCTCGTCGGCGAGAGGCTCGACCTGCGAGCGACGCGTCGAGGTGACCGCGAACTCGCCGGCAACGAAGAAAGCGTTGACGGCCAGAAGCGCCACGGTGATGGCGAGACCAACTCCCACGCTCACAGCGACGCCTCCTCAACCTCGGCCTCGGGGGCGGGCGTGATCGCCACCTGGGCAACGCGACGCCCCTGCATCTGGGTGACCTCGATGCCGATGCCGTCCACGCTCACGCGCGATCCAACGACTGGAATCTCGCCCAGCTCGTTCATGACGAGGCCGCCGATCGTGTCGTAGGGTCCGTCCTCGGGCAGGTTGATGTCCGTGCGGCGCGCGAGCTCGTCGGGGCGCAGCGTCCCGGGAACGAGGAAAGTCCCGTCGGGGCGCGGGCGAATGCCGAGGCGACGCTGGTCGTGCTCGTCGGAGACCTCACCGACAATCTCCTCGATGACGTCCTCGAGGGTGACGATGCCGGAGACGCCGCCGTACTCGTCGACGACGACGGCCATCTGCAGGCCCTCGTCACGCAACTGGACCATGAGGGGACCGATCGGTACGGTCTCGGGAACCGAGGGCGCGTCGGTCATGAGAGACGACGAGATGACGGGGACTTCGGCGCGACGATCGGCAGGCACGGCGACCGCGCGGCGCAGCGACACCAAGCCGAGGATGTCGTCGGAGTCATCGCCGATCACCGGGAACCGGGAGTGTCCGGTTTCGCGGGCGAGGTCGAGCACGTCCTGGGCGCTGTCACCCTCGCTGAGGGTGTGCAGGCGGCCGCGGTCGGTCATGACGTCGGCGGCGCTCAGGGTGGACATGCGGATCGTGTTGACGAAAAGGTCGGCCGTGGACATGTCGAAGGTGCCTTCTTCGACGGAATGCTCGACGAGGGCGGCCAGCTCGGAGGCGGAGCGCGCCGAGGAGATCTCCTCCTGGGGCTCGATGCCCATGCGGGCGAGCACCCAGTTCGCGGTACCGCCCAGCACCCAGATGACGGGGCGGGCAACAGCAGTGAAGGCCATCTGGAAGGGGACGACGCGCACAGCAGTCGCCAGGGGGTGGGCCAGGGCGAGGTTCTTGGGGACAAGTTCGCCGAAGAGCATCGAGAAGACATTGATGAACGCGGCCGCCACGAATGCGGCGATGCCGGTCGCAAGCCCCCAGGCGAGGCCGACCGATCCGAGCAGGTCCTCCAGCAGGTCGGCCAGCGCGCTCTGCGTCGTGTAGCCGAGCAGGATCGTGGTGAGCGTGATGCCTACCTGCGCGCCCGACAGCTGGGTGGACAGCGTGCGGGTGGCGCGCAGGACGGAGGCGGCTCCTCGGTCCCCTTCCTCGGCCTTCTTGTCGAGGACGGCTTGGTCAACCGCGACGAGCGAGAACTCGGCGGAGACGAAGACGAAGGTGCCGGCCGTCAGGACGATGCCGAGCAAAAGCATGAGGACGGTCGTCATCGCGTGGCCCCCTCGACGAGGCCGGGGCGGGTCGCGGGTACGCGCGCGGACAGGGGGTGAGAAAGAGCGGCGATAACGCCGGCAGTGTCGCAGTCCATGATGGTTACAGTCTAGCCGCCCAGCCCGCCTCTCCCAGCGCGCATTTCCACACACCGCGGGGCATGTGCCAACAATCATTCTTCAACGGACCAAAGACCCTTGAAGTACACGCCAAAGGTGTACCAGGTTTCGTGAAGATGATCACGCGGCGGTACGATTGTCAAGGTATGGCCGCGCGGGAAATAACCTGATCGCGCGGCGCGACACTTACGGAGGAATACGTGCCCACTCCCACCGCTTCCCAGCCCGATCCGCAGTGGTACATCGCGAAGATGCGAGACCTCTACGAGCGCGATCCACAGCTCCTGGATCCCTCCTGGCGTGCCTATTTCTCCACCGAGTCCGCTCCCCCGCAGCTGCGCGCCAAGCGTCCCGACATCCCCGAGGGCACTCCCTCAGCCCCGGAGCCGGCCCCGGCCTCGTCGGCCAATGCCGCAGTCCCCGTTGATCCCGTTGCCCCCGTCTCGGTGACCCCGCCGACCCTCGATATCGAAGACGATGCGCCCGAGGCGGGCGCCACCGAGCACGCACACGTCGTCTCCGTGACGCGTTCCGACCTGCCGCCCGCCCCGCCCGCCGCCGTCGCCGAGGCCACCAGCCCCTACACGCGCCAGCAGCACGGGCGCGCGGCCTTCACGCTCTTCCAGGGCGCCCCCTCGCACGACGAGCTCCACATCCTCAAGTCCGCGGCGCGCGCGACCGCCAAGCACATGGAGGCCTCGCTCTCCATCCCCACGGCCACCTCCCAGCGCCAGATCCCGGCCAAGCTCCTCATCGAAAACCGCGCCCTCATCAACGCGCATCTGGCGCGCACCGTCGGCGGCAAGGTCTCCTTCACGCACCTCATCGGCTACGCCCTGGTGGAGGCGCTGTGCGAGATGCCCGACCTCAACGTGCGCTACACGATCGAAGGCGGCAAGCCCGCCGTCGAGCAGCTCGCGCACATCGGCTTCGGCCTGGCCATCGACGTGGCCGACGCGCAGGGCAACCACTCCCTGAAGGTTCCCGTCATCCACGACGCCGACACCCTGACCTTCGCCGAGTTCGTCGACGCCTACCAGGACCTCGTTGCGCGCGCCCGCACGGCGACGCTGACGACCGCCGACTTCCAGGGTGCCTCCGTCACGCTGACGAACCCAGGCACGCTGGGCACCACCACCTCCGTGCCGCGCCTCATGGTCGGCCAGGGCCTCATCATCGGCGTGGGCGCCACCGACTACCCGGCAGAATTCCGCGGCGTTTCCCCCAAGCGCCTGGCCGCCCTCGGCATCGGCAAGACGATGTTCTTCTCCTCCACCTACGACCACCGCATCATCCAGGGTGCGGCGTCGGGCCGCCTGCTGGCCCTGGTGGACGCCAAGCTCTCGGGCCGTGACGGCTTCTACGAGCGTGTCTTTACCTCGATGCACGTGCCCGCGCGCCCCTACGCGTGGGAAGCGGACTACGACTACGATCCGAACCACGAAAAGGGCAAGCCCGCGCGCATCGCGGAACTCATCCACGCCTACCGTTCGCGCGGCCACCTCGCGGCCGACACCGACCCTCTGGCCTACCGCGTGCGTCGCCACCCCGACCTCGATCTGTCGTCCTACGGCCTGAGCGTGTGGGACCTGGATCGCCCCTTCCCCACCGGCGGCTTCGGCGACTCGGACCAGATGCTGCTGCGTGACATCCTCACGCGCCTGCACGACACCTACACGCGCACGGTCGGCATTGAGTACATGCACATTCAGGACCCCGAGCAGCGCGCGTGGGTCCAGAAGCGCATCGAGCGCCCGTACGAGGCCCCCTCCCCCGACGCGCAGCGCCACATCCTGGGCACCCTCATCCGCGCCGAGGCGTTCGAGGAGTTCCTCCAGACGAAGTTCATGGGCCAGAAGCGCTTCTCCCTCGAGGGCGGCGAGTCACTGATCCCGCTGCTCGACCACATCCTGGCCGACTCCGCGCGCACCGGCATCCACGAGGTCGCCATCGGCATGGCGCACCGCGGACGCCTCAACGTGCTGGCCAACATCGCGGGCAAGTCGTATGCGCAGATCTTCGACGAGTTCGAGGGCAACTACATGCCCAACTCGGTCCAGGGCTCCGGCGACGTCAAGTACCACCTGGGCACGTGGGGCGTGTACTCCCTCGACGACGGCCTGGCCACGAAGGTCTACATGGGTGCCAACCCCTCGCACCTGGAGGCCGCTGACGGCGTCCTGGAGGGCATCGTTCGTGCCAAGCAGGAGCACCTGGGCGACCCGGACCTGCCGATCATCCCGATCCTCATCCACGGCGACGCCGCCTTCATCGGCCAGGGAGTCGTCCAGGAGACCTTCAACCTCTCCCAGCTCGAGGGCTACAAGACCGGCGGCACGATCCACATCATCGTCAACAACCAGATCGGTTTCACGACGGGCCCGACGCAGGGCCGTTCCACCGGCTACGCGACCGACCTGGCCAAGGGCCTGCAGGTCCCGATCCTGCACGTCAACGCGGACGACCCCGAGGCCGTCATCCGCTGCGCGCACCTGGCCTTCGAGTACCGCAACGCCTTCCACAAGGACGTCATCATCGACATGGTGTGCTACCGCCGCCGCGGCCACAACGAGGGCGATGACCCGTCGATGACCCAGCCCGTCATGTACTCCCTCATCGACCGCATCCCCTCCACGCGCGCTGTGTACATCCGCGGCCTCGTGGGTCGCGGCCAGCTCACCGAGGACGAGGCTCGTCAGTCGATCGCCCAGTACGAGGCGGAGCTCGGGCGCATCCTTGAGGAGACCCGCGCGGGCGGTGCCTCCTCGGTGTCCGAGATCAACCCGGGGAGTCGCACGCACGACCCGGCGCTCACCGTCGGTGTGGGCGAGGCCGGGGAATCCCCCGACGAGGAATGGACCATGCCGGAGTCCCAGATGCCCGGCATCGGCATGATGATCGGCTGGACGTCTGCTGCCCCCGCCAAGCAGCTGCGCCGCATCGGCCGCGCGCACACGCGCTTCCCGGAGGGCTTCGAGCCCCACCCGAAGCTGCGTCAGCTGTGCGAGCGCCGCCTCGAGATGGCGCTGGGCAACAAGCCCATCGACTGGGGCTTCGCGGAGCTCCTGGCCTTCGGCACGCTCCTCATGGAGGGCACCGGCGTGCGCCTGTCCGGCGAGGACGTGGGCCGCGCGACCTTCGTCCAGCGTCACGCGATCCTGCACGACGCGAACGACGGCCGAGAGTTTACGCCGCTGCGTTTCCTCACCGAGAACCAGGCGCGTTTCGACGTGTGGAACTCCCCGCTGAGCGAGTACGGCGTGCTGGCCTTCGACTACGGCTACTCGCTGGAGAGTCCCGAGACGCTGACGATCTGGGAGGCTCAGTTCGGCGACTTCGCGAACGGCGCACAGACCGTCATCGACGAATTCGTGTGCTCGGCCGAGCAGAAGTGGGGACAGCGTTCCTCGCTCGTCATGCTCCTCCCCCACGGCTACGAGGGTCAGGGACCTGACCACTCGAGCGCGCGCATCGAGCGCTACCTGCAGCTGGCCGCCCAGGACAACATGTGGATCGTCCAGCCCTCGACGCCGGCGAACTACTTCCACATGCTGCGCACGCAGGCTTACAAGCGCCCACGCAAGCCGCTCATCGCGTTCACGCCCAAGCAGCTGCTGCGTCTGTCGGCCGCTTCCTCGCACCTCGACGAGTTCACCTCGGGTGCCTTCCAGCCCGTCATCGGCGACTCCTCGATCACCGATCCGTCGTCGGTGACGCGCGTCCTGCTGTGCTCGGGCCGCCTGTACTACGACCTCGTCAAGGAGCGCGAGCACCGCGACGACACGTCGACGGCGATCATCCGCTTGGAGCAGCTCTACCCGCTGCCCGAGGCCGAGGTTGCCGAGGCCCTGGCCCAGTACCCGAACGCGTCGGTGACCTGGGTGCAGGACGAGCCTCGCAACCAGGGCGCGTGGCCGCACCTGGCGCTCAACCTCTTCCCGTCGCTGGGACGCCCGGTCCGCGTGGTGTCGCGCCCCGAGTCGGCGACGACCGCCGCGGGACGTGCCTCGCTTCACAAGGAGCAAGCAGCTACGCTTATTGCGCAGGCCTTCGAAGGCTAACGAGGGCCGGCGCTCCCACCGGGGGCGCGGGAGGCACCGGAAAGGAACACCATGCGGATCTGCTTCATCGGAGACGAGCTCGTCGCGGGCGTCGGCGACCCCCGAGGCCTGGGCTGGGTCGGTCGCGTCAACGCGCACTCCACCTTCGATCTGCCCGCCACGTTCCTGACCCTCGCCGTGCCCTCTGAGACGACGAAGCAGATGGCTGCGCGCTGGGAGGCCGAGGTCCTGCCGCGCCTGGCCGAGGGCGAGCCCCACGGCCTCGTCATCGGTGTGGGCCCTGGCGACGTCGCGGCCGGCATTTCGACGGCCCGCTCGCGCCTGAACCTGGCCAACATCACCGACCGGGCGACCGCGCTGGGCATCCCCAGCTTCGTCGTGGGTCCCCCGCCGCTCGCTGGCGTGGACTCCGGGTCGCTGAAGGCCCTGTCCTCCTCGTGCTCCGAGGTGTGCGCGCGCCGAGGCATCCCCTTCGTCGACTGCTACACGCCTCTGGTCGCGCACGACCAGTGGTTCGAGGACATGGCTGCCTCTCTCGCGCGCGGCGGGGACGGCCAGACGTTGCCCGGCCAGGCCGGCTACGCCCTCATGGCGTGGATCGTCCAGCACCAGGGCTGGTACGAGTGGACGGGAGCGACCCCGGCGGACGTGTAGTATCCCGGCATGAGCAGTAACAATCCGTACGCGCCGCCGACCGGGTCGGAACCCGCGCTGCCCGAGGAGAACATGGAGGCTGCGCACCGGGTGCCACGCAACGCGCCGGTGCCCGTTGAGCCCTCCGCAGAGGGGTCGGACCCTGCGTTCCCATACGGAGTTCCCACCCCTCACACCGAGGAGGAAAAACCCAACGCGGACCTGCCCCCGCACATCTCCGAGGCGCATGCGGACAGCGAGCCGACGGCGCCTACACCCCGCGAGGCCTCCTCCTCAACCGCTGCGCAGCGGGATCGTTCATCGTCGCCCACCGCTGGACGGCCTCACGCGACGTCGACAGGCTCAGACCCACAGGACAGTCGCACACGCGAGGACAAGTCCACGAAGGCCTTCACCCTCCCGATACGCACCGATGTGTTCGCGGGTCTCGCAGTCGTGATCGCCGCGCTGTTTTTCACGAGCATCACAATGGCCCAAGCCGCCGATTTCGGCACGGGCAAACTTCAATGGCAGTTCGCCACATGCGTGTTCGGTCTCGCTGCCGCAGGTTTGTGTATTCCCTTCGTCCCCGCCGCGGTGCGCTACGCGCGCATCCTGTTCACAGAAGGCGAGAACGAGTCGGCCGAAACTCGGGCGTCCGGGTATGCCCTCATCTGCCTCGTCGGACTTGCCGCCGCAGTCATCGCGATCAGCAACGCGGTACCCGCAGCACGCGACCTCAACGAAGGACCCCAGGCCAGGACAGTCGCCTCGTGTTACTTCGACCAAAGTCCGGTGAAGAGCTCACCAACAAACACCATCCCGAGCAGCTATCAGAACGAATTCAAGATGACACTCGACGACAAGAGCAAGCTTGTCCTCGTCATCAAAACAGAAAAACGGGATGAGTTGCAGTCGGCATCGGGTATCCGCGGCACCCTCTACAACGGATGCTTGTCGCACCACCCCTCATCGAAGAAACTGGTCCTCGACCTGTATCCGCGCACGCAGATGATCGCTGACGCGCGCATCGTCTAGCGAGTACCGTCCATGAACGAATGCCCCTGCCAACTCATCAACACCTATCAGTCAGGTGTCCCCGCGCTCGCGCGCACCCATAGTATTGTCGGTGCACGCCCAACATTGAGCCAGCCTCCGCACGAGGACACAACCCCATCGACCAGCGAGACACGATGAGCAACCAATACCCCCACGGTTATCCTCCACAGCAGCCCTTCTCGGGCCAGGGCCCGATGCAGCCGCAACCCGGCCAATACCAGGGCGGCATGTACCCCCAGCAGCCCTTCCCGGGTCAAGCCCCGATGCAGCCGCAACCCGGCCAATACCAGGGCGGCATGTACCCCCAGCAGCCCTTCCCGGGTCAGGGGACCGCTGCGCCGCATGGAGGCACTAACATGGGCCGCCCGGTCATGAACACGAACTACGCGACGGCGCTCAACGTCCTGAAGATCCTCACGATCAGCGGTGTCATTGCCTATTTTGTGCTGAGCAATTTCTACGACGTGGGCGACATCAAACTCAAGTGGCAAAGCATCGCGAGCGCCGTGGGCACCATCAGTATGCTCATCTGTGCGGTCATCATCGTCGTGACAGCTCACCGCATGAACCGAGCAAAGCGCGCTGGCGACAGGACGAACATGCGTAAGCCAATCGTCTCGCTCGCGGTTCTCTCCATCCCCGTCCTCGTCGTCGGGACGATGTCGATCATCGGTTCCGTGCAGTCGGTTGCGGACACGATCGAAGGAACACAGACCGTCACCGTCAAGTCGTGCAGCTACAGTGAGCTCAGAACGCGCTCGCGACGGAGAGGCACCTCGACGTCCTACAGGTTCGATCTCACCCTCACCGACGGCTCGAAGCACACGACTCGCTTGGGCAGCGCCTACGACGCGGCCGGCGTCTACAGCACCCTCTACGAAGCGTGCGCCGACAAGAAGGGCGCCTCACCTCTGACACTTGAGGTCTATCGCCACAGCTGGATCATCGTCAACGCACGGATTGAGTAGGATGCTGCGCGTTCTCACCGACGAGGTGGGTGCACCCGCCCAGCCCACGCCTCGTCGTCACGAGGCCGCGCGGCACCATCACCGAAAAACTCCCCGCCTTCAATCCACACCACGCCACCTATGCAGGTGGGCAGTGACACGGAATGAACAGTCTCGTCCGTCTCCATCCCAGTTGAAACGGTTCTTATGAGCAACGAAGCGCCCCTCTCCCCCGATCACCCCTCCGTTGATGAACCCCGTATCTCGCGCACTGCCATCGCGGTAGCGGCGGGGAGCCTCACCGCAATTGTGTGCTGGATGATCATCCAATTCGCACGCATGTCACCCATCGCCGTTCCCGTCATCATCCCCATCTGCGCGGCTATTATCCTGAGCGGGATCATTGGATGTGCCATCTATTATTCAATCGGTTTCGCTATACGAGACTCGCATAGGCCACGTCGGCACCGCAAAGAACGCGACTGAGCACCGCTACCCGCAGTACCACCGTTGAGGCACCCCATGAGCAAGCGTAAGAACACGTCTACCACACCCGAATCCCGAACAAGTTCGCTGACGAAAGAGCAGAAGCGCTATGGGACAGCGTTCTGGATCGTCCTCACTCTCATCTTGTATGGTTTGGGCCATTTGGCAGACACAATTTCCCCTCATGGCCCCTCTCGGTTCCGCTGGCTGGTTTTCTCCTACGGCATAGCATTTCTCTTCATGTTCGCATGCATCGCCGCCATTTCCTACTTGTTTCAATGGTTCGACAAGCGCGAGAGAGCTGGCACTGCAATGGGCTTGCACAAACGAGCCACAGCCCTCGTGATACCGGTGCTTATTCTGATTCCAAGCGCCTACAACGCTCTAGGTTACGGGACGCGTGTCGTCTTCGATCTCTTCACCGGTCCGCAGACTGTGACCGTCTCATCGTGCACACGCGAAATTGTTTCGCGCCGAGAAGCACATGGACGCTACCGAACCGTGTCCGTAGCTGACTATCACTTCATCATGACCCTGGCCGACGGAACCACCCGTCAGACAGTCATCGATAGCCGCGTATTTCTCGATGACCGACGCGTCGACGAAGTCCTGTACAGCGCTTGCATCAAGAATCCAGGGACAACGTCGATGACACTCGACGTCTACTACTACTCGTGGATCATTGATCAAGCAAGGCTGGATTGACGAGGCTCGCCGTCGCTCCGACCGCGAGTGCGCTTCGGTTGCTTCTCGTCCTCGATTAACGAGGCATGAAATGGGTCGCCTCACGCCTGGATGAGGATCCCCGAGATGAAGCGCGCACTGTGGTCGAGGGCGGCCGCGAGCGGTACTGTGAAGACTGACGAGCACGTCGGCACCTGGTCGCTCACCGCGCACCTGGATCCTCCTGGAAGCGCACCCGTTCCCGAGGAAACACCCTAGGCTCGTCGTCATGCACCCGTCCGACAGGTAGCAGCCATGAGCAATCAATACCCTTATCTCTCCCCCTACGATCCGTCCACTGACGGCACTCAACCCGCCAACCAGCCGCAGGTGCCGCAGCCGCAAGCGGGTGACGCGCAGCCTTCCTTGCCGCCGCTCTCGTACCAGGGTTGGGAATACCAGGGGTCCCCATACGGGGAGGCGTATGCCGCGTCGTCCGACGCCGACGAGGCCTCTCAGAGTGTTCCTTCCCCCACCGATCCTTCCGGCGAGGACGCAGCGCCGAAAAAGCACACGGGGTGGTGGCTTCTCCTCCTGCTCGTCGGACTCCTCGTCGGCATGGTCTTCTATTTCTTCGGCGAGATGTTCGACTTCGGCACGGAACGGATCGTCTGGACCCTCATCAAGTGCGCCGTCGCGCTCGTCTTCGCCCTCGCTATGATTCCCCTCTATGCCGCTACGCGGCGCAACTACCTCATAGCAAGCGCACGGGGCGACGAGAAAGTGGCACAACAACGCCAGCTCGGCCTGGGCATGGTCGGTGTCTTTGGCGTCGGATTCGCCATTTACGCGCTGTCGAACGGCGTTCCCGCGGTGCTTGACGTCGCCGACGGCCCACACACTGTCACGGTCACGTCATGCAGCTTCGACCAGTACAAGACGAGTCGGTCACGCCCCCGCGGCGGAGTCTCGACCGTGTATAAGAACCAGTTCATCATGACGTTTGAGGACGGCTCGACCCACACGCAGACCGTTGAGACGGACAGCAAGGATGAGATTGCGAGGCAAGGGGACGTGACAGCCGTCCTCTACGAGGCCTGCGCCCTGCGCTCCGGCAACGCGACCATGACCATCGGTTACTACACGCATTCGAGGGTCGTCGCGAGCGCGAGGATCAACAACTAATCCGTCGCCCCACACACCCGGCATGCCCGCGCACGCGCCCCGGCCTCGTCCCAACCACTGCGACCCGAAAGGGAACCCATGTCACGCAACCCCGCTTCCTCTCCTCGTCGGGCGTCCTCACCCGCGCAAGGATCGACAGGCGCAGGCGTCCTCAAGAAGATCGCCACCGCCATCGGGGTCATTCTCATGGCTCTGGTCATTGCTGCCATCGCCCTCTTCTGGTTCATCGGAGATCACACAGATTTCGGCCGCGATCGCGTCGTGTGGAAAGTGCAGGCCTGCGGCGGTGGGCTCGTCCTCGTCGCCGGGCTCCTCATCGCGTGCGCGTTCGCGTACCTCGGTGTTCGGCGCGCCAAGCGCGACATCGATATTGAGAAGTACAACCAGCGTTCCTTCGCCATCGTCGTCCTGTGCGTGACCGCGTTGTTCGTGGGGTTCCAGTCGATCAGCCGCGGCCTTCCCGCCTTCCGCGACCTGAAGGAGGGCACCACCACCGTCACTGTCACCTCGTGCAGCTTCGAGCAGACGCCACGGTCACGCAACTGGACGAGCGCTAATCACAGTCCCGATAACGGATGGGACAACGACTTCACGATGACCCTCGCTGATGGCACCAAGCGCGCCACGGTCATCAAAACAGACAATGCTGACGACATCGCCTCGCGCGGCGGTCTCACGGGTGTTCTCTACGAGGCCTGCGCTCGGCGCTCCGGGTCCGCCTCCATGACCATGGAGGTCTACCCCCACACGTGGTCCATCGTCGAGGCACGCATCGACTGAGGCTACCCGCAACCGTCGTCCTCAATCGACGAGGCCGTGAAACAGCGCGTGAAACGGGCGGGACTACGCCTGGGTGAGGATCCCCGAGATGAAGCGCGCGCTGTGGTCGAGGGCGGCCTCGGCCTCGGGAATGGTGGGAACGCCCAGGACATACACGTGGAAGCCATCCGGCTCCACCCGCAAACGCACGTCGACGCCGGCGCGAGCGGCCTTACGCGCAAAATCGATCACGTCGGGGCCCACGATGTCCGCGTCTCCCTGGAAGATGCGCATCGGCGGCAGTCCCGCCGGGTCACCATACAGGGGGCTGACACACCAGTCGGTCGGATCCAGGTCGCCCGCCCACGCGCGGCCCGCCCACGCCAGGCCGGGGACACGCAGGATCTTGTCGCGGAGCTGCACCTTCTCGATCTCGGGGTTCGTCATGGTCACATCCACCCACGGCGCGTACAGGACGAGGCCGTCCACCTGACGTTTGTCCGCGTCGCGTCGCTGCATGGCGAGGGACAGCGCCAGGCCTCCACCCGCCGAGTCGCCGAAGATAACGACGCGGCCGAACTCAGCCTGGGCCTCGTCGACGATGGGCTGGACGAAGTCGAAAGCTTCGGTCGCGGTGTGCTTGGGGGCGAGCGGGTAGTCGGGAATGATGACGGGCAGGCCCGTGCGGTCGATAAGGCCCTCGACGATGCCCCACTGGCCCACGACCATCGGGTACACGTACGCTCCGCCATGCAGATAGATGAGTGCACCGCCCGAACGCAGGCCCCGCTTCGGAAACACGCGGGTAACGCCATTTTCGCTCGTCGCGGTGAAACGCGCACGCATGCGTCGAGGCATCGGATGCGGCTTCGGGGCGTGGAGCGCCATCTGCTCAGTTGCCGTCTCGCTGTGGAGCAACGGAGGCACAAGACCCATACAGAAGTGAACAACGCGCATCTGGAGGGACATGGGGCCTCTTTCGTATCGACGAATCAGTCTGTGCGCGCCGGGACGCACCCGCGCGCCAACATGTACCAGGATACGCTGCGAGGGAGGTTTCCTGCCTCTCGCACAGGCTCGTCGTTGCTCCACAGGGCACGAGTCCAACGTCAGCCGCAGGGGCACTCACTATCATCCGCGCCGAAGCCAAGGCGTCTGTGTTTCCCACAGGAGTACGAGACCCTGTTGTCTCAGGATCGCCACGAGTACATCGGCCGATATCTGGTTCCTCGTCCAGGTGTCTCGCGCGCGTATTCGGCTCACTGGAAATAGTTGCGTTGGCTTATGGATAGGAAACGTCGTTCTGGATAGGAACTACTCATCTGGATAAGAAAATAAGCTATCCAGAACGCAATAACCTATCCCGATTTCCGTTTCCTATCCAGATGGTGTGCGGGGCTTCTCCTCGTTGATCTCTATGGGATGCTCCTCACGCCAACAGCGTGCAATCAGATGTCAGCCCCCTCATACACCCCATCGCTAACAGCTCTCCGCACGCGAGTCCAGCCACCCATCCTGACAGACGACTCCCAACACCTCACTCCTTGCCGTTATGCACAGGGGTAAATCAAGAGAGCCGGTTATCCACAGGCCCTCCTTTTCGACTACGCCCAACTCGAGGCTCTGTTCGAAGCTAGATGCATGAACCAGGTACCTGTTGTCGTCACCGATATCTTCCAGACGCCAAAGAGCCAAGCGTATTCGCCCGTCACCGTGCGCATCATGCGCGGCATTGCAGCTGCTCTCCCACTCCATCCAGACAAGTCAACTCCATGGGAAATATGGAACGCAGTTGCCCTCGCCCGAATCCATGTAGTGAGTGCATCCCTGCAGCACCAAGCACTGTACGTAGGACGTAGTTGCCTTCTACTCAACGGAATTCAGGGATGGTCCGCGAATCCAAAGATAACCATCTACAGGCCGACAAGACGATCTACTTCCCGACTTCCAGCGTGTTCGATCGGCTCAACGACAGTACCCGAAACATGTGTCACCTGTTCCACCATCCCCCCGCTCTCCGAGGAACGCAGACGCACTAACGGATTGGAAACGGAACACCCGTACGATGCACTCATCCGTTGCGTTCAGCAAGAGGAGCCATTGGAGGCTTTCGTCCTCGGATGCATGGCACTGCATCAGTGGAGCAACTTTTCAATGTTTGAGCAGATGGAATCACGTGAACGGGCAGAAGAAATCCGCGTAGCGCTCCTCAAGCGCCTCGAACATTCCCCCACAAAACGAGGACTACGCCGAGCACGTGCCATTCTTCACGCGATTGATCCTGGATGCGAAAATCCTGCTGAAGCAGCCTTGCTTTGGCTTGTGCGCTCGATCAGCCCATTCCCGTCACTGACTCAAGTACATATCGAGGTCCGGGGTCGTCACTATTACGCAGATATTGTCATCGCAGATCTTCGAATCATCATTGAATTTGACGGCATCGGAAAACTAGGCGACAACCAATCCGATCTTGCGCGTGCAAAACGGGAGTGGATCCGCAGGGATGAGGATCTTCGCGATGCAGGGTGGAACATTGTTCGTGTCAGCTGGCCGGACTACAACGACTGGGAGGGTCTACGGTTGAGGCTCATGAGAGCGCTAGGGCGTACGAGCTCATCACTCGATCATCGCCTTCTATGGAGCCCTCCCACCGAGCGTTGTGATGGTCGAAATAGACGTTTCCGGATCGGACGCACCCCACAAGGAGTTCATGTTCTGGATAGGAAACAGCGTACTGGATAGGTTATCGCGTTCTGGATAGCTTAATAACCTATCCAGATGAGTAGTTCCTATCCAGAACAGCGTTTCCTATCCAGAACGAGGGCCGGTGGATTGACACCACCCATAGATGGGTTGCTCACGCTACCACGCGCGCTCTCGGCGTCAGCCCAGTACACGGACAACCTGTTCGCATGAGCGGGCGCGCTTACGATCGGCGGCGGATGAGCCCGCCGCACGTCGCTTTCCGTCGCACAGGGGACGCAAACCAAGCTGCGCGCACCCCGCATGCCACGCGTGCCTCGCGAAACCGCACCTGGCTCCCGCCGGTGACGCAAACAAAACGCATACACGACGCGCATACAAAACGCGCCCGGACCAACCGGTCCGGGCGCGCAACGTATTCGGCTCAGGCGTTAGGACGCTTGCCGTGGTTCGCGCCGTGCTTACGACGATCGCGACGCTTACGACCCCGCTTCGACATGTCATTCTCCTTGGGTTTGTTGTCTAGACTGAAGCATTTTTGCACACATTGGCCCAAACCACCAAGGCACAGGCCGTTCGCGGCGACGAAGGTCACCGAAAAACGGGCGGCAACCCCGTCCTCGTCAGCCCGCGCGGCGCGACGCGATCACGCACTGTCGTAGCGCTCCTAGCGCCAGGTGACGGACATGCTGGTGATCGAAGCGACGACGCGGGCGCGCAGCGCATCGGAGGCCTGCTCGGTCTCGTAGCAGCCGCGCATGAGGGCGCGCACGTGGCGCTCGGCGTCCAGGGCGTCGGTGCAGTGCGCGCAGGTGGCGACGTGCTTGATCATGAGGGCGCGGGCGTGGGCATCGGGCCCGGGCACGGATCCGGCATCGATGAGGCCGCTGCGGCGGTCGCATTCCTCGCAGTCGATCAGTTCGTACAGGGCGTCCAGGACGTCCTGGCAGGTCACGTGAGTATTCACTTGGCTCCTCCGATCCCGTATTCCGCGGCGACGTCGGCCAGCGCGGAGCGCAGGTTCTTGCGCGCCCGGTTCAGTCGGCTCATGACGGTCCCCATGGGAACTCCTAGTTCTTCGGCGATTTCCTTGTAGCTCATACCCTCAACGTCAGCCATGAGGACAACCATCCGGTGTTCCTCTGAGAGCGAATCGAGGGCGTCGCGCAGCTGAGCGGAGGGAAGCGCCTCGAGCGCCTCGACTTCCGCGGATTTGAGGCCGACCTCCGAGTGGGAGGCGGCGTCGGCTAGCTGCCAGTCTTCGACCGTGTCGCTGGAGGCACGCTTGGGCGAGCGCTGCGCCTTGCGGTAGCTGGTGATGTAGGTGTTGGTGAGGATCCGGTAGAGCCAGGCCTTGATGTTGGTGCCGGGCTGGTACTGGTGGAACTTCTGATAGGCCTTGAGGTAGGTCTCCTGAACCAGATCCTCCGCGTCGGCGCGATTGCGGGTCATGCCCAGTGCCGCGCCGAAGAGTTGGTTCATGAGGGGCATCGCTTCGTCCATGAAGCGTGCCTCGAGCTCGGCACCATCCGGGGCGGACGAGGCCGGGGCGGCCTCGGGTGCCTGGGTCGTCGTTGAGGGGGTTGTCGTTTCCATCGCCTCCCAGAGTAGTCGCGCGGGCGTGCGGCGCGAATGGGAGTGGTCGATGGGCAGTCATACTGAGGGCAACGCCTCACGCCCCTCTTTATTCCACAACCCTCTACAATTGTGCGTTGCGCCACTTTCATCCCGTTCTTTGGGAGTGGGTAGGCCGTTCGGCTTCCCCCAGGGGCAAAGGTGTCGAACAATAGGGGTATGAATCTGCTGCGCGTTGTTGCCCGTCCCCTGCTCGCCGCCCCGTTCATCGCCGACGGGGTTGATGCCCTCATGCATCCGCGTTTCCACGTGGAGCGCGCCGCGGGCGTTCGTCCCCTCATCGACAAGGCGACCGACGCGGTCGGCCTGGAGCCGCTGACGGATCAGCAGCTGGCCGTCGCGACCCGTGTGACGGGTGCGGTGACGGTCGTCGCCGGCCTGCGTTTTGCGCTCGGCCGCAAGCCCCGCGTGGCCGCCCTGACCCTGGCTGCGATCGGCGCGCCGATGGCCCTCGTGAACGCTCCCCTGCCGGGCACGACGCGCGGCCTATCCAAGGAGCAGATCAAGCGCCGTCGCTACCGCACGCTGAATAAGGCGGGCCTGGCCGCCGGTGTCCTCCTCGCGTCGACGGACCGCGTCGGTCAACCCTCGGCCCTCGTCGCCCACGCGATGCGCCGCGACCAGCGCCGCGCGATCGCTGCGGCCGAGGCCGCCGTCGTGGAGCGTCTGAGCGGCACCGCTTCGTGAGCGCGCCCTGGCCCGCTCCCCTGGCCACCTCCCCCGTGGATGCCACGGTCGAGGTGCCGGGTTCGAAGTCAATCACGGCGCGTGCCCTGTACCTGGCGGCCGTCGCCGATTCTCCCTCCGTTATTCGGGGTGCCCTGGACGCGCGCGACACGCGCCTGTTTGCGGCTGCCCTGGAGGTGATGGGCGCACGCGTCGAGGACGAGGGGGCGGGCATCCTGCGCGTCACCCCGATGTCGCTGCCGCCGCGCGGCGGTCGCATCGAGTGCGGCTTGGCCGGCACCGTCATGCGTTTCCTGCCTCCCCTGGCCGCACTGTCCCCCGAGGAGACGCTCTTCGACGGGGATGAGCAGGCTTACGCGCGCCCGCTGGGTCCGCTCCTGGACGCCCTGGTGCGCATGGGCGCGACCGTTACGTATCACGGTGAGCGCGGGCACCTGCCCTTCACGATTCAAGGCCCGATCCACACGCCGCTGGGCGCGCAGGCCTGGGTGGACTCCTCGTCCTCTTCGCAGTTCCTCTCCGCGTTGCTGCTCGTCTCTCCCCTCGTGGGTGATCCGCTCTTTGTGTCGGCTCCGGGCGTCGTCCCGTCGATGCCTCACGTGGAAATGACGCTGGCGTCCCTCGCGGGCGCGGGCATCGACCTGGAGGTCGTGGACGAGGGGCGCGCGAACCTGTCCACCTGGCACATCTTCCCGTCGCGTCCGCGCGGCGGCGACATCACAGTCGAGCCGGACCTGTCCAACGCCGGCCCCTTCCTGGCCGCCGCAATGGTGACAGGCGGGCGCGTGCGCATCCCTGCGTGGCCGGGGGCGACAACGCAGGCGGGCGACGCCTGGCGCGCGCTGCTCGGTCACATGGGCGCGACCATCACTCAGGACGAGGAGGGCCTGACCCTGAGTGGTCCCGGCGCCGGCAACTACCCGGGCATCAAGGCAACCATGGCCGAGGTCGGAGAGCTCACCCCCACCCTGGCCGCGATCTGCGCATACGCCTCGACTCCCTCGCACCTGAGCGGCATCGCGCACCTGCGCGGACACGAGACCGACCGCCTGGCGGCCCTGGTCGCCGAGATCAACCGCGCGGGCGGGCAGGCCGAAGAGACCGAGGACGGCCTGATCATCACACCGCACCCGCTTCATGCCGCGCAGATCCGCTCCTACGCGGATCACCGTATGGCGACCTTCGGCGCGATCCTGGGCCTGGTGACGCCCGGCATCACGGTCGACGACATCGCCTGCACGTCCAAGACGCTGCCCACCTTCGAAGCCATGTGGGCCTCGCTCGTGAGCGCTCACGGTCAGGGAAGCACCCAGGCTGCCCCGGCCTCGTCGATCGAGGAGGAGCAGTGATGGCGCGACGCGACACCGGAACCGACGACCCGCGCGTGCGCGTGCGCGCCGGCAAGGGCTCGCGCCCCCGCACCAAGGATCGGCCGGACTGGTCCTCCAAGCCGCTGGGCCGCGTCATCGGCATCGACCGCGGCCGCTACCAGGTGAGCCAGGAGGCGGACGGCACCCGCGTGGTCGCCGTGCGTGCCCGCGAGCTGGGGCGAGGCTCCGTCATCATGGGCGACCGCGTGCGCCTCACCGGCGACCTGTCCGGGCGCCCCGACACGCTCGCGCGCATCGTCGCCGTCGAGGAACGCTCCTCGGTGCTGCGCCGCTCCCTCGAGGACGCGCCGGATCAGCGCGGCGAGAAGGCGATCGTCGCGAACGCCGACACCATGTGCATCGTCGTGGCGCTGGCGGATCCGCCGCCGCGCACCGGCATGATCGACCGCTGCCTGGTCGCCGCCTTCGAGGCGGGCCTGTCCCCGATCCTCGTGCTGACGAAAGCTGACCTGGCCAGCGCGGACGAGCTGATCGCCGCCTACGAGGACTTCGACCTGCGCGTCGTGCTCACGAGCGCCGAGGCCGGGCAGGCCGATCCGGGCGTCGCCGAGCTGCGGGACCTGCTGGCCGGCCACTGGTCGGTGCTGGTGGGGCACTCGGGGGTCGGAAAGTCCACGCTCATCAACCTCCTGGTGCCGGGCGCGGGCCGCGCGACGGGCCATGTCAACGAGGTGACGGGGCGCGGGCGCCACACGTCCACATCTTCGGAGGCCTTCGAGCTGGAGGCGGGCGGCTGGATCGTGGATACGCCCGGCGTACGATCCTTCGGCCTGGGGCACGTGAGCGTCGCCGACGTGCTCGGCGTCTTCCCGGACGTCGCGGAGGCGACTGCCTGGTGTCTGCCGCTGTGCTCGCACAACGAGGAGGAGCCCTCGTGCGCGCTTGACGCTTACGCGCGCGCCACCGGTCCCTTCACCATCGACGAGGCCGGGGATGAGGACGCGGAGCGGGTGATGTCTGAGCGCGCTTCCCGCGTGGCGTCGGTGCGCAGGCTCCTCGAGGCCGTGGCGACGGCGGAGGCTGCCAGCAAGGCAGCCCGGTAAAGAAAAGTGCGCACCGAAAGTACTTGACAGTGCTCCCCCTGCGTGGACAATGAGGGTATAGCGATGGTCGCTATCTCTGGTTCACAAGGTCGTGATCGCTATGTCCACCATCGAGCAGAACCTCATCGGCAACACCGCAGGGCTTTCGCGGGTCGACAAGGTCCTCCGCTACTTCTTCTTCGCGCTGTTGATCGGTACGGTCGTCTATTCGATTGGCGGCACCTTCTTCGGGAAGGACAACCGCCTAACCGACTACGGGCTCGCCGACGCTGCGTTGCTCCTCGCTTCAATGGCCCCTGGCTATTCGCGTCACATTCCTGGCGCACACCGGGCGCTTCGGGCCTGCGAGTGGGTGGTGATGGCTTGTTCCCTCGTATGTACCGCCGCTGTCATCGTCGGTGACGTCACGGACCACGGAGTCCGCCCCGAGCCCTACAACACGCCACGGAACGTCGCCATGGGCGCTGCGCTTGTAGCCTTCTGCTTCTTTACGATTCTCCTCGTCTCCAAGGAGCGGGCGCGCCGCCGCGGGCTGATTCCCCCGTCCCGTTAGACACGCAGACAGGCACCCACGGCGAGAGACCACGGTGAGGGCGCCCCTCGCCCACTAGCTGGCGAGGGGTGCCTGCCTCGCGCCGCGTCCCGCTAGAGTGGTGGGCATGTCGAATCCCGAAAACTCCTCCCCGGAGCGCCCCGACAGCGAGCGAATAATCCGCGTTCTCTTCATTGTTGCTCTCGGCACCATCGTGTTTCTCATGGTGTACTCAATGACCGAACTTGGCCATTTGAGGCCTTCTTCCTTCACCTTGGGCATCTGCGCAACCACCTTCGGCGGGCAGCTGCCGGGATCTGCGCGCCGCATCTTTTGGACAACTCCGGCTTATTTCGTCGTCGAGCGTATCGGCCTCGTCTGTGCGGGCCTGTGCGTCGTCACCTCGATGGTCAGTGCCTTAGTACCCCTGCCAGACAACATGACGGCCTACCGCCACTCAATGATGACGACTTCCGTCCTGGCCATCGTCACCATGGTGATCTTCTTCTACCTACGCCGCAAGGCCCGCTAACTGCACCGCGCAGCGCGGCCCCGCCCGCCGGGCGGCACTCAGCGCTGGAAGCGGCGCACGAAGTTTTGGAGCACGAGGCGCGAGGGATCCGTGTCCACGCTCGCGACCTGGGCGCGGATCGCCTCGGCTTTCTCCACCGGGTAGTAGCGGCCCGCGTACTGGTCGATTCGCACGTTGACGCCGTCGAGGTCCATCTCGGGGTGGAACTGGGTCGCCCACGCGGCCTCGCCCACGCGCACCATCTGGATCGGAGTGTCGTCGCCGGCCAGGAGGACCTGCATGCCGGGGGCCAGCTCGCGCACGGCCTCGTGGTGGCCGACGTAGGAGTGGAAGCGGTCGGGCGTGCCCTCCAGGAGGGGGTCTTCGCGCCCCGCGTCGGTCTTCGTCAGGGCGATGCCGCTGATTTCCTCGCCGTGGTGGGTGTCGATGACGCCGCCCAGGTGCAGGGTGAGGGTGCCCAGCCCGTAGCACAGTCCCAGGATCGGGAAGGACTCGCCCAGCGCCCGGTCGTAGAAGGACCGCAGCCATGCCTCGGCGCGCACCTGGCGTTCTTCCTTGAGGTGGTCGTCGGCGTTCGCGTCCCACGGGGACCCGCACACGAAGGCACCCGAGTACTCGGACAGGTCGAGGTCGGGCAGCTCCCTTTCCATGCGCACCTGGCGGACCTGGTCGGGGGTGAGTCCCGAGAAACGAGGCAGGTCGGCGCACTCGGCAGCCAGAACGGGGCCGTCGTCGCGCGAGGTCAGCATGAGGAAGGGCTTGGTCATGCCCACCATGCTATCGACTACCTGCGCGCATGCAGAAGGTGTCCGTCTTCCAAGCGTGTGTGACGGACGCAGATGTAGGCGGCCTCTGCCACACTGGATACATGTTGATTCTGCACACCTCCGACTGGCACCTGGGGCGCACGCTGCACGGCGCATCCCTGGGAGACAGCGCTGACGCGTTTATCGAGTGGTTGGTGGCCCTGGTGCGTGAGCGCGGCGTGGACGCCGTGCTCATCTCGGGCGACGTGTTCGACCGCGCGGTTCCGCCCGTGGATGCGCTCGCGCGGATGCGCCGCGCCCTGCGCGAGCTGACGGAGATCACGACGGTCATCCTGACGTCGGGGAACCACGATGGGGCCGCGCGCCTGGGGCTGTTCGCCGACATGCTCACCCCCTCGCTGCACGTGGTGACGGACCCCGAGGCGATCGGCACGCCGGTCGAGGCCGGGGGTGCTCTCGTGTACCCAATGCCCTACCTGGAGCCCGACCTCGTGCGTCAAAGCCTGTCGGACCTGGCCCCGCAGGGGGAGGGCGGGTTGCCCGCTCCCCTGCCACGCTCCCACCAGGCGGTTCTGGGGGCGGCGTTGCGCCGGGTGCGCGCGGACCTTTCGGCTCGGCGAGACGCGGGCGACGAGCGCCCGGCCATCGCGATGCCGCACGCCTTCGTGACGGGCGCCCAGTCCTCAGACTCCGAGCGCGACATCCAGGTGGGCGGCGTTCCCTCCGTATCGGGGGACCTGTTCGACACGCTCGGGGACGAGGAGCCCCTGGCCCACGGCCTGGACTACGTGGCGGCCGGGCACCTGCACCGCCCGCAGGACATCTCGGGTGCAACCGTCCCGATCCGCTACGCGGGCTCCCCCATCGCGTATTCATTCTCCGAGGCCGGGGCCACCAAGTCGATCACCCTCGTGACCACGGATGCCACCTCGGTGACCGACATCGAGGTGGTGCCCATCCCGACGCTGCGGGGCATCGCGGTGCTTGAGGGAACCATGGATGAGCTGCTCACGGATCCCGACGAGGCCACCACGGCCTCGTACGTGTCGATCACGGTCACGGACGACGCGCGCCCCGAGCGTATGGTGCCGCGCATCCGAGAGGTCTACCCGCACGCCCTGGTCGTCGTGCACCGTCCCTCCCAGGCGCCCTCGCTGGCTCCCGCGATGGCCGTGCGCGCGTCCCGCGATCCGCGCGAGGTCACGGAGGAGTTTTACGAGGCCGTGGGCGGGCGGGCACTGAGCGCTCAGGAGCGCGAGCTTGCGCTGGACGTGTGGGCGCAGCTTCGAGGAAAGGACATGCAGTGAAGATTCGGTGGCTGCGCATTACGGGCATCGGCCCCTTCGCGGGCGAGCACACGGTTGACTTTTCGGCCTTCGAGGACTCGGGCTTGTTCCTCCTGGACGGCCCCACGGGCGCGGGCAAGTCCACGCTCATCGACGCGATCACCTTCGCCCTGTACGGCGACGTGGCGCGCACGAAGGACGCGTCGAAGGACCGCCTGCGTTCCAACCACATCACGGATTCGGATCCGTCGGAGGCGGACCTGGTCTTCGAGGTGGCGACGGGCATCTACCGGGTGACGCGCACCCCCGCGTACACCCCGGCGGGCAAGAAGTCGCAGCGCAATTCGAAGTCGACGCTGGCGCGCGTCGTGGAGGATCCGGACGCTCCGGACGGGTGGCGCACGGTGGAGCCGATCGCATCGGGTCCGCGCGACGTGGGCTTTGAGATTCCGGCAATCGTGGGCCTGGATAAGGACCAGTTCCTGCAGACAATCGTGCTCCCGCAGGGCAAGTTCTCCCAGTTCCTTAACGCCACGTCGGATGCTCGCGAGCAGATCCTGCGCGACATTTTCGACACGCAGATCTACGTGGACTTTACGAAGGCCCTCGTCGATGCGGCCGCCTCGTCGAAGCGCGGCATCGAAGAGCGGCGCGTGGCTGCCATCGGCGCTTTCGAGCGCGTTTGGTCGCTGGACGCAGCCTTTGCCGAGAACGGCGCTGAGGACGGGTCCGCCGCCGACGGCCGGGCGGCCGCCGCCGAGGAGGCCGATCAGCTGGATGCGGGCGCGGAGGATTCCAGCGCCGTGACGCGCTGGGCCGAGGACGCATGCGAGCGCGCACGCGAAGCGCACGCGCAGACCCTGCGCGTTGCCGAGGTGGCCACGGCAACCGCTCGGGAGGCTTCCCGCGCCCTGTCCGAGGGACGAGCCCTGGCTGAGGCCCAGGCGGAGCACGCGCGCGTGAGCGCGGCACTCGCTGAGTTGACCGCATCGGAGGGAGCAATCGCATCCAACCGGGAGCTCGCGGGTCAGGCCCGCCGGGCGCTGGCCGTGGCGCCCCTCGACGCGGCCGAGGCCTCGGCACGCGCTCGTCTGGAGGCTGCGGGAGACCAGGTCGCCGCCCTGTCCCCGGTTCTGGGAGACGAGGATTCCATCGATCCTGCATCCTTGACACCCGAGGCCGTGGCCCCTCTCGGCGCGCGGGCGCAGGACCTGCGCGACGAGGCGACGCGCACGCGCGGTTCTCTCGAGGAGGCCTTGGCCGTCGAGCGCTCGCTGCCCGAAGCGCGCACCCAGATCGACTCGCTGCGCTCCCAGCATAAGCAGGCATTGGCGCGCATCACGTCGATCGAGGCGGAGCGCGAGGCGTTGCCCCTGCGCATCGAGCAGGCCTCCGAGGCTCTGCGCCTCATGCGAGCGGATGCCGACACGCTGCCCGAGGCCGCGTCCGCGCTGCGCGCCATCAACGAACGCCTGGATGCCTCCATGCAGGCGGACCTGCTGCGCTCGGCCCTCCTCGGAGCATCGGATGAGCTGCGCGAGGCCACGGTCACCGCAAAGCTTTCGAATGCCGCGGCGGCGGACGGCCACGACCTGTGGATCGCGCAGAGCGCATCGGCGCTCGCACGCGAACTCGAGGAGGACATGCCCTGTCCCGTGTGCGGGTCCACCGCTCACCCCAATCCGGCACCGGCCGCGGAGGGGGAGATCACGCGCGAGCAGGTCGCGGAGCTCGACCAGGCGCGAGACCGTGCGGAGGCCGCGCTTCGGGAAGCGCAGGCGCGCCACCAGGATCTCGTGCGTCGTATCGCCCAGCTCAACGAGGTGGCCGGCGCCCCCACGCCGACTCTCGAGACCGAGCGGGATCGGGCCGCTGAGCTCGTTGCGAAGCTCGAGGCTCTCAGCCCGCAGATCACAGAGATCGAGGCGGCCCTCACGCAGGAGCGCACCCGCCTCGACGGCCTGACGGATGCCCTCGCGAGCGCCCGCGAGGCCGCTGCGTCCCTCGCGTCCACCCTTCAGGAGCGCGAATCCGCTCTGGCTGCGGCTGAGGCCCGCGTGGAGACTGAGCGCGCCAACTTCGCCTCCCTTGATGCGCGCGCTGCAGCCCTGGATGAGCGCGCACACCGGGCGGCGGCTTTGGCCGGGGCCTGCGCCGATTGGGATAACGCCCGCGCCGCGCTCGCGCAGGCGCAGCGTTCCCTTGCGGATGCGCTTGAGGAACAGGGCCTCGAAGCGGACTCGTGGCGCACACTCCTGCTTCCACTCCCCCAGGTCGAGGCTCTCGAGGCGCGCGTGGCCGCGCACGAGAAGGCGCTCTTCGCGGCACGCGAAGCGCTTGCTTCGGAGCGCCTGACCCGCGCGGCAGCAGCGCCCGCGCCGGACCTTGAAGCTCTCACCGAGGCCTCCCGCAAGGCCGAGGAGGACGCCGCTATGGCGGCCCGGGCCTCGGGTATTCTTGAGCAGCACTGCGCGCAGCTGGACGCCGCCCGAGCTTCCCTTGAGCAGGCGTTGGAGGCGCTTAGCCGCGCCCGGGAGCAGGCCGGTCCCATCCGACGCCTGGCTGACATCGCCGCCGCGTCCGGCCCGGAGAACCTGGCCTCCACTCCCCTGTCGGCGTGGGTGCTCATCGCACGCCTGGAGGAGGTGTTGGCTGCCGCGAACCCGCGCCTCGCGGCAATCTCATCGGGACGCTACGAACTCGTGTCTGTCCCCGACGACGGCACCGCCTCGCGCAAGTCCGGCCTGGGCCTGGCGATCATCGATCACGACACGGACGCGCTGCGCAGCCCGCGCACGCTGTCGGGTGGGGAAACGTTCTACACGTCGCTCGCGCTGGCGCTCGGCCTCGCGGACGTCGTCTCAGCCGAGGCCGGAGGCGTCGAGCTGCGCACGATGTTCATCGATGAGGGCTTCGGATCGCTCGACTCGCACACGCTGAGCCTGGTCATGGCGCAGCTCCAGGCGCTGCGCTGCGCGGGACGCACGGTCGGTGTCATCTCGCACGTTGAGGAGATGGCGACCCAGATCGCGGATCAGATCCAGGTGCGGCCTCTGCCGGAGGGTGGATCGACCCTCAGCGTGCGCGCGTAGGTGTCAGCCCTGGTGCAGGGCCAGGACGGCGGGGCGCTCGGAGCGGTCGAACCACGCCAGGGAGGACTCCCACAGGGCGGCCACGGCCTCGTCGGCGTCCTCCTGTGTGTCGGCGCTCAGGACGGCCTGCACTGCGGGTGAGGCGTCGGGCAGGTCCGCGAGGATGGCGGCCACGTCCGACCAGGTGTATTCGAAGGCGGGGGCCTCGAAGATGTGGGGTTCGATCTGCTCGCCGGGGGTCAGCGTCGTCGAGGTCGGGGTGTCGACGGCCAGGACGACGCGAGCGACGCCCGCGCCCTCCGTCTCGCGCGCCAGCTCGAGGGAGGACAGCGCCGCCTCGGTGATGGCATCGTCCTCGAGGACCTCGACGTCCTCGCCACTCATGCCGGCCTCGGGCACACACAGGACGCCGCTGCGCACGGGCGGCAGCGGGACGGACAGGTCGGACAGGACGGCGGGAACGTAGACGCGCATGGTCACAGTGTAGGCACCCACCGCTCGACAATCGCCTGCAACGCGTCGGAGGCGTCGCAACGCGCACCGTTTTCGCCCAGAGCCTTGCCTCGCAGGGATGCCCGCCCAACGCCCTCATCCTCGGGAACGACATGGAAAATGCAGTCGGGCATAAAGGCGCCGATCGCCGCCTGCAGGGAGGGCACGGGGTGCGGGCCGATAGCTGCGGTGCTTACGCGGTTGACGATCACCTCGACCGGAATGTCGCGCTCTTGCTCCTCCCACCACCGCGCCAGGAACGAAAGCCGGTTGATGCCGACGATGTCACCGCGCGCAACGATGACGAGCCGATCGGCGCGCTCGAGCACCCCGAGCGCGGCATCGTCACGGTTGGCCCCGCGCGAGGCCTTTTCCAGCGAGGTCGACGCAATGTCAACGACCGAGTAGCGGGCGCTCAGGCGCAGTGCCCCGACGATGGATTCGATGCCGGGTTTGCTCACTTCGCGCCAGCGGTGTGGCGTCACGAGGCCCGTGATGACGTGCAGGTTCTCGGAGCGCATGACGGCTGCCCCGAGCGTGTCCGCGGGCGTGATGGGGCCGCGCGAGGCCGTCCGCGCGAGGGTTGACAGACCCGACGCATGGACGGGAAGGCCCAGCAGGTGCGCGATCGTCGGGTTGGCGGTGTCCGCATCGACGAGGAGGGTGGGCCCGTGGGCGGACAGCGCGGTCGCGATGCCGACGGCGAGGGTCGTGCGCCCGGGCGCGCCGGATGTCCCCCAGACGGCCAGCACGCTGCCCGGAGCGGAGGGCGGAGGGGGCGGCGGGGGCGCGGACGAGGCAGGGGCAGGGGTCGAGCGGCGCGTGCGCGTCGCCGCGATGAGAGAGTTGACGACCTGGTCGGGGCTGCCGGGCGCGGCGACCGAGGCGACCCCCAGGGCGATGAGGCGGGAGCGCTCGTGGTGCGCAGCGAGGGCGACGACGACCATCCCGCAAGCGCGCAGCGATTCAACGGTCTCGATCGTCAGGTCGGGGTCGGATCCGTCGATGACCGCGAGGTCGGCGAGGCCGGCGCGGGCCGCGGCGACGACCTCGGCCAGGTCAGCGCAGCGCCGGACGATGGCGAGGACATCCGATCGGCTCTGAATCGCCTGGATGAGGGGTGCCTCGTAGCGTTGATCGGCGAGGACGACGACCCCGTGGACGGAGCTCACGGCGCCCCCACTGGGACGGCGGCCAGCTCGTCGGTTGAGGACTGCGCGGCGAGGAGAACCGGCATGGACTGGGCGTTCGCGAGGATCTCGATCCGCTGGCCACGGTGCGACTGGGACGAGGCCTCGATTCGGCGTACGAAGGTGAAGGTCCCCTCGATCTCGCGCGCCTGATTGCCAGCCTGTCCCTGCGTGCGCGCGGGGATCGTCCACAGCCGGATCCGCGTTCCATCGGCGACCCCGTCGGGCAGCCCAGCGCTGACCGTGACGGCCACGCGCAGCATGTCTGTCTGCGCTGTTCCGCTGTCCCCGTGCGACAGATCCGTGCGCATGACGATCTGGCCGGGGGTGATCTGGCGAGTCGCGACGGACCCCATGGGAGCCTCCGACGTGGGAACGTAGACGTCCGAGTCGACGCTGAGGACAACCTCGCGGACGTTGTCGGCGGTGAGGGCGTCCCCCGGGGCGATGGTCGTCGTCGCGGTGTAGACGCGGCTTCCTCCCCGTAGGAGGCCGCTGAGGGCACTGAAGGCGAGCACGGACGCGATGATGAGGACCAAGCCGATAACGAATCGACGGTCCATCTTGCCGGGGGCGCGCGTCGGGATCGACACTGAAGCTGAGACGCGTTTCACTCTTCTATGATGCACGCTCAACCGAAAAAGCGGTAGGTTGCCGACTATTCATCAGAACCAACCGATCCGATCGGCAAAATGACGCGTAAAAAATTGCCGACTCAAACCAATCAAACGAAGCAACCCCAACTGATAGCATGTTGCCATGGCAACACGATTCCTCACTCTCGCTGACGTCGCCGAGACCCTGAATCTCACGATGTCAGCCACCCGCGCCCTCGTTTCCTCCGGCGAGCTCCCGGCCATTCAGGTCGGCGGCAAGCACGTGTGGAGGATCGAAGAATCGGTCCTGGAGCAGTTCATCCAGGATCAATACGCCGCGACGCGCGAGCGTCAGAAGGCGGAAAACGCTCACTAGTCGGCCAACCATCGCTGGCCGAGCACGCGGAGTCGACGAAGCCCCGCAAGTGCCAGCGACACGGTCATGCCACCTACTTCATCCCGGCCGTCATAGGTGAAGGCCTCTCCATCCAGGGCGACATCGACGTGGTCCGCGTAGACCGCGTCGATGACTCCCCTGTGGTCACCCCCGTCGGATTCGATGACGACTCCGACACCGCGTGCACCTAGTTCGCGCAGAACATGGCCAACACCCACGCCTCCTCGCACGGAGGACTCGCGCGCAACACTACGCCCGAGTGGCCAGGCCGCGACGATTGCGGAGAGCATGATCAGGCTGTCGTCGCGACTTCCACGCAGGAGCACCCACGAGCGGGTCGAATCGAGCACCGATCCGGTGATCGTCGAGCCGCCTCGCAGCGCCAGCGTAATATCGCCGTCCGCACCGGCCAGGCGGGCAGACAGGGTAACCGAGGCACGCTCGGCATCGGTGAGCTCGTCGATGAGCGCATCGAGATCGCGACCGCGCTCATCATCGAAGCGCGCTTCCAGCTCGGCAATGAACGCTGACATATCCATGCCCCTACGATGCCACATTCATGCGCCACACATCACATTTAGATAACATGAACTGATATCTATTGACATCTTTCACTATGAAGCGGATAGTTAATGCATCGAATCCGTCCACTCAATGAAGAGTTCACCATGACTGATGATTCACTGACCGTCGCCGGCCAATCACACCTCACCGACGCATTTCTCTGGCTCGTTGGTGCCCCGCTGTGCCTCCTCGACGCACTCTATCTCTCCCACCTCGCTCCACCCCTGAGCGCAGAGCGTCCCGAGACGCTCATCCTCTGGGTTCTCGGCATTGCTGCCCTCGCGCTCCTGGCGTGGAGTCTCCTATGCTCAGCGTGCGCTCACCTCGCGCTCCTGCGCGTTGCTCCGCCCGCGGCGCGCGCTGCTGCACGTTTCTTCGTCTCCCGTTGCGGCACCCGTCTCTCTCGCTCTCTGCTAGCGCGCGCCGGAGCCAGCGCATTGATCGGCTCCGCACTCGTCACCGCAGCGCCCGCAGCGGCTTCCCTGGCGGCTCCGCAGGAACAGACCTCCCCCGCCGTCTCATTGACATGGGCGGATACCCCCGGAGTTCCTTCCCCCGACCAGGAGGCGACACAGCCTGCTCCGGCCACATTGCCCGTGCCCGCGCAGGATGCACCGGCGCCGGACACGCCCGCTGGCCCTACCACGATCACAGTCACGCCGGGCGATTCACTCTGGTCGATCGCTGCCTCCCTGCGCCCCGATGCGGACAACGCACGTATCGACGCCACCTGGCGGGCAATCCACGCGGCCAACTCCGAGTCGGTCCACGACCCCGCTCTCATCTACCCCGGACAGACACTCGCCATCCCCCAGGACCTGCCATGAGCACCCAAATCGCGCCCCGGCCTCGCGCCTCCGAGGCCCCCAGACGACGGACCAGCACGAGGCCCACCCCCACCCGTCCGATCCAGCCCGCCCCGTTCCGGTGGAGTCAGGATCCTGAGTTGGCCTACAGGGCAGCCCCGTTGCCGACACCAACCCACTACGTCACCCTCCCGAAAGAGAGTCTCCCAGACCCCGGGCCGTGGGCGGCGAACCTCGCACGCGCCATCGTCGAGGTCGTCACGGGCGTTCGCCAGGCACCCCAGCTACGCCGTTGGATGTTGCCCGATCTCTACGGGGCTCTCGTGTGCGTCCACATGTCCCCGTGCGCACGGGGAACGAGGCCCGTCCACGTACGCACGTGCCCCGTCGACGAGCGCACGACAGAGGCCGCCGTCATCGTCTCCACGGTCTCGCGTACCTTCGCCCTCGCCCTGCGGCTCGAGGAGTACCACGGGCGATGGATCACGACGGCCCTCGAACTCGCCTGACGGACCGGCCACGCGGCTCGACGGATACACAAACGGGTGAGGGGGCTCCCGCAGGAACCCCCTCACCCGTGACGTGTACCGATCAGCGGCGGCGACGCTTCTTAGCGGCAGCGCGACGCTCCGCGCGGTTGCCGCTCGACGAGGACGCGGCCGACTCGGTGCCCTCAGCGGAGCTGTAGCTCACACGGCTGGGCGCCTTCGCGCGGCCCACGTTGCCCATCACCGAACGGGCGTGGGCAACGGCCTCACGCGCGGCGGCGGAGGCCGCAGACTCGGCGGCGGCAACGTCCTCAACGCTGGGCTCGGAGGAGGACGACGAGGCCTCCTCCTGCGCGGGAGCGACGCTGGCTGCGGCGATCGAACCGCCGGCTTCCTCCTCGGCGGCGGCCAGGGCGCGCTCGAACTGCTTGGCGTAGGAGAACACCTGCTGGACGGACTCCTCGCGGATGCGCTCGACCATCGCCTGGAACATCTGAGCACCCTCGTCCTTGTACTCGACGAGCGGGTCGCGCTGACCCATCGCACGCAGGCCGATGCCTTCCTTCAGGTAGTCCATCTCGTAGAGGTGCTCGCGCCACAGGCGGTCCACCACGGAGATGACGACGCGACGCTCGAGAGTACGAATGGGCTCATCGCCCAGCTGCGCCTGCGCCAGCGGGTTGGCGTTCAGGCGATCCTCTGTGTCCGCGTAGACGGCGTGGATGTCGCCGACCAGCTCGGTCACCAGATCGTCGCGCACGAGGGACGCAGCACCACCGTGCTCCTCCTCGACCTCTTCGATCGTGACCGACGGCGGGTAATAGGCGCGCAGGTGCTCCCACAGGGTGGGCAGATCCCACTCGTCCACGGGCTTGTCGGCGATCGCCTCGTCGACCAGGCCGGTCACGAGGGACTCCATGAACGCGCGCATCTGCGGGCCCATGTCCTCGCCCTCGAGCACCTTGCGGCGTTCGGCGTAGATCGTCTCGCGCTGACCCGTCATGACGTCGTCGTACTTCAGGACGTTCTTACGGATCTCGAAGTTGCGGGCCTCCACCTGACGCTGGGCCGACGCGATCGAACGCGACACCATGCGGTTTTCCAGCGGCATGTCCTCCGGGTAGGCGCCCGAGGCCATGATGCGCTGGGCCATGCCCGAGTTGAACAGACGCATCAGGTCGTCTTCCATCGACAGGTAGAAGCGGGACTCGCCCGGGTCACCCTGACGGCCGGAACGTCCGCGCAGCTGGTTGTCGATACGACGCGACTCGTGGCGCTCCGAACCGAGCACGTACAGGCCGCCCAGCTCGCGCACCTCCTCGCGCTCGGCCTCGACGGCCTCTTCCGCAGCCTCGAGGGCCTTGGGCCACGCCTCGCGGTACTCCTCCGGGTTCTCCTTCGGGTCGAGGCCCTCGGCCGCCAGGTTCGCCTGGGCGAGGAACTCCGAGTTACCGCCCAGCATGATGTCGGTACCACGGCCGGCCATGTTCGTGGCCACCGTGACCGCGCCCTTGCGGCCGGCCATCGCGACGATGGCGGCTTCGCGGGCGTGCTGCTTGGCGTTGAGCACCTGGTGCGGAATGTGCTTCTTCTTGAGCATCTGCGAGAGCAGCTCAGACTTTTCGACCGAGGCGGTACCGATGAGGACCGGCTGGCCGGCCTCGTGGCGCTCCACGACGTCCTCGATGATCGCGTTCAGCTTGCCCTTCTCCGTCGGGTAGACGAGGTCGGACTGATCCTTGCGGATCATCGGCTTGTTCGTGGGGATCGGGATGACGTCGATCTTGTAGGTCGACGCGAACTCCGCGGCCTCGGTCTCGGCAGTACCGGTCATGCCGGAACGCGAGCCCTCAGGGTACAGACGGAAGTAGTTCTGCAGCGTGATCGTGGCGAGCGTCTGATTCTCGGCCTTGATCTCCACGCCTTCCTTGGCCTCGATCGCCTGGTGCATGCCGTCGTTGTAGCGGCGGCCCGGCAGGACACGGCCCGTGTGCTCGTCGACGATGAGGACCTCGCCGCCGTCCACGATGTAGTCGCGGTCCTTAAAGAACAGCTCCTTGGCGCGGATCGCGTTGTTGAGGAAGCCGATCAGCGGGGTGTTCGCAGCCTCATAGAGGTTCTCAACGCCCAGCTGGTCCTCGACCTTATCGATGCCCGGCTCCAGGATGCCGACGGTCTTCTTCTTTTCGTCGACCTCGTAGTCCTCGTCGCGCTTCAGCAGACGCGCGATGCGGGCGAACTCCACGTACCAGCGGTTCAGGTCGCCGTCAGCGGGACCCGAAATGATGAGGGGGGTACGGGCCTCATCGATGAGGATCGAGTCAACCTCGTCGACGATGACGAAGGCGTGGCCGCGCTGGACCATATCCTCGGGCACCTGCGCCATGTTGTCGCGCAGGTAGTCGAAGCCGAACTCGTTGTTCGTACCGTAGGTGATGTCGCAGGCATACATCTCGCGGCGCTCGGCAGGCGTCTGACCCACGAGGATACAACCGCAGGTCAGGCCCAGGAAGTTGTAGACGCGGCTCATGATGTCCGACTGGTACTTCGCCAGGTAGTCGTTGACCGTCACGACGTGCACGCCCTTGCCGGTCAGCGCACGCAGGTACGACGGCATCGTGGCGACCAGGGTCTTACCTTCACCGGTCTTCATTTCGGCGATCTTGCCCTGGTGCAGGGCGATACCACCCATGACCTGCACGTGGAAGGGACGCATGCGCAGGATTCGCCACGAGGCCTCACGGACCGTCGCAAACGCCTCGACCAGGATGTCGTCCAGGGTCTCGCCATCCTCGAGGCGATCCTTGAACTCCTGGGTCTTAGCCTGCAGCTCCTCGTCGGTCAGAGCCTCAAAATCCTCCTGCAAGGCATCAACCTGCGACGCAAGCCGATCCAGCTTGCGCAGCATACGCCCTTCGCCAGCGCGAAGGATCTTGTCAATAATCGACACGAATAGCTCCTGACGTTAATCGCCCGCCCCCTTGTAGAGCGGACAGTCAAATCCACCCATTAGTTTACGAACTAACTGCCCAAAGTGGAAACGCCCGCGCGAACTATGGACGTATTTAACGCTCACAGCGCACACGGGAGCGCCCCGGGCATGGTGCCCGGGGCGCCGCGGTCCTTCAACCGTCAGATTGTCGTGTTCAAGCGAAGCACGCCGTACGTCCACCCGTGGCGGTGGTAGACGACGCACGGCTGGTTCGTGTCCTTGTCGACGAAGAGGAAGAAGGGGTGGCCAACCATCATCATCTGATCCAGGGCCTCATCCACGCTCATCGGCGGGGCCTCGTGCACCTTCTGACGGACGATGATCGGGGTATCACCCCACTGCTCCTCGCGAGCCTCTCCGACCTTCAGGTCCTCAGCGCTACGCAGCGGCTTGGGAGCCTCGGGTTCGAATGTGGCCGTCTCTTCGACGACGGGAGCTTCGAGGATTTCGGCTTCGGCCAGGTCGCGCGGGTACCGGCGACGGTGGTCCTTCACGCGATCACGCAGGCGGCGCAGGCGCTCGTAGAGCTTGCCGGCGGCGATGTCGACGGCCGCGTAGCGATCAGCGGACTGAGCCTCAGCGCGGATGATCGGGCCCTTACCGTAAACGGTCAGCTCGATGCGCTCGGCAGTGTCGGCCTGGCGGGGGTTACGTTCGTGAGTCAGCTCCACATCGACGCGCTGAGCGCGGGGGTAGAACTGAGTGATCTTCGAAACCTTCTCCTCCACGTATTCCCGGAAATTCGGGTGAATCTCGGCATTACGTGCGACGACGGTGATGTCCATGTGTTTCCTCCATGGTGTGCGGCGGGCGTCGTTGCCCGCAGGTGGGGATTGTTCGGTGCTCACTGCCCGAACCGTGGTCTGAGCTATCACCTCCCGCACTGACGTGAGGAGCGTCCCTGCTGCTCACGCTATCGAAAGTCTGTACGCACATCATACCCCAGCCGGTGACCTGCGTCATGAGATAAGCCCGGGTCGGCACAGAGTCACAACCGCATCAAGCCCACCCAACACACGCTCCATTTCCCGAACCGTCGCGCCCGTCGTCACCACGTCATCCACCGCAACAACACGCACGCCAGGCCCCGGGACCGCGAGCGCCCGCATCGACCCCATGCGCCCCACCGTGCGCTGCGCCCCGGCCTTGCCCGACTGGGAGGTCGCACCCACGCGCAGCCGCACAGCGTCCACCACCCGCACGCGCACACGCACACCCGGAGTCGCGCTCGCCGCGAACGCCCGAGCAACAGCGCGCGCCAGCGGCAGCGCCACCTGCCTACCCCGCAGGCGCCTCTTCCACGACGAGGGCGCGGGCACCACCCACACCTCCACCGCTCCCCCGGTCGGCGTTGCCCTCCCCTCCAACGAACCCACAGCGGCAGCGGGCGACCCAGCCACGCCCAGCACCCCACCCAGCGCGGTGCCGAGGCGGGCCCCGGCCTCGTCGAGAAAATCGGTGACGTCCGTACGTGCGGAGTGCTTGGCGGCAAGGACGATGCGGCGCAGCGGCCCGTCGTAGTCCCCCATGGCCACCAGGGGAAGGGGGCCTCGCACGCCCTCAAGCGATGCCACGTGCGCGGGGCCGCCAGCCAGGGAGCGACACGACGGACACAGGACCTCGTCCCAGGCGCGGCACCCGGCGCATTGCACGGGAAGGAGCGCGCCGACCAGCCCCCGTATCAGGCCCCAGACTCCGCTCCCGCCCACCACGGTTCTTACCCCGCGTATCGGGCGGAGGTGAGGGACTCGGGGGCGTTTTGCCACAGGGCGCCCGAGCGGATGAGCACCTGCGCCTTACCGGCGGCATCGGTGCCCGAGATGACGACCGCGGAGGAAGACCCACCGGCGCTCATCGATGTCACGCGAATCGGGAGGGACACGTTCGAGGGCAGACCGCCGAGGGGCAGCGTGACCAGCTGGTCGTCCTCGCCGGTCGCGCGCACAACGAGCACGATGCCCGTCGATGTCGTCCATGACGCGTCGACAACCGAGCCGTGTTCGAGCGGGATTTGTTCGAGGGCACGGATCGCCAGCGGGCGCCCGGAGGCTCCGCGTTCGACGACACCGACCCACGCGCTCGCGTCGCTTCCGCGCAGGACGAGGGCGCGCGTGCCGTCGGGAGAGATGCGCACCGCGTGGATCTCCCCGGCGCTCTCGGACTCCACGCTCACGCTGAACGCGCCATCGACTCCCCCGCCGACGCTCACCGACGAGGCCGTGGCGGGGCCCCACACCCATCCGAAGCGATCCACCGACGGGCCAAGAGGCGCCTGTCCGGGCAGGAATGCGACCGACGTTCCGCCGCGCTGCGCGTACACACCGTCGGTACCGCTCCAGGCAACCAGCGAGGGGTCCACTGGCGAGACTGTCGGGTTGGAGGCATCGGTGGTGCTGGTCAGGCTCGTCAGCCCCGACGATGACACGATCCCCACCCCGTCGGGGCCCGCCCCCACGAGAGTGTCGAGAGAGTAGGTCGGGGGCACCGGGATCCCCTGCGTATCCAGCACATCACCGGACAAAGAGACGCTCACCTGCGTCACGTCCGCCACCTGGGTGAGGGTGCGGGTGAGCTCCCACGCGAGGTTCGCACGCGCCCCCTCGGTCGCGGGCAACACCGCGTTCAGTTCCACGCGCGCCACCCCGTCGACGACGTCGAGTCCCTGGGAGGGCACGGTCGTGCCCGGCGGGATTGCGTTCGCCGTGACCGGCTCGAGAGATTGACGCGGCCCTTCGACGAGGCCCGCGAGCAGGTGGGAGGCCAGGCGTCGCGACGGATACCAGCGAGGATCGGCGACCAGGTCCCCGCCCTCTGTCGTCGGGAAGTAGAGATTTGCGAGCGAGAACGAGGCCGTGAAAGACGCCCGACTCATGAGGACCATGTTCTCGGGGTTGTTGATGCGCCACTGTCCGTCTTCGCGCACAAGGGAGAAGGTGCGCGTCACGGTCGAGGCAGCCACGCGGGTCAGCACGCCCGACGCGTCGATGCTGGCCACGCCGAGCACGGAAACCGTCACGTCTACCTCGGAGCCATTCTCAGATCCGGCTGTGACCGCAGGGGCCGTGTCCGTGTCGTAGATGAGGATTTCCGTCTCCGGCTGCCACGAACGCGCCGAGGTTGCGCTCAGGAACAGGCGCGCGGTCGCGTAGTCATCCTGGGGGCCGGCGGCACACGCCAGCAGGAAGTCACTCACCAGGGTCGCGGCGTCCGCCCCATCGGAAGGGCCCTCCGCGGAAAACTGGATGCCGCTGCCGTCCCGAGCTGACACGTCGAAGGGCGCGGGTGCCGAGGAGGTGGGCAGGGAGGTACATCCCGCGAGGGCCAGGCATGCGGCGACGGCAAGTGGCATCAGGCGGTGTCTCATTCTTCCTCCCACAGGGCAAGGGGGCGGCTGGCGATCTCTTCGCCGGCACGTTTGGGCAGCGTCATGAGGAAGGACGCGCCGCGACCGGGTTCTCCGTACGCCTGCAGGCGTCCTCCGTGGATGGCGACGTCCTCAGTTGCGATCGCGAGGCCGAGGCCGGTACCGCCAGTCGTGCGGGCCCGGGCGGTGTCGGCGCGGTAGAAGCGATCAAAGACGTGGTCGGCGACCTCCTGAGTCATGCCGACCCCGCGGTCGCGCACGCGGCATGCGACGTCGGTATCGGTCGCGGCGAGCGTGATCGTCACGGGCGTGCCGTCGGCATGCTCGATCGCGTTGACGACGAGGTTACGGATGACGCGCTCGATACGGCGTTCATCAATCTCGGCCGCAACTCTGCCCTGTGCCACGATCTCGACGCGCACGTTCTGTCGCTGCGCGAGCTCCGCGCAGCCTTCGACGACGCGCAGGACGATCGGTCGCAGGTCGCGGTCCTCGGCGTCCAGCAGGGCGCTGGCAGCGTCGTAGCGGGAGATCTCCAGCAGGTCCGCGAGCATCTGCTCCATGCGTTCGGTCTGGTCATGCAGGAGCTCGGCGGATCGACGCGCGTGGGCCGGCAGCTCGTCCCGGTTGTCCCACACGATGTCCTCCGCCATGCGGATCGTCGTCAGCGGGGTGCGCAGCTCATGGGAGACATCGGAGACGAAGCGCTGCTGGAGCTTCGCGAGCTCGTCGTAGCGCGAGATCGTGTCCTGGAGCGAGGAGGTCATCGCATTGAAAGCGTGCCCGAGGTCGGCCATCTCGTCGTCCCCATGCACATCCACGCGCACATCGAGGTCTCCCTTCGAGGCCTTCGTCGCAGCTTGGGCGGTGACTCGCACGGGCAGCAGGAGGCGATGCAGCAGCGCGAACACACCTATCGGCAGGGCCACGATGATGGGAAGCGCAGAAAGGACGAGGACCCGCAGTACCACGTCGACCTGCGCCTGATCGGCGGACAGCGAGTAGAGAATGTAGAGCTCGTGCGTGCCTGCGCGAGGCAGCTGCACCTGAGTGCCGACGAGAATTCCGGGGACCACCTTGTCGGAGTCGCTCGAGCGGATACCAACCGACTGCCACTGCGCGCCCCCGCCCGAGACCGCGGTGCGCATCTGCGGGGTGATCAGCGCGCGCATCTGCTCATCCTCGATCTGGTTGATACGCAGCGACGCCGCGGCTCCCTCCGAGCGCAGCAGCGCCACGTTCGTCGCACCCGCGCCGGCCGCCGAGGCCTTGAGCGATGCCAGCGCACCGCGCGCGGACTCCTGAACCTGCGCGGGAGAAGAGGCCGTGGACGAGGAGAACACGGATTGCGCGGATGAAAAGCGCAGGGACGCGTCAGCCAGGATTGCATCCTTGCGCGTCTCGAACATGGAGGTGCGCAGCTGGGAGGCGATAATCACCCCAAAAACGAGGAGAATAACGAGCGCGGCGACCGTAATCGCCAGGGCGATGCGGGCGGACAGGGAATGCCGAATACGACTGGCGAGGTGAGAGGAGGCGAGAAGGGACCACGGCCTCGACGATGCGACGGCACGCAGCAGATCCTTGAGCGCGTCCCTACGCCCCTGCGCCGGCACGGTACCCAACCCCGCGGACTGTGACGACCAGCTCGGGACGCTCCGGGTCGCGTTCGATCTTGGAGCGCAGGCGCTGCACGTGGACGTTGACGAGCCTGGTGTCGGCGGCATGACGGTAGCCCCACACCTGCTCAAGGAGTTCCTCGCGCGAGAACACCTTCCACGGCGAGCGCGCCAGGGTCACCAGCAAATCGAATTCCAGAGGAGTCAGCGCAATGACGCGCCCCTCACGCTTGACGATGTGGCCGGCAACGTCAATCGACAGGTCCTGGAGGGACAGGCCCTCATCGGCCTGCGATTCCTCACGGCCCCGCAGCCGCGCGCGCACCCGAGCCACGAGTTCCTTGGGCTTGAAGGGCTTGGGAACATAATCGTCGGCACCAGCCTCGAGACCCGTCACGACATCAGAGGTATCGGAACGGGCGGTCAACATAACGATCGGAGCGTCCGAAACCCGACGGATCGCGCGGCACACGTCAAAGCCGTCCATACCGGGCAGCATGACGTCCAGGAGGACCAGGTCCGGATTGTGCTCTTGAAATTGAGCCAACGCAGCGGATCCGTCGGCACAGAAGACGACGTCATAGCCCTCGTTCTGGAGGACAATGCCGATCATCTCAGCCAGGGCGACGTCGTCGTCGACGACGAGGATGCGCGAACTCATATCACGATAGTGTCACGAAATCGTCACGAACGCAGGAGACTCGCGCAGCCATCCCTCAATTTCTCCCCGAGATAAGGTTTCGCGCAAGTTGCGCATGTGGCAGGATGGACACTGTAGAAGCACCATCAACACGGAGGCATCAATGAGCTCCCCCTGGACCTCTCCCGATCCGTCCGCCCCCTACCAGGGATGGACGCCGCAGCCCGAGTCCGGCGCACCGACGCCCCAGCAGGGCTACGGGGCCCAGCCGGGCTACGGCGCTCAGCAGGGATACACGGCCCCCCAGGCCCCCCAGGGATACGGAGCCCAGCCGGGCTACACCGCACCCCAGGCCCCCCAGGGATACGGAGCCCAGCCGGGCTACACCGCACCCCAGGCCCCCCAGGGATACGGAGCCCAGCCGGGCTACACCGCACCCCAGGCCCCCACCTACGGCGCACAGCCCACTTATGGCGCACAGCCTGGCTACAACGCCCAGCCCGGAGCATCCGGCTACTCCACCACCAACCGGTGGGGGTGGCAGTCCAAGCCCGGCATCATCCCCTTGCGCCCTCTCACGATCGGTGACCTGTTCAGCGGCGCCTTCGAGGCAATCCGTTCGAACCCGAAGGTTCTCTTCGGCTTCACCGTCGTCATCATGCTGCTCGTGTCGCTCATTGCCAGTGTGTCGATCCTGCTTTCGGGCCTCGGATACGAGTCCGTCGCCAATACTGACTACGATCCCCAGGCACTCCAGCAATCGTTGGAGGATCGGTCCAACGTTCTCCTCCTGCAAATGATTTCGAACTTGGTGCAATGGATCGTCACGTTCGCGGGAACGAGCATCCTCACGGGCCTGCTGGCCTCGACTGTCTCCCAGATGACGGTCGGCAGGAAGCTGACGTTGAGCGAAGCGTGGGCGATGACGCGCAAGCGACTCGGATCGCTCCTTGGCTCCTTTGCGTTGACCGCGGTCATCACAATGATCCCGGTCGTCCTCTGGATCGTCGCCGTCTTCGCCTCACTCGCCGCATTGATGGGTGGCAACGATGATTTGTGGTGGCTCGTTCTTGTCGCCTTCGCTGCTATTATCCCCGTCTTTATCCTCATCTATTTCTTCCAGATCAAGCTGCTGTTCGCTCCTATATGCGCGGTGCTGGAGGAGATCGGTCCCGTCGCTTCGCTGAAGCGTTCCTGGTCGCTCGTCAAGGGTGAGTTCTGGCCGACTCTCGGCCGCTTCCTGCTGCTGAACCTCGTCGTCGGCTTCATCGGCGGATTCATTGGATTCGTCATCGGCCTCATCGGCGGCCTGGTCTCCTTCGCGGCGACGTCCGACCCCTCAAGCCCGATCGGCTCTGCCATCGCCATGTTCTTCGTTATGCTCGGCTCCTCGCTGTTGCTGCCGTTCTCTGCATCGTTCGAGACGCTCATGTACACGGATCTGCGCATCCGTAAGGAGAACTTCGCCGCGGTCCTCGCCCAGGCAAGCGCACAGCAGCAGTGATCACCCTGCTCTCCTGCGACGCTCCGCTGACCCCCGATGAGGGGGAGGCGCACGAGTGGATCGTTGAGGAACTCTCTCACAGCGAGTACGCGAATGTTCCCAACCCCATCGCGCGCTGGGTTGCGTCGCTCATTGACTGGTTCTGGGACGCCCTGTCCTGGAAGGGGCAGGGCACTCCCCCGGTCTCCCTGATCTTTATGATCGTGGGAATTATCGCGGTCGCCGCAATCATCATTGCGCTTATCCTCAACCCGATCCGCCTCGCCAAGCGCGTCTCTCCGACCGTGTTCGAGGAGGAGGCCAGCGAAACGGAGGCTCAGGCCTCGTTCGACGAGGCCGTGGCAGCCCAGGACTGGGACCTGGCCTACGTGTGGGCGTACCGTCTCATGGTTTTGGGCCTGGACGCTCAAGATGTCGTGACTTCCACGCCCGGCTTGACGGCGCGCGAGGCGGCACACGCTGCGACGCGAGTCGCGCCCATGTTCGGCCCCCAGCTCGATCAGTTTGCACAGGCCTTTGACCAGGTGCGCTACGGCCGCTCCGGCGTTTCATCCGATCAGGTTGAGGCGTTGCGCCGCTTCACCCCGGACCTCCTGCGCGCGTGCCACGATGCGGAGGTGGCATCGTGAAAGCCACACAGGTCGCTGTCGTCACTCCGACGGCGCGCGAGCGCTTCGCCGCGGCACGTCCGATGATCATCATCGTCGTATTCTCGCTGCTGTTAGTGATCGCGGCGTCCATCCTGCCCACGGCTGGGTACAACAACGCCCCCGTCGGTATTCGGAATAAGGGGGGCGACGGGGCGCGCGCCCTCGCCCAGGTGCTGGGCGACCACGGTATTTCCGTGCGTGACGTGAACGCGCAGCAGGCGGCGTCGGTCGACGAGAATACAACTCTCGTCGTTATTTTCCCGTCGCGTATGACCGAGGAGATGGCGAAGGCTATCGAGACGCGCACGAACGTCGTCTACGTGGGCCTCGAGGAGGATCACGGGTCATACTCCGTCTACCTTCAGGGCTTGCGTTCCAGTCGCAAATACAGCAGCAAGACGTGGCTCACCCCCGGCTGCACCTCCGACATTGCGGACCGTACCCAGCATCTGCAGGCCTCGGACTACGTACTGTCCGGCACGACCGACGGATGGAATCTGTGTTTCTCCGACGACGGCAGGAACTACGCGTACGCCGAGCGCTCGGACTCTGGCCGATTCCGCGCTCTGATCCCCGACTCCCTGCGCCTGCGCAACCGCGCGATCTCCGAGGGAGGAAATGCCGCGCTGGCAATCAACGCGATCGGCCGGACCCCGAAGGTCGCATGGTATTCGCCGACGCGCACCGATACCCCGACGGGCACATCGACGCAGGAGATGCTCACATCCCCGTACCTCATGCCCGCGTTCCTCATGGTCATCGCCGCCTGCCTGCTGGCTGGCCTCGCGCGTGGTCGCAGGCTCGGCCCCCTCACCTCCGAACGCCTCCCCATCGAGGTCCCGGCCTCCGAGACGCTTATCGGCAAGGCCCGCCTCATGCGTTCCCAGCGCGCCTACGAGCACGCCGCGCAGGCACTGCGCAGCTCCACGGCCTCGCGCATCGCGACCGCCCTGGGCGTTGCGCACACCGCCGACCGGGAAGCCCTCACTCACGCGATGGAACAGCGAGGCCTGCCCGCCTCGCGCTGCTCCGCCCTCCTGTGGGGTCCGCCCCCAACCTCCGAAAAGGCGCTCATCCGCCTTGCCAATGACCTCGACGCTCTCGAAAAGGAGATTCGCCATGACTAGCCCGATCCCCGGCCCCGCGCCCGAGGGCATGCCCCAGCCCGGCCCCATCCCCGCCGCACCGCCGAACGGCTACGCTCCGCAGGGCGCGCCGGCCCCCTACGCACCCCAGGTGCAGGTCGCCCCGCAGGACGCCCGCGCCTCGTTCTCTGCGCCCACCGGCGAGGGCTGGTCGGGCCGCGCGCTCAATGAGACCGAGAAGCGTACTCAGGAGGCGCTCCTTGCCCTGAAGGCGGAGATCGGCAAGGCGGTCGTCGGCCAGGATGCCGCGATCAGCGGGCTCATCGTCGCCCTCGTCGCGGGCGGTCACGCGCTCCTCGAAGGCGTGCCCGGCGTCGCCAAGACGCTGCTCGTGCGTACCCTGTCGCGCGCCCTCGACGTGGACATGGCGCGTATCCAGTTCACCCCCGACCTTATGCCCGCCGATATCACGGGCTCGATGGTGTGGGACGCCGGGCAGTCCGAGTTCGTCTTCCGTGAGGGCCCCGTCTTCACGAACCTGCTGCTCGCAGACGAGATCAACCGTACGCCTCCGAAGACCCAGTCGGCCCTCCTCGAGTCGATGGAAGAGCACACCGTCTCGATCGACGGCGAGACCCGTCAGCTCCCCGAGCCGTTCATGGTGATCGCGACGCAGAACCCCGTTGAGTACGAGGGCACCTACCCGCTGCCCGAGGCCCAGCTGGACCGTTTCCTGCTCAAGCTCGAGCTGCCACTGCCGTCGCGTGAGGCCGAGATCGACATCATCGCACGTCACCAGGCGGGCTTCAGCCCGATGGCGCTGGCCGAGGCAGGCATCCGCCCGGTCGCCAGCGCAGCCGACATTCAGGCTGCCCACGCGGTGGCATCCCACATCGAAGTCTCACCGGCCGTCATGGCCTACCTCGTTGATCTGTGCCGCGCGACGCGCACCTCCCCCGCCGTGCGTCTGGGCGTGTCTCCCCGAGGCGCGACCGCGCTGCTGCGCACCTCGCGCGTGTGGGCGTTCCTCCAGGGCCGCGGCTTCGTCACCCCCGACGACGTTAAGACGATGGCTCCCGTGACGCTCGCACACCGCCTGGGTCTGCGCGCCGAAGCCAACCTCGAGGGCGTTACCGCCACGGACGTCGTCGCCGGTGTCCTCGCGGCTACCCCCGTGCCCCGCTGAGGCCCCCGTGGCGATTTCAGCGCGTAGCGCGCTCCTCGTACTGGTCGGGCTTATTCCCCTCGCCTTCGCCCCGTCCCGCGCTCTGGCGTGGGCGTGGTGTGGCCTCGTCGTGGCCGTGTGCCTCCTCGATGCCTTCGCCGCGCCCTCCCCGCGCACCCTGCGTCTCAGCCGTGACGTGACCGGGCCGATTCGCGCTGACCAGACCACCGAGTCCCGCCTGCGGCTGACAAACACGACGAAGCGCCACATGAACCTGGATGTGCGCGACGCGTGGCCCCCTTCGCTCGATCCGTCGCCGGTGCGCCAGCGAGTGCGACTGCGCCCGGGCACCTCCGAGCGCGTCTCCACGGTGCTCGCCCCGACCCGGCGCGGCACCCGCGAGGCCGACGTCGTCACGATTCGCTCGTGGGGTCCCCTGCACCTGGGAGCGCGCCAGGTGAGCCTGTCCGCTCCCCTGTCCCTGTCGGTGCTCCCCGAGTTCAAGGCGCGCGTCCTGTTGCCCTCGCGCCTGGCCCGCCTCCACGAGCTTGAAGGAACCACACCGACGACGCTGCGCGGCGCGGGAACCGAGTTCGATTCCCTGCGCTCCTACGTCGTGGGCGACGATCCGCGCGACATCGACTGGCGCGCGTCCGCGCGTTCGACGGAACTGATGGTGCGCCAGTGGAGGCCCGAACGCGACCGCCACGTCGTGATCGTCGTGGACTGCGGGCGCGCCTCTTCGGCCCTGCTCGGAGCCCCAGAGCACGAAGAGGTCGACTCTATCGCGCTGGGACGCGCCCCGCGCCTCGACTCCTCTATCGAAACCGCCCTGCTTCTCGCTGCCCTGGCCGACCGTGCGGGCGACAAGGTGCACCTCATCGTCCTCGACTCGGCTGTCCGCGCACGCGTGTCCGGCGTGCGAGGAGCCAAGGTCATCGAGACCCTGGCCCACACGTTTACGGATATTTCGCCCCGCCTGGACGTCACCGACTGGTCGGAGATGGTCAGCACGGTCGAGCAGACCGTTCATCATTCCGCGTTCGTCGTTATCGCAACGAAGATTCCGCCGGCCGGCATGGAAACCGAATTCACCGACGCGCTAGCGCGTCTCAGCGACCGCCACACGGTGCTGGTTGCATCGGCAACCGATCCGGACGAAATCCGGGCTCGGGCAGGACGCGAGGACGCCGAGCAGGTGTTCCTTGCAGCCTCCGCTTCCCTCGCCGAGCGATCCGACGAGGCGGGAGCCACCGACGCTCGCCTGGCCGGCGCTCTGACCGTGCGCGCCTCGGCGGGTCTGCTTCCCGCCCGGACCGCGGACCGCTACATCGAGCTCAAGAAGAGCGGCCGACTCTGAGCCGGGCCTGCTTCGCGCGCGTTGACGCCGCGTGAGAGCCTCACCCCGAGACGGGCTGGTAGTAGCCGGCGTCAATGCCGACGTCGGCGCTACCGCCCGCCTGGTGCGCGCGCCGCCCGAGGATGAGGATGTATGCCCACACGGCGGCCGTCATGAGAGCACCGAGGGTGATCTTGACGGCGTCAGGCAGGTCGGAGGGCGTCACGAAGCCCTCCAGGACGCCGGATCCGGCCAGGAGGATGGCACAGCCCGCCGCGACCGTCATCGCGCTACGAGCCGCCTGTCCGACAGCCTGGAAGCGCGTCATCGGACCCGGCACGAGCAGCGACCAGAAGACGCGCAGGCCCGCCGCAATCGAGATGAAGACGGCGGTCAGCTCGGGAAGTCCGTGCGGCAGGATGAAACGGAAGAAGTGCCAGACTCCGCCGTAGCTAAAGACGATGGCCGTTGAGGTGCCGATGCTCGTGGCGTTCTCCCACAGGATCTTCAGCGGGTAGACGCCCGTAATCCCCGTGGCCACGCCCACCAGGGCGATCCAGGCATTGTTGGCCCACACAGACAGGCCAAACTCCGCGTTCGTGTCCTGGTGGTAGTACTCAACGAACGCGCTCTGCGCATAGTACTTCAGTTCCTCAGGGGTACCCAGCTCGTTCATGACGTCCGGGTGACTCATCAGGTAGTGCGCTTGGACGCCGGCGATGGCAATGAACGCTGCCATCACGGCCACGATCACCCAACGGATCCGGTAGAGCGTGAGCGGCAGGGACACCGTGAAGAAACGCGCGATAACGGTTCCGGAGAGGCCGCCGGTGCCCGCGAGACGCCCGCGCGCGGCGGACAGGATGCGCGACAGCTCCGCGATCACGTCGGGATCGGGGTTGAGCGTGCGAACGCGCGCCAAATCCGTTGTGGTCGAACGGTAGAGACGGTCGAATTCGTCAATCTCGTCGCCAGACAGCGAGCGCTGGCGCGTCAGCTGTTCCAGCCGTTTCCATTCCGTTTCGCCACTTACCCGCAGCACATCAATGTCCATTGGACTAGCGTGTCATATATGAGCACGCAACGCAGTCAATCGAGCGCCATTCAAGACGACTTTGTGCGCACGGGCGAGGCAGTCACCCTGGACGTGACGCCAGCCTCGCCTCCGGAGCGCTTCGCCGCCGCCGTGATGGATGCGACGACGTACTTGATGTGCACGGTCGTGCTGTTACTCATGGCCGTCAGGTTTACCTCGCCGTCCCCGTCGATCCAGCGCGTGATCATCATCGGCTTCTTCTCGACGACGATGTTCTTCCTGCCGCTGGTCGTCGAGATCGCGACCCGTGGGCGTTCGTTTGGGAAGTGGGCATTTAACCTGCGGGTCGTGCGCGACGACGGCGGTGCGATCACCGCCCGCCATAGCGCAGTGCGCGTCTCGACGGGCATTCTGGAGAACTGGGCGACTTTCGGTGGCCTCGCGGCACTCGCGGAGATCATGAGTTCAAAAGGCAAGCGCCTGGGCGATCTGGCGGCCGGGACGATGGTGTGTTCGCAGGGCGCATCCGTGTTCTACCCGCCGCTCGTGCTGCCGCCGGGCCTCGAAGACTGGGCACGCACAGCGACGATCCTCCCCCTCGACGATGCCCTCGTCGCGGAGGCTCGTGCCTTCCTGCAGTCGAATCGCTCGTTGAAGACGGACGTTCGAGGACAGGTCGCCGTCTCGCTCGCACAGCGTCTGTCGCGTCGCGTGCAGACTCCCCTCCCTGATGGCCTCCACCCGGAGGTTGTGATTGCGGCCGTGCTGGTGGCCCGCAGGGATCGCGACTGGGGTCGGGAGGCTGAGCGTCGCTCGCGAGGCCAGGCTCGTTTCCACGAGGCGACGCAGGCTCGTTTCGGCCTGTAGCCCTAGTCGTTGTCCTCGGTGTCCGTGCCGTCGACGACGGTGAACTGGGCGCGGCGTCGCGCGTAGGGGCTCGACGGATCGAGCGGGCTCGAGGTGTCGGGGGTCCCCACGGAACGCGCCGGCCCGAACGGTCCGGTAGTCGGCTTGCGGGTCTCCTGAGGCGGTGCCGGAGCTGCCTGCGCCTCCTGGGCGACCCTGCGCACGGCATCGACGAGCGCCGCGAGGTCATCCCCCGAGGGCGGAGCGGGTTCGAAGGTGGTTGCCAAACGCACGACCTGCCAGCCGAGCGGCGCGGTGAGGTTGTGCGCGTGTTCGTCGCACAGGTCGTAAGAGTTAGGGTCGGCGACAGTCGCGAGGGGGCCGACAACGACCGTCGAGTCGCGGTAGTCGTAGGTCAGAGTGGCGACAGCGACCGTGGAGCAGCCGGGCTTGGAGCAGTGGCGTTGGGCAATCACGCCCCTAAGAGTACGACACTCTGTGCCCGTATCGCCCGCTTCGGCGCGCCATACGCCTACCCTGAGGGGGTGTTTCCTACGCGCCGCCATGTCTCGAGTCGCGACCGCCACGGCCGCGGTCCGCGCGGTCCCCTATTTTTCCCGGGAACTCCGGCGTGGAGGACGCGGCGTGAGGACTTCGATCTGATGGTCGGCGAACTCGTCACCGAGCTCATTCGTCGATGGCCGCAGGTGGCCACGATCGAGTTTGCGGTCGAGGATGTTCCCCCGTCGAATCCTGCTCCCTGGGAGTCTCACAACGTCGTCGTCGCGCGTATTTTCCCGGCGGATCGGCGTCGCGGTCTGCACGATCGTATCGTCGTCTATCGCCTGCCGATCACGCTACGGTGCGCCCCGGAGGAGGTCGCGGTTATGACGCGCAGGGTATTGATCGAGCGCATCAGCCACATCCTGGCGTTGCCGCCGGACGAGATCGACGACGCGATGCACTGAGCGGCGCTTCAGTTGGTGGTGCGGATGGCGCCGCTGACGGCGCTGATGCCTTCTGTACCCACGTTCCACGTCGTGGTCATGCGACCCACAGCTGTGTCCGCAGAGACGACGATAGCCGCCTGGATCGGAGAGTCCGCGCTGAGGGTTCCACCGTTGTCAGGCAGGTCCACGAGGGTGGGGATCCCGGGTGCAACGTAGATGGTGCGCCCGCCCACGCGCACGGCGACCGCTCCGGGTGTGGAAGCAGACGTACCGCTCGACTGTGGGTCCTGATCGGCGCCGGACTGGCTCGTCCCGGACTGCCCACCGCTCGGCGAGGGTGAGGCCCAGATGTCAGGGGTTGCGCTCGGACTGGGGGCATCCGATGAGGCGACGCCTTGATCATTCGACGAGGCCTGGGCGTCCGCGGGTGCGTAGAGCAGGAGGCTCGCACGCACGTTGGTGACGCCCGAATTGGTGGCCAGGGAAGTGGCACGGATCGGCGTCGTGGAGAGGACCTGGCGTCCCATGCCCTCAATCTGGGTGGCGCCGGGAATAGTCGCCTCAGTCAGGGCTGTGGCGGGAGTCGCGTTGGACCGCATGATCCAGGCACTCGCTCGCTGCGCCCACGGCGCACCGAGGGTGATTGTCGTCGTCTGAGCCACGACCTCGCGATCGGAGGTCACGATGAGCGTGATCGGACTGGAGTCGCTGGACGCGCCGTCGAGGGGCATGTCGAGGGTCGTGCCTTCGGCGACCGTCGCCTCGCCTCCAGCCAAGGGGTGCACGCCGGTCGAATCGGCGACGGAGACGCTCACGTGGGCATCTCCCGACGGCGAGGCAAGGCGCAGCAGGGAGGTTCCCTTCGGGTCCACGCCGAGGACGGTCTGCGTGGTTGCGGGCACGACCGCGGACGCCAGGGTGGTGCCCTGCGGGATTTCACCGTTCATCAGGGAGGCCTGCGCCCAGGCGGCAACCCCTCCCCCGTCGGCGGTCACATGCACGGCCAGTGCGCTCTCGTCGGGGAACCATCCGGCGAGCAGCACCGAGGCCGAGGAACGTGCGGGGACTGTCACCTGACGCGGCGCTGCGTTGAGCGGCCCCGACGCGCCGTACCCATCGATGCTGACGACCGAGGCTGTGGGGCCGGGGTTGGACAGGATCAGGACCATGTCGGCACCCGCGGTGGTCGCGCCGGTCGCGATCCACTGAGATGTGCGAGCGGCCGCACAGCCGACGGCGCTGAGGCCGGCGAGTTCACCGCCGCCCTGACCGGCGAGGGTGAGGGCCGTCGGGATGACACCGCCCTGCCCTGTGACAGAAGCGGGTGCGGGAGATACGGGAGCCGTCGCCAGCGAGGACCAGGTGGTGCCCGCCGCGACGTTCGTGGTCTCAAAGGGATTGACAATGCCGGAAGGGCAAGCGAGCTGGACCTGTGAGGGGTGCGCGCTCTGCGCAGTACCTTCCACCATGGCAGGAGCAGACGACACCCACATGGACGCCGAGGCCACAACCGCAGCGGCGATCCCCGCTCCCATCAGGGTGGTCAGGGAGTTGGCTGGGCGCTTCGTCATCTCTTCCTCCACGCGGATAGGGCGCTTGCTGCGGCGACGACCAGGCACACGCCAGAGGCAATCCGCCAGGGGATGATCCACCACGCGCTGTAAGTGAGCGTCAGGTGCCCTGCGGTAGGCATCTCGAAGGCTTGAGACCATCCGTCGGCTGCTTCAGTGGCGGCCAGGGCGGTGCCGTCGACGGATGCGCGCCATCCGGAGTCGGCGCGCTCGGCGAGGATCAGGGTGCCGCTCGCATCAACGTCTCCTCTGACGCTGAGCTGGCTGCCGCCGACCGGGGTAGTGACGCCGGACGCCGACTCGACGCGGACGCGCGATGGGGTCACGCCGCCCGGGCGCACACGCCAGACGGTGCCCGAGTTCGTGTCGCCGACCTTTTCGAGGCCGGAGGCGCGGTCGAGTCCGGAGGTCAGGGCCTGGGATCCGCTGGCGCCCAGGGGCACCAGAATCGTGTCGATATCGTGGGCGGCCAGGGTCGCCACGGTCTCGTCATCGGGGTAGACGACGAGCGTGTAGGCCGCCTGAGCAAGTGACGACGTCGCGGGGTCGCGCAGGACTCCTTCCGCAGCGCCCGAGCGAGCCTGAGCGAGGGCGAGGGCGCGCGTTGCCGGCGACCCATCGGTCAGGGAGGGGCCCGAACCGCGCCACAGGAACGCGTTGACTGTGCCGTTCGTGGGGTCGCCGTCGAGGACGAGGATGCGTCCCGCGCGCGTCGAGCGCTGAGCCTGCGAGGCGACAGCGGAGACGATCGGCGAGGACATCGGGGAAACGGTCGAGCGCTGCGCGAGCGTGAAGGTCGGGGTGTCCGCTGCGTCGCCACGTGCGGCGAAGGCGGAGGCCGCCGCGCCTCCTCCTGCTCCTAGCAGAACGAGCGCGCTCAGGGCGCCGAGCGCTCGCACGGTGAAGGGATGCGAGCCGTCCCATGCGGGGCGAGCATCCTCGGCCTCATCTTCGTTGCCCGAACCAGATCGGGCGGCGAGCACGAGCAGGGCACCGACAGACAGGGACAACGCGGGGGAGGTCCATGCGTGAGCGACGAACGCCCCAGAGATTCCCACGCCGATCTGTGCGGCTGCCCAGCCGGCCGCCGCGGCCACGAGGGCTCCGCAGAAGGCGAGCGCAGCGAAGCGAGTACGCAGGCGCAGGAGAGCAATGCCCGCGGCGGCAATCACGCCGGCACCGATAATGCCCAGGGCAGCAGCCTCGAGGGGCGTTGACGGCGCGGCGGGCATGCCGAGCATCGCCATCCACGAGTCGGCGCGCGTGTAGGCGTGCACTCCCCCGCTCGTCGAGGCGAGCGCCGGCCATGCCGAGGGGCGCGCCACGATCGAGACGTAGGTGGGAACGAGGAGGACGACGGCGGGCAGTGCCACGAGGAGAGACCGACGCGACCGCCACGCCAGCACACCCGCACCCAGCGGGAGTGTCCAGGGAGCGCAGCAGGCCAGAACGACGAGGGCAAGAGCGGCGCATCCGCCGTTGACTCCACGCGGACGCAGCGGGGCCTCATCGACGCCGCCGGCACCGGCTACCAGCAGAGGCTTCGGCTGACCCACACAGTAGGCAACAAAGACCGGCAGGGCCGCGTGCGCGAGGGTCGCTGCGAGAACGCCGTGCGTGGCGCTCATGAGCAGGGAGGGGGCGAGTGACCAGGCAAGGGACACGAGGAAGCGGACGCGTAGCGACGAGGCGAGCACCCGCGAGGGAATCCATGCCACCATCGCGGCGATCGGCGTTGATGCGACAAGCAGGAAGGTAGCAATCGCTCCCGGGGTGATGCCCATGGGTACAAACGGAGCGCTGAGAATCGCCATGAGGATCGTCAGCGGATCAGCCCCGCCGGCGTACCCGTCACCACCCGGAATCCACGCAGACCACGCGGCGGCCCACAGCTCGGACCACGAGGAGGGCAGGGACACCCACGCGCCACCCACGAGGCCCCCCGCCGTCCCCCACCACTGCATGAGTGCCAGGGCGGCAGTCAGGATGAGGAGCCCCAGGGCAGTTGATGCCGAGCGGAAGCGGTAGCGCCGCATCGAGGCAACAACCAGCGGATCGATCCGCTCTCCGCGCTCATCTTCGTCCACGCCTGCGGGTTCCTTGCGCAGCAGGGCGGGAGCCGTCTCAAGCGCGCGCAGGGCCGAACGGGGAACGCGGCGCGACTTAGCTGCGCGTGCACGCCCCGCCAGCAGGCGCGGGGTCGCGCCAATCAGGGAGACGAGGGCGCCGATTTCGGGCAGGGCCAGCGAGGCACGGCCCGTCAGGATGCGTCCGAGGGCGCGGGCGGGGCTCCACACGATGAGCCACAGCGCCAGGAACGGCAGGATGAGGGCGGGCACTGCCTTGCACCAGTTGTACATCTGGGCGTAGCGGCGCTTGCGGAACGATCCATCGGTCGCATCGTTGCCGTCGACGAGGGCATCGGAGACATCCCCGGTCGGTTCACTGTGGTCCGTGTCCGAAGCGGCGTCGAGGCCGGAGTAGAGGGAGACGCGGGCGTGACGCACGCGCGCCTTGGGGGCCACAATCACGCGATATCCGGCCAGGTGCAGGCGCCGCCCTAGGTCGAGGCCATCACCGAAGGGGCCGAGCGCGGGATCGAATCCGCCGACTGCCTCGTAGGCCTCGGCACTGATGAACAGACCGGCGGTGCCGACGCCGAGGACGTCGCTCGTGCCATCGTGCTGGCCCTGGTCGATATCGTCGTCACCAATACGCTCGAGTCGGCGGGCGCTGGCCGTAGCAAAGATTCCGAGTTCAAGGAGACGGCTGCCGTCCCAGCTCATCTGCTTGACGCCGACAGCTCCGACGGTCTTACCGACGGCGGCGGTCTGGATGAGCTCGTCAAGACACTCGGGTTCGGGGGCGCTGTCCTCGTGCAGGATCCACCACCACTGCTCCGACGCAAAGCGGGCACCCTGCGCGTGGGCGCGACGAATCGCGTCGCCGAGGTTGCGGGCGCGGCCGACGCGCACGAGCTCGGCACCGTCGGGAACTCGATCAGCGGGGAAAGGTGTGACGTGGCGCCCTGCGACGTCAATGATGGTCAACGAATGCGGGGCCACCGATTGCTTCTCGATGGCCCGCAAAACGGACTGGGTCAGCGGCGCTTCCCCCCTTGTGACAAGGATCGCACCGACGGAACGCTGCGTCGGACTCAACCGGCCATACGGCGCAAGCGCCGCCTCTCGCGCTCGGACATGCCGCCCCAGATACCAAAGCGCTCGTCGTTAGCCAGCGCGTATTCCAGGCATTCTTCGCGCACCTGGCAGGCCTGGCAAACGGCCTTAGCCTCGCGAGTGGAGCCACCCTTTTCGGGGAAAAACGCCTCAGGATCCGTCTGCGCGCACAGGGCGTGCTGCTGCCACGCAAGGGGGCCGTCAATGCGGGCGTACTGCGCCGCGTCGGCATCCTCGGACCACTCCAGGGGTCCGTCACCGAAGATGTTCCACATTGCGGGAGCTCCTTATAACGAATCGATCAATACGAGAATTACACGCGTGTCGTTGTCGGAAGTCAAGCCGTTTCGCGATATTGAGACCTTTTCCGTAGCACTTGACCCATCGGTAAAACAGTGCCCTATTTCAAGGACTTCACAGTTACTAAGTACTTGGGTCGCTTGGGACCTTCGATATACTTGAAACCATGAACAATAAGTCCTTAGAAACTATGAGCAGGCTCACCCACTGTATCACAGTGATTAACGGATGGTCAGGTCCAGCACTCACCCAATACGGCCAGGAGCGGGTTGAACTGGGAGGACCCGTGGTCAGCCGGTGGTTAGCGAAGATCGCGAACTACCTGACAAACGAACTTGCGGCCGATCTGTTCGGCACGGGCGAAGCGACACCAACACGTATCTACACGACGCTTCAGCCCTGGCAGGACACCCTCTGGCAGATCGCAGCACGGGCGATGGGATGGGAGGTTCTCGATACGCGACGTCCGCTCCCCGGAGACCTTTTCGTCACGAATATTCTCGGTTCCGAAGCATCCGACGCGCTGGGCGCCGGGGCGCACGTGCTCGCGCAACCCGCGCAGTACCTGTCGTTCGCATGGGATGGTCCCCTGGATGGAGCTCTCGACGGCCTCGCGGAAATCGCCATGCAGCCGGATGCCCTCGTCGTCGACACTCCCCCGCTGCTCGTCCAAGCCCGCGACGAGGCACTGGCTGGGACCCGCCCGTCGGCTCCGGTTCAGGGAAGCCGCGTCGCGCTGCTGTGGGATGCGCGTACGGGTGCGGGCCAGGTCTTGGATCAGTGGATGCAGGGACGTTCTGTCGTCATCATTGATCCGCACGCCGTCTCGCCGGATAGGCTGACGCAGATCCTGGCGACGGAGGACGTGGACGGCGGGCTCGTCACCTATCAGAGGTAGAGGGTCACCACACGCCCAGGACTCGCGCAGCAGCGAGTTTGAGGCCCTCCATGCGGTCGCGGCGGATCTGACGCCAGCGCAGGGCGAAGCGCAGCCTCGAGGCGGCACCCTGCCCCTCGAGCTCGCGCAGGATGGCGCACAGCTGGCGCGCGCGGCGCTCGTCGAACGTGCCGACCTTCTGGGCGGTGCGGGCAGTCAGAATAAACTGGTTGCGATAAAAACCGTTCCGCAGCTTGGCCATGCGGGCGTCGCGCGCCCCGGAGCCGGAGTTCGCGCCCTGCACATTGCCGCCATGCTGACGGTATTCAAGCGTCGGCTCCTCGCCAATCACCCAGATCAGGCCGATTGAGCGAGCCAGCGCGTAGACATACCAGTCATGCACGCCAATCTCGCTGTAGTCGAGGCCGTCCAACACCTGCACGAGAGCCTCGTGAGCCTTCGGACTGAAGACGTAGGTGGAGCCGGGACCCGCGGCCTCAAAGAGAAAGTCCCAGGCCCTCTGAGGCTGCGACTTGCGAATGAGGCGGCGCTCCCCCACCGCCCCGCCGGGCAGCCACTGGAAGGACGTCACGTTCGATGACACGACATCAGCCCCACGATCGGCCATGAGGGCCAGCTGAGAACTCAGCTTGTCCTCGTGCCACACGTCATCCTGGTCGGTGAAGGCGACGTAGGAGCCGTCGGGGGCATGCGTCGTAAAAAGGTGCAGGAAGTTGCCCGTCACGCCCGGCGTACCATCGCGCTGGGGCAGAACAGTGATCCGAGGGTCGGCAGCGGCGCGCTCCTCCAAGTGCGCACGCGTCCCGTCGCTCGACGCGTCGTCGGACACGACGAGACGGACGTCCACGCCCACCTGGGCGAGCACGGAGTCCACCTGTTCGTCGAGCCACGCCCCGCCCTCGGCCATACCGTTGTAGGTGGCCATGAGGACGGTGACTCGGGGGCGAGGCACGGCCTCGTCTCGGGTCACGCGATCCAAGGACTCAGTGTCCTTCGGCGGCGTACTTCGCCTCGACGGCTTCCTTGAGGGGAGCCCACCACGCCTCGTTCTCGGTGTACCAGGCGATCGTGTCGGCGAGGCCGTCGCGGAAGTTCGTGAACTGGGGTTCCCAACCGAGCTCGGTGACCAGCTTGGAGTTGTCGATCGCGTAGCGCAGGTCGTGGCCCGGGCGGTCGGTCACGTGATCGAAGTCGTCGGGGGCGTAGCCCATCAGCTCGTTGAGGATGGCAACGACGTCGCGGTTGTTCGTCTCGCCGTCGGCGCCGATCAGGTAGGTCTCACCAATGCGGCCCTTCATAAGGATGTCCCACACGGCCGTGTTGTGGTCGCGCACGTGGATCCAGTCGCGCACGTTCAGGCCGTCGCCGTACAGGCGGGGGCGCACACCGCGCAGGCGGTTCGTGATCATGCGGGGGATGAACTTCTCGATGTGCTGGTAGGGGCCGTAGTTGTTCGAGCAGTTCGAGATCGTGGCCTCAACACCGAAGGAGCGCACCCACGCGCGCACCAGCAGGTCCGAGCCCGCCTTGGACGAGGAGTAGGGCGAGGAGGGGTTATAGGGCGTGGTGGGCGTGAACTTCGCGGGATCGTCCAGCTCGAGGTCACCATAGACCTCGTCCGTGGAGATGTGGTGGAAGCGGACCTTGTGGCGGCGCACGGCCTCCAGCAGGGTGAAGGTGCCCACCAGGTTCGTCTGGATAAAGGGCGAGGGGTCGAGGAGGGAGTTGTCATTGTGCGACTCGGCGGCAAAGTGCACGACCGCGTCGGCACCGGCGACGACACCATCCACGAGGTCGGCGTCGGCGATGTCGCCCTCGACGACGGTCAGGCGAGCGGCGAGCTCGGCGGGCACGTCGGTCAGGGACGCACGGTTGCCCGCGTAGGTGAACTTATCCAGGACGACAACGTCGACGTCCGGGTGGTCCTCCAGCAGCGTGTGAACGAAATTCGCTCCAATGAAGCCGGCACCGCCGGTCACAACGATCTTCATGAGGTCTTCTCCTTTGCGCGCCCGCAGGCGTCCGAGGGTGTTACTCACCCTATTCCTGCCCCTATTATGCCGTAGTTCTCACGCATTCCTCGCCACTGACCTCCACTTACCCGTCGGATACGTCACTATTCGCCACGCTGGAGGTACCCTGAAGGGCCGCACGCGCTGATAGATTGGAAGCATCCCCCAACAGAAACGGACCTCTCGTGACTCGCCTCGTCCCCTCGCTCGCGCTGCTCGCCCTGTGCGCTGTTTCCACGGCCTCGTGCTCCATGCTCGAGGACACCCAGAGCGCTCAGTCGACGCCCGCGGCCTCCGTTTCCGCGGGAGACCCCGGCCAGCCGTCGAGCTCGGCGATGCCGACCCTGCACGCGGCCTCCCCCGGATGCGCCACCATGGACGAGATCTTCACAGAGGCGCTCAACGGCTCCGAGACCGGCCAGGCCTACAGGTCTCTGGCGGCCAAGCGCTCGGGGGAAACGAACGCAGAGGAGCGTCACCGCGCGTGGGAGGCCTTCGCGGCCGCCTTCAAGAACGACTACTCCGATCGCCTCACTCAGGCGGCCACGGACGAGACCTCCCAGCAGGCCCTCGCTGCCCTCGCGGTCTACGTCGAGCGTAACGCGGCCCTCGACTCCGGCGCGATCCCCGAGTTCGCCGATCAGCAGGGAGCCGAGGAGGCCCTTAAGCGCGGTGAGAACCCCGAGGTGAACCCCGCCTACACGCAGGCCCTCGCCGAGGCCACGACCGCTCACGCCACGCTGACGACCTGTATGCCTCACTGGCCCGTTGTTTTCTAGCCTCTGGGCGGACTCGCACCCGCCGGGCCACGCCCGGACTCGTGTACATTAGACGTACCTATCCCGGACAGATTGGCTCATTTCATGGCACGTGCGCTCGTCGACCACCTCGCTCCCGCGCGGGATCGTTTCGTCTCTACCGCAGCGCGGCCCCTGGCCTTCGTCATCCTGGCCCTCGGTATCCTCTCCGTGGCCACGGGCTGGATCTTCGCCTCTCCTCCGGGTTCCTCTCCGGACGACGACTACCACCTCGTCTCCACGTGGTGCCCGCGCCCCATCGAGTCCACTGGCTGCGACACAACCACGATCGACGGCGATCTCTACGTCATGGCCCCCGTGACCACCTCCCACGCGCAGTGCGAGGCCTTCAGCAGCGACAAATCGCACGCGTGCATCCATGACTACTCGGACGACACGATGTTCCCGTCGTACCGATACAACGACGGCCAGTACCCCTACGGCTTCTACCAGTTCCACCATCTGTTCGCGGGCCACAACGTGGAGCACTCCGTGTGGATCATGCGCTCGATCAACGTTGGCATTGCGATGGTGCTGATCGGCGCCGTCTGCGCGCTGTCGACCCGCGAGGTGCGCCGCGCAACCGCGCTGGCCGCGCTCGTCGCGTGGACGCCAATGGGCCTGTACTTCATCGCCTCCAACAACCCCTCCTCGTGGGCGATCACGGGCGTCTTCACCTACGGAGCGGCTCTCTACGGAGCGCTGAACGCACAGGGGTGGCGCCGCTGGACGCTCCTCGGCGTGGGCGCGCTGGCCTCCCTGCTGTGCTACGGCTCGCGAGGCGACGCCGCCTTCTACGTCTTCGTCGCCTCCCTCGGCGTCCTCATCCTGGCAGCCCGCCGCCGCCACCTACCCGAAATCGGCATCGCGTCCGTCCTGAGCGTCATCGGCATCTGGTGCATGCTTAGCTCCGGCCAGTCCGGTCACATCGCCCAGTCCGAGGCCTCGGTGACCCTGCGCGAGCGCATCGAGGTCGCGATCATGAACATCCGCTACCTGCCCGAGTACTTCGCGGGCTTCATCGGTTTGTACTCCGGCCCCGGCTGGCGCGACACTCCTCTGCCGGGCTACACGACGATCCTTGGCCTCCTCGTCCTGGGCGCGGTCCTCTTCTACGGGGCACGCACGATGAGCCTGCGCAAGATCTTGGCCGCCTTCGTCGTCTTCGGTGCGATGGCGGGTATCCCGCTGCTGATCGCGACCCCTCCGACCTTCCCCAACCTCGGCGGATACCACTCCCGCTATGCCCTGCCGCTGCTGGGCACGTGGCTACTCATCTGGCTCTCCTGCGCCGTCAAGAAGTCTTCGATAACCCGTGGCCAGATCGTCATGTTCGTGTTTTTCCTGAGCGTTGTCGACGCGGTTGCGATGCACACGACGATTGCCCGCTACGTCCGAGGCCTGCTGTCGATCCGCCACATGGGGTGGATCGCACCGGGTAACCTGAATGGTGACATCCAGTGGTGGTGGGCCGACATGCCGCTGAGCCCGATGGCCCTGTGGGGCCTAGCCTCCCTGGGATACGCACTTGCCCTGGCGAGCGCCATCTACCTGCTGCGGAACCGCCAGGTGGAGGCGCCTGCCTCGACCACTCAGACCGAAGAGGAAGAAACTGCATGAGCGCAACAGTCACCGTCGTCGTGCGCACGCGTAATCGCCCGGCGATGCTCACCCGTGCCCTCGCATCGATCGCTTCTCAGACCTTCGACGACTACGAGGTCGTCATCGTCAACGACGCCGGCGACGAGGCCGAGGTTCGCGAGATCGTCAAGAAGCAGAAGAGCGCCGTGCGTTCGAAGATCACGATCGTCACGAACGAGGTCTCGAACGGCCGCGAGGCCGCGCTCGAGTCGGGCCTGGCGGCGTCACACAACCGCTACTACGCGGTCCACGACGATGACGACTCCTGGCACCCGCACTTCCTGAAGAAGACAGTCGCCTACCTGGACGAGCACCCCGAGGCGGGCGGCGTCGCCACCCGCTGCGAGATCATCCGCGAGCGCGTGCGCGCCGACGGCACCTGCATCGAGATCGAGCGCGAGGTCCTGTCGACGGATAACTACGGCCTGTCCCTCGTGGACATGATGGTGGAGAACTACACGCCCCCGATCTCTCAGCTGATCCGCCGTGAGGTTGCGGACCGCGTGGGTCACTGGGACGGGTCCCTGCAGACGCAGGCGGACTGGGATTTCAACCTGCGTCTGCTGGCTGCCTCCCCGGTCGGCTTCGTCGATGGGGAGCCTCTGGCCTACTGGCACCACCGCGACACAATGGATGCCTCGCTGGGCAATTCCGTCGTCACGGACGCGTACCTGCACAAGTGGGACAATCTGCACATCCGTGACCGCTACCTGCGTGCCATGCTGGCGACGGAGGATCCTTCATCCCCGCGCCTGGGCCAGGCGCTGCTGTCGGCGGAGTACTACCGACGGATGCGCGAGGAACTCGCGCGCGTAGATTCGGGTTTCCATTCGTCGTTGAATCTCGTCCACGTCGACATGCTCAACACGATGACGGCCCTGCACCAGCAGGTGCATGAGCTGCGCGGAGAGGTGAGTGCCCTGCGCGAGCAGCTTGATGCCGGCTCGTCCCTGCAGCAGTCGCTGCGTCGCACGGCATCCCTGCCCAAGCGCATCTTGCGTCGCCTTCTGGGGCGCTGAGGAACACCTATCTCAGACAGACGGGCCGGCCGGGGAACACTCCACGGCCGGCCCGATTCTGTTTCTGTCCTAGGGCAGCGGGCGCACGACGTCTGGCGTCATGCGGTCCCATCCGTATCCGGCGGTGATGTGCTGCATGCGGGCCGGGCGCCCCATCCAGTCGGTGTGGACGATCATGTCGTCGCCCAGGTAGATGGCGACATGCGTGACGGTGCCGCTCGTCGTGTAGAAGATGAGGTCGCCGCGTTGGCGCTGGGCGAGGGGCACGTGCTGGAAGCGCGGGTACGCGTAGAGCTCCTGCGACGTGCGGTAGGAGGGCCACGCGTGCTTGATGACGTCGATGGGCTGGGGATCCAGGCCCGCAGAGTAAAGGGATTGGAGGACGAGGCCCGAGCAGTCGAATCCCTGGTCGTAGGGGCCTGCCCCTCCCCACGTGTAGGAGGAGCCGGTCTGGTTCCACGCGTACCCGATCATGGCCTCGACGCGCTCGGAGCGCGTGGCCGTCAGGGGCAGGGGCGTCGCCTGGTACTGGTCGACGGTCCAGGGGTAGCCGGTGTCCATGGCATCCCAGGTGGCCTTGTCGACGACGCCGGTGACGGGTAGGCCTGCACGCTGCTGGAAGTTTTTGACGGCGGCGACGAAGGGCGCGTCGACGGAGGCGAGTTTGTTTGCATGCCACAGGCCGAGGCGTACCTGGACGATGCGCACCTTGGTGCCGTTCATGCCCCAGGTGAGCGTGTTGGTCGCATCCCCGAGGCCCGTGATGTGGTCGGTGGGCTGCAGGTAGCCGGCCGGCGCCTCGTACCCGCGCCATGCTCCCGAGGAGTCGAACTCGTAGCGGCGGCCGTTCAGTTCCAGGGGCGCGGTGCGCATGATGCCGGTGTCGGGGTCGAGGTAATACCACTCTCCCCCATCGCGCACCCAGCCACCCAGCTGGGCGCCGCTGGACGCGAAGTAATGCCAGCCGTCGGCCAGGCGTACCCAGCCGGTGCGCATCGCACCCGAGGAGTCCAGGTAGTACCACGTGCCATCCACGCCGGTCATGCCGGTGTGCATGACTCCGCTGTTCGGGTCGAGGTAATACCACTGTCCCCCGTCGCGCAGCCAGCCACCCAGCTGGGCGCCGCTGGACGCGAAGTAATGCCAGCCGTCGGCCAGGCGTACCCAGCCGGTGCGCATCGCACCCGAGGAGTCCAGGTAGTACCACGTGCCATCCACGCCGGTCATACCCGTACGCATGACACCGCTGGCGGAATCCAGGTAGTACCACTGTCCACCGTCGCGCAGCCAGCCACCGACGAGAGCTCCGGACGGAGCCAGGAAGAACCAGTCGGCACCGTCGCGCAGCCAGCCGGTGGCCATGTAGCCACTGTCGTAGAAGAAGTAGCGGCTACCCCCGATCCCCACCCACTGGTCAGCCGGGTACGATCCGTCGGCGCGCCGCCACCACCAGCCGACCGAGTCACGCATCCAGGTGCCCCGTCCGGTCTCGTCCTGCGCGCCCATCGTCGGGGGTTCGTCGCTCTCGGACGAGGCACTGGGCGCCCTGTCCTCCCCGCTCGCGCTGGGGGTCGCGGGCTCGGACGCGTCCTTGGCCTCGGGGCTCGGCGAAGCCGACGGCGCGGCGGGCGAGGCGGACTGGGCCGCGGTGGAGCTCTCTGCTGCAGACTGCGGTGTGGCCTCGTCCCCTGCATCGGCGCGGGCCTGCGCGGGCAGGGCGATGAGCGCGAGGGCCAGGGCCGCGGTGAGGGCGCGAGCGAGCGCGCGGCGGGCGAGTGTGGGCGTCGATGCCATGACAGTGCCTTGTCGCTGGAAAACAGTTCTCCTATAAGTGTAGGACACTCCTCACACTGCGTGGGCGCGTTTGAGCCACCCACTCAACAAAAAGCCGGGGCCCGGCGGCATCACACCGCTGGGCCCCGGCCTCGAACGCCGTTGCGTCCGTCAGTCCTCGTTCTCAAGCGCGTCGGCCTGCTGGGCCTGCATGCGCGCGAGGTGCTCGTAGTCGGCGGCGCCACGCCTGGGCACGTCGCGCATGGGGCGCGCGGGCGTCAGGTCCGTGAACGACGCTCCCAGGTTCACCAGGCCGCCGGACTCCATGCCCGGTCCGGGCAGGACGTCGAAGCGGCGAGCCTTCTGCAGGGCATCGATGACGCTGGTCATGTCCTGATTCTGGATAGCTGCGGAGATCGTGTATGCGCCCGGGTTAAAAGTCAGACGCGGAATGTCGATGTCGAGGTGACCGGTGCCAGGCTCGATCGACGTCGGCACGTAGCAGGCATCCATGCCGTGCAGGCCCCACACGAAGACGCCCTCGCGGGTGTCGATGGAGGCGCCAAAGACCGGGGACTCGATACGCTCGTTCGCGCGGTAGTGCAGGCGCAGGCGCACGGGATCGCCCGGGTACACGAGCGACGTGGGCTCACCGGACGCGGACAGCAGCTCGATGCGCTCGATCATGGCCTCGCCGCTACCGAATCGCGTGCCGCCACCCTCGACCTCGATGGCGTGGTGAGCGACGTCGGAGTAGGTGTCGATGACCTCGGCGGCCGCGCCCACATCAACGAGCGTGCCGTGATCCAGCCAGGCGGCCTGGTCACAGAAGGTGCGCATCTGCTCGAGGCCGTGGGACACGACGACGACCGTGCGCCCCTGGTCCTTGAGCTGGGCGAACTTGTCCATGCACTTGTTCTGGAATTCCATGTCGCCCACGGCCAGGACCTCGTCAACGAGGAGGATGTCCGGCTCAACGTGGATGGACACGGAGAAGCCCAGGCGCACGTACATGCCCGAGGAGTAGTTCTTCACCGGCTGATCGATGAAGCGCTCGACGCCGGAGAAGTCGATGATCGCATCCAGCTTGGAGTCGATCTCCTTCTTGCTCATGCCCAGGATCGCGCCGTTGAGGTAGATGTTCTCGCGGCCCGACAGCTCGGGGTGGAAGCCGGAGCCGACCTCGAGCATGGCGGCCATGCGCCCCGTCGAGGAGATCGTTCCCCTGTCCGGGGTCAGGATCTTCGCGATGCACTTAAGCAGCGTCGACTTGCCTGAACCGTTGTGTCCGAGCAGGCCGAAGGTCTTGCCCTGCGGGATCTCGAAGGAGACGTCGTCGAGAGCCCAGAACTCCTCGAACTGCGCGCGCGACCGCTGCAGGAACGCGCCCTTGAGGGACTGGTTGCGGTTCTTGTAGATGCGGAAGCGCTTGGAGACGCCCTCCACCGAAATCGCGTTCGTCATCAGAGTTCCTCCACGATTCGTGCCGAGAAGCGGCGGAAGATCAGCGAGCCGAGGCCAAAGATGCCGAAGGCCCAGGCGGCGCAGCCGAGCCACACCTGCCAGGACGGCATCGCGAAGCCGTACAGCGTCGAGCGGTAGGCCTCGAGGAAGAGCTCGGCGGGGTTGAGACGGAAGATCGTGACGATCGGGAGCGGCTCGCCTCCCCAGGTCCACCCCTTGGCCGCCAGGTCGGTCTGGACCTTGTTGAGCATCGAGAGCGAGAAGACGACGCCGGAGGCGTACATCCAGATTTGGTTGAAGATCTGCCACAGGTGCGAGATGTCGCGGAAGTAGACCGAGGCAACCGACAGGATCAGGCCCATCCCGATCACGAAGAGCATCGCGAGCAGCGTGATGACGATGACAGCGGGGATCATGAGCAGCACGCCGGGGCCGCCGGCGATGCACATGATGAGGATGATGACGCCCAGTTCGAAGGCAAAGTCGTAGGCCAGGGCCAGCACCGAGGAGTAGATGAGAACCTGACGCGGGAAGTAGACCTTGGTGAGCAGGCCGGAGTTACCCACGAGGGAATCCATGCCGCGCTGAATGCCGCTCGACATGAAGTTCCAGGCGATGACGCCCACGCCGATCCACAGCGCGAAGGAGGACAGGCCCGAGTTCGCGCCCTTGTCGGCCTCGCCGCGGAAAACGACGCCGAAGATCAGCGCGTACACGGCGATCGTGGCGATCGGGTTGATGAAGGACCACAGGCGGCCGAGCGCGGTGCCCTTGAACTCCGAGGAGATCGAGCGCTGCGCCATGCGCATCGTCAGGTCAATGACCCGTTTCGTCTCAGACACGGCTACTCCCATCGCTTCTGTCGTGGTCAGGAAATCTATTCTACTTACCGGCGGCCGGCGTGAGCGCGAGGTAGCGCTGCGTGAACTCTACGATCACGACGCTGGGCTTATAGGCATCGATGAGGGCGGCGACGTCCGTCGGCTGCTCGGAGTCGAGGGCGTGGCCGACCTGGATCGTGTATTCGAAGGTGGCGGCCACGTCGGGTCCCAGGTTGTTGCCCTGGGAGTCACGCACGATGAGCGCGGTGCCGCGTCCGTTCGGGTTATAGGTGAGCGCCGGCTTGTTCTGGAAGTCGACGGGGCTGGCCAGGGACACCTCGGGGGCACCCGTGACCTCGGCCAAGCGCGCGGCGGTGTCGGCCAGCTCATCACGGCTCTCTAGCTGCAAGAGGTGAACGCTGCCCGGGTCCTGCTCGTAGGTGGGCACCGCCCACGGCCCCGTCTGGGCGGGGGCACCCAGGGCCTCGTACTCGTTGGGGGCGTCCACGCCGCTCACGCCGGACGGCGTCAGGGAGGGCAGGCCCTCAAGCTGCGGGTTCACCGCGGCCAGGCAGGACAACGTCTGGTTCCACGCGACGTGCGCGGCGTAGGGTGACCAGTGGGGGTTGACCGCCGAGTACAGCGGAGCCTCGCTCCCCTCGCGGGCCTCGCGCAGGCCCTCGCGCACGTCCACCCACGCGTGGGTGGGCAGCGCCGAGCGCATGAGATCCAGGGAGGTCGTGCCCATCAGCGGGTCCGCCCACTGGGGCAGCTTGTCGGAGTAGACGTCCCACGTGGCCGGGGCAGGCATGAAGAGCGCGGTCGCGCCCTGCTCGTTCGCGGTGGTCTCGATGCCACTCATGTAGCGGTCCCACGCGCTCACCTGCTCGGGGGTGGGGCGTACGCGGCCCAGCGCCTGAGAGAAGTTCGCGTTGAAGACGTCGGAGAGGAACAGATAGCCGTCGCGGCCCTCAACGTACGTGGTCACGCCGGTCATGGACTGCTCGAACGAGGCCTGGGCAGCGTCCGTGGGCAGGTAGCCCGCAGTGCCGGCGACGCCAGGCGTCCACGGGCCCACGTCGGCGCGCGGGGTGGGGGCACAGACCTCGGGCAGGGATTGGGGCGTGGTGCGCGCAAAGGACGAGGCCTGGGCAGCGGGTGCCGCAGCTGGCTGAGGAGCGGGATGGGTGGCCTTGTACCACGTGCCCACGCCGGTGGCCGCGCACGCTCCCGCAAGCAGGACAGCGAGGGGCACGTAGTGGAGGCGGCGCTTCCACGAGCCGGCGGGAACGCCCTCGTCGAAGGAGACGTCGCGCAGACCGGACTCGGATTCCTTGAACTGGCCGGCGGCCTTCTTCTCGCTCACTTGGTCTCCTCCTCGGTACGTGCGGCCGCTTCTTCGGCCTCCATGACCGTCGCGATCCTGGTCGAGGACAGGGCCGGCGTGACGATGCGGCGGGCCACGGCCTCGTACGTGGGACGGAAGTGCTCGATGAGCTTGTCCATCCATCCGGGCAGGTAGTTCTTCAGGCTCATCGCGGGCTTCTCAATGAGGTGCCACGACAGGTAGGCCAGGATGTGCACGGTTACAACGACCGTCAGGTGGTAGGCGATCCAGCCGCGATCCTGCAGGTGGAAGTAGGCGGCGAACGCCATGATCGGCCACGCGTAGATGTAGATGCCGTAGGACAGGTCGCCGTGCTTCTCCCAGTTCTGCAGGGGCAGGCGAATCGCCAGGTACATGAGGAAGTACAGGAAGCCGTACTGACCGACAATGTTCCAGCCGCCCGACGCGTAGGAGAGCACGCCGAAGATCAGCCCACCCCACGCCAGGCGCGAGTCCATGGGGATCTTGTCGCCGTAGAGCGTGAAGAGCATGCCGAAAGCGAAGGGGCCCATGAACATCAGCATGTAGGGGTCGCGCAGCAGGTAGTTGACGTTGGCGACCTGGCCCGCACCCATCCACTGCAGGGCGTTGAGGGCGATCAGCACGAGGGCGAAGGCGCCGCCCACCTTGCGGTTCGCGAGCGCCCCGAACAGGCCGAGGATCGCCACCAGGATGTAGGCCTTGAACTCGTAGATGAGCGTCCAGGCCGAGCCGTTCCAGTCGCGCGCGCCGTGCAGGATGAAGTATGGCAGGTTCTCGCCCATGCCGGCAATATTGCGCTGGCCCAGGTTCAGCCACATGTTGTTCACGAAGTACGTGAGCGGCGACTCGGTGGCCGGGTGCAGGTAGCCGGAGATGTTATGGAAGGTGTGCCAGTAGGCGATCGGCGCGAGAATGCCGACCGTGAAGAGCAGGGCGGCCCAGAATGCGGGGAAAATACGCAGGACGCGGCGCCACATGTAGCGCCAGATCGTCGCGCGACCCATGCGCGAGCGCGTGATCAGGAATCCCGAGAAAAAGAAGAAACCCGCGACGGCGACGCCACCGATGGACTGCTCCTTAGAGATCTGCACGCCCAGGTCCTCGCCGCCGTAGAAACCGGCAATCGGTCCGGCGTGCGAGAAGATGACCATGAAGGCCATCAGCCAGCGCAAAAACCCAATCGAGTTGGACCTGGAGTTGAATGCCTGCGCGACGGACTGGGGCGTGTGGGGGGCCGCAGCCCGAATCGTGGAGGCCAGGCTCATCGCTCACCCTTCATGGATCGGATCTTATGGACGGCGCCGCGAGCCGCGCGGTACGCCGGCTTGAGCGCGTTACCCAGTCCAGGCGTGCGCACCATGATGTTGGTCTTGACGGCACCCAGCAGGTTCGGGACCGCGCCCATGCGCGCCTTGAGGAAGGGCACCTGGTCGATCGCGAAGGCGGGCATCATCGACGAGGTCGCTGCCAGCTTGTACTCCAGGTAGCCGTAGTACACGCCCGCCCACTTCGGGGTCATGACGGGGCGCACGTAGTAGCCGCGCGACAGGACCGCGTAGGACAGGAGACGCTCGATGACGTGCGCCAGGGAACCGTCCTTGTAGCCGCCTTCTTCGGGGAAGTCCTCGGGGACGAGGCCGGCACCGGTCAGCAGGGACAGGGCCTCCGGGCGCGCGATGAACATGGAGCCGTAGGGGGCCAGCGGCTGGTGCTCGTCGAAGGGGACGGTGATGCCGACCTTTTTGGCGAACTCGCGGGCGGGGGCGCGGTTCGCGAACCACGCGTGGCCCATCGTCGGGTAGCCCATGTGCGGCATGGGCGCAATCGCCATGCCCAGGCCCGGGTGGGCCGCGAACTCCGCGAGGATGCCGGCCACGTGATCGGAGGAGGCCAGCAGGTTGTCGTAGAGGTGCTCCTTGAAGAGCTGGGCGGCGTTGTAGTCGTCCTGGACGGACTTCTTGGAGTGGATCTTCACGACGATGTCGTACTCGCCGGAGGTGAGCACGTCGTTGCAATCCACCAGGAACGCGCCAATGTCGCGGCCGCGGTTGGAGGACACGACGCGCACGTCGGCGTCCACGCCTCGTTCCTGGGCGCGCGCCTCGATGAGAGCCTTGTTCTCCTCGTTCGAGGTCGTGGCCACCAGGTGGTAGCCGTCGGGCAGGACGCTCAGGCGGTCGAGGATCTCGTCGGCCATGTCGGCGTAGAAGATGTGTGCGACCGCGAGGACCTTCAGGGAGGCGGCGGCGTCCAGGGTGGCCTGGTCGGCGCGCGGGGAGATGACGGTCGTCAGGCCCGCGTTGGTCACGAGGTCACGCGGACGCGAGGTGCGCGCGAGGTTCGTGAGGATCAGGTCGGTGTCGTAGCCGGCCTTTTCCGCAAGTTCCAGCATGTCCGCGCCAATGATCGCGTGGCGGTCCAGGTAGAGCGGGTCGTGGAAGAGATTGCGGCGCTTGAGGATCGGGCAGCCGTCCGCGAGCAGCATCGAGGCGTTGTCGAAGACGGGGTTGCGCGAAGGGTAGTCCTCGCGCGGGTATGCCACGACGTGCGTGTAGCCGAGGTTGCCGAAGTACTCCGTGAAGCGCGACTCGTGCCACTGGATCGAGTCGTTGTAGGAGCGGATCGGGGGCATCTCGTCCCAGTACTTGCGGAAGTCCGGGGAGCTGAGCAGCGGGTTGCGCACGGCGATCCAGTGAGACTGGATGTGGCGCGGCATGCGGGTGGCTGCCAGGAAGGGGTGGGGGCGCACCTCGTCGTGTTCGGTGATACCCCAGAAGTCCACAGCTCCGGCGGCATCCACGCGGTCGAAGAGGTTCTTCCACGGGTTGACGGGCGCGAAGAAGGTGTAGTTGAAGAGGATCAGCTCGTCGATCTGGCCGAGGCGGTCCCAGCCGAAGCGGGCGATGCCGTCTCGGTAGCCGCCCACGTCGAAGCCGGTGTTTTCGCGCTCGAAGACCTCGGTGGCGCCCTTGAGGAGGCGCTCGCGCGCGGTGTCGTCCAGGGCAGAGTTGGAGACGACGAGGATCTCGTCGAGGTACTCGCGCAGCGAGGTCAGGCACTCCACGATGTAGTCGTCGACGAGGCCCTGGGGATCGAAGAACAGGAAAATACCGGCGCGCTTCACGGCCTTACTCCCCCGCCCCGTCGACGGCTGCCAGGATCTGGCGGATCTTCGTGGCGTCGCCCCACACGCCGGGCGAGTCGTAGGGACGATCTGGGAATGCCCCGTATTCGAGGGTGATGTCCAGGTCGTTCTCGCGGATGTAGGCTTCGACACGGTCGGCGAGGCTCATGGGCTCACCGCTGCAGATGTTGATGATGCCGTTGACGTCGTCCTGGGAGACGGCGGCGGCGATCTGGTAGGCCAGGCCCTGGATGGAGATGAAGTCGTAGAGGTTCTTGCCCGTGGTGAAGGGGAAGGTCTTCTTGCCTTCCTGGGCGGCGGCCAGGAGCTTGGAGAAGATCGAGGAGCCGTGCGCGTCGTCTCCGACGATGTAGTAGCCGCGCAGCCACTGCATGGTCGCGCCGTGCTTGGTGGTCAGAAGCTCCGTGATCTGCCGCAGCGCGTTCTTGGAGATGCCATACAGGGAGGCGGGGTTGCACGCGGAGTTCTCGTCGATGGCGCCTTCCCAGTAGCCGACCTCGTGCATGGAACCCATGACGGCCAGGTGGGTGCATCCACCCTCGAGGAGGTTCTCGATGAAGCGGTAGTGCGCGGGCAGGTCCTCGATGTGGGCCGGCGAGTTATGCACGAAGCCATCGCGCCAGGCGAGGTGCAGGACCACGTCCGGGCGTCCGAGCTGGTCGTAAATATCAGCGTCACCGCTGAAAATCTGGGTGTCGATGCGGCGCGCGCGCTCGTCGACACCGTCGAGGCGGAAGTCCACGACACTGACGTCGAGGCCGCGCTCCAGCAGGGCGTGAACAATGTGGCGGCCAATGTAGCCACCGGCTCCGGTAACGAGGACAGTCTTCACCATGTCAGCCAGTCTATCAAGGCGTAGGCGCTACGCAGCTCCGCCCCGCGTTGTGTGCCGTGACGCACCCGCAGGCCCCGGCCTCGTCCACGAGGCCGACTCCCCTATCGTCGGGGACGCAGCGCGGTGCGGTGGCGCAGCGCGCGAGGCAGAGCGAGGAGCCCCTGGAGGACTCCGCGGGCCACCGGTCCCCGTCCGCCCGAGCGCACCGCCCGAGCAATCGAGCGGGCGATGGCGCGCGCGACAACGCCCCAGGGGGCGTGCTGGGCGGCGACGATGATGCGGTTGCGCGCGTTGACCCGCAGGAACATGGGCGAGGACGTGCCCGAGGAGGCCGCGTGCTCATGGTCGACGACGGCGCCGGCGACGAAGCGCACCTCGTACCCGGCCTCGCGCAGCTTGTAGGACAGGTCGGTGTCCTCGTAGTACATGAACAGGTCGGTGCGCACTCCCCCGACAGCTCGCCACGCGTCGGCGTCGATCGCACATGCGCCGCCGCACAGGCCGAAGACCTCGGGGGCAGGCAGCGGGGAGTTGGCGGGGTCCAGCCAGGAACGGTCATAGCCGTTGCCGGCGTGATCGACCTCGTTGCCGGTGGAGTTGATGAGAACCTGCCCGCCGCTATCTCCGTCGGCGACGCGCGTCCAGCGGCTGCCGTCGCGCGCAACGAGGAACTCCGTGTCGGAGGGGGTGGAGGGACGCCAGGTGCCGGTCAGGAGGATGAGCGCGGTCGTGGCGCCCACGGCCTCGCCCAGGGGCTCCAGGAGCGCATCGAGGAATCCGTCGCGCACGGTCGCGTCGTTGTTAAGCAGGACGACGGCATCCTCGCTCAGGCCGGCCGCTCCTGCCATGACACCGGCGCCGAAGCCGTCGTTCGTCCCGGCGTTGACGAGGGAGACGCGCGCGGGATCGGCGGCGCCGCGCAGCTCGTCGAGCCCCTTGCGCAGGACGATGAGCGAGTCGTCGTCGGATCCATTGTCGACGATGACGAGGTGGTCCCCCTGTCCCATCTGCGGGGCGATCGAGTGGGCGGCGCGCAGGGTGAGCGGCGCGTTCTTCCAGTTGACGAGGATGACCCTGCAGCTGCGCGCCCTCATCGGTCACCCGCCAGGGACGCGTAGATGGCGGCGTGAGCGGCGGCGGAGGCCTCCCACGTGTAGTCGTGGGCGCGCTCGATACCGGCGGCGGCGAGCCGGTCGTGCTCGCTTCCGGCGGCAGCCTCGAGGGCCTCGGCCAGGGCCGAGGCGTCGGTGGCCGGCACGAGGAGACCGGCGTCGCTGCCCGTAATCTCCGCCATGCAGGTGTCCACGCTGGTCACGACGGGCGTTCCGTGCGCCATGGCCTCGAGGACAGGCAGGCCGAAGCCCTCCCAGATCGAGGGGAAGGTGAAGACTCGGGCGCCCGCATACGCGCAGGCCAGGTCGGTGTCGTCGAGGCGTCCGAGGACGTGAACGCGCCCGGCAGGAAGCGGCGCGTCGGTGGGGTCGCTTCCCCATCCGGCGGGCCCCACGAGGACGAGGTCGAGGTCGGTGCCACGCATCTGCTCGTAGGCCGCAAGCAGGGTGGGCAGGTTCTTGCGGGGCTCGCGGGTGCCGACCCACAGGATGTAGGGGCGTTCGAGTCCGTGGCGGGAGCGGAACTCCTCCACCTGCGCGTCGGTGACGGGAGTGTGGCTCAGGCCGTGCGGGATGACGGTGATGCGTGAGGCGTCCAAGCCCGCTTCGATACAGTCGTCGGCGGTGGCCTGGGACGGAACGATGATGGCATCGGCGCGCTTCCTGGTGATCTCGAGGGCGCGGTGGAAGTACGCGGAGCCGTGGGCCGTGAAGTGGTCGGGGTCGCGCAGGAACGCGACGTCGTGGACTGTGACAGCCAGGGGGCGCGAGGTCGGCGGGATCGCCCACGTGGTCGCGTGCACGACATCCGCTCCGCCGCCCGATCCGACGCCGAGCATCCGGTCGACGCTGGGGGTGCCCAGCCGATCCCAGGCGGCGTACAGGGCGCGGCGAGGCAGCGCCGAGTTGAGCACGGGGATGGTCAGGCCCACCTCGTTCGGCGTGGGCTCGCCCGCGCCGCGCCGTGCGGCGATACCGATAGCACGCACGCCCTGGTCTGCCAGGCGAGCGGCGACCTCGACGATGTACCGGCCCGATCCTCCGGGCACCGGCTGCCACATTTGCTCGACGACCATTCCAACGTTGACGCTCATACATCCAGGGTAGTTCACGGGCGCGCGGGGGCGGTAACAAAAGTATCCGCGAGCGCAAAATGGCATACGATAAGGGGAATAGTTGTTGCTCCCGACCCAATGGGGATGATCGTGGCCCACTTCGTTTCTCACTCGCATCCGATCCGCGTCCTGCTGGATGGGACCGCGATCCCCGCAGACCTGGGCGGCGTCGGCCGCTACGTGGACGATCTGGTGCCCGAGCTGGTCGAGCAGGGCGTGGACCTGACGATGGCGGTCCAGGAGCGCGACGCCGAGCACTTCGCGACACGCCTGCCTTCGGCCCGCATTATCCCGATTTCGCAGCGTTTCGAGTCCCGTCCCGCGCGCATGGCGTGGGAGCAGACGGGCCTTCCCAAGCTGATCCGTAGGGTCCGTCCCGACGTCCTGCACTCCCCGCACTACACATCTCCGCAGTTCCCGGGCGTGCCCGTCGTCATCACGCTGCACGACGCGACGTTCTTCTCGCACCCGCAGGCCCACTCGCGCCTCAAGCAGCGCTTCTTCACGGCGGCGATTCGTCGCGCGATCCGCCGCGCGGACGCCCTCGTGGTGCCCTCTCTGGCAACGCGCGACGAGACCATCAAGTACGCGGGCGGAGACCCCTCGCAGTTCTACGTCGCCTACCACGGCGTGGATCGTTCGATCTTCCACCCTGTCTCCGACGCCGAGCGCGAGCGCGTCAAGGCGTCCCTGGGTCTGGAGGGCCGCGACTACATCGGCTTCCTGGGCACGCTGGAGCCCCGCAAGAACGTGCCGAACCTGGTGCGCGGCTGGGTGAAGGCCGTCTCGGACCGCCCGAATCCGCCGGCCCTCGTGCTGGCCGGTGGCAAGGGGTGGGACGAGGACATCGACCCGGCTCTGGCCTCGGTGCCCGAGCACCTGACGGTCCTGCGCCCCGGCTACCTGCCCCTCGAGGACCTGCCCGGTTTCCTCTCGGGCTGCGTCATTTTGGCCTACCCCTCGATCGCGGAGGGCTTCGGACTACCGGTCCTGGAGGCGATGAGCTGCGGCGCAGCAACGCTGACGACCCGACTGACTTCTCTGCCGGAGGTTGGCGGCGACGCCGTCGCCTACTGCGATATCGACCCAGATTCGATTGCTTCCGCTCTCACCGAGCTACTGGATGACCCTGCTCGCCGCGCGGCGCTGGGCGCGGCGGCGATTCCGCGCGCCGACGAGTTCACGTGGGCCCGCGCCGCTTCCGTCCACATCGAGGCATTCCGCGCCGCCGCCCATTCCTGAGTCGACCGCGCCCGAAGGAGGCCGCCGCATGTCCACGTCCACCCCGCAGCGCCGTACGCTCGTCGCGGTGCTCATCCTCGTTGCCGCGGTGGTTGCGGCGTCGCTGGCGTGGGTCGTGGCGTCCCCGGTCGGCTCCTCCCCGGACGAGGACTTCCACGTCGGTTCGATGTGGTGCCCTCCCCCGGTGGACAAGACGGGCTGCCAGATTTCCACCAAGGACGGCGAGAAGGCCGTCATGGTGCCACAGTCGCTGGCCAAGGAGTACGTCACCTGCTACGCCTTCGACCATGACAATTCCGCTCTGTGCGCCCTCAACGCATCGGACGAGGAGCTGGCGCCGACCCTGCGCTGGGACGACGGCAACTACCCCTGGGGTTACTACCAGTTCGCTCACCTGTTCGTGCAGCGCTCGACGAGCCACGCGGTGTTGGCATTGCGCACCGTGAACACGCTGCTGGCGATCGGCCTGATCGGCGCGATCATTGCACTGGCTGATTCGGGTCTGAAGCGCGCGATCAGCGTCGCCGTGACGGTTGCGTGGCTGCCGATGGGCTTCTATTTCGTCGCCGGCATGAACCCGTCGTCGTGGGCAATGACGGGCACGTTTGCATTTGCTGCTGGGCTACTGGCCGCCACCCGTTCGGTGGGGCCACGCCGGGTAGGTCTGATCGCCTGTGCCCTGGCCGGCGCGGTCTTGGCGTGCACGTCCCGCGGCGACAGCGCCTTCTTCCTCTTCGTCGTCACTGTCGCCCTGGCCTTCGCGGTACCGCTCAGCAGGCGCATCATTCCCGAGGCAACCCTGGCATGCGTCGCCTCCGTCGTGGGCATCTGGGTCATGGCGCGCACGAACGTGGCTGCCTCGCACCTGGGTTCGGGTAACGAACTGGCGGAATACTCTCTCAAACACATCGCGTGGCTCAACGTGTCCTCACTCCCCAACTACCTGCGCGGCTTCGTCGGACACCTGCTGGGACCGGGGTGGAACGACGTGTCCTACCAGGGCACCGTGTCCTACGGCGCCTCCGTCGTGGTCGTCGCCGTCCTGTGCTGGTCGCTGCGCTCACCGTCCTGGCGCAAGGCTCTGTCGGCGATCACGGTGGCCGGTGCAATCACGGGCGTTCCCGTGGTGATTGGCCTGCGCGGACACTTCAACAACGTGCTCACCTACCAGCCGCGCTACATGCTGCCGCTCTTTGCGGTATTCCTGCTCATGCTCCTGGCTCCCTCCCCCGCACGTGCGAACGATGAGGGGCGGCGCGTGGGCAGCGAGGAATTCCGACTCCCCACCAGCATCGCTGGGCGCGTGGGCACGGGGCTCGTGGCGGCGACATGGGCGCTCACTAACGCCCGGGCTCTCTACCTCGTCATCGAGCGCTACGCGTTCGGGCGTACACAGCACGGCTACCCCATCGACCTGTCGACGCGGAACCTCAGCGCGGGGAACGAGTGGTGGTGGCCAACGGCTCCGATCGGACCGATGGCCGTATGGATCCTTGGCACTGTCGCTGGCGCGCTTGCGATTGGCCTGGCCGTTTTCCTGTGGCAACGCTCCCCCGAAAAGGCGCCCGAGCCTCGTCGATAGACACTTCACACCCAAACCGTTCACAAATCCACCTAACAGTGCTATGCTCGAACATGTAGCGCCCAAGTGGCTTCCATGAACGAAAGGTGATCGCATGCCCACGACCAACGTCGGCACGCTCAGCGAGCCCCAATTCAACATCCTGAACGCACTGGCCAAGGCCGACTCCCCCCTCACGCAGCGGGCACTGTCGGAGGCCACCGGCATGAGCCTGGGGCGCGTCAACACCGCCACCCGCGAGTGCGAGGCCGCCGGCTACATCGACGAGCGCGCGATCACCGATGCGGGCCGCGAGGCCCTCGAGCCCTACCGCGTCACGGGCGCCGTCATCATGGCCGCGGGCCTGTCCTCGCGCTTCGCTCCCATCAGCTACGAGCGCCCCAAGGGCACGCTCAAGGTGCGCGGAGAGATCCTCGTCGAGCGTCAGATCCGCCAGCTCCACGAAGCCGGCATCACGAACATCGCGCTGGTCGTGGGCTACAAGAAGGAATACTTCTTCTACCTGGCCGACAAGTACGGCGTCGACATCGTCGTCAACCGCGAGTACTCCACGCGCAACAACAACGGGTCCCTCTGGCTCGTGAAGGACCGCCTGGACAACACCTACGTGTGCTCCTCGGACGATTACTTCACCACGAACCCCTTCGAGCCCTACGTCTACAAGGCCTACTACTCGGCGAACTACGTCGAGGGCCCCACCGACGAGTGGTGCATCAAGACCGGTCCGGGCGACCGCATCACGGGCGCAACCGTGGGCGGAGCCGACGCGTGGGTCATGCTCGGCCACGTCTACTTCGACCGCGTCTTCTCCGCGAAGTTCCGCGAGATCCTCGAACAGGTCTATCACCTGCCCGAAACGGTGTCGAAGCTGTGGGAGTCCATCTACCTCGACCACATCAAGTCGTTCGACATGGTGATCCGCCGCTACCCGGACGGTGTCATCCACGAGTTCGACTCGGTCGACGAGCTGCGCAGCTTCGACCCCCTGTTCATGGAGAACGTGGACTCCGAGGTATTCGACCACATCGTCGACACACTGGGCTGCACACAGGCCGACATCCGCGACTTCTACCCCCTCAAGCAGGGCATCACGAACCTGTCGTGCCACTTCGCGGTCGGAGACGACGAGTACGTCTACCGCCACCCCGGCATCGGCACGGAGAAGATCGTGGACCGCAGCGCGGAGTTTGCTGGCCTGCGCCTGGCCGCCGAGCTCGGCATCGACGACACCTTCCTCACGGGTGACCCCGAGGCGGGCTGGAAGATCTCGCGCTTCGTGCGCGACGTGCGCAACCTGGACGTCACCCGCCCCGAGGAGCTCAAGGCGGCCATGGAGATGGACCGCGCGCTGCACACCTCCGGTCGAATCCTGGACCGCTCCTTCGACTTTGTCACCGAGGGCTTGCGCTACGAGGGCCTCCTCAAGGCCTTTGGTCCCATCGACGTGCCCGGATACTTTGAGCTGCGCGACAAGGTCCTGCGGCTGAAGACCTTCGCGGACACGGACGGCTTCGATAAAGTCCCCTCGCACAACGACTTCTTCCCGCCGAACTTCCTGGTGGACAAGGACGGAAAGATCAGCCTCATCGACTGGGAGTACGCGGGCATGTCGGACATGGCCGCCGACTTCGGCACGATGGTCGTGTGCACACCGGAGATGACCCGCGAGCGCGCGGCCGCCGCCCTCGAGTACTACCTGGGTCACGCGCCCAGCGAGGCCGAGGAGCGCCACTTCTTCGCCTACGAGGTGTTCGCCGGCTGGTGCTGGTACGTGTGGGCCCTCGTGAAGGAGGCCGAGGGTGACGACGTGGGCGAATGGCTCTACACCTACTATTCGCACGCGACACGCACGCTCGATTCCCTGCTCGCAGCCTACGAGGCAGCCTCAAGCACTCAGATCTCGACGGAAGGTGAACTGGCATGAAAACTCAGCACGGAGGCAAGCGCTACGGCTTCTTCTCGGGTGCCCTGTGGGGCCTCGACACGGTAGTGCTGGCGATTGCGCTGGCCATGACACCGTTCCTCGACTTTGGTCAGTCAGCGCTCGCCGGGGCTGTCCTGCACGACGTCGCGTGCGCGCTGATCCTGCTGGTCTACATGGGTGTGCGCGGTCGCCTAACGGACACCGTGAAGGCGCTGCGCACCCGCCCGGGTAAGTCGGTGATCGTGGCGGCGCTCCTGGGCGGCCCAATCGGCATGAGCGGCTACCTGATCGCGATCGACAACATCGGCCCCGGCCTCACCGCGATTATTTCGACGTTCTACCCGGCGCTGGGCACCCTTCTGGCTTTCATTCTCTTGAAGGAGCGGATGGCGCCCCGCCAGATCGCGGCCCTCCTGGTCGCGCTTGGCGCGATCGTCGCGACCGGCTGGTCTGCGACGTCGGAGCCGATCGAGGGCGGCAACGCGATCCTGGGCGTCGTCGGCGCGCTGGCGTGCGTGATCGGCTGGGGATCCGAGGCCGTCATCCTCACGTGGGGCATGCGCGACGAGGCCGTGGATAACGAGGTGGCCCTCCAGATCCGCGAGACGACCTCGGCGGCCGTGTACCTGTTCATCGTTGCGCCCATCGCCGGCGTCTTTGGCTTCACGCTCCACTCGCTGGCCCACCTGTCCGCGGGCGTGGTGGCCCTGGCCGGCCTGGCGGGCACGGCCTCGTACCTCTTCTACTACAAGGCTTTGTCGGCGATCGGCGCCTCGCGCGGCATGGCCCTGAACATTTCCTACTCGGCGTGGGCGATCATCTTCGCCCTGGCGTTCCCCCCGCACACGATTCCGACGCTCACGCAGGTCATCTGCTGCATCGTGATCCTCGTGGGCACGGTCCTGGCGGCCACCTCCAACTGGGGTGACCTGCTTCCCAAGCGAACGGAGAAGGTCACGAGCTCCCAGGCGTGAGACAATGGCGGGTGGGCGCAGGCGCGCCCACCCGCTTAGTCGTATTCGGAGGACTTATGACGACGCCCGACGCCGACCTGCGCAAGGTCCAAAAGCTCCTGACGCTGATCCTGGCCGAGCTCGACCGGGTGTGCCGCCGCATCGGAGTGTCCTATGCGATCTACGGCGGCACCGCGATTGGCGCGATCCGCCACGGCGGCTTCATCCCCTGGGATGACGACATCGACGTGATGATGACGCGCGCCGACTACGAGCGCTTCCTGGCAGAGGCGCCCGCGCTGCTGGATGAGCGTTTCCGCCTGGACAACACGCGCACGCGCGAGGACTTCCCCTTCATGTTCACGAAGATGGTCATGCCGGGAACCCTGCTGATCCCCGAGGCGGACAAGGACTCGAAGTACCGGATGCCCTTCTTCTTGGACATCCTGCCTCTGGATGAGATTCCGGACGACGAGAAGGCCTTCCAGGAGATGTCGCGCCAGTCGTGGTGGTGGGGTCGCCTCCTGTTCCTGCAGGGCACGCCTCGTCCGCACCTGATCAACACCCCCGCGTGGAAGAAAGCGCTGATCTTCTCGGCGACGACTCTCGCGCACCTGGGCCTCAAGGCCGTGCGGGCCACGCCGCGCAGCCTGCAGGAGCGCTGGGAGCGCGCGGTTCGCCGCTACGAAGGCGCGGGCACGGGCGTGTACGCCGACTTCACGATGCGCGACCCGCAGAACTGGATCGTGCGCGAGGAGGAGTTTTTCCCCACCCGCGACGTTCCCTTCGAAGACATCACGGTCATGATCCAAAACGAGTACGACGCGCTGCTGCGCCGCGGATACGGCGACTACATGCAGCTGCCTCCCCCGGAGCAGCGCTACAACCACGAGGCCGCCGTCATCGACTTTGGCCCCTACGCCGACAGCTTGTAAGCCTCACGGCCCTGAAACGATCGGAGAACTGATGAGCGCAGCAGACCCCGCAACCCTGGCAGCCATTCAGCGCGTCACCAAGCGGTGCCTCGCCGAGATCGATCGCGTCTGTACACTCCTGGATATTCGTTACGTCGCCTACGGCGGAACTGCGATCGGGGCTGTGCGCCACCAGGGCTTCATCCCGTGGGACGACGACGGGGACGTATGCATGCCGCGGGAGGATTACGAACGTTTCATCGCCGAGGCCCCCGCTCTCCTTGGGGACGAGTTCTTCATCGCCTCCCCCGCCACTCACCCTGACTATCCGATCAGCTTCGGCGTGCTGGGCTTGAAGGGCTCGGAGTTCGTCTCGAAGGTCGCGAAGGACCGCTCCTTCCGCATGCCGATCGGCGTGGACTTGTTCGTCCTCGATGAGATTGCCGATGACCCGGCACGTTTCCGCGCCCAGTCGCGCGGCACGTGGCTCTGGGCGCGCCTCATGTTCCTGCGCTCCATCCCCAACCCGCCAACGGGGCTGCCCACGCCCGCGCGCCAGCTTGCCTCCGCGGCGATGGCCTGCGCCCACTGGGGCATGCGGGCGCTGCGCGTCAACGAGGCCTCGCTGTACTGCCGTTGGCTACGCGCCGCCCTCAAGGGTCGCGAGAATCCGCAGAAGGCGGCCGACGGCTCGATCTTGTTCGGTGATTTTTCGACGCGCGATCCGCGTCGCTGGAGCGCCTCCGAGGCCGAGCTCTTCCCGGCACGCTCCGTTCCCTTCGAGGACATCACGGTGCGCATCCCCGCCGCTTACGACGTCGTACTCACGCGCGGCTACGGGGATTACATGCGCATTCCGGACCCCGAGGATCGTGTCACCCACGAGCCCTTCCACATCGTATTCGGCCCCAACGATCCGGGGCCCGAGGCCCCCGAGGAGGCCGGCGCGTGAGCGAGAAGGACACCACGGCCTCGTCCATGCCGCCCGACTCCGGCGATGCGCAGGTCGAGGCCACGGAGGAGGCCCTCGAGTCGCGCGGCCAGCTGGGGCGCGACTACCTGTGGAACACGGCAGCCTCCCTCATGTCGAGCCTCGCCGTGGTCATCATGGGCGTGGCGATCATGCGCTCGGGTGCCACGGACTCCTTCGCACGCGCCCAGTACGGTCTGTTCACGCTGGCGCTGGCGATCGGCCAGCAGTATCAGACGGTTGGCCTGTACGAGGTGCGCACCTTCCACGTGACGGACGTGCGTCGCCGCTTCGACTTCGGCACGTACCTGTCGACGCGCCTGCTGACGTGCCTGGTCATGGTCGGCCTCATCGCCTACCACTCGTGGACCGCGTCGACGAAGGACCCCTACCCCGCGTTCACGGTCATCGCAGCGATGGCTCTCCTGCGCATCTTCGACGCCTTCGAGGACGTGTATTACTCGGAGTTCCAGCGTTCAGGTCGCCTCGACATCGCGGGCAAGGCCTGCTTCGCGCGCATTTTCACGACGACCTTCCTGTGGTCGGGACTCTACTGGTTCACCCAGAACCTGCTCACCTCGACACTCATCACGTTCGCGGTCACCTGCGTGGTGCTCGTGGTGGCCTACGGGCTGCCCGCGCGCGGCGTCTTCCCGCTTCTCCCCTCGTTCAATCTCCGAGGCATCGCGGGAATCCTGTGGGAGTGCCTGCCCCTGTTCATCGCCGCGTTCCTCAACCAGTACCTGGCGAACGCGCCGCGCTTCGCGATCCACGCGAGCCTCGGCGATGAGGAGCTGGGCGTCTTCGCGATCATCTACATGCCGGCGGTCGCGATCAACATGCTGTCGCTGTTCGTGTTCCGTCCGCTGCTTACCCGCATGGCGCTGCGGTGGGCGGAGGGCAAGCGCGAGGAGTTCCTATCGATAGTACGCAAGGGCCTGCTGACGACCGCAGCAGCGTTCGTCGTCGTCGCCGCGGTCACCTACGTGATCGGCGCTCCGCTCCTCACCCTCGTGTTCGGCACAGACGTATCGGGCTACGTCGGCGAGCTCATGGTGCTCGTCCTGGGGGGCGCACTCAACGCCGCCGGCGTCATCCTCTACTACGCACTCGCGACGATGCGCCGACTGCGCGCGGTCCTGGTCGCCTACGCGGTGGCCGGCGGGACGGCCTACCTGATCGCACCGATGCTCACGAAATCCCACGCCATGATGGGCGCCTCGCTCGCTTATGCTGCCACCATGGGGCTGCTCGCGATCCTCTTCGTCGCCTTCATGCTCATCCCCGCCCCTCGCGCGACCATCGAAACGGAGCCCGTCAATGACTGATCGCCCCCACTCCCCCGTCAAGGTCGGCATCTTCATGGAGTTCTTCCTGCCCTACCTGGGCGGGATCGAGCGCTACCAGGATCGCTTGAGCGAGCAGCTGCGCGCCCTCGGCTACGACCTGTTCATCGTCACGTCACTGCACGACGAGTCCCTGCCTCGTTTCGAGAACAAGGACGGCCTGCGCATCTACCGCCTGCCCACCAAGGGCCTCTTCAAGCAGCGCTACCCCTTCTTCAAGCGCGACGAGCGCTTCAAGGAGACGATGGCCGCGGTCGAGGCCGAGAACGCCGACTTCTACATCGTCAACACGCGCTTCCACCTCACCAGCCTGCTCGGCGCACGCCTCGCACATCGCCTGGGCCGCCCCGTCGCACTCATCGAGCACGGCACCGCGCACATGAGCGTCGGCAACCCGGTGCTGGACTTCTTCGGAGGCATTTACGAGCACGGCCTCACCCACTTCGTCAAGAAGCACGTGACCTCCTACTACGGGGTGTCGCGCAACTGCAACAAGTGGCTGCGCCACTTCGGGATCGAGGCCTCGGGCGTGTGGTACAACGCGGTCACCCCAGAGGATACGGCCGTCGCTGACGACCGCTACGAGCGCGAGTGGCCACGCGGCGGTGCCGACTCCGAAATCGTCATCTCCTACGCCGGCCGCCTCATCGCTGAGAAGGGCATCGTCGCGCTCCTCGACGCCTTCGCGCGCCTGCGCGCCGAACTCCCCGACGTACCTCTGCGTCTTGCCGTCGCCGGCTCTGGTCCCATCGAGGACGAGCTTCACGAGCGCTACGGCTCCGACCCCGCCGTGTCCTTCCTGGGCAAACTCGACTTCCCCGCCGTCATGAGCCTGTACCGCCGCTCCGACGTGTTCGTCTACCCGTCCATGTACCCCGAGGGCCTGCCCACCTCGATCCTCGAAGCAGCCCTGGGCGACTGCGCGATCGTGGCGACGCCTCGCGGCGGCACCGAAGAGGTCATCACCTCTCCCGCCCTCGGGTGGATCGTGGACGGCCGCACGTCCGCCGAACTCACGGACGCGCTCGTCCCCGCCCTGCGCGAGGCCGTCACCGACCCCGTGCGTCGCGCATCCTGCGCGGCGGCTGTGGGCGCACGCGTGCGCGAGCATTTCACGTGGCAGTCCGTGGCCCGAGAGGTCGCCTCCGTCATCGACGAGGCCGTGGCGCGCTAACTTCCCGCATCCTCGCGCCACCAGACCTCCGTGCGGCGCGAGCACGCATCTTGTTGTCTATGGCTGCTCTGTGTGCCGGTGGGCGGCGGCCCGCCCGCGAGATCGCCACACGCGAGCTCCGCTCGGAGTGATCGATCTCGAGGCCCGCCCTGGCCCTGCCACCGCCCACCGGCACCGCAGCCACCTCCACCCCAGCAGGCCTCACGCCACCCTCCAGTCGGGCGGCTTCTACCACCTGGCCCTGCCCCCTGACAGCCAGGCAGGCATAGACTCGCAGGTCACGCGCCCGACCGACATTAGAATTACTGACAAATGAAGACCTTTGTCCATTCCACAGTTCACTCGTTTTTGTATGGACAATTGACCGGCGCGACGAATAGGCTTATACCCGTCGGAAGGAACGAGCCCCAGCGGTTCGACGCCCTTCAATTCACAAGGCCGTGTGGGCACACACGGCCTTTATCCGTGTCTCCCACACACATTGACTTTCAATCACACCCAGGAGACACCATGGAAACCCTCGTCCGCGAGACCACGATTGCCGCTCAGTCCGTCCGTTCCGAGCAGGCCTCCGATACCTCCCTCGCCAACAATCTGAGCTTCGCCTTCGCACTGACCGCTGTCTTCATTGCCGGCATCACGATGGCCATCGTCGGCGCCGCCACGGCCTCGACCGTGATCCTCAGCTCCGCCATCATTATCACGACCGTCGCCGCCTTCGTGGGCGTGTACGGCATCCTCAACATGATGACGCGCTGACCTTTACGTCAGATCGATCCCGCGCGGATCGCCACAAACAATAAGTCAGGCCCACTCCCCCGAACCCCGGGGTGAGTGGGCCTGCCCCTATGCGCCGTCAGGTCTCACAGAGACATGTCGACGACAGCGCGACCCTGGACGGCGCGATTGCGCAGTGCCTCGTATCCGGCGGCCGCCTCGTCGAGCGAGAAGCGGCGCGTGACCAGGTCGTCGTAGTTGATGACGCCGCGCGCGGCCAGGTCAACGACCGCCGGCAGGTCCTGGCGCGTGCGCGCGCCGTAGGATCCGAGGATCGACTGGGAGCGGCGCACGGTCCGGTTGATCTCAACCTCGGCGGTCTGGCGGCCGGCACCCAGGCCGATCGGCACCATGCGTCCGCCGTCGGCGAGAACGTCAAGAGCGGTGCTCCACGTGGAGGGAATGCCCAGAGCCTCGAAGGAGACATCAACGCCGCGACCATTCGTCAGCTTGAGGACCTCTTCGCGGGCATCCTGGGTCATGGAGTTAATCGTCGCGGTCGCACCGAAAGCCTTGACGGCCTCGAGCTTGTCGTCTGCGACATCGATGGCGATAACCTGGGAGGCCCCGAAGGCGCGGGCGATCTGCACGATGTTCGAGCCCACGCCGCCCACGGCGACGACGGCAACGGTCTCACCGTACTTGATGTCGGCGCCGCGTCGGACGGCACCGTAGCCGGTCATGGCGGCGCAGCCCAGGATCGCCGACGACACCGGGTCGACACCCTCAGGCACGGGGGCCAGGGCGGTCGCGGGGACGACCGAGTACTCGGCCAGGCCACCCATCGAGTACATCTGGATGGGTTCGCCATCGAGGGAGTACAGGCGGGTCGTACCGTCATAGAGGACACCCTTGAGGCGGTTGAGCTCGAAGAAGGGCTCACACAGCTCGTCGCGGCCGGCGGCGCAGTGGCGGCACTGGCCACAGGGCATGAGGAAGCCGCCGGCGACCTGCTGGCCAACCTCGAGGCCGGTGTGTTCAGTGCCGGGGCCGAGCTCGACGATGACACCAGCGACCTCGTGACCGAGGACGGCGGGCAGCGGGAAGGCAATGGCACCTCCGATGACATGGAGGTCGGAGTGACACAGGCCACACGCGGTCACCTTGATGAGGACTTCACCGGCCTTGGGGCGCGGCGTGCGGATGGTTTCGACCTGGAGGCCCTTGTCGTAGTCGCGTAGGACGGCCGCGCGCATAGTGTCGGGAATAACGGGAGTTTCGGTGCTCATGGGCTTCACCTCGTAGTGGTTGGATGCCGCGTACTTCATCGATCACGGACATCTTTATAATAGCCAACGAGCAGACCATTTGTCAGGACAAATGACCTATATCTGATGATGACCTGACATAGACGAGGCCGAGGCCCCCTACTCCGCATACTCGTGAGGCAGGCGCACCAACAGAAGGATCAGGGCGATGCACTGCAGGACGAAGTAGACGCCGAGAGCCACGCCGCCGGGAAGGAAGACTGTGAAGCCGCCCAGGATAAGCGCGAAGGTGCGCGCCACCACGTTGAGGGTGATGACTGCCTGGCGCTGCCAGGTAACGAGCCACGGCGGAATACGCGGATCTATCGCGCCGTGACAGGCAGGGTAGATCCAGATGCGCTGCGCAGCCATCATGAGCAGGGCAACGATCAGCATCGCAACGGGGCCAATCTCCCCGTTGACAGAGAAGACAGCGACGCCAATCATCGAGGACAGGACAGCCCCCACGGACCCCAGCGACGCGCGCAGAAAACGGTGGGTGCCAACGCGGCTGACAGCGGTCAGGGTCGCCAACGCGATGAGCACAACGCCAGTAGCAAAGGTCAACTGCATCCAACCGTCCGCCCCCACACCGGCGAGCAACGCCGGCGTAAAGATGATGACCGCAACGACGAGGGGCGCCTCCTGCACACACACAAGGGCGAGGGCCGTCGCCAGCGCAGAGCGCACCTGGGGGATGGCGACGTCGCGCAGGTGCAGGGGGTGCTGCTCGCGGGCCATCTCCGCGTCGAGACGCACGTGGTCGATCTCGACCGAGGCCTCGAGCGCACCATGCAGAGACTTGAGCGCCAGGAAGGCGTCGACCTCGCGCCCCTTGGAGGCGTACCAGGCGGGAGATTCGGGCAAGAGCGAGGCCGCGATAAGAAGGGCGAGAGAAAAGCCGACGAGCGTCACGGAGGGCAGGAGCGGCCCCACACCGTGCACGAAGCCGAGGGCAATCCCCACTCCCCCGCCGACGCCAAGAAGGGAGTTGGCACGAGGCACGAGGCGGGCGTGACCTCGCAGGGACAGCTCGTGCGCCATGCGAGGCAACAGCGACCACAGGGCCCCATATCCCAGCCCGAGGAGGGCGTATCCAATGCAGTAGGCGACAACCACGCCCACCCCACTTCCACCAGCACCCACGGCGACGGCGCAGGTCGAGGCAATCACGAGAGATCCCGCGGCGAGCGTCAAGGCTCCCACGCAATTCGGGATGCGGCGCCCGATGTGCTCGGACAGAGACGGGGTGAGGATCGCAGACAGCAATGATGGGAGCGATAAGGCAGCAATGAAGAAGCCGATGGCGTGGGCGAAACCCGCAGACCAGACATGAATGGCCAGGACGCCATCGATGAGACCGATAGTGATGCCCGTCAGGTAGGCGAATGCGCGCATACGTGCCTCACCGCGACCAACCGGCGGACGAGCCGCACCGCTCGCGTTGCGCGTTGCACCTCTTACCATCACCTCTCCTCGTCTCGATGGTACGCGAGCGCCCGGTGGGGCGGCCAAGCCGCCCCACCGGGCTCACGCGTTCAGATCACTGCGTTTCAGGAGTAATCCTTCTGGAACTTCAGCTCCAGCTCCTCCAGCGAGTGGAACTTCGTCTCGGGGACGACCTTCCAGTAGAAGAGGAAGGAGAGGAAGTTAATGGCCGCGAAGATCGCGTACGTGCCTGCCCCACCGACGGTCGCCATGAGCGGCGGGAAGATGACGGAGACCAGCGCATTGGCGAGCCACAGGGTGCCCACCGCGATACCGAGGGCACTGCCGCGGACGGCGGCCGGGTAGATCTCGGAGACGAGGACCCAGGTCACGGTGCCGGACTGCTTGATGAACACGAAGAGGCAGACGATGCCAAGAACCAGCCAGGGGGCGAAGTTCGGGGCGCCGGAGATGTTGCCATCTGCGTCCAGGTAGGGGCTGATGAAGATCGCGAACACAGCGGACAGTGCTGCCAGGGAGATCGTGATGCCGAGCTCCTGGTACATGCCAACGTGGCGGCGAGCGAAGCGGGCGACGAGCCACAGGCCGACGGCGGAGCCGATCGCGGAAATACCACCGGAGACGACATTCAGGGTGATGGCGTCTTCCATGGGAACGCCGGCAGCGTTGAGGATCTTCGGCGTGTAGTACATGGCCGTGTTGATGCCGGTCAGCTGGTCGGCGATGCCCAGGATGATACCGATGTAGAGGAGCTTGCGGGCCCACTTAACCTTGAGGATCTGGGAGAGCGACCACTTCTCCTGCTTGGACTCAGCGCGCTGGACCTCGAGCATCTCGTTGAGCTCGCCGGCGACGTCGTCCTTCTTCTCGTCACGCACGCGCTTGAGGGAGCCGATGGCCTCGACGATGCGCAGGTTCGCGGCGTACCAGCGGGAGGACTCCGGCATCATGCGGATACCGACCCACAGCGCGATGGCGGGCAGCGAGCACAGGATCAGCATGTAGCGCCAGGTCAGGCCATTACCGGCGCTGGTGACCTCGGCGATGTTGACGGCGGCGCTAACTGTCTCCCACGCGACGGAGGTTCCAGCCTGGCCGAGCACGTGGCCAGACGCGTCCACGGCGTCACCGGTCAGCGTGACGGTCGGGCCGCCCTGCCAGCGGGCGATGACGGCGTTCATGGAGAAGGCCAGGAACTGGCCGAAGACGATCATCATCTGGTCGGTGGCGACCAGAACGCCACGCAGGCGCTTGGGCGCGGTTTCGCCGAGGAAGACGGGAACGGTCGCGGAGGCTCCACCGACGGCGAAGCCGAGGATGACACGAGCGAGGTACAGGACCCAGATGTTCGGGGCGATCGCACAGCCGATGGCGCCGAAGAGGAACACGATGGCCAGCAGAGTAATGTTGTGGCGGCGGCCGTAGCGGTCAGAGAGGCGACCGCCAAAGAAGGCGCCGGCGGCGGCGCCGATGCACAGCAGACCACCGACCCAGCCCTCTTCGAAGGTGGTCATGTGCAGGCCGCCGGCGTTTCCGGGCATGTACATGTAGGGCAGGGCGCCCGCGATGACGCCGGTATCGTAGCCGAAGAGGAGCGAGCCAAGCGTCGCGACGGCCGCGATGGCGCCCAGGGAGCACTTCTTGCCCGAGGCCGGGGTGGTCGCGACGAGGTCACGCACCTTATCGGGCGTGTAGTCGTCAATCGTTAGAGTGTTTGACATGTGTTTCTCCTATTGCTTCTTCTTTGGAGCTGTACGGATGAAGAGCGCTTCACCCTGGTCGGCCTAACGGCTGAGCAAGTCCCACTCCCAGGGAGCGAGGATACCTCGCCCACGATCGTGGAATCGCTGGGATCTCGACACTGATTGCTTGACGACATCGTCCCTGTGCATCGACTGGCCACACACTCTCCACTACCCCCTTTCGGCAGCGGTCAAGCATTTGGCAGATCTCGCGTTTGACTTAACAAACATTCGATCGAGTATCGCAACTTTGCTGACTCACTTAGTTTAACGCGCTATATTCATGATTTCAAGCGGCGCTGCCAAACAGTTTGTTACGACAAAGCCACATACAAAGGAGGGGTGGACGCAATGCGCCCACCCCCCATAAGGAGACTGTCAAGCTCAGCCGTTCGTCGGGAAGCTCATGCCGACGTAACCAACCTTCTCACCACGCTTGGGCCAACGGGTCGTGACGACCTTGGCCTTCGTGTAGAAGCGCACGCCCTCGGGGCCGTGAATGTGGGTGTCGCCCAGCAGCGACTCCTTCCAGCCACCGAAGGAGTAGTAGGCGACCGGAACAGGGATCGGCACATTGACACCGACCATGCCGGCCTCGACATCGACGACGAAGTGGCGGGCCGTGTCACCGTCGGAGGTGAAGATCGCGGAGCCGTTGCCGAACTCGGAGGAGTTCACGATCTCAATGGCTTCCTCGTAGGTGTCAGCGTGCACGACGACCAGGACCGGGCCGAAGACCTCTTCGCAGTAGACGCTCAGGTTGCGATCCACACCGTCGATGATGGTGGGGGCCAGCCAGAAGCCATCCGCGTATTCCTCGCCCTCGGGGCGGTAGCCACGGCCGTCGAGGACGATGTTCGCGCCCCTCGCCTCGGCCTCGTCGATCCACTTGGTGATGCGCTCCTGGGAGGAACGGGTGATGACCGGACCCATCTCAGAGGCCGGGTCGGTGCCGGGGCCGACGACGATCTTCTCAGCGCGAGCCTTGATCGCGGGAACCAGCTTCTCCTCGACGCCTCCGACGGCAACGATCACGGGCAGGGCCATGCAGCGCTGGCCGGCAGCGCCGAAGGCGCCGGCGCTAATGTGCTGCGCGGCGAACTCGATGTCCGCGTCGGGCATGACGATCGCGTGATTGTTTGCGCCACCCAGAGCCTGGACGCGCTTGCCGTGGGCCACGCCCGTGTCCTGCACGATGTGGGCGACCGGGGTGGAGCCAACGAAGGAGATGGCATCAATGCCGGGGTGAGTGAGGATGTCGGTGACCAGGTGGCGATCGCCGGCGATGACGTTGAACAGGCCGTCGGGCAGGCCCGCCTCCTTGTAGAGGCGAGCAATGATCAGCGAGGCGCTGGGAACGGTCGAGGCAACCTTGAGGATGAAGGCGTTGCCAGTGGCCAGGGCGACCGGGTGCATCCACATGGGGACCATGGCCGGGAAGTTGAAGGGGCAGATGCCGGCGACGACACCGACGGGCTGACGCAGGGTGTGCACGTCCACGCCGGTCGAGGCCTGATCGGTGAACTCGCCCTTGAGGGCAGCGTTGATGCCACACGCAAAGTCGATGGTCTCGCGGCCACGGGCGATCTCGCCGAGGGCGTCGCCGTGGGTCTTGCCACCCTCGCGCACGATGGCGTCGGCGATCTCATCCTGGTGATCGATGACGAGCTGGCGGAACTTGAACATGATGTCCACGCGCTTGGCCAGGGCGGTTCGAGCCCATTCCTTCTGCGCGTTGCGGGCGATCTCGACGACGTGGTCGAGGCAATGCTTGTCGGCCAGGGCGAGCTGGTCGACGACCTTACCGGTGGCAGGGTTTTCGATGTCGATAGTCTTCTCAGAGTGAGCGACGTACTCTTCGCCGTTGACCCACAGGTTGATTGTCATTGGTTTTACCTTTCTTCCCATTCATCCACGAATGGCGAAACAACTTTGTTAGGACAAAGTGTAGCATGTTCCTAGGACCTATGTCGCGACATCTGCAACATCAGCGCAAACAGGGACCGAATTGTCCCGTCTATTGGACACGCCCCATCGACAACTCCCCGCCCCAGCCAACGCGCCGTTCCAAGAGGCGTTTCACGAGGCGTTTCACGCCGGTGCTACTCACGCACCGAGGCATACGTGAGCGGGGCGGCCCCGGATTTCTCCGGGGCCGCCCCTCACACACTCAGCTCATCACAGGTAGTGACGCTGCGGCTTGCGATCACTGCGGTAGTCCTCGTACGCACGCTGCGTCGACTCGAGCACGGACACCTCCGAGATCGCCACGTCCCACCAGGAGGATCCGGGCGGGTTGGGGCCCATCAGGTCGGTCTCGATGTGGATCATGGTCGCGCGATCCGAGGCAGCGGCAGTCTTGTAGGCCTCCTTGAACTCCTCGATCGTGTGGACCTCGAGCACGTCGATGCCCCACGAGCGTGCGTTCGCCGCTATGTCCACGCCAGCGATCGTGTCCGTATCCTCCAGGTGCGAGCCGGTCCCACGCTGGCGGTACTTCGTGCCGAAGCGCTGGGAGCCGCGCGACTCGGACAGGGCGCCGATCGACGCGAAGCCGTAGTTCTGCAGCAGGACGTAGATGACCTTGATGCCCTCCTGGGCAACCGTGGCCAGCTCCATCGGAAGCATCTGGTAGGTGCCGTCGCCGACGATCGAGACGACCTCGGACTGCGGACGCGCCAGCTTGACGCCCATGGCGGCCGGGACCTCGTAGCCCATGCAGGAGAATGCGTACTCGACGTGGTACTGGACGGGGGTCTTGGCCTGCCACAGGGCCTGCAGGTCGCCGGGCATCGAGCCGGCGGCGTTGATGACCACGTCCTCGTCGCCCATCAGCTCGTTGAGGGCGCCGAAGACCTCGGTCTGAGCGGGCAGCGGGGCGTTGCCCACGTGGTAGCACTGCTCGACCTTGGCGGCCCAGGCCTCGCGCTCGGCGGCGATCTCGGCGGTGTAGGCCTCGTCGACGCGGTAGTCGGCCAGCTCCTCGGTCAGCGCCACGAGCGCCTCGCGCGCGTCGGCCACGACCATCTCGGCGCTCTGCTTGGCGGCGTCGAAGGGCGTGATGTTGATGTTGACGAAGGAGACATCGGGATTCTTGAACTGCGTCTTCGAGGCCGTGGTGAAGTCGGAGTAGCGCGTGCCCACGCCGATGATCAGGTCGGCCTTGTCGGCGAGGTGGTTGCCCGAGTCGCCGCCGGTGGAGCCGACGCCGCCCACGGAGCAGGGGTGATCGCAGTTGATAGCACCCTTACCGGCCTGCGTGTCGGCGACCGGGATACCGGTCGAGGCCGCGAATGCGCGCAGCTCCTCCGAGGCCTCGGAGTAGATGACGCCGCCGCCGGCGATGATGAGGGGGCGCTTGGCGGCGCGGATCTTGGCGACCGCGCGCTCGATGGCGGCACGCTCGGCCGGGGGACGGCGCACGTGCCACACGCGCTTGGTGAAGAACTCGACCGGCCAGTCGTAGGCCTCGGCCTGAACGTCCTGAGGCAGAGCGATCGTGACGGCACCGGTTTCGGCCGGGTCGGTCAGGACGCGCATGCCGTTGAGCAGCGAGGGAATCAGCTGCTCGGGACGGTTGATGCGGTCGAAGAAGCGCGACACGGGACGGAACGCGTCATTGACGGTCACGTCGAGCGAGGTCGGATCCTCGAGCTGCTGGAGGACCGGGTCCGGGATGCGGGTCGCGAACTGGTCGGAGGGGAAGATGAGGACGGGCAGGCGGTTGGTCGTCGCCGTCGCGGCGCCCGTGACCATGTTGAGCGAGCCGGGGCCAATCGACGCGGTCGTCATCCAGGTCTGTAGGCGGTTCGTCGTCTTGGCGAATGCCGTGGCCGCGTGGACGGCACCCTGCTCGTTGCGGGGCATGATGTAGGGCATCGGGTTCTCGCCCTCGGCGGGCGCAATCTCGTTCTGCAGCAGGGCCTGACCGATGCCGGCGACATTACCGTGGCCGAAAATACCGAAGGCGCCCGCGATGAGGCGGTGCTCGACGCCGTCGCGCTCGGTGTACTGGTTGGACAGGAAGCGAATGATTGCCTGCGCGACCGTCAGGCGCACGGTTCCCTTGTAGGCTTCTTTGCTCATGGGTAGTCCTTTCGGGCTTTCTTACTTGTTCATGGGGAGGCGGGGGTCTACTTCCTGGTTTTCCCAGGTCGCGCGGATCCAGTGGTGCGCCGGATCGTCGGGGGCGAGCCACACGAGGTCCTCGTTCGGGCCGGCCATGACGTTCAGGTAGTACATGTCGTAGCCGGGGGCCGCGACGCAGGGGCCGTGGTAGCCGTGGGGCACGAGGGCGACGTCGCCGTCGTGGACCTCGCAGCACAGGTCGATCGGGCGGCCGGGGCTGCCGTAGGTGCGGTGCAGGCCAAAGCCCTTGGACCCCTCGGGGCCGTCTTCGATCTCGAAGTAGTAGATTTCCTCGAGCTCACGCTCGTCCTCGGAGTCCTGCTCGTGCTTGTGGGCCGGGTAGGAGGACCAGTTACCGCCGGGGGTGATGACCTCGCAGGCCAGCAGGTGGGAGGTGGTGACGCCCTCGACGGCCAGGGAGTAGTTGTTGACCTGGCGCGAGCAGTCGCCGGCGCCGCGCAGGTCGATGCGAACCTGGCTCTTGGGGTAGTAGGCGACGGGGATGTCGCGGGTGGCGATCGCGGAGGGGAAGGCGAAACGGCCGCCCTGGGCGGAGGTGATCGTCAGGGTCTTGCCGCGTCCGACGTACAGGTAGTCGGTGACGCCGGAGAAGACGCTGCGGCGCCCCTCGAGCTCGAAGGTCTGCCCGTCGACCTCGACGGTTGCGCCGCCGGCGAGGGGCAGGACGAGGAGCTCAGCCTCGCCGGTTTCGACGACCTGGGAGGCGCCGGCCTCAAGAACGAGGACGCGCAGGCCCGAGAAGGCCCAACCGGCACGCTGGGGATCAATGTCGACGGTGAAATTGCCGTGGCCGGAGGAGCCGGCGGGAACGTAAATATCGGGAAGAGTCATCGTAGTCTCCTGAAAGTTGGGCATCGGTGCCGCTGGATGAAAGAGGGGACGAGGCTGGGGCGAGTCGGGTGGGTTACGGGACGACCCCCGTTTCGACAAAGGCGTGCAGCTGCTCGCACGTGGGCATCGCTGTCGAGCATTCGATGTGCAAACACACGTAGGCTCCCGCGGCCGAGGCGTAACGGATTGTGCGCTCGAGGTCCCATCCTTCGACGAGGCCATGGATGAGCGCGCCTCCAAAGGCATCCCCCGCGCCGAGGCCGTTGACGACGTCCACGTCCCAGGCGTCGACCCACACGCGCTCGTCGGCGGTCTTGGCGAGGGTCCCCTTGGGCCCCTGCTTGACGATCGCCAGCTTGACGCCCCGTTCGAGGAGGGCGTCGGCCGCTCCTTCGGGATCGGAGACGCCGACGGCCATCTCGCATTCCTGGCGGTTACCGACGGCGACGTCCACGCGGGACAGGACGGCTGCGACGCGCGAACGCGCCTGGGCCATACCGCTCCACAGGTTGGAGCGGTAGTCGAGGTCGAGGATCGTCACGCCATTGGAACGGTCGCGGTGATCGAGGGCGCGCAGGTGCAGGCCGAAGGAGGAGTCGCGCGAGAGGCCAGTCACGGTGAACCAGAAGATTCCGGCGCGCTCAACGGCGTTCCAATCCACCTGGTCCTCCCCCAGCTCCAGGTCCGGGGCGCTGGGTTCTCGATAGAAGTAGAGCGGGAAGGAGTCGGGCGGGAAAAGCTCGGCGAAGGTCACGGGTGTGTGGAAGTCGCGCACGGTGACGACATGGTCGGAAGAGACGCCGAGACGTTCCAGCTCTCGAGTCACGAAACGGCCGAAGGGGTCGTCCCCCACGCCGGTGATGACGCCGGCGCGGTGCCCGAGGCGCGCGGCGGCGACGGCGACGTTCGTCGGGCTGCCACCGAGGAACTTTCCGAAGGTCTCAACGTCTTCGAGATGGGCGCCGACCTGGAGAGGAAAAATGTCGATACCAGAACGACCCATTGTTAGAATGTCGACATAGCGGCGTTCAAGGGACATCGTTGGTCCTTCCTCTCCATTGGGGTCGCCCGCAAGCCTGACGTTCCAAGGATGCACTATCGACAGGCAATCGTCAAACTTTGTCCATACAATATATTTCAGCGCGTCACTCTCACCCTTTACATCAACGCTGATACTATGTAACCCTATATATTTAGCACCGCTGTCGCGCCACACACGAAGGTTTGACATGTCCAAAGCATCGCCCGCCTCGGAGAACACCCCCTACGTTCCGGACATCACGCTGGATCGCTCCTCCCCCGTGCCGCTGTACTTCCAGATTTCGGAGCCCATTGCACAGCTCATCAACTCCGGCGCCCTGCCTGCGGACACGCGCCTGGAGGACGAACTATCGATGGCTGCGCGACTGCATGTCTCCCGCCCCACTGCACGACAGGCGCTCCAGCGCCTGGTCGATCGCGGCCTGCTCACGCGCCGTCGCGGCGTCGGCACAATCGTGTCCCCGCGTCACGTCCACCGCCCCATGGAGCTCACCTCCCTCATGCGCGACCTCGTCGACGCCGGCCACAAGGTCCACACGACGATCCAGCGCTACGAGGCGCGCCCAGCCAACGCCCAGGAAGCCGACGCTCTCAAGATCGCCGAGGGCACCCTCATCGTCCACATCGAGCGCACGCGTTTTGCCAACGACGAGCCAATCGCCGTGCTCACCAACGCCATCCCGACGGACATCGCGCCGACCATGCAAGAGCTCGAGTCCGGCTCCCTCTACGACCTCATGCGCGAGCGCGGGGTCACCCTGGCCTCGGCCCGCCAGGTGATCGGCGCCCGCAGCGCGACAACGAAGGAAGCCAAGCTCCTGTCCGAGCATCGCGGCGCGGCCCTGCTCACGACGCAGCGCACGACGTACGACCCCTCGGGACGCATCGTGGAGTACGGCGACCACATCTACCGAGCATCGCGATACTCCTTCGAGGCCAGCCTTTTCGCACAGTGACAAAGCATTGACACTTTGTCCTAACAAACTGTTGACAGGCAGTAGCGCTCGCCGTAGACTTATTTCCGACGGAGAAAGTCGAAAGCAATCACAAAGGAGTGCTTCCCGCCATGTCCATCGAGTACACCCCCGGCCCCCTTCTGGACGCCGCGCGTCACACCCCCACCGCCCTGTGGAACGATTCCTCGGATCCGGGTGAGCTGGCGCAGTCCATCTCCTTCGGCGGCGTTGGTGCTACCTGCAACCCGACCATCGCCTACACCTGCATCAACCAGCGTCGCGACGTGTGGCTACCCCGCATCGCGGAGCTCGCCAAGGAAATGCCCAACGCCACCGAGTCCGAGATCGGCTGGCAGGTCGTGCGCGAGCTGTCCCTCGAGGCCGCCAAGCTCCTCGAGCCCATTTTCGAGGCCGAGAACGGCCGCAACGGTCGCCTGTCTATGCAGACGGACCCGCGCCTGGCTCGCTCCGCCAAGGCTCTGGCCGACCAGGCCGAGGAGTTCCACAACCTCGCCAAGAACATCATCGTGAAGATCCCCGCCACCTCGGTGGGCATCGAGGCCATCGAAGAGGCCACCTACCGCGGCGTGTCCGTCAATGTGACGGTCTCCTTCTCCGTCGCACAGGCCGTCACCACGGGCGAGGCCATCGAGCGCGGCCTCAAGCGCCGCGAGGCCGAGGGTAAGGACACCTCCCAGATGGGCCCGGTCGTCACCCTCATGGTGGGCCGCCTCGACGACTGGATCAAGGAGGTCGCCGCGCGCGACGAGATGTTCCTGGATCCGGGTCACCTCGAGTGGGCGGGCATTGCCGCCTTCAAGCGCGCCTACCAGGAGTTCCGCAAGCGCGGCCTGCGCGCCCGCATGCTCTCTGCAGCGTTCCGTAACGTCATGCACTGGTCCGAGTTCGTCGGCGGCGACGTCGTCGTCTCCCCGCCGTTCAAGTGGGCCAAGCTCATCAACGACTCGGACTACAAGGTGGAAGAGCGCATGGACATCCCGGTGCGCGAGGACATCATGAAGACGCTGCTCTCAATCCCCGAGTTCGTCCGCGCCTACGAGCCCGACGGCATGACCCCGGAGGAGTTCGACACCTTCGGCGCCACCGTGAAGACCCTGCGCGGCTTCCTTCAGGCAGACGCTGACCTCGACGCCCTGGTGCGCGACGTCATTATGCCCGCTCCGTGATCCACCCGGTGGCCCCGCACGTCGCGTGTGGGGCCACCACCGGTCAAGGTTTTCTGCTCTCCAGCACCCCCTCTCACCTAGAAAGAAGCAAAGATGCTTAACATTGCCGTCATCGGCGCCGGTCGCATCGGCCACGTCCACGCCAAGACCATCGCCGCCCACCCCGGCGCCACCCTCGCCATCGTCGCAGATCCTTTCGGTGACGCCGCGCAGAAGCTGGCCGAGGTCTACGGCGCCCGTCACACGACCGACGTTGATTCCGTCTTCACCGACGAAGGCGTCGACGCCGTCGTTATCGGCTCTCCCACGCCACTGCACATCCCCCACCTGCTCGCCGCCGCCAAGGCCGGCAAGGCCGTGCTGTGCGAGAAGCCCATCGCGCTGGACATGAAGGACGTCGAGGCCGCTCGCGACGAGCTGGGCGCCGTGTCCGTGCCCGTCATGTTCGGCTTCAACCGCCGCTTCGACCCCTCCTTCGCCGCGGTTCACGCCCAGCTCGAAGAGGGAAAGATCGGCGATCTGGAGAACCTGCTCATCATCTCGCGTGACCCTGCCGCTCCCCCGGCCGAGTACGTGAAGGTTTCCGGCGGTATCTTCCGCGACATGACCATCCACGACTTCGACATGGCCCGCTTCTTCCTGGGCGACATCGTCGAGGTGCACGCCTTCGGCCAGAACTTCAACGAGGAGATCAGGGAAGCCGGCGACTTCGACGCCGCCGTGGTCACCCTGAAGAACGCCGCCGGCGTCGTCGCGACCATCGTCAACAACCGCAAGTGCTCGGCCGGCTACGACCAGCGCCTGGAGGCCCAGGGTTCGACGGGCACGCTTAACGCGGACAACATCCGCGCCACCACCGTGCGCCTGTCCAATGCCGAGGTCACGGATGCTGCCGAGCCGTACCTGGACTTCTTCCTGCAGCGTTACGCGGACGCCTACCGCATTGAGCTGACCGAGTTCATCGACGCGGTCGTCGCAGGCACCAAGCCCACGCCATCCATCGACGATGCGATCGAGGCTCTGCGCCTGGCCGAGGCCGCCACGGAGTCGGCGAAGACCGGCAAGCCCGTGTCGCTGGCCTGACATTCGGCTGAATAATCCCGGTGGGACGCCTCGCGTCCCACCGGGATTGTCTTATCCAGTGCATTGACCTTTACAGCATGCGTTACCACCTTGGGAACCGCCGCGACAATTCCCGCCAGCCACAGCCACGTATGGGCGTGCGTTCAGCACTGACAAACCCTCCTGAGAAATCTCCCAAGCCGCCATCTTTGTCTGGACAATCAAACGAGATTGAGTAGAATAGTGACACCGGCATAATTCGCCGATGCTTATTACCGCGACTCATAGGAGAGCTGCAATGACTCACGTCTACGATCCCGCAACCGCGATTTCGGACCCGAATGGCATCACCTGGGGCATGCACCCGATTGCGTGGCGTAACGACGACATTCCCGAGGTCGGCGAATGGAACACCATCGACGTCATGTTCGACGACCTGGCCGAGGCCGGCTTCGCTGGCACCGAGGTCGCCGGCTGGTACCCCTCGAAGGAAGAGACGAAGGAGAAGGCCGACGCCGCGGGCCTGAAGATCGTCGCCCAGTGGTTCTCCAGCTTCATCGTCCGCGACGGCGTCGACGCCGTCATCCCGGACTTCCGCGCCACCTGCGAGTACCTGCAGTTCCTGGGCGCGACCCGCGTCGTCGTCTCCGAGCAGACCGGCTCGGTGCAGGGCATCCGCGACATCTGCATCTTCGAGAACAAGCCCGTCCTCAAGGACGAGGAGTGGCCGGTCCTGGCCGAGGGCCTGAACAAGCTCGGCGAGATCGCCCACGAGTACGGCCTTGACCTGGTCTACCACCACCACCTGGGCACCGTCGTCCAGACCAAGGATGAGACGCTGCGCCTGCTCGAGCTGACCGATCCGGACAAGGTTTCCCTGCTCTTCGACACCGGCCACGCGTTCGTGGGCGATGGCGACGTCATGGGCCTACTGCGCGGCGCGATCGACCGCATCAAGCACGTGCATTTCAAGGACGTGCGCCCCTCCAAGCTGGAAGAGTCCCGCGAGGCCAAGCGCTCCTTCCTCGACTCCTTCCTCGCCGGCATGTTCACGGTCCCCGGCGACGGCACCATCGATTTCACCGAGCCCTACGCCTTCCTCGTTGAGCACGGCTACAAGGGCTGGATCCTGGTTGAAGCCGAGCAGGATCCGAAGATCGCCCCTCCGCTCGAGTACGCGCACATCGCGCGTGACTACGTAAAGGGCACGCTGCTGGGTCAGTGAGCAGCTTCGCGCGGTTCCTCAACTTCCCGCGCGAATCAACTGGGGGTGGAAGCGACTTGTTCGCTTCCACCCCTCTGTCGCTGTACGAGCCACGAAAGGCCTCGATGGATCTGTCAACGCTGACGGCGCTCACGTGGGACGCCCTCGCGCAGCAACGGTGCCGCTGCTCGCATAAAAAAGTTGTCGGCGCGAGCCTGAAGGCCCGCGCCGACAACCTCGTCTCACACCCGTGGGGCGGTGATGACCAGCGGCAGGGCATCGCCGCGAGCATCGCTCGGAGGCTGCTCCCCCGCCTGCACAGTCAGACTCCGCCCATCCCACGAGCACGCCGCGCCCGGCGTGAGGATCGTGGAACGCGAGTAGTCGAATCCGCTGGGCAAACCCGACACCTGCGTGACGGACGCATCCGCCACCACGGCGACGTGGTCCTCGTGAACGAGAAGGCGGACCCAGGCCTCGTCCTGCGAGGACTGCGCGGTGACGGCCTCGAAGTCGTTGGCCGACAGCGCACGCACGCCGCGCAGCTCCGATCCGTACAGGTCATTCCAGGCTCCCAGGCCCTCGAGGCACTCGCGCTGCTCGCGCGGGATCGTGCCGTCGGCACGCGGACCCACGTTGAGCAGGAGGCGACCGCCGCGCGAGACCACGTCCACCAGGTGGCGGACGGCGGCCGCGCCGCTGAGGTACTGGTGCTCGCCCTCGGCGCGGTTGTAGCCAAACGACAGGCCGACGCCTCGGCAGTTCTCCCACGGCTTGCCGCTCGTCTCAGAGTCGCCCATGTGCTGGTATTCGCTCGTCAGGTAGTCCGCGTGAACACCGCCGTAGCGGTCGTTCGTGACGCCCTCGGGGCGCGCCGCATAGAAGTACTCAAAGAGCGTACCCAGGCCGTGGGGGCCAAAGTTCTTGCCCTCGTCCGGCCAGTCGATGTCATTCCAGATGACGTCGGGCTGGTAGCGGTCGATCAGGTCGCGCACGTGCACGAAGCAGTAGCGCGCGTACTCCGCATCCTTGGGACGGCATAGATCCTTGCAGTCGTCTTCGGAGAGGATCGGGCGGTGGGGGCGGTAGTGCCAGTCCAGGCCGCCCGAGTAGTACAGGCCGACCCGCAGGCCCTCGTCGCGCGCGGCGTCCGCGAAGCCCGCCACGAGGTCGGTACGCGGTCCACGGCGCACCGTGTTGCGCGTGCCCGTCTCGGGGGCATCCCACAGGGTCACGCCGTCGTGGTGCTTGGTCGTCAGCACCGCGTAGCCGGCGCCGGCACGGTGGAACAGGCGCATCCACTCAGCCGGATCCCACGCGTCGGGGTCCCACGCGTCCAAGAACGCATCGTACGAAGCCGACCCGTACAGGTCCTTGTGGCGCTGCGCGGCCGGGGACCCCGGAATACGAATCGTGTTGAAGTACCACTCCGCGTAAGAATTGTGGGTGAACCAAGCCTCCCAGTCTTCCTCGACGCCCAGCTCGCCGTGATCCTCGGCCCACGCGGGCACCGAGTAGGGACCCCAGTGGACGAAGATCCCCAGGGGGGCATCCTCGAACCACTGCGGGGTCGGGCGCGCCAGCGCGCTCCAGCGCTCGGTATCAGTCATCGTTTCACTCATGTTCGTCACCGTCCTCCGAAGGCACCCAGGGTGACGCCCTTTTCCAGCTGCTTCTGCAGGAACACGACCAGCAGGATCGACGGGATCGTCGTCATCGTCACCGCGGCCATCAGCGGACCCCAGTCCGTGCCGCGCTCACCCGAGAACATCTGCAGACCCAGGGGGATCGTCGCCAGCGACGAATCGTTGACCACAATGAGGGGCCACAGGAACGCGGACCAGTAGTCGATGAACGCGAACACGCCAACCACGGTGATCGGCGCCTTAAGCAGGGGCAGCAGGATCTTCGTCAGGATCTGCCAGTCGCTGCAGCCGTCGATGCGTGCCGCCTCCTCGAACTCGAGGGGCAGGGACATGAGGAACTGACGGATCAGGAACGCGCCAAACGCGCCGAACGCGAAGGGCACGATGAGGGCGAAGTAGGAGTTGATCAGTCCCATGCGCTGCATGCCGATGTACAGCGGGATCACGAGGACTTCCTGGGGCAGGACGAGCGTTCCCAGGAACAGCATGAACAGGTGATCGCGGCCCTTGAAGCGCAGGCGCGCGAACGCGTAGGCGGACAGGACCGACACGACGACCACGAGGGCCGCACCGGCCAGCGACACGATGAACGAGTTGAGGACGACTCGGCCAAACGGAATCGAGTTAAGAGCCGACGGATAGTTGTCCCAGGCGATTCGGCTACCCGTCGGGCTCAGGCTAAAGACCTCGGTCGTGGGCTTGAGGGAGGTCGCAACCATCCACGCGAAGGGGAAGAGGAACGCGACCGCGATCAGCCCCAGGAGGACGACCGAAATCGTCGTTGATACGCGCTTGTTATGCATCGTAGTTCACCCACTTCTTCTGGCCAGCGAACTGCAGGGCCGTCACCGTCATGACAATCACGAAGAGCACCCACGCCATCGCGGACGCGTAGCCGAGCTTGTCGAAAGAGAAACCGTTGCGGTACAGGGCCAGCACGATCGTGTTGGTCGCCTCGCCCGGGCCGCCCAGCGTCAGGAAGTAGGGCTGAGCGAAGACCTTGAAGGCGCCGATGATCGTCATGACCGTGCAGAAGAAGACGGTCGGAGAAATCATCGGGAAGACGACCTTGAAGAAGCGCTGGACGCCGTTGCAGCCGTCGATCGTCGCGGCCTCGAGCACCGAGGTGTTCAGGCCGTTGAGGCCAGCCGTCAGCACGACGATGTTGTAGCCCAGGCCCTGCCACAGGCTCATCATGAGCAACGAGCCCATCGCGAGAGCCGGGTGGTTCAGGAAGGGGATGTGTTCGATACCGAAGACGGCCAGGGCCGAGTTGACCACGCCGTTGTCGGAGAGCATGAGGCGCCAGATCAGCGCGTTACCGACCATCGGCGTGACGACCGGGATGAAGGAGATGACGCGCAGGATGCGGCTGAGCCATTCGGGAACGCGCTGGAGCCAGTAGCTCAGGCCAATCGAGATCACCAGGTTCAGCGCCGTGTAGCAGGCGGCGAACACGACGGTGTTGCGCATGACCGTCCAGAACGCCGGGTCCTCGCCGCTGAGCATGCGCCGGTAGTTTTCCACTCCGATGAAGCGGCCGCCGCCGAAGATCGACCAGTCGTAGAAGGAGATCACAAGGGACGCGATCAGGGGCAGGACGATGAAGACAAGGAAGCCCGTCATTCCGGGCGAGAGGTAGATGAGGGCGCGCAGTCCATCACCGCGCCGACCCTCAGCGCGCGCGGAGTCTTTACCGCGCTTGGAGGCCTTCGCCTCCCCCGCGCCAGCCGCGCCCGAGGGCGCCTCGCGGCCGGGTTTCACAGTGTCAACGCTCATGAGCTTTGCACACCTTTCGTCGAGTGTCAGTGGGTTGTGCAGTCCCGCTCACGCCGTCGTTAGCGCTAACGGGAAGAAACCCACGAAACGAGGCCGGGGAACCGAGCGGCCCCGGCCTCGTTCATGGTGAGCTGGGATCAGCCAGCGGAGTTCTGCAGATCGGTGAGGATATCCAGCGCGGTCTTGGTGCCGCGGAAGCCCTCAGGCGAGTACTGCTGGAAGGACGTGTTGATCTGGTTCCACGTCGTGGTCGTCACCAGCGGGGTGCCATTGTCGAGCAGAGCCTGCACGGCCGCGGCGGTATCCGCGGGCTTGTTGGCAGCCCACTTGTCCATCGCGGACTCAACGGAGGGAACGGTGCCCTGCTTGTCAGCGACAGTGCCGATGACCTCGGGGGTGACCAGCTGCTTGAGGACGTCGAAGGCAGCCTGCTTGTCCGGGCAGGACTTCGCGATGCCGAAGCCAGAACCCTGGATAACCGCACGAGGCTGACCCGTGGGGGTCGGGATGACGGCGACACCGAGCTTATCGCCCAGCTCCTTCTCGAAGGAGCCGTACATCCACGGGCCGTCCACGATCATCGCGGCGGTGCCGGAGGTGAAGGCGGTCTGCGCGGGGCCGTCGTTGTCGGCAGCGTTCGGGGCAACCGCGACCTGCTCCTTGTGGACCAGGTCGAAGGCGAACTGGACGCCCTCAACGAACTTGGGATCCGTCAGGGTGTTCTTGCCGTCCGCAGAAACCTGGCCGCCGAATGAGATACCGAAGTCACCGGGGGCATTGCCCAGGAGGAGCGGCTTGACGGCGATGCCGTACTTGCCATCCCCCGTCAGCGCCTTGGCGTCCTTGAGGAACTGCTCAGTCGTGTAGGAGGTCGAGGGGGCCTGCAGGCCGGCCTTCTCAAACATCTCACGGTTGTAGTACAGGACGTCGGGCTCAGCATCGTAGGGCAGGGCCAGAACCTTGCCATCAACCGTCATTCCCTGCATCATCGCAGCGTTGTAGTCGGAGGCCTTGATGCCGGCGGCTTCCATGTAGGAGTCGAGAGGCTCAAGCAGGCCGGACAGCTCCTGCGCGCGGGCTGCCTGGGTCGTGAGGATGCAGGGCGCATCGGAGGCGACCATGCGGGTCTTGACCTTGGTCCAGTAGTCGTTGAAGGCCGGGCCGTCGAAGGTCAGGGTGAAGTTGGGATCCTTCTCCTTGGCCGCGTCCACGAAGGACTGCCACTGGGCGCGGTCGTTATCCGTGGAGACCCAGGTGTACATCTGGTGGACCTGGTCCGAAGCAGAACCACCGCTGGAGCTGGTGCTACCCGATCCGCACGCGCCTGCGAGCAGAGCGAAGGCCGAGGCGGTCGCACCGAGTGCGAGGAACTTGGAGATAGTGGGGCGCACGCTGCGCTCCTTCCTTGTCAGGGGCACCGGGGGTTCCAGTGATCGCGTTGCCTCTCTGTAACGCGACTGGCGGGAACGTTCCCGGAAGTGCCGTCTCTCGTCATTGAAATTGACAGGACAACTGTACCAGCCTCTGAACAGGGCACACAAGCCATATTTTCAAATTCATCACATCCGGCGATTAAGTCTGACTATCCTGTGAAGACTTTTCACAACCCGACTGAGAGGCCTTTCAACCATTTTTGACAAACTTTTGCCCGCCTGTCACCCCTTCAGTTGGATTAAACAGGGATTTCAATTCTCAAGAACATCCCGTAGCGCCTCATCCAGGGACGACGCGCCCGACCCCAGCATGGCCTCGAGGCTCTCGAGCGTGTGGTGCGAGGGGCCCGCCAGGAAGGCGACCATCGCCCCCACCTGGGAGGTGTCCACGCCCGTGCGGGCCGCCCACGCGCGCTGGTACAGGCGCAGCTGAGTCACGAAGTAGGCGACCTTTTCCGGCTTGGTCGTGGCGGTCACCGGGCGTCCACTCTTCCAGTCGACGACCAGGTATCGGGGACCTTCGCCGCGCACGCGCTCGAACACGGCGTCGATGCGGCCCTGGACGGACACGCCGCCCACCTCCACCGAGAAGGCCTCCTCGATCGCGACGGCCCGGTAGGCAGACAGCTCGTTCGCAACAAACGCGCGGAAGTTCGCGCGCAGCCGCTCCAGGCGCTCGCGCTCACCGTCCGTCAGCAGGGCCTCGTCCGACGCGTCGTCGCCGCCGGCCAGAGCGGCATCCTCACCCGCACCCACCTCGTTGCCCACGGTGATCTCCGAGGCCGGATCCGCGCTCGCGAGGTGAAGCTCGCGCTCCACCCACGCGTGAAACACCGTGCCCAGCGCGGAGAACGAGCTAGGGCGAGCCGGCATGGGTCGGCGCATATCTCGTGCGAACTCATCCGCGTCCTGCAGGAGGGCCGACACGGACGTCGCGGGCACCCGCTCGGCCCACAGCTCCACAACCGGCGTCTCAAGCCCCAGGTGATACTCCTCGATGAGTGCAACCGTATCGCGCACCGCGGGGTCCTCCCCCAGCTGCGCCAATGCCTCGTACACATCCTGATCCTGCCCCAGGTCGCGGATCTGCACCTCGACGGCCTGCGCGGCCGCGGCGACCCTCTGGCGCGAGGGCCCGGGTTCCTCCGGGAAGGACACCGACGCTGCACCGGCCCCACTGTCGACGATGTCCTCGTCGCCGGGCTCCGGCGCGATCAGGCACACCCCGGCCCCGGAGACCGATTCCACCCCCAGGCTGCGCCAATCTCCCCTGGCCCACACGCCGCGGTCCCCCACGCGCACGAGCGAGTCGTCGACCAGATCCGGCGCATCACCGAACAGCTGTGCTCGCGCCTCCATCAGGTAGCGGGAGGGCTGGCGCGAGGACGAACCCGTCCGATAGATCCACGAGCCAACGAGGAGCTGGATGCTCCGAGCGCGCGTCATCGCCACGTACGCCAGGCGGCGCTCCTCGCGCTCCGCGTGCACACCCAGCGCGCGCCCGTAGTGCCCCTTCACCCACTTCGAATACGCGGCAGAGGGCTTGGCCTCGCCCTCCACGTCCAGCAAAAACGGCGGCAGATCCGCGCGATCCCCGCGCAGCGGGTGCGGCAACGCGCTGGCATCCGTCAACCAGGCAGTAGCGATCGGCGGCTCGTCCAGCCACGACACCGTCTTGCGCTTGTCGTGCGACGGGAAGATGCCGTCGCTCAACCCGAAGACGACGACGCAATCCCACTCGAGGCCCTTGGAGGCGTGGACCGTCATGATCTGCACGGCGCGCGGATCCGGCTCCCCCAGGGGTGCCTCGAGTCCATCCTCGCGCTCGTCGGCCATGCGCAGGTATGCCAGGAACGAGCCGAGGGAGGCCCCCGGCGTGTCCTTCTCGTAGGCCGCCGTCACCGCGATGAACTCATCGAGCACGGCTCGCCCGCCCATCGACAGCGGATCTGCGATCACATCGTCCAACGTGCCCATGATGAGGATCGCCCGCTCGACCTGCTCGGTCACCGAGCGCCCCACGCCCTCGCGGACCTGCCGCAGGCGCTCGCCCAGCAGCCGCACGCGGCGCACCGCCTCCTCACTGATCGCGGGCCGCCCCTCGGCCGCCCACCCCGGCTCCGGCGGAGAATCCACCGCATCCAAAAGGACCGCCTGGTGCGGGTTCGTCCCCTCCGAGCGGGCGAGGACGCGCGACCAGTCGCCCAGCGCCATCAGGTCGGTGGCCCCCAGGTCGATGCCCGCCAGCAGGCGCGCCAGCCACGGGGAGGCCTCAACGTCATAGGCCAGTTCCAGCGCGGCGCGCACATCCTGCACGGCGGGCTGGTCGAGCAGACCGCCGAGCCCCACGATCTCCGTCGGGATACCCGCGTCGCGCAGGGCAGCGTCCACGTACGCGAAATCCTTGCGGCGCCTGCACAGCACCGCGACCGTGCGCCGCTTGCCGCCCTCACTCGCCTGGGAGCGCACGCTACGGGCGAAGTCGACGACGGTACCCAGCGCGGCCTCGTAGTCAGGGGCGTACGCAACGTCGACATGCCCGGACCCCGCTCCATTTCGTGCGACCAGGACGGGCGACTGGGCCTTGAGGTGCTCTTTGCCCTCCTGGTACGCGGCGACCTCGCGCAGGGGCGCGGCCACGCGATTCGCCGCGTCCAGGATCGTCTGGTCGTTGCGCCAAGCCGTGGACAGGGTAAGCGTCTGGCTCTCCTGCGCCTCCCCCGTCTGGAATCGATCCAGGAAGGACTCCAGCGACGAGGCCGAGGCCCCCCTCCACCCGTAAATAGCCTGATTCGGGTCGCCCACCGCGGTGACAGCGTGGTCGCCAAACAGCATGGACAGCAGGTCCATCTGGATGACGGACGTGTCCTGGAACTCGTCGAGGAGGACCGCGCGGAACTCTTCGCGCAGCGACTCGCGAACCGCCGGGGCCTCGCGGACAATGCGCGTGGCCAGGACGAGCTGGTCGGAAAAGTCCAGCACACCCATGTCGCGCTTGCGCTTCTGATACTCCGCGATGGGGTCAAGGAAGGCGATGCGGCGCCGGTTCGCGCGCAGCAGGCGCCGCGCGTCGTCATTCGTCTCGCCCACCTGTTCGAGCTCGCGCCCAAAGTCGACGAGGGCCTCGCGGGCGCTCTCCACCGTGTACCCGTGCTCGGCGACCTCCCCAGCCAGGTGCAGGATCTGGCCGACTGCGCCCAGGGGTGTGAGATCCTCGTCGAGGTCGGTGGGCCACGCCTCGACGATCTGCAGCATGAGATCCAGAGCCCCGGCCTCGGAGAGCATCGAGAAATCGGGGTCGATGCCGATGCGCATCCCGTGCTCGGACACGATGCGTTCGGCGAAGGAGTTGTAGGTGAGGGATACGGGGTCCTCGTCGAGGCGCTCGCGCAGCTGCGGCATCTCGCGCGAGAGCAGCCGGATGCGTTCGCGCAGGCGCTCCCCCAGCTCGCCCGCCGCCTTGCGCGTGAAGGTGAGGCCCAGGATCGAGGACGGGCTCAAGTCGGGGTGATTGGCGAGGAGCCACAGCACACGCATCGACATGGTCTCGGTCTTACCCGACCCCGCGCCCGCCACGACGAGGAGTGGGCGACGCGGGGCCTCGATGACGCGCACCTGCTCGGGCGTCGGTGTCTTCGTCGCGTCGACGATCGCCTGAATCTGCAGGGCACTCAGAGCCATTGCGCTGTCCTTTCCCACGTCACTCCACCACCTTGCGGCCGCGCTCGCGCGCAGGGCACAGCCGGTCGAAGGAGCAGTATCGGCAAGCCTCCGCAGAGGGCCTCGCCTCGAAGTACGGGCCACGGGCGCTGAGTGCCACCTCGCGCACCGACTCGCGCCACCGCTCCAGCTCCTCGCCCTGGAGCGCAGGCTGATCGTAGATCTGCGGCTTGGAACCGCCCAGCAGCGTGATGCGAGCCCCCGCGACCTTTTCGCCCGAGGCGAGCAGGGCCATCTGATAGGCGGCCAGCTGCGGGTTCTCCAGGACGTTGGCCTTCGTGTAACCGCTCTTACCGGTCTTCAGGTCAGTCACGCGCACGCCCTCGTCCACCTGCTCGAGTCGGTCCATCCGGCCTCGGATGGTCACGCCCTCGACCTCGGCCGACACCGTCTGCTCAACCGCAACGTCACCGGGCACGCCGACGACGTAGGAGGCCAGGTTGTTCACGATCTCGCGCGCGTGACGGTCGGCGACGCGCCCCGCCCACGTGTCCAGGTTGTAGCCCAGCTCCTCGATGCGCGCCTCCAGCGCCTCGGTCAGCTCCTCGGGGGTGCCGTGCGGATGCTCCTCGGCGACCGCGTGGACGAGCGTGCCGAGGCTGGCAGCCGCGTTCGAGGGCGCGTCGGCTCCGATCGTCGTGAGGAACCACCGCAGCGGGCATGCCAGCGCGCGTTCGAATTGCGACGGGGACAGGACGATCTGCCCGCGGTAGTCCTGCGCGCTGGTCGGCGTGCCGCCCGCACCCAGCCACCGGTGCGGCTGCGCGGAAGCGATCCCCTCGCGCGCCATGAGAGCCAGGAGGGTGGCGGCGAGCTGGGCGTCAGCCGGCTCGTCGGAGTTGGCCGCGCGCGCCCGCAGGTCCGCGATATGCCCGGACAGGGACAGCGGCGCCTCGACCGGATCCACCGGGACGATGTCGTTCTCTCGATGGGTGCCCGCCAAGCGCGCCACCAGGTCGAAAAACACCGAGGGCGCCGCATCCTCCGAGCGCACCGCGCCGGCGTGCACGATGCTGCGCGAGCGCGTCACGGCCGCGACGAAGAGGCGATACTCGTCGTCCAGCACCGCGCGCCGGGCCGAGCGCGTCGAGTCGATGAGCTCCTCGCGCCCGTCCTCGCCCACGGCGATACGGCCCGCCCCCACGTCCGCAAGGAGATCAGCGCGCAGGATCCGGTCACGCAGGCGCAGGTTCGGCCAGGCTCCGTCCTGCAGGCCCGCGAGGACGACGACCTGCCAGTGGCGACCCATCGCCTGCGCGGGCGTGAGGACCTCGACACCGCCCGGACGCACGCCCACGCGCGAAATCGTGTCGATGGGGACCGAACCGGCCAGCAGCTCCGATGCGAAGCCCACGGCGGAACCTGCGGGGTTGCGCTGCTCCCACACGTCGGCGACGCGCAGGAGCGCCACGACAGCGTCCAGCTGATCGTCGTACCAGCCCGACGACTCGTCCGATGCGATGGCCCGAGAGCGCCACTCACCGGCCACCCCGGATGCCTCCCAGAGGGACCACAGGCGTTCCTGGGGGCGCGCGCTGCCGCTCATCCCCAGCTCCCACAGGCGCGCGGCCGTCTCAAGCGGACGCGCGAGCATTGCTCCGGCACGGGCGCGCTTGCCGCCCGCCTGCTCGGCCTGTTCGATGAACTGCCTCCACGTCTGCGGGTCACTGACGAGGTCGGCAGCCGTCAACGGGATCAGCACGGCCTCGTCGCCCGCTTCCTCGGCGGCCTGGGCGCGCGCGGCGTTCAGGCGGCGTAGGAGACGGTGGATGGCGAGGGCGTCGGCGCGCACGAGGGGCGAGGGCAGGAGGCGCTCGGCGAGCTCGCGGCGCACGGCCCCGTCCGTGTCGCTCGCCCCCGTCGGCATGGTCACCAGGTCCAGGAGCAGGCGCGTCGTCGGCTGCGTCGCGAAATCGAAGGCCCGGCCGCCACCCGCGACGGGGACGCCGCCGCGCGCCAGGTATCGGGTGGTTTCGGCGACCATCGAGGAGCTGCGCACAATAACGACCTGATCCGCAAAGTCGATGCCGTCGTGCAGATGGTGGGACCTGAGGGCTCGCGCGATGAGGGCCCCCATCTGCGAGGGCGTGGAACCCAGGTGCGTGAACAGACGTCCCTGGGGGGCATCGTCCGAGACGCCGGCCTCGCGCCGGGCGGGTGATCCGGACTGTGCGATGCGCGTGCATGCCTGGCGTGCCAGCTCCCGCACGGCGCGGGACATGTCGTAGACCTGGCCGAGCTCCGCGATCTCAACGCCCAGGGCGGATGCGAGCCGGCGGTCCAGGTGCGGTTCGCCGCCGCGATACCCAGCCACGGCCACGTCGGAATCCGAAAACGCAACGATCCGAGCACCCGCGTCGCGGCAGGCGGTCAGCAGCCTCAGCGTCGAAGGCGTGCAATCCTGCAGGTCATCGACGATTACGACATCCGGAACCGGGGACGGCGCCTGCACGCCGTGCTTCGGCGCGTCCTGCTCCCACGCGTCGATCAGATCGGCCGCGAGCACCTGGATCCGAGACAGGTCCACGCGCAGGGTGCGCGGATACTCCGGCGAACGCTCGGGTCCTTCCTCCAGCGCAGCAATGATCGCACCCGCACCCTGCCACTCCGGACGGCCGAACCGAGCCCCGGCCTCGGACAGGGAGGACGCGTCCATCCCGGCCTCGCCCGCGCGGGCCACCAAGTTGCGCAACTCCGCGCGGAAGGCCGGCATCGCACGCATCTGCGGTCCGATGTCCTCGGGCCACGGTGCCTCCACGGACTCCAGGGCCTCGGCGAGCATCTGGTCCTGGGCCGCGCCCGTCACCAGCTCGACCCCCTCCAACGGCACGTCGCGCTGGGTGCGCCACGTGGCCACCACCTGATAGGCGAAGGACGCAGGGGTGCGCACCGGGCGCACCGCGTCCGGGCCAAGCGCCTGCGCGCGCGGGGTCAGCACGTCGGCGCGCGTGCGATCGGGAGCGAGAATCAGCGCGGAGCGACCCTGGGAGGCCGCCTGCTCGAACACGGCCAGGGCACACGTACTCCGTCCCGACGACGGCGCGCCGCGCGCAATCACGTCGCCCGAGCGCGCCGCGTCCACGACCGCGCGCTGGCGCGCGTTCAGCTCCGGCAGACGCCACCAATCGGCGCTGCGGCTGCGCAACCTGACCTGAATTTCGCTCATAACGCAATACTCGCAGACCCCACCCGCATCTGCGGCACATATGATGGCCATGACGATATTTACCAGCAAGGAGTCACCATGGAGATCTTCATCGGCATCCGTGACAACACGCGCCAGCTCGGCCTCGACGTCGACATGAGCGAAAACGAGCTCATGGCCAAGGTCAACGAGGCCCTTGCCTCCGCCCACGGCGTCCTCGACCTCACCGACACCAAGGGCCAGCGCACCCTCGTGCCCGCCCACGCCCTCGCATACGTGCAGATCGCCGCCAAGACCGAGCGCCGCGTCGGCTTCGCGATCCACTGATTCGCGCCCAGACAAACGAGGCCGGGGAACCCGAGCGGACACCATACCGCCCGAGGAACCCCGGCCTCGTCTATACCTGCGGCCTCAGGCCTTCAGGTGAATGTCCTTCATGCGCTCCCCGTGGCGCTTGATCACGTACTCCGTGATCTCGTCGACGTTCTCCGGGGAAGCAGCCAGCGACGGGTAGGTGAACAGCGTCGCGCGCACGAGGCCGAGAGCCTCACCCGCCACGCGGCGACCCCACAGGGACAGGCGCGCCGACAGCTGCTCATCAGCCTCGATCTGCGGGCCCAGGTGCGCGCGCACCCAGTGCCCCTGCTCAAAGGGCCACACGTCCTCGATCCCCTCGAACAGGCCGTGCACCTGCGCGACGCGGATCAGCATGTCACCCAGCATGCCGCGGGTAATGAACGTCTTGACAGCCCGCTCCGCGAACGTCGTGGGACGCGTGCGCGCATCCAGGTCATCGTACGCGCCCGAGAACGCATCACCAGCAGCCAGCAGGTCAAAGCCGCGGTGCTCACTCCACACCTCCAGCTGCTGGTAGAGCTTGAAGCAACGCGCCGCCATGCGCGCATGCTCCACGTGAGCCTCGAACGTGGGGGCCTGCTCGCCGTCCTTCGCCAGGCGCGTCATGAACGCGAGCGACGAATAGGCGAGAATACCAAGGACTTCGGCGTCGTCGGCGGGGACGGAATCAAACTCGTGTGCCATGACTCCAGCATAGTGCCTGACAAGCTCCACGGCCCGCCGCATGGGACCCTGTTCTTCCCGATTAGTGCCTGTCTCTGTGACCAGCCCCTCCCCCGCGAACTCGTCACACACCATTACACTGAAAGGTGACCACCGGAAGACCGGTCGCATTCTTGAGACATAACACCTACGCGCGGACGAGTTTCCCCGCGCCAGATAATGCGCGATCGGCACCGACCCCAACCCCGGAAAAGCCCGGGAGACAAGGTAGATCGTGACCAACACGAGCACTGAGGCAACTGTGCCCACCACCGACGTTGACACCACCGAGAAGGCCGCCCCGGCCTCGTCCGTCGAATACTCCGCAGGCGTCGTCCGCCTCGGCAACATCAAGCCCGCAGCCCCCGAGGTCGAAGATGCCACCCCGGACATCACCGGCAAGGGCGAGGATCTCGACAAGAAGTCCTTCGCGGACTTCGGCGTCACCGACCCCATCGTCGACGCCCTCGAAGACAAGGGCATCACGCACCCCTTCCCGATCCAGGCCCTGACGCTTGGCCCCGCGCTGGACCGCCACGACATCATCGGCCAGGCCAAGACCGGCACCGGCAAGACCCTCGGCTTCGGCATCCCCGTCCTCGAGGACGTCATCGCGCCCGACGAAGAGGGCTACGAGGACCTGCTCAACCCGAACAAGCCGCAGGCACTCATCATCCTGCCGACCCGCGAGCTCACCAAGCAGGTCGCCCAGGATCTGCGCGAGGCTGCCAAGTACCTGTCGACCCGCATCGTCGAAATCTACGGCGGCGTCGCCTTCGAGCCCCAGATCGAGGCTCTCGAGCGTGGCGCCGACATCGTCGTGGGCACGCCCGGCCGCCTCATCGACCTGCTGCGCAAGGGCCACCTGCACCTGTCCGGCGTCGAAACCGTCGTCCTCGACGAGGCCGACGAGATGCTCGACCTGGGCTTCCTGCCCGACGTCGAGACGCTGCTCAGCCGAGTCCCCGAGAACCGCCACACCATGCTGTTCTCCGCGACCATGCCCGGCCCCGTCGTGGCCCTGGCCCGCCGCTTCATGGTCCAGCCGACCCACATCCGCGCGCAGGATCCCGACGACCAGAACCAGACCGTCAACACGGTCAAGCAGGTCATCTACCGCGTTCACGCCATGAACAAGGTCGAGGTCGTCGCCCGCATCCTCCAGGCGGAGGGTCGCGGCCGCACCGTCATCTTCTGCCGCACCAAGCGCACCGCCGCCCGCCTGGGCGAGGACCTGACCGCCCGCGGCTTCGCGGTCGGCTCGCTGCACGGCGATCTGGGCCAGGGCGCCCGTGAGCAGGCTCTGCGCGCCTTCCGTAACGGCAAGGTCGACGTCCTGGTCGCCACCGACGTCGCCGCGCGAGGCATCGACGTCGACGACGTCACGCACGTCATCAACTACCAGTGCCCCGAAGACGAGAAGATCTACATCCACCGCATCGGCCGCACGGGCCGCGCGGGCAACTCGGGCACGGCCGTCACCTTCGTCGACTGGGACGACACGCCGCGCTGGTCGCTGATCTCCAAGGCCCTGGGCCTGGGTGTGCCGGATCCGCTCGAGACCTACCACACCTCCCCCCACCTGTTCACCGACCTGGATATCCCGGAAGGCACGACCGGCCGCCTGCCGCGCGCCAAGCGCACGCGCGCGGGCCTGGACGCCGAGGTCCTCGAAGACCTGGGCGGCTCCTCTCCCCGCTCCGAGGGACGAGGCCGTGGCGGCTCGCGTTCGGGTTCCGGTGGCTCGCGTGGTGGCTCGCGTGGTGGCCGCGGTCGTTCATCGCGTGGTGGTTCGGCTTCTTCCTCCGACGCGTCGCGTTCGCGCGGGTCACGTCGCGGCTCCCAGGACGGCGATCGCACGCTGAACGCCGGCAAGGGCGGCCGCTCCGACCGCGGCACGCGTGGCCGTGGCCGCGGCGAGCACTCGCAGCATGCGGGTGAGGCATCTGAGGGCGCGCCCCGCGCCCGCAAGCGCATCCGCCGCCGCAAGGGTGGCGAGTGAGGCGATAGCGCGCTGCGTTGATGTGACGTGAGGAGGGGTCCGAGCCGCAAGGCTTGGGCCCCTCCCCTGTTTGGGGCCTCAGGGCGCGGCAAGATTCAACCTGATCGGGAACATTCAACCCGTTCGGGAAGATTCAACCCGATCAGAAGGGGTTGAATCTTCCCGATCGGGTGCAACACCTCATCGGTAACAAGCTTGCGCGCGGGTTTCCTCGCTGACACTGCACATACCAGCATCCAACAGGCCTGGCTCACGCAGCAATGCACTAGATAGGAGAGCATTGCACTGCCAACTATCCAGTGCAACGCTGCGCTAAGTAGTGCAATACCCCTCGGCAACAAGCTCTGTCGCGGTAAATGCGCTCCATAACAGCTCCAACGAGCCTCCAGCCGAGCCACAGCAGACAGCCCTGCACCCATTCCGTCGCGATACACCCGTTACGTCGCGATGCACCCGATCAGAAGGGGTGCAATGCCTACGGATCGGGTGCACCGCCTCCCACAACAAGCACAACCGCGAAAACGTTCCGTCTCGCAAGAAGCCGCGCCGGCTGCCCCTCGGCAACCGGCGCGACCCTGCTCTCACAATTCAGCTCTCCAGGTCCTGGTAGACCGGCTGCCACATGGCGCGGCGAACGGCCTCGACGACGTCACCCGGATCCATGTCGCACTGGCCATCTGCGATAGCCTGACGGACGACGGCGACCGCGACAGTCGCCGACGACGCGCGCAAGTGGTCCACCGGCGGCAGTAGGGACGCACCCAGCTCGTGCGATGTCACCTGACTGGCCACGGCCTCGGCGGCGGCCAGAATCATCGCATCGGTCACGCGAGGGGCACCGGACACGATCGTTCCAAGCCCCAGGCCCGGGTACAGCAACGAGTTGTTTCCCTGCCCGATGTGGAAGGTTGTCCCCTCGTAGTCGAAGGGCAGGATCGGAATGCCCGTGGCCACCAGCGCACGCCCCTTAGACCAGGCGATGACGTCCTGCGGCATAGCCTCGATCTTCTCCGTCGGATTCGACAGGGGCAGGACGATGGGCCGCTCGCACCCCTCGCTCAAAGACTCGATGACATCCTGCGTGAAGGCGCCGTGATCCGTCGACGTTCCAATCAGGATCGTCGGGTGGACGCGGCGAACGGTCTCCAGCAGGCCGATCGCACCGTCCTTGCGCTCCCAGTCGGCGACCTCGGAGGCGCTGCGCGCGTAGGCCGCCTGATAATCGGGCAGCCCGTCCATGTCATCGGTCACCAGTCCGGCGCGGTCGATCAGCCAGATGCGGTCCTTCGCCTGCTCGGGCGTCAGTCCAGCGCGCACCATGCCCGCATGGATCTGATCGGCCATGCCAGTTCCCGCGGTGCCCGCGCCGTAGACAAGGAGGCGCTGGTCCGCGAAGGTCGTGCCGTTGGTCTTCATGCCCGCAATGACAGCGGAGATGACGATCGCTCCGGTGCCCTGCATGTCGTCGTTGAAGATGCGGTACTTGTCCCGGTTGTTGACGAGGATGCGGCGCGCGTTTGAGGCGCCGAAGTCTTCGAAATGCAGGAGTGCGCGGGGGTACAGCTCGGATGTGACGCTCAAGTACTCATTGACGAGGGCGTCGTAGCGTTCTCCGCGCACACGACCATGGCGGTTGCCGAGGTAATCGGGGTCGTTGAGCAGCTCCTCGTTGTCGGTGCCGACGTCGAGGTTGACCGCGATGACGCGCGACGGGTCAATACCGGCTGCGGCTGTGTAGACGGCGAGCTTGCCGACGGAGATGTCGGTGCCGTTCACACCCCAGTCGCCGATGCCGAGGATCTGTTCGGCGTCGGAGACGACCAGAAGGTCGACGTCATCGGGGCCGAGGCCGAGGCCTTCAAACGTGGGCCGCACATCCTCGACTCGATCGACGGAGAGGTAGATGGCGCGCGAGCGGCGGTAGTCTGCGGACCATTTCTTGATGGCCTCGCCGATCGTCGGATCGTAGATGACGGGTAGGAGTTCGGCGATGTGGTCGATGATGACCTTGTAGTACAGCGTCTCATTGCGGTCGTGCAGCTGTTCGAGGTAGATGTACTTGTCGAGGTCGTCGTCGAGTCGACACACCTGCTTGTAGGCGCGTGCGGCCTGTTGTTCGAGCGTTTCGACAGCTGCGGGAAGACGCCCCATCAGCCCCAAGCGCTTGCGCTCGTCGAGGGTGAAGGCGGTCCCACGGTTGGTCTGAGGATCGGCAATGATCTGCGGTTTTGCTGGCATCAGCGGCTCCTTTCTGGTAGCTGTTTTCAGCGTAAACCAGTTGCACGCCGCTGTCCCCGTCTATCGTTTGGCATTCTCTCAGCGGGCTCCCAGGAATACGCGGCCTCATGAAGTTGGCGGGGGCGCACGGTTCGATTGCGTTGTTCCACGCAGGAATTCACGTGCTACATGGCTGTGCTTGCTTCCCCCGGCGATCACACCTGCGGCTGGATAATCAACGCGCAGCAAGGCCACGGTGTCTGGTGATCCTGCTCCCGATGGGGTGTCGCACCTCATCGCCCACGAGCCCCAGACGGCAAGGCGCTCCCGTTCACTCTTCAACGGCCCACCATCCCGGCTACAACAGGCAGCGGTGCACCCCTTACGTCGCCGTGCACCCGTTACGTCGCGCTACACCCGTTACGTCACGATGCACCCGATCAGAAGGGGTGTAATGCCTACGGATCGGGTGCACCGCCTCCCACAACAAGCACAACCGCGGGCACTCCCTCCCGACACACCACAACCGGCAGGATCAGACGCAGCCACACGGCCTCGAAATACTCGTACCGATTCCGCGCAAGAGGCGCTGCACCCGTTACGTCGCGATACACCCGATCCGTCGCGATGCACCCGATCAGAAGGGGTGCAATGCCTACGGATCGGGTGCACCGCCTCATCGACATCAAGCTTGCACGCAGGTTGCCTCGCTGACACTACACATGCGGGTATCCAATAGGCCCAGGCCGCGCAGCGCTGCACCAGATACAGCAGCAATGCACTAGATAGGAGGGCATTGCACTAGCTACTAAGCAGTGCAATGCTGCGCTAACTAGTGCAATGCCACTGGCCAACAAGCCCCGTCGCGGAAAATGCTGCTCCATAACAGCTCCAACAAGCATCCAACCAAGCCACAGCAGACAGCCCTGCACCAGTTAAGGAGCATTACACGAGTTAGGGAGCATTACACCACCTCCGAGCTGGTGTAACACCCCGCTAAGTGGTGTAACACCACTTAGCAACAAGTATCAGTGTGGAGATATGCCACGACTCTCCAGTCGAAACGTGAGGCAACGCAGTTCAACGACGACCAAAGAGACGACTCACAACCGAGAAACACACGCCAGCGACAAGGCCACTGACCGCAGCACTCATCAGCTGTTTGGACACAGCACCACCCGAACCGCGTGCGCTCACCAGTCCGTCCTCAGACTGCACAGGGACAGCCATGCTATCAGCAGACTCTTGAGACATACCAGTGACCACCGACGACAACACTGAAGACAGTTCAACTCGGTCACTCTGATTACCAGAAGAGGACACCACCTCGCTAGCAGAAACTAACGCTTGAGAGTCTGTAGTAGCAGCACTAGAACACTCCAATTCGTCGTCGCCAGCTAACTCTGCAAAGTTCTGAAGATAGCTCCCAACGGATGGCACAAACAAGCCAAACACAAACATCATTGATAGAGAAGCAGCGTACGCGACAGCTATTTCAAAAAGTATGATCCAACTTGATTCCTCAGGCAAACAACCATCGGTATAGCAGTGAGCTCGAAGCAAAGAATATGATTCGAGCACTTTAGGCATCAATATACCCATGATAACCAAAACTCCACCGACAGTGGTTTTCATTTCTGTTCGGCGTTCGTCATACGAAGTCAATACCAGCAAAAACCCAGCTCCCACATGAAAAAGCGCCCAGGTAAAAAATGGTTCATAACCCGACACTACACCTCCTCCAAGAGATCCGACAAAGAAGGCCATAGTATCGTTGTCGATAGTTTCAAATACTGCTAGAAATACAAATGCGAAAACGGTAAACAGAAGCAACTGCTCCAGCACTATGATTCGTCGCCTCGACTCTCCTGCATGCAACACCCCTCGCCGAGCAAAGAACACCACAGACGCAACGGAGACCACATGCATAATCAAGGCTGTCCGATACACGCCATCCGCTAAATCAACTACAGTTCTCGCAAGACAACCCACAATAACGATCAGCAAAAAAATGCAGAGCGCACGATACGCGACTACAACGGGTCTTTGTCGCTGCCACCCAAGAATTCGTTTACCGGCTCTTCAGAGTTGAGTGTGGGCGGAGGCGTCTAGGCCTCCTGCGATGAGGAGCATTCGGAGTCTGTAGTTGGTGGGGTTGCGGTAGCCTCTGGCGGTGCGTCTGCCCAGCTCGATGATTCCGTTGATGGCTTCGGTGGGGCCGTTGCTGGCTCCGCCGGTGTCGAAGTAGGCCAAGAAGGCGTCCTTCCACTTGCGTAGGGTCCGGCCCAGGCGAGCGATTTCGGGGATGGGACACGTTGGTAGGCGCTCGATGAGATGAGCGGCCAGGCGTCGGCCTTGGGCGGGTGTGGCTTGGTGGAAGACATCTCGCACGTGCTGGGCACAGTGGTAGGCGACTTCGACACTGATATGCGCCTCATCTGCCGTGAAGGCCTCACGGAGGCGTTCTTGTTGACGTGGGGTGAGCCTATGGCGCGAGGCGCGCAAAAGATTGCGGATCTGATAGAGGGGATCGCCCTTGCGTCCGCGGTGACCGGTCGTGTCTTGCTGGACGCGACGACGCACCTCATCAAGGGCGTCGCCAGCGAGCTTGACGATATGAAAGGCGTCCAGCACGCTGGTTGCGTCTTGGAGCTGGTCATCAATGGCGTTCTTATATCCCTGGAAGGGATCCAGTGTTGCGATCTGGATACCGGAGCGAAACTGTTCGCCGCGCTCTTCTAGCCAGTTCTTGTACACGGTGCCAGACCTTCCCGGGACCAGATCCAACAAGCGGGCCGTGGGATGATCCTCCCCGCGCGTCAGGTCCACGATGCCAGTGAGCTCACGGGGGCCCCGTCGGCGTCGGTCCTGGTGGTGCCACACGTGCTCGTCAACTCCCAATACCTGCACCCCTGCGAAACGGGCAGGGTCATCAGATGCGGCTTGCAGACACGGCTTGATATGGGACCACACGGTATTCCACGTGGTTCCTAACTGGCGAGCCAATCCTGCAATGCTGGCTCCCTCGAAGCGCAACTGTCGGATCGCCCAGCGGATCGCCCGGGCGCCCAGACGCGCCCGGTGTGCACACACCCGCTCGTCATGCTCCAGGAATGTCACCGTCTGGCAGGTGGTTTCGCGGCATATCCAGCGCCGCTTAAACCACCGGATCCGCACCGGGACCCCGGCCCAGGGCGCGTCGATCACCTCCACCACCACGCGCCCGTGGCCTTGAGCGATCACCCCACACCCAGGGCATCCAGCACAGCGATCACAGGACTCTATGTCGAGCACCAGACCACACTCACGTCGAGCGACAGCAACCAGATGGAAGCCCTCCAAACCGACGAGCAGATCACACCGATCACAACGATCAAGCGACGCAGAGCAGCAGCAGGTAGGGTGAGACATTGTCGAGGTCCTTGACGACAGCGGGGGTAGAAGTCCGCTCATCATCAAGGACCTCGACCTCTACCCGCAACCCCCGACCAAGACCCGGTCACCCACACTCAACTCGGAAGAGCCCGTTTACCCATGCTCACAGTGTACTGCGGCGCACTTTACACTCTGAAGCCCGCCCCGTTGCTTACCGCCCCACGTCGGGCAAATCCGCCTCCACAAGAACCGGATTCAAGCACACCCACGCCACCGCCAGCTCCGTGATGTCATCGACGGCCTGGTGGGACATCGAACGAGACTTGAGGGAGGCGACGGCAGCCTCGGCCCGAGCCACGGAGGCAGGCGGCATCGGCAGGCCTGAGCGCACGACACTGAGATACTGGTCCAGCAGCGCCCCAAAAGAACGATCCCAGTTGATGCCGCCGTTGTCATAGACCTCGTAGCCGACACGCCCCGCAATGCGAATGACCTCGCCTTGCAGCGTCTGACACTGGCCGCTGTCGGGCACGAGAAGATCCCATAATTCCCCGTGCTGGCGGAGAGCTGGCACGGACGGATCCAGCTCCAGCCGCTCCCCCACGGCAGGCGCGCGCTGAGCCTCGCGCTGCTCCACCGCGAACAGGGCGCACAACTCCGACAACGCGGCCGAGGCCTCGTCGAATACCGTTTGAGACACCGTCTCCGGCAGCCCGTGCATGATGAACGTGCAGCGCATCCGGTCCATGGCCCGCAGCGCGGTCGGCACACGCTCGCCGACGGGTGCCCCAACGGACAGAAGCAACCGAATCACCGCGAGCGCGCGTGGGGCGTCCAGGAAGTTGTGCCAGGACACGACGTTCTCGACTAGCGTCGCCTTCCCATAGACCCGCGAATCAGCGACAACCAGCGGATCCGCGCCCCACGACATCATCCGCGACACGTCGGCAACGGGAAAACGCTCGACGACGTCGAACAGCGCCGTCTGGTCGGATGTATCGCGGGCGTTGATGTCGCCTCCACGAGCGATCAACAGCGGGATCTGATCGAGGCATCGCGACCGCACGCGCGCGTGAATCGGAGTGCGCTGATACCGATCGCGCGAGTTGATGTCCTCGCCCCGCGCGAGCAGGAAGTCCGTGATCTCCTCGGAGGCCGGGAAGTGCATGAGCCGCGACTCATAGGCGGAGCCCCGCAGGTACGCGCCAACCTCGCAGCGCGCGACCGCGCGCGCCACGGCCTCGACGTCCCCGGATGCGATGATCTGCTCGATGTCCGCGGGCAGGGTCTTGCGCAGGCTCACACCCACAACTCTCCTCTCTGAGTTCCTGGGGCCAGTCTAACCGCGCGCCTACTCCCCCTCAGATGCCCCACCACCGTGCTTCGCGCGCTCCGTGAGGACGCGCTCGACGACGCGCGGCAAGCGGGTGGGCGTGTCGCGGTGGCGACGAAGCGTGAAGAACAGACGCGCGCGGGTCAGCGGCGAAACGCGCACAGATTCGGGCCAGCGCGTGGCCACGTACTGCACGGCGTCGGCGACCTCGAGGCGCCTCGTCGAGTTGCCGACGCGCACCCACAGCTCGGCCTCACCCTTGCCCTTGGGGCCCTTCAGGTACACGGGGCGCGTGGACGGCGGGATCGTCACCCGGCACACCTCCTGGGGCCCGTAGCCCTCCTGGGGGTCCGAGGCCTCGGCGAAGTCGAGGAGGGGCAGCGCGGCCGCGTTGGTCCCCAGGCGCTGGCCCCACAGGTCACGGATCCACAGCTCGAAGCGGTCGGCGTCCGGTGTCTTGAGGGTCGCGTAGTCGGGGCCCAGCCCGATGAGGCGACCATCGTCATCCACGCCGATGAGGAGGGTGCCGCCGCCGGAGTTCATGAACGCGGCAACCGTCTTCGCGATAATGGTCTCCATGGCGTCGTCGCGCTTGCCGGCGCGCATGTTCCAGCGGGCGCTCGACTTGAATTCGAGGGAGTCGGATTCGCCGCGCTTGGCGACCTCGACGATGGGTTCGAGGCCGGGGCGCGGGTGCAGGTAGGCGACGATCAGGGAGACGATGACGACCACGACGAGAGCCACCGCTGCGGCCACACCGAGCATCGCGGGGCGCCACATGTCGGAGGAGGAGAAGATCCAGCCTGCGACCAGGAGGCCGCCCCACAGGCCACCCAGGCCGGTGAGGGTCGCCGAGGCCGTGGACATCGTCATGCGCGAGGCCAGGAGGCGCCGCACGACCATGCCGATCACCCAGGCGATGATGAGAAGGAGGACCTGAATGCCGATCCACCGCAGCAGGTCGGGGTTCTGGGGTGTGGCCCCAAAACGGGGTCCCTCGGCGGTCATCTGCGCTCCTCACACAACGAGTCGGCGGTGGGTCGGATACCAAAATCCTATCCCACCGCCGACTGGCGCTCAGCGGGTCATGCGCTCAGCGCAGGGACGTGTGCTTCTCGATCGAGCGAGAGGCCCACAGGCCCAGGATCAGGGCGAACAGGGGCACGAGGACATAGGAGCCGATGCCGATGACGTTCGGCTGGCCCTCGGTTCCCATCGTCGCGCGGTACGAGGTCCACATGATCTCGGTGGAGAAGTGTCCGTCGGTTGTAACGGACAGCGGAAGGAAGAACGTGCCAACCGTGGAAAGCACCTGGTTCACGATGTACAGCAGGACGAAGCCGATGATGGGCGCGCCGAAGCCAAGATGGTTGAATCGTCCTTCAGCGCCGATCGTCATGGCGGCGCAGGCCTGCACAACCCAGGACATCGACAGGATGACCTGAACGACAATCATGAGGGCCACGGTGAAGGTGGGGATTCCGGCCACGACGGAACGCGGTCCGGCCGTGTACTCGGCGAGGCTGATGCCATCGCTCCACGCGGCGGCCGACGCGACGGCGAGGATTCCGCCGACGGCCAGCACGAGGGCCAGGAGGCACTCGATCATGATGCGGGTGTTCTTCGCCCAGAAGATGACCTTTCCGGAGATCGGCAGGCTCATCGTGAAGTATCCGCGCTGCCCGTAGAGGGTCTTCCAGTAGTCGGCCAGGGCCGCGATCGCGCAGGCGACCGGCGTGAGCGCACACAGGGCGTAGGCGAGAACAGCGGTGGAGCCACTGATCCCCGGCAGCCCCGCGGCGACGATTCCCGACGCGACGGCAATGGTGACGATAAACGCCCCGAAGGAACGCCCGTCCGCGACGGCGCGCGACCGGATTTCGTAGGCAAGTAGTTTGGTGAACATCAGCGGTACTCCTTCCGGAAGATGGCGTCGAGGGAATCGCCGTGGGTGGCCCGCAGGTCGTCGGCGTCTCCCTGTAGGAGGACCTGTCCGTCCTTCATGAAGATCGCGTAGTCGACGAAGTGCTCGATGTCGGAGATGAGGTGGGTGGACATGATGAGCAGCGAGGCGGGGTCAAATTCGCGCAGGATGCCGTCGAGGATGACGTCGCGCGTCGCGGGATCGACGCCGCTAATGGGTTCGTCGAGCAGGTACACGCGGGCGCGCCGGGACATGATGAGGCTGATCTGAAGCTTCTCCCCCATGCCCTTGCTCATCTCGCTGAGGCGGCGGTCGGTGGGCAGTCCGAAGAAGTCGACCATCGAGGCGGCCTTGTCGGCGTCGAAGTCGGCGAAGAACGTGGAGTAGACGCGGATGGCGTCCGCAGCGGTCCAGTCGGTGTTCAGGAAGTCGGCGTCGGGCAGGTAGGAGACGATCGCTTTGGTGGCGACGCCGGGCGCATGCCCGTCGATGGTCACGGTGCCCTCGTAGTCGGAGAGGACTCCGGCGAGGATCTTGAGCAGCGTGGTCTTACCGCAACCGTTGGGGCCCATGAGGCCGACGATGTGGCCAGACTCGAGGCTCAGGTTGTAGTCGCGCAGGGCGGGGGTCGAGCGGTAGCTCTTCGTCAGGCCGGTGACCTCGACGAGGCCGGGGCCGGCCGCACTCACGCCTGTGGGTTGGGTGGTCATGAGAGTTGTCCTCCTGGTTTACAGGTCCGCGTTCCAGCGTTCATCGACGAGGCCGTGAGCACCGTCGCTGTCAACGCCAAGGGCTCGGCAGGCGCGGATGAATGCGTCGGCCGCAGTGCGTGCATCCTCTTGGCGGAGGGCGTGGAGCGCCGTGTCGTCGGTGGCGACGTATCGTCCGGCCGTCCGCTTGGGGACGGTGAGTCCTTCGTCGTCGAGGGCGGCGAGGGCTCGCTGGACGGTGTTGGGGTTGGTGCCGGCCTCGATGGCGAGGTCGCGGACGGAGGGGATCTTCTGGCCGGGCTTCCACGTGCCGTCGGTGATACGGGCGCGGAAGTTGTCGGCCAGCTGGATCCAGATGGGGCGGGTGTCATCGATGCGCATCGACGCGTCCCTCCTGTCTTGCTGTATTAATACACTAATACAATGACACAGGTGCCTAACTGTGTCAACCCACTAATACAGTTGGACCACATGCCGATACAACCACACGTCTTCACACAACAAGAGAGGCCCGGAACCATGCGGTTCCGGGCCTCCCCTGCGCGAATGCGTCAGTCGATCGGCTCACCCTCGATGTGCCAGACCTCGCGAGCATAGTCGGAGATCGTGCGGTCCGAGGAGAAACGGCCGGAGCGGGAGATGTTCGCCCACACGCGGCTGTTCCAGGCCTTCTGGTCGCGATAGTCGGCGGCCATACGATCCTTGGTCTCGCGGTATGCGGCGAAGTCGCCCAGGACGTAGTACACGTCGGCCGGGTCGTAGCCGCCCTCGAGGATCGAGTGGCGGATGTCGTGGAACCAGCCGGAGTTGGAGTCGTCGAGCGTACCGTCGGTCAGGGCGTCGATGACGCGCTTGAGGCCGGGGACGTTCTCGTAGTGCCAACGGGGGTCGTAGTGGCGACGCAGCTCAGGCAGCTCATCGTCGGTCGCGCCGAAGATGTAAGCGTTCTCGTCGCCCACGGCCTCGAGAATCTCGACGTTCGCGCCGTCGAGGGTGCCCAGGGTGAGGGCGCCGTTCATCATGAACTTCATGTTGGACGTGCCCGAGGCCTCCTTGCCGGCCATCGAGATCTGCTCGGAGACGTCGGCGGCGGGGATGATGTGCTCGGCGGGCGAGACGTTGTAGTTGTGGACGAAGACGACCTTGATACGGCCGTTGATGTCCTCGTCGTTGTTCACCAGCTCCGCGATGGCGTTGATGAGCTTGATGATGGCCTTGGCGCGGATGTAGCCGGGGGCAGCCTTGGCACCGAAGATGAACACGCGGTTGGGGGTGTCCAGCGTCGGATCGTCCTTCATACGGAAGTACAGGTCCAGGACGTAGAAGGCGTTGAGCAGCTGGCGCTTGTACTCGTGCAGACGCTTGATCTGAACGTCGAAGATCGCGTCGGGATCGATCTCGACGCCCTCGCGCGCCTTGACCCACGCGGCGAAGTCGACCTTGTTGGCGTGCTTGATCTCGGCCAGGCGCTCGAGCACCTTGTCGGTACCGGCCTCGGTGAACTTGGACAGCTCGGTGAGGTCGCGGACCCACGCGTCGGAGCCGGTGACCTCGTCGAGGAGGGCTGCCAGGCGGGGGTTGCACTGCTTGAGCCAGCGGCGCGGGGTCACGCCGTTGGTCTTGTTGTTGAAGCGCTCGGGCCAGATGGCGTACCACTCCTTGAGGGTGTCGCGCTTGATGATCTCCGTGTGGAGGGCGGCGACGCCGTTGATGGAGTAGGACGCGTAGCAGGCGATCCAGGCCATGCGCACGGTGTTGCCGGCGACGGGGGCCATGTAGTCGATGGTGCCCTGGTCGAGGCCGCGCTCGGCCATGTCGATGCGGAAGCGACGGTCGATCTCGCGCACGATTTCGGCGATGCGCGGGAACAGGCGATCGAAGATGTGGATATCCCAGGTCTCGAGGGCCTCGGCCAGAACCGTGTGGTTCGTGTAGGCGAAGGTCTTGGAGACGACCTTCCAGGCCTCTTCCCAGCCGAGGCCATGCTCGTCCATGAGGATGCGCATGAGCTCGGGGATGGCGAGGACCGGGTGGGTGTCGTTGAGCTGGACGGCGTTGTACTCGGCGAAGCCGGTCAGGTCGGTGCCGTGGTGACGCACGTAGTTGGCGACGATTTCCTGCAGGGAGGCGGAGCAGAAGAAGTACTGCTGGCGCACGCGCAGGACCTTGCCCTCGAACGTGGTGTCGTTGGGGTACAGGACACGGGAGATGTCCATGGTGCGCTCACGGTCGACGATGGCGTCGGTGAAGCGCTGGGAGTTGAAGGCGTCGTAGTCGAATTCCTCGATGGGCTCGGCCTTCCACAGGCGCAGGGTGCCCACGTTCTTGGTGCCGTAGCCGGTGATCGCGATGTCGTAGGGGACGGCGCGCACGGTCAGGTCCGCGTAGGAGACGATGCGGGAGCGCTCTTCGCGGCGGGTAACGAAGGGGTAGCCCTCCTCCATCCACGGGTCCGGATGCTCGGTCTGGAAGCCGTTGTCGAAGAGCTGCTTGAACAGACCGTAGCGGTACAGGATGCCGTAGCCGCGCACAGGCAGGTCGAGGGTGGCGCAGGAGTCCAGGAAGCAGGCGGCGAGGCGGCCGAGACCACCGTTACCGAGGGCAGCGTCCGGCTCCTCTTCGAGGACCTGACCGAGGTCAAGGCCGTAGGCGGCGAGGGCTTCACGAGCCTTCTCGACGAGGCCAAGGTTCGACAGGTTGTTGAGCAGGGCTCGGCCCATGAGGAACTCGGCGGAGAAGTAGTGTTCCTGACGGCCCTTGGCGTAACGCTCCGTGGTGGCGGCCCAGTTATCGGCGATCTGATCGACGATTGCGGCGGAGAGCCCCTGCCACACTTCCATCAGGGTCGAATCTTCAACGGGGCGTCCAGAGGTCGCGCGCACATGAGAGGGCAGCGACTGCGTCAGATCCAGCGTCATACGATTTCCTTTTGTGTAACTGCGCCGTGCCCGCCGCGGGGGCGAGCGCCCCGGGTCGGGGCTGGCTTCACCTCTAGAGGGTAGCGAGTGTGTGGCCCAATTCCCTGTTCTGACACAGCACTGGGAGAAACCCCACCCCCAGCCACGTGACGGAATCCACCTGTCAATTCCAGCCCACGACTAAAGACCCAGATAGTCGCGCCTTTACAAACGGCAACCAATCCCCACCTGCAGCAAGTTGCGAAAAATTCCCTCAATGTTTTTTCGCAAACGCGAGACACGGTCAGTGTTCATGGATTAAGGTTCTCATGTAACCAATACTGACCGGGCCAACAATAGCCCACGCGGCCAGTATTCTTGAGACTGAATCACCTTCAACACGAGGAACACGATGAAACCGATGCATAAGTTGACCATCGCAACCGCTCTGAGCGCCACGCTCGCGACCGCCCTGATCGCAGGCCCCGCCATGGCCTCGCCCTCCGACGAGAACCAGCCCACGGGTCCCGGCACCGCCAACGGCGACAAGTCCACCGCGTGCCGCGCCGACTGGACCGCCGCGGCGATCCTCGACACGGACATCCTGGCCCACCACCCCGAGCTGGTGAACCCTGCCGACATCACCCGTAACTCCGACGGCACCGTCAACAAGGTCGCCACCGGCTCGAACAACGGCTACAAATCGAAGATCTCGACGAACTTCAACACCGAGACCTACACTGCTCCGGGCATGTTCGAGGCCAACCACTGGATCGCCGGTTCCATGCAGAACTGGCGCTTCCCCGTGGCCACGAAGAACAAGCTGGCCGCCGGCACGACGATCACCGTCGACCTGCCCGACGACATGGCCGACACCACCTTCATCGGCAAGATCGAGACCCGCGCGGGCCTCAACGCATACATGCAGGCCTGGGGCCCGCGTGAAGCCGAGTACACGTGGAATGACGGCGACTTCACCGCCACCCTGACCGACGCTGCCAAGAACATTTGGACCATCACGCTGAACAAGGGCCTCGACGCCAACACCGGCACTGTCTTCCAGTTCACGGGCACCTTCCCCGAGGGCGCCGAGTCCTCGACCGCGTCCGCCAACCTGGTCGGCGCCCAGTTCCCGGCCGACGGCCAGGTGTGCGGAGACCTGCCCACCCCCGAGACCCCCGAGCTCGCCAAGTGCCAGGTCACGACCGTGGACCGCACCGTGTGGAGCCCCTACTCGCGCGACATCAACGAGCGCAACAAGTACGCGGGCTCCTGGGGTTCTGAGGAGCCCAAGTGGGGCGAGGCCAACGCTGATGGCTGGTTCGTTGCCACCGGTACCGATCCGAAGGTCGGCGACTCGCGCACCCTGCGCCTCTACGGCGCCACCCACAAGGACCTCACCAACGCGACGCTGACGATCAAGGCCGTCCAGGGCCTGAAGTTCGACGCCTCCACGATCAACACGATCTCCAACCCCGGTGCCGGCGCGCTCCAGGGTAACGGCTTCAAGAACACTGTCGAGGGCCTGGGCGATATCAAGGTCAGCGAGGACGGCAAGACCATCACCGTCACGATCAAGCACATGCCGGCCAACTCCGGCTTCTCCTTCAACATCAACGGCATCCTGACCGGCGAGACCCTCGAGGGCTCCCCGGTCCTGGCCCCGATCGTCCTGCACAACTGGCTGACCGGCACGGACAGCGAGTGCACGGTTCCCACCGAGGTGCCGACCACGCCGGCGCCGTCGGATTCCCCGACGCCCGAGCCGACGACCCCCGCTCCCGCTCCGTCCGCAACCCCGAGCGGCAACCTCGCTCGCACGGGTGCTGACACCCCGATGCTGGCCGGTGCGGCCATCATGGCTGGACTGGCAGGCCTGGGAGCTCTGGCTCTGCGCCGTCGCCAGCACTGACGGATTGCCCCCCGCAGGGCGCGTCCCTGCGGGGGGCACGCTCCGCAGGGACGCATCAACAGGAAAGTGGCACCGCTCTTGATGAGTGGTGCCACTTCCCATCACCGGTTCATCATGAGGGCTCAATTCATGGTGACTTTCGGTAGTTCCATTGTGCATGTGATGCACGCATCATTTCAAGGCGAAACGGTGATTTTTCGGTGCAAATTCGCGGTTTCTAACTGCACGTTCGTGCACAACTATCGCGCGATCTGCGCAAACTAGACAAAACGCGGGCCCGCTCGAATCGAGCGGGCCCGCGTTGCTTGCCAGGCAAAGATGCCTCAGTGGCGCTTGCGAGCAACCACCAGGGTCACGCCACCGGCCAGCGCGATAACGCCAGCGCCAGCGGCGATCGAAGCGACGGAGCCGGTGTTGGCCAGCGTCGGGTTCGAGGCGGCGGGGGTGCCGGCCGGAGCGTTCGTATTGCGGATGCCGCCACGAGCGGAGACGGGGGCCGGGCCGTTGCCGGTGGAGATCTGGCCGCGGGTGGTCACGCCGGTGGTGCCGACGGGGCCGGAGGCAGCGCCAGCGCCACCCTGATCGGCGGCGGGGGCCGGGTCGACGGCGGGGGCCGGATCCTCGGTAGCGGGCTGCTCGGGAGTCGGGTCCTCGGTGGAGGGCTGCTCGGGGGCCGGATCCTCGGTGGCCGGGGTCGAGGGCTGCTCGGGGGCCGGATCCTCGGTGGCCGGGGTCGAGGGCTGCTCGGTGGCCGGGGCCTCGGTGGCCGGGGTCGAGGGCTGCTCGGTGACGGGGGTCTCGGCGGCGAAAGCAACGCCGGCCGAAGCGGCGATCAGACCGAGTGCCGCGGTGGCGGCGAACAGGGAAGAGGTCGTCTTCTTCATTGTTTCTCCTGGAACAATTGTGGTGAGGGATGAATGCGTGACCCTGACCAGTGCGGGCCGTGCGCGTCACGGCGTTCTCGCCCACCCTACAACATTTCCTGACCATTACGCACAGATTCTCGAAAATCACGCATCGGCGAGTCGCACCCCACTTTTTCGCGGGGCTTTGTTCGGCTCCGCCGCGCGCGAGAACAACCAGGTCAGGACAGCTTGGCGGTCGCAATGAACTGGAAGATTCCCTCCATGATGAGCTGCGTCGCAATGGCGGCCAGCAGCAGACCGGAGATCTTTGTCAGCAGCATGATGCCGCCGGGGCCAAGCGCCCTGGAGAGCATCAGCGAGAAGCGCATGGTCAGCCACATGACGATGTGTGCGAGCACGACGGCGACGATGACAGCGATCCACGATCCCACGTTCGTTCCGGCCTGTCCGACGGCCACCATGACGGCGACGATCGAGCCGGGGCCGGCGAGCAGCGGCGTCCCCAGCGGGACGAGCGCAACGTTGACGCCCTCGTCCCCCGTGTCCGGTGAGGACGAGTCCGTGCCCATGAGGAGTTCCATGGCGACGAGGAAGAGCAGGACGCCGCCGGAGAGCTGGAGGGCCTCCATCGAAATATGCAGGAGGCGCAGGATCTGCCCGCCCAGGATCGCGAAGGTCAAGATGACGCCGAAGGACACGGAGGTGGCCTGGATGGCGGCGCGCCGCTGCTTGGGCTGGGAGTAACGGGCGGTGAGCCCCAGGAAGACGGGCACGGTCCCAATGGGGTCCATAATGACCGTCAGTGTCGCGAAGGCGGTCGCGAAGAGGGTGACGTCGAAGAGGCTCACGGCTCGATCACCTCGATGGCGCCCTGCGCGATGACCTCGGCGATCACCTGCGGGTCCGTCGTGTTTTCGCCGATACGGTTCGGCTTGCCCGTCCCGTGGTAGTCGGAGGAGCCGAACATCGCCAGGCCCAACTCGCTGGCGATGCGCTCGACGTCGGCACGGTCCTCGGGCGCGTGGTCGCGGTGGTCGCGCTCGATGCCGAAGAGGCCGGCCGCCGCCATGTCGGCGATGACGGCCTCGGGCAGCAGGCGCTGGCGCTTGCGAGCGCGGGGGTGGGCCAGGACCGGCACTCCCCCGGCCTGCCGCACGCAGCGCACGGCCTCGACCGGGTCGGGCGCCCAATGGTGCACGTAGTAGGGACCCGACGGATGCAGGGCCTCGACGAAAGCGGCGCTACGGTCGGGGAAGGCACCGGCGGCGACGAGCGCGTCGGCGATGTGCGGGCGCCCCACGGGGCCGCCCTCGGGCGCGAAGGCGAGCACGTCGTCCAACGTAATCGGGTAGTCAGCCGACAGGTTCTCGACCATGCGCGCGGCGCGCGTCTCGCGGTCCTCGCGCGTGCGTCGGAAATTATCGACGAGGCTGGGGTTAGCCGGGTCGAAAAGGTAGGCCAGGAGGTGCACGGTGAACCCCGAGGAGGAGCACGACATCTCGGCGCCCCGGATGAGGCTCACGCCGGTGTCCGCGACGGCGGCCACGGCCTCGTCCCATCCGGCCGTCGTGTCGTGGTCCGTCAGCGCGATGGCGTCGAGCCCGGCCTGCGCGGCGATAGCCAGGAGCTGCGCGGGCGTATCCGTCCCGTCTGAATACGCGCTATGAGTGTGGGGGTCAATTCGCTTCACCATTTGAGACTACCCCATTAATCCCATCACACAACCGCGCGGGCGAACACCACCCGCGAACGCCGCACGTCTCACCAAAGAGCCTGTATTTGCTTGATTTTGACCTTATCGTCTGCACGTTCTCCCATCTCACCTTCACCCTTTTTGGTTAACCGCTCACCTGCGGCGACGGGCTGTCGACTGTAGGAAACTGGCAGTACACGGCCATTTGGCCTCCCTCAACACCGATTGGAGTACACGCGTGTCTGACAAGGATCAGACCCAGGTGTCCACCGCGACTGACGCGGGAGATGCCGGGTACAACAAGGCTCTGAAAAACCGACACATCCAGATGATCGCCATCGGCGGTTCGATCGGCACCGGCCTGTTCCTGGGTGCGGGTGGCCGTCTGGCGCTGGGCGGCCCCGCTCTGGCCTTCGCCTACGCAGTGTGTGGCGTCTTCGCGTTCCTGATGGTCCGCGCCCTCGGCGAGCTGGCGGTGCGCCGCCCCTCCTCGGGCGCGTTCGTCTCCTACGCCCGCGAGTTCCTGGGTGAAAAGGGCGCATTCATCACCGGCTGGTTCTTCTTCCTGGACTGGGCGGTTACGGTCATGGCCGACATCACCGCGGTCGCCGTCTACATGCATTACTGGAACATGTTCAAGGTGGTCCCTCAGTGGGTCATCGCCCTCATCGCTCTGGGTCTCGTCTTCGTCCTCAACATGATGAGCGTGAAGGCCTTCGGTGAGGCGGAGTTCTGGTTCGCGATGATCAAGGTCGCGACGATCCTCATCTTCATGGGCGTCGCTATCTGGGCGATCCTCACGCAGTCCTCGGTCGGCGAGTACACCGCGGGTGTCCACAACATCTCCGAGTCCGGCGGCTGGTTCCCCGAGGGCCTGGCGCCTGTCTTCGCCCTCACCCTCGGCGTCGTCTTCGCCTTCGGCGGCACCGAGATGGTGGGCGTCGCGGCCGGCGAGGCCAAGGACGCCGCGAAGATCCTGCCCAAGGCCATCAACTCGATGGTCATCCGCATCTTCTTCTTCTACGTCGGCTCCGTCGTTCTCTTCGCCCTGGCGCTGCCCTACACCGCCTACTCGTCGAATGAGTCCCCGTTCACGACGTTCTTCTCCGGCCTCGGCGTGCCCCACGCGGGCGACATCATGCAGGTCGTCGTCCTGACCGCCGCCCTGTCCTCTCTCAACGCCGGCCTGTACGCGACCGGCCGCACGCTGCGCTCGATGGCGCTCGTGGGCGAGGGCCCGCGCTTCGCGGCTCGCCTCAACAAGAACCACGTCCCCTACGGCGGCATCGTCGTCACGGCATCGCTCGGCCTGCTCGGCGTCCTGCTCAACGCCTTCGTTCCGGAGAACGCCTTCAACATCGTCATGGACCTGGCGGGCATCGGTATCGCCGGCACCTGGGCGATGATCCTCATCTCGCACCTGGCGTTCCTGCGCAAGGTCAAGCGCGGCGAGGAACAGCGCCCCGAGTTCCGCATGCCCGGCGCCCCCTACACCAACTACCTGGCACTGCTCTTCTTCACGGTCGTCGTGGCCTCGAACGTGACCTCCGAGTCGGGCCGTTGGACCCTCGCCCTCTTCGCCGTGGTCATCGTCCTCATGGTCGCCGGCTGGTACTACGTGCGCGGACGCGTCGGGAACCTGACCGACGAGGCCGCCGCCTCGCTGCAGGGCGAGGAAACCCTGGTGGCGGGCGACTGAGAAAGGACGAACAGTGCGTCTTCACGTCACGTATGCCGGTGGCACCATCGGCATGGTCGACTCCCCCGAGGGTCTGCGTCCCGGCGCTGACCTGCAGGGCTGGTTCGGCTCCCAGCTGGAGGGCATCGAGCTGGCCTCGAACATCACGATGTCGACGCTGGACCCGCTCATCGACTCCTCGGAGGCTACCCCCGAGGACTGGCAGGCCATCATCGACGACATCAACGCGCACGCGGACGAGGCCGATGCCTTCCTGGTCCTGCACGGCACGGACACGATGGCCTACTCGGCCGCGGCCCTGTCCTACGCGCTGGCAAGCATGGGTAAGCCGGTCGTTCTGACCGGGTCTCAGTACCCGCTTGGCGTCGTCGGCTCGGACGCGTCCGCGAACGTCACGGGCGCCCTGCGCGCCGCGATTTCGCACCGCGCCCGAGGCGTCATGCTGTTCTTCGGGCACAAACTCCTGGCCGGCAACCGCGCCACCAAGACCTCGTCGTGGGCATTCCGCGGATTCGAGTCGCCCTCCGTGTCCCCCATGGCACGCACGGGCGCCCCGTGGCGCTGGTACGGCGCTCCGAGCGCAGGCACCGGCTGGCAGGATCCCAGCCCGTACAAGCGCCAGGATGTCGCCGTCATCGACGTGGTGCCCGGCATGAGCGCCGCGCGACTGCGCGCCATGACGACGCCTCACCCGGACGCGGTCATCCTGCGCACCTTCGGCGTGGGGAATATCCCGGCCTCCGAGCCGGGTCTCGTGGACGTCCTGGCCGAGCTCGCGCAGGCCGAGGTGCCGATCATCGTCGCCTCCCAGTGCTACCAGTCCGAGGTCATGCTCGGCCACTACGAGGCCGGCAACGCGCTGGCGCGCCTCGGCGCAATCGGTGCGCATGACATGACGCTCGAGGCCCTCTACGCCAAGACTGTCTTCCTGCTCTCGCAGGGCAAGCGCGGCGCGGACTTCAAGCGGTGGATGGACCTGTCCATCGCGGGAGAGCTCACCCTCCAGGACTGAGCCTCTTCCACCCGACACGGCCCCGGCCTCGTTCCCGGCGCAGCGCGCGCCACAGGGAGACGAGGCCGGGGTTTGTCATGACCATCGAACCCGCCCGAGGGGCCGAGAAGCCGTAGAATAGTGACCATGAGTGAAGAAGCGTCCCAGTCCATGGCCGATCGCGGCGAAACCCGCTCCCGTCAGCCCCAGTCCTCCGCATTCCGCGATTTCATCGGCTCCGGTTGGGGGCCTCGTCCCTCCGAACTGCCCGAGCGCGAGCGCGTCGCCGACTTCCTGCACGACCGCACCCTGAAGGCCGGTACCCCCTTCCCGGGTGAGCGTCTCGTCGTGCCTGCGGGCCCCTACAAGGTCCGCTCCAACGACTGCGACTATCGTTTCCGCGCGCATTCCGCCTTCGCGCACCTGTCGGGCCTGGGCGGCGAGAAGGAGCCGGACACCGTCCTGGTGCTGGAGCCGAACGAGGACGGCACCCACACTCCCCTGCTCTTCTTCAAGCCCCGCGCCTCGCGTTCCTCCAAGGAGTTTTACGCGGACGCCCGCTACGGCGAATTCTGGGTGGGCGCGCGCCCCTCGCTCGAGGAGCTGAGCGCGCAGACCGGCCTGGAGACCCGCCACATCGACACGCTGCGCGACGTGCTGGCAAAGGACGCCGGGACCGTTCAGCTGCGCATCGTGCGCGGCGTGGATGCAAACGTCGAGGCGATGGTCAACGAGGTGCGCGCCCAGGCTGGGCTGCCCGCGGGAGAGGATACGCGCAAGGAGGACGAGGCCCTCGAGGAACACCTCTCCGAGATCCGCCTGACCAAGGACGCCTTCGAGCTTGAGGAAATGATCCGCGCGGTCGAGGTCACCAAGGCTGGCTTCGAGGACATCATCCGCGTCCTGCCGCGCGCCGTCGGCCACCGTCGCGGCGAGCGCGTCATCGAGGGCGCATTCCGAGCGGTCGCCCGAGAAGAGGGCAACGGCGAGGGATACGAGACCATCGCGGCCTCGGGCAACCACGCGAACACCCTGCACTGGATCGACAACGACGGCGAGGTGCGCGAGGGCGACCTTGTGCTCGTCGACGCGGGCGTCGAGGTCGACTCCCTCTACACGGCCGACATCACGCGCACGCTGCCCGTCAACGGCCGCTTCACCGAGGTCCAGGCGCGCGTCTACCAGGCGGTCCTCGACGCCTGCGAGGCCGCCCTGGCCCGCGCCAATGAGCCGGGCTGCCGCTTCAAGGACGTTCATGACGCCGCCATGAAGGTCATCGCCGCCCGCCTGTACGAGTGGGGCATTCTGCCCGTCACCCCGGAAGAGTCCCTGGCACCCGAGGGCCAGCAGCACCGTCGCTGGATGCCGCACGGCACCAGCCACCACCTGGGCCTGGACGTGCACGACTGCGCGAAGGCGCGCGCGGAGCTCTACCAGGGCGCGCTGCTCGAGCCGGGCATGGTCTTCACGATCGAACCGGGCCTGTACTTCCGCGCCGACGACCTGCTGATCCCCGAGGAATACCGGGGCATCGGCGTGCGCATCGAGGACGACGTCGTGGTGAACGCCGACGGCACCGTCACACGCATCTCCGAGGACATCCCGCGCACGATCGCCGACGTCGAGGAGTGGATCGCGAGCGTTCAGTCCCGCTGAGCCACGCGAAGACGCTGAGGTTACGCCTCGGTCTGGTCCTTTTCGGGGGACGAGGCCGGGGCGTCCTCATGTGCGGACGCCGCGCTCTCGGGGCTGTTCGTTGCAGGGGCCAAGGCCTCGGGCGCGCTCACGGGGGCGTGGGCCTGGGGGGACGTGGCCTCGGGTGTCTCGCGACCACCGGGCACCTCCCCGTCCTTGGTCGCCGCGCCGAAGCGGGGGCGGCCGTCGGGGAAGAAACCAACGGAATCCTTCTTCGGGCGCGCCTGCTCCGTGCGCGGGCGCACGACGCGCGCGCGATTGCCGGGGGTGCGCTGCAGGATCTGATAGGCGCGATCGATGTCCGCCGAGGCCAGGACCGCGTAGCGCTGCGCGACAACCTGCTGGGAGGACACGAGGTCGCGGCTGCGTCCGCGAATGATGAAGGACAGAGCGGATAGAGCCATGCCAATCAGGGCGCCGACGATGATGCCACCGACGACCCATGAACCCGTTCCGCCCGCGTTTTGCCCGGCGGACATGAGCATGCCACCCAGGGCTCCCCACAGGCCACCGCTGGACGCACCCGAGAGCGAGGCGCGGGCGATCGTCAGGCGTCCTTTGACGCGCTCGACGAGGTGCAGGTCGGAGCCAACAATCGTGATCGCGGAAACGTCGAAGCCGGCATCCGATAGGAAGTCGACACCGGCGCGGGCCTGCGCGTAGGTCTCGTACGAGGCGACCTCGGTGCCCGTGGGCATCTGCGGGTCCATCACGACAGCCATTTCTTCTCCTTCGTCCCCGGCCTCGGTGGCATGGAACGCATTGTTCATGCGGCGACCGGCTCATCAGTACGCATCTGTGGTCACCAGCCTAAGATGGAAGAGTGAGCATTGCATCTATTGAACTAGGCACCAAGAGTCGGCGCGTCTACATCGGAAAGCTCGCTGGCACCAGTGTTTTCGACCCTTTGGGCGACCAGGTCGGCAAGATTCACGATGTCGTTGTCATCTTTCGGCTGAAATCCGAAGCCAACGTCATCGGCTTCGTCGTCGAGGTCGGCCCGCGTAAGCGTGTCTTCCTGCCTCTCACTCGCGTCACCGCCATCGAGTCCGGTTCCGTCATCACGACGGGCCTGCTCAACATCCGTTCCTTCACGCAGCGTCCCATCGAGACGCTCGTGCTCTCCGAGCTCTTCGATCGCGTCGTCACCATGAACGACGGCTCGGGCCAGGTGCGCATCCTCGATGTCGCGATGCGCCAGCGCCGCCCCAAGGACTGGGTGATCTCCACGTTGCACGTCCAGCGCGTGCGCACGTCCTCCCTCGGTTTCACGCGCAGTGGCGAGACCCTCACCGTGGACGTGTCCGAGGTCTCCGGCCTGCTCAAGACCGACTCGAACCAGGCGGCGACCGCGCTCGTGCAGTACACGGAGGACATGCGCCCCGCGGACCTGGCGGACTTCATGCACACGCTCCCCCAGGACCGCAAGATGGCGGTCGCCATGCAGCTGACGGATGCGCGCCTCGCCGACGTGCTCGAGGAGCTGGGTAACGACGACCGTATCGCGATCGTCTCCGCGCTGGAAGCCGCCCGAGCCGCCGACGTTCTGGACGTCATGCAGCCCGACGACGCGGCCGACCTCGTCGCCGAGCTGCCCGACGCGCAGGCCCAGTCCCTGCTGGCCCTCATGGAGCCCGAAGAGGCCGAGGACGTGCGTCGACTCATGACCTACGACGAGTCGACCGCCGGTTCGCTCATGACCACCGAGCCCGTCATTTTCGGCCCCAACGCGACCGTCGCCCAGATGTTGGCTGCCGTACGACGCGAGGACATCCCGGCCTCGATCGCGACCGTCGCCTTCATCGCACGCCCACCCCAGGAGACCCCGACCGGCCAGTACCTGGGCATGGTGCACATCCAGCGCGCGCTGCGCGAGCCCCCGCAGACTCTGCTCGGCACGATCCTGGACCGCGACATCGAGTCCGTGGACCCCAACGCGCACATCGCGACAGTGACGCGTCTGCTGGCAACCTACAACCTGACGGTCCTGCCCGTCGTCGACGAGGACGGGCACTTACACGGCGCCGTCTCGGTCGACGACGTCCTCGACGAGCTGTTGCCCGAGGACTGGCGAGACTTCGACGACGACGTGACCGACCGCATGATGGCAAGGAGCATCGATGGCTGATCGCCTGGATAACCCGATCGACAAGCGTCGGTGGTTCTTCCGCCGCTCGTCAGGCGGCGGCGACGGCTTCGGCCGCTTCGCCGAGGCCACCGCCCGTTTCATGGGCTCGCCCCGCTTCGTCCTCTACATGACGATCTTCGTCATCGCGTGGATCGGCGCGAACCTGATGCTCGCCGGCATCAGCGAGGAAGCCGCCTGGGACCCCTACCCCTTCATCCTCCTGAACCTCGCGTTCTCGACCCAGGCCTCATACTCGGCCCCGCTGATTATGCTCGCGCAGAACCGCCAGGACGCCCGCGACCGCGTCGTGGCCGAGCAGGACCGTCTTCGCGCGGAGCGTAACCTCGCCGACACCGAGTACCTCGCCCGCGAGATCGCAGGCCTGCGCCTGGCCCTCCAGGACGTCGCCACCCGCGACTTCGTGCGCTCTGAGCTGCGCGACATGCTGGAGGACCTGCGTGCGGAGATCGCCGCGGACGCGGCCAACGCCTCGTCGAACGAGGCGGAGGCTGAGCCCGAGGCCAACGGTGCCTTTCGTCCCCTAGAAGATGGGCACACCGGCCAGTAGAGTGGAGTCCATGCCAGTCACACTTGATTCCGTCATGGAGGCTCTCGGCCAGGTCATCGACCCCGAGATCCGCCGCCCCATCACCGACCTCAACATGGTGACCCCCGACATGGTCACGATCGACGGCTCCTCCGTCGCCGTCAAGGTCCTGCTCACCACCGCCGGATGCCCCCTGCGCACCCAGATCACCAAGGACGTCACCGAGCGCGTGAGCGCCATCGACGGCGTCGAAAACGTCTCCGTCGAGATGGGCGTCATGGACGAGGCCCAGAAGAAGGCTCTGCGCGAGAAGCTCAACGGCGGTCGCCCCGAGCGCGAAATTCCCTTCGCCCACCCCGACTCCCTCACGCGCGTCATCGCCGTCACCTCCGGTAAGGGCGGCGTCGGCAAGTCCTCCATGACCGCGAACCTGGCCGCCGCGCTGGCCGCGCAGGGCCTCAAGGTCGGCGTCATGGACGCGGACATCTACGGCTTCTCGATCCCGCGCATGCTCGGCGTGGACCACGACCCGCAGGTCATCGACGGCATGATGATCCCGCCCGTGGGTGCCGGCGGTGTCAAGGTCATCTCGATCGGCATGTTCGTACCCGACGGCCAGGCCGTCATCTGGCGCGGCCCCATGCTCCACCGCGCCCTCCAGCAGTTCCTCGCGGACGTGTTCTGGGGCGACCTGGACGTCCTGCTCATCGACATGCCTCCGGGCACGGGCGACGTCGCGATCTCGATCGCGCAGCTGCTGCCCAACTCGGAGATCCTCGTCGTGACGACCCCGCAGGTCGCGGCCGCCGAGGTTGCCGAGCGCGCCGGTTCCATCGCCTCGCAGACGAACCAGAAGGTCATCGGCGTCGTCGAAAACATGTCCTTCCTGCCCCAGCCCGACGGCTCGCGCCTGGAGATCTTCGGCGCGGGCGGCGGCGAGTCCGTCTCGCAGCGCCTGACCGCGCAGCTGGGCTACTCCGTGCCGCTGCTGGCCCAGGTGCCCCTCGACATCGCGCTGCGCGAGGGCGGCGACCGCGGCGAGCCCGTCGCCGTCGCTTCGGGTCCGGCAGCGGAGGAGCTCACGGCCCTCGCCAAGCAGCTCTCGTCGGTAAACCGCGGCCTGGCGGGCCGCCCCCTTGGGGTCTCCCCCATCCAGCACTGAGCCCACACGGCTTCGCCCCGGCCTCGTCCCCATCGACGAGGCCGGGGTTTCGCATGCTCATCAGGTGAGGTTTTCGCGTATTTTCGGAGCGCCAGCGCGCCCTTGCGCATCCTCGCCTGTACCCTGATGCCTGGGGAGGCATCAACGCACAGGCGTACCTCACCCAGGCGATCAAACACGAGTGAGGATACGGCGATGGCGGACAAGGCCCAGACGTGGGTGTACACCGAGGACTACGTGGCGGAAAGCGACGCGCTGACCGCCGCACGTGCCGTCGCTACCGAAATGGGCGCTTCTCCCGTGTCCGCTGGCACCGGTGCCGCCCTGCGTATGCTGGCGGCTGTCTCCGGCGCCCGCGCGGTCCTGGAAGTGGGCACGGGCGCGGGTGTGTCCGGCCTGTGGCTGTTGGACGGCATGGCCGCCGACGGCGTCCTCACGACGATCGACTCCGAGTCTGAGCTGCTGGGCCACGCGCGCCGCAACTTCGCCGCCGCGGGCCTATCCTCGCATCGCACGCGCCTCATCGCCGGGCGCGCCCTTGACGTGCTGCCGCGCATGGCAGCACGCGGCTACGACATGGTCGTCCTGGACGGCGACCTGGAGGAAACCCCTCAGTATCTCGATCACGCGGTGCGTATCCTGCGCCCCGGCGGAACGATCGCTTTCGTGCACGCCCTGTGGCGCGACCAGGTCGCTGACCCCGCGCGTCGCGACGCGCACACCGTGGTCGCCCGCGAGGTGGTCAACTACCTGCGCGACTCCGATGAGTTCGTGCCCGCGCTGCTGCCCGTCGGTGACGGCCTGGCGGTTGCCGTGAAGCGATGAGCGCCCCCATTCATAGACAAGCGGCGGAACAGGAGATCCTGTTCCGCCGCTTCGTCTCTATCTGTCAGATGGCCGCTCCGAGAGCTTCGGCGAGTTCCGCCGCCTCCTGCGCGTTCAGCTCAATGACGAGCCGCCCGCCCCCTTCGGTGGGAATTCGCATGACGATACCGCGCCCTTCGGCGCTGACTTCGAGGGGTCCATCCCCCGTGCGAGGCTTCATTGCTGCCATGAGAGTACTCCTTCTCAGAGTTATGCCCGCGCCTCCTCAGGCGGGGTAACATACCCATTTTACCGGATAAGCGCCATTTTTCCTTAACAGATCGCAAAGAGTAATCAAAGAAAAATAAGCCGATCGATTAATTAGGCCCGTAATAAGTGGAGTTTGACAGAACATAGCACCCGCATAAAGGGTGCGAAACTACTAGGCACCCGTCGCTAGACGCACGGCCTCCTCCGGGTCATCGACGACGCGGAGCAGGTCCACGTCACCGGGCGAGATCATCCCAGCGTCGACCATCGCGGAACGGATCCAATCGACCAGGCCCGACCAGTAGTCGGTCCCCACGAGGACCACCGGGAAGGAACGGATCTTCCCCGTCTGCACGAGGGTCGCGGACTCGAAGAGCTCATCCATGGTCCCAAAACCCCCGGGCATCACGATGAAGCCCTGCGAGTACTTGACGAACATGGTCTTACGGGCGAAGAAGTAGCGGAAGTTGACGCCCAGGTTCACCCACTGGTTCATACCCTGCTCGTGGGGCAGCTCGATCCCCAGGCCGATCGACGTGCCACCGGCCTTCCATGCGCCGCGGTTCGCTGCCTCCATCATGCCGGGGCCGCCGCCCGTGATGACCGCGTAGCCGCGATCCACGAGGAGCTCGCCGATGCGCTGGGCGCACTCGTAGAGGGGATCCTCGGGGCGGGTGCGAGCGGAACCGAACACCGAGATGGCGGGGCCGACCTCCGCGAGGGCCTCGAAGCCCTCGACGAACTCGGACTGGATGCGCAGGACCCGCCACGGGTCCTCGTGCTTCCAATCAGCGCTCTGGTCGGACTGGAGCAGCGATGCGTCCGAGGTCATGCGCGGGATCTGGTCGCCTCGCAGGACGACGGATCCGCGGCGGTAGGTGTGCGTCGGCTTGGTCATGGTCATGCCTCCCTGTGTGGTGCCGGCGTCGGTGCCGGCTGCGCGAGCACGAACGCGCGCAGCGTGTCGTGCACCTTCACGATATCGGATACGGGGGTATGTTCGTCGCGCGTGTGCGCCAGCAGCGGGTCGCCCGGCCCGAAGTTCATGGCGGGCACGCCGACCTGAGTGAAGCGCGCGACGTCGGTCCAGCCTACCTTCGCGCTCAGCCGCAGCTCCTCGCCCCGCGAGGCCGCGACCTGACGGGCGACGGACAGGAAGCGCTGGGCGACGTCAGAGTCCGCTCCCGGCCTGGCCCCCTCGCACAGGTCATCGACGTCGATCGTGGCACCCGTGCCCTCGAAGAGCCCGCGCACCCACTCCAGGGCATCGTCCGCGCGCGTGGAGGGAGCGAAGCGGTAGTTGACGGTCATCGACGCAGACTCGGGGATCACATTGTTGGCGATACCACCCTCGACGCGTACGACCGAGAGGGATTCGCGGAATTCGAGGCCATCGACGGTGACGAGGGGGTTTCCGTAGGCGGCGATACGCTCGATAACGGGAGCCATCGCGTGAATCGCGTTGACGCCCATCCACGCGCGCGCCGAGTGCGAGGCGCGCCCCGGGAAGTGCGCGATGACGCGCAAGGTTCCATTGCAGCCGCCTTCCACGTGGGCGGCGGTCGGCTCGCCCAGCAGCGCCAGGTTACCGGCGAGCCACTCGGGGTGGTTGCGCTGGACGCGCCCCAGGCCGTTCAGCTGGGAGGCAACCTCCTCGTGGTCGTAGAAGATCCAGGTGACGTCGGCACTCAGCGCGTCCTCGTCGCCGGAACGGAGGACAGCGCCAACCTCACACGCGAGCGCGAGCGCCGCCGCGCACCCACCGAGCATGTCGACCGACCCGCGACCCCACAGGACCGAGGCCCCGTCGCGCTCCTCGAAGCGACCGGGAACGTTGTCGGCGATGGGGACGGTGTCAAGGTGCCCGGCGAGAACCACACGCTGGTCGAGGCCGAGACGGGTCCGTGCACACACGGCGTCACCGTCACGCAGGATCTCCAGGGACGGGACCGATCCGAACCCGGCGCCACGCAGGGCCACCTCAACGGCGTCAGCCAGGGGCCCTTCATCTCCCGACACCGAGGGAATGTCGATCATCTGGCGCGTGAGCTCGACCGGGTCCGTCAGGTTCGTCAGCTGCATGATTCCTCCTTCGTGGATGCCTCCAGGATAGCGGCGCACTCCCCCACCTGCGTCCCTCCACCGTTTCCCGGGAGCGCGCCCCGGCCTCGTTCCTGATACCCGTTTTTGCGCGAACCACCCAAGGTGTTACCCTCAGCACATGACACGCTGTGCAAGCCCGTTGCTGTTTGCGGGTATCGCTTCTTTCCTGTCCGCGCGAACCGGGGGCCGTTTCCGCCTGATCATCGGCTACGAAACCCCTGAGAATCAGGATGCGGCGCGCGACGGTGCTGCGATCATCGAAGCGTCTGGCGGGCACGCGCTGCTCATGCCGCGTGCGCTCCCCGCTCCCCTGACGGCATTTTCGGTGCGCATGGTCATGGCGGACGGCGCCGTGTACGTGCGCGCGTCGGGTGAGGCCCTCGTCTACCTGGGTGGGCGCGCAATCGACCGCTCGCGCGAGGGCGCTCTGACCCCCGAGGCTGAGCTGGCCCTCATCGACGAGGCCGTGGCCGCGTGCGGGGACGGCTCGTCCCTCCCCCGTTCGCAGGGAGGCTGGGAGTCGGTGGGCGACGGAATGATCGGCGCGTACGTGGACCGCTGCGCCTCTCGTATCGCTTCTCTGGAGCCTTCCGGCACACACGTGGCCTCCGTGTCGATCGACGAGGCCTCGGGGCTGCTAGCGACCCTGCTGGACCACCTGGGCGTGCCGGTCGTCGAGGAGGGCGCTGCGCTCTCCCTGAGCGTTTCCACGGACGGGCGCACCCTGAGCGCCTCGCTGCCCGAGGAGCAGGTCCGCGCCGCGCTGGCGAGCGCGCTGAGCACCTCTCCCGGCGCGCCCACCGGCCCGGGCCTGTACTGCGTGGACCCAGCCTTCGTACTCGACGCGGATGCCCTGTGCGCGGGCGCGGCGCTGGCAGTGCTGGGAGCCTGAGACCTCAAGAGTTGTGCCCCGGGGACGCGTCCCCGGGGCACAATCGTCTGCGCAGTCAGCTCACACGTCGAAGGGCGTGGAGATGATCATGCCGCCCGTCTCGATCTGGCCGGCCATGTCGGACAGGCCCAGCTTGAGCTCGGAGGACAGCATCGGCGTGTAGGAGCCGAAGCCGGTGAGGATCACGCCGCCCGAGGCCAGGGACACCGGGACGACGGTGGCCTTCTCGCCCGCGGGGGCCTGAGCGATGAGCGTCTCCATCGCGGCCTTGTAATCCACGACGACGCCCGTCAGCACGGGAGCGCCAATGGCAGAGCGAACCTCGTCGGAGATCTGGATGTAGCTGAACGCGTCCGCGAAGGACTGCGTGTCCACCTGCTGCGACACCGGCGCGCCGGACTGGCCGGACATCGGCGCGGTCTCAGCCGACTGGGCCTCGTCGCGGGTCAGGCCCTTCAGGTCGTTCTTCGTCAGGCCCGACCACACGAGGCGCACGGTCGGGTTGGCGGCCTCGGTGACGGCGCGCGCAGCACCCTCGTTGGCCTCACCGGCAAAGGGGGCGATGATGTCGGCGCCCTGAGAGATCACGTCGGCGGTCGCCGTACGCACCTCGTCGGCGCTGCCCGCGTACGTGCCGTCGCTCGTGACGGGGTTCCAGCCGAGCACGGTGATCGACGTGCCGTTGGCCAGATTGTACGCATCCACGCCCTGGGAGAACGCGGACATCTGCGAGCTGGTGACGTTGTCGCGCTCTCCGCCGACGACGGCGAGCGTACCCGTGGTCGTCATGCCCGCGGAGGCATAGCCGGCCAGGTAGGCGGCCTGCGAGGCGTCGACGTCGACGACCGAGCCGTTCTTCAGGGAGGTCGCGGCACCCTTTGAGTCGACGAAGGAGGCGCCTACGAGGGCGAAGCGGACCTTCGGGTTGGAGCGCGCGGCCTCGGAGATCGAGGCGGCCATAGTCGAGTCCGTGCCCACGATCAGCGTGCAGCCGGAAGTCACGAGCGAGGCCGGGGCCTCCTGCCCGCTGGCCGCCTCGAAGGCGACAGAGGCGTCGTTCGCGGCGCCCGCGAGGGCGGTCGCGACGGGGTCCGTGGCGGCGTCGCCGTGGGCTCCGGAGATGGCTGCGCACACCTTCGCGGAGGCTGCGGGGGTGGCGGCGGGCGTGGTCGAGCAAGCTCCAAGGGCCAAAGAGGCCGCGGTCGCAGTGGTTGCGAGGGCGGCGATGGTCCGCTTGTTCACGTGTGATGCCTTTCGTCGGGGCTTCTGCTGCCCATCACGCTACCAGCCTCGCACCCCTGCGCGGCGGGCGGGGCGGCGCACCTCACCCGAGAGCGAACAGGGCGCGGCGAGGCCGAGGCCGCCTTCTGGGGGCCGCGCAGGGCAGCGTGTCGGTGACGCGTCAGAGCAGGTCGGAGCGCCCCCGGTCCGCGAGCTGGTCGACGACGGCCTTCACCGACTGCGCACGGTCGCGACGCGTCACGAGGATCGCGTCGGGGGTCAGCGCAACGGCCACGTCGGGCACGCCCACGAGGGCGACGAGGGGGCCCTCGCCATCCTGCGCGAGGGAACCGAAGACTGCCGCGCCGTCGGATTCGACGCGCAGCGCCTCGCCCAGGTGGCCCGCCTGCGCGACGATGCCGGTCAGGGCCTCGAAGTCGCCCAGGTCCGTCCAACCCAGCTCGGCGTCGGCGGGAACGACGGCCACTCCTCCGTCGGCGGCGACGGGCTCGGCGATCGCGTGGTCGATGGCGATCTTCGTCAGGTGCGGCCAGTTCTCCCCCAGCACCTCGTCAAACTCGGGGGTGCCCCACGCGCGCGCAATGGTCTCCAGGCGCGCGTGCATGTCGGGCAGCAGGCGGGCCAGGTGAGAGGCGAGCACGCCCGCCGACACGATAAACATGCCCGCGTTCCACAGGTAGCCCTGCGACACGTAGCGGGCTGCCGTGTCGGCATCCGGCTTCTCCACGAACTCGGCGACCCGTCGGGCGGCCGTGTGTGCGGCAGGGTCCCCGGAGCCGTCGGAGAGCACGGCCCCGGGCGCGATGTACCCGTAGGCGGTCGAGGCCTCGGTGGGCGTCAGGCCGATCGTCACAACGTAGCCCTCGCGGGCGGCGCCAATCGCGGTCTCGACGGCAGCACGCAGCAGCTCGAGGCGGGCAATCAGATGGTCGGCCGCGAAAGAACCGACAATCGCGTCATCCCCAAAACGCTCACGCACGACGTAGGCGGCGAGACCGATCGCGGCCATGGAATCGCGGCCCGACGGCTCGATGAGGAGCGTACGGCTCTCCGAGGCAGCAAACTCGGGCAGCTGGGCCAGCACGCCTTCGCGGTGCGCCTGGCCGGTCACGATACTCACCGACGAGGCCGACTCCTCCAGGCGGTCCACCGTGCCCTGCAAGAGGGTGCGGCCCGTGCCCGCCAGGTCAAGGAGGAACTTGGGGCGGCGGCGGCGCGACAGCGGCCACAGGCGGGTGCCGGCGCCACCGGCAGGGATGATCACGTGAAGGTCACTCATGCCCCAAGTATCGCAGATACGACGAGGGGGCGAGGCATCAGCCTCGCCCCCTCGTGGAAAGCGTGTGCTACGCGAGTGTCACTCGGCGTCGCCCTCGGCGGCGGCCTCTTCGGCGGCCTCTTCGGCGGCTTCCTCAGCCTCTTCAGCGGCGGCTTCCTGAACAGCAACGATGACCGTCTCGGGATCGAGCTCGACCTCAACGCCGGCGGGCAGCTTCAGGTCGGAGACGTGCACGGCGGAACCGGCCTCGAGACCCTCGATGGAAACCTCGAGGTTCTCGGGGATGGAGGTGGCGGCGGCCTTCACCAGGATGGTGAACTCCTCGAGCGAGTGAACGGTGCCGGGGGCAGCCTCGCCGACAACGACGACGGGGACCTCAACGTCGACCTTCTCGCCGGCCTTGACGGCCAGGAAGTCGGCGTGCAGGATGTCACGGCGCACGGGGTGAACCTGAACGTCCTTGACGAGGGCCAGCTGGGTCTTGCCCTCGATCTTCAGCTCAACGAGCGCGTTCTTGGTGCCGCGAACGATGAGGAAGAGGTCGTGGCCGGGAACGTCCAGGTGACGGGGCTCGGCGCCGTGGCCGTAGAGGACCGTGGGGACCTTGCCGGCGCGGCGGGCGCGGCGGGCAGCGCCCTTACCGAACTCGGAACGCTCTTCAGCAAGCAGGACGGGGTTGTCGCTCATGTGTCTTTCCTTCGTTTCTCAGGTCCGGCGTCGGTGTCGGCAGAGCGAAGGAAACGCGTGGCATTTCGATTCAGGCCCTGTCGATAACGGCGGATACGGATCCGCCCTCGCCGGAGCAACCCCAATAGGTTACCTCACGGCGAGGGCGGATGTGAAGCGGGAGGCGCTCAGTTAAAGAGCGATGTGACCGAACCGTCTTCGAAGACCTCCTGGATCGCGCGAGCCAGGAGCGGCGCGATGGACAGGACGGTGAGCTGCTCGAAGCGCTTCTCAGCGGGGATCGGCAGCGTGTCGGTGACGACAACCTCGGCGGCGCCGGACTCGGAGAGACGCTTCGCGGCGGGGTCGGAGAGGATGCCGTGGGTGGCGACGACGATGACCTTCTTGGCACCGGCATTGTTGAGGACGTTGATCGCCTCGGTGATCGTGCCGGCGGTGTCGATCATGTCGTCCACCAGGACACATTCCTTGCCGGCGACCTCACCGACGACGCGGTTCGCGACGGCGACGTTCGGGCGGGTGGTGTCGCGGGTCTTGTGGACGAAGGCCAGGGGCGCGCCGCCCAGCTTCTTCGACCACTTCTCAGCGACGCGGATGCGGCCCGCGTCGGGAGAGACGACGGCGGTGTTGGCCAGGTCAACGCGGCCACGCACGTAGTCCACGAGGACCGGCATGGCGAAGAGGTGGTCGACCGGGCCGTCGAAGAAGCCCTGCTCCTGCGAGGCGTGCAGGTCGACACTCATGATGCGGTCGGCACCGGCGGTGCGGTACAGGTCAGCCATGAGGCGAGCGGAGATGGGCTCGCGCCCCTGGTGCTTCTTGTCCTGACGCGAGTAGGGGTAGAAGGGAGCGACCACGGTGATGCGCTTCGCGGAGGCGCGCTTGGCAGCATCAATCATGATGAGCTGCTCCATGATCCACTTGTTGATGTCGCCCTCGATGGACTGCAGGACGAACACATCGGCGCCGCGAACGGACTCGTTGAAGCGCACGTAAATCTCGCCGGAGGCGAAGTCGTAGGCCGTCACCGGCGAAACCCCACATCCGATTTCCTCGCCCACGGCGTGAGCCAGGTCCATGTGAGCTCGTCCAGAAACGAGGACGAGGTTCTTCTCTCCGGTGGTCACCAGTCCGCTCATGCGGTTGTCTCTCCTTGTGTTGGATCAGGCGCGAGGCGCCGCGATCAATGTGCCGATGGTGCTATATGGCGTGACCATCGTATCGGCTGCGACGCAGCCCTGACCGATCCACGCGGTGGGAACCACACTGCGGTCCCCAATTTCCGCATCAATCAGCGTGGCGCTAGGACCGATTTCACAGCCGGTCCCAACGGTGGTCGTCCCCCGCAGGCAGGTGCCGGGGTAGATGGTGGTGTCGGCGCCAACGGTCACGTCGACGTCGATCCAGGTGGAGGCCGGGTCGACGATCGTCACGCCGGCGCGCATGTGTGCCTCGCAGATGCGGCGGTTCATCTCGGCGCCGAGTTCGGCCAGCTGGACGCGGTCGTTCGCGCCCGCGCTCTGCCAGTGGTCGGTGAGCTCGAGGGCGCCCGCGGTACGCCCGGCAGGGGCCGCAGCTGCGAGGACGTCGGTCAGGTAGACCTCGCCCTGATCGTTGTCGGTACCCAGGGAAGCCAGGGAGGTGCGCAGGAAGTCCGCATCGAAGGCGTAGATGCCCGCGTTGATCTCGTTAATCGCGGCCTGTTCGGGGGTGGCGTCGCGCTGCTCAACGATCGCGGTGACCGTGCCCGAGGCGTCGCGGATGATGCGTCCGTAGCCGGTGGGATCCTCAACGCGCGAAGTCAGGACGGTGACGGCGTGGCCCGCACCCTCGTGGGTGGCGACCAGCTCGGCCAGGGTGTCCGTGGACAGGAGGGGGACGTCGCCGTAGGTGACGACGATGGTGCCGGAGACGGGCTCGACGGCCTTATCGAGGGCTTCGAGGCCGCACTGGACGGCGCGACCGGTGCCGGGAATCTCGTCCTGGTCAGCGATGATGGCGCTGGGCAGCACGCGCTCGATTTCTGCGGCGACGACCTCGCGCTGATGACGGACGACGGCGACCAGGTGCTCGGGGTCGAGGCCGTGGGCGGCACGCAGGGCGTGTCCGATCATGGACAGGCCAGACAGGGGGTGAACGACCTTGGGGAGGGCAGATTTCATGCGCGTTCCCTGGCCTGCGGCCAGGACGATGACGGCGGCGGGGCGAGACATGTTCCTCCTCGGGGATCTGCGGTCCCAACGGGACCGGTCGCTCCGCCCCTAGGATTCGAACCTAGACTAAAGGCACCAAAAACCTCTGTGCTGCCGTTACACCAAGGCGGAATGCGTCCACTGTGATGATACCTGCACCCCGCGCGCGCTTTCAAACGCGACCCCGCGCCCGCTGCTTGGTCTACGCGTAGGCCGACCCATGTCTCGTGTGATACTGGGGGCATGGCTGAGAAGAGGACACGAATGAGCGGCTTCGCGCGCCGCGAGCAGCTGGTGGCCGTGGGACGTTCCCTGTTCGCCGAAAAGGGCTTCGGCGCGACCAGCGTCGAGGAGATCGCCGCCCGGGCGAAGGTCTCCAAGCCCGTGGTCTACGAGCATTTCGGAGGCAAGGAGGGCCTGTACGCGGTCATCGTCGACCGCGAGGTGCAGGCGCTGATCTCCTCCCTCCAGTCCTCCCTAGAGTCCTCCGAGCGCCCGCGCCTCATCCTGGAGAACGCGACCCTGGGCCTGCTCGACTACATCGAGCGCAACACGGACGGCTTCCGCGTGCTCGTACGCGACGCCCCCTCGGACCGCACGGCGGGTTCCTTCTCCTCGGTCATGGGCGACGTGGCGACCAGCGTCGAACACATCATCGCCGAGCAGTTCAAGCGCTCGGACTTCGACGCCACCTGGTCTCCCCTGTACGCGCAGATGCTCGTCGGCCTCATCGCGCAGGTCGGCCAGTGGTGGCTGGACGACCGCCGCATGAAGAAGGATGAGGTCGCCGCCCACGTCGTCAATCTCATCTGGAACGGCCAGCGCGGCCTGCGCCCCCACCCCACGCTGCGGGTGCGCTCGGGCGAGGGACGCTGAGTTTATCGTTCACAACATACGACGAGGCCGTGGCGGGTATTCCCAGCCACGGCCTCGTTAATGAGTGAGACTCAGCGTGCCTCGTAGGAGAGGCAGTCCGCGGTGCCCGCGCCGACCGAGATGGAGGCGGCGGTGCACTCGAGGGCGTTGTTGTGGGCGCAGTCGGCCTTCTGGCAGGCGCCGACGAAGGTCTCAGCCTTGCCAAGGCCGCCCTTGACGGTCAGCGGGATGAAGGTCGTGCAGGAGGTCGAGTAGCCGACGGTGATAGCGGCGGCTCCGCAGTTCTTCTCCTTGTTGTAGGAGCAGTCGGTGACGGAGCAGTCGAGGATGCGGGGCATATCTGCCATTGGAGTGTCCTTTTCAACGTGGCCCCGTGGGGCCTCTTTGTAGCCGGTCGCGACCGGGTTGGCCGCGCTGTTGACTCCAGTGATACGCCTTTTCGCAACATATCCAAAACGTGGCGAGTTTTCGTTGCAATTCCAAGGGTGTTCGCGCGCCGTTCGGGAGCTATTTTCGCATTCACACCATCACTAATTACGCAAATAAATGCGGCATTTGTTTTGCGTAATTCGGATAGGTGAGCCTGCGCTGCGCGGGTGTGGCACACCTACCCTGATCGGCTCTCACGCACACGATCGCCCGCGCCACCGAGGGGTAGCACGGGCGATTGTGGAACGGAGACGTCAGTCAGGAAGCGATCACTTCGCGGACCAGAAACGGATCACGATCGTCGTGCCGTCATCTGCGGGCTGCGAGCGCTCCAGATCGGCGACGTAGCCGTAGGAGCCGGAGAAGTCAGTCGACGTCGGCAAGTACTGGGGCAGGTCAGCGAGCGTCACGTTATAGACGCGCTTGCCACCCTCGACGGAGTACTCCATGTCGGGCGTGATGGCCACGCCGTCCGCCTTGGAGACCCAGTAGCGGTTGATCATGCCGTGAGCGCCGCGCTCGTCGCGCTGGTACCAGTAGAGGCTGTAGTTCTCCGTCTCCGGGACGGTGCGCACGACCTGATCCCCCACCAGCACGTAGTTAACAACCTTCGCCTGCGCGGTATCCATGGCCTCGTCGTCACGCTTGTTATCGCGCAGCGTGAGGCCCTGCTTCCTCAGAGTCTCAGAATCGAGGCCGAAGTTCGAACTGATCTCTTCGGCGTAGGGGCGCACGATGAGGTTATCCGTCACGGAGACGTTGAGAACCTGCCCCACCTCCAGGTCTTCTTCAAAGTCAATCGCGCCACGCTTCTTGCCATAGAAGTCATCGGTCGTACCCGTGCGGACGAGCTTGTTATGGGTGATCGTCATGCCCGCGTGGTTGTACGTGAAGTTGCGGCCTTTGAAGACGGTGCTGATACGGATGCCCGCTCCGGAGAAGTTATTGACAATGAGGTTGTCCTTGACGACGTGCCCCTCGCCGCCGAACAGTCCGATACCGCCTGCTCGCCATCCCAGCTCGATGGTGTTACCAATGAACGAGTTGAACTTCGAAGCTTCGGAATTGCTTTGTGAACGCAGATCGTTGCTCGCCCAGGAGGCGAGGCTATCGTCACCATTGCCACGCACGGAGGAGTTGCGGACCGTGGAGTTCTTGGTGCCCTGCACGAAGTTAACACCGTCGGCGAAGTTGTTGCGAATGCGGGAGTTCTCGATCACCATGCCGTCGGTGTACGTCATGAACTTATGCTCGCGATAGTCGCCCATCCAGAAGCCGCACTCGAAGTGCTCGACCCACACGTTGGAGACTCGGGTGTTGCCACCAGCCGCGCCGGCAAAGCCCTTGTACTGAGCTCCTTCACCGAAGCGAGACTTCAGGTTCGAGGACATGTAGAAGTCGGTCAACGTCTCATTGCTCGCGCCGGGATTGAAGACGATGCCGCCACCCTTCATCTGATCGGAGGTGAAGAAGATGTTGGTGTACCACATGCCCGCACCCTGGAAGGTCAGACCGGGGTGATCGATGCCGATCTTGCGGGAGAATTCCCAGTTTCCTGCGGGAACGTAGACCACCTTGGAGGAGGTGTTCGCCGCCGCATCCATCGCCGCAACGAGGGCCGCATCGTCAGCAACACCATCGCCGGGCTTCGCATTGTTGTAGTCGGCGATACTCACGGCACCTTCGGGGCGCTCGATGGCCGGTGCAGCCTGCTCGAGCTCGATGAAATCGATGCCGTACTCAGTATCGTTCTGATCAACCTTGACGATGCGCACATGGTCACCCTTTTGGATCTGACCGTGGAGCAGCGTGTGCACCTCATCAAAGCGGAAACGCTTGTGTGCAGTACCAGGGGCCAGGGTCGGCTCGTCGTAGACACTCTCCTTATAGACGTACTGCCAGGCGGTCTCGGAAGACAGGGTGAGGGTCGCAGCAAGATCGTTATTAATGTAGACCTGCACCTGACCCGACTTGTGATCGGGCAGGGTGAAGCGCAGGTCGAGGGCGTTGGCCGCGGACGTCGCAGTGAAATCCAGGGAGGAATCCTGATCCTTCAGCGCCACGTAGGATTGGCCCGAGGCCTCGATAGCCGTCGATTCGAGGTCGTCGGAGCGCTCAAGCGTCGTCCCGTCAGAGCGGCTCGCCTCCTCGGCCTCGTATCGCGTGTAGGGGACGGTCGCGCCGTACTGGTCGTCAGCCGCGACCGCACTGGGGACCAGTGCGGGCACCAGCGCGATGACGCCGAGCAGGCCCGCTCCGGCGATAAATGGTCCGCGTTTCATCTGACTCTCAAGCCTCTTTTCATGCCCTGAAGGGCGCTCGAAGCGCCGCTTCGCTCCTAGGTTCCACTTGTTGGGACGAACACGGGCACATAGTAGCGGAATCTGACCACTGTCAAAGAGTTGCTTGGAAATTTTCCCAGTCAAGAACCGTGCAATATCAGGGAAAACACCACAGGCCAATATTTGCACTGTAATTATAAATCTGAGATTCCGATAGCGTGGCAGAGATTGAAGATAAGGTACCGAGACCTGGGTTGCAGCTACGCCGAAGGCGGTAGCTGCAGGCATGACGCTCCAACGACCCTGCGCCTGGCACGCTTGCTATCACCTCAGATAGGGGCGCCCAAGCCACTGACGAAGCAATGGCCCACCGTCGGGAATCATGTACGCATTGAGCAGCTCGGAGGGAGTCATGTCGTAAAGCCAGGCGAGGGCCACACAGTAGCGCGCCCCAGAGGCCACAAATTCCAAATGCTCGCCGTGAGGCCCATCAAGAGCAACATAACTCCACGTGGGAGTTTCTTGAAGCACCCAACCCGACGGGAGTTCGTCAGCTTTGGTTGGAACGCCCAACACAGGAAGTCCCAAACTATGACGCAAGAGCGAGACCGTGTAGTTGACCATCACCTTCTGCGTCAACTCGACCGAGGGCGAACTGAAAAAACCACATTTTCTCACCTTCCCTCGCTCTTCCTCGTCGAAGCAGTATTGTCCGTCCTCCAACCACAGGAGCATTCCCGATCCGAACCCCGCATCGATCGACAGGCCGGTGCGTCCCAGCTTAAAGCCGTTGTACACCTTCAGCCCGGTATGCCGGTTCATGACCGCCGCATACTCGTCCAGGAAGGCCATCGGGTCTTCTTTCTTCCCCGAGCCCATCCTGCCAAAAAAGCAACTGAAAGCATTCAGCATTGCATTCTCCCCCTCCCCAGGAGCTCGCCAGCTAACAACGACGGCCCCTGAAACAATCGCCCTCAGCGCAGATACGGGCGCCCGAGCCAGCGACGAAGCAGAGGCCCGCCGTCGGGAATCATGTACGCATTGAGCAGCTCGGAGGGAGTGACGTCGTAGAGCCAGGCGAGGGCCACACAGTAGGACGGAGCTCCCGCCTCGAAATCAAGACGCTCACCATGAGGGCCATCCAGCCGGTCGTAACGAGCAGCCGCCTCCTTATGCAAAGACCACCCCTCCGGGAGCTCCTCAACTTTTGTCGGAACACCCAACGCCGGGAGCCCCAAACTATGGCGCAAGATCGAGACCGTGTAGTTGACCATCACCTTCTGCGTCAACTCGACCGACGCCGACGCGATAATGCCACCCTTTACCACCTTTCCACGCTCCTCCTCATCGAAGCAGTATTGCCCGTCCTCCAGCCACAGGAGCATTCCCGATCCGAACCCCGTATCGATCGACAGACCCGTGCGTCCCAGTTTGAAGCCGTTGTACACCCTCAGCCCGGTATGCCGGTTCATGACCGCCGCGTACTCGTCCAGGAAGGCCATCGGATCATTCCTATCCTCGGAGGCCCTCCAACCGAAGATTCGTCCCAATGCGTTCACCACTACCCTGCTCCTTATCTCACCATCGCCACTTAGCCCATCATCGAACCTACGGACGCCCAAGCCATCGCCGAAGCAATGGGCCACCGTCGGGAAGCATGTACGCGTGCAGCAGCTCAGACGGAGACACACCATGGAGCCAAGCGAATGGAACACAATGAGCCGGATTCCAAGTCACAAATTCAAGCAACTCACCCGTCGGACCTCTCATACTCTTATAACAAGCAGATGCATTTTTAGATACCGACCACCCCACTGGCAGCTCGTCAATTGTACTAGGAACAGACAAACTTGAAAAACCCAGCGCATGACGCAAGTAGGGCACCATACAATTCACCATAACAATTTGCGTCAACTCAATTGACTGTGAATTAAACAGTCCACCTGCCCTAACTTTTCCCCGCTCTTTCTCATCGAAGCAGTACTGGCCATCCTCCCGCCATAGCAGCCACCCATCGCCACTCCCAAAGTTGAGCGACAGATCAGCACCCCCCTCCTTGAATCTATTGCGAACTTCAATCTTCACGTATCGATTCATTACTGTTGCATATTCATCCATGAATTCCAACAGGCTTACCCTTTCCCCTTAAGATACCCTCACCAAGCAATTTACTAACCGGAACAGCCCTATTATTTTCATCGAAAACTTGCAATTGAGTCGCCCCGCCCAGCTGCCCAGCCTTCGTTTGCACGCCAATAACGAGCCCGAAACCAGGTCCACTCACAACACGGTTTACTCCAGCAAATCAGCGGCCTCGAGCCAGGCCTCCTCCAGCTCGTCCATCTCGGCCAGGACGTCCTGGTGGGCCGCCGAGACCTTCGTCAGCTCGGACACCGCCGAGGGATCCGTCGCCACCTGGATCGACAGTTTCTCCAGCTTCGCCTCCAGGGACGAGGCCTCGGCCCGCAGGCGCTCCAGCTTGCGTTCGATGCGGGCCACTTCCTTCTTGGCCGCGCGCCGCGCCGCAGCGTCACTCACGCCGCCGCGAGCGCTCCCCTGCCCCGCACTGTCCTCGCCCGAGGAGGCGTCCGCGGAGGGCGCGGTGGAGCGGGAGGCGGAGCCGGCCTCGTCGGCGCGAGAGGACGAATCAAACGCCCCGAGGTCGCCGGACGCGCGCATCTGCAGGTACTGCTCGACGCCGCCAGGCAGGGCGCGGACCTGGCCGTCGCCGAGGAGGGCGACCTGGTGGTCGGTGACGCGCTCGAGGAGGTAGCGGTCGTGGGAGACGACGACGAGGGTGCCCGGGAAGGTGTCGAGCAGGTCCTCCATCGAGGCCAGGGTGTCGGTATCGAGGTCGTTCGTGGGCTCATCGAGGAGCAGCACGTTCGGCTGGCTCATGAGCAGGCGCATGAGCTGGAGGCGTCGGCGCTCGCCGCCCGAGATCTCGCTGATGCGCGTGTAGGCGCGGGCGCGCGTGAAGCCCATGCGCTCCGTCATCTGCGAGGCGCTGACCTCCTTGCCGTCCACGACGACAGTCTGGGCGACGTCGGCGACGGCCTCGACGACGCGCATGTCGGCCAGGGCGTCGAGCTCGTGCGTGTCCTGGGAGAGGGTGGCAACCTGGACGGTCTTCCCGCGCTTGACGCGCCCCAAGGTGGGCTCGAGGTCGCCGCGCAGGAGGTTCAGGATCGTCGTCTTGCCGGCGCCGTTGACGCCGACGATGCCGACGCGCTCGGCGGGGGCCAGGCGCCAGGTGACACCCTCGAGGATGTCCAGGCGCGAGCCGTCGGGGCGCGTGAAGGACACGGAGACGTCCTCGAGGTCGATGACGTCCTTGCCGAGGCGCGCGGTCGCCATCTTCACCAGCTCGACGGTGTCGCGCGGCGGCGGCACGTCGGCGATGAGGGCCTCGGCGGCGGCGATGTGAAACTTCGGCTTCGACGTGCGGGCAGGAGCGCCGCGGCGCAGCCACGCGAGCTCCTTGGTGAGCAGGTTGGCGCGCTTGGCGGCGGCCACGTCCGCCTGGCGCATGCGCTCAGCGCGGGCCAGCGTGTAGGCAGCGTAGGAGCCGTCGTAGATTTCGACATGCCCGGCGATCTGCGGGCGGTCACCGCCCGGATCGACGCCGGGGACGACCTCCCAGATGTGCTCGCACACGGCGTCGAGGAACCAGCGGTCGTGGGTGACGGCCAGGAGCGCGCCGGACGCGCCGGGGCGGGCGAAGCGGGCGTTCAGGTGCGCGGCCAGCCAGGCCACGCCCTCGACGTCGAGGTGGTTGGTGGGCTCGTCCAGGCACACGATGTCGGCGGTGGCCGCGAGGACTCCGGCGAGCGCAACGCGGCGGCGCTGACCGCCCGACAGCGTGCCGACGAGGGCGGCGGGGTTGATGTCGGCGAGGAGTCCGGCGTGGATGTCGCGCACGGCCGGGTCGGACGCCCACTCGTACTCCTCCATGCCGGGGTGAACGGCCTGGATGACGGTGTCCTCGGGGTCGAGAGTGTCCGCCTGGGTGAGGACAGCGACGCGCACGCCGTCGCGGCGGGTCACCACTCCCCCGTCGGGATCCTGCGTGCCGGCGACGATGCGCAGGAGCGTAGACTTTCCCGCGCCGTTGGGGCCAAGGATACCGACGCGGCTGCCGTCGTCGAGGCCGACCGTGACCCCTTCGAGGAGCTTACGGGAGCCAGCGAGGGCTCCGACGTTTTGGGTTCCGAGCAGGTGCGCCATCAGATGGCCTCCGTCGATTCGATGCGGGCGCCGCAGGCGGGCCCGTGGGTGGGGATTGCGCGCGCGACCGTGGGCGCGCCGCTGAGGGTGGCTGCGAGGGCTTGGGCGTGCTCGGCGTCGCGCGCGAGGGCCGCGACGGTCGGGCCGGACCCGGACAGCGTGACGGCCAGTGCTCCCGCGTCCTTCGCGGCACCGATGGTCTCGGCCAGCTCGGCGCGCAGGCGCAGGGCGGGCGCCTGCAGGTCATTGACGAGGCCGTGACGCAGTTCCTCGGGTTCCCCGCACAGAGCAGCAACCTCCTCGGGCGTGGGTTCGGCGAGGGCGGGTGCGCCCGTCGCGTCGACTCGATCGAACTCGCGGAACACCTCGGGGGTGGACAGGCCCTCGCGGGACAGGAGCATGACCCAGTGGTGCTGGCCCTCCTCGTCCCCTTCGCGCAGGACGCTCATGTGGTCGCCGCGCCCGGTTCCCAGCGCGATGCCTCCGGCCAGGCAGGCGGGGACGTCGGCGCCCAGCGAGCGGCCGATCGCCTGCAGCTGCTCGTCGCCCAGACCCAGCTCCCACAGCTCGTTGCAGGCCACCAGTGCGGCGGCCGCGTCGGCGGACCCGCCGGCCATGCCGCCGGCGACGGGGACGCGCTTGTCGACGCGGATGCTCAGGCCCGCGGCGGTGGACGCCCAGGGGCCCGCGGCGGCGAGGCGCTGGAGGACACGCGCGGCGCGCACAGCCAGGTGGGTGGCCGGGTCCACGTCCGCCATGGCGCGGGTCGTGGCCTCGTCAACGCTGCCGTCGGGCAGGTACGCGATCGTCTCCACGCGCACGCCGGGCGCCTTCGAGGTGCGCACGGTGACGGTTTCGCGCAGATTCAAGGCCTCGAAGACCGTGACGAGGGGGTGGTAGCCGTCGGGCGTGGGCGCGCCGACGCGCAGAGTCAGGTTGACTTTTCCGGGCGCACTGGCGCGCACTTCACGCATGGCGTTCCTTCTTCCTACCGCTTATCTGACCGGTGGCCCTCAGCGGGCCGCGGTCGACGCCGCGAGGGTACCGTTGGCGCGGGCCTCGATGACGGCGCGTCCCAGCTCGACGAACTCGTCGATCGAGAGGGTCTCGCCGCGGCGCGTCGGGTCGATGCCGGCGGCCGACAGGAGGGCCTCGGAGGCCTCGGGGCCACCCGCCCAGTTCTTGAGGGCCGCACGCAGGGTCTTGCGGCGCTGGCCGAACGCCACGTCGGTGACCTCGAAGGTGGCGCGGCGCAGCTCGTCGTCGCCGCGCGGAGCCTCCAGGCGCGTCAGGCGCACGAGCGCGCTATCCACGCCGGGCACGGGCCAGAACACGGAGCGGCCGATCGTGCCGGCGCGCTCGACCGAGCCGTACCAGGAGGCCTTCACGGAGGGCACGCCGTAGGTGCGCGATCCGGGGCCGGCGGCCAGGCGGTCCGCGACCTCGGCCTGGACCATGACGACGACGCCCTGGATGGAGGGGAAGGCCTCGAGCATGTTGAGCAGAACCGGCACGGCCACGTTGTACGGCAGGTTCGCGACGAGCTTGGTGGGGGCGGGCCAGTCCACGCCGAAGTCATCGACGCCGCTGATTTCCGTGGCATCCATGGTGACGACGTGGAAGCGGTCTGCGGCCTCGCTCATGCGGGCGCGCACCGTCTCGGGCAGCGCGGCGGCCAGGGGCGGGTCGATCTCGACGGCGCGCACGCGCGCGCCGACTTCCAGGAGTGCGAGCGTCAGGGAGCCGAGGCCGGGGCCGACCTCGACAACCTCGTCGCCCTCTTCGACGCCACCGGCTGCGACGATCTTGCGCACCGTGCCCGCGTCGTGCACGAAGTTCTGGCCGAGCACCTTTGTGGGGCGAATACCGAGCGCCTCGGAGATGGCCTTGACTTCGAGGGGGCCGAGCAGGCCCGTCTCGGAGGGGACGGCGCCCTCGGGCAGGGTCGTGTCGAGGCGGCTGCGCGTGTCGCGCTGGTTGCGGGGGCTGGAGGATCGGCTCACGCTGGCAAGTCTAGTGCACGCCACCCACGAGGCCGGGGCTGGGGACACTGTGAGGCTCGGAGCGTCATGGGGCGGGGGCGGGCGGCAGGACGACGCGCACCTCGTACTTGCTGGCCTGCTCGCCGAGAACGGCGTTGACCTGCTTCTTCACAATGTCTTCCAAACGCCCCTGCGCCTTGTCCAGCAGGCCCTTGGAGACGGCCTCGTCTGCTGCGGCGGCTTCCCGATCCGCCAGGAAAGTGGTGACCTCTCCGACCTCGATCTGGTTAACGATGGAGAAAGACTGGTCGTAGGTCTCGACCGAGGCAGGGTCGATGGACGCGGAGAGAATTTCGACGGCAGGCACAGTCACCGTCACAACGTGACCCGCCTCGTCAACCTCAACCTGAATCTGGCTCACATCGGCCACTCCGGCCTTCACCTCTCCGGAATAGGTAATGAGGTAATGGGAGCTCGTACCCGGCACTTCCATGCCGAACACCTTGGTTCCCTCCTCAGAGTATTTCCCCACCTGGGTGAAGTTGTAGGACTCAGTGGCAAGTTCACCAATGTCAGCGAAAGAGTTTTTCACAAGGGTCGTGTCAACGGTAACGACTGGTTCCGCGCCCTGGTCCCCGGACCCGATGCCGAATACCGGGGCAGCCTTCATGCCACCGGCGAATCCTGCACCTGCGATCACCAACGACGCAGCCCACTTAGCAAACGGTGGAAAACCCATGCTGACCTCACTGATACAACCGCGATGAATATTAGGTAACCTTCACGGGAATTGTAGGGTAAGTGTCAAGGTGCCACAACCCCGACACCACGCGGATAGGTTACGCGCATCCGGATAGGTTGCACGCTTCCGGATAGGTTAGCCACATCCGGATAGGTTAATAAGCTATCCGGATGCTCATAACCTATCCAGATGTTCGTTACCTATCCGGATACTCACGCCCATCCACCTACGCACGCGCCGAGATGCGCACCCCACAGTCCACCCAACCCACAAAGCCAGGACCGGGCGCCGAGCCAAGCTCAGCCCAGGCATCGAATCCGACCAGGTCAGGGCACCGCGCCAAGCCAGGGCGACGTATGAGGCCCCAGTACCGCGCCAAGCCAGGCCAGGGTGCGCATCCGGATAGGTTGCGCGCTTCCGGATAGGTTAGCCACATCCGGATAGGTTAATAAGCTATCCGGATGTTCATTACCTATCCAGATGTTCGTTACCTATCCGGATGTTCGTTACCTATCCGGATGTTCGTTACCTATCCGGATGAGCTCGCTCCGAGAGCCACCACACCAGCGCGCCCACAAGCACAACCACCACACCAGCACGAGCCCACCCGCGCACCGACAAAAAGGCCGGGCCCGACAACCTTCGTTGTCAGGCCCGGCCCTCACAAGCTCTCAGGCTTAGTACCAGCCCACGGCGTTGGAGTGCGCCCAGGCGGAGCAGGGCGTGCCGTAGCGGCCCTTGATGTAGCCGATGCCCCAGTTGATCTGGGTGATCGGGTTGGTGCGCCAGTCAGCGCCCGCCGAGGCCATCTTGGAGCCCGGCAGCGCCTGCGGGATGCCGTACGCACCCGACGAGGCGTTCTCAGCGTAGGGGTTCCACTGCGACTCGCGGTTCCACAGGAGGATCAGGCACTGGTACTCGCTGTCGCCCCAGCCCTGGGCTGCGACGAGGGGCTTGGCCAGCGAACGCGGGTCCTCGCCGGAGTAGGTGGTCGGGACAGCGCCCGCAGCGGCAGCGGCAGCGGCGGCTGCGGCAGCGGTGGCGGAGTCAGTGTTCTTCGTGTCGGCTGCGATCGCGGCGATCTCTTCCTTCGTGGAGATCGTGCCGAGCTTCGCGCGGTAGCGCACCGAGGTCGTGCCGTCCGCCTCGACCTTCTCCTCGAGGGTGGCCTTCGGGTCGATGCCGGCGGCGACAAGGGCGGCCGGGGTGGCCTCCTTCGTCCCCTCACTGCGCACCTGGGTGACGGGCTGGGACGTGGAGTGCTCGGTGATCGGCACGGAGGTCAGGACCTCGTCGCCCTTCTTCTCCTGCCACACGGTCCACGTGGTCGCGCCGTTGACGCCGGCCGTCGTCACCTGGGACTCGCCGACGAAGAGGTCAGAGCTGGTCGTCGTCGTCTCGCTGAAGGGGATCTCGACGGTCTCGGTGGCCTCACCGCGGGTGACGCGGCTGACGTTGATCGACAGCTCGCCGGCCTCACCCGTCGTGACGTTCACGCGGTCGAGGGGGTGCACGGAGACGCCGGAGGCCTCGAGGATCGCGCGGGCGTCCTGTCCGGGACGTGCGGCGACCTCACGAGTCGTGCCATCCACCGTGACGACGACGTTGCGAGCGCGCGACACGAGCGGGGTGAGCTCGTCACGCGACGAGGATCGGTCTGCGGCAAGGCTGACGGCCGACCCCAGCGGGGCGGCGTCCGCGAGGATCGCATCAGCCGACGAGGCCGTGGTCCACAGGGTGCGGGTCTGGCCGTCGACGGTCACCGTGTACGGCTTGGAGGTACGCACGACGATCGTGTCGCCGTCGCGCACGGCCTCGCCGGTGCCGGGCTGCACGAGGTCGTTGCTGCCAACGCTCACGCCCGCGGCATGCAGCGCGTCGCCGACGGTGTTACCCCAGGAGGTCACGGGGCGCGAGACGCCGTTGACCTCGAGCATGACGGACGTATGCGAGGAGGCGACACCGACGCCGGCGACACCGAGGACCCCCGCCGAGGCGAGGGCGGCGACGCCAAGGACGATGCGCGGGGAAGGCGCGAAGGAACGCACGTGGGCGCCCAGGACGTGCAGGGCGCTTGCGGCGGACGCACTCAGGGAGGTGCTCAGGTGGTGGTTCACGATTCTCCAGTTACTCGCTATCGATACTGCCGGTCAGCTTAACGTGCACGCACGCGGGCGCGCCAGACTCTGGCCGCGCCCGCGTGCAATGTCACGTCAGACGAGACCCAGCCTGTAGGCGCAGCCCCACTGGCCCCAACCGGAGCGCTGCTGGAGCATACGCGCACGCATGGTCTGCTCCTCCACGGAGGCGTCGGAGGGCAGGCCGGAGCCACCCACGGAACGCCACGTCGGCAGAGAGAACTGGTACATGCCGTAGTAGCCGTTGCCCGTGTTGATCGACGGGTTGCCGCCGGACTCGCACTGGGCGATGGCCGCCCAGATCGAAGCGTCGTCGCCGGAGACGGCGGCGGGAGCGGAGGCAGACGAACCGGACGAGGAGGAACCCGAAGAATCAGACGAGGAGGACGAGCTGGACGACGCATCCGCGGCCTTCTTCGCCTTCGTGCCCTTGGAGACGATGCGCTTGGTGGGCTCGGTGCGGGTCGTGGACAGGACGGCGGAGACGGTGACGTTGCCGTCGATGGTCTCCTGGTAGGTCTCGGTCACCTCGGAGCCGGCAGCGCCTTCCTGCACGGTCTTCTCGGTACCCTCTTCGGCTTCGGCGTCCTCACGCTCTTCGGTCTCGTACGGGATCTCGGTCGTGGAGGAAACGTTGCCGCGCACGACGCGCGCGACGCGCAGGGTGGCCTCGCCGCCGTTGTGCTCCATGGTCACGCGGTCGATCGGACCGGCGCTGACGCCAGCCTTCTCGAGGATCGCGGTCGTGCCCTCGTCGGAGGAGACGACGACGTCCGTCGTGGTGCCGTCGGCGACGACATGGACGGTCTGGCCGGCCTCGGCGACGGGCATCTCGGCGCGGGTGTAGGAGCGGTCGGCCGCCATAGACGCGGCGGAGGCCGGCAGGGCAGAGAGCACGCCGGAAATCGACGAGGCAGTGGACCACGCCGTGGTCTGGTTGCCGTCGACCGTCACGTCGTACTCGGTCGCGGTGCGCACGACGACGGTGTCACCGCTCGCGACGGTCTGGTTGGAGGCGGGGGCGACGAGGTCGTGGTCGCCGACGGTCACGCCCGCGCTGTGCAGAGCATCGCCTGCGGTCGTGAAGAAGCCTGAGACATCGCGGGTCACGCCGTCAACTTCGACGGTGACGTGGCGATAGGAGGTGCCGATGGCAGTGGCCGCGGTGCCGGCCACGACAAGGGCCGTCGCGGCTGCGACGGAAATGACGGTTGTACGAGAGGGCTGAAAGCTCACGTGTCTCCAGACTTTGTAGGTTCCGTTTCGGGGCCGCGCCGACGCATCCCCGCGGACTGCGGGCGCATCAGACGGGCAAGCCAATTCGGACTGACACTCCCACCGTAACCAATTTGTTACCGTCGCGCGACCACTTTGACGCAATTCACCAGTCAGAGAACGCGCGCGGGAAGGTCGTGCGAGGCCCGATAACCCGCGCTCATCACAGGAGAGAAACCCTCACCAGGTGCCGTAGACCGCCTCGGTGTTCGCCCGGAGCTGGTCGCACGCCGCCGCCTCGCTGACGCCCCATTGATCCGCAATGAAACGCACGGTGTGCGCCATGACGTAGGAGGCGTTGGGGCAGCCGCGCCACGGCACGGGCGTCAGGTAGGGAGCGTCGGTCTCGACCAGGACGAGCTCGCGCGGCAGGACCGCGAGCGCGGCGCGCAGGTCGGAGTTCGCGGGGTATGTGATGGGGCCGGCGAAGGAGGCGTACCATCCGCGCTCAGCGAGGTGCTGCGCCATCGCCGCGTCCCCCGAGTAGCAGTGGAAGACGATGCGCTGGTCCGCACTCGCGCGCTCGTCGAGGATCGCGAGGGTGTCCTCGTGGGCGTCGCGGTCGTGGATCTGCAGGGGCAGGCCGGCGCGCTGCGCCATGTCGATGTGCGCGCGGAAGGATTCCTTCTGCGCCTCGCGGCCCGGGTCGGCGGTGCGGAAGTAATCCAGGCCGCTCTCCCCCACCGCGACGACCATCGGATCGCCCAGCCGAGCCTCGACGGCGGCCAGGGCCTCGTCGAGGGGCACGTGGTAGTCGCGCACGACGGGGACCAGACCGTCGGGCGAGGGCTCCGCACAGCCCGCGTGCAGCGCCGCGTCGTTGGGGTGGATCGCGATCGCGACGCGCACGCCCTCGTGAGCGCGCGCCAGCTCGATCATCGGATCGAAGTCGGGCAGCTCGCAAGCGCTCGAGATCATCCGGGTGACGCCCACCTCGCGGGCACGCTCCAGCTGCTCCTCGAGGCTGAGCGCCACGCCCTCGCGCCGGGGGATCTCGCCGACGTGGGTGGGCAGGTGGGTGTGGTTGTCCACCACGGGCGCCGCCAGGGGCGCGGGCGCGTCGGGCCAGGGACGAGGCTTACGCGGGCTCATGCGGAGGGAGGATCCTTTCGGGGGCGCGAAGCGGGGCGCGTCAGCGGGCGAGCACGACGCCGCGGGCGACCTCTTCGACGGCGTCGTCGCCGAGGAGGAGACGGACGATCTCGAGGCCGAGCTCCAGGGAGGTGCCCGCGCCGCGGCTCGTGATGATCTGTTCATCGACGACGACCGGGTTCTCGTGGACGATCGCGCCGCCCTCGGCGATGGCCTTGACGAACGCGGGGTTCGCGGTCGCGTGGCGACCGTCGAGGACGCCCAGCTCGGACAGGATCGAGGGGGCCGCGCAAATCGCTGCGATGGGCTGGGCGGCGTCGGAGCGGCGCAGCACCTCGGCCTGGATCGCGGGCGTACCCTTCAGGCCCAGGGTGCCGGGCATGCCGCCGGGCAGGAAGAGGACGGTGTAGGTGGACAGGTCCACGTCCTCGAGCATGAGGTCGGCGACGACGCGGATGCCGTGCGAGCTGGTCACGTGGCGGGCGTCGGTCACGGAGATCAGGTCGGAGCGCACGCCGGCGCGGTACAGGACGTCGGCGACGGCCAGGGCCTCGACCTCTTCGAAGCCGTCGGCCAGCATGATGGCGACGGTCGCGTCGGTGGCAAGCTTCTCGGGAGTGGGCATGATTCCTCTTTCCTCGTGGCTACTCAAACAAGCGTTACGTCCAGGTTAGCGCAGCCGCGCGCGCCCCGTGGACGCGCCACGGCCTCGTCCCACAGGGGACGAGGCCGCGCGGCTCACTCGGAGCGTAGGGCTTCGACCGGGTCCTGGCGCGAGGCGCGCGAGGCCGGGATGATGCCCGCGATGACGGTCAGGCCGACGGAGACGCCGATCAGGACGAGCGCTGTCACGGGCGACAGCTGGGCAATATTGTCCACGTTGAAGGAGGAGTGAGCGATGCCGTTGGCGACCGCACACAAACCGTAGGTCACGCCCACGCCCATGAGGCCGGCCAGCAGGCCTTCGATGACGGTCTCGGCGTTAAACACGCGGGACACGTCGCCCTTCGAGGCACCGATCGAGCGCAGGATACCGATCTCTTTACGGCGCTCGAGCACCGAAATGTAGGTGATGATCGAAATCATGATCGAGGAGACCACCAGCGAGATCGAGACGAAGGCGATGAGCAGCCAGGAGATGATGTCGACGATCTTGGTCACCGAGCTCATGAGCGTGCCCATGACGTCTGAGTAGGTGATGACCTTGTCGGTCGCCCCCGCCGCCTTATTGTCGGCGTTGTAGGCGTCCAGGGCGGCCTTCACCTTGTCCTTGTCCGCGAAGGACTTGGGGTAGATCGAAATGTTCGACGGGGAGGCGATATCCGCCCATCCCAGGTTCCTCAGGTTCGTCTCCAGGGTCGGCACGTTCGTGGAGAACATGGTCGCCATGAGGGCCGCGAGGGACTTCTCGTCCACGTTGGACTTGAAGGCCTCGGCGAAGGCCTGCGGATCCATGGAGAAAGCGCTGGACATGTTGGTGGCGAACTGCTCCATGGTCGCGCCGATCTGGTCGCCGATCGCGCTCGACAGCTGCGTCATCATCGAGGTCATCGCGTTCGTCATGGCTTCCTGCATGACCTGGCCGATGACGGCGCTCACGCCCTGGGTAAGAGTACGACCCAGCTGGGCGGCGATCTGCGCGGAGATCGCGTTCATGACCTGAGTGGAGACGTCGGTGCCGATCTGGGCCAGGGCCGGGTCGTCCCCGAGGGCCTTCGTCAGGTTCGCGGCGAGCTTGTCGGAGTCGACAACCTTGTCCGAGGAGACGGCAGCTCGCAGCTGCTCGAGCACCTCGGGCTGAGAGAAGTACGCCGAGGCCAGGGTCGCGAAGTCCGTCGTGCCGCCCGCCTCGATCTGCTCGCGGGCGTAGTCCTGGAACCCCTGGGCGATCTGGGAGGCTTGGGCGCTCAGGTATTCAGCGGCGCCATCCTTGACGGCGCCGTCGGCCAGGGCCGAGCGGATGATCGTCTGGAAGTCGACGTTGGCCAGCTGCGGCAGGTCCTTGCTCAGCTCTCCGAAGTCTAGGCCGGACAGGTCGAAGGCCATGCCGGACTGGGCGCCGGACTGCGCGGCGAGGGCCGACAGGTCAATATTCGACAGGTCCATGCCCGACATATCGAGGTTGGAGAAATCCAGGCCGGACAGGTCCATGCCGGAAAAGTCCAGGCCAGACAGGTCCATCTGCATCTTGTTGGGGTCGATCTGGAAGGCGGCGGAGAGCTTAGACTCATCCACGGTGAACAGGGAGGACATGTCGAAGCCGCCAGACTGGCTCTTCTGGTTGTCCGCCAGCTCCTTGAAGGTCTTGCCGGTGAAGACGTCAACGTCGGGCTTGGCGCGCTGGGCCTTAACGATCGGGCTGGCCGCCGCCTCCTCGATGATCTGGTAGGTCAGGGCGGGCGTGTAGGCGATGCCCTGGCGCAGGGCACCGCCCTTGTCGGAGTTGGGCTTGACGATGCCGGAGATCGTCAGCTGCTGCCCGCCGTCCACGAGCTTCTTCATGTAGTCCGCGTCGGAGGAGCGGTCCGTCCACACCTTGTAGGTGTCGTCCCACGTGTACTTGTCGAAGGCGTTGACGCGACGGAAGGTCGTGCCCAGGATCGCGGAGTAGTCGTAGGTCGTGGTAGTGGCCCCGGACTGCGCACCCGACTGTGCCCCGGACTGGCTCTTACCCCCCAGGGCACCCTGGTAGTACTGGCGCATCAGGTCATCGAACTCCTTGTGGTCCTTGAGACCCAGGGTGTATTCGAAGAGGTTGGGGATGTTGCCGTCCTCATCCAAGACCAGGACGACCTGGTTCGCACCGCTCGGCCAGGAGCCGGCAACCACGTCGTACGCGGAGGTGTACAGCGAGGAGGTCGCGGGCATCTGATAGAAGGCGTTCGTCTCCATCATCGACCCGAAGGCCCCGGAACCGAAACCGGCTTCCATCTGCTTCATCGACTGGTCGGGGCTGACCTGCACGGTCGCCTTAGACGTGTCGGACTGGTAGATCTGCGGGACGATGTCGTAGTCGTACTCGATCGCGTTAACCATCGTGTCGATGCCACCGCCGTTGTTGTCCAGGTAGGTCTTGAGCGAGGCCAGGTCGTTCGTCTTCGCGTCACGGATCGTGTCTGCGAAAGTGCGCAGCTTGGAGACGCCGACCTTGCCGTCGGGCGCGGGCTGGGAGTCCTTCGAGTCCGAGGCCGACACAGACAGCGCGGCCGTCATGTCGATGCCGGTTTTCTGGATCGTCAGCGGATACGCGCCCAGCGTCTCCTCTTCTGTTTTGGCGATATAGGCATTGGTGCCGTTGGCCAGCGCGAGGATCGCGGCGATGCCGATGATGCCGATGGACCCCGCGAAGGAGGTCATGAGGGTACGCCCCTTCTTCGTCATCAGGTTGTTGGCCGACAGGGACAGGGCCGTCAAGAAGCCCATCGAGGTGCGGCGCGCGGGCTTGGCTTCGCGGCGGTCTTGCGCGGTGGGCACGAAAGGATCGGAGTCGGCGACAATGCAACCGTCGGCCAGCTCAACGATGCGGGTCGCGTACTGGTGGGCCAGCTCGGGGTTGTGCGTGACCATGATGACGAGGCGGTCGCGGGCCACGTCTCGCAGCAGGTCCATGACCTGCACGCTCGTCTTGGAGTCGAGGGCGCCGGTGGGCTCGTCGGCCAGCAGGATCTCGGGGTCGTTGATGAGGGCGCGCGCGATGGCGACGCGCTGCATCTGTCCGCCCGACATCTGCGAGGGCTTCTTGTTGACGTGGTCCTTCAGGCCGACACGTTCAAGAGCGTCAAGGGCGCGCTTGCGGCGCTCGGAGCGCGAGACGCCCGAGAGTGTCAGGGCCAGCTCGACGTTCGCCAGGACACTCTGGTGCGGGATCAGGTTGTAGGCCTGGAAGACGAAGCCAATTCGGTTGTTGCGGTAGGCGTCCCAGTCGCGGGCCTTGTAGTCCTTCGTCGAAATGCCGTCGATGACGAGGTCGCCGCTCTGGAAACGGTCGAGGCCGCCAATGACGTTGAGCATCGTCGTCTTACCGGAGCCGGACTGGCCCAGCACGGCCACAAACTCGTTGTCGCGGAACGCCACGGAGACCTTGTTGAGCGCCACCTGCACGAGGTTGGCGGTCTGGTAGGCCTTGACGATCTCCTTGAGCTCTAGCACGCTTCATCCTCACATCTGCTGTTGATTCCGCATACAAGTCTAGGTGAGCGACCATCACTCAAGACCGCCGCTGTTCACTGACTGACCCCTGATCGTCCCCTGACAAGCCCCTGAAGTCGTATCTGCCACATCACATCGTGGTCCCCAAAAACCAGCCCGGGCCTCGTTTAACGAACGGCCTGCAGGGGCACGCAAGACCGAGCGGCTAGACTGTCCTCATGACCGACCTCACCCAGATTCCCGTGCCCAACGAGGGGCCGATCACCGACAAAATCAGGGAAATCTACGAGCGTTCATTCCCTCCCGAGGAGCAGATTCCCCTTCCCGAGCTGCTGACAAGCGCCCAGCTGGACGAGGTCTCCTTCCTCGCCTGGATTGATCCATCCCTGCCTGCGGGCGAGGACGGGGCCGGCAACGTGGTCGCCCTGACCTTCTCCTTCGCCTTCCCCGACCTGTTCTACCTGGGTTTCCTCGCGGTGGATGGGCGCACGCGCAGCGCGGGCTACGGCTCGCGTATCCTCACCCACTTCCGCGAGCGCTACGGCGACGTGCCGCAGCTGCTCGAGATCGAACCGGTCGTGCGCGAGGCCGGGAACTACCAGCAGCGCGTGCGCCGCCTGAAGTTCTACGAGCGCAACGGTTTCACGATGACGAACATGCTCACACACGAGGCCGACCAGACCTACCGGGTCCTGACGCGCGACGGGATCGTGAGCCCGCAGCGCCTGGAGGAGGCGCTCAACTCGGTCACGGACGACCCGGCGTATGCGTCGCGGGTGACGACGGACTGACGCGCTGACCTCGCTCGGCTGACGCCGCAGCGGCGATCAGTTGTCGACGCCGCGGCTGGAGACCAGCAGGATTTCCTCGTTGTCGAGTCGGGCGAGCGCGCCTTCCAGGGCCGCCGAGGAGAAGATGCCCTCGTCACGGGCCTGCAGGAGGGCGTCGCGCTGAGCGTGGATGGCCTCCAGCGCGAGTTCACGGATCTGGTCTCGCGTGAAGGAGCGCTCAACCTCCTCCTCGCTCAAGTCGACAGTGCCATGGCCATCGTCATCCACCTCGCTCGCGGAAGCAGCGTCCGGGGGCGTGCCGTCTTGGAGAATGTCGGTGAGGATGCGGTCAGCCGTACGGGCAATGCGAGCACTCGCAGCTTCATCCTCAACGGAGACCGCGTGACCGATGCGTGAGAGGGTGCGCGAGACGCCGGCCGACAGCAGGGTCTGTCCGTCGACCTCGTGGATCGCCTGGGCGAGCGCCGTATCCACCAGCGCGGAGCCCATGACCTTCAGGAGCTTGGCGCGCTCCTCCTCGGAGATATCGCCCGTAGCCATCTTGGGCTTGACGAGGCGGATGAGGCCGGGCAGGGTCAGGCCCTGGATGACGAGGGCACCCGCGGCGATGAACAGGGCGATCGTGAGCAACAGCGCACGCATCGGGGCGTGCGTCGAGATAGTTTGCGCGGCGGCCAGGGTGATCGCGCCTCGCATGCCCGCCCACACGATGACGCTGCCCTCGCGCGGCCCCAGCGGCTCATTCGCGAAGTAGTCCAGGTCCGATCCGCGCATCGCGTTGCGGCGCGCGCGCCGCTTGAGGCGGCGACGATAGTGGTTAAGCGCATTCTCCCAGTGCTCGGGGCTCAGGTCGCGAGCCTGAAGCATGTCGGCGTCAACCTCGCTCGCCTTGTGCATGCGCTTCTCGAAGCGCTCGATGCGTGCGACCTCGGCCTCGTAGCGGCGTTGACGGTGGGTACGGCGGTGGTCCAGCCAGGCGAGCATGATGGCGATGAAGATGGCTCGCATCACCATGATGAGCGCGCCGAGGATGACGGCGAGGAACGCGGCGAAGGCCAAGCCGCCGGAGAACGCGGCGGTCTCCTCGACGATGCCGAAGGCCTGCAGGCCCATCGTCAGGAAGATGCCACTCTCCAAGACGAGCGTCATGGTCTGCCAGTTCTGCTGGGAGAAACGCCTGTTCGCCGCGGAGATAACGGCCGCGCGTCGGCTCGAGACGACCAGTCCGGCGACGACGGCCGCAACGAGGCCGGACCCTCCCAGGTGCTCGGCGGGGACCGATGCGATGAAGGGCATCGTGAACGAGAAGACTGTATCGGCCGAAGGGTCCTTGATGAGGGCACGCAGACGCACGCCGACCTCGCCGACAACCCAGCCAATACCCGCAGCGATACCGAGGGCGATGGCGACCTTGCCGATGAGCAAGCCCGGGTTGAGCGCGTGCTCGTCTGCTGCCAAGCCGGCGCTCATCGCGGCGGACAGGAGGACGAGCGAGGTCGCGTCGTTGAAAAGTCCCTCACCCTCGAGCACCGTGATGATGCGGTGGGAGACGCCGGAGCGTTTCGCAATCGAGACGGCGACCGCATCCGTCGGCGACAGCACAGCCCCCAGGGCGACGCCCCAGGGCAGCGAGATCGCCGGAACCAGCCAGTTGATAACGAAGCCAACCGCGAAGGCGGAGAGGAACACGAGGGGGATCGCGAGCATCGCGACGGCGTGCATCTCGCGGCGGAAGTCCATGGTCGGCATACGCACTGCGGCCGAGAACAGCAGCGGCGGCAGCACGATCTCAAGGATGAGATGCGGCTCGACCTCGATAGCCCCCACCTGCGGCAAGAAGCCAATCGCCAGGCCGACAACCAGCAGAATCAGCGGCGATGCCACGCCCACCTTGGGGGCGATGAATTGGCATGCCACGATGATGAGCATTCCGGCCACGGCAATAAGAAGGGGTTCTACAGGTCAATTGTATTGCGAGCAACCCCGCCAGCGCCACAGCTATCTCACCGCACCGCGTTTGCTGCCCGAACTCGCGCGGAGCACCACACCCCACCCACCTGCCTTCCACACCGGCCCCAGATGTCAAACAGACCCACACGATCAGAGCACGTTGTACAATCGACGCATCGTTTCAAGGAGGTTCTCATGACCGCTTACAACCACTCGTCGGGGTACACCTACGGCACCGATGCCGTCCCCACATCCCCGCTCACACTCGAGGATCTACGCCAGATCGAGGCCGCCGCACACGTCCAGCCCGGTGACGCAGAGCTGCTCTCACGAGCAGAACCCATCCTGGCGCCACACGCTATGGAAATGGTCGACACGTGGCGCGGAATTCTGGCTCAAAAGACGTATCTGGCAGCACATTCCGCGCACCCGGACGGGCAGCCAAACCCCGAGTACGCGCAGGCGTCAAAGCCGCGCTTCGCCCAGTGGATCATCGACATGTGCACGCGCGAGCGTGACCAGGCGTGGTTGGACTACCAGTACCTGATCGGCGCACGGCACATGTCCGCAGCGAAGAACGCGGCGGATGGGGCGGACTCGACACCATTCGTGCCCCTGCGCTACGTGCTCGCCTTCATCGCGCCCACTGTGGAGGTCGGTCACCGTCTCCTCGCGGAGGGCTTCGAGGGTGACGAACTGAGCGCCGTCCGTGATGCCTGGACTCGCGCTGTGACTGTCGCCGTGACAGTGTGGGCGTATGCCTACCGAGAGCACCCCGAGCAGTTCTGATCCGGCACTCGCCACCTACGACTCCCCCATCGGCAGCCTCACGCTGGCCGCGCGGGGCGGTGCGCTCATCGGCTTGTGGGGGGCCGGGCAGCGTTTCTTCGGCTCCCCCTACGGCATCGACGAGGCCGTGGCGCGCTCCGCGCTCGACCTAACCTCGCCCGTTTCCCGGGATGTTATCCTCGCCGAGGCCGGGTGGGGCGAGGCGGACGCGCGGGCTCTGGGCGCGGCGATGTCCTGGCTCGACGGATACTTCGCGGGCGAGGCCCCCTCCCCCGCCACCGTTCGTCTCGCGCCTGCGGGCACGGACTTTCAAAAGCGCGTGTGGGAGGCGATGGACGCTATCCCCTACGGCGCGACGCACACGTACGGGCACCTCACGGCCACGCTGCGGGACGCAGGTGTGCCCGCGTCGGCCCAGGCGGTCGGCGGAGCGGTGGGGCGTAATCCCCTGCTCCTGATCCGCCCCTGCCACAGGGTCGTGGCGGCCACCAGCCCCGGCGGCTACGCGGCAGGAGGGGACGTGAAAGCCTGGCTGCTTGCGCACGAGGAGGCCACGGCCTCGTCGGCCAACTAACTCAGCCGTTCGCCCGGTCGGCCTCGATCGCCTGCTCGACCAGGGCCTCGTCGACGGGCAGAGCCTCGCGCGCGTAGGCGGCGGCATCGTCCTGCGTGTCGGCGATCTGCTCGGCGATCGAGTCGGCCTCGCGGCGCAGCTCGCTGCCATCAACGACCGAGGCCTGGGCGAGGGTTCGCGCCTGAGCGCGATGCTCGTCCGTGTACTCCAGGTCGTCGGCGTGCTTGCGCACGAGGACGCGGATGAGCTTTCGGCGCAGGTTCTCCTCGCGCAGGACGGCGGAGCGCTCGCGCAGCCAGCCGACCGCGAGGACAACGAGGAGGGCAACGCCCAGCCAGCCGATGATCGGGTACATGCCGCCGATCAGCTTCTTGAAGCCCATGAGCGAGGCCGCGTAGCCCACCGCGACCACGCCGACGAGGACGATGCGCATACGCGTGGTCTGCCCGCCCGAGAAGCGGCGCGCCGTCGAGTAGAACAGCGAAAAGACCGTGTTGTAGATGAGCGCGAAAATGATCAGCGTGTAGACGAAGGCGAAAGCCGGGTGGATCGAGCGCGCGATCTCGAGGGCGGGAACGTTCACGTCCCAGATCCGGTCCACGTTCAGGTACAGGCACAGGGCGTCCGCGCCGATGACGAGGGCGATGATGGTGCCGCCAATGCGCCCGGCTCGGCGAGCCTCGCCGATGCGCAGCACCGAACCCCCCAGCACGAAGGCCATCGCGATGCCGTTGACGACGCACAGCGCGAAGTAGTTGATCGTGGAGAGCCACAGGTTGGGCAGCGCCGGGGTGACCTGGGTGGCGGCGGCGTTGAGCTCGGCGATGCCCGGGTGCGGGGTGGCGAGCGAGTAGATTGTGAGGATCGTGATGGCGACGATGATCATGGGCGTGAACACGCCGATCACCTTCATGATCCGGTCGAAGTCCAGGAAGGCCGTCAGAACGACAAGCACCGCGCACAGGGCACTGCCCGCCCACGCAGGCAGGCCGAACTGCTGCTCGAGGTTCGCGCCCGCGCCCGCGAGCATCACGAATCCCATCGCGAACCCCGAGAAGACGAGCACGACGTCGATGACGCGGCGCAGCGCCGGGTGGGTGATGCGCTCGAAGACCTCGTCGTGGTGGCCGGATCGGTAGTAGGAGCCCAGCTGGAGCGCGACGACGCCGAAGACGACGTTGAGGATGCCCAGGACCGCGATGCCGATCAGGCCCTTCGCGCCAAAGGACAGGAAGTACTGGAGCAGGTCCTGGCCACTCGCCAGGCCCGCGCCGATGATGACTCCCACGTAGGCGAAGGCGACGGAGAGGTACTTCTTGGACATAGGGTCCTTCCGATTGCGAACGTTTCACGAGGCCGAGGCCTCGTTCCACGGTAGACGCTCGGCTGTGAGCATGGCACGTCCGTGGGAAATTGTTCACGCTCAGGAGGGCCGGAAGAGGCACAGATGTGTACACAATGTACTAAAATGACACTATGAACACACTTGCCACGACGCTCTCAACTCGCGAGCTGCGCGCAAACCTCTCCGACGTCCTCGGACGAGCCTCCTACGGCGGCGAGCGTATCGGAGTGACGAAGAACGGCCGCCTCGCGGCAATCGTGATCGGCGTCGACGACCTGTTGGCCTTGGAAGAACTCGAGGATGCACGCGATCTCGCGGCCTTCCGGGAGGCAAAGCGCGACGACGACGGGCAGCGCGTGAGCCTGGCCGACCTGCGCGCTGAGCTCAACGACTAGCGATGTGCCGCTCGTAGCGCTACTTGCCTTCGAGGAGCTGGATCGGCGGGCGCGGGGCCTGCATCGCGTTGATCGGAGCCTCAGGATCCGCGTAACCGAGGGCAAAACCGGTGATGAACCGGTAGCCCTCGGGGATCTCAAACTCGGCTTCGACAGGCTCGCGCCAGGTGGCGAGGATGCCGACCGGGCAAGAGTCGACGCCGCGCGACTTGGCGGACAGGAACAGGGTCTGGAGCATGAGGCCAGCGTCCATGGCGCTCCACGGGAGCATGCCCTCGTGGACGAAGACGAATCCCATGACGGGTGCGTCGAATGCCGTGACGTTGCGGCGGTTCACACGGTTGCGCCCCTCGATGTCGGCGCGCTCGATGCCGTGGATGCCGTAGAGGAGCTTCGCAACCTCGATCTGGGCGGGGCGTACCTCGTCCGGGTAGCGCTTGCGCACCGGGAAGTCACCGTCAGGCACGGGTATCTCCACGGTCGGATCCTCAGCCTTGCGTGCGTGTGCGGCGATCTCCTCGTCGAAGAGACGCCCGTAGTGTTCCCGCAGGCGCTGGGCGCGCTCGCCCGTGGCCAGGGCGACGCGGAAGGCGCGCGTGTTAGACCAGGACGGCGCGGTCGTCGCGTCGGCAAGGATCGCGTCGAGGACCTCGACGGGGATCTCCCGTTCTGTAAAGGCGCGCGTGGAGCGGCGCGAGGCTGTCAGGGCGGAAAAGTCGTTCGTCTCAGCGGCGAGTGTCATGCGCCCAGGCTAACCCGGCCCGACGCTCCCGATCCACCCGGCCCGCCCATCGGACGGCTCCGGCCGAACTACCGGGCCAGAGCCTGCTCGAAGGCCACCACATCCTCCTCGGGCGTGGCCCAGGACGTGCCGATGCGCGCGAGGTAGCGGCCATCGGGAAGGGTCTCCCAGATGCTGTAGCGCACCTTGTCGGACAGGCGCTCATGCCCGGCCTGATCGAGGGCCACGAAAGTCAGGTTGGTCGGCGAGTCCATGGTGACGACGTAGCCGGCGCGCTTGAGGGCCTCGCGGATCCGCGCGGTCGCCTTGACGGCGGGCTCGCCGATCGTCAGGTAGAGACCGTCCTCGAAGAGTGCCTCGAACTGCACGCCCAGGAGACGCCCCTTCGCCAGGAGCGCGCCGTGCTGCTTCATCTGGGTGACGAACTGGCGGATCGAGCCGCGCTCGGGGATCACCACAGCCTCGCCGAAGAGCGAGCCGCACTTGGTGCCACCGATGTAGAAGACGTCGGTCAGGCGCGCCAGGTCGGCCAGCGTCACGTCGTTGGCGGGCGAGGCCAGCGCGTATGCGAGGCGCGCGCCGTCGACGAAGAGCTTCAGCTCGCGCTCGCGGCACACGGCGGAGAGCTCCTCAAGCTCCTGCAGGGAGTAGAGGGTGCCGTACTCGGTGGGCTGCGAAATATAGACGAGGGCGGGGGCGATCATGTGGTCACGCGCGCCGTCGCCCTCCCACGCCGAGCAGATGCGTTCGACGTCGGCGGCGTTGATCTTGCCTTCGACGGCGGGAGTGTCGAGAATCTTGTGGCCGCCACGCTCGACGATACCGGCCTCGTGCATGTTGATGTGGCCGGTATTGGGCGCGATGACGCCCTGCCAGGGCAGGAGGATCGCATCAATGACGGTCGCGTTCGTCTGCGTGCCGCCGACCAGGAAGTACACGTCGGCGTCGGGGGCCTGGCAGGCCTTGCGGATCAGGTCGCGGGCGCGCTCGCAGTGCTCGTCGGTGCCGTAGCCGCTTGACTGTTCCATGTTGGTGGCTACGAGGGCGTCGAGCACCCGGGCGTGCGCGCCTTCCTGGTAGTCACTGGAGAAGTTCGGCAGCGTGGCAGAAAAAGTCATTGGGCCATTATTCCACGCGCTTGGCCGGATGATTCCCGTTTCCTCCTGAAGATCTTTTCTCGCTGGAACTGAAGGACTATCCTGACTTTCGCCAGGCGATGCTGCCAGGCTTCCCGATACGAAAGTGAGGGCATCGCATGATGCCAACCACGCACGGAGAACAGGCGAGCACAATGAACCGGGACTCGCAGGCCTATTGGAACAAGCGGGCCGCGACGTTCACGAGAGACGCGACCGTCGAGTACGAGCGCTGGCTCCTGGATCTCCTCGCACTCGAAGATGGTGATGAGGTCCTCGACATGGGGTGCGCGACGGGCACGCTCGCCGTCCCCCTCGCCCGCGCCGGGCACCGCGTCCACGGCTGCGACTTCGCCGAGGCCATGCTGGCCATCCTCGACGAGCGCACGACCGCCGACAAACTGCCAATCACCTCCCACCTGCTCGCCTGGGAGGACGACTGGGAGGAGGCAGGCCTGGGCGAGAACAGCGTCGACGTCGCCTTCGCATCACGCTCCCTCATGAGCGGGGACGTGTCCGCTTGCGTACGCAAGCTCGACGCGGCGGCCCGCTCACGCGCGGCGGTCGTCGTGCCCGACAGCCTGCTCCCTTCCCGCGACCCACGCCTGCTCACCTACCTGGGACACTCGGCGAGGCGCCCGCGCGTCGTCCGCGAGGTAACCCGCGCGCTCGCATCCCTAGGACGTATCCCGGTTTTCGCGACCACACGGACCTTCCGTCCGATGAGGTTTTCTTCCTTCGACGAGGCCCGCTCGGACCTTCGTCGCCTGGCCGGCCCCGAGCCGTTCACCGCGCGCGAGGAGCGACTCTTCGACGCCTACGCGGCGCAGCACTGTGTGCGTGAGGACGCCGCCACCACCTCGGAAAAGGCAGGGGAACAATGGGTCCTGGACTACCCTCTGCCCGTCACCTGGGTGTTTATCGGCTGGCGCACCGACGTGAGCGAGTGGGCGTAGGCGGCCCCGGCCTCGTTTTTCTTAGTCCGCGTCGGGGCGGCGCCTGCGCGCCTTGACCTCCGAGCGCCTCTTCTTGTCGGCGAGGCGGCGCAGCTTCGACCCCCGCGTCGGCTTCGTGGCCCGCCTAGGAACGGGAGGGACGAGGGCCGAACGCAGAGCTTCGGCGAGGCGCTCGCGCGCGGCGGCGCGGTTGCGGCGTTGGGAGCGATGCTCGGCGGCGGTGACCGTGAGAACGGTTTCGCTCAGGCGATCCCCGAGAACGGACATGGCGCGCTCGCGCTGCTTGTCATTCAGCGCGACTGTCGCAGCGAGGTCCAGGCTCAGCTGCACGCGCGAGTCCGCGGTATTGACCCCCTGGCCACCGGGGCCCGAGGCGTGCGAAAAGCGCTCGATCAGCTCCCCCGCGGGCACGACGAGGCCACGCGGGCAGCCGGGCCCAGCGGGAATGCGCAGATCGTCCATGCGTTCCAGTGTGCACCACGCGCCCCGCCCCAGCCTCGTCAGGCGAGCAGGGAGGCGACGCGCGCTTTCAGGTCGGGCAGCACGTCGGCGGCAAACCAGGGGTTATTCTTCATCCACATCTGGTTGCGCGGCGAGGGATGCACCAGCGGGAAATACGTGGGCAAGTAGTGCTTGTAGTCGCGCACGACGTCGGTCAGCGAGGCCGAAGACTTCAGACCTAGATAGCGCCTGGTGGCATACGCGCCGACAAGGATCGTCATCTCGAGCTTCGGCATGAGCTCGAGCAGGCGCGGGTGCCACGTGTCGGCGAAATCCTTGCGCGGAGGCAGGTCACCGCTCTTTCCCGTGCCCGGGAAGTAGAAGTCCATGGGGACGATCGCGAGCTTCCCGGACTCATAGAAGGTGTCCCTATCGATGCCCATCCAGTCGCGCAGGCGGTCGCCGCTGCGGTCGTTCCACACGATGCCAGTTTCTTCGGCGACGCGCCCGGGCGCTTGGCCAACGATCATGATGCGACACTCGGGTCCCGTGTAGAACAGCGGTTCCACGCCTCGCTTCGTGAACGAGGCGTTGGCCGGGTCTGCGGCGATCTCCTCGGCGATTGCACGGACGGCCGGGTCGGTGATCTCAGGTGTCATACACCCAGGGTATGCCCACCCCGCGAGCGCACGACCCCCGGTGACTGGCAGGTCACACTAGTCCGACTCTGGAACGCGGGCGATATCGGTGCTCCCACTCGGAGCGAGGTCACCGCTCTCCAGGGCGGCCTCGCGTGCCTTCTTGCCGAGGCGCTCCAGCTCGGCCACGGTGTAGCGGAGGTGAGAAACGCCTTCGTTCAGGCTTTGCCCTCGCTTCTTCTGATCTTTCTCTTTCGTTCCCTTCAAGGCCTCAATCGTGCGCTTGTCCGCGTCGATCGCGCGCTCCAAGCGCGCCTTCGACTCCTCGATAACTCTCAGCGCCTGCGCCGGGCTTTCCTCAAGAAGCACCGAACACTGGGCGAGCCACTCGACACATCCCTGCTTCACTTGTTCTGCGTAGTCCTTGCTGAACGCCCCCACCAGGGCCGCTCCACTCGACGCCGCCGTCAGGCCAAGAACCGCGCCTCCTCCCGTGATGATCGCGGTCCCACCCGCCATACCGAGGCCTCCTGCGGCGAGGGAACCACCGCCTACCCACGCGAGGCTCGCACTCGTCAGCGCAGCACCGCTCAGTCCAACCACGGCCTCGCCGGCTAGGACGGTCGCGATCGCGGGAGCTGCCACGGCCGCCACCCCACCCGTGGCAACGGTTGCAGCCACAGCCGCAGCACCGCGCACCGCCCACTTCGTGTAGGTACCTGAGAGCCAGCGGTCGTAGGACGCACGCGCACTCTTCAGCCGCTTGAGCGTCTCCGAATCGATAACATCCTGGTCGGCGGTGAAGACATCGGTGAGCCACGTCTGGGAGAGGGAGAGCTTCTTTTCCGTGGCGTAGGGGCGGTACGCGAGCAATTGCTGGGCAATGGCCAGGCGAACGAGTTCCCCATCCTCCCCTGCGCACACCGCTTCCAACTCGCGGTAGGCATCGGCGGCGTCAAGGAAGTACTCCCCCTGGCTCTCGTCGTGTGCGATACGCTGCCTGCGCACCCAAGCGCCGATCAGCACTTCTTTGTGCTCACGCCGTTTGTCGTTCTTCTCGCGGCGATAGTCGTCCTCGAGCCACAGCATGCGTAGCGACTCGACGACACGTTGAATCTCCTCACCCATGGGCGCATGCACAGCCACATCCGTGCCCATCTTGCTCGCCTGACACCGCTCCCACCACTGTTCGACATCCTCGTAGATGTAGGACCTGTCGGCCCATAGAGCGAAAGCAAAACGTCCGATCCCGACATAGTTGAGGCGCATGAAGAAAAGCGGGACTGCTCCCACCTCGCCACTCGCAGCCCCATCGACCGCCGCACGTACAGCTGCGATAGAGGTATTGATGACTACGAAGGCACCCGAGGCGACCGTCAGCATACGCGTCAGCGCCCGGCTATTGAGAGGCAGGAATCGCGAGGGATTAATGCGCCCCAAGTCCTTGACGCTGGACACATCCGAACGCCTAAGTTCATCGATGAAGCGCGTGATCGTGTAGAAGCCACGGACAATACACTCGTTCGCGAGGACGGCGGGAACCTGCGTGAGGACCTGACTCCCCATGCCAACCTCAGTCCGCAGATCAAAGCGCAGGGGTTTTCCGTCCTGGTCCTTCAGGAGCGTACCGTTGAATGCCTTCGACACCCACTGCGAGAAAGTGGCGACCTTATCCTCGTACGCGATAGTCATGTCCCGGAAGAATGGCAGGGCCGAGGCCTCCTTCAGGAAGGAGAGAATCGGGCCAGGAATGCCCGTGCCCGCGCCGGGGGTCGAGCTCGAGCCCGCCATGTCGCTGATGAGGTGGAGAACCCACTTGAGGGTTCCGTAGAGGAACTTTTCCTCGACATTCTTGCCGATTAACCTTCCATCCTTCAGAGCCTCGGCAGGCAAGTCAAAGATCGCGAAGCTCCCATCCGTCGCGGTCCCAAACCCTTTGCCAGTGAATTGCATGAGGATGGAGCACACGAGCCCCACGGGCGAGGGATGGTGGGAAAAGTCGCGCAGGTGGTGCTGGAGACCACCACCGAACTCCGGAGTGAGCTTGTCACCAACGAAAGGGGAAGTCTTTTCGAGGAAACGGATCGCGTCTGCGATACTCAGATTTTCCTTCCTGGGCCCCACCCGCTGGGCTGCTTCAATGACGATTTTCTCGATCTTTTCGGCCCCGAACTTGTGCGCGTCCGCCAGGTTGAGGTCCTTTTGCCACAGGACACTGAGTGCTCCCATGAGAGTGCCGCTCGCTGCGGCAAAAACGTAATCTCTGGCTTGTGCGGGCGAGGTGTTGGGATCACATTCGAACGCTTCGGCCTCATCCGCCTCGCCGCCCTCACTCAGGCTGACCTCATACGTCCCCTCGACCCGAACGTCCGTCAGCTGAGGAAGGGGGGTTTCAGAAAACACCAGGCGCTCGTTGTCGCCACGACGGATCAGGTCCTGGGTCATGTTTGCTCCCATGCAACTCGCGATAGATACCGGGAGACTATCACGGTAACCATCTGCACGTATCGACTCTCACTCAGCACTTCCCTACTCCTCCCCACTCTGCCCCTCTCCCAAATTCCGCACGTAATTCCCCGAGCTCCCATTTCACCAAGCCCCCAGAAACCCCGGAATTCCAACGATTACATTTCAAATCTTGAAGGATCAAGGAGGGAATTACGTGCGGAATTGGAGGAAAAACGAGGCGTGGGAACGGCCATGCCAATCGGAAGCGGCAGGCACGTCAATCGGTAGAAGCAGACACACCGATTGGTAGCAGCAGCCCAACCGGGCATACAGTGGAAGACATGAGGACAACCAGGTCGAGGCGAGGGCAGTGACAACACGATTCGTGCGCCGTTCCAACAGGATGGGCGTTATCGCCGCGTCGGTTGCGATCACGCTCAGCCTGTTTGGCCTCGCGGGCCTCACATCGGCGGCCCTCCATCGAACCGGTCACGGTCAGAAGGACCCCGCTCCCGTCTCCTACGAGGAGGACGGCACGACCTCCGCGCTCGCCACCCGGGCACTGGAAGGGACGATCCAAGAGATCACCTACGAGCAGGCCTACGAGGGCGTGACCTACGAGAAGGAGGCCCTCGTCTACGTGCCTGCGTCCTACACGCCGGGGGTTCCCGTGAACATCGTCTACCTGACGCACGGGTGGTGGGGCACGGCCGACGGCCTGGCCGAGGGCGTGGCCCCCGTGGTCGATCAGCTGACCTCCGACGGAAGCATCGCTCCCACGATCGTCGTATTCGCGACCTACTATCCGGATCGGTCGTTCGCGACCGACGATTACGAGGACGACTACGCGCTCAATCGCTTCTTCGCGACGAGCGAGATCGATACTCTGATCGACGCCGTTGAGTCTCGCTACACCACGTTCGCTCGCGGCGACACGTCCGACCAGTCGCTGCGAGCCTCGCGCAGGCACCGCGCATTCGGTGGTTTCTCAATGGGCGCGACGACCACGTGGGATGTTTTTGCCTTGCGTCCGCAGTACTTCTACGGGTACATGCCGATGGCCGGCGAGTCGTGGATCGGACGCGAGGAGGACGCGGATTCCCCGCGCATCGCCGAGCTGGTGACCGCCGGGGTCGAGCGCGCCCAGTACGGCCCACAGGACTTCCGCGTCCTCGCGTCGGTCGGCTCGGAGGACCCTGCCCTGTGGGACATGACCCCGCAGATTGATGAGCTCCGCGAAGACTATCCCGACCTCATGACCGAGGACAGCCTGCAGCTGTGGATCGACGACGGCGAAACCCACTCAATGACCTCGATCGCCAACCAGGTCGAGCACAACCTGCCGCTGCTCTTCCCAGGCAAGTAGAGCGCGCCACCCGCGCCACGTGATGGCATCGCACTGCGCCCCGGCCTCGTTCCTTTTCTCAGGGACGAGGCCGGGGCTGGCTGACAGATAAGCGCGGCCCTTATGCGCGGGGCTGGCGCTCCGCCCACTCGCCGAGGCTCACGCGCGGACCCGTGAAGAACGGGGTGTCCTCACGCACGTAGAGACGCGCCTCGGTGTAGCGCTGGGCGTGCATGACGCCCTCGAGGCGATCCAGGCTGTCGGCCTCGAACGCGAGCACCCACTCGTAGTCGGAGAAGCCGAAGGCCGACAGGGTCGAGCCCTTGACGTCCGGGTACTGCGCGAAGCCGTTGCGACCGTGTTCGGCCATGATGCGGGCACGCTCTTCGGGAGCCTTGAGATACCAGTCGTAGGAGCGCACGAAGGGGTAGACCATCGCCCAGTCACGGGGCGCGACGCCGCCGAAGCAGGCGGGAATGTGACGCTTGTTGAACTCGGCGGGGGTGTGCAGGCCCATGCAGGACCACACCGGGTCCAGGAACTTGCCGAGCGCACTGGCGCGCAGACGGTGGTAGGCGTCCTGAAGGACCTCGGGATCGTCGTCGAGCCACCACACCATCAGGTCCGCCTCGGCGCGGAAGCCGGACACGTCGTAGAAGCCGCGGATTTCCACGCCCGCGCCCTTCACGTAGTCCAGGGACTCGGCGATAATGCGGCCGCGCTCGCCGTCGTCGGCGGGCAGCGACTCCCCGAGCGCGAACACAGAGTAGAGGGCGTAGTGCTGCTTGTTGTTGACCTCGTCGAAGTCGACGTCCGTCGCGTCGCGCGGGTCGGTGACGTGGGCGTGAGCGGCGTGCGAGTGGGGCGTCGCCTCGGTGCCCGCGTGGCGGGCCTGGTGGCGCGCGGCGTGCTCACCGACGCGATCCGGCACTCCTGCGGGATGTCCCGGGTTGTCCGGGTTCTGCTCGGGCGGCACGACGGCATGGGGATGCGGGGTAGACATGGAGTCCTCCTGGGTTGGGGCTGGTTGACCGGCGGCTCGGGCGGGCGCGCCGGAAGAATGAGGGGCGGTGCCGGGGTGGGCGCTCGCGGCGGCGGGCGAGGCATGGCCTGGGCGCGCCGGGGAGAGGCAGCAGTCGCTCGGGCAGACGGTATGGAAGGGGCCGGTGCCCGTCACGGTGACGGGCGAGGGCTTCTCACCTCGCGCCTGGGCAGCGCGCTCTTCGAGTACGTCGACCAGGGAGGACACGAAGGCCGGATCCGTCGCGACGGTGTCGGCACGCTCGTAGGGGATCCCCAGGTGCGCGGCGGTCTCCTTCGCCTCGGTATCGAGGTCGTAGACGACCTCCATGTGGTCGCAGATGAAGCCGATGGGGACGACGACAGCGCCGGTCAGAGGGTTCGCGGCGGCCGCGATCTCCTCGAGGAAATCGTTGATATCGGGTTCGAGCCAGCGGGCCTGCGGGGGTCCCGACCGTGAGCAATACACGAGGTCGTAGCCCAGATCCGCACGCCCGAGGACGCGCCTCAGCTCCGGCATGATCGCTTGGATGAGGGCGTGATGCTGGGCGACGTAGCTGATTTCGGTTGCGGGGGTTCCCGTTTGCGACGAGGCCTCACTCCCCTGCTGCTCGACGTGACCGTCCGAGGTCGCCGCGGCCTCGTCAGTTGAGGGACGGAAGGGGAAGGGCGAGGACCCTGCCTCCATGCTCACGGGGATGGAGTGGGTGACGAAGATCAGGCGAATCCCGGATGCCTCGACTCCGCGCGCCGTTAGCGCCTCCCACGCGCGCCGAACGGACGCGATCTGCGCGCTCGCCATACCGGGGGTCGAGTAGTAGGGACGGACCTTGTCCAGGATGATGTCGGCGTCAGGATTGTCGGCGCTGCCTTCAGCCCCCAGTACGATCGTCCCCCACTTGTCGCGCAGGGCTTCCGCGGCCTCGGCGAGGTCTTCGCGGTACTGGCGGCATCCCGAGTACGAGGCGTAGGCGGAGGTGGGCAGGACGAGGATGCGCCGAGCACCCGCCTGGGCGAGCTCGTCGAGGCCTTCGGTAACAAAGGGGTGCCAGTTGCGATTTCCCCACCCGACGGGAATGTCGTGCCCGCGCCTGCGGAGCTCCGCGGACAGGTCGGCAATCAGGCGCTGGTTGCATGCATTGATGGGCGAGACGCCGCCGAAGCGCTTGTAGTGGGCAGCGACCTGAAGCAGGCGTTCGTCGGGGATTCCGCGACCGCGCGTCGCGTTGCGCATGAACGGCAGGACGTCGTCCGGGCCGTCCGGGCCACCGTAGGACAGCAGCATGATTGCGTCGTAGGTATCCATACCTGGCACTTCAGTCCTCCTTCAGGCCTAGCGTGGACAGTGTAGGGCCGCTCCCCTTCCCGCTGCAGCGACAGATTGTCAGAAAAACGCAGCAAATCAGTACTTTTCCCCGACAAGGCGGCCCTCCTGGAGGGCATCGCCGAGCAGGTCTGGCGCCTCACGTTCGAGTCGTTCCTGGACCGCGTGAATGCCGGAGCGGTCGATTCAGCTTCGACGCCCACGCACGAGGCGTCGGAGCCGACCGAAGGTACCCCCACCTCGCCCCTGCTGACCTACATGCGCGCCTACGCGCACTGCCTGGCATCAACACTGCGCTCCCACCCGGGCGCAGTCATGCTGCTACTCACGCACCCCATGTCGACGCCCGAGCAGCTTGCGCTCCTGGCCCGCGTGTTCGTAACGCTCGCCCGGCGCGGCTTCACGCCGAACGCGGACATGCTGGGGCTAGTCAACGCGGTGTCGATCTACACGACGGCCTTCGTCGCCGCCGAAGTCGTTCCGCCCGTGGGCGGCTCCCCCGAACAGCCGGTCGACCTGTCGGCCGCGAGCGCCGCACTCGACCCCGAGGACGCGCAGGCGCTGCGCCCGCTCATCGAGGATCTCCTGGACGGCCGCTACGACTTTAACGCCCAGTTTGAGCGGGGCCTGGAGGCGATCCTGCGCGGCTGGGCCTAGCTGATCAGTTTTTCTACCTCGCGCACGATGCGTGCACCGCCGCCGAGCGAGGACAGTTCCGCGCACACTCCTCGGATTCCTGAGGTCAGGGCGGGTTCATCGACGAGGGCACGGGTGGCGCGTGCGATAAGCGCCGGCTTGGGCTGGCGCACGGTCAGGCCACAGCGTGCGTTTTCCACGGCCTCGGCGTTGAATTGACGCTCGAAGACACGCCCGGGGACGATCAGCTGCGGAACTTCGTAGGACAGAGCATCCATCATCGAGTTTTGCCCGCCGTGGTGCACGAAGACACGGGCGCGTGGCAGGAGATCGGCGAAGTCGAAGCGGGGCGCGCAGGACACCGTGTGGCCGCCTGTAACCTGGGTGGCCTCGGGCACTCCCGCAACGTACACGTCGCATCCGAGGGCCCGGGCGAGCTCTCGTCCGGCGCGCACGGCCACGCCCGCGGGGACACTGCCCGCGCCGAGGTAAACGAGGGCGCAATCGCGAGGCGTCGATGTCAGGGCGGACGGCTCGTCCAGGAACCCGCAGTAGACGGCCCGCTCCCCCGCCCACGGTTCCAGGGTCGGGCAGCTCGGAATGAAGCGGCGTCGCATTCCCTCAAGGATCGTCAGGGACGAGGCCGGGGCAGGCATTCCCATCTCGCGCAGCAGGCGTCGAATTCCCGCGGATTTACGCGGGTTGGAAGCGTAGGAGGGGGTCGTCGGCTGCGAGCCACTGCCCACGCACGGGATGCCCTCGGCGCGGGCGGCGATGACGGCGGCGAGGTTAAATTCCGAGTAGACGACATCGGGGCGGATGGCTCGCATATGGGCGCGGAGCGCGTCGACGGTGGCGCGCGTGTAGCGCTCGTCGAGGGCACCGGTGAGCCAGAGGACCTCCTCGAAGCTGCGCACGGGCTTGCGACCCATGAGGCCGAGGCGCGAGGCCAGGGGGAAGGTGTGGCGCGCGATGGCCTCGGGAAGTCCGAGGGGCGAGGGCACCGGAATCTCGAGCGTCGGGGCGATAGGATCGGCGCAGTTGCCGTCGTCTCCCCACGCGAGCACGGCCTCATGGCCAGCGTCCTGGAATGCACGTGCGACGCGCTGCGCACGCGACCACGGTCCACCCATCCGCGAGCGGGCGACCATGGGAACGACGAGAACCTTCACGTGTCAAGGGTACGCCGCGTGCTCGGCATGCCCCGCCTCCGAAACCCTAGAGTTCGAGCCTCATGTGCACGAGCTCCTGATAGCCCGAGGACGCAGACCGGTAGCCTCGGGGGTTGCGCCCATACTCCTCGAACCCCGCGCGCCGGTAGAGGGACACCGCGCGTTCATTGCCAGCCACTACCTCGAGCTCAAGCTGGGTGTAGCCTGCCCCGCGCGCACAGTCGATACTCGCATCCATCAGCGCCCGGCCGATCCCCATCCCCCAGTACTCCTTGAGGATGCTGATCCCAAAACGCGCCCGGTGGGCGACCTTGCGCCTACTGCGCACTGCGCAAACTCCTGCGCTCCCAACGATGCCGCCGTCGATCACGGCAACGAGTTCAACCTCATTGCTGCTACGTTCCGTTTCCTCCAGGGAGCGGGCCTCTTGTTCGTCGTCGACGCTCTGCTCGTCCGGATAGGACAGCAGGTAGTCGGTTTGCACATGCGTGCGTTGCATGGTCTCGTGCAGCGCGCGGGCATCCGACGCGACGGCATTCCTCACGAGGAGTTCCACCCCGCCCACTAACAGCACCGTTTTGGCGTACCTCATCGTCGGCCTCCTTGTCTCCCTAGCGGTTTGGACTCGTTATGAAATAGTGGAGTCTCAACGCCGATGCATGGACTACTGATCACAGCCTTAGAGTCCGGGGGCGTGGACAACCCACACGCCCGAACGAGGACTCCCCTGGCGCTCAAGCACGCCCTCTTCCTTGAGCTGTGCGACGATGCGCTCAGCGCTCCGCTTCGAGCGCCCAAGATATTGCGAGAGCTGAGTGACGGTGGAGCGCGAGTTATCGCTCAGAAAAGCAAGCGCGCGGGCATGCTCCGCGTCCGCTGCACTCTCTGGCCGCGCGTACGGAAGTATGGCCTCCCTGATTGCTTCGAGCATGAACTCCACGAAGCTTTCACACGAACCGGTCGCACCAGAACGCGCCAAGGCCTCGTAATAATCCGCCTGCCGCCTCCTGATCGCGGATTCAACGGGCAGCCAGGCCAGAACCGGACGCCACCGGGAGAGGAGCAAGGTCTGCCAGAGCCTCCCCGTCCGGCCATTCCCATCAGAGAAGGGATGGCAAAACTCGAACTCGAAGTGGAAGACACACGAGGCGAGCAGCGGGTGCATGCGTGTTGTGCGCAGCCACTCGAAGAGGCCGCCCATGACCTCGGGGACGTACGCAGCAGGAGTTCCAGCATGGATCAGGGTATCTCCATTGAAGACGCCGACATTGCCGGAGCGAAAGCGCCCTGCGTCGGGGACGAGGCCATCCATCATCACGCGGTGGACTCGCAGCAATTCCTCCACAGAGTAGGGGTCAAGGCTGGGAATGAGGTCGTAGGCTGCGCGCGCGTTCTCTACTTCGAGGATGTCACGCCGGTCGCCGAGCACTGGTTTTCCGTCGATAATCGCGCTCACCGCATGTTTATCGAGCTTGTTCCCTTCGATAACAAGCGAGGAATAGATCGTCTGAATCCGCAGCTCCCTACGCAGCGTGGGACTGGTAGACAGTGGGGCTTGAGGCGAGAGGGTACCGACGAGTTCCGCGATCTCTATACAGAGCGCGTCGATTACGTCGCTGCGCTTGAACGATGGTTCGTAAGCCATAAGCCCTCCTATTACCGCCAAATTATACCGCCACTGGCGGTAATCAAGGAGCAGTACCCGCAATCAGCACCACCCACTAGGCCCAACACCATTGCACATTGACACCAGGAAGAACTAGAATACGTTGTATTCACCACCGGGAGGTCACCATGCCCACCATGACCATGCGCCTTGACGAAACGGACGCCGAAGTCGTGCGCAAGTACGCCGAATTTGAAGGAAAAACGATCTCCGACTTCGTTCGAGATGCCGTCTTCGAGAAGATCGAGGACCAGCAGGACCTTGCAACTCTGCGCGAAGCAGTCGCAGCAGACACCGGCGTTCGGTACACCCACGAGCAGGTACTAGCAGAGCTGGGCCTGTAAATGTCCTACCACGCCGAGTACAGCGACACAGCCCTCAAGCAACTGAAGAAAATGGACCGATTCGACGCGCGACTCATTACGTCATGGATCGGCAAAAACCTCGAGGGCTGCTCGGACCCCCGCATCCACGGCAAAGGCCTCACAGCCAACCGATCAGGCGAGTGGCGCTACCGCATCGGCAACTACCGCGCCCTGTGCATCATCGAGGACGACCGCCTCATCATCGAAGTGTTTTCCGTCGGACACCGCCGACACATCTACCAGTGATCACGCGGCCGCACCGACATGATCCAGCATTACCGCCAGATTTATACCGCCACTGGCGGTAATCGCGTGGCACTAAAGGGCAGATGGTCCACGAAACGGCGGGAGGCCTCGTCCATTGACGAGGCCTGCGCCCAGAGTGCGTGAAACGCTCAGTTGGTCCCGTGGAACGCCCAGGCGCGGCCACGCACGCCGCGCGCGATGTAGCTGGCACCGGCGAGCGCGAGAGCCACGCCCAGGCCGGTGTAGAAGAAGGCGATAAACCAGTCGGGGAAGACGCCCGCGGCGCGCATTCCGATGCCGAAGGACATCATGAACGCCATCATGAGGTAGCTCTTGCGGTCGAAGAAGCGCACCACGTGATGACGCTCCCCCTCCAGGTCGGCGATGCGCTGAGTGTTCTTCTGGACGAGCTTGCTGAACATGGGGTGGAACGCGCAGAAGATGGCGACAGCACCACCCGCGAGCGCCAGGAAAATAATCGCCGCGACTCCGCGCATGTCGATGGCCGCGCGCACGCCGAGGATCGCGACGTTCAGGCCGGCGAGCAGCCAGACGATGCCGGCGACAGCGATCAGGGGCTGCTTCTTGATGCGGAATCGACTCATTGTTTAGCATCCTTTTCTTCTACGGTGTCGTCATACAGGGAGGTGTCGAGGAGGGCGAACAGCGTCTCACATTCATCGCCCTCCGCGAGGGAGGCGAAGACGGCGCGCAGCACGTAGCGACACAGGGCCTCGGCACTCATGGGGCCGACGAGCCGGGAGCGATCCACGGCCTCGTCCGCGTCGAGAACACGCATGAGCCCGCGCTCGATGTGGGTGAGCATGGTGGCGCGCACGGCTTCGAGGGCTTCCTGTTCACCGCTGGGCAGGCGGCGCATCTCGGCGAACCAGTCGACGCTCATGTCGGCGCGCGCGGCGCATAGGGCCTCGCGGAATCGCCGCACGTAGGAGGTGAAGCGCTCGCCGGGGCGCACGGCGCACAGTTCGTCGGAGAGGTTCTCGTCGAAGAAGCGGGTGAGCACGGCGGCCGTCAGGTCCGCTTTGGTCGGGAAGTAGCCGTAGACCGAGCCGACAGCGATGTCACACGCGGTGGCAACCTTGCGCACGGAGAGTGCGGAGATGCCGTCGCGCGAGGCAATGGCATAGGCCTGGCTGACCAGCTTCTCCGGGTCGATCACTTGTTTGGGCACGAAATCCTACTGTCCTGCTACCTGCGACAATCCATAATGAACAGTGTTCAGTATAGGCCTGAGCAAGCCCTCGTCAATCGCAGAACCAAGGGATCACAGCGCTCCCGACACCAACTCGTCACATGTCACACGCCTACACGCGACCGCCGTCAGGTATGCCTTCCCGGGATGACTATAGGCTGACAATCAGCAGCGTCCGCACGGTTCAGCGCCACACTGCCGAGCCATCGCACGCTGCTCACGATAACAAAGGAGTTCACATGGACCACATCACCCTGAACAACGGCGTCACAATCCCCCAGGTCGGCCTCGGCACCTACCAGCTGGAACCCGATGACGCACAGTCGGCGGTCACCTACGCGCTGGACAACGGCTACACACTCATCGACACGGCGAACGTCTACGTGAACGAGCGCGCCGTCGGGCGCGGCATGCGCGCGTCCTCGAAGGCCCGCGAGGAGATTTTCCTTGAAACGAAGCTCTGGCCGTCGTTCTTCGAACGTGCCACCGCCGTCGACGAGACGCTTGAGCGCCTGGGCACGGACCACATCGACCTGATGATCCTGCACCAGCCCGCCGGCGACACGGTCGCGGGGTACCGAATCCTCGAGAAGGCACACAAGGAAGGCAAGATTCGCGCGATCGGCCTGTCAAACTTCGACGTTGCCCAGACGCAGCGCATCCTCGACGAGTGCGAGGTTGTCCCCACGATCAACCAGGTCGAGTGCCACCCCTACTTCCCTCAGACGGAGCTCAAGGAACTCCTCAAGGAGCACAACATCGCGCTGCAGGCGTGGTACCCGCTGGGCGGACGCGGCAACGACTCGATCATGTCAGAGTCCCTCGTCCAGGGCCTCGCCGAGAAGCACGGCAAGTCCCCCGCCCAGGTGCTGCTGCGTTGGCACATCCAGCAGGGACACATCGTGATCCCGGGCTCGAAGACGCCGTCACACATCGCTCAGAACATCGACCTGTTCGACTTTGCGCTGACCGACGAGGACATGGCCCAGATCGATTCCCTCGACAAGGGGAAGCCGTTCTTCGAGCACAACGACGAGGTCTTGGCCGGGTTCCTCGCGTACGTGCCCGACGTGGACGGACAGAAGTAAGACCACACCTTCGGGAGTTCGACGCGGCGACGCATTGCGATTCGCCTCCCGCGCGCTCCTTGATTCGACGAGGCCTACCCTGCTTGGCGGGGTAGGCCTCGCTCCACGACGGCGATGTTATAGTCATTGCCAGTCAACGAAGCCCGATAAGGAAAGCCCCGCATGGCCAGATTCGCACGTATCGCCGCACCCCTCCTCGTCATCGCTGTGGTCTATGCGGGATGGTTAGACCAAGCCCTGCCCGAGCAACCTCTTTTCCCAATCTTCGTATGGATCGGCGCGCTGCTGATCGCAATCTATTTCAGTGCCCTCACGGTGCTCAATTCGCAAGACAAGGTTGCTCCGCGCGCACTCGCTTGTTGGGGCCTCGTCATCAAGCTCGCTCTCCTCCCCGTCTTCCTCATCACGCTCATTCTCACGATCGGAGTTCCGCTAGATAGGTCCAACGGCAACATAGGCGGTTTGCTACTGGTCTTTTTTATCCTCCCTCTGGACGCGGGAGTCTACTGCTTGATGCTCGTGTCATCCTTCCATGGGTTTGCCGTAACAAAACGCCTACTGGCCGAACATACTATCCCGACGGCAACAGCGAAAAAACTCAGAAAGATGCACGCCGTTCCCATCGCAGACTTTGTTGCAGCTATCTGGCTCTATGTGCTCCTGCGTCGACTCGACAGTGCCACTCCGACCAGCTCTCAGGACGCTTAACCTGCCACCACCGCCGATGCCACCCCATCGGCCAGCATCCCCTGGTCTCGCACACCAACCAAGCCACCGAAGCGAGCAATCGCAGCCGAATGGATGGCACACACGTCATCCCGGGAAAACGCGAAGGCGTTCACTTCGCAAGCTCTTCAAACACGTCCGCGTAGGCATCCATGAAGTCAACAGCAACATCAACAACACTCTCCGACTGCTGCGCAGGCTGAATGACGACCCAAGGCCTGTTGTTCTTGAGGATCGTGACAGGCTTCCCCGTCCTATTCACCTCTGCTGTGACCCGCGAAAAGTTATTCTTCGCCTCGGCAAGCCCGATAGTTAGTGTCGACATGCTACTCCCATCTCCTGTAGCCACAGTTATGGCCAGAATCTGGCCTCAGATCAAGCGTGACAAAACTGGTACCTCCTCCTTAATGAGAGGAGGTACCATAGTCACAACTATTACAAACTTTCAAACAGAATGAGGGGTACACATGTCCACCATCGCACGTGTCACCGCACCCATCCTTTTGATTCTCGCGGCTTACATCGGCGGCGGCGCCGAGCTCATGCTCCAGCACAGCATCGCGGGCACCGGCGACGCCGTGTGGATCATTGCCATCCTGATCGCTGGCCTGGCGAACCTCGCGAGCGTCCTATGGCTTCAGCGCGACGCCAGTGCACGCTCGCTCGCCCTTTGGGGACTGCTCCTCAAACTCTGCATCCTCCCCCTCTACATCGGATTTCTCCCTTTCGCAGCCTTCCTTGCTGCAGGCCTCATGGCTCCCCCGTACCTCGTGCTAGCCATCGCCTACCTGTTCACGCTCATATGCGGCATGTACGCACTCCTGCTGACGAGTTCTCAGTACGGCATAGCCGCGGCGCATCACGCCAACACGGAGGGACTCCTCAGTCTCTCCTCAAAGCGCAGGCACGTCACGATGCACTGCCTGCCGTTTACCGATCTCATCTCGAACATCTGGCTCTGCATCCTTCTGTACCGGGCGAAGAAGCCCTCCACGGCCACCGCCTCGGAATCCTGAGTAGCGAGCTCCCCACCTGAGGGCGTGATGATATATTCACGACACAGGCGAGACGTCGACAGAAAGTAGGCGCCACATGTCCAAGGTTCTCCGCATCGCAGCCCCCATCCTCCTTGTCATAGCCGCGTATAGCGACCAGAGCTACCGCATTGGGTTCGGACTGACCTGGAACATGTGGCTCGCCTTGTTTGCGGTTGCCGCAGCGGCAAATCTGATCTCCCTCTTCTGGCTGTGCCGTGATGAGAGCCCGCGCGCGCTGGCGTTGCGGAGCCTACTGCTGAAAATCGCCCTGCTCCCGTTCAGCTTGCCCCTACTGCAGTACTCCTATGTGCTGATCTACTTGTTCCTCTCCCCCCCACGACTTCTTCCATTCATGGCAGATTCTAGGGGTGGTTGCAACACGTGTTACGCCCTGAGCAGCAGCTCAAGTCGCTGCTTGGGTGTGTCCCAGTTTAGCGTTTTGCGTGGACGGTCGTTGAGCTGGTCGGCGATGGCGTCCAGGTCTGCTTCGGTCAGGAGTGACAGATCGGTTCCTTTGGGCATGTATTGGCGCAACAACCCGTTTGTGTTCTCGTTGGTGCCGCGTTGCCAGGGTGAGTGTGGGTCACAGAAGTACACGTCAAGGCCTAGCTCGGAGGCGATCTTGCGGTGTTGGGCCAGCTCGCTTCCCTGGTCCCAGGTCAGTGACAGACGTAAGGAATGGGGCACGTCTGCGAGCTTGTCGATAATGGCATCTTGAACTTCAACGGCTGTGTGTCCATTGGGCAAGTAGAGCAAGATCGTGTACCGGGTCGAGCGTTCCACGAGCGTGCCGACCGCGGATTGTCCTTTGGCTCCGATGATCAAGTCGCCTTCCCAGTGGCCAGGGAGCGCCCGGTCTTCCACACTGGCGGGCCGTTCGCTGATCATCACCATGGGGTCCTTGAATCGTGGTCGTACCTGACGAGAGTATGCGGCTGGGCGCCTGCGAGTGCGTCCTTGGCGCATGAGGGAAGCGATCTCTTTGCGGAGTGTGCCTTTGGCTTGGACGAAGATGGACTGGTAGATCGTCTCCACGCACGGGTTCATGCTCTGATTATGCGGGAAACGCATGCGCAGGTATGCGCAAATCTGTTCTGGGCTCCATCTAAGCTCAAGCTTGTCCCAGATGATGCCCCACAAGCGAGGATTGGCGCATTTGCGCGCTTTAGGACGTTTGAGGCGCTTGCCTGCTCGCATGTGAGCGATGTAGGGGTTGTAGCACGTGGAGGTAATCCCATTGCGCTTCAGCTCCCGGCTCACAGTCGAGGGTGAACGCCCCAACCGGCGGGCAATGTCCCGAATCGAGAATCCCTCGACGCGCCATCCGAAGATGAGCATGCGTTCCTTGAGCGACAAGAACCGTTGACTGATCCGATGCGGTTGGCATTTCATGTACAGACGGTACCAATGGGCCTGAGGAGCGATACTGGCTCGCTCACACCGTCCACTTGAGCGAGTCCGGCCATTACGCCAGACCTTGCCCGTCCGCTTCGAGACCCCAACAGCATGAGCTGCCTGCGTGAAGTTCAAACCATCAGCAAGAGCCCGCACATACTCCCGATGCCGAGCCTGACACGCCTCACGTCGGGAGGGGTACTCAACCCCCTGAAAAACACGACCAACACCAGCCACAACGAACTCCTTCACCAAGATCCGTTGCAACCACCACTAGAACCTAGACATTGCGCTTCATCTACGAGTGGCTTGGCCTGGCCTACCTGAGTCTCCTCATCTCGTCGGGCTACGGCATCACCGCCGCGATTCGCGCTCGAAACCAGGGCCTCAGCAACCCGAAGGCGACGAAGCTCCACATCCCCATGCAGCTCTTCCCCGTGGCCGACTTGGTCTCGTCCTACAAGCTCTACATGCACCTGCGCGCCCGGGATGCCTCACGCCAGCCCGCCGCAGCAATCCCCTCGCCCGAGGCCTAGGCCTCGCAAACACACGACCGAGCCCCGGCCTCGTCCCACGATTCAGGGACGAGGCCGGGGCTCTTACAAACGACAATATTTCCCAAAAGAACCCCAGTCTGGGACCATATTGGGTCTATAATGACAATACCGAAAGGAACGACAATGCCGACGATGACCCGCACCGCCGAGGTGAAGACCCGCACAACCGCACAGATCAAGGCCGAGGCCGCAGCCGTCTACGCACGCTGGGGAATTAGCCTGTCGGATGCGATCAATATCTTCCTCGCCAAGTCGATTGAGGTTGGCGGACTCCCCTTCGACATGCGCCCCGAGGCCCCCACGTTTGACGGACTCGAGCGCTACGCCTATCGCCCCAGCATGGATGCGAATGGAGTCGCGCGGCTCCCAGGAGACTGGGATGACGGCGAGTGAGGCAGCGCCCGCTCCATGGGAGATCTGGCACGCACGCTTTAACTTCGACGACCGTGGCTACAAGTTTCGCCCGGTCCTCATTCTCGCCTGCTCACCCGATGGCCTCCTGGCTACGATGATCACCAGCGCCTCGAACAAGCTCTCGCTTCCACTCGATACTTCCCTCGACGACTGGCAAGAGGCTGGACTCACAAAACCTCCCCTCGTCCGAGTGGACCGAATAGCCCTCTTGCCACCGACCTACCTTGGCACCGCAGGAAGAATCGGCAGGCTATCTCCGCGCGATAAGCACCGAATCAGCCAGACGCTCGCCACGCTCACCCGATAAAGAAACACCGGCCTCGTCCCACCATTCAGGGACGAGGCCGGGGCTATCAGTCTGCGAGCTCAGCTCAGTATGAGCGTCACTCCCACTCGATGGTGGCCGGGGGCTTGGAGGTCACGTCGAGGACGACGCGGTTGACCTCGGGCACCGAGTTGGTGATGCGCGTGGAGATGCGGGCCAGGACGTCGTAGGGCAGGCGCGTCCAGTCGGCCGTCATCGCGTCCTCGGAGGACACGGGGCGCAGCACGATCGGGTGACCGTAGGTACGGCCGTCACCCTGGACGCCCACGGAACGAACGTCGGCGAGCAGAACCACCGGGCACTGCCAGATCTCCTGATCCAGGCCGGCCGCCGTGAGCTCCTCGCGGGCGATCAGGTCCGCGGCGCGCAGGATGTCCAGGCGCTCGCGCGTGACCTCGCCGATGATGCGGATGCCGAGGCCGGGGCCCGGGAAGGGCTGACGGTTCACCAGGTAGTCGGGCAGGCCCAGCTCGCGGCCGACCGCACGCACCTCGTCCTTGAACAGGGTGCGCAGGGGCTCGACCAGCTCGAAGGTCATGTCCTCGGGCAGGCCGCCCACGTTGTGGTGGCTCTTGATGTTGGCCGCGCCCTCGCCGCCGCCGGACTCGACGACGTCGGGGTACAGGGTGCCCTGGACGAGGAACTTGACCTCGCCGCCAGCGGCGCCAACCTCTTCGATGACCTGCTTCTGGGCGGCCTCGAAGGAACGGATGAACTCGCGGCCGATGATCTTACGCTTCGCCTCGGGCTCGGTGACACCGGCCAGGGCGGACAGGAAGCGCTCGGACTCATCGCACGTGATGACGCGAATACCCATGCCGCGCGCGTAGTCGTTCTCCACCTGCTCGCGCTCGCCCGCACGCAGCAGGCCATGATCGATGAAGAAGCAGGTCAGCTGATCGCCGACAGCCTTGTGCACGAGGGCCGCAGCCACGGAAGAGTCCACGCCGCCGGACAGGGCGCAGATGACCTGCGCGTCGCCGACCTGCTCACGGATCTTCTCAACCTGCTCGTCCACGATAGAGCCGGCTGTCCACGTGGGTTCCAGGCCAGCACCCTCGTAGAGGAAGTTCTTCAGGGCGTCCTGGCCGAACTGAGAGTGGCCCACCTCGGGGTGCCACTGCAGGCCGTAGAGGCGACGCTCGCGGGACTCGAAGGCCGCGACGGGGGTCTCGGCGGTGGAGGCGGTGACGGTGAAGCCCTCGGGCGCGCCCTGGACGGCGTCGCCGTGGCTCATCCACACGATCTGATCGTCGGGGGTGCCATCAAACAGGCAAGAACCCGCAGAAACCGTGGCCTCGGTGTGCCCGTACTCGCGGGTGCCCGTGCGACCGACGGTGCCGCCGAGGGCGTGAGCCATGGTCTGGAAGCCGTAGCAGATGCCCAGCACGGGCACACCGGCCTCGAAGATCGCGGGATCGACGGAGGGCGCACCCTCCTCGTACACGGAGGACGGGCCGCCGGACAGGATGATGGCGGCGGGCTCCTTGGCGAGCATGTCCGCCACGCTCATGGTGTGGGGGACGATCTCGGAGTAGACGTTGGCCTCACGCACGCGGCGCGCGATCAGCTGGGCGTACTGGGCGCCGAAGTCGACGACGAGGACGGGATGCATGTCAGAAGCGTTCACCCTGCCAATGGTACCCGCGCGCGCCCCGCCCCGTCGCGCTCCATTACGCATGTCACCACCGCGCACGCCGGATACGGCGACGGCCCCGCCCCCGGGTGGGGACGAGGCCGACTCGCGTGACGCTCGAGCGCGCGGCTCAGCGGAAGATGGAGCGCAGCACCGGGAAGGCTCCGGTGGCCACGGCGGCCTTCAGGAGGTCGCCGATGATGAAGGGCACGAAGCCCTTCATCAGGCCCTGCTCGAGGGTCATGTGCGCGAAGGGGATCATCCAGGCCAGGCCCAGGATGTAGACGGAGAAGAGGGACACGACGGCGGTCGGCGCCATGGTAGCGATGCGACGGTCGGCACCGCGCTGGGCTGCCAGGCCGGCAATCGCGGCGACGAGGAAGTAGCCGAGGATGTAGCCGAAGGAGGGGAAGGCCCAGCCGACGTTCGTGCCGGTGAAGACCGGGGCGCCGGCGATGCCAAGAATCGCGTACGTCGCGACGGAGGCGAGGCCTCGGCGCGCACCGAGGGTCGTGCCGACCGAGAGGGCACCCAGCGTACCGAGCGAGACCGGCACGGGGGTGAAGGGCAGCGGGATCGAGATGCGGGCGAGGACGATCATGGCGATCGTGCCGGCTGCCACCAGGGCGATCTCGCGGACAATCGTGCCGCCGAGGCGGTCGGCAAGAACGCGGTTCTCACGCGCGGCGACGGGGGAAGCGGTCAGGGTGGTCATACGACACCTTTCAACAGGGCTAACAGCCTTTCATTCAACAATTGAACAATATGCTGCCCGCCACTCCCCTGTCAAGCACACGGGCGCAGATCTCAGGGGGCGAGCGCCACACCGGCGCTCGCCCCCTGGAGCCCATGAGCAGGAATAATCAGTGCGCGAAGTGGCGCGTTCCCGTCAGGTACATCGTGATGCCCGCAGCGTTCGCCGCGTCAATCGACTCCTGGTCACGCACCGAGCCGCCGGGCTGAACGACGGCCTTCACGCCCGCATCAATGAGCACCTGCAGGCCGTCCGCGAAGGGGAAGAACGCATCCGACGCGGCAACCGCGCCGATGGAACGCTGCTCGGGAGCCTCGGCCACAACCTCGGACGCGCGAGCGCCACCCGCACTGTCCACGTTGGAGGCCGCCGCATCACCTGTCGAACGCGAGCCCAGCGTGTTCGCACGCTCAACCGCCAGCTTGCACGAGTCCACGCGGTTCACCTGGCCCATGCCAACGCCCACCGAGGCGCCATCCTTGACCAGCAGGATCGCATTCGAACGAACCGCGCGCACCGTGCGCCACGCGAACTCCAGGTCCGCCAGCGTCGCCTCGTCGGCGGGAGCGCCGGCCGCGAGCGTCCAGTTCTCCGGGGAATCGCCCGGCGCGTCGATGTCGTCGCGCTCCTGGACCAGCAGGCCGCCGCTGATCTGCTTGAACTCGTACGAGCCGCGAGCCGGGGGCTCAACCTGCAGGACGCGCAGGTTCTTCTTCGCGCTCAGCACCTCGAGCGCGCCCTCCTCGTAGTCGGGGGCCAGCACGACCTCGGTGAAGATCGGGACGATCTGGCGGGCCAGCTCCACGCTCACCGGGCGATTCACGGCGATCACGCCGCCAAACGCCGACACGGGGTCGCAGGCATGCGCGAGGCGGTGCGCCTCGGCCACATCGTCGGCCACCGCGATACCGCAGGGGTTCGCGTGCTTGATGATCGCGACGCAGGGGCGCTCGTGATCGTAGGCGGCGCGCAGGGCGGCGTCGCCATCCGTGTAGTTGTTGTAGCTCATGGCCTTGCCGTGCAGCTGGCGCGCGTTCGCGATGCCCGGGACCAAGGCCTCGTCGTCGGCATCCTCGTCCTCGAAGGACTCATCGATCTCGCGGTACACGGCAGCGCCCTGGTGCGGATTCTCGCCGTAGCGCAGCGACTCCACGCGCTCGAACGCGTCGGCGACGAACACGGGCATACCCGAGGTCTGCCCCTCCTCCTCGGGGACGTCCACCACGTAGTCTTCCTCGGTCTGGTAGCCCAGCGACTCCAGGAAGGCCGCGTCGGAGGCATCCAGGTGGGTCTCGGCGGCATCGTCGAGTGTCTCGCGCACGTCCTCGAGATCCAGCTCGTCGGCCAGCCAACCGGCAATCGCCAGGTCGTAGGTCGCCGTGTGGGCGAAGGCCTCGGCGGCCAGCACGCGGCGCTGCTCGAGGGTGAAGCCCTCCCCCGCCACGGCCTCGGCTACATCCGCGTAGCGCTCCGGGGAGGTCACGACCGCGACCGACGGATGATTCTTCGCGGCGGCACGCACCATGGACGGGCCACCGATGTCGATCTGCTCGACGCACTCATCGAAGGACGCGCCCGACGCAACCGTGTCCTGGAACGGGTACAGGTTGCACACGACCAGGTCAAAGGCCTTGATGCCCAGCTGGGCGATCTGCTCGCGATGAGCCGCCTTACGCTGATCGGCCAGGATGCCGGAATGAATGAAGGGGTGCAGGGTCTTCACGCGCCCCTCGAGCACCTCGGGGAAGCCGGTCACGTCGTCGACTGGGGTGACGGCCACGCCTGCCGCCGCAATGCGCGCGGCCGTGGAGCCGGTGGAGACGATCTCCACGCCGGCCTCGCCAAGGGCGCGGGCAAGATCCTCCAAGCCCGTCTTGTCATACACAGAGATCAGGGCCCGCTTGATAGGGCGCACGTCGATGGGTTCCAGGTTGTCCAGGGAGACGGACATAGTTCCTCCAGGTTGAGACCAAACCCAGGCGCCCAGGCGGGCGACGCCTCGCGGGAAATGCGGCCGCTCCCCGGTGGTCATCCACCCTCGCCAGTCGCGGCGACTCCCAGTCTAGTTCAGGCCCTCGCGCCGCGTCGCCTTCGCCTCGGGGTCTTCCTCGTCACCTTCAGCCTGGACCGGTTCGATGTCCGCGGCATCCTCGGCGGCAGTTTCGCTAGTGTCCTCAGGCATCTCATCCGCGTCCTGCTCGTCCGCATCAGCCACCGCTTCGAGATCCTCGGCCTCGTCGGCGCTTACGTCCGCGTTGCCGGGTTCCTCGGGTTCGGAAGCCTCAGCCCAGGCCTCGTCGGCCACCGAGGCAGTGGCTCCCACGCGGGACGCACGCTCGGCGGCGCGGCGGCGCAGGGCCTCACCCTCGTTGCGCACGCGACCGGCACCCTCGCCGAGGAGGGCGCGAGTCGTCGGGTGGCTCGCCAGGGCGATGATCAAGGCGGGCAGGGCAACCTCGAGCACGAGGGCGAGCGTCACCCACCCCACGCGCGGGCCCATCGACGACAGGCGCACGGAGCCCATGCTCATCGTCGCGCTCCACATCCACAGGGCCGTCACCGAGGCGACAATCACCGAGGACAGGACACCCTGGGCAGTCTGGTGCAGCAGGTGCTCACGACGGAACGAACGCGACGCGACAACACCAAGGCCAATGCCCAACATGATCGGCGCAAGAATCACCCACATGCCGGGGGCCGTCTCCGGGACGGCTCCAAGGAGCGGAATCGGCGGAATCGGGCCGGTGCCCGCCACCACCGGAGAATGCAGCGAATCCGTCGCCGTCAGGAAACCAGCGCCCGACCACCAGGAGGCAGCCCACGCCATGACCGTGGGCGCAAAAAGCAGCTGAGCCCCCACGATAAAAGCGGTATCCGCGCCCGAGGCAGCACCCAGAATCTCCTGGATCCCAGCCATGCGGCTCCACCCCGCCACGAGCGCAATCACCGACGCCACCGCAGACACAGCCACGAGCGCGAGGACCGACAGGCCTCCCAGCTTCAGGCCACCCGAAATCCAGTGCTGCATCGACGGGGCCTCATTGTCGCGCGAATACCCCGACGCAACGAACCACACCGATCCGATCAGCGGAATCAGAATCGCGCCGAGCGTGCCCGTCCACCAGTGCGAATAGATGCCCGACGCGCCCGCCAGCAGCCAGGAGGTGAGAAGAAAACCAGGCACGGCAAACAGCGCGGCGCTGCGCGGATAACCCGCCGTCGTGCGCAGCAGAATCCGCACCAACACGATCAGCAGAGCGCCCATCAGCGTCGGGATCGCACGATAGTGCACGTCTCCCACGACCGATGTGCCGCCGATGACGGCGGCCCACAGGTCACCACCCAGGCCGAGAGCATCGCGCGGCGTCGTATCATTCATCCACGAGTTCGAACGCAGCGTCAGGTACGCGATCATCGTGAACACCGTGATCAGCGCCCAGCCCGCGAAGGCCGCCTCAATGCCCGCGAGCGCACCGCGCGCCCACCCCTGCGGGACGGCCACACGGATCGTCGCCCGATCCGGCACGTACGTGGTCGTGGTCCGCCGGGGGCTGGGTACTTCTCTGATGCGCTCGCTCACAGGCCCATAGTGTCAGAATCGGCCCGGGGCCGCGACGCTGCGCGCCGACCCCGGGCCGATTTGTGCTGTGACGTTAGCGCGAGAGGATCTCGCGCGCGATCTGCGCCGTCTGCGAAGGGGTGCGACCCACGCGCACGCCCACGGCCTCGAGCGCCTCCGCCTTCGCGGCAGCCGTACCGGACGAGCCGGACACGATCGCGCCCGCGTGGCCCATGGTCTTACCCTCGGGGGCCGTGAAGCCCGCGATGTAGGCGACGACGGGCTTGGTCATGTTCTCCTGGATCCAGGCGGCCGCACGCTCCTCGGCGTCACCACCAATCTCGCCGATCATGATGACGAGGTCGGTGTCCGGGTCAGCCTCAAAAGCCGCCAGCGCGTCGATGTGGGTGGTGCCCACAACCGGGTCACCGCCGATACCCAGGCACGTCGTGAAGCCGAAATCGCGCAGCTCGTACATGAGCTGGTAGGTCAGCGTGCCCGACTTGGAGACGAGGCCGAGGCGGCCCGGTCCCGTAATGTCCGCCGGGGTGATACCCAGGTTCGCCTGCCCGGGCGAGATGATACCGGGGCAGTTCGGGCCGATCAGGCGCACGCCCGCCGCGAGCGCACGCTCGACGACAATCGTGGAATCCTGGACGGGAATGCCCTCGGTGATGAGCACGATCGTTTCGATGCCCGCGTCGATGGCCTCGAGGGCGGCGCCCTTCGCGAAGGCCGGGGGCACGAAGATGACGGAGGCGTTCGCGGCGGTGGCCTCGCGGGCCTCGGCGACGGTGCCGAAGACGGGGACCTCAACCTGGCCGTCGGCCACCTTGTCGGCGCCCGGGCCGTAGCCCTGCACGTCGAAGGTGACGGTCGTGCCAGCCTTGCGCGGGTTCGTGCCGCCCACGATGGCCGTGCCGGCGCTCAGCATGCGCTGGGTGTGCTTGCGGCCCTCGGCGCCGGTCATGCCCTGGACGATGACCCGGGTGTCAGAGTTGACGAAGATAGTCATAGTGTTCTCCTGCGGTTCTCGGGTCGTTACTTCGACGAGGCCTGTGCGGCGAGCTCAGCTGCACGCCGGGCCGCGCCGTCCATCGTTTCTTCCATGTGGACGAGCGGGTGCGCAGCCTCGGCAAGAATCGCGCGGCCCTCCTCGACCTTGTTGCCGTCAAGGCGCACGACGAGCGGCTTCGAGGCCGCGTCGCCCAGCGTCTCGAGCGCGCCGATGATACCGCGGGCGACCTGGTCGCACGCGGTGATGCCGCCAAAGACGTTGACGAACACGGAGCGAACCTGCTCGTCTCCGAGGATGATGTCCAGACCCTTGGCCATGACCTCGGCCGAAGCGCCGCCGCCGATGTCGAGGAAGTTCGCGGGCTTCATTCCGCCGAACTCCTCACCGGCCATCGCAACCACGTCGAGCGTCGACATGACCAGGCCCGCGCCGTTACCGATGATGCCGACCTGACCCTCCAGGCGCACGTAGTTAAGCCCGGCTGCCTTCGCTGCGGCCTCGCGCGGATCCTGCGCGGCCACGTCCACGAGCTCAGCGTGGCCGGGGTGGCGGAAGCGCGCGTTGTCATCGAGGGTCACCTTGCCGTCGACCGCCCACACGGAGCCGTCGGGGCTGGAGACCAGCGGGTTGACCTCGACCAGGGTCGCATCCTCATCGCGGTAGACGGTCCACAGGGTTTCAAGGACGGGGGCGATGGCCTCAGCCGTTTCCTCGTCGAAGCCCGCTTCCTTCGCAATGTGGCGGGCGACCTCGGCGTCGATGCCGACGGTGGGATCGAGGGGGACGCGGGCCAGGGCCTCGGGGCGTTCCTTCGCGAGTGTCTCAATATCCATGCCGCCTTCGCGCGAGCACATCGCCAGGTGGCGGCGGTTCGAGCGGTCCAGCAGGATCGAGAAGTAGTATTCGGCGGCAATGTCCGCGCCGGACGCGATCATGACCTTCTTGACGATGTGGCCCTTGATGTCGAGGCCGAGGATCGCCTCAGCCTTCTCGTAGGCTTCGTCGGCGGTGTGGGCGAGCTTGACGCCGCCGGCCTTGCCACGGCCGCCGGTCTTCACCTGCGCCTTGACGACCAGCAGCGACGCACCGTCCGCCAGGAGCTCGCGCGCACCCTCGCGCGCCTCTTCGGGGGTTGACGCCAGGCGGTAGTCGAGCACGGGCACGCCGTGCTCCTTGAACATCTGCCGGGCCTGGTACTCGTAGAGATCCACCTTATTCCCTCCGTTGAACGTGGTGTGGTCAGCGCAATAATTCTAACGTGCGACCGGCGTCAACGCGCCATTTCCTCCCATTATCAAGGCTTGTCACGGCCTTGACCGGAGAGCCACTTCCCTTTGTCAACGCTTTGCGTTGCGGGGCGGGTTGCTGGGGTCGATGGGGGGCACAGGGCGTTGTAGCACCAGCGGTGCATGGCTTTTCCCTCCCGCTGCGCGGCTCTACTACACGAGCCGCAGGTCCTTCAATCTCGGCGAGCATGGACGTAGCTCCCATATACGTGAGGCCCAATGCGTGGCGAATCGACACACTTTGTCGCGCACGCTAACCCACCTGGCGGAGCGCAGGCCCTACAGGTGGCTGCGTTAGCCCTTCAATGCGCACGTTAACCCGCTAATGCGCACGTGGGCAGCCCCGCCCACACTCCAAATAGCGGGTTCACGTGCGATATAGCGGGTTACCACTCGCAATAGCGGATTCACGTGCGACCAATACACCACGACAGACACCACATCCGCCAAAGTGCAGACCCATTGCGCCAAAACAGCCTGTTTTCAGCGTTTTTCACTCAATGGGTCTGCAGTTTGGCGGCCACACCGCCACCAATCGGGGGAATTGCAGCACTAGAGGCGCGACACGCTGCCAGGGGGCTTCATGTGGTGCACCCCCACTGCCACGAGCAAGCAGGCCGCCGGGCTGGCACACACCACCAAACTGGATAGGAAACAACAATCTGGATAGGTTATTGCGTTCTGGATAGGTTAATAAGCTATCCAGAAGCGCCGTTCCTATCCAGAACAGAGCTTCCTATCCAGAACACGCACCACCTTCTGATAAGAGGGCGCCGGAGGACCCGGCCGCAGGGCCGGTGGGCGGACGACGTTACAAACGTCGTCAAACCGGAGCAATTTGAAGCCCCTTGCGAGGACCCCTGTTACAAACGTCGTCAATCTGCGTCCAAAAACCACTATTTTCAGCGAAAAAGCCGTCGGATTGACGGCGTTTGTAACAACGGATCGGGAATCCACACAAAAAACACCTCCGATTGACGACGTTTGTAACAACACACAAAAGATCAGCCAGAAATCGCAGCGCACAAGGCCCCTACGATGCACGCGGGCGGCGGCAGGGCCTGGCAGGGCATCGAGGCGACACACCAAGCCGCACATCAGCAACAAGGCACCACTGGTGTGGAGGGCGCCGGAGGGACCGGAGGGCACGGGCGGGCTTCGAGGCGCGGCGGTGAACGAAGTGAGGTCGCCTAGCCTCGCGGGCGGCTGGGCCCTCCGGCGCCCGGAACACCAGCGGTGCCACAAGCAACAACACGCAGGAAAAAACGGCGGGCGGGCCGCCGCCCACGGCGCAGCCCGGCCCAGCCGGAAAACGCTAGGAGATCTTCTCCATCGGAGCCATGCGCACGAGCAGGCGTTTCTCGCCCAGGCCGAAGCGGATGCGGGCCACGGTGCGCGGCCCCTCGCCTTCGATGCCGGTGACGGTGCCGGCCCCCAGGGTCGCGTGCTTGATGCGATCGCCGACCTTGAGGGAGAGTACCGGCTTATCCTCGGCGGGCTTGGCCGCAGGAGCGACCCCCATGCGAGTCACCTTGCGCACGCCGGCGGGCTGGGCGGAGGCGCCGCCGCGGCCGGAGCCGAAGGCGCCCGTGTCGGTATCGCCCCATGGGTCGCGCCCCTCGGAGCGACGGGAACGCCCGTAGGAACCCGAGCCGTACGACCCGGACCCGTAGGACCCGCCGTAGGACGCGCGCATGCGCTCCCCCGACGTGGCCGCGCGGCGCACGTCGAGGAGCTCGGCGGGGATGTCGTCGAGGAACCGTGAGGGCGGCATCTCCTGCGGGGTGCCCCAGGCGCTGCGTACGGCCGCGCGCGTCAGGTACAGGCGTTCGCGCGCCCGCGTGATCGCCACGTATGCCAGTCGGCGCTCCTCCTCCAGCTCGCTCTCGTCGCCGAGGCTGCGCTGGTGCGGGAAGGTGCCGTCCTCCATGCCGGTGACGAACACGACCGGAAATTCGAGGCCCTTCGCGGTGTGCACGGTCATGAGGGTGACCTGCCCGCCGCGCTCGCCCTCTGCGGGCACCTGGTCCGAGTCGGCAACGAGGGCGACGCGCTCGAGGAAGTCCGCGAGGGTTCCGCCGGGAGCGTCGGCCGCGAAGGCTCCCGCGACCGAGTGCAGTTCCGCGAGGTTTTCCACGCGCGAGGCGTCCTGCGGGTCCTCGCTGCGGCGTAGCTCCGCCAGGTAGCCGGTGCGGTCCAAGACTTCCTCGAGGATGTCGGCCTGTGATGCGCCTCGAGCCTCCGCGGCGCGCAGGGTTTCGATGAGTCCCCAGAACGCTGCCGCCGACTTCGCGGCGCGCGGGGTGATGCCCAGGACCTCGGGAGCCGTCTCGGCCGAGTTCGCGGCAGGGGACGAGGCCGGGGCCGCAGCCACGCTCTCATCCGCAGCCTCGCGAGCAGCGGGGTTCTCCCCCGCCGCTCCATCCGAGGAAACAGGAGCCGAAGAATCAGCCGAGGCCTCGTCCGGGGACGCGGAACGCGCGAGCGCGTCGACGTCGATCCCCTCGCCCTCACCCGCGGGGCACCCGGCACGCAGCCACAGGTGACGCAGGGCGGCGCCAAACGAGATGCCGTAGTGGGCGGCATGCGCGGCGATCGCCTCTTCGGCCTTCGCTCCGATGCCTCGTTTGGGAACGTTGAGGACGCGGCGGGCCGCGACAGTGTCGTCAGGGTTGGAGATGACCTGCAGGTACGCCAAGGCGTCCTTGATTTCGCGGCGCTCGTAGAAGCGGGTGCCGCCGACGACGCGGTACGGGATGCCCTGGCGCACGAGGAGTTCCTCCAGCGCGCGGGACTGCGCATTCGTGCGGTAGAAGACCGCAATGTCGCCCCACTCGACGCCGGAGTCCGCGAGGCGGTCGATCTCGCCAACGACGAAGCGGGCCTCGTCGTGCTCGGAATCGGCGGCATCCAGCGTAATGAGCGCGCCGTCGCCCGAGGCCGTCCACAGGTTCTTCGCACGGCGCCCCGTGTTGCGGGCAATGACCGCGTTCGCGGCCGACAGGATGTTCTGCGTCGAGCGGTAGTTCTGCTCGAGCAGGATCGTGCGCGCGCCCGTGAAGTCGCGCTCGAACTCCTCGATGTTGCGGATCGTGGCGCCTCGGAAGGCGTAAATCGACTGGTCAGAGTCGCCCACGACCGTCAGTTCGGCGGGCTCCACGCCGTCCTTGCCATCCCCCACGAGGGCGCGCACGAGGACGTACTGCGCGTGGTTCGTGTCCTGGTATTCGTCCACGAGGATGTGGCGGAAGCGCCTATGGTAGTGCTCTGCGATCAGCGGGTTCTCGCGCAGCAGGTCGACCGTGCGCATGATGAGGTCGTCGAAGTCCAGCGCGTTCGAGGCGCGCATGCGCTTGTCGTACTCGACGTAGGCGTCCGCGACGATGCGCGAGACCGGGTCCTTGCCCGCCGTCTCCGCGTAGCGCGCCGGGCCGATCAGCTCGTTCTTCGCGTCCGAAATGCGCGCCGCGACCATCTTTGGCGTGAAGCGCTTAATGTCCACGTCCATAGCCTTGAGGACCATCTGGATGAGGCGCTGGGAATCCTGGGCGTCATAGATCGTGAAGGACGAGGACAACCCTGCCGCCTCGTGTTCGTAGCGCAGCAGGCGCACGCACGCCGAGTGGAAGGTCGACACCCACATGCGACGCGCGTCGTCACCCACGAGGGTGCCCGCGCGCTCCCGCATCTCGGCCGCCGCCTTGTTCGTGAAGGTAATCGCCAGGATCTCGCCAGCCCGCGCGCGGCCCGTGGCCAGCAGGTAGGCGATGCGGTGCGTGAGCACGCGCGTCTTACCAGAGCCCGCGCCTGCCAGAATCAGCAGCGGCGAGCCCGCGTGAGTGACGGCCTCGCGCTGACGATCGTTGAGGCCGCGCGTCAGCGACTCGGGATCCACGCCCGGGCGCGAGGGACGCTCCCAGCCGGACGAAAAACCACCCGAGGACGCGGGAGGCTCCCACGCCGACGGCGCACCCGATGCCCCACCCGGCACGGCGATCTCCGGCCACGCGTCGGAACCCAAGGCATCCTCCACATCAAAGGCGGGCACCTCCGGCGGCACGTAGTCGTCCTGGAAACCCCCGTCGGGGCCGATCAGGAAACCAAGGTCAGGCAAAGAAGTCGAGTCACTCATCGCCTCCAAGGGTAAACCGCCCCACCCTCACCTGCGACCCCCGCCCCGGGTGGCACCAACCACGAAAGGCGGCACACAACGAGGCCGGGGCCTCCCCGCGCTCATACGCGAAGGAAACCCCGGCCTCGTCGAAGCGATTACTTCTTGCGGTACAGCGACTTCGTCGCGTACACCGGCTCAGTCGTCACCTGGATGCCCAGCGAGCGGAAGATGCCCTCGTCCACGGGGCCCAGGATGACCGACTCGTGCACGTCGCAGTCACGCAGCGCGCTCAGCTTGTCCAGGGCGCGGCGCGCGTTGTCGTCGCCGTTGGCGCTGACCGCGAGCGCAATGAGGACCTCGTCGGTGTGCAGGCGCGGGTTGCGCGAGCCCAGGTCGCGGGTCTTGAGACGCTGGATCGGCTCGATCGACTCCGGGGCGAGGAGCTGGACCTCGTCCGGCAGGCCGGCGAGCTTCTTGAGGGCGTTGAGGAGCATCGCCGAGGAGCAGCCCAGCAGCGCCGACGTCTTGCCCGTGACGATCTGGCCATCGGGCAGCTCGATCGCGGCGGCCGGCTCGCCCGTAGCTTCGGCCAGCTCGAGGGCCGGACGCACGACCGGGCGGTCCATGCGGCCCACGCCCACGCGGCTCATCAGCAGGGAGATGCGCGCCGACTGCACGGGCTCGCTCATCTCCTTCTTCTCGGTCACGAGGGCCTTGTAGTAGCGGCGAATGATCTCCTGACGCGAGGCTTCCCTGCAGGCCTCGTCGTCGACGATGCAGTGGCCAGCCATGTTGACGCCCATGTCCGTGGGGCTCTTATACGGGGAGGATCCGAGGATCTTCTCGAAGAGGCGGTTCAGGACCGGGAAGATTTCGACGTCGCGGTTGTAGTTGACCGTCTTGATCCCGTACGCCTCCAGGTGGAAGGGATCAATCATGTTGACGTCATCGAGGTCGGCGGTGGCCGCCTCGTAGGCGATGTTGACCGGGTGATCCAGCGGAATGTTCCAGATCGGGAAGGTCTCCCACTTCGCGTACCCCGACTCGATCCCGCGCTTGTGGTCGTGGTACAGCTGCGACAGGCAGGTCGCCATCTTGCCGGAGCCCGGGCCGGGAGCCGTCACAACGACGAGGTCGCGGCTGGTCTCCACGTACTCGTTGGCGCCGTAGCCCTCGTCCGAGACGATGCGCTCGACGTCCGAGGGGTAGCCGGGGATCGGGAAGTGGCGGTAGACGCGGATGCCGAGCTTCTCGAAGCGTTCCTTCACCTCGGCGGCTGCCTTGTTGTCATCCGTCCACTGGGTGATGACGACGGAACCGACGTACAGGCCACGCTCACGGAACTCGTCGATCTGGCGCAGAACCTCGTCGTCGTAGGTGGTTCCCATGTCTGCGCGGACCTTGCGGCGCGCGAAATCCTTGGCATTAACGGCGACGATGATCTCCACTTCGTCGGCCAGTTCGCGCAGCATACGCACCTTGTTATCGGGCGTAAAACCGGGTAGAACACGCGACGCGTGCATGTCGTCGATCAGCTTGCCACCGAACTCCAAATAGAGCTTGCCGCCGAATTCGCTTCGTCGCTGGGCAATGTGTCGAGACTGCATCTCGACGTACTGATCACTGTCAAAACCGATGCGGTGCATGCATCCTCCGAGGTCGCGGAATTAAAGGGGCCGTCCGTGCGGGGCGGTCAGGCGCTGTCACGCTCTCGGGATTCCATTGTAGGCACGCATGGGCCGTTCGCTCCGGATGGGGCGCGCGAAAGGGGTCCGACCTCACACGATGTGTCGCTGCATCGCCCAACGCGTCAGCTCGTTGCGGTTGGAGAGCTGGAGCTTGCGCAGGACCGAACTCACGTGGGTTTCGACGGTCTTGATGGAGATGAACAGGTCGTGGGCGACTTCCTTGTACGTGTAGCCGCGGGCGATGAGGCGCATGACCTCCTGCTCGCGCGCGGACAGCAGGTCCAGCTCGGTGTCGGTTGTGGACACCTCGCCGGTCCCGAAGGCGTCGAGCACGAAGCCGGCCAGGCGCGGGCTGAAGGCTGCGTCCCCGGCGGCGACGCGACCGATGGCCTCGACGAGGTCGGGGGTGGAGATCGACTTGGTGACGTATCCGCGGGCGCCCGCGCGGATGACCTGAACGACGTCCTCGGCGGCGTCCGAGACGGACAGCGCCAGGAAGTGCAGGCCCTCGATGTCGCGGCACGTGCTGGCCACTTCGGCCCCACCTCCGCCGTTTCCGCCGGGCAGGTGCACGTCGAGGAGGGCAACGTCCGGGGTGAGCGCGCGGCAGGCCGCGATGGCGCCCTCGACGTCGGAGGCGTCGCCGACGACCTCCAGGTCGGCCCCGGAGTTTTCGAGCTCGGCGCGCACGCCTGCGCGAACCATGGGGTGGTCGTCGATGACGAGGATGCGGATGGTCACTGGGTCCTCCCGTTGGGCGCTGTTTCTTCCAGGATATCGGAGCGCGGCACGCTCAGAGCAACTTCGGTTCCGCGGGCGAGACGCCTGATCGTGGCGTTACCCCCGGTCCTGCGCATGCGTCCGACGATGGAGTCGCGCACGCCGTGGCGGTCGGCCGCGATCGAGGCGGGGTCGAAGCCCTCGCCGCTGTCTTTGATGAAGGCCTCCACGGCCTGGGGGCGCACTTCGACGTAGACGGAGACGGGCGGGGCGCCGTGGCGCACGGCGTTTTGGCAGGCCTCGGCGAGGGCCGCGACGAGCGCGAGTTCGCCGGGGCCCGGGCGCATGTCGCCGACGACGACCACGCTGATGGGCACGCCGTAGCGGCTCTCGACGCCCACGACCGCCTCGGTGACGGCGGCGTCCAGGGAGTCGGCGGCCTGCGCGTGGCCCGTGTAAAGCCAGGCGCGCAGCTCGCGCTCCTCAGTGAGGGCGATGGCGCGCACGCGGGCGGGGTCCTCGGCGGATGCGCGAATAAGAGTAAGGGCCTGGAGCACGGAGTCATGCAGGTGGGCGGCGATGTCGGCGCGCTCGGATTCGCGCACGCGCTGCGCCTGGGCCTGGGACAGGTCCTTCGTCGTGCGCAGCCACATGGGGACGAGAGCGAAGAGCACGCCCGCGACCAGGGCAGCACCGATGAGGCCACCGCGCAGCAGAATGATGGGCGGGTTGTCGCGCGAGGCCACCATGACGACGCCGAGGCTGAGCAGCACGATACCGCCGAAGACAGCCCCGATGAAGCGCAACGACCGCCAGGAACTCACGTTTCGACTCTGGCTCCACACGAGCGAGATACCGGAAACGATCGTGATGATCGACCCCATGTCTCGCCAGTCCAGCGTGTTCGTCGCGTTCAGGATCGTGCCGATGATCGCGCCGACGATCAGGGCCACGCCGACGACGATCAAGCGATTGCGCGACACCTGGGCGGCGCGTTCCTCGCGCAGTCGGACGAGGCCGGGGCTGAGCGTGCCCTCCCCGCTTCGCTCCGGGGAATCTTCGGGGACCGTCACCCACAGCCACAGGTAAACGCCGAAGCCGAGACCCACAAAGGTCATGCAGATCATGATGATGCGCACGAGAGCGACCGACACTCCCAGGTGCACGGCCAATCCGGCGCAGACGCCTGCCATCCAGGGGGCCGGCATGTCCGGGCTCGCGGCGGTTGCGCGCACGAGCGGTGGCCTGGCGGGGGGCGCCGGAATGGGTGGAGTCCACCCCGGGTGGGGGGAGTTCACGGGTCTGCTCACGCTCCCATTGTGGCATGCCACGGGGGCTACCCCCGGGGTACCCCCACCACAATCAGGGGTCGTTCAGGGGGTCCCCTACTATCGGGGCACCCCGTCTCTTTGGTTGAGTAGTGGTATCGATCCACGCCGTGTGGATCCCATCGAGAGGAAGTGCATGATGAGTTGGCCGAACGGTACAACAGACCCCGGTGCCCAGTACCAGCAGCGCCCGCCCCGCAACAGCTTCTTTGACGCGGTCCGAGGCTCGGGCTGGTACCGCGCTCAGGACCGAGCAATCGGCGGCGTCTGCTCGGGCATCGCCGCTCACCAGGGCTGGGACCTGTCGCTCGTGCGCGTCCTCATGGTGGTCGCCACGTTCTGCATGCCCGTCGTGGCGATCGCTTACGGACTCGGGTGGCTCCTCCTGCCCGAGGCCGCCGACGGCCGTATCCACTTGGAAGAGACCCTGGAGGGTCGCTTCGACGTTGCAGTGATCGGCGGCGTCTTCATGATCCTTGCGGGCCTGTCCTCGTCGCTGTCCGCGGTGGGCATCGTCGGAGGCCTTGGGCTCGGCTGGATTCAGCTCCTGGCACTCGCCGCTGGCATCACAGCCGTCGTCGTCGTGCTCGTCAGTATCGCCCGCTCCGCTTCGGGCGGCCCCCAGGCCGGCGCGAACCGCGCGACCCCCCAATTCGGCAATCCGCAGTATGGTGCGTCCCAGTACGGCACCCCGCAGTACGGTACGCCCCAGCAGCAGGCATCAGCGGCGGGAGCCTCCGACCCTTTTGGGCACAGCGCCCCGGGCGCTAAGGACACGGACTCCACCATGCCTCAGCAGCAGAACGCGCGGGACCCCGAGGGTTTCCCCGCCTACGGCGTCCCCGCAGGCAGCGCAGCTAGCGCGGGCACCCCGCGCCCCGCTGGCGCCACCTCCGCCGCCCAGGGCACGAACGCCGGGCCGCGCCCGGCCGCCGCTCGCCCCGGCCAGCCCCACCCCGGCTGGACGACTCCGCCTACCGCTCCCCGGCCTCGTCAGTGGACCCCGCGTCCCATGCCGACGCATCGCCCGCGCACCGTCTCCAGTCGCGTGAACCTGGCGATCACGGGCCTGCTGATCCTGGTGGTGGCCGCCGTTTTCGCTGGCATTTACATGGTCGATAAAGGCCCCGCCATCCCCTTCATCACTGGGGAGACCGAGGGGCAAACGATCGCCCGCATCATCACCGTTGGTGGCGGCGTGTGCCTGCTCATCGTCGGGTTCTCCCTGGCGATCGCCGCCCTGCGCGATCGCAGCGCCGGCTGGCTCACTACCCTGTCGGTCATCGGCATGGTGATGGCACTCCCCACAGGCCTCGTTGGCTCCCAGGCATCTCACCCAACCGATTTCCTCATCAACACTCACGTGGGTGCCATCGGCAACCAGACGACGCTCGACTGGACGGTCGACGAGGTTAGCGGAGGCAACCCGACCAGCGCGACCACGCTCGACCTGACCGGCGCGCCCGTCGGCACAACCAAGACGATTACGGTCGACTGGCGGGCCTGGAGCCGACTCACCATTCAGATGGCTGAGGGCCAGCCCGTGCAGATCATCTGCCAGTCCAGCATCGACGACCTCACCACGAACATGGACGGCAACGGATGGGCCGAGCCGTTGAACAACTGCTCCGGCGTGACCGTCTCCTCCCCCGCCTGGGGAAAGCCCTCGCTCGGCGGTATCACGATCCTTATCACCGACGACGCGGACATCGACACGCTGACGATCGTGCAGTCCCCCGACGCCTCAGGCACCTGGGGTTCCACGCCGGCAGCTCCCTCCGCCACGCCCTCGGCGACTCCGAGCGCGACCCCTAGCGCAACGCCCACCCCGTCCCCTACCCCCACCGGCTCCCAGTCGGGCAACTGAGGAAGGACCACAACCATGACCACCTCGAACGACGACCAGACCACCCAGCTGCCCGAATTCGACGAGACGACGCCGCTGCCGACGACTCCCGCCCCTTCCGTTGGCCAGGATGCGACCATCGAGATGCCGACCTCTTCGCCGGATCTCTCCTCGGACCCACTCGCAATCTTCCGCGATGCCCCGACGACGCAGATGCCTGCCGATCCCTTTCGGGCAGACGCTGGCGCTGAGAGCCAGGCGGGCGCATCGAGCGCTCAGGGCTCACAGGCACAGGCTGGCACTCCCGCTGGCTCTGTAGGCACGGGCGGACGCACGGCCTTCGATCCGGCCTCCACGGGTGAGTCGACTTCTCGGGGGTACGAGGCCGGGGCAGCCGCCGGCGCTCAGGAGCCCTTGGGGGCATCCGCTGCGGGCGCTCACGCCACGTGGAGTGCACCGACCGTCCCCGTCGATGTACGCACGATGCCCGAGGCCCCCCGCAGGGGCGTGCGCGTCGGTTCGTTCGTGTGGGCTCTCCTGGTGTGTATGGTGGGCGCTTTCCTGATCGCCGAGGCCTACATCACGAACCTCAATCTGCCGATCCTCGGGATCAGCGCGATCGCGATCCTCGGCGTCATCCTGATCCTCACCGCGCTCTTCTCGGGTCGATCCACCAAGACACCGAAGCAGGGCGCAGGCACACCAGCCACCCCCAACCCAGCCGACGCAATCCGCAGGGACTGACGCGCCGTACAACACACGCACAAACGGGGTGGGCCCGGGAACCGATTGGTTCCCGGGCCCACCCCGTTGCTTGTCAGAAGCGTCGAATCAGAGCAGATCCAGCATCGCCGGAGCCACCAGCTTCAGGACGTTCTCACGGCCTTCCTTCGCGCTGGGGGCATCCACCGCGAAAGCCGCCATCTGCTGGCAGGTCGCCAGGTCATGCATGCGCAGGGCGGCGCGCACGGCGTTGACCTTCGACGGAGCCATCGAGAGGGAGGCGACACCCAGGCCTGTGAGGACCAGGGCCAGCAGCGGATCGCCACCGGCCTCGCCACACACGCCGATCGGCTTGCCCGTCGCACGACCGCCGTTGCAGGCGTGGCGGATCATCTCGAGGACCGCGGGCTGCCACGGATCCAGGAGGGGTGCCAGGTTACCGTCCAGACGGTCGGCAGCCATCGTGTACTGCGTCAGGTCGTTCGTGCCGATGGAGGCGAAGTCCACGATCGACAGGAGCTGCTCGGCGCGCAGGGCGGCCGCGGGCACCTCGATCATGATGCCGACCTTGGGCAGGCCGTAGCCGCGCGCCTTGTCGGCGAACCACTTAGCTTCGTCAGCAGTCGAGACCATGGGGGCCATGACCCACAGCTCCGCGCCCGTCGCCTTGTGGGCAGCGGCCAGAGCCTGCAGCTGCGTGTCGATGAGGTCCTCCCGCACCTGGCACAGGCGCAGGCCGCGCACACCCAGGGCGGGGTTCTCTTCGGCACCCAGATCCGCGAAGCTCAGCGGCTTGTCGGCGCCCGCATCGAGGGTACGCACGACGACGCGACGGTCACCGAAGGCCTGCAGGACCTTCGTGTAGGTGTCGGTCTGCTCCTCCAGCGTCGGGGCCTCCGAACGCTCCAGGAACAGGAACTCCGTGCGGAACAGGCCCGACCCCTCGAGGTCAAACTTCGAGGCCTTCATAGCGTCGTCAACCGTGCCGATGTTGGCCAGGAGCTTGACGGGGTAGCCGTCGTAGGTCGCACCCTTGCCGGTCGAGCCGGCCAGCGCGAGCGCGCGGCGACGCGAGCGTTCCTTGAGCAGGTCCACCTCGTCATCGGTGGGGGCGACGATGACCTCGCCGACACCACCGTCGAGGGCCAGCATCGTGCCTTCCTCGACAGCCATGATGCCCTCGGCCTTGACGATCGCCGGGATGCCCAGCTGGGCGGCCAGGATCGCCGTGTGCGAGGTGGGGCCGCCGACCTCGGTGATGATGCCGAGGACAGTCTCGGGGTTCAGCGTCGCGGTCTCGGCAGGTGCCAGGTCGCGCGCCACGAGGACGACGGGGCCGTCGAACGCCGGCACGCCGGGTTCGGGCAGGCCGCGCAGCTCGCAGATCGCGCGGTCGCGCACGTCGTACAGGTCGGTCGCACGCTCGGCCATGTAGCCACCCAGGCTACGCAGCATCTGCGCATAGTCCTCGACGGCGTCATGGACGGCCTGGGTGACACCGAGGCCCTTCTTCAGCTTCTTATCAACGGCCTTGGCCAGGCCACGGTCACCCGCAAGCTGGGCGGTGGCCTTGAGGATCGCCTTCGTCTCCTCCGGCGCGTTCGCAGCGCGGTCGCTCAGACGAGCGGAAACAGCTGCGAGCGCCTCACGGACGCGCGCGCCGTCGGCGGCAGCATCGACGCTGCCCGGCTCGGTCGTGTCGACACCGGGGGCGGGTTGGACGATCGCGGCGGGAGCTGCAGCGGTACCGGCGGAGACGCCGATGCCGTGCAGGACGTCGTGCGTCGCCATCAGCTCACTCCTGGTCGAGGTCGCGCGAGAGCAGCTCGACGAGCGAGTCGAGCACCGCGCCCGCGGAATCATCCTCGGTGGACAGGGTGACGACGTCGCCGTGCTTGGCGCCCAGAGTCATGATTTCGAGGAGCGACGCGGCGTCCGCCTCCTCGCCATCGAAAGCGATGGTGACCTCGACGCCGGAGTCGTCAACGGCCTCGGCGAGGACGGAAGCGGGACGTGCGTGGAGGCCAACGGAGGAACCAATTGCAACGGTGCGGGAAATCATGGTCGTTCCTTTCAAATGCGGGTATGTCCATCGTGAGACACAGGTGCCCGTACGGCCCATGGTATCGGGCTTAGATACCCACGCAAAACCCGATATCACAGACAGTGACATGGGATACATCACCCCCATAAATGCCGAAAAACCATGCAATGACAGACTTCTCCGCCGACCGGGACGATGCCACTACGCAGCACTCAGCCCAGGCCTCGCCGATGTGACGATCGACCGCCTCCCACCCCACCAACTACAATGGAGAAGTACCGAGGGAAGGACAGGAGAGCGCGCATGAGTTCACGCGAACCCACGCTGGCCGATGTTGCCGAGCTGGCCGGAGTGAGCCTGACGACCGTGTCGCGCGTGCTCAACAACCGCGGTTACCTCTCGGAGAAGACAAAGAAGAACGTCGCCGACGCGATCGAGACGCTCGGCTACCGCCCAAACTCGCTGGCTCGTGCCCTGCATGGCAAGCGCACGCAGACGGTTGGTCTCATCGTTCCAGCCGTGTCCCTCCCCTTCTTCGGCGAGCTGGCCGTCGAGGTCGAAAATGCCCTCGCCGACGCCGGCTACCGAATCCTTATCTGTAATTCCATGGGCCGGGCGGACCGTGAGCGCGAGTACCTCTCGCTGCTCGTGGGAAACCGCGTGGACGGCATCATTTCAGGCGCCCACAACGAGGGCCTGGGCGAGTACGACACGATCCGCATGCCCCTGGTGACGATCGACCGCGAGCTGAGCCCGTCGATCCCGAACGTGCGCTGCGCGAATGAGGAGGCGGGTGCCATGGCGACGCGCGCGCTCATTGAGGGCGGCTGCCGCCATCCCCTGCTGCTTACCTCCCGTTCGGGTCCGCGTAATCTGCGCGAGGCCGGCTACCGCGCCGAGATCGAGCGCGCTAGCCTCACCCCTCGCGTGGTCACCGTGCCGTTCGATACGCCGACACCCCAGCGTTTCGCGATGGTGCGCGACGCCCTGGACGAGGCCCGCGCCGAAGCCCCCGTCGACGGGGTTTTCGCGACCGACGATCTGGCGGCCGCCGAGGTTCTCGAGTGGGCGCGCACGCGCAACCTGTCGGTCCCCGCTGACCTGTCCATCATCGGTTTTGACGGCACGGAGACGATGCGCCGCGCCCTCCCCCACTTAGCGACGATCCGCCAGCCCATCGAGGACATCGCCCGGGCTGCGGTGTCGATCCTCCTCGATCAGATCGAGGGCAAGGCTCCGCGTTCGTCGTCCGACGAGGCCGGGGCTCCCCATGCTCAGACGGTCGAGTTCTCGGGCACGCTGATCCAGGGGCGCTCGATCAACGCCTGAGCACGTCACGCGCCGCGAGGCTGCCACCATTTACCGCTGCCCTAGGTTGTTGTCGCGCCCGATACCACCGGCACGACAGACGGGTGGGCGGCACCAGCACAGCGCTGATGCCGCCCACCCGTTATGTCAGGAGTGACTCCCGGAAGGCTCAGGCTTCCTTGGGGGCCACGTCGAGCAGCGCGTCGCCGCGCTGGATCTCGCCGCTGGCGACCGGGGTGACCGCGCCGAGCTTCTTCTTGTTCGTCACGACGACGGGCGTGATGGTCTCGTAGCCGGCCTCGCGGATCACGTCGAGGTCTACCTCGGCGAGGACGTCGCCGCGGCGCACGACGTCGCCCTTGGCAACGCGGGGCGTGAAGCCCTTGCCGTCCAGCTTGACGGTGTCCATGCCCACGTGGATGAGGACCTGGACGCCGGAGGCGGACTTGAGGCCGTAGGCGTGGCCGGTCGGGAAGGCGACGGTCACGGTGCCATCGAAGGGCGCGACGACGAGGCCGTCGGCGGGCTCGATGCCAATGCCGGGGCCGAGCATGCCCTTCGCGAAGGACTCGTCCTTGACCTGCTCGAGCGGAACCACGGTGCCTGCGAGAGGCGAGGCGACGGAGAGGTCAGCCAGTGCCTCGGCGCTGAAGGACGGGGCCGGGGCGGCAGCCGGGGCGGCCGCGGGAGCCGGAGCGGCGGGGGTCGCCACGGCGGCGGCCACGGGAGCGGCATCCTTGGCGGCGGGCGCGCGGCCCTCCATGTCGGCCTTGCCACGCGTCATGGCGTAGCCGAAAGTGAAGCCGAAGGACAGAACGAAGACGAGGACCTCGAGGGCCAGGTACGCGGGGATCGACTCCGGCTTGATCGACACGAAGCCGACGAAGCCGGCGGCGCCGAGGGCCTGACCGCGCACGTTCAGCAGGGCGACGCCCGCGGAGCCGATGGCAGCAGCTGCCATGGCGCAGAAGAAGGGCCAGCGCAGGCGCAGGTTGACACCGAAGATGGCGGGCTCGGTGATGCCGAAGACGGCGGAGGCGCCACCGGCACCGGCCAGGCCCTTGAGCTTGGCGTCGCGGGTCTTAAAGAAGACGGCCAGGGCGGCCGCGCCCTGCGCGACGTTCGCCATGGAGGCGACGGGGAAGATGAAGTCGCCGTCGCCGCCGTTGACGGGCAGGAGCGGGATTTCGATGGCGGGGAAGGACTGGTGCAGGCCGGTCACAACGATCGGGCTGTAGACGAGGCCGAAGAGAAGACCACCGACAACGCCGAGGGTCGAGTAGGTCCAGTTAATACCCCAGGTCAGGTACTCGGCGGCCACGCGGGTAACGGGGCCGATGATCGTGAAGGCCAGGAAGCCGGTGACCAGCATCGTGATGAGCGGGGTGAGCAGGAAGTCTGCGGTGCCCTTGAGGACCTTGTGCAAGCTCTTCTCGATGAGGCACATGACGTAGGTGACGGCCAGGGTGGGGATAACCTGCGCCTGGTAGCCGATCTTGGCGACGTCCATGCCGAAGATGTGCCAGTAGCTAACCTGTGCCTCACCGGCGAGTGCCGCACCTGTGTTCCAGGCGTTGAGCAGGTCGGAGGAAACCATGGCCGCGCCGATCGCAGCGCCAAGGTAGACGTTGCCACCGAAACGCTTGGCGGCGGAGAAGCCGACGAGGACCGGCAGCGAGGCGAAGGCCGCGGAGGAAACCATGTTGATGAGGGCTGCGTAGTCCGCGATGCCCGGGTACATCTGGGTCAGCGACTGCTCGCCGAAGAGGCCCTCAGCGGTCATGACGTTGTTGATGGCCATCATCAGACCGCCGGCGACCAGCGCCGGGAGGATCGGGACGAAGATGTCGGCGATCATCTTGATGAAGCGCGAGAAGAGGTTGCCGCCCTTTTCGGCTTCTTCCTTGGCCTCATCCTTGGAGACCTCGCGCACGCCGTGGTTTGCGACCATCTTGGCGTAGACCTGGTCAACATCGCCGGGACCGACGATGATCTGGAACATGCCGCCGGCGGCGAATGTGCCCTTCAGATCTTCGTTGTCATCGAGGGCCTGCTGGTTGATCTTGGACTCATCCGCGATCACCAGGCGGAGACGGGTTGCGCAGTGTGCTGCTGCGCTGATGTTGGATGCGCCGCCGACTGCTTCGACGACCTCTCCTGCCACCTTGGCGTGATCCATTGCCGACCACATTCCTTTCTCAAAACCCCACGCGCAACGCCATTGTTACGCCGCGCTGGGCGGTGTGTAGCAATCGATTGACATACTACGGGTGACAGAGTCCTCAATGCAAGGCGCGTCGGACATCGTCTCAGGTCGGAACATGAGAGACCGCACACATACGACGAGGCCGTGGCCACTGTGAGCAGCCACGGCCTCGCGCACGGGTCGTTTAGTCGGCGCGCGCGGCGCTCACGGCGCTCACGGAGGCGGCGCCCACGAGCGTCACTCCTGCGCCCTCACCGTTCAGGAAGCTGCGGGTCGTGAAGACACGCGAGCCGTCACCCAGGTAGATCTCGGTGATCGAGCGGTCATGGAGGATCTCGACGCGGCTGGCCTCCCCCGGCTCCAGGGTGACGACGCGGCGGCCACCATGGGGGTAGCGCGTACCCGTCAGGTCAACGGTCAGACGCCCCTCGTCAAGGGTGATCGACAGGCCGGACTCCTCGCCGATGCGCACGGACAGGGCCCCCTCATAGGAAGCATCGAAGGCAAGCCTCCACGAGCGTGAGCCAGCGAGCTCCACAACGCGCGCCCCGGCCTCGTCCCCGGGAGCACCCTCGAGTGTGGCGGGCGCCAGGGGCAGGCCCGGAAGGAACGGTCGGGCGATGACGCGACCCCCGCGCAGGGTGAGGGCGCGCGGGGCGGTGAAGCAGTGCACCCAGCCGCCCGTCTCGATCGATGGCTGGTCGTCCTCGCCCGCATTGCCCGCCCAGCCGAACAGAAGGGTCGGTGCCCCCGGGTCCGAGGACGCGGAGCGCGCCATGATCTGGGGAGCATAGAACTCGGTGCCGCGGTCGAGCTCTTCGAAGGAGCCGTCCGCGCCCCGGAACTCGGTGCTCATGAGCTCGCCGACGATGGCGACGCACGGGAAGACATTCTCGAATCCCTCGCGCTCGGGCGAAATTCCCTGCGGGCAGAAAATCAACACGTCGTGGGCCTCACCCGAATCCTCATCGACGAGGCGCACCAGGTTGGGGCACTCCCACATGTAGCCGAACGCGTCGAAGGCGCCACCGGCGTCGGGGAAGGTCATCTCGCCCTCGCACTCCCACGCACGCAGGTCCGTGGAGCGGTAGAGCAGGGCCGCGCCCGTGAGGTTCTCGCGCTGGACGCCGAGCAGCATCCGGTAGGATCCGTCCGCGTCGCGCCACACCTGCGGGTCGCGGAAGTGGGCGGTATACCCCTCCGGCTGGCGGCCGATAATCGGAGGCACCTGCTTGTTGAAGTGGACCATGTCTGTCGTAGTGACGACGCACTGGGTGGCCTCGCGCTCCCCCGTGTCGGGGTCCTTGTAGTTGCCGGTGTACCACAGCTCGACGTGGTCACCGACCTCGATGGCCGTGCCCGAGTAGGCGCCGTTCGCGTCCTGGTGGGTGTCGGGCAGGATCGCAGGGGCGTGGTAGTCCCAGCGGGTCAGGTCCGTCGAGGTGGCGTGGCCCCAGTAGACGAGGCGGCGCGGGTGCTCGGGGGTGTACTGGAAGAAGGCGTGGTAGGTCCCATCGATCTCAATGAGGCCGTTCGGGTCGTTCAGTCGGCCCACCGGGGGTGCGACGTGAAAGAGCGGGTAGTCGGGATCTTGCGGGGCGCGCGACGAGGCCTCGGCAGTGAGGGCGGACGCGAGAAAATCTTCGGCCATGACCTCACGGTAACACCCCGAGACAGACGAGCGCGCGGGCGGGACACATCCGTCCCGCCCGCGCGCTGTCAAACGTACGCCACACTCATCGCAAGTGGCGTCATGCCAGGGAAAACCCCAGATCAGGCACCCGTCACATCGTCGGGGTGAGCGTCCGCGTAGCGGGCAAGCTCCTCCTCGACAATGGACTCATCCAGCTTCACGAACACCGGCGTAGGCTTGGCGATCGGGGTACCAACCGTGATCGGGTGGCGCTCCCAGGTCGGGACGTTCGTGTAGTCGCCCGTGATGATCGGGTAGCCGTCGCGGCCCTCGAAGTCGGCGGGCAGGACCTGCGGGTCGAGCTCGGCGACCTCCTCGATGTAGGGCATCGGCGCGATCTCGCCGGTGCCGCCCATGACGCGGTCGATGTCGTTGGCCGCGTGGGGCAGGAACGGGGAGAGCATGAGGTTGAGGTCCGTGACCGCCTGGGCCAGGGTCCACAGGACCGTCGCGAGGCGCTCCTGCTGCTCGGGGGCCTTCAGCTTGAAGGGCTCGGTGTCGGTCACGTACTTGTTGGCCTCGCCGACCAGGCGCATGGCCTCAGACAGCGCCGCCTTCTGGCGGTGGTGGCGAATCAGGTTGCCGACGGTCTCAAAACCGGCCTCGACGGCATCCAGGAGGGCGCGGTCGATGTCCTCGAGCTCACCGGGGGTGGGGATCTCGCCGAACTTCTTGGCGATCATGGAGGCGGTGCGGTTGACCAGGTTGCCCCAGCCGGCGACGAGCTCGCCGTTGGTGCGGCGCACGAACTCAGCCCACGTGAAGTCGGAGTCCGAGGTCTCGGGGCCGGCGGCGCTGATGAAGTAGCGCAGAGCGTCGGCCTGGTAACGCGAGAGGAAATCGCGCACGTAGATGACGATGCCGTGCGAGGAGGAGAACTTCTTGCCCTCCATCGTGAGGAACTCGGAGGAGACGACCTCGGTGGGCAGGTTGAGGACGCCCAGGTCGCCGGGAGCTCCACCCTTCGCGCCCTGGCCGTTGTAGCCGAGCAGCTCGGCGGGCCAGATCTGGGAGTGGAAGACGATGTTGTCCTTGCCCATGAAGTAGTAGGACAGGGCCTCGGGGTCGTTCCACCACTTGCGCCAGGCCTCGGGGTCGCCGGTGCGGCGCGCCCACTCGATGGAGGCGCTCAGGTAGCCGATGACGGCGTCGAACCACACGTAGAGGCGCTTGGTGGGCTGGTCTTCCCAGCCGGGGACCGGGATACCCCAGTCGATGTCGCGCGTCATGGCGCGGGGGCGGATGTCCTCGAGGAAGTTCTGGGAGAACTTGATGACGTTGGGACGCCAGGTGCCGGACTTCTCGCGCTCGTCGAGCCAGGCGGACAGGGCCTCGGCCAGGGCGGGCAGGTCGAGGAAGTAGTGGGTGGACTCCACGAAGTTGGGGGTCTCGCCGTTAATGCGCGAGCGCGGGTTGATGAGCTCGGTCGGGTCCATCTGGTTGCCGCAGTTATCGCACTGGTCGCCGCGCGCTCCTTCGGCGCCGCAGATCGGGCAGGTGCCCTCGATGTAGCGGTCGGGCAGGGTGCGGCCGGTGGACGGGGAGATGGCGGCGCGCGTGACCTGCTCGATCATGTAGCCGTTGTCGCGCACGGTGGCGAACATGTCCTGGACGACACGGTAGTGGTTGCCGGCGGTCGTGCGAGTGAAGAGGTCGTAGGACAGGCCCAGGGCCACGAGGTCCTCGACGATGAGGCGGTTGTTCTGGTCTGCGAGTTCGCGGGCGCTCACGCCGGCGCCGTCGGCGGCCACCAGGATGGGGGTGCCGTGTTCATCGGTGCCGGACACCATGAGGACGTCGTGGCCGGCCATTCGCATGTACCGGGAGAAAACGTCGGAGGGGACACCGAATCCCGCAACGTGGCCAATATGACGGGGGCCGTTGGCGTAGGGCCATGCGACGGCGGACAGAATACGACTCATAGCCCCTAACAATACTGCGTTGGTGTCATAAACGGGCAACCGGCCGCATATCGAGGAATTGAAACAGCCCTTGGGCGAGTGTGACCCGGGTGATACGCTTGGGGAAATTACTGATTTATCAGGGAGGTTTCATGGCCCGCGCACTCATTATCGTCGACGTTCAGCCCACGTTCTGCGAAGGTGGTGCTCTCCCCGTGACGGGCGGTAACGCCATCGCCGAGGCCGTGGCCGCCTACGTGGACGCGCACCGCGACGAGTACCAGCTGATCGTCACGACGCAGGATTGGCACATCGATCCGGGCGCTCACTTCTCCGAGACGCCGGATTTCGTGGACACCTGGCCCCCGCACGGCGTCGCGGGCACGGCCGAGGCCGAGCTGCACCCTGCTCTCGCGCACGTGAACGCGGACGTGACGATTAAGAAAGGCCAGTACAAGGCCGCCTACTCGGGCTTCGAGGGAACGACCGAGGAGGGCGAGACGCTGGAGCAGGTCCTGCGCAACGCTGGCATCACGGACGTGGACGTCGTGGGCCTCGCCGAGTCGCACTGCGTCGCATGCACGGCGGTCGACGCCGCTCGCGCGGACTTCAAGACGCGTGTCCTGCGTGAGCTGACCGCGCCCGTGACCGAGGAGCTGGGCGCGTCGGCCCGCCAGTGGATGACGTCGGAGCACGTCGAGATCGTCTAAGGCTCCCCGGCCTCGTTTTTAACGCGCGGCGAGAGCGGCCTTGTAGAGGTCGTTCTTGCGCGCGCCCGTCGCCGCAGCCACCTCAGCTGCGGCGTCTTTGAGGCGCATGCCTTCCGCCGCGAGCGCGAGGACGGCACCGACGTGGTCTTCGGCGCGTGCGCTTCGCGCGTATCCGGCGACAACGATCGTCACCTCGCCGAGGACGTCGTCGGCACCTTCCGCGAGCTGCCCGAGCGTACCGCGGCGCACCTCCTCGTAGTCCTTCGTGAGCTCGCGGCACAGCGCGGCGGAGCGGTCGGCGCCAAAGACCTCGGCCATGCGTGTCAGCGTGGCGGCTGCGCGCCGGGGCGATTCGAAGAAGATGAGCGTGTGCGGGTCGGTCGCGAGGTCCTGCAGGTAGCGCGTGGCATCCCCATCCTTGCGCGGTAGGAATCCCTCGAAGGCGAAGCGGTCCGACGGCAGGCCGGACAGGGCGAGGGCCACGAGCGGCGCGGAGGGACCGGGCAGAACGGACAGAGGAACGCCCGCGTCGATGGCGGCACGAGCCAGCCGGAAGCCAGGGTCAGAGACCGTGGGCATACCCGCGTCGGACACGAAGACGACGCGCGCCCCTCCCCTAGCGGCCTCGACGATGCCCGCGGCCTTCTCGGCCTCGTTGTGGTCGTGCAGGGCGACGAGGCGGCCACCCAGCTTGATGCCTAGGCGCGAGGCCAGGGCGAGCGCGCGGCGCGTGTCCTCGGCGGCGACAATGTCCGCTCCTTGAAGCGCGGCGACGACGCGGGGCGAGGCGTCACGCACGTCCCCGATCGGGGTGGCGGCTAGCAGGATGGTCCCCGCCTCCTGGCGGTAGGGTTCCTGCGCGCGAGCGTCCTTGGACGTCGAGGCAGCCTCGGGGGCGTTGGTCGTGTCGGTCGCTGCTTCCATGCCCGTATCGTCTCACTGGTTTCCTGCGCGTGCACGGCGCGTCCGCCTCGCGCCCGCCACCCATTGGGGGACGCGCGAGGCGAGGACGCACGCGGCGCACAGGAGCGCGATGGTTCCGCCTGCGCTCAGGCGCGCGGGGACGGCAATGGCGAGGCCGGAGATCCCCAGGAGCGCGCCCAGCAGCGGGCAGCCGATGAGGAAGGCGCGAGAGCTGCGCACGAGAGGCGCGAGCGCGGCGGCCGGCGCGGCAATGAGCGCGATCGACAGGATCGTGCCGACTGCGGGGATCGCCACGGTGACCGAGGCGAGGATGAGGCCGAGGATGACGAGCTCGTGACGCCCGGCGCGCGAGGCGGCGGCGGGGTTGGCGGGGTCGAAACAGTGGGCGATCAGGTGGCGCCCACCCAACGTCACGACAAGCAGAGCGACCACGAGCACTCCACCCGCCCAGGCGACGTCGGCGGGCGAGACCGTCATGACGGAGCCTGTCAGGAAGGAGTTGACCGCGAGGGGCAGGGGCTTGAACCAGGTCGCCAGGAAGTAACCGGAAGCAAAACCGGCGGTCAGCACGATGCCGGCTGCGCCTTGGCTGGAGATACCCGGGATCGTGGCGAGCCTGCGCATGAGGGCGACGAGCGGGATGGTCCCCAGGAACGCTCCAACGTAGAGCGCTGCCGACATGCCCGAGTGCCCCAGTCCGAGGGCTGCGGCGATGACCACGCCGAGGACCGCGCCCGGGAACGTCCCGTGCGTGACGGATTCGGCGAAGAAGATGCGTCGGTCCAGATAGGCGAAGGCGCCGACGAGGCCGCCCAGGGCCCCGATGATCGTCACGTGGAGCGCGGGGTACAGGAGAAGGCTAGCGATCACGAGGCCTGCCCTCCCCCGGCGTTCACGGTCGTTTCACGCGACGTTTCACACGCGGTGGTGACCGTGGGTGCGCGGCGGGCGCGGATCTCGCGGATGACACACGCGGCAGCGAAGCAGACGAGGACGCCCATGGCGACGCACGCCTGCGGGGACAGTGGGCGCGCGGTGCGCAGGAGGGAGACGCCAAATCCGGCCCATCCCCCGACGAGCGCGCAGGTGGCGGCCAGGAGCATCATCGAGCGTGGTCCCGCCGCGAGGAGGCGTCCGAAGGCTCCGGGCACGATGAGGTATCCGACGACGAGGAGGACCCCAACGGCCGTCGACGCCGCGACCACGATCGCGCCGAGCGCCGCGTTGAAAGCGATGTCGATCCAGGTGACCGGGATGCCGCTGACGCGCGCGGCCTCACGGTCGAAGGCCACCGCGACCTGTGCGCGCCAGGTGAGGGTGAGCAGGGCGGCTGCGACCACGAGGGCGAGGGCGCTCGTTGCCATGCGCGACGGGGTGATATCCAGGAGACGGCCGAACATGAGGGATTCGAGCTGCCCGGACATGTCGCCGATGCGCAGGGAGATCACGATGCCGAGGGAGAAGAAGGCGGTGAGCAGGACTGCGGTCGTCGCCTCGGAGTGACGCTGTTTGCGAGAGGCCACGGTGAGCGCTGCCGCAATAAGAGCCGCGCACACTGCGCCGCCCGGGATGATCGCTTCGCGCCCGCCGACCGCCATGCCAACGACGATGCCGGGAAAGACGCCGTGGACCATCGTTTCGGCGCTGAATTCGGCGCGGCGCAGGTTGACCAGCGTCGAGGCTGGTCCCACCGCGAGCGCGAGCAGGCCGAGGACGATGAGAGGGCGCAGCAGGTAGGGGGCGATCATGACAGGGCCGCAATCGCCTCGTCGGCGCTCGATCCGTAGGCGCGCGCCAAGACCGCGGGCGCGAGGGCCTCGTCGGTGGATCCCAGGGCGACGAGGCGGGAGGCGAGCACGCACGCCTGGGAGCACACGTCGCGCGCAAGCGACAGGTCGTGCGTGGACACGATGACGCCGACACCGTCAGCGGTCAGGTCGGCGATGAGGCCCGTGATGATGTCGCGGCTGGGAGCGTCCAGGCCGTTGAAGGGTTCGTCCATCATGACCAGCTCGGGGCGCGCAACGAGGGCGCGCGCGACGAGGACACGCTGGCGCTGCCCGCCGCTGAGCGTCCCGAAGCGCCTGCTTGCCCGGTCGCTGAGGTTCACCCGCTCGAGGGCGGCGCTCACCCGCGCGCGCATGTCGGCGCTGATGCGCTTGCCCCAGCCGGCTTCGGCGATGAGCCCCATGGTGACGACCTCGGCCGCGCTCACGGGGAAGGTGAGGTCCAGGTCTGCGCTTTGCGGCACGAGGCCAATGCGCGTTGCGTCCACTTCTACGGTCCCGGACAGGATCGAGCAGCCGCCGACGATACCTCGCATGAGGGTGGTCTTGCCGCCGCCGTTGGGGCCAACAAGGGCGAGGGCCTGGCCCCCGAACACGTCGAGGGTCAGGCCGGTCAGCGCGGGGGTATTCCCATACCCCAGCGCCGCGTCGTGAAAGGAGACGAGTCTGCCCATCACTGGTCCTTCAGGCGCTCGGGCAGGTCCGGGACGGTGCCGCCCCACGCCTGCGTCACGGCGCGCACGTTGTGGATGATCGAGCCGACGTAGGTGGCTCCCTCGGACCCGTCGGGGCCCAGCGAGTCGCCGTACATGGCGTCCTCGCCCACGATGGGGGTCACGCCGGCAGCGCGGGCGATCGCCTCGATGGACTTGGAGTTGTTGGAGTTTTCCGCGAAGAGCGCGACCGCGCCGGATTCCTTGACGGCCGCGACGGCCTTGGCGATGTGGTCGGCGGTGGCGTCCTGCTGCTCGTTGAAGTCGGACAGGGCCGCACCGATGAAGCGGATCCCGTAGTCCCTCGAGAAGTAGCCAAAGGCGTCGTGGGAGGTAAAGAGCACGCGCTGCCCCTCCGGCACGGTCTTGATGGCCTCGGCGGTCCACTGATCGAGCGCGTCGATCTCCTCCAGGTACGAGGCCGTGGCCGCGTTGATCGACGAGGCGGCGTCGGGTGCCGCAGCCGCGAGGCCCGCGCCGAGGTTAGCGACCTGGACGCGAGCGCCCTTCGGCGACGTCCACACGTGCGGGTCGAAGCGGAACTCGGGTTCCTCGCCCGCTTCCTCCGGCGGGAACGGCCACGGGGCGACGTCCACGCGCTCACTTCCGCGATCAATCGTGTAGGGGCCCTCGGGGTCCGGGGTACCCGGGTTGTCGATGTCTGCAGCTGTCAGGACGCCCGAGGTGACAACCATGCGTCCCTTGAAGCCGGAGGAGACGACAGCGTCGTCGAGGAAGTGCTCGAGGTCCACGCCGGAGACCGCCATGACGTCGGCTTGTGCGAGTGCCGAGGTCTGCGCGGGGGTCATCTCGTGCTCGTGCGCGGATGCGTTGGGGGCGAGCAGGCAGGTGAGGCTCATGGCGAGGGCGGCACCATCTTTCTGCGCGCCGACGTGGCTGCTCTTTCCGGCAGCGTCAGTCTTGTCGAGGGAAATGTCGGCGGATTTCGCGGCGATCTGGGTGACGTAGTCGCAGATCTGCGTGGTCGTGGCAACGACCGCGAGGCCGTGGTCCGAGGAGGAGGGCGAGCAGGCGGCCAGCGAGGCGGTCGCCAGGGCCAGCCCAGCGGCGGCTGCTACGCCGCGCGTCGTCGAGGAAAACATTATTGCTCCTGTGCAGTTTTCGGGTACACGAAATTATAGCCACAAGCGAGAACAATTCTCAAGACGGTCAAGCTGAACATTCTCTCCAAGCACGAGAGCGAACGTGCGCCGTACTCCTTTCAGCGCGATAGGGCCGCTAGACTCGGATGCGATGGATACTGCGAACGCACACAACGACACGATCGACGAGACCGCGGACCTCCTCGAGCAGGAGGCGGCAAGCGAAGAGATCGCCAGCGACCTCCTCGAGCAGGAGGCGGCAAGCGAAGAGATCGCCAGCGACCTCCCCGAGCGCGAGCCGGCGACCGACGACGAGGCCCCCGAGCAGCCAGCCAAGGCCTCGTCCACTCCCCCGACCGACGGATGGGCGCAGCGCCTGTCGACGCCCGCAGCGGGGTGGGTAGCGACAGCGATTGCGACGCTCGTCGCCGCTCTCATTCGACTGCCCGGACTGGGCAACGTCCGCACGCTCATCTTCGACGAGACCTACTACGTGAAGGACGCCTGGTCACTCCTCGCCCTCGGATATGAGGGAACGTGGGCGAAGGATGTCGACACCGCGTTCGCCAATGGGGACACCTCCGGCCTGTCCGCGGTGGGCGGCTATCCCGTTCATCCGCCGACGGGCAAGTGGCTGATCGCGATGGGCATGAAGTTCTTCGGCCAGTCGGATCCGGTGGGGTGGCGCATCGCGGCGGCGATCTGCGGCGTCATCACCGTATTCCTTCTGTGCCGCCTCGCGCAGAACCTGTTCCGCTCCCCCGCCATCACCCTCCTCGCAGGCCTGTTCCTGGCGACGGACGGCATGGCGATTGTCATGAGCCGCACGTCCATCCTCGACGGATTCCTGGCGATGTTTGCGCTGGCCGCATTCCTGTGCGTCGTGAAGGATCAGCACATGGCACAGCCCGCACTCATCGCCAAGCTGGCGGCATGGGATGGACTGGGCGAGCCGAGGCAGGGGTGGCGCCCCGCCTGGGAGCACCTCACACTGCGCGATCGCCGCCCGTTCGCGATCGGCCCCAATGCGGGAAACCGCCCGTGGCTCTTCGCGGCCGGCATCTGCACCGGGCTCGCCTGCTCCGTCAAGTGGTCCGGCATTTACGTGCTCGCCTTCCTCGGGCTGTTCGTCGCGCTGCGCGAGGTAACGTGCCGCTGGCGAGCGGGACATCCGACGCCGATCCGCGGAGCACTCCTCGCAGACGTGTGGTGGGCATTCGTCCTCATGGTTCCGACCGCGATTCTCACGTACGTGGCTTCCTGGTTCAGCTGGTTCACACACTCCTCCGCTCACGGGCACGGCCGTTCCGGCATTGCGGGATTCGCCGGACAGCTGGCCGACCTGTGGCTCTACCACAAGGAGATGTGGACATTCCACAACGGACTGAACACGCCCCACAAGTACCAGTCCAACCCATTCACATGGCTCGCACAGGTGCGCGCAACCTCCTTTTACTGGAACAACGGCGAGGCCGTGATGGGCTGCCGATCGGGCAAGTGCGCGAGCGACGTCGTCGCCCTCGGCAATCCCCTCCTATGGTGGGTGGGCATCGGTGCCCTGTTACTCGTCCTTGTCGCCACGTTCTACTACCGCAATTGGCGCGTGGGCATCATTGCCCTCGGATATATCGCCCTGTACGTCCCGTGGCTCGCTTATGCGCATCGCACAATCTTCATTTTCTACACCGTCGCATTTGCGCCTTTCGTCGCCTTGGCGGTCGCATGGATGGTTGGGCTCCTCGCGGGGTGGGTGACGATGGACGGATCGCCCACACCCGCGCCAGCCTCCCGTCGCACACAGGTCACGGGGTGGGCCACTGCAACGCTCGTGACGATCGCGATCCTCGGCTGCGCCATCTACTTCATGCCGCTGTGGCGCGGGGACGTCGTAGACTACGACTTCTGGCGCGCCCACATGTGGCTGCAGAGCTGGATCTGACGATCCACAAAGACCCCAACGGGTACGGGTGTGGCCCGGCAGTGTCCTGCCGGGCCACACCCATACTCTGAACGGCCCCTTCGAAGAGCCCCCGGCGCTCAACAACGGTCGAAAGACGACTCACAGCGAGCACCATCACACACCGGCGCCACAATCACTCGAAAACCGCTCAGAATCGCACCTCACGCCAGCGACGCGAGCAGTTCGCGGATCTGGACGCCGAGCTCCTCGGAGGGCGCGAAAACGCCATCCTGGAAGTCGGAGCCGAGGTTGATGCCAACCTGCTGCTCACGCACGTCGGCGCCGAAGGTCGACAGGATCTCACGCAGGTGCTCAAGCGGCTTGACCGCGCCGTACCAGGAGTAGCCGACCAGACCAACGGCCGTCTCCTTCAGCGTGGCCGGGGGCAGGTAGTCGATCGCGTTCTTCAGTGCGGCAGGCACGGAGTGGTTATACTCAGGCGTCACGAACAGGACGGCGTCGTTTGCCTCAACGTTTGTGCGGAGACGAACGGCCTCGGGAAGCTCAGGAGCCTGCATCGACGGCGGCATCTCCTCGGCGAAGAGAGGGAGGTTGTAGTCACGCAGATCGAAAAACACGGTCTGCACGCCCTCGACCTGACGAGCCTGGTCCTCGATCCAGCGAACAACCTGTTCACCGGCGCGACCGGGACGAACGGAACCAAGAATGATGGCAACGGAAGCCACGACGTTTCCTTTCGAAAGCTTATTGAAACATCAACTACTATAGATCGCGAAAAAGGTAGGCACAAGGACAATCGATATCGTTTAGGACACAAGTCCCATGGTGCCGCAGCGTAGCGATCCCTCTGGTGAGGGAGCAAAAGCCACGGGCAACAGACTTTGCGGATAATACGCGAAGGGCCTCATCCGTTTGGATGAGGCCCTTCGACTTGAAGTGTGTTGTGGCGGTGTCCTACTCTCCCACAACCTGGCGGTTGCAGTACCATTGGCGCTGCCGGGCTTAGCTTCCAGGTTCGGAATGGAGGCTGGGCGTTTCCCCGGTGCTATGACCACCACAAGTCTTGGTGTTCAACACTGTTCCCCCGCCGTGGTTTGGTGGGGGTGTGGGTTGATCGTGGTTTGTATAGTGGTTGCGGCTGTTTTGCTGGTGTCTTTTTGTTCACCCGGACCTGTTGGTTGGGTGGTTGTTTAGTGTTGGCCCATTAGTACCAGTCGGCTCACGAGCACATTGCTGTGCTTCCACCTCTGGCCTATCAACCCGCTAGTCTGGCGGGGGCCTCTCACCCCACGAGGGGGCGTGGAAATCTCATCTTGAAGCAGGCTTCCCGCTTAGATGCTTTCAGCGGTTATCCCTTCCGAACGTAGCCAACCAGCCATGCACCTGGCGGTACAACTGGCACACCAGAGGTTCGTCCATCCCGGTCCTCTCGTACTAGGGACGGCCCTTCTCAAATTTCCTGCGCGCACAGAGGATAGGGACCGAACTGTCTCACGACGTTCTGAACCCAGCTCGCGTACCGCTTTAATGGGCGAACAGCCCAACCCTTGGGACCAACTCCAGCCCCAGGATGCGACGAGCCGACATCGAGGTGCCAAACCATGCCGTCGATATGGACTCTTGGGCAAGATCAGCCTGTTATCCCCGGGGTACCTTTTATCCGTTGAGCGACCACGCACCCACGTGCCATGGCCGGATCACTAGTTCCTGCTTTCGCACCTGCTCGACCCGTCGGTCTCACAGTCAAGCTCCCTTGTACACTTGCACTCGCCACCTGATTACCAACCAGGCTGAGGGAACCTTTGAGCGCCTCCGTTACATTTTAGGAGGCAACCGCCCCAGTTAAACTACCCACCAGGCACTGTCCCCAACCCGGATGACGGGCCAAGGTTGAGGTGACCGCTTGAACCAGAATGGTATTTCAACGACGACTCCACCACCGCTGGCGCGGCAGCTTCACAGTCTCCCACCTATCCTACACAAGTCCAAGCGAACACCAATACCAAGCTATAGTAAAGGTCCCGGGGTCTTTCCGTCCTTCTGCGCGAAACGAGCATCTTTACTCGTACTGCAATTTCACCGAGTTCGCGGTTGAGACAGCGGAGAAGTCGTTACGCCATTCGTGCAGGTCGGAACTTACCCGACAAGGAATTTCGCTACCTTAGGATGGTTATAGTTACCACCGCCGTTTACTGGGGCTTAAATTCACCGCTTCACACCCCAAAGGAGTGTTGACGGTTCCTCTTAACCTTCCAGCACCGGGCAGGCGTCAGTGCGTATACATCGCCTTACGGCTTCGCACGCACCTGTGTTTTTGATAAACAGTCGCTTCTCCCTATTCTCTGCGACCCCACAACCCCACCCACACGCACGGCGCGGGGAAGTCACGGGGTCCTCCTTATCCCGAAGTTACGGAGGAATTTTGCCGAGTTCCTTAACCACGATTCACTCGAACGCCTCGGTATACTCTACCTGACCACCTGAGTCGGTTTAGGGTACGGGCGCGTCATGCCCTCACGTCGAGGCTTTTCTCGGCAGCTTAGGATCACCACAAGTCCACACACGCGTGTGTCCCTCATCAGTTCTCACCCATCTGTCCCCCGGATTTGCCTGGGAGGCGGGCCACAACCTTAAATACGCACAACCATCGGCGCACTGCAGCTACCTGTCTGCGTCACCCCTGTTAACACGCTTGCCTACAATCACCGGGGCCCCAAGACCCACACACACCACGCGACCCGAAGGTCATGTGGGGGCGTGAGCAAATTGGTTAGCACAATGACTTCAGCATGGGCGGTCATAACGCGGTACCAGAATATCAACTGGTTGTCCATCGACTACGCCTGTCGGCCTCGCCTTAGGACCCGACTAACCCAGGGCGGATAAACCTAGCCCTGGAACCCTTAGTCAATCGGCGCTGCGGATTCTCACCGCAGATTCGTTACTCATGCCTGCATTCTCACTCCCACACAATCCACCAGAAGTTCCCTCCAGGCTTCACCTCGTGCAGGACGCTCCCCTACCCAACAACACACCAGCACTCCAGTTCCTGGCGCCAGCTACTTGTGTTGTTGCCACAGCTTCGGCGGTACGCTTGAGCCCCGCTACATTGTCGGCGCAGAACCACTTGACCAGTGAGCTATTACGCACTCTTTCAAGGATGGCTGCTTCTAAGCCAACCTCCTGGTTGTCACCGCGACTCCACATCCTTTCCCACTTAGCGTACGCTTAGGGGCCTTAGCTGATGATCTGGGCTGTTTCCCTCTCGACTACGAAGCTTATCCCCCGCAGTCTCACTGCCGCGCTACACCTAATGGCATTCGGAGTTTGGCTGACGTCAGTAACCCATAGGGCCCATCGGCCATCCAGTAGCTCTACCTCCACCAGGGACCACGCGACGCTGCACCTAAATGCATTTCGGGGAGAACCAGCTATCACGGAGTTTGATTGGCCTTTCACCCCTACCCACAGTTCATCCCCCAGGTTTTCAACCCTGGTGGGTTCGGTCCTCCACACAGTCTTACCTCTGCTTCAACCTGACCATGGGTAGATCACCCCGCTTCGGGTCTAGAACACGCGACCAACGCCATATTTCAGACTCGCTTTCGCTACGCATACCCCACACGGGTTAAGCACGCCACGTATCACTAACTCGCAGGCTCATTCTTCAAAAGGCACGCCATCACCCCTCAAGGCTCTGACGGCTTACAGGCACACGGTTTCAGGTACTATTTCACTCCCCTCCCGGGGTACTTTTCACCATTCCCTCACGGTACTATGCACTATCGGTCATCAAGTAGTATTTAGGCTTACCAAGTGGTCTTGGCAGATTCACACGAGATTTCACGAGTCCCGCGCTACTCGGGTACCACACCCACACCACACGCCACCGGTCCGTTTACACGACTATCACGCTCTACGGTCAGACTTCCCAGACTGTTCAACTCCCAACAACAAGTGATGCGATCCCCCGGCAGAAGGATCCAATATGGCCCCACAACACCAAACACGCAACGGCCGCCGCCTCTCACACGCATCTGGTTTAGCCTCCTCCGCTTTCGCTCGCCACTACTCACGGAATATCTTTTCCTGCGGGTACTGAGATGTTTCACTTCCCCGCGTTCCCCCCACCACCCTATACACGTTCAGATGATGGTAACCCAGCACAACCCAGGTTAGGTTCCCCCATTCGGACACCCTCGGATAATAACGCTCGCTCGCCAGCTCCCCGAGGCATATCGCAGGCCGCAACGTCCTTCATCAGCTCTTGATGCCAAGGCATCCACCGAATGCCCAATAAAACTAAACAAAACACAAAAAACAGTACAGAACAAATATGCTCGCAACCACTATACAAATCACAAACAACCCACCACACACACCCACACCAACAACAACTGCTGGCTGGCTGCGCAGGCAACCACCACCAACAGGCAGCGGACGCTCACACGGTGTTGAACGTGAACCCGACAGTGTGTCTGCTCGCTACAACATTTTAATGCCCAACCCAAAACACGCACCCACACCCACCACCCACATCAGGTGGCGTACATGCGCAGGCACAAGAAAACAACACAACACAACCCAAACAGCCATGCTGCCTTGTCCCCCACAAACTGGGCTCCCTAGAAAGGAGGTGATCCAGCCGCACCTTCCGGTACGGCTACCTTGTTACGACTTCGTCCCAATCGCCAATCCCACCTTCGACCACTCCCCCCGCAAAAACGGTTAGGCCATGGGCTTCGGGTGTTACCAACTTTCGTGACGTGACGGGCGGTGTGTACAAGGCCCGAGAACGTATTCACCGCAGCGTTGCTGATCTGCGATTACTAGCGACTCCACCTTCATGGGGTCGAGTTGCAGACCCCAATCCGAACTGAGACTGGCTTTAAGGGATTCGCTCCACCTCACGATATCGCAACCCTCTGTACCAACCATTGTAGCATGCGTGAAGCCCAAGACATAAGGGGCATGATGATTTGACGTCATCCCCACCTTCCTCCGAGTTAACCCCGGCAGTCCCCCACGAGTCCCCACCATCACGTGCTGGCAACATAGGGCAAGGGTTGCGCTCGTTGCGGGACTTAACCCAACATCTCACGACACGAGCTGACGACAACCATGCACCACCTGCACACGACCAACTAAATGCCACCACATCTCTGCAGTGTCGCCGTGCATGTCAAGCCTTGGTAAGGTTCTTCGCGTTGCATCGAATTAATCCGCATGCTCCGCCGCTTGTGCGGGCCCCCGTCAATTCCTTTGAGTTTTAGCCTTGCGGCCGTACTCCCCAGGCGGGGCACTTAAAGCGTTAGCTACGGCGCAGAAACCACGGGTGGCCCCCACACCTAGTGCCCAACGTTTACAGCGTGGACTACCAGGGTATCTAATCCTGTTCGCTCCCCACGCTTTCGCTCCTCAGCGTCAGTAACGGCCCAGAGACCCGCCTTCGCCACCGGTGTTCTTCCTGATATCTGCGCATTCCACCGCTACACCAGGAGTTCCAGTCTCCCCTACCGCACTCAAGTCAGCCCGTACCCACCGCACGCCCCCAGTTAAGCCAGAGGATTTCACGGCAGACGCGACCAACCGCCTACAAGCCCTTTACGCCCAATAATTCCGGACAACGCTCGCGCCCTACGTATTACCGCGGCTGCTGGCACGTAGTTAGCCGGCGCTTCTTTACCCACTACCCTCACCACAACCATTGTTGCGGCTTGACCATGAGCGAAAGAGGTTTACAACCCGAAGGCCGTCATCCCTCACGCGGCGTCGCTGCATCAGGCTTTCGCCCATTGTGCAATATTCCCCACTGCTGCCTCCCGTAGGAGTCTGGGCCGTATCTCAGTCCCAATGTGACCGGTCACCCTCTCAGGCCGGCTACCCGTCAAAGCCTTGGTAGGCCATCACCCCACCAACAAGCTGATAGGCCGCGAGCCCATCCCCCACCAGAAAAAACCTTTCCACCAACCCCCATGCGAAGGCCAGTGAATATCCAGTATTAGCACCCGTTTCCGGGCGTTATCCCAAAGAAGGGGGCAGGTTACTCACGTGTTACTCACCCGTTCGCCACTCATCCACCCAGCAAGCTGGGCTTCAGCGTTCGACTTGCATGTGTTAAGCACGCCGCCAGCGTTCGTCCTGAGCCAGGATCAAACTCTCCGAACAAAAACAAAAACGTTAAAGCCCAGAAAAACCAACCAACCAAACAAGGCCAGTCAGCAATCCCAACCAAAAACACTCAAAAACAAAAAACAGGCATAAAAAACAAACAAACACACTATCGAGTTCACAAACAACACCCACACGATCGAGCGCACACGAATATCTCGCATGTTTTCGAAAGGCGTTTCGCGCCATGTTTCCGCGACCCGAGCTTCTCGCTTCGTTCGCTGCCGTTCGGCGCAACAAGGAAAACAATACGCACTTCTGCAGACATCGTCAAATCAAGCGCAACCGATGTGCATGAACTCAGTTTTCCGCCAGATTGCAACGATCTCCCTTGTCGCAGGCGGCCAAATATGCCCAAAATCGGCGATTTTAATGCCCCAGACCACAGAGATTTCATGAAAATGTGCTCCAGCAAACGCAACGTTGGCGAGTAAGCAGAGCTCAATGCGCCCACTCCACCCCCACTACCTGGCCATATGGCCGAAGCCATCACGTTTTTTAGTAAACTCTTTACCTTCCGTTGACCGACGCGCTATACTCGTGCTCATCAGTGCGGCCTCGCCGCTTCTATGACCGTCCATCAACGCTAGGAACAACGATGAATGGAACTCTGCGTCCGGCTTTCGATCTTGCCGGCACCCTGGATGCTATCTCGGGCTTTATGTATACGTACTTGCTTGTCGCCCTGCTGATTGGCGTCGGCCTGTACTTCTTCATCCGCACGCGCGCTCTTCCGCTGCGCCTGTTTAAGGAAGCGATCCGCGTCGTGACCGAGCCTCCCCACGAGGAAGGCGAGGTCTCCTCGTTCCGTGCACTGATGGTGTCGACGGCCTCGCGCGTGGGCGTCGGCAACATTGCCGGTGTGGCGACGGCCGTGACGCTCGGCGGCGCTGGCTCCGTGTTCTGGATGTGGGTGATCGCCACTCTCGGTGGCGCCTCCGCCTTTATCGAGTCGACGCTTGCGCAGATCTATAAGAAGCAGGGCCCCCACCACTCGTACGGCGGTCCCGCCTACTACATTCAGACGGCGCTCAAGCAGAACTGGCTCGCCACGCTCTTCGCGACGGTTCTTATCCTCACCTACATGGGCGGCTTCAACCTGCTCGCGTCCTTCAACGTTGCTGACGCTTTCACCCATTACAGCTGGGCGAATGAGTGGACGCCGTGGATTATCGGCGCCATCCTCGCGGTGCTGATGGCCGGCTCGATCTTCGGCGGTACGCGTCGTCTCACCGACGTCACCGCCCTGCTTGTGCCGGTTATGGCCATCATCTACCTGGGCGTCGGCCTGGTTGTCGTCGCACTCAACTACCAGAACATCCCCGCGATGTTCTCCGCGATCTTCGCCGGCGCTTTCGACTTTAAGGCGATTTTCGGTGGCTTCGCCGGCTCCGCAATGATGTACGGCATCAAGCGCGGCCTCTACTCGAACGAGGCGGGCGTCGGCTCCGCTCCGAACGCCGCCGCCTCCGCCTCCGTGTCGCACCCCGCCAAGCAGGGCCTCGTCCAGATGCTCTCGGTCTTCATCGACACCATGGTGATCTGCACGCTGACCGCGTTCGTGGTTCTCTCCTCGGGCGTTGGCAATGACAACGGCGTGACAGGAGCTCCCCTCGTGAAGGACGCGATGGCCACGATCCTCGGCCAGCCGGTCGCTCAGGTCTTCATCTCGGTCGCCCTGTTCCTCTTCGCCTTCACGACGCTGGTCGGCAACTTCTACTACGCCGAGGTCAACTTCCGTTTCCTGCTACGCAACAAGCACATGAAGCACTGGATGCTCTCGATCTTCCGCGCCGTGGCCGCACTGCTCGTCTTCGCAGGCGCGCTCCTCAAATTCGAGGTCGCGTGGAACCTGGGTGACATCCTGATGGGCCTCATGGCGCTCATCAACCTGCCCGTCATCGTCATCCTGGGCAACCAGGCCATCCGCTGCGCGGACGACTACGTCGCCCAGCGCAAGGCCGGCCTTGAGCCGCACTTCAAGGCCTCCTCGATCGGCCTGAACCCCGATGAGCTGGACTTCTGGAAGGACGACGCTCCCGTCGCCGCCGAGAAGACCAACGCGTAAGGGGCCTCTCCCCTAGCAACTTGCCCCGGCCTCGTCTCAACGGACGAGGCCGGGGCTTCGTTATGCGCGACGGCGCGGCGATCGGAGACTACGCCGGCGCGTGAGCGAAGCGCGCTCGGATCTGCACTACCCCGGTGTACCCGCACGCGGACAGGGCTCGAGCCACTGCGTCGGCAGCCCACCCGAGCATCTCAGGGCCCCCGTGCGGGGCGCGCAGAACGGCAGTCACTCCGGTGCTGGAGGCCGTGGAGGACTCTACAGAGAGCCCCATCTGCACCCACGAGGCCACGGCCTCGTCGACGCCCAAGCAGGACATAACCTGTCCCTCATATCGCACGCCCGCCTCTACGTAGATGAGCGGACCAGGGGCAACCAGGGACAAATCCAGCGCGCCAATGGGCAGACTGCCGTCTTCCCACGGTTTGTTTGCGGTGGAGCGGGCGTAGCCCGGCAGCAGCTCACACTCAAAGACACACTCGTCGACGCGCACATCGGCGACGAGCTCGAGGGTGGCCACGGAGGCAATCACAGATGCCACGAACGGGATGCGCCTGCCCACGTCACCGAGCCACGTGTCGACAATCGCGTGGCACATCGCCGGGGTGGCGACCGCCGGGGAGAGCTGCCCTGCCGCGCGGGACTCCCCCGGCCCGTCCGCTCCCCCAAGCCGGGGTGGCGCGTGGACGTCGCCCACGAAAAAGTCGAAAGCGTAGAGTCCATGATGGGTGCGATCATCGTCGAAGTCGGCGAATCCCAGCCCCGTACCAACGAGCACGGACAGAAAGGCGTCGTAGAGGCACTCCGTATCCTGCGCAAAGAGGTCCGCCGCGTGCGGCGTGCGCGGGTCCAGCTGGCCGACCAGCCACGCCTGCAACGCCACGTAGCGTTCCCTGTCGGCGCAATCGTTGACTGTCATGGGAACCTCCTTGTTCGCAACACAACGCTTGCCCCCTCATTATCGCAGAGAAAGAAGGCCCCGGCCTCGTCCGGGTGACAGACGAGGCCGGGGCGAAGGGCGAGGCGGAGCGCTCAGCGGGTGGCGAGCAGCGCCTCCTCGGCCTCCTTGGTCCACAGGCCGGCGGCGTCAAGCTTCGCGGCGACCGTCGGCAGCTTCTCGGCCAGCTCGGACACGGGGGTCAGGCCCAGGTCGTGCATCATCGGGAAGACCATGATCTTGCCGCCAGAGGTACGGTCCATCACCGCGTTGATGGCGTCGCCGAAGCCCGCCATGCCGGTGATCGCCCACAGGGAGATCGTGGTGTCGATGATGCCGGCTTCGATCTTGCGCAGGACCGTGCGCATGTCGGAGACGTCCGAGCCGGAGGTGCCCAGCATGAAGATCCGGCGCTCGATGATGCCCTGCAGGTCGAAGTCACCGAACGTGCCGGCCGGGATACCGGCGAACGCGTTCAGGATGCCGCCCTCGGCCAGCAGGTCGACGGCCTGGGAGACCAGCGCCGGGACGGGCACGAGGCACGTCGCGTAGGTGTAGCCGTACTCCAGGGGCGTCGAGGAGGTGTTGACGATGTCCAGCGGCACGCCGTTCTTCTCGGCGGTCGGGCCAACAACCTTCGTCAGGTTGGCCAGGCGCTCATCCGATAGATCCGTGCCCACGACGCTGAGGCCGGGAACACCCGAGGTGACGGCGCGCATCGTGTGCATGACGCCCATCGGGCCGGCGGCGCCGACGAAGACGCAACGGTCGTTCTCGCGCAGATCGCCGTTGGCGGGGATCCAGGCGTAGCCCTGGCGCGGATCCGAGCCGGTCGTGCCGCAGAAGCGGGTGAAGTCGTAGTGGACGCGGCCGATGTCCAGGGACACCTTGCGCGAGATCTTCTCGCCGCCCAGGACGACACACATGGTGCCGCGGGTGCCAATCAGCAGAGCAGCCTTCTCGATCGCGTCGGCGTCCGCACCGAAAAACACGATGTCGTCGAACTCGCCCTCCACGCCCTCGATGGCGTCGGCGGCAACGCGCACGACCTCGGCGGGCTTGTGCTCGGCGGTCAGAGCGTCGATATCGCCCTCGCCGACAACCAGCAGGCGACCACCGTCAGCGACGTGGTTGCGCTCGGCCCACGCGTAGGAGCCCTCGACGGTCGCCCAGGGCTCGATGAGGCCGACGGCCGCGGCCGACGGGCCCTCCGACACGTGGATGAGGAACTCTTCCCCATCCGGGGACACGACGCAGCGCTCATCGACGACGACGAACTCCTCGAGGGCGCCATCGAAGTTGTAGCCGAAGGCACCGTTCGACTTCGCGGTACGCAGGTGCTTCCAGTCGGCCTGGACCAGCAGGCGGTCGCCAACCTTGAAGTGTGTGACCTTCTCGCCGACCTGCACGACGCGGACGACGGGCTCGTGACCGGGCGTCACGGCCTCCTGGTTGGGGTGGTAGGACGGGATGTCCTTGAGAGCATCCAGGTCGATACCCGCCACCACGTCCGACTTGCGCGGGTGGCCATCAAACTGGTGAAGCAGCTTCGTATCAGAGAAGCAAATGCCGCAGGCTTCGACCTCGAGCATGATCTGCGTCGGGCCAACGGGGTCAACGGGCTTCGCCGGGTTAACGACGAACTCTTCCTTGCCGACGATCTGAATCGCGTACTGGGTGGAGGGAATCTGGGTCATGACTGACTCTTTCACTGGAAAACTACTGGACGTGGGAAGAAAGGACGAGGCCGGGGAGCTCCGGAGAAACCCGCATGTGTCCCCGGCCTCGTGACAATGTCAGGAGAGCATCACCTGGCCGCCCGTGACGGGCACGGCCTGGCCGGTCTCGTATTCCTGCTCAACGATGTAGAAGATCGCGCGTAGAACGTCGATGCCCTGGGCGCCGCGACGCATGGGGACCTTCGCCTCGTAGAACTCCTTGACGTCGGCGACCGTCTTGGCGCCGGGGACCTTGCCGGAGTTCAGGTACTGGACGAAGAGGCCGCGGTCCGGGTCGGACCAGAGCGGGCCGTCGTAGAAGTTGCCGGGGCAGATCGCGTTGACCTTCACGCCGTGAGCAACCATCTCGAGGGCGAAGGACTGGACCAGGCCGATGCCGCCGAACTTCGAGCCCGCGTAGGCAGCGTTCTTGTTCGAGCCGACGAGGCCGGACTTGGAGTTGATCTGGATGATGTCGGTCAGCCACTCGGGTGCGGTCGAGTGCTGGCGGGCCAGGAGCTGGCCCAGGTGCTTGGTGACCAGGAAGAAGGCCACATAGTTGATGTCCGTGGACAGGCGGAACGCGGAGGCGTCCTGCTCGAGGACGGAGCCGGCGCGCACGATGCCCGCGTTGGAGACGACCAGGTCGAGGCCGCCGGTGACGCGCTCGATCTCGGCGGCCATCGCGGCGACGGATTCCTCGTCGGCAACGTTGACCGTGATCGGGTGGGCGACGCCTTCGCCGCCGAGTTCGGCCGCCTTGGCGGCCGCGCCCTCGCCGTTCAGGTCGGCGACGTACACGAAGCAGCCGGCGTCCACCAGGCCGCGCGCGATCTCCGCGCCGAAGCCCTGGGCGCCACCCGTCACGAGGGCGATGCGGCCGTTGATGGCGCGCTCACCCGTGGCGGTGGCGCGGACCTCGAAGGTCTCCTCACCGGCGCGCACGACGACGGGAAGCTCCGTCTCCTTCAGGGAGCAGGGGCACACCTCGGTGAGCGGGCCGTCGAAGGTGACGGTCGGCTCGGCCGAACTGGGGGCCACGATAACCGGGCGGCCGAGGGCCTTAAGGAAAAGCCCGCGTACCTCGGGGGCGTTACTCATGATGTCTCTCTTTCTCGACGAAACTCGTCAGTTAATCGATGTGGCTCGGGCGGCAACAGCGGCGGCGTCCTCGCCGTCGGCAATCGCGCGTCCCAGGGGTGCGTACTGGCTGATGCGCTCGGCGAGGGCCTCGGGGGTCAGGCGACCCGTGCGGCCCAGCAGGTGCAGGGAGGGATCCACGGAGGACAGGGCCTCGTGCGCAACGAGGGCCCACGTGGCCTCGTTGAGGTCCGCGAACTCGGGGCGGCGCAGCTCCTCGCAGGTGAAGCGCTGGCGCGGCTGGTTGATGTCGACGCCCGAGATTTCGAGCATGCCGTGGGCGGCCGCGAGCGCGTGGATGCGCTCGAGCTGCTCGGGGGTGTTGCGCGGGGGCATGTAGGTGACGGCGCGCAGGCCGATCGACTCCATGTACTCGAAGAGCTCGTCGAGGAAGTCATCCTCGAACTTCTCGGCCTTCTTGTCGCCGGTCGGCGAGGCCGACACGTCACCCAGGTAGGCGTAGGTGGCAATCGCGCCGACCGAGTCGGCGAACTCGACGACCTCGGCGGCGCTGGGCAGCTCGTCGGTGGGCTGGATGTAGATGCGATCCAGGTAGTTGGCCTTCAGGACGCCCAGCAGGTCGTACATGAGGTGCGGGTTGTCAGCGTCGGACAGGACGCGCGCAAGGGATTCGGGAATCTCGACGCCCATCGAGTCCAGGCCCTGGACCAGGGCGGGACCACGGCCGAAACCACGGATGAGGGCCGAGGCCATGGCGGCCAGCAGGTGGCGCTCGGTGATCCCACCGCCGTTGGCATACTGGGAGATACCGACCATGTCCGCCTGCGGGTCGAAGGGCTTCAGGCCCAGGTCGGTGAGGATCTTGTTGGCGCGCTCGGCCATGGCGAGGGTGCGCTCCAGGCGTGCGGCGCGCTTGGGGGCGAGCCACTCGGTGACCTTCTCGCGGGCCGGGGCGGGCACGCCCTGGACCGTCATGTAGGCGACGCCCTCGGAATCGGGGTTGTTGAGCTTGCGCTGCGCGAGCGGCGTGCCCTCGCCGAAGCGGGCGCGGATCTCGAAGCCGGTGACGGAACCCATGCCCAGGATGCGGGTCGCCTCGCTCATCTCAGCGGCAGCGCCGATCGAGTCATGGTCGACCGAGCCAACGACGCGCAGGCCGTTGCGGCGCGCCAGCAGGGCGGCGTGCGTGGGCGTGTAGGGGCTGAACGAGAAGCACGTGTGGATGTGGTTGTTCGACTCGGGCACCCAGCTGGGGAAGTGCTCGTCGGCCACGCCCGCGCGCAGCGCCTCGATGCGCTGGGCCGGGGTTACTGCCGGGTCGTTGGTGATGTCCATGGGTTCTGCCATCTCTTCGTTGGGTGGAGAAAAACGGTATTGAAACAAGTATGTGGGCGAGGCCGGGGCACGGTGAGGAGGAGTGTAGCCCCGGCCTCGCGGGCTCGCGTCAGGGAATGCGAGCCGAGGACGGGGGCGGGCCGGAAAGGGGAACGGCCCGCCCCCAGCGCCTCAGAGTCCCGCGCGGTTCAGGCGCGCGATCTCGGCCTCGGTCGCGTGCTTCGTGGTGGGCACGTGGCCGGGCAGCGGGAGGATGCGCTCGTGAATCGCGTCGAGGATCCAGGAGACCTGCGGGAAGAAGTACGACTCCATCTCGGGTCCGGGCGTGATGCCGTTGCGCGAGGCCACGACCGCGATCGGCGCGTCGAGCGCGTCGAAGGCCAGGGTCTGCACGTTGGCGGCGACCGTGTTGAGGAAGGAGCCACGCTCGACGGCGTCCGAGGTGAGGACCAGGCGACCGGTCTTCTTCACGGAGGCGATGAGCTTGTCGTAGTTGAGCGGTGCGACGAAGCGCAGGTCGATGACCTCGGCGCTCAGGCCGTACTTCTCAGCCAGGACGTCAGCGGCCTCGAGGGCCTTGTACACGGTCGCACCGTAGGCAGCGATCGTGATGTCGGTGCCCTCGCGGCGGATCGCCGGCTCACCCTCTTCGGTCTCGTAGTAGCCCTCGGGCACGCCGCCGGGCTCGAAGTCCTCGCCCTTGTCGTAGAGCTTCTGGCTTTCGAGGAACACGACCGGGTCGGTTCCGGCGAGTGCCAGGTTGAGCATGCCCTTGGCGTCGGTCGGGGTGGTCGGGAAGTAGACCTTCAGGCCCGGGATGTGAGCGACGAGCGCGCTCCAGTCCTGGGAGTGCTGAGCGCCGTACTTCGCGCCCACGGACACGCGCAGGACGAGAGGCATCTTGAGCAGGCCGGCGCTCATCGACTGCCACTTGGCCATCTGGTTGAAGACCTCGTCACCGGAGCGGCCCAGGAAGTCGCAGTACATGAGCTCGACGACCGCGCGGCCACCGGCCATCGCGTAGCCGACGCCGGCGCCCACGATCGAGGCCTCGGCGATGGGCGAGTTGAACAGGCGACGGTAAGGCAGGGCCTCGGTCAGGCCACGGTAGACGGCGAAGGCGCCGCCCCAGTCGCGGTTTTCCTCGCCCCAAGCGGCCATCGTCGGGTCGGTCTTGAAGCGGTGCAGCATGGCCTCGAACAGGCCGTCACGGAACTGGTACATGCGCATCTTGGAGACGGGCTTGCCGTTCTCGTCGACGGAGGTGCGCACCTTCTTGGCCAGCGCCTTGACGCGCGGGTTGTCCTCGAGGTCAATCTCGGGGGTCGCGTCATCGAAGGCCTCGACCTTCTCGTTGGAGAACATGACGGAGTCGATGTAGCCGTCGGCGACACGCGGCGTGGCCTCGTCGTCGATCGAGAGCTTGAGGACCTTGACGAGCTTCTCGGTCAGCGAAGCCGTGTAGCCGTCGATCTCGTCCTGCGTGGTCAGGCCGTTGGAGATGAGCAGGTTGCTGTACTCCTTGATGCAGTCCACCTGCTCCCACAGCTCGACCTCTTCCTTCGTGCGGTACGAGGAGGCGTCCGACGGCGAGTGGCCGGAGAAGCGGTAGGTGATGGTGTCCATGAGGACGGGGCCGCGGCCCTCCTCGAGGATCTTCTTCTTGCGGGTGGTCGCATCCGCGACGGCCAGCGGGTTGAGGCCGTCGACGCGCTCGGCGTGCATGGCCTCGGGGTTGAGGGCCGCACCCACGCGGGCGAGGATCTCGTAGCCCATGGTCTCGCCGAAGGTCTGGCCGCCCATGCCGTAGAAGTTGTTGAAGAAGTTGAACAGGATCGGCGGGTTGCCACCGTCCTCTTCGCGCCACAGCGAGCGGAACTGGTCCATGGCCGCGAAGTTCATGGCCTCCCACACGGGGCCACAGGCCATGGCGGCGTCACCGATGTTGGAGATGACGATGCCGGGCTTGCGGTTGATGCGCTTGAAGAGGGCCGCACCATTGGCGATGGGGGCGGAGCCACCGACGATCGCGTTGTTCGGGTAGGAACCGAAGGGCAGGAAGAAGGTGTGCATCGAGCCGCCCAGGCCGCGGTTGAAGCCGGACTTGCGGGCGAAGATCTCGGCGAGGGCGCCGAAGAGGATGAAGTTCTCGGTGAGGTCCTTCGTGTCCTTGTAGTCGATCTTCTCGGCGTAGGACAGGGTCTCGCCGCCGAGGAAGCCCTTCATGATGCCCTCGAGCTGGCTCTCGTCCATCTGGTGCATGGCCGAGTAGCACTTGGCGAGGATCTCGCCGTGGGAGCGGTGCGAGCCGAAGATGAAGTCATCGGGCGACAGCACGTAGCTCTGGCCGACGTAGGCGCTCTCCTGGCCGATGCCCAGGTGGGCGGGGCCGGGGTGGTTGTACTCGACGCCTTCCCAGGCGCCGGTCTTCTTGATGGAGTCCAGCATCGACTCGAAGGTGCGCACGACGATCATGTCGTGGAGCATCTGGACCATGCCCTTTTCGCCGTAGCGGGCGATCTCGGTGTCACGGTCGAAGGTGTACTGGTTGACGGGGACCTCGGGGAACTTCACGTACCCGGGGCGACGCACCTCATTGGGGTCGATGATAAGAGACTGAGTCATTTTTCTACTCTTCCTTGACGTAGGGGATGTTCGTTAGAGCTTGACGGCCCACGCGGCTTCGCGGATGACCTCGGAGACCGTGGGGTGCGGGAAGACGACCTGGCGCAGGTCCTCGACGGTCAGTTCCATCTCGAGGACGGCCTGAGCGCCCCAGATCATCTCGGCTGCGTACGCACCCAGGACGTGGATGCCCAGCACCTGGTGGGTCTTGGGATCGACGAGGATCTTCGCCTCGCCGGGGGCCTTGAAGCCGTTCTCCGCGATGAAGCGGCCGGACATGAGGGCGGGCACCTTGGCGACGAGGACCTCGCGGCCTTCGCGCTTGGCGGCGGACTCGGTCAGACCGACGCCGGCGGCCTCGGGGATCGAGAAGACGGCCCACGGGACGGTGTGCCAGCGCATGACCTCGCCGCGCTTCTTAGCGGTCGGGTCGAGGATGTTCGCCGAGGCGATCTCCGCCATGCGGTAGGCGGCGTGCGCCAGGAGGGAACGTCCGGTGACGTCGCCGATGGCCCACACGTTGGGCAGGTTGGTGCGCATCGTGTCGTCGACGACGATGCCGCGGTTGATCTCGAGGCCAGCCTCTTCGGCGCCCCAGCCCACCGTCGCGGGACGGCGGCCAACGGCCATGAGGACCACGTCGGCCTCGACGCTCAGCTTCTCCTCGCCCTTGGAGTAGTGGACGGTGCCTCCGTCGAGGGACTCGACGCGGCAGCCCAGCTCGAAGGTCACGTCCTTCATGGCGGCGCGGGCCTTGGCGGCCAGGTCGTCGTCCATGAAGGGCAGGATCTCGGGGGCCATCTCGATGACGGTCACCTGGGAGCCGAGGGTGGAGTACAGGGAGGCGAACTCGACACCGATGACGCCGCCGCCGATGATCGCGAGGCGAGCCGGGACCTCGGGCAGCGAGAGGATGCCCGTGGAGTCGACCAGCGCGGGGTTATCCTGGGTGCCGGGCAGCGGGGGCATGGCCGGCACGGAGCCCGTGGCGATGATGACGTGATCCGAGGTGTAGGTCGTGCCCTCGACGGTCACGCGACCGGGGGCGTCGAGGTGACCTCGTCCGTTGATGACGGTCACGCCCGCCTTGCGCTCGGTCGCTGCGACGCCGGCGACCAGGCCCTTGACAACCTGATCCTTCCAGGCCTGCATCTGCGTCCAGTTGACGGCCACGCCCTGGGCGTCCACGCCGAACTGACTGGCTTCCTTGGCGTGCAGGTAGTTCTTCGCGCCGTTGAGCAGGGTCTTGGTGGGGATGCAGCCCACGTTCAGGCAGGTGCCGCCCAGGTACTGCTCCTCAACGAGGGCGACCTTCTTGCCCGCGTGTCCGAGGCGCTCGGCAGCCAGGTAGCCACCGGGGCCCGCACCGAGGACGATGACGTCAAAATGCGTGTCACTCATGAGTATTCCTCTTTCCTCAGGCCAGAACGGTCACGTCGATGTTTTCGATGGCGGCGACCAGGTCGCGCAGGAAGCGCGCGCCGTCCGCGCCGTCGATGACCTGGTGGTCGATCGTCAGCGACAGGTTGAGGCGCTGCTCCACGCCGATCGAGCCATCAGCGGCCACGGTCGGGCGCGGGGTGATCGCACCGACGCCCAGGATGGCCGTCTGGGGCAGGTTGATGACGGGGGTGAAGGTCTCGATACCGAAGGAGCCGATGTTGGAGACCGTGAAGGTGCCGCCGCTCAGGAACTCGGGCGACAGAGAGCCGTCGATCGCTCCGCCGGCGAGGCGCTTGGCCTCGTCGGAGAACGCCTTGAGGCCCAGGGCCTGCGCGGAGCGGATGACGGGGACGAGGAGGCCGCGCGGGGTGTCGCACGCGAAGCCGAGGTGGACCTGCTCGAACTCGGTGAGGACGCCGTCCTCCAGGTGAGCGTTGAACACGGGGTACTTGAGCAGGGTGCGCGACACCGCGAAGCAGACCAGGTCGTTGAGCGTGATCTTGTTCAGGCCCAGGGCCTCGTCGGCGTTCTTAACCTTCTTGCGCATCGCGAGGATGCCGGCGGCGTTCGCGGTGGTGTTGAGGGTCAGCTGCGCGGTGGAGGTCAGGGACTCCATCATGCGCTTGGCGACGACCTTGCGCACGCCCTTGAGCGGGGCGGAGGTCGAGGCACCGGGGAAGTCGGCGGCCGCGGCGGGGGCGGCGACAGCGGCGGCGGGGGCAGCCTCGGCAGTGCGGCCAGCGTCGGCGACGGACACGCGTCCACCGATGCCGGTGCCTTCGGTGGCGCTCACGCCGGCGGCGCGCGCGGCGGAGGTCAGGACCGGGCCGGCGGCGATCGCGGCGGCGACGTCACGCTCGATGACGCGGCCGTGGGGGCCGGAGCCCTCGGTGATGGCCGAGGCGTCGACACCGTTCGAAGCGGCGAGGGCGCGGGCGCGCGGGGAGACGGCACCGGTGGCGCGCTCGGTCGCGAAGGCGGGGGCGGCAGCCTCGGGGGCAGCGGCGGCCTGCTCGGCGGGAGCGTCGGCTTCGGCGGGGGCAGCGTCGCCACCGGGAACGAGGCCGGAGATGTCCTCTCCGGGCTCACCGACGATGATGAGCGGATCCTTCACGGGGACCTCGTCGCCTTCCTCCCACAGGAGCTTCAGGACGGTACCCTCGGCGGTCGAGGGCACCTCCATGGTCGACTTGTCGGTCTCGATGGACGCGAGCGTCTGGTCGACGGAGACGGTGTCGCCTTCTGCGATCATCCACTCGACGATGATGCATGACTCAACAGAGTTGCCCAGCTGGGGCATCACCACGATGGTGGCCATGTAATTCCTCCTAGACGATGCGCAGCTTCGTGCGCTCGGCCAATTCCTTGATGGATTCTTCGGGGATCTCATCGTCGGTGATGATTCCGGTGACCTCGTCGATCCCCATGAAGCTGACAAAGCCGGCTTCCCCATACTTGGAGGAGTCAGCGAGCAGCCACGTCTCTTGTGCGCGGGTACGCATAATGGAGCCGACCTGTCCACCTTCTACAAGCTGGGTGGTCAGGCCCCGATCAACGCTGAACCCGTCGGTCCCGAGGAACGCGACGCGTGCGTTGAAGTCATTGATGGCGCGCTCGGCGACCGGCCCTACGAGGGACTCGGACTCGGCGCGGAAGTGCCCACCCGTCAGCGTGATGTTGAGGTTCGGGTTGGAGCGGGCGTTAGCGAAGACAAGCACGGAGTTGGTGAGAACCTGAACCCCGCGCTTGCCGGTGAGGTACTTGACGATGAGGGCGCAGGTGGTGCCGGCCTCGATCATGATGCGATCGTCGTCGTGGATCATGTCGGCGGCAGCGCGAGCGATGCGCTCCTTGATCTCAACACGATCGTTCTGGCGCAGGTGAATGTTGCGGAAGGTGGTGGGACGCGCCCCTCCGTGCGTGCGCACGAGGTAGCCCTGCTCGTCGAGAGACTTCAGCGATGCGCGCACGGTGACGGGTGAAACTCCCAAATCGGAAGCAAGCTGCGCCACGCTCACCTCACCCTCCCGGGCGAGGCGATCCAGGATGTAGTTCGTGCGTTCTTCTGCACGTCCCATGGGGCACCTCTTCGCGGAATCAGCGACTATCTTTGTCGCTTTCTCTTTCGTTAAGAACAGAATAGTCACTAAAACGAAAGTATGCAACATCACGAGAAGAAGATTCACGCAGGTGCACACTGGGCGCACAAACGTTCAGAGCAACGCTGCCCATCCTTCACTATTCCGTGATATCGCAGGGATAAATGCGCTGGTGGGCGGCTCTCTCGAGCCGCCCACCAGCTATAAAACTACCTCACCCACCCCGGAGTCATCATCCAGTTGAAACGAAAACGAAACGAAAGTGTTCGTCACCGATGCAACAAGGCATGCCCTGGGGCGGCAAACGGGTTTTACTCCCCGGGCTGGCGCACGCCGACCGTCAGGAGCAGGTTGCCGTACAGGCGCTGCTCGCCCGTCGCAACGATGATGCCGACGTTCTCGTCGCGCGCGGCATCGTAGAAGTCCCAGCGGGAAATCTCGCCGAACTCCACACCGGGCAGAGCCGCGCGGAACTCGTCGTGGATCGGGATCTCCACCGGATCGGCGTCGGGGGCGGGGGTCATGATCTCTGCGCGCTCGATCGGAATCGTGCGCTTGAGGACGTCGAGGACCTGGCTGACATCCAGGAGACCCGGGGCAAGGTTGAGCGAAATGAGTTCGCAACGCGGGTTCACACCCGTCGTGTGCGGGTAGTTCGCATCCGCCAGCAGAATCTTCGAGCCGTGGCCGGCGGCCGCGAGCGCGCGCAGGAACTGCGGGTGCGTCATAGGTCCATAGAGCATGAACGTGCCTTTCTTACAGGTGTGAACTGGCCCGGATGACCAGCTCGGGGTCGAGGACGATGTCCTGTGAGGGACCGCCGCCCATGAGCGAACGCACGAGGCGCACGGCCGTGCGTCCCAGGCGATCGAAGGGCTGGTGGATGGTCGTGAGTGGAGGTGCGTAGGAGTCCGCGCCGTCGATGTCGTCGAAGCCGACGACCCGCACGTCGCGCGGAACCACTCCCCCGCGCTCGTAGATGTAGCGCATGGCGCCGAGGGCCAGCTGGTCGTTCGCGGTCTGGATGCCCTCGGGCAGACGGCCGGCCGCGCGCATGACGTCGTAGCCATCGCGCGAGTCCCACGAGTCGGGCTGAAGCACGACGGGCTCGATGTCGTAGGACGCGCACGCCTGCTCGTAGCCAAGCCGGCGCATCTGGGCGTCCGACCAGCCGGCGGGACCCGAGACATGAACGACGTCGGTGAGCCCCTGGGCGAGCAGGTGCTCGGTGGCCAGGCGTGCCCCGCGCACATTGTCGACGGCGACGGTCGAGATACCGTCGAGGCCCTTTTCGCTCGTCAGAACGAGGACGGTCGGGAAGCGCTTACCCGATTCAATCGCAACGTCGATCGTCGGGTCTTGGCCTCCCAGGATGATGACGCCGTCGACGTCGAAGGGAGCGAAATCGTTGCGCAGCTGCCCGTCCGGCCCGTACGCGTAGGACATGGACACGTGGTACCCGGCCTGCGCCGAGGCGTTAAGGATCGACAGCAGCACGCGCCCGTGTCCGTGGAACATGGGGGCGGCCAGGACGACCTGCAGGACGTTGGTGCGCTTGGCCGCGAGCGCTCGCGCCGCGTAGTTGGGCACGTAGCCCAACTCCTCGACGAGCTTCGCAATGCGCGCGCGAGTCTTTTCCGACACCTCGGGATCCCCGCGCACGACGCGCGAGACCGTGTTGGTCGAGACGCCTGCCCGCCGCGCGATGTCGGCGAGCGAGACCTTCTTAGCTGCGGGTCGGGACGTGGACATGGGTTGCTGCACTGGCTGCGATGACGGTGGCACGGTCTTCCTCGGCGAGAGCACCGATGGTTTCGAGCTGGGCGAGGAGGGAACCGAATGTCGATGCCTCGATGGGGCCTCGCACGACGGTCACTCCCGAGATCTGGGCGGTCAGGTCGCACAGGAGTCGGTTGCGTGCGCCGCCGCCCACGAGATTGAGCTGGTCGGGGGCCTTCCCCGTGGCCTCGGTCAGCTCGCCGATCGCACGAGCGTATCGGCGCGCGAAGGACTCGATGATGACGCGCACGTAGCCGGCCATGGAGTCGGGACGTGCCGCGCCCTGGGCGTCCAGGGCCTCGTCGATCTTGCGCTGCATGTCACCGGGGGTGGCGAATGCTTCCTCGTCGGGGTCGAAAACGCCGGAGGCTGCGGGCAGTTCGCGAGCCTGGGCGACCAGCTCATCGGTGTCGGTGGGCGTGCCCTCGCGCTCCCACTGGCGCTGAATCTCCTGGAGGATCCACATGCCGGTGATGTTGAAGAGGGGGCGCACTCCCCCGTCGGTGCGGCCCTCGTTCGTGATGCCCAGGTCAAAGGCCGCGTCGCTCATGAGGGGCTGGTCCTCGATGGCGCCGAGGACGGACCAGGAGCCGCAGGACAGGAAGTAGGCGCGCTTACCTTCCTCAATGGGCAGGCCGTGGACGGCGCACGCAGAATCGTGGGCACCGCCGCGCACGACGGTGAGGGTTTCGAGGCCGGGGACAGTGCAGGTGCCGACGACGGTACGGTCTGCGGCGAGTTCACCGAACCAGCCGCGCGGGATACCGAGACGGTTGAAGACCTCGTCGTTGAAGTCGCCGCCGCCCGGGGTGAGCAGGCCGGAGGTCGAGGCGATCGTACGCGACCAGCCGACGACGCCGGTGAGGCGGTACGCAAAGTAGTCGGGCAGGAAGAGGGCGGCAGCGACGCGCTGTGCGTCGGCGGGGTTTTCCTGCAGGTAGGCGAACAGCTGGTTCGCCGTGTTGATGGTGGCCGGCTGGTTGCCGGTCAGGTCGAAGAACTCGCGGTCGCCGATGCGATCGCGGAAAGCATCGAGGGTGCGGGAGGTGCGCTCGTCGCGGTAGGCAATAACGTCGCCAACGAGCTCACCGTTCTCGTCGAGGGGAGCCCAGTCCACGCCCCATGTGTCAATGGAGACAGCGCGGGCGTCCGGGAACTGTTCGAGGGCCTTCTTCAGGCCGGTAATCGTCTCGGCCTCCATCGTTGCCACATCCCACGTGAGGGTGCCATCTTCGCGGCGGCGGGCCTCGTGCTTAAAGCGGTGGATGTCCGTGACGTCGAGGCGTCCGTCGTGCAGCGTTCCGGCGAGGACTCGTCCGGATGCGGATCCAAGGTCAACAGCAAGTACGGTGGTCATTGAAGGTCTCCTGCTCAAAACGCCCTCGCGCGGCGCGTCCCGTCGTTGGGTTCTCGTGCGGCTTTCCTCATCGGCGAGGCCGGGGCCGGATCCCGGTATTGGTGCCCCGCGTGGGGGCGAGCCCGGCCGGGCTCGGGGAGAGAGGACACCCGAGCCCGACCGGTGGTTGCATCAGCGGTACATCGGACCGAAGGTCTCGCAGGCGCGGAAGTCCGCAGCCTCGAGGGACTCGGTGCCGAACAGCGACCACGCCTTGGGGCGGAACACGCGCTCCTCGGGGACGTTGTGCATGTTGACCGGGATGCGCAGCATCGACGCCAGCGTGATGAGCTGGCCGCCGATGTGGCCGTAGGAGATCGCACCGTGGTTGGCGCCCCACGCGTTCATGACGTCGTAGACGCTCTTGAAGGCGCCCTCACCCGTCAGGTTCGGCACGAACCAGGTGGTGGGCCACTCAATGTTGGTGCGCTCTTCGATGGTGAAGGCCACCTCGTCGGGCAGCTCGACCGTGTAGCCCTCGGCGATCTGCATGACCGGTCCGAGGCCGCGCACCAGGTTGATGCGGCACATCGTCACGGGCATCTCGCCGGAGGTACGGAAGTGGGTCGAGAAGCCGCCACCACGGAAGTAGCCGGTCGAGGCCGGGTGGAAGGTCGTGGCCTCGAGCGTGGCCTCGCGGTCCTCCTCGGTGAACTCGTACCAGGGCTTGATAACGTTCTCGCCGTCGCGCACGGCCTTGCCGGCGCCGTCCAGCGTGGTCGAACCGGAGTTACGCAGGTCGAGCAGACCCGCGGCCGCGCGGCCCTCGGGCTTCCAACCGGTGGCCTTCTCGATGGACTCGGGGCTCCAGTAGGTACGCACGTCGGAGAAGATCTGCGGCGTGTTGGTCAGCAGGTAGCCGAACAGCATCGAGGCACCGTTAAGCGAGTCGTTCTCGGTGGCCACGACGGAGGGCTGGCGGATGCCGGTCCAGTCGAAGTTCGTGTTGAGGATGGTCTCCAGAACGTCGCCATTGGGGAAGTGGTCGGTCCACTGACGCTGACCCTGGAAGCCGGCCGCGATGGCGCCGTGGCCGCCGGCCTCTTCCTCGAAGCCCAGCTCGGCCAGGCGCGGGTTGCCGTGCATGAGGTCGCGGGCGATGATCGTCATCTTGGTGACGAACTTCCACCAGTCCTCGTGCTTCTCGGGGTACTGCCACTCCGGCGGGTTCCAGTCCTTGCCCTGCTTGAAGTTCTCGCGGATCCACTGGTAGGCCTGCTCGTACTCTTCGGGATCGTAGATGCCCTCTTCGATGCGGCGGGTGAACTCGGTCATGTCGATGTACTCGTTGCGCATGCCGAGGTAGGAGCCGAAGAAGTCGGGGTCGACGACGGAGCCTGCGATACCCATGGAGACGGAGCCCATGGACAGGTAGGCCTCACCCTTCATCTGCGCGACGGCCAGGCCGGCGGTCGCGTAGTCGAGGAGGCGGGTGCGCACGTCCTCGGGGATGGAGGTGTCGTCAGCGTCCTGCACGTGCTCGCCGTAGATGCCGAAGGCGGGGATGCCGATCTGGGCGTGGCCGGCCAGGGCGGCGGCGAGGTACACGGCGCCGGGACGCTCGGTGCCGTTGAAGCCCCAGATGGCGTGCGGCATCGCGGGGTCCATGTCGGTGGTCTCGGTGCCGTAGCACCAGCAGGGGGTGACCGTCAGGGTCAGGCCGACGTTGTTCGCGCGGAACTTCGCGGCGCAGGCCTGGGCCTCGTGGACACGGCCGATCGTGGTGTCAGCGATGACGACCTCGACGGGGCTGCCGTCCGGGTAGCGCAGGTTGGAGGTGAAAAGCTCGGCGACGGACTTCGCCATGTTCATGGTCTGCTCTTCGAGCGACTCACGAACGCCCTTGCGGCGGCCGTCAATAGTGGGGCGGATTCCGATGCGGGGGTGGTTTGTCATTATTCCTTCATCCCTCATGGTGACGTCGATGTCGGAGCGCGGGGGCGCTCGCCCCCTCGGATCCTTTGAACAAAAAGTGCCGGGTCCGCAGGTCCCACCCCACTAGTGCGGAGTGGGACCCACGGCGGGCCACCGGGTCAGTTTGTCACTTCCCCAGCCCCGGCCTCGTGCCCGATGGAGCTATCGGCTCACTCGTACAGGTTCGCCTTGATCTCAGCGTTGTCGATGTTGGTCTTGTCGTACCAGGCGAAGCCCGAGTCGATGACCTTGGGCAGCTCGCCCTTGTTGATGGCGACGACAGCGGCCTTCACCGTGTAGTAGCCGATCTTGACGGGCGACTGGGTCACGGCGCCTGCCTCGGAGCCGGCCTTGATGGCGTCGATCTGGGTCTTGCCCGAGTCGAAACCGACGACGGTGACGTCCTTACCGGACTCAGCAACACCCTGGACGATGCCCGAGGCGGCAGCCTCGTTGGAGCCGTACATGCCGACGATGTCGGAGTTGGCCTGGATGATGGACAGCGAGGTGTCGGCGGCCTTGGTGACCTCACCGGCAATCTGCTCGTCGAGGAGCTTCAGGTCCGCGGGAGCGTTGGCCTTGAAGTACTCCTTGAAGCCCTCGCAGCGCTGCTTGCCCGTGGTGGAGGTCGAGTCGTGGCAGACCATGCCGACCGAGCCCTTCTTGCCCTTGAGCAGCTCGATCATGTGCTTGGCGGCTTCCTCGGCGGCCTTCTTGTTGTCCGTCTGGACGGTGGTCACCGGGATGTCGGACTCAACACCGGAGTCGAAGGCGACGACCGGGATGCCCTTGCCCTGGATCTCGGTGAGCAGGTCGGCGGCAGCCTTCGAGTCGAGGGCGGCGAAGCCGATGGCAGCCGGGCCGGAGTCCAGAGCGGACTTCAGCTGGTCGGTCTGCTCGGTCACCTTGGTCTCGTCCTGCGGGCCGACGAAGTTCACCTTGTAGCCCAGCTCCTCGCCAGCCTGCTCGGCGCCTTCCTTGACGGCCTGCCAGAAGCGGTGCTGGAAGCCCTTGGAGACCAGGTAGATGGTCTTGGTGCCGTCGCCCTTGACCGCGGCCTTCTCCCAATCCTGGGCGTCGCCGGAGGTGTCAACCTTGGCGGAGCCGGAGGACGCGCTGGGCTTGGCGTCGGAGGAAGAGGATGAGGAGGAGGAGTCCGTTGAGGTCGTGCAGGCAGCCAGGCCCAGGGCCATGGAGCCGACGGCGGCGGCGGCGAAGATACGTCCGATGGGGCGCATTGGTTTTCCTTTCGTGGGGGGCGGGAGTGTTCCCGCCTTTCTGGGGGGTGAACCAGCGTTGGTTCACGGGTGTAATTGGGATGGATGAAGGATCAGGCTGCGTTTTCGCGGATGCGACGCAGGTTGTCGATAACGACCGCCAGGAGCAGGACGATACCGGTGACGACGAACTGCCATTCGGCGGCGATACCCATCATCGTCAGGCCCTTCTTCAAGGTCTCCATGAGGATCGCGCCGACCAGAGCGCCGGGGATCGAGGCGCGGCCACCCGACAGGGAGGTACCGCCGATGACGGCCGCGGCGATGACGTTGAGCTCCATGCCCACGCCCTCAGCGGGCTGGACGAGGCCACCACGGGCCGAGTAGAGGACCGCACCGATGGCCATGAAGGCACCCGCGACGACGTAGATGATGATCTTCCACAGACGCACGTTGACGCCCGAGAGACGCGTGGCCTCCTCGTTGGAGCCGATCGCGAGGGCGTAACGGCCCAGCAGCGTCTTGTTCATGAGGAAGGTAGCCAGGATCGTGAGGATCACGAAGATCAGGACAGCGTTGGCGACGTAGGGGATGATCGTGCCGCTAGCGATGAACTTGTAGCCCGGGTTGGCGATCGAGATCGACGCCTTGTCGGAGATGATCAGCGCGAGGCCTCGGGCAACCATCATCATGGCGAGCGTTGCGATGAAGGGCGGCAGGCCAAGGATAGAAATATTGAGGCCGTTCACGAGGCCGATCGCCATACCGACCAGCAGCGTCAGGATCAGGCCAGCGCCCAGGGGCAGGTTCATCTTGTCGCCCGCCAGGAAGACACCGGCCATGACGGCCACGAGGCTCAGACCCGTACCGACGGAAAGGTCGATACCGGAAGTAGCGATGACGAAGGTGGCGCCCAGGGCCATGACGCCCGTGTAGGCAGACTGCAGGACGATACCCAGGTACACGTCACGATTCACGAACGCGAAGTTGGGCACTGCAAAGCTAAAGAATGCCAGAACGACCAGCAGCGCCAGCGTCACGAGCAGCAGCTGCATGTTGTTCTTCATGAAGGTCTTGAAAGGCGACGGCGCCTCCAGGCCCTTGTTATCGACGACGGCGGTGCTCACGCGTGTACTCCGTTCGCTTCCTCCTGGCCGACGGTGGCCAGTTCCATGATGTTTTCTTGGGTGGCTTCCTCGTTGTCGAGGGTGCCGATGATGCGGCCGTGGGCCATGACGGCGATGCGGTTCGCCAGACGCAGGACCTCGGGTAGCTCCGAGGAGATGACGATGATCGCCTTACCCTGCTGTGCCAGGTTTTCGAGCAGCGTGTAGATCTCGTCCTTCGCGCCCACGTCGATGCCGCGCGTCGGCTCGTCGAAGATCAGGATGTCGGTGTCACGCTCCAGCCACTTGGCCACGACGACCTTCTGCTGGTTGCCGCCCGAGAGGCTACGGACCTCGACGTCGACGCTGGGGGTACGCGTGCGCAGCTTCTCCACGTACTGCTGGGCAACCGCACGCAGCTTCCTGGTCGCGACGACCGAAGCGTTCGTGAAGTGATCCATGGCTGCCATGCCCGTGTTGAAGGACAGGTCCTTGTCGAGGAGCAGGCCGTACTGCTTGCGGTCCTCGGACAGATAGCCGATGCCGTTCTTCACAGCGTCCGTCGCGCTCTTGATCGTGACCTTCTTGCCATGGACGTAGATATCACCCGCGGTATGGGGGTCAGCTCCGAACAGCGCGCGTGCGACCTCGGTGCGGCCGGCGCCAACCAGGCCCGCGAATCCGAAGATCTCGCCCTTTTTGACCTCGAAGGAGACGTCGTGGACGGCCTTGACGGTCGAGAGGTGCTCGACGCGCAAGACGGCCTCGTCGGAGAGCGGCTTGGTGGTGGGACGCGCGTCCGCGGGGACCTCGCGGCCGACCATCATCTTGACGACCTCACTCATGGGGGTCGAGGCCGTGTCCACCGTGCCGATGTACTTGCCATCGCGCAGGACCGAGATGCGGTTGGTGAGCTCGGTAAGCTCGGGCATACGGTGCGTGATGAAGATCAGGCCGGTCGTCGGGCACACGAAGTCGCGCACCAGCTCAAACAGGGACTCCGTCTCGGTCGTGGTCAGAGGAGCCGTAGGCTCATCCATGACCAGGATCTTCGAGTCGAAGGACAGCGCACGCGCAATTTCCACCATCTGCAGACGCGCGACCGGCAGGTCGCGGCAGTAGGCGGTGGGATCGATGTCCATGTTGAGGCGCTCGAACAGCTCGCGCGCGTCACGAACCATCTTGCGGTCGTCGACGTATCCAAACTTGGACGTGCCGGGTCGACCGATGTACAGGTTCTGGGCGACGGTCAGGTCAGGAACGATGTTAAGTTCCTGGTGGATGATCGACAGGCCGAGGTCACGCGCGTGCTCCGGCGACTGAATGTCGACCTTCTCTCCCTGCAGCCAGATCTCGCCGCCCGGGTCGGACTTGTGGATACCGGTGAGCACCTTCATGAGCGTGGACTTGCCCGCTCCGTTCTCACCGCAGAGACCCAAGACTTCACCGGGTCGAAGGTCGAGGTCCACGTCGGACAGCGCCTTCACACCGGGGAACGTCTTTGAGATCCCCTTTAGCTCTAGTAAGTTCGTCACTTCTCACCCCTTGGGTACCAGTAACTTCTCTGTTTCTGGAGTTTGCTCCCCCGGCTTCGTTAACGCTAACGGTCACCGTTCCGGAGAATCGCCCTCTTCGGCGTCCCCTTAAGAGTAGAGCATCACAGTGATCTGCGCGAGCTAAATTCACTCACGCGTAACCAAATCGTAATCGAATTTCGAGAGGGTTCAGTCTGACAATTCCGCATTATTCTGCAGGTTTTCAATGACGGAGTGCGCGACACTATCCAGCCACTCCTGCTCCACCACGCACTCTTTGATCAGCACTTTCCCGCGTGTCGGATCGTGAGGTATCCCCTCTCGTTCCCACTCAAAAAATCCCTCACCTCGTACAGTTGTTGGAAAAGTTCCGTGAACGTTCACGACGCGCCACCACGGGACCCCACCGCCCCAGTCGTGCATAATCCGCCCGACGACGCGCGGACCGGTACCAACCGCACGCGCGATCATGCCGTACGTGGCCACACACCCCTCGGGGATTTCCTCCACGACCCGCAGGACAGCCTCGACGAGTTCTTCCCTCACAGCTCGATCATCTTTTCCACGGCCCACAGAACCTCTCGCGGATCAATCGGGACCACCGCGAGATCCGTGTCCGACAGCGGCTCGGGTTCGCGGTCGGGCAACTCAGAGAACTCCGGTTCTGCAACCTGCTGCTCATCACAGCCGGTCACAACCGTCTCCTCGGCCGCGCTACGCCTCCTCCTCAAACTGCGGCGCCTGGTCGGGCGGCCACGGCCTCGTCGAGAGGCTCCAGCTTCACGCCCATCGCCCGCCCACGGCGAGGACACACCCCCCTCTCCAGGAGGCACCCACCGCGCATCATCTTCCTCCTGCAAGAAAGCATCACCGACCTGATAGGTCACGCCGGAACAATCCAGAACGCGCAAGTGGGCACAGGGCTCTTTCCACGCGCTCTCAGCACGGAAGGCCACGAAGGCAAAGGCATGGAAGTCCGCAGCATTCAGGGCATCGGCGACGGTCGCCCCCTTCGGAGCGACGCAGGAGATGTCGCGCATCACGCGGAACGTGTGCCACAGGGGCTTGTCCCCCAACTCCATCGTCTCGGCGGGTAGCCAGCGCAGGCCATCCACCGTGCCGGTGCGCGGGCCCAGTCGGGTAAACCCGCGAACGAAGCCGACGACCTCGCTGGGGAGAATCTCGTCAACCTGGACAACGCGCGTGCGGTGCAGCTCCACGAGCGCACGATCCCTACTGAGCCACACGCGCATGAGACGGGGCTTCTGGGCAGCCTTAGAGTGCAAGGCCCACACGTCGAGACGCATTGTCGCCCACGACGTCGGGGCCAGCTCGTGCCTCGGTTGGACGGCGTCGACGGGCGCGTCCAGCATCGCCAGGTAGCTGCGCTTATCGACCGTGACCTTGCCGAGCTGACTGTCATGGAAGCGCCGAGGGAAAGGAGCCCGTGCATCCGGGCACCCCCAGAGGCTCGCGGCCGTCACGAGGCGATCCTCATCGCCTTGCCCGCGCGGCTGCGCGCTCCATTCCTGCCAGCGCGTCCCAAACTCGGCGTAGCGCCGCCGCATACGCTCCTCGCGCTCGACCGCGCTCTCTCTGGGGGCGCGCGGGCGGGGCTTCGGCTTACGAGGCGTGCGCACAGCCTCAACGATCCCCGAGACAACGAAGAAAGCGACGACGGCGATAAGCAACGCGACATAGGGATGCCCTGCGATCACTCCCAATGAGGTCCCCTTCTCCGTTCAACAAAAAGCCCCGAGTCCGTGAGAACTCGGGGCATCTGCTCCTGCGACTGGATTCGAACCAGTAACCGTCCGGTTATCGGCTTGGTCACAATGTTACCTTTTTATTTCCTTCGCGCCCGAGCTGGGATAACACCGACGATCTTCCTTCCATCGCCTAGATTACGGCATCTTTCCGGTGGACACGCTCGCACCGTCGCGAGACAGTGAATCACCCACCAATACTTACCCCGCAATGGTCGCAACAGGGGGCCTGCTCATCCCCCCTCCCGCGAGCGCGGGGCGCTGCGAGAGAACTAGGACACACAGATGACACCCCTCTGGGACTGGGACACGGCCGTCGCAGACTGGACGACCGCTATGCAAGCTGCTGGCCGTTCACCCCGGACGATTCGTCTTTACACCTGCCACCTTCGCAAGGTCATCCGCGAATGCCCCGATGGGCCTGCCTCCGTGACCTCGACTGACCTGCGCTACGTGCTCTCCGCGGGGTCGTGGAAGCCGGAGACACGCAAGAGCGTGCGCGGTTCTGTCACGGCGTTTTTCCGATGGGCTCACGGAGCGGGCTTCATCCCCGTCGACCCCGCGCATGGGCTGGCGGCCGTGCGCGTGCCCGCCGGTGTCGCTCGGCCCGTCCCTGACGACGTGCTCCACGACGCGCTCGCACGGGCTGATGAGCGCGACCGCACGATGATTCTCCTCGGCGCTTACGCGGGCCTACGCTGCATGGAGATCGCGCGCGTCCACTCCCGTGACTGGGACGGGACCGGCCTGTACGTGACGGGCAAGGGCGGGAAGACCCGATATGTTCCGGTTATCCGCATGGACCTGCGACGTGCCCTAACCGCCTGCCACGGCTACCTGTTCCCGGGGCAAGACGGCGGGCACCTCTCGGCTGGGTACGTATCGAAGCGACTCGCTCGGGCGCTCCCTGCTGGCTGGACCGGGCACACCCTCCGGCACCGCTGCGGCACCGCCATGTATGCAGGTACCCGTGACCTCCTGGCCGTCGGAGCCGTCCTTGGACACGCAAGGCCAGAGACAACCCGGCGTTACGTGCGTCTGCCCGACGACGCACTCATTAGCGCCGTGAAAGCCGCCGCATAAACACGAAAGACAGCCCCACACCCTCAAATTTGGGTGCGGGGCTGCCTTCATCTTCTACGGATGGACGAGGGAGGGATACGAGGCCATCAGCCCCGTCGCTCCCTTCGCGAGCGCTTGGCGCGCCTGCGAGTCGTTGACAATGATGTGCGCGATCGTCGGCTTGCCTGATGCGTTCAGGCGGTTCCATACGTCCGCGCCGGCGCTCCATTCCATCCCGATGACATCCCACTGGGACAGGTCCGAGGTCGCGACCTCGTTCGGGTAGAGCATCGCCATGACCTTGTAGCCACGGGTCTTCGCGCGCTTCGCGCCGGTGCCCTTCGCGAAGACCTTCCACAAGACCCTGCGCTCAGGGTGCCCACCGAACGTCGTGTCCAAGTAATCGAACAGCTGCTCTTCGGCCGCCAGGTCACCCGGATTGCGCTGGTCCTCCGAAGACGTGGTCTTGTGGTCGATCGCGAGCACGATGTCATCCGGCACCTGATCGATAATATCCGTCAGCCGCATGAAGCCACCCGAGGCCTGGCGGAGCGTGCGCAGCGTCGACCACGGGGTGTTCCAAATCTGGTAGTCGGTGCCCGGCACCGTCCTCGACGTCTTCCAATCGTGGATAGCGACGAACTCGCCCGAGGAACATCTCCTCACGGACAGCTCGAGCGCTTTAAACCCGGCACGCAACGAGGCAGTGAGGCCTGCCTGCGTGAACTCCGGGAATTCGGTCCCGCCCATCCGATGACTGATGTAGAACGGGCGCCGCGACAGGAAGGCCGTCACCACGTCTTCGCCTGCAGGAATCACCGGCGTCGCCGGCGCACGCCTCGATAGGCTCACATCCCCGCCTGCGCGCCGGCGCACGCGCACGACGCCCGCCCTGTCACCGCCTGCGCGCCGGCGCTCGTAAACGACGAGGTCAGGCATGCGCAATCACCTGCACTGCAAGACCGTTAGAGCCCTGCGGGTTCGGATACGTGACAACGAGGTCCGCAGGCTGCGAGCCCGTGCGACGCGCCAACGTCACCGTCTGATAGTTGAGACCCTCCTGCGACGCGAAGGCGAGCTTTTCCCAGCCCGCAGAGACAGCCACCTGCTCCGAGGACTCAACTGCACTCGTCCGCTCGAACGCGAAGCCCAGCACGACGCCAGCACCCGCGAGCGCGGGAGCCGTGCAGGTCGTGGTCTCGGTCGGTGGGGCCTGGCGCTTCTTGACGTCGCCAGCCTTGATCGTGGAGGCTCCTCGGATCGAGGCGGCAGCCCAGCCGATCTCCGCGACCTGGCTCAGCGTCAGCGTGACAGTGGGCGCCCATGGGCCGGTGATGACGACGGCGCGCATCGTGCCGACCCAGTACGGGGCGACAATCTGGTCCCAGCCCTGCGGGACGGTCAGGTTCGCCGGGGTGCCCTGGGCTTTCTCGTTCAGGCCGATCACGATCTTGTCGCCGGCCTTGCCATCGACCTTGATCGTCACGGTCTGGCCGACGACCTGACCGGCTGCGCTGGCGACGAGCGTCGGGCCAGCTGCGGGGGCAGGCCCGGGAGTCGGGGACGGAGCGGGGGCAGCGCCAGAGACGAGGAAGTAAAGCGTGCCGTCCGGGAGTGACTGTGCTTCGGCCTCTGTCGAGCAGACGGTGATGCCGACGCGCTTCAGGGCTTCGGCGAGCTCGGCCTTGGTGGCCAGGCCCGTGAGATCGCTCGTATGGGCGACGCCCGCCACGTCGGCCTTGGTGGCCAGGCCCGTGAGTTCCGCCTTTGTGGCCAGGCCCGTGAGATCGCTCGTGCGGGCGACGCCCGCAACGTCACTCTTGGTGGCGTATCCGGCGAGGTCGGCGCGGCTCGGGAGGTCAGCGACCTGCTGGCGTGTTGCGTAGCCTGCGAGGTCGGCTCGTGTGGCAAGTGGAGCTAGGTCGGTGCGCTTGGCGTATTCGCCGAGGTCGACCTTTCCGCCTGCGGAGGCTCTGGCGAGTTCTTCCTTGGTGGCGAGCGGTTCGATGGCCTTCGCGATCGCTTTGTCTGTGCCTTGCTTCGTGTAGAGCGTGGGCTTTGCCATGGTTAGCCTCCGATTGTGATTGTGTCCCCGTCGTCAGAGACGACTCCGCTGATGGTTGCTGTGTCCCCGTCGCCCGAGACATTCACGTCTGGGGTCCCGGTCTGGGGTGCCGGTGTGGGCGTCGCCTCGCCGGAGAACACGCTGTCGAGCGTGTAAGCCATGCCAGGCTTCAGCATGACTGTCGCTTCGCGCAGTGTCCGGCCGGGGACGCTGAGGCGCAGGTGGACCTGCGTCGGTTCCGTGAGGTCGAGGGGCAGCATGATCTGTCCGCGCGGGTTCGCTGCCCGCGAGACGGGGCCGACTGCCATCATGGACGTTGTCTCCCCTGTCTTGGTCTTCAGGGTCGCCGTGATGTAGGCGAGGTGCTCAGGTGAGCCGTCGAGGCGCGTGACGTTTCCACTCACTGTCGTTCCTCCCATTTATCTACCTTCTCCTGTAGTCTGTCGAGGCGCTCATGCAGTCTGGCGTGAGCGTCGTGAGCGTGCTCGTCAATGGTGCGCTGCGAGGACTCGCGTGCTGTCCGCTCGTCGTGGAGTTCGGCGGCCATCTTGGAGCCGCGCTCGTCAATTCGTCCGACGCGCGCTTGCACGGAGCTGAGGCTCTCGCTGTGCGCGTTGAGAGTGGCCTCCATTCGGGCGCCCTGATCGAGGAGGCCCGTCACCTGCTTTGACAGAGCGCCGATCTGATCCGAGACAACCCAGACAGTCTCAATCGCCTTGTCGAGGTCATCGCGAACATTCGTGTCGTGATTGTTCTTGATTTCCTTATCCGCGCTCTTCGCAGCATCACGGGCCTCAGACGCGGTCTCCGAGATATGCGCGAGCCGCGCGTCGAACAACCTGCCGACGTACCGTAGACCCGCAACGACAGCCGCGGCGGCAGCGCCAATGATGGCAACAACCGCCGCGACAATCGCTGTGACGACCTTCGGGTCGGCAATAATGTCAATCACGTGCGCTGTCCGACGTGCCCGTCAGCTCATCGAGCGGCTGCCCGCCCGGAGTCGCGGCGCCCACCCAGTCAAGGATGCTCGCTCCATTGATTCGGACTGCGGATAGCATCGTGTACACCGACCACGCGACGCCCAGGAACACGCTCATCTGCGTGACCAGCAGACGCCACGTCGCCGGGTACGAGCCGGAGACCCACACGACCGCAGTCGTGACGAGAGCGACCGCGACGAGGAGCACCACGCGGCGGCGGCGCGTCCACCACGGCTTGTCCAGCGCAGCCTGAACCATCGGCCAGACGAGGCCGATAACCACCGTCGTGATGAAGGGGTCCGATTGAAGCCCCATCAACAGCTCATCCATCTCATTCCCCCTTCTCCGCGCCCGCGAGCGCCTGGTTGATTGCCGCGTTGGTGACGGCTCCGTAGTATTCGTCAACCTCGACGCCGACCGCGCTTTGCAGCTGGCCGACCACGCGGTCGTGGGCCTCGTCAGACTCTTCACCCCAGATGCCGTCCGGGTCGGCCCCAATGACGGACTGAACGTACTCGACACCGAAGGGGAACTGGCGGCCACCCCAGGAGCTGGCCGCGACCACGGCGTAAATACGCTTAGTCGTATCGGGGCCGATGACATTGTCGGTAGCAGCACCAACTGCGGCCTGCAGGGCCGTGATATCGGTGTATCCCTCTGCGGTGGTCGCACCGCCGTAGTGAGGTCGGATGACAGCGCAGACTGCGGACCAGTCTCGGGTGCGTCGCCATACTCCACCGCCGTTGCTCTGCGAGCCCGCGACGCCAGACGACGTGTTGAACTCGATGGTCTGCAACCAACTGCCGTAGTTGGCCTCAACAATTCCGACGTGGTCGGCGATACCATCGTCGTCCCAGTCGAAGCAGACCAGGTCTCCGGGTGCGGCCTGTGTCATCGGTGAGACGAGCTGGCCTTCGCGGGCGGCGGCGTTGATGCCGTAGGGCACGTAGGCAAAGTCACCTCCTGGCAGGACGGAATTCTTCTCCTCGTCCGTTGCACACCACGACGCGCCCATTGCGCAGAAGGGGACGCCGGAGGTGCCGTAGTATGCGCCGTGTTTCTGGGCATACCAGCGGCCATACTTCGAGCCTTCCTCGGGGTCGTCCCATCGGGTGTAGCCGATTTCGCCGGCTGCCCAGCCGAGGACATTCTGTGCGGTCATGCTCATCGAGAGGCCTCCGTCTGCTCGTAGGGGATGTAGATCGGGGTGACGACGTCGGGCGGCGTGTCCGTCGCGGGCGTCATCGAGGCCATGAGCTCTTCGATTGTCAGTTCCATATGTCTCTCCTTAGTTGGGTAGACGAAACCCCCCGGACGGGCTTGTCCGAGGGGCAGGTTCAATTGGTGGCTGTCAGTAGCCGAGGGCCATCCACGCGAAGGAATGGCGTTCCTGTGAGGTCACGCCGGGGAGCATCGGCCTGAAGCCGCTCTTGTCGAGCACGTCCACGCAGAACTGTCTGCCGTTCTTGAAATTCCAGCCGGCCGGCCCCGATCCATACAGCGGCGTAATGGACACCGACACACACTCGTGCGGGAACGGGGTACTGAAGTTCACGCGCGGCATGTAGAGATTCCCGAACGCGACCTCGGCGCTGGACACCGCGACTCTGCCGCCCTTGATGAGGCCGGGCTGGACCGTCGGACTCAGGCCCGCTCCCACGGGCATATCACCGACCGCCGAGAGTTCCATCTGCAGATTCGACTCTGCCGCCCATGCGCGACCATCCCACACCCTCACGGCGTTGAGGTCGGTGCGCCACACGTACACCGGCTGCGCCGCCGAGGCCACCAGGCCCGCAGCCGCGAGCGCGGACACGTACTGTGCCGCCGCCGTTTCGGAGGCACACGCCTTGTAGGAGGGGATGGACAGGGACAGTGCCAGCAGGTCCTGGCGCTGTGCGGGGTCAGTGGGTGAGGGGACGCGGTGTCCCCGCTGATCGAGGTAGCTCATGAGTGTCCTATCGGGAGGTGTAGGTGATGCGGATCGAGAGGCTGTCTCCGGTGGCCTGGACGCCGCCGTATGTCTGTCCAACGAGGGCGAGGCCAGTCCCCGGAGTCAGGAGCTGGGAGGCAATGCGCGTGATGTCGACGGTCAGGGAGGTTGCCCCCACCTGGACGGGGACGCTGATCGTCGCGCCCGCCTGGACGGGCCCGGTGTCCGAGTAGGTTGCGGCCGCGATCTGTGCTGACCATGCGGCTGACGTCGAGTGTGGGCGGAGTGTCAGCGTGGCGGCCGTGACTGTGATGCGTCCGAGTGCCTCGGCTTGCCGGCCGTATGTGGCGAGCCCTGTGAGTCGTGGGCCGCCTGTGTTTCGCTGCCAGGCTCCGCCGCCGCCGTGCCGTGTCCACGCTGTTCCATCCCATGTACCCGCCCACTGCGGGATCAGCACAGCTTCGCGCACGCTGCGTGTCGGTGCGGTCAGCTGTTCCCACTTGGGGAGCGGGTTCTCTGGTTTGGGCGCCGGCCCGAGCGCGTGCAGTGCCCGTCCCGTGTCGGGGTCGAGCAGCACGTGCGCGGTCTCGACGCCGGTCCAGTTGACAGCCGTCGCTGAAATCTGGATCGGCGGGCCACCGTACAGGCTGACGTTGAGGGCGCGGCCGCCCTCGATGAGGCTGACCACGCGCGCGATCGCCGTCGGCGCCCTGTCCGACCCGTATCGGGGAGGCAGATCATCGGGCACCGTCGAGATCAGGTCCATCACGGGGCTGCTCACACGCTCACCTCCACGTCGGTCTTCTGTGTGCCCCTGTAGGTGAGGGGCACCTCGTATGCGGAGACGGTCCCCCACATCGTCTTCGTGGACGCAGCGTCCACGGGCCGCGTCGCTATCTCGACGTGAGCGTCCAGCTTGATGCGTGGGTCCGGGGCGTGCTGCACGGGGACCTTGATTTTCTTCCTGACTGAGTCTGCGAGCATGGCCTCGGCTGTGCGCTTGGCCTGCTCGTAGCTCGTAATCAGCGGAGATGAGAAAAACCTGGGCACGGTGCCGTAGGGGCCATCGACGCGCATCGGCCCCGTCAGCTGATCGGCGATCGCCTGGAACGACGGGGCGCCCTCGTCAGAGCTTTGCTGCCCCCGGGCGACCACGCGGTTGTAGACCTTGTCTCGGCTCACCGAGGCCGCCACCCCGACGACCGTGCCGTCCTCCCCATCCGAGAGGCGCAGCGCCGGCCGCGAGGTGGGCGGCGAAGTCGGTGGCGACAGATACATGATTCCGTCCCCGCCCTCGCGCACGGTTGCAGGCCAGGCTTTCGCGATCTCGTAGACCGCATCGATGCGGCTCTCGCCCCAGGACATCGACGGGCATGGCCTGTCTCCGAGCGCTGGATCGATGATCACGCCGATACGTGCGCCGACCAGGCGGCGCAGCTCTGACGCGAGCGTGCCCGCTGGGTCGGGAGCCATTGGCTCCGTCAGCCTGTCTTCCTCGAGTCGCTGCATCAGGCTCTTGCCCGTCACCCTGACCGTGGACGGTCCCGGCTCCACCGAAGTGATGAGGAATCTCCCCATCGGGATCGTCCACCAACCAGCGCCGACGAGCGAACCGACCGTCATACTCACGTGCAGGACTTGCCCGTAGCAGCCAAGCGGGTGGGCTGGGTCTACGGGGTCCCAGTCTCGCCAGTCCTGCCCCTGCGCTGCGCCCACACGGGGCACCGTCAGGGACAGGGTGCCCTGAACCTGCTGGCCGGCATCCCACGACACCGACCCGTCCTCGACGGGGACCTCTCCCAGGTACTGCGACCCCAGCCATGACTCCACGGTGGCAGAAACCGTGTAGCCGGACGTCAGCAGGTCTGCGGGAATGTCCTCGGCTCCGGTCGGCATGCTCATGCGTCCTCCTGCCACACGGTCCTGTCGAACTGATCCCAGGGCCACCGACGCGCATCCAAGCCGCTCCACGTCAGGCGCCGCTTGTCGAAGTCGTTCCACGTCGACAGCGTCAACGGAGTGTTCGGCTGCGGCAGATCGACGATCGTGCCCTTCAGCTGCCAGATGCGCTCAGCGGCATCGAGGCGAGCTGCGCGCTCCATCGGTGCCGACGTGACCGACACCAGCGTGACTAGATCGACGTCGCACGTTCCGCGCTTGCATTGGACGCAGTGGAGCGGATTGTGGAAGATCGCGACCGGCGTCGGAGACGCCAGGAGCGTCTTCATAGCTGGGGTGTCCTGCAGGTTCGTGCGAGCCGTGAGAGACACCGTGCCGCGCCCCATCGTTGGCGCATACACCACCAAGGGCGTTGCCCGGCCCGGCACTTCATGCTCCGTGAGGCGGAACTTCATCTCACGCTGGTCCGTGCCCTGCCACAAGAAGTTCACCGGCTTCAGGCCCGCCGCGTCAGTCATCAGCGACAGGCCACCCCACGAGCGGATCACCGGCTCCGACTCGACCGTGACGCCCCTCGACGTCGTCAGCCTGTACCTGATCGGCACGTTGATCGGTGCGAGCGGGTCACCAATAATGCGCTGCAAGCCTTTGCTCTCCCACACCCCACCGCGAGGAGTCCACGTGAAGCCCGTGTCCGTGACACCCTCGACATAGCAGGATGCCCCAGCAGGCACGGCCGCAGGCGGAATCACGACCTGGACCCTGGGGGCCTGCCCGCCGCCCACAATCGCGACAGGCAGCGACGACATATCGACATCCGCCTCGACCTCACGCGACGTCGAAACACCGCGAGCGCCGGTCCACTGGTGCGTGAGCGCCCTCGAGGAATAGCCGATGCGGCTCGGTGGGGTGTCTCCGTCGAAGAACTCCCCCGCTGCTGCCTCGAGTGCCTCGCCCGGGGTGGGCGCCGCAACGATGAGGACATCATCGACGTACACCCAGCCCGGGAGAGTGCCGCGCTCGGCCGCCGAGGTCGTGCGGGCCTCGAACCGAAGCCGCACGGCCGTCGCCCCAGATGGGGCCGTGAACGCCCAGACGGGGCGAACCACATCCGCGCTGGCGGCCAACAGCGCCGGAGTCTTCTCCGTGACGCTGCGGCCGCCCACGGTCCACTCCGGGGAGACAGCAACTGCGAGGCCGGAGCTCGTGCGCACGAGCGCCGAGATCGCGACCGTCTGCCCGCCAGCGACAGTGACTGCCGTTGGCGCGGCAGCCGGCCCCTGCACACCGGGCGGCACGTCGATGGCCAGATACTGCGGAGACTGGCGAGCGTGCCCGCCCCACGAGTCAGTGTCCGATCCGATCCTCACCGTGGCCGGAGCGATCTTCGCCCATTCCCGCAGTAGATACGCGAACGACGGATTGCGGCAAAGATTCTCACGAGCCACTATCTGCTCCTTCCAGCGAGTTGCTTACGGCGAACCAGGACGCCGGTGCTGATCGACTCGACATGCGCGCGGAACGCCTGCCCGTCGTCGAGCACAAGGTTGAGCTGCGCGCCATCGAGCGACGGCATCGCGTTTGCTCCGCTGGCCGCGAGCGCACTGACGTCTGCCCACTGCCTCGCGGTGAGGATTGCCTCCCTCGTGCCCGTCTGGTTGACGGCTGCGGTGACTCCCGTGGGCAGCCATCCGCCGCGGTCGTATTTGCGAGCTCCGCCGTAGCGGCCGACGGTCGGTGAACCCCAGATGCCGGTGTGCCTGGCGTTGAGGCCGGGCTTTGGCTCCTCGATCATCTGGCCGCCACCGGCGTAGATCGCGATGTGGTGGGCAGGTGCTCCCCAGAACAGCAGGTCGCCGGGGGCGGCCTGCGTCCAGGGGACCGGGGTGGAGCCGGACTGGTATCCAGCTGCCGTGAGGCGCGGCCACCCCAGACCAAGCTGCTGGGCTGCCCAATACACGAGGCCCGAGCAGTCCAGGCCGGGCGGGATGGCTGAGCCGCCCCACACGTAGGGGACCTGCATCTGTACGGCTCGCATTGCGGCGCCCACGAGTCCGGCCGATGAGGATTCCTCGGCCTTCTTCTTGAAGAACGATCCGACTCCTGCGAGGAGGGACTCGACGCCGCCTGCGCCGAGCTCGCCGATGACTCCGGGGGCGATGCCCTTCATGAGTCCTCGGACGGGCTCGGTGATGAGCTGCGCAATAGAGCCGAGCGGATCGCGGAAGAACTCGCTCACGCCGCGTGCTGCGTCGGCAAACCATCCGGCGATGCCGCCGCCGGCGAAGTGGGCGATGCCGCCACCGGAGAAGCCAGCGGGGGCCTTGCCGGGGGTGCCGCCTGGGCGGCGCTTCGAGGCGGCGTAGTTCGCGGCAATGATCCTGCTCGGGCCGATCTGTCGGACGAGCTCGGGAACGAGGATGGCCTCGCCCGGGGAGAGCATCGCCGGGATCGTGTCGTGCCCGGGACTGTAGCCGGGGACGATGCCGCCGCCGGCGTACTCGGCGATCCTGGGGACCGTCGGCAGGGTGAGTGAGAGCCCGATCTTCGAGGCGACCGTTTCCACCATGGATTTCAGGCCGTTGGTGTAGACGGTGTCGATGATGAAATTCACCGGCTTTGCCGCGACGCTCTTCACCTTGTTCCACACGGACTCGATTGCTGAGCGCATCCCATCGAAGGTGGACGAGACGCCGCTCGACATGGACGAGAACACGTTCGTGACGCTGTCGTAGACCCACTGCACGGCCGCACTCGCCGTGGACTTGATGGACTCCCAGACGCCCGAGACCGTGGAGGAGATGCCATTCCAGATCGAGGAGACGACGCCAGCGACCGTCGTGAACACCGTCGAGACGATGTTCCACACGGTGTTGATGTACCAGGTGACGCCCGCGACGATGAGATTCCACGCGGCCGTCACTCCTGTGGAGATCGCCGTCCACACTCCCTCGAGGAATGAGACGATGCCGCCGAACACCTCTGTGGCTATTCCGGCGATCCACTGCCACGTGTTAGCGATCTGCTCGAATACTGGCTTGATGACGCTGTCATACGCCCAGGTGAAGGCCTGACAAATCGCATCCCACACGGGCTTGATGACGTTGTCATACGCCCACGTGAAGACCGCTACCCATGCCTGTATGTAGAGCTTGATCGGCGTCAGGACGATGCCGACGATGATCGCGAAAGCGGTTTTGAAGACCATGACGATGCCGTCCCAGACGGCCGTGATTGCATCCCATGCCGTCTGCAGGGGCTGCACGACGTAGGTCGAGAAGAAGCCCGAGACTCCGTCCCAGGTGCCCGTCCACCAGGAGGAGATGGACTCCATGGCTGACGACCACGCCGAGCTGATCCAGTCCACGAAGCTGTAGAAGGCCTCAGTGATCGCCGCCCACGCCTTCCGGCCTGTCTCCGTCTGCGTGAAGAAGTAGACGAGGCCTGCGACGAGTGCGGAGATCGCCGTGACGATCGCGCCGATCGGGTTCATGTTCATGACGAAGTTGAACGCGACCTGCGCGGCCTTCGCGAGGTTCGTCGCTTTGACGAACTGCAGCAGTCCGCCGGCTGCCTTCACGGCGTTCACGGCACCCATGGCGGCGCTCATGCCCTTGAACGCGGCCGTGCCAGCGACGACCGCAGTGACGAGCGGTGCAACAACGTCGGTGTTTTTCCCGACCCAGTCGAGTACGCTCTTGAGTGCCTCAGCGGTGCGCTGAATCATCGACGGGCCATCCCCGCCGAAGGCTGTGACCATGTCCCACACGCTCTTGGCGAGCGGCGCAAACGCGGATGCTAGGTTCGTTGCTGCGTCCCAGCCGGACTTGAGCATCTCCCAGGCCGCCATGCCAGCATCACGCAGGTTGAACAAAAAGTCAACGAGGCCGCTGTCCTCCTCGAGACCGAAGATCGGCCCCGAGAAGTTCCCGTTGGCGAGGACATCCCAGATTCCCTGGATCGAGGGCACGCCCACGTCCTTGATCCACGCGAACCCAGCGCCGAGCGTGTCTGACATCCAGCTCATGAAGTCGGTCAGCTGCGGCTTCGCGAGGTCGATCATGTCCTTGAAGCCGCCGACAATCGTCGCCTGCAGGTTGCCGGCCGCGTTCTCGATGCGCGACACGTCCGACGCGGCCGCGACCGCGACGTCATCAAAGCCCAGCTGCAGAAGCGCCTGGTTGAACTCTTCCGCAGAGATTTGGCCTTCCGACATGGCCTCACGGAAGTTGCCTGTATAGGCGCCCATATCGGAGAGGGCCTGCTGAATCTTTCCGCTCGCGCCCGGGATGGCGTTGGCGATCTGATTCCAGTCCTGGGTCTGCAACTTTCCGGCCCCGTTGACCTGGACGAGGGCGAGCCCCAGGCTCTTGTACGTGTCAGCCGTTCCACCGGAGACCGCGTTCAAGTTTCCGGCGGCCTCGGCAAGACGGTCGAAGCCATCGACCGAGTTTGCGGCGAGCTGGCTCGTGATGCCCTGAATGTCCGCGAGGTCGTACACGGTGCGGTCGGCATACTCCTGAGCGGATGCCCCGAGGCGCTCAATGGTCGAGTCATCGACGCCGGCGAACCGCAGCGTGTCCGCAAATTTGTTCGTTGCATCTGAGGCCGCGATTGCCTCGGACGCGAACCCGCCGATGCCGACAGCCGCCCCCAGCAGCGCGAGAGGCCCTAGCGCCGAGGTCACGAGTCCCCCGAGCGAGGTCACCCCGGACCCGACAAGGCCGAGCGAGGAATCAACCTCGCGGGCTTCATGCTCGACGTTGTCGGCCTCGCGCACCCAGCCCTTCAGCGACGTCGTGAAGCGCTCCCAGTTGGACGGGGCCTTCGAGATACGCTGGTCAAGCGCCTCTGTTGCCGCCTTCGCGCTGTCGGACGCTGCCTTCTCCTTGCGGAGTGAGTCCGCGTGGTTAGCGGACGCCTGGTCGGCCCTCTTGTTCGCTGCCGCTGACGCTTCTCGCGCCGAGGCCAGCGCCGACTCCGCGCGAGCGACCGCCGCCGAGTCAGCAGATGAGCTAGAACGCGCGGCCGCGAGCGCACGCTCGGCACGCTCCACCGCAGTCGCTGCGGTCTCTTCCTCGGCGCGCGCCTTCGCGAGCGCTGAGGAAGACTTCTCCACCTTGGCGTGCGCTTCCTGCAGGGCTGCCCCAGCCTGCGCGGCCTCCTGCCGCAGCCGCGCCGTGGACTTGCCCAGAGGATCGGCGATCGCGTTAACGAGGTCCTTGCCCGACGCGGAAACCTGCTCCTTGAACTTCTCCGCGTACTTCTTTCCCGCATCGCCAGCCACCTGCGGGAGCTGCGTGGCCGTCGCATTCTCGATGCTCTTAAAGAACCCCCGCATCGAGGGGACCACATCGACATAGACAGTGCCTGCCTGATACACGCCAGCCACGCAGACCTCCTACAGGTAGATATTCAGGTTTCTTGCGGACTCCACCCCGGCATGAGAGCCGCGAGCGCCTCGTGGGCGCTGCGGTCTCGGACGCTCGTGCGCGCGTCCTCGAGTGCGATCGCGGTGAGGCTCTCGGGTCGTGGGTAGGTTTCTTTGCCTCCGAAGGCAGAGACCAGCAGGTCGAAGATGTCCTGCAGGACTCTGACCTCGGGGGTTTGTGTTCGGAGCTGTGCCTCGGTATCGTCGTCGTCGGGGGCTTCGGCGATCGCCATTGCCGTTTCGATTGCGACCTCTGGGTCGTTGAGAATCGCTGCGACGGTTCGGCTCGTTGAGGGCAGCTCGTCGATCAGAGTCAGGAGGAATCGGTATCGGCGAGCGCGGAACAGGCTGTATGCGTCCCAGCCCTGCTCCGCGAGGTCCGCAACGATCTGCCTCTCGTACCGCGTCAGGCGGTCGTAGAGGCGCGCCCTTCCCCCAGGGACCCGAGCGAGGCCTCGTAGTGAGTGGATGCCTGTCGCAGGAGGAGCAGCATCTGACGCAGCGTCAGATGCTTGGTCACGAATGCGGCGTCTTCCTCCGAGAGCCACTTGGAGATGACCTCGGTGGCGCGCTTGCCGCCGCCAAGGTCGAGGAGGAGGTCTTCGCCGGCCTCGGGGCTCAGGCCCAGGGGGTCCGGGAAGGTCACGACGCGATTGCTGAGCCCGAAGGTGAACGGGGTGGCTGCTGCCGCGCCGTCGAGGTCGTTGAGGGCGGCTAGGGTCAGGGTGGGGGTGATCTTGTCTGCCATTGGTGTTCTCCTAGTTGCTATTTGTCAGTTGTCGCGGCGCTGGGTGCTGGCGGGCGGGGCGGGCAGCGTCGGCGTGGAGTCTTCCTTCTGTGCGGGCTGGGCTTCGGCCCATCCCTGTGTGCGCAGAGTGTTCGCGTCGGCGGCGTCGTCGGTGACTCGCGTGAGTACGAGGTCGTTCCCGTCGTCCGTCTTGATCGTCTTCGTGAAGGTCAGCTGTTCCATGGTTGTCCTATCGACTGTGTTCTCCTGGGGGTGGTAGCGGGCAGAGGCCGGAGGGAGAACATCCCCGGCCCCCGCCCGCAGTATGTGTCAGACGCTGAAGCCCGTGATGTCACGGTGCTTGAGCATCGCCGAGCCGCCGTAGTAATTACGGCAGGCCGTGCCTGCGGCCTCGTCGGCGAATGCCTTGAATTCGAGGTCGCCAGTAATCGGGTCCGTTGCCTTGAGCCCGATCGTCGGCATTGAGACGAGCTTGGCTCGCGTGAAGCACCAGCCCATCAGCCACTCGTCATCGGCAGGGCCGTCGGCCGCGACGAGCAGCAGACGCTTCTCCGGGATGGAGGGAAGAAGCGGATCGTCGAACACCACTTCTCCCGTGGTCGCGTTCGCCTTGACCTGCGAGAGGTCAATGCCGTGCGTCAGGCTCAGCATCTCCTTGCGGAACAGCTCGAAGATGTTGAGCTTGATCGTCTTGGTTGCCTTGGTCAGGTCAGAGCGCACAGGCTCTGCGTAACCCAGGCCATCGACGTCGTCCACGGACACGTCAGGCGTGATCTCTCCGCCATCGGTCGTGAAGATTCCCAGCGGAGTCCAGTCCGCGGAGAGTTCCTTCATCGCGCCGCTTGCGCCCGTCAGCGCGTCTGGGACAGCGGTCGTGATCGGTGCGACGAAGGCCAGAACGTTGAGCGCCTTGCGCACGTTCTTCGCCTTGTTGTGCTTCTTCTTCAGCGCTTCAATGGTCGTGGTGTCGGCCATATCGGTTTCCCTTCCAGATCAGAGTTTGTTAGTCGGTGGGACGTTGAGTGACTTCCACGCTGAGGCCCACCACCTCAACGACGCCGTATGCGGCGCGCACTCCCAGGCGGGACGGCACAGACGCCTCATCCACCCACCCAGAAGCCCCCACCACAGGACGAACTGACAGAGCATCCACAACCTCATCCGCGAGCGCCTCCGCGCCGACGACGCCTGGCCCTGTGGGGGTCGTGGCGTACACGTCGACAACAAGGGAGGTGATGCGCTCGAAATCGAGGTCCTGGGATTGGGTCGCGTAGACATGCACGAGCGGCATCGGCCATGTGTCCGGGAGGCTGCCCTCCTGGATCACCCGTACTGTCTGCGCCCCCGTTGCTGAGGCGATCGCGTCTCGTAGTACCTGGACGGGGTCCGTGTACTTCATGACCGGCCTCCTCGTCGTGCGCGCTTAGAGCCCGCGAGCTTGCCGAGCGTGTGATGCCCGGGGACGCGGCGCCCGTCTCTGGCGAAGTGCCCGAACTCAACAGGCACGGCGTGTGGGGCATCGTTGACGACGCGACCGACAGCCCTGCGAGACGAGCCGTTTCGGCGCGTCTTCACAGTTGCCGTCACAGCCTCGACCCTGTACGCGTCGGTGAGTACGCGGTCCCGTTTCGGGGCCGCTGCTGCCGCCGCCGCACGCAGCGATTCGGCTTCACTGACCATGGCTTCACTGATCGACGCAGACTGTAGAAGCGCCTCGATCGCGGCCGAGCTGACCACGAACTTGACTGCCACGTGTCACCTCCGAGAGATCACGACAGACGTGCCGCGCGGCCACGGTGAGGATGGCTCCTCGACCCTCCACGTCCCGCCGAGAGGATGCTCCGCCGGGACACGGATGACATCCCCGACGCGCAGCGTTATCCCCCTCGGAAGGTAGAGCGTCGCTGTCTCGTCAGCCCGCTCAGAGGCTGCCTGATCGAGGAGCCCCGGCACAGTGAACTGTCCCGGCGCGATCAGGCAGCCCCCGATGAGGCGCGGTTTGGATTCCTCGACGAGGTAGCCGTCCCCGTCACGATGGACGGTCCCTTCTACCTGAATCGGGGTCTTCCATTCCTCCATCACGTCAGGCCCCTCCCATCACCCACACGTGCCCAGCGCGTCGCGGGCGGTACGCATCCGCGAGCGCCTGGTCATCTGGGGAGAGGATGGCTTGGCCTCCTACTGCCCATGTGGCGTACTGGCGGGTCTGCGTGAACGGCCCCGTCGTCTCGGTCATTTGGGTTGCCCCTTGTGCGGCGGCGTCGGGGATGAGGAGGATACGTCGCACGCTGTCTGCGAGCTGTAGTCGTACCGCTGCGGGGACCTCGGAGAGGCCTGCCGCGTAGGTGACGACAACGAACTCGTTCGCGGGCGATGCGACTTGGATGAAGCCGTGCCTGACGGTGTAGGGGATCGCCTGTCCGTCGTCGGTCGTGACAGCTTCGACGGAGATGAGCGGCGCCCGTGTGGGGACGACTCGTCCGCCCGCGTCGACCTTCAGGCGGTGCGTGTATGCCTCGACGGTGAACGTCTGGCGTGCGCGCGCCTTGAAGGCCTCGGCGAGCTTGTCAGCGATGAACGTTGCCCGCGCCGACTCCGAGTCTGTGAGGGGTCGGCCGAGAGCGGCCTCGATGTCCTCGACAGTTACCAGCGGAACAGGCATCGTCCCCCCCTACTTCTTGGACTTCTTCGAAGTCTCCTCAGCAGTGTCGCCCTCGTCGGCCGGCACGGCTTCACTGGACGGCGAGGCCTCATCGGAGGTGGTCTCCTCGAGGATGCCTGCCGTGATCATTGCCGTGGCGACCTCGTCCGCGAGCTCGAACGTGATCCCGTTTTCTCCCTTGACCTGCATCATGCCGCCTTGAAGACCTGGATCGCCTTGGGGCGCAGGACTGCGCCGCCGTAGACGTGAAGGCCGCGAACGCGATCTGCGAAGGTCTGCTCCGCGCGCATCGACTCGGTCTTCTCGACCTGGGACACGTAGGCCACGGACGGCTTGTGGAAGGCGACGGCCATCGGCTTCGTGTTATCGAGCCAGGGGCTCGTGACCACGTCGAAGCCCAGGAGACGGCCGATCGTCGCCTCGCGGAGGCCATCCGTCATGTTCGACTTGTCGAAGCTGGTGAGCTTCGAGCCGTCAGAGAGGAGGAACTCCTCGAATGCCGCGTTGATCAGGAGGACGCGGTCCATGGCGGGGACCTTCTCGGCCGAGAGCTTGCCGCGCAGCTTCAGGATTGCGCCGTATGCGGTCTCCCAGTTCGTCGGGTTCGCGATGCCCGTGACCGCCGTGCCCTTGGAGGTCAGCATCGCGGTCAGGAAGGTCTCCGCGTCTTCGACGAGTGCTGCCGCCGCCGACTTGGTGTACGCGTCGAGCGACTGGTTCGCCTGCGCGGCGTCGATGTCATCGACCAGGAAGTCGAAGCTCTTCTCCTGGTCAATGGTGATCTCGATGCCCGTGGACTCCACGGCATCGGGGACGGTCGTGCGCGGCACCTTAGTGCCGCCGGACGCAGTCACCGCGCCGGTCTTGTAGTCCTTCACCTTCACATCGACGATGCCGGGGATGTGAATCTTCGAGCCCGCGGTGAAGGCCTTCTCGTATTCGCGGTTCGCCATCCCGACGAGCACCGTGTCACGGCGGAAGTTCTCGAGGATGCTGGCCGACCACAGTTCCGGAATGAAATGCGTGAGAGTCATTGTGTGTCCTTTCTCGGCTCGCTTATGCGATGCCCATGATGTTGTTCAGTTGCCCGTCCTGACGGGCCTTGATGATCTCTGCGGGAGACATCTTCTTGAGGTCTTCCCGGGTGAGCTGCCTGGCAGCCCTGATCTCGTCACCACGAACCCCCGCGTCCGTCGCGGGAGCACCCTTGGGGACCTGCGCGCCTCGCCAGGCGAGGAGGCGCTCAGCAGATGCCCTGAGCTCGTCCTCTGACGAGCCAGACAGCAGGTCTGCGTCCACGCCCGTCGCTGCCGCGACCTTGGCGCGCAGCGCCTCGGCCTCCATCGCCGCAGCTCGCGCCTCAGCCTTCGCTGCCGCTTCCTGCGCCTTCTGCAGCTCGGACTTGCCCTGCTCCTGAGCCTCGTCATAGAGGCGCGCCTTTTCGGCGTTTTCCTTCATCCGAGACTCATTCTTGCGGGACAATTCCTTCCATTTCCGGGCCTCAGCCTCCCAGTCAACCTGCTGGGCCGTAGCCTCAGCGGCGGCTGCGGGGGTTTCCTGTGCGGCCGGCGCGTCCCCTCCCGTTTCTGCGGACGGGGCATCGACGAAGCGAAGGTAAGGACGGTGCGTCAGGTGGTTCTTCATGGTGGTTCCTCCCATTCCGGGTAGACGAAAGCCCCCACGCCGTTACGGCTGGGGGCTGGTTGGGGTATCAAAAACCGACCCGGGCATTGCGCCCATGGCCGGTGAATTTGAGCTATATGAAGTGAGGACACCTGGGCTGCCCGAAGGGGCTGCCGGGATGTCCTCACCATTAGGGTACCACGCTCAGGGAATGCGGACAATATTTCCTGCGTGATCTATGACAATTACTTGGGTAAGATGACGACCTTGCATCCCCGGCCGAATCTCCCCGATCGATTCCTTATCGTCGAGTTTGCTACGGCGCAGATCGAGGACCAGGCGTTCAGTCTGTTTCCCCGCTCGCTTCATCTGCGAGTCGATGGTGTTCTTGCCTTGCCCCGTGGGTGCTTTGAATTCCCAGACCTGCTGATTCATTTCCGCGTCTGGGTTCTTCGCGCCTTTTTCGCGCGAATCTATGCGGAACAGCACGTCTGTTCCTTCTTCCGCGAGGCGCAGCGCCGTGAGCACCTCATGCTCACTGGGCGGTTTTCTGGCCGAAGCTGCCGGGATAAACACGCGGCCACTTCCTCTCTCGGGATACAGGAATTCTCCGGGAATCCCTGTCACGTCCCCACCCTCGTACTGAAGCGTCTTATGCCATTTTTTGGCAGGAACGCTCATCAGGCGCTTTAAACGATCGGAGCCGTCCGGCGGTTGTGCTGTGGTCTTCTTCGGGGGCTTGGGAGGCTTAGGAGGCTCGGCCTCCCCCGCCTTGGTCTTAGGCTTGGCCTTGGGCTGCGCCCACGACAGCGTTGGCCCATACTCCCCATGCTCACTGACCGTCAAGAGCTTCCGATAATCCGGTGTACGCCCACCCCGGTCAGAGACACCGAGACGGTCCGCCGTGATCTGGTGGACCTGTTCGAGCAAATCCTCATCAATCACCTGATTGACCGCCAGGCCCGGAGGAAGCGGCTGCACTCCACAGTCACACCCCGGGTGAATCGGCAGCAGGTCCCCACGGTAATAGCGCTGTGTAGAGGCGACCACACACAAGGCGCAGTTCTCTCGCCCCGTGAGGACACGCCGATAGAACTGCCCCTCCTCGGGGTAGCCCCGCATTGACTGCCGCGACGCATGCACCTTCGCCAGCTGCATGTCCCCACCGATCAGCTGCGTGAGCCGCAGCCGTCCCTCAGCTGCAGCCTGCGGCAGAGGCTTGCCAGCCGCGAGCGCGGTGTACACGTCGACGGCTGGGCGACGATAGACGACGCGCGGGTCTACGCCGCGAGCACCGCGAATCTCGTCCTGGTCGATGGGTGGGAGGACAACCTTCCAGCCGAGCTCGCGTGCGCACTGGGCGAGGTACGCGCGAGTCAGGTCGGCTATGCGGAGCTGGCCTGCGGTCACTCGGGGAGTGATCGCTTCGATCATGTCCTCGACGGCGCTGGCCCTGTAGTGCGGTAGCGAGTCCCAGTAGGCCTGCCCAAAGGCGGTGATCTGCTGTCGGATTGCGTGAACCTGTCCGTCATACGCCTCAGTAAGGCGGTTGAGCGAGTCCAGGTCCGGCATCGTTACTTCTCCTCGAGTGTCGCTGACTGTGTCTCTGGGAGCCTGAGTGCGACGGGGACGGCGCCCGTGAATCGGATTCCGTCGAGGCCGACGACCTCCGACGCTGATTCAGGGGCGACGCCGGCGCGGATCGCCGTGCCGAGGGCGTCAAACCTGAGTTTCAGGTCTGCTGGGTCTCCCCCCCCCGTACCCGGGGTTGCGGCCTCGTCTGTCAGCTGCGGCTGCGGCTTGTCTTGGAGCGCGAACGCCAGTGCGAGTTGCTCCTCAGCCCTACGCTGCTTGTCCTGTGCGATCTGCTCGGGGCTGTACCCGAGGATGTTGCGCTGGATCGTCTCCAACGCTTCGCCGGCGTTGCGTGCCTGGACGGCCGCAGCGTATTTCTCCGTGAGTGAGACAGCGTGCGGCGGGACGAACAGGACCTCCACGGTCTCGGACTCGCCAAGGCTGTATCCCTCGACCGCGAGCGCCTTGACGATGAGGTAGGCGAGCGCGGGCTTGAAACGTTCGATCCGGTCGCCTGCCTTGGAGAGGAGTGCCTTCTGGGGTTGCTCAGCTCCCGCCGCCGACTGGTTTGCGGAGTCCGGGAGCATGATCGAGAGCGGCGTTGAGGTCTCGGCGGCCAATTCGCGCCAGTCGTCCTTGGTCGCGTTGAGAATCTCGGTGATCTGGGTTTGCGAGGACTCCCAGATTTCCACCCCCGGGGGCAGCTCCCAGAGAGCTGCGGGCGAGGGCTCGAAGATCGCCTGGTAGTCGATCGCGTTCCCGGACTCGTCCTCGGACGGCAGACCTGCCGATCCCTCAGCAGACTTCAGTGCTCGCTGTCGGAAGGCCTGCATCGAGATAATGACCAAGCGCTGCAGCGTCTGCCAGTTGATTCGGTCGATAAGGTCAAGCACATGCTCGAACTCGCCCATCCCGAAACGGTTCTCGAGGACCACAACCGGGGGCGCTCCCTCGAAGGGCTGGACGCCACCGAGGTCGAGACGCCAGTCCCCGGACACCCGAGAGATCAGCTGCCGCGACTTGTCGTAAGCCGATCGCGTGTAGGACATGCGCAGACCCGGCGTCCACATCACGAGGTGATCGAGGCCCGCCGCCTGGTCTCGCCATACCTTCACGGCCGCGAGCGCACGCCAGGGCCGAACAGGGTCAGGCTCGACGTACATGTGTTCCGGCCGCTCGTAGGTGACACAAGCTCGTCCGTCTTCGTCCTGGGTGACCAGGAGATAGCCGTGGCCGAGGGTGGCCGCGTCCCAGATTGCGTCCGCGAAGACCACTTTGAGGCGGTTGTCGCGCCAGATGCGCGCGGCCGCCTGAGCTGCGGGGCTGTCCTCGCTGGCTCCGACTGTCACCCCGTTGGGGATGAGTCGATCCGCGAGCGCGGACACGACGAGTTTGCCGGGGTTGGTGCGCGCACGCCGCTGGAACTTCAGCCATGCCTTTGCGAGATTAGGGCCCATCTCCGGCAGGGGAGATGATCCGTTGGTGTATGAGCGTAGGAGGTCCGTTCGTGGACGCTCCTTGTCCATCTTTGCGGTGAGGTCGGCGAGCCATTCCTCGGGCGTTTTCGTCATGAGGTGGGGCCTCCTCCCCCAGTGTGTTAGTAGAGCCGCCTCGGTGCGCGGCGGCTGGTTTGCTTGGCTGCGCCCTTGCCGACGGCGTCGAGTCCGGCCGTGTAGGCGAACATGGCGCCCCAGGCGGCGTCAATCTTCGAGTAGTCCTGGTCGTCCGCAGGTTTGACGAGGACGTAGCCCGATTGCCTGGGCGATTTACGGGCGTTGAGCAGGTGCGCAGTGATCATCGGGTCACCGTCATACGTGATGCGTTCCTGGTGGATCGCGGACAAGAGCTGCGCGAAGTTTTCGCAGGTCTTGGCAACGTTGCGCTGCGGGTACCGGATCGGCTCGGACGCGCTGATCTTGGCGCGCAGGCGGCGCGAGTAGCGCGCCTCCCAGCCCTTCACATCCTGAGCCCAGCCAGCCGACGGGTCCGCGTAGAAGCCCACGACGTTGAATCGCTCGAAGGCTTCTCGGACGGTTTGTTCCACTTCGAGGCGGGGCGGCTGCCAGCCTTCGCCTGCGGGGCCGTCTGGCTGGCTCCAAATCCCGACCTTGAACAGGTGCCGTTGCGTCACCGAGTAGCCGATCAGGACCGTGGCATCTGCGATGCCGATCTTCCGGCCTTCGGAGCCGTCGAAGCCGAGCGTGATCGGCTCGGTGGAGCTGATCTGCTTCGTGTGGTCTTCGATGGCTCGCAGCTCGGGCATCGTGAGCCATGCGTCCGACGCCGAGGTGATTTGGTTCAGGAAGTCCGAGCACATCCCCGCGGGATCGTTATCCGGATGCCAGAAGCTGTCCGCGATTCGTTCCAGGTCCACCCAGCCGGGTTCGCACTCGGGTTCGTGGATTGCGCATCCGCGCGGGTCGGCTGCCGAGTCTCCGTAGGCGATACGCAAGCCGTTGAGGAGCGATTCACGGTCGGAGATGTCGGTGTCGAGCGGTGCCTCACGGTGGTCGTAGTACAGACCACGCGCGGCTTCAGGCTTGACCTTCCCGGCCTGGATCATCTCGTAGAATCGCGCCGTCGTTTCCGCGACCGAGCGCTCACCGACCGTGTAAGCGTTCGGGGTCTCGATCGTGAGACCCCCGAGCTTGTCGGCATTCGAGCGCAACGTTTTCGCCAGCTTCGGGCCACCGTTCGACGGCAGCCAGGTTTCTGTCTGGTCCATGACCGCCATGACAGCCTTCGCGCCCTTGACGGATGTCGCGGACGACGTTCGTTTCTCGATGCGGCCGCGCCTCAGCGCCACGAACGAGTCCATCGGGTCGAGGCCGTACTCCGATTCAGCCGGAGAGCCGCGCAGCATTTCCAGGAGCGGGTCCCAGGTGTTCGCCGTCTGATCGTCCGTCGTTGCCGTGACCTGCACGATAGGGGTACGCCGCGTCGACCACGGGACACCGACCGGCTGGCCATCTGAGTCCCACCCGTCGCACAGCACAGGCCCCATAGCCTCAGCGCAGCAGATCGCTGCGAGAAACGGGCTTTTACCCCACCCACGCGGACGCGAGAGCACCGCGCGCTGCTTGACTCGACGGCCCGTGTCCGGGTCCAGCTCATACAGCCTCGCGAGGAACTCAATCTGCTCCTGCGTCGGCACGAACGGGATGTGTTCCTCGCTGTCCTCGTCACGGTCTGGCATGAGGAGGAACTCCATCATCCAGTCCGCAACGTCGTAGCCGAGCGTCGGGAACTCGTCGTCCTCGTCGATCGGTTGCCAGGGCACGCTACACCGCCCTCAGCTTCTTCTGCCGTCTGCGCGCCCGCGCAGAAACGGGCGCCACATCATCAATGGCGCTGTCGGCGTCGTCTTCGAGATTATCGGCCACCGCGAACTGAATCCTCAACCTGGCGCGGTCCTCGGGTGTGGCCCCGAACTTAGCGACGCGCAGCCTCAGTTCGCCGGCAACTCGATATTCGCCCTTCCAGTACAGGGCGTGCAGGTATGCGGTGTCGAGCAGGAATGACCAGTCTGTTTCCGTGTACTCCGCGCTGAGCGGGGATTCTCCCCACATCTTCCACCAGCGGCGAGTCACCGTCGGCCACGTGAAGCGCTTCTTCCTCGGCTTGCCGTTCTCGTCGAGGACAACTTGCTCGATGACCGGCAGCGACGGCTGCTCGACCGGCTGCGCCGTGATGATGCGCAGGACTTGGGGGTCCTTATTCCGGCGAGCTCGCGAGCCCTTCGGCTTCGGCGCGGGGCCACGACCAGCCATAACCACCCCCGCCTATCCGCAGAATACCAACGAATTATCCGTTACAATAGGAGACGTGAGGACATGCGAACACTGCTCGGCTCCGCTCAGACACTGGGCGCGCGCCGACGCGCGCTTTTGCTCGACCCGATGCCGAGTCGCTCACCACCGCGCCGCACAGACGCATGCCCCGCGAGCGCTACCCGCCGAGCTCATCAACCGCCCCCGATGGGTCAACCACATCGACAAGCGCCCTGTGTGCTCGCGCACCGGGCGTTGGGCTTCAGTTACTGACCCGAGCACGTGGAGCACTCATGCGGCCGCGAGCGCGACTGGCGCTCCCCTGGGGTTCGTCCTCGGGGATGGCATCGGCTGTATCGACCTCGACGGGTGCCTCGATGAGCATGGCATCCCCAACGAGGCCGCTCGCGTTCTTCTCGCGTACTACGAAGGCTCCTACGTTGAGGTCTCGCCGTCTGGGCGCGGGCTGCACATCTGGGGGACGGCCGTCCCTCAGCGTGGCTTCAAGCGCATGTGGCGTGGGCAGCGGATCGAGTTCTATTCGCAGGGGCGATACATCACCGTCACGGAGAATGTGTACCAGGACGGCAACCTGGCACCCCTCTAAATTCCCCTACGCCCTCACCCCGCCGCCCGGTGTTTGCGTTGCTAGTTCAACGCTTGTGGGTAGTTGTAATTTCCCCAGACCCGTACAAACAAAAACCGACAGCTCTTGACGGTGTCTGAGCTGGGTGGGGAGGGGGTCCCTGGTGGGGGTCTAGTCGATGAGGCCGGGATGCTTGCGCTTGCGTGGGGCGTTTCGTGCCCGCTCTGCGGCTAATGCGGCCGCGGCTTCTCGCTGAGTCTTGCGCTTGTGATGCCATGAGCACAGCCACTGCAAGTTCGTCGCTCGATGATCGTCACCAGGCTCGACGTGGTCGCACTCGGCACCAGCTGCAGGGCATCGTGTCCCGTCATGCAGGAGTGCTTCGCACCTGCCGCCTGCGCGGGCGCGGACGAAGGCGCGGCGCTCGTCCCAGTCAGGCGGGAGCCGCGATGCGCGATCGCTCGATGACCAAGCCATGACGCTTCATCCTCTCGGAGCTCGCCGGTCCGGCGGGTACGCGAAAGCCCCGGGCGGCAACCACCTCGGGGCTTGTTCGACACTTCTGCCGTTGGCACAGATGTTACAACTGCCCTGCGGCTCTGTCAATCAACCTTCACCTGGTTCGCGTGTCGTGTCGTGCAGCGTCGACGCGACGAGGCCGCAGCCGCCAACACATCCTCGACGGCAACCCATACGGAGCCGCCGACCTTGACCGACCGCACCCGGCCCGCAGCCGCCCACACCCGGACCGTTGACGCGGGGAGGCCCGGCACATGCTTCGGCACATCGCACTGTCGTTCCCACTCCTCCCCCGCCACGATCATGCCGAGGTCTCCTCGGCCTTGGCTGACATGCGTGCCACCAGGACCGACCAGGCGCGCAGTCGTTCCCAGTCCTGGGAGGACAGGACACGCCCGCAGGAGATGCGCGAGCAGGTTACCTGTTCTTGCCCGCCGACGACTCGGACGGGCGTGACCACGAGCGAGTAGGCGTTGCACGACGGGCAGGCGATGTCCTGCACGCGCCGCTCTGGTTCCTCGACTGCCCACCTCGCGCGTGCGCCGGCATCGAGCCGGGACAGGTCGGCAAGCATCTCGGGCGCCCACGGGGCGGCCGCGACACGGTCGAGCAGCGGGTCAATCCAGCGGACGAGCTCAGTCAGCGCCGAGGCAGATCGGATGCCGACCGGCTCTGCCTCCACGAGGTACGCCTCGCCCGTCTCCGAGTCGATCTTGCGACCAGGAGCAGACCACCACAGGCCGGACGGCCGAGGAGCCTCCACGCCGATATGCTCGCCTGCCTGAATACACCACGAGGCCAACGCCGCCGCGAGCTCGTCGGCAGCTGCCCGCTGCTGCGGATACAGCGAGGACGAGCCAGGCGGACGACCACCGCCAGACGATGAGACCGCCGAGGGCGCATCATCCCCACTCATCAGCTCGTCGACGAGCGCCGGCATCGTGCGCACGACAGCCTGCAGTCTCCCCCAGCACCGAGCGCACAAGACACCGACGTAAGCCGGACTCGGCGCGCACCCCCGGCACGAGTCATCCTGGCAGTCAGGAAGATGCTCACCAGGCGATGCACACCCAGACGAGCACACGCGGTTCAGCACGGCTCCTCCTCAAGGCAGAAACGACAGGGCACGTCGGCCCCATGGATCGGACACGTGGCCTCATCGTCCACCGGGGGACGACCTCGCCACTGGTACCAGGGCGACCCCCACTGTCCACCCACCTGTGGGCTAGGAGCATCCCCTGCCAGACCAGCAGATGAGGGGTTGGGCATGGACTGAGAACCTTCAGGGGAAGCGCCAAGATTTCTCACCTGACGTTTGCGCCGTGGCCTGCGCCTGCGGGGTGAGGCAGGTTCACCCTGCCCGGCCCCGCCAGTCTCCCAGCCAGACCCTTCCCTATCTAGTTCCCTGCCCTGCCCCTCCCTGCCCTGACACGCGCGTGCGCGCGTAGACACCCGCTTTGCTGCCGTCGCGGCAAGATTTTCCTGCGCTGCGGCTGCCGCTGCGGCAGGATTTGTTGCCGTCGCGGCTGCCGCTGCGGCTGCCGCAGGTGCCGTCGCAGGTCGGAGAGGGTTTGCGCGGCGCAAGCTGGGGGCGGGTTCGACCTGACCCGAGGCGTTAGCCTCGACGGGATCCTCGCCTCCCTCGCCTGCTGCCTGCCCCCAGTCGAGCGCGTGAGCGTCCGGGAGATCAACGTCCGTGCCGGCGGCGGGGCTGCTGGGATTCCAAGGGAGGGAGGATTCGACCTGACCCGAGGGCGTCCCCTCGACGGGATTCGCGTCCCTCCCGGCTTCGACCATGACAGCTCCGCCGCGACGCGGCGTGTCCTCGACCGTGTTCCGCTCAGCGCTCTTCGGAGGCGCTGACCAGTCCGCCTGCCCGGGCATCCACCCAGGGCGATGAAGCACCATGCCCGCCTCGGCAGGCGTGCGCTGCTGCTTCTGTTTGTTGCAGTCCGTGCATGCGATCACGATGTTGGCCGCGCCAATGTACTTGGTCGGCTCAACGTGGTCGTACTGCCACGTGCTGCGGTCCTTGCGCTGCACCTTCGTCCCGCAGTATCGGCACGGCGCAACCATGTTGCCGCCGCGCTCGACACCGCCGACGCGATCGCGCAGCCACACAGCATCTGTGATCTTCCTGTTTTTCAGCTCCGCACGCTTTCCCCTCGTGACTCGCACGTCTTCGCCACGGTCGTAGCGAAGGTCGAACCAGTCATGGAAGATGAACGACCCCTGCGGCGGCTGCACGCAGCGTTCGCACGAGTGTCCAGGCGCGTGCCACAGGCCCTCTTCGACGAGCATGCCCGCCAGCCGCGTCGCGACTTCAAGATTGAGTGTGTCCGAGACGAGCGTCTCGACCGCAATCACTCCATCAGTGAGCGCCTGCTGGCAGGCCGTTCCCGCGAGCGCCCACATGCCGAGTGCGGCGAGGCCGCTGAGGTCCCCGGTCATGGCGCGGCGGGCGAGGCGTTGAATCTTCGGGTTGCCCCGGAGCTCGTCTCCAAGTTGGAAGAACATGTGTGTCGCTTTCTAGTCTGAGCACCGGCATTCACCGGTGACGGGGTTGATTGCGCCGCCGCATGAGTCACACACGCGGGGCGTCCAGTCGTTGCAGGTCATCTGGTCACCTCCTCTTGGTCGTAGTCTTCGGGGAACAGGCTGCGGGGCCTGTAGTCGGGGTAGTTCCTGGTCATCCAAGCTCGCTCCGTGAAGGCGCGGCGTTGCTGCTCGGCCCGGACATAACAGGGGTGGCACAGCGCCCGGCCCGGGAGTATCGGAGCCTCGCATTTGGGGCAGCGCCGGGGGTTCTCGTCAAGCTCGGCGGGGTTGATTCCCCAGCCTGCGCGAGCGTGAGCGGTGGCCATCAGAACGGCGGCTCCCAGACGGGTTCCTGCTGGGGTTGGGGTGCCCAGGGGTCATCTTGGACGATCTGGCGGGGCGCGGGCTGCTGTGTTGCCTGCGGGGCCTGCTGCGGTGTCTGGGCGGGCTGGGGGGACGCAGGTGGAGGCGGGGGCGGGTATCCTGCCCCGCCGTCGGCTGCGGGGTGCCTGGTGACCTGTGCGCGGGCACGGCGTAGGGAGGGGCCGACCTCGTCGACCTGCATCTCGACGATTGTGCGTCGCTCGCCCTGCTGTGTTTCGTAGGAGCGTTGCGTGAGGCGGCCGAAGACGATGACGCGCATGCCCTTACGGAGGGACTCGGCGACGTTCTCAGCGACATCGCGCCACACGGAGCAGCGCATGAAGAGCGGGTCTCCGTCGCGCCACTCACCGGCGTTGCGGTCGTAGGTTCGCGGGGTTGAGGCCACCGTGAAGTCAGCGACGGCAGAGCCGGACTGTGTCCAGCGGAGTGTGGGGTCGGCGGTCAGGTTACCGACGAGGGTGACGAGTGTTTCGCCGCTCATTGGTCTTCCTCGTTTTCTTCGTAGGGCATGACGGTGAATCGGATCGAGCACATGGGGATGCCCATGCGCTTGCTGGTGTGACGGGGATCGAGGCGCATGTCCGGTCCCTGCAGGTGACGCGCATCGTCGTCCGGGAGCAGACCGGCGTCCACGAGGCCGTCCACGAGGGCCTTCAAGGTGGGCATGTAATTGTGGAGGTCGCGGCGGCGGCCGTCCGGGAACCGAACCCACGCGACAAGTCGTGCTCGCATGAAGGTCGGGCAGTGGGCCGCGCGGGCCATCACACGGGCCTGCATGCGCAGGGTCCGAATCCGCGGGGAGAGAGTGCGGCGGTCGGCTCGGCCGTTGAGCGAGAGCATGTCTGACTGGGGCAGATCGAATGGGCCGATCTCCCACAGCGGGGCTACAGTCGCGTCATTCATCGCGTTCATCTCCTGCCTGCGGGTAAAGGCCGTCGATGAGCTCGTCGACGACGGCCCCGATGGTCCTGCGGATGCTCATGCGCTCCTCGGGCGTCTGCGCATACTTCTCGGCAATCGCAGCGCCAGCATCGATCAGGTCGGACGCTGTTTTGATCGCATGCGCCTGAACCCTGGACAGCTCGCGCTCAAGGGCATGGACGTGATTCGCGCACTCGATCTTGATGAGGTCATCTTCAGTCATCGCCGAACCTCCTCACTGAGCGCGCATACATGTCGCGCGCGCACTCGACGAGGCCACGCCGCGACAGAGGCGATCCCTGGCCTTCACACAGCCACGCACTCCGGTCCTTGCCGTCCTCCGGGGCGATGCTCTCCGCGACGAGGACCCAAGACCCCACCACACAGTCCGGCCCGTGCTTTTCGGCAACCATGGCAGACACAGCGTCTTCGAGAGCACTGAACACAGTGTTGTCGTTGTTCACGAGTCCTCCCCACCTTCGTAGACTCGCAGCCCCGCTGGTAGGCCAGCGCTCCCCACGAGCACAGGCGGAAGCAACGCCTCCTCCAGGTACGGGATCGACGGCCCGTCGTACAGGAGCTCACCCGTCACAGGGGCCTGAAGCAGCACTGACCCGGCGGACCAGCCGAGGCACGCATCAGTGCCCCAGATGAACGAGGACCGCCCGTAGCCATCACCGACGCGGACCCGCAGAGGAATCTGCCAGGCCGCAGCCGACGCCGCGAACGTGCGGACGACCGCAGGGTCCATCTCCACGGCCGCATCCTGATAGAGGACTCCATGCGCTCCATCCAGCAGGAGACGCGCCGCGTCAACGCGGTCCTCATCCATCGGCTCCGCAGCCGGAGCAACACGCGCCATCTGAGGCCCATACAGGACGCCCGTCTCCTGGACAGTGACGCCCTCCCTCTCATCGAGGAGGAGGCTCACCCGCTCGACGGGAGACCCCGCGAGGAACGTCGCCAACGCCTCAACAGCAGAGCGACGCAGCCACATCGACTTCACACCATCGCTGTAGCTATCCCCGTCCAAAACGGTGAACCGCACCGCGATCGCGCGCTTACGATCAATCGCCGAGGCAAGCACCATCACGCAATCCTGTACAACGGCCAGGCGCAGCAGGCCCGCACCATCGTCCGGGGCATCCTCGGGAATCTTGCGCGCCACATGCGGCAGGGCCGCACGCAGCGCCCCCTCCAACGCAGCCCGAGCCACGACCACCAGCGTTGAATCCTCGACGCTCATCAGTACACCTCCCCAGCGCGCGGTCCCCAGGTGATGATTGCGGGGGCAGCCTCGACCTTCTCGCAGAACGCCTCCTCACCCTCACCGAGGGGGTATCCCCAGCGCTCTAAGGTGCGCAGGTACAGCTGAACGAGGCTGTCAAAGCGCTCACCGTTGCGGCTGCGCCAGTAATCACGGCCCATGCCACCCTCGAGGACACCGATACACCACGCGAGGCGCGCCTTAGCCGCCTGCGCGGCTGACATCGTGAGCCCGAAACTCAAGTCATCGAAGCCGATCAACGCGCGGCCCTTCGCCTGCGATGCGTCGGACACCTGGGCTTGGTTGTAGATGACGGGCATTTCCAGGAGCGCCGTGTCCTTCGGCAGAGGGCGCTTCAAGAGCACATCCTTAATCCAGGCGCGGCGCACTTCGCCTTCCTGAGCCGCCTGACGGTTCGCCTCGACGGTCGCTGCGCGATCGGCTTCCTGCGTTGTCCTCGCCCTGTCCTCACGGGTGAAATGCCCATGCGAGGCGTAGTCCAGGCACACAAAGCGCGTCTGCACATTCGTGTAGTCGCCCGAGCCGATCACCGAGACATACGCCACGTTGCCGGGGCAGTTGTCGTGCGGCTCAACCGAGTTGCCGTATTCGTCGACCAGGTTCCACAGAAACTGGTTGCTCTTCGGAAACCCGTCGTAGAATTCGTCCTCGCGGATGACCTTGACGCCCTGCTGGCGCAGCTCGAGGACCGCATCCTCATACACTCGACGGCGGCGTGCCTCGTCGCGGGCGCGCTCGAGGAAATGATCGATCTTGCCGGGGGCCTCGCGAATCTCCTCGACGACCATGCCCGCGATGTCCTCGGGGAGGTCAGCCTCAGCCTCAGCGATCTTCGCGAGATCATCGAGGCCGAGACTCGCCGACTCCCCAAGGTCCGCGACCTCCTGCGAAGCGTTAGCGACGCGGCGGGCCAACGTGGCCTCGCTGGCCTTCACGCCGCGCTTGCGCAGCTCGGAGGCCGGGAGACCCATCAGCACCAGCTGATTAATGGCGCGCGCACGATCAACAGTCGACGTGTGCGCATGCTCGTCATTCTCGGTGAGCTGCAAGCCGATGCGGTCCAGGTCGTTCGCCACGTCGACGATACGCACCGGCACCATCTCCAAGCCCGCCTCGATGGCCGCGCGGTGGCGGCGGTGCCCGTCGAGAACCACCAAGCCCGTCAGCGTCGGATACACGTCGATGTCCTTCAAGACACCGAGGCCGGCGATCGTCTCCACGAACTCGGGGCCGACACGCAAGTCAGCGCGGATGTTCGAACCGGCCTGCAGGAGCGTCGGGTCGATCAGCCACCGCTGGCCAGGCTGGACGGCCCCAATCGGGTCCGCCGCGACCTCAGCCGACAACACGCCAGTGCCCGTCGAGGCCACGGCCTCGGGTTCTTCGCGGCGCGGCTTCAGGCCGACCGCCTGCGCGACGGCCGCCAGGTCCGTCAGGTCGTAACGCGCGGGCGCGTTCGGCGTTGCCTCACGCACGACGCTAATCCAGTGCGCCTCACGCAGGCGATCAAGGGCACGACGCAGCGTCCGCGCAGACAGACCAGTCAGGCGAGCCAGCTCAGCCTGCGCGACCTCGACATGACCATCATCAGCAACGAGGCCGAGCATCGTCTCCGCGACAGTACGGGCCTGCACATCATCAGCGGCAATCGCGATAGCCTCAGTCATTTGTCTCACCCCTCTGACGGTCTTCCTGCATCTGCACAAGGCGACGACGCATCTCGCGGAACTCACGTGTGGTCGCGCGCCAGTCCCACCACAGGTACGCCGTCACCAGCGCCAGCAGCTCGAGGACAAAGATGCCCATCAACGTTTCACTCACTTCTCTGCCTCTTCCTTCTCTGGCTGTCCTGCCGCGAAAATCGTCGTGCCACAGTTCGGGCACTCGAACGTCGGTGCCGACGGCGACGGCGGCGCCCAATCCGGCTTCTCCACGACAGCCGCACGCACCTCGACAATCCGGCGCGCGTGCATCACGGACGGGCTCGGCGGCGACATCAGCAGCAGCCCCTGACGCTCAACCTCCTCTACGAACGCGGCGTTAGCCAGCCCCAGCAGGTGCGGCATCGGCAAGTTCGCGTCCTCGATAGGGAACTCAACGATCATCTCGACGGACCTCATGCCCGACGCTCCTTCCACGCGACGTAGACCAGGCGCTCGGCGAGCGCCGTCGGGGGCAGGATCGCGGCCGCAGCCACCACCCACCCATCAATAAGGGACCCGAGCCACCACGCCAGCACCAGCAGGGCCAGCGCCACGAACAGCCTCGCAACATTCATCGCGTTCACCGCTTTCCTCCCTGTGCCTCACGCGCACGCGAGCGCGCCAACGCAATCCGCTTCTGCGCGGCCGTCTGACGCTTGCGCAGCTTCATCACCGCATCGAGGCGCCGTAGCGCTTCTAACACCGGCGCACTCAACGCCACTGTCTCGGTCGTGTTAACCTGATTCATGACTGATAGTCCTTTCTTGGACTGCCCCGGCCGACCCCAATCGGCCGGGGCGCTTTTCTTTTCAACTGGGGACCGTGGGGCCGGGCGGAGACTCGCAACCCACCAACACTCAAACCCGGCCCCACGGAGCTAACCTCGCCGCACCCCACCCTCGGGACGCGCGAAAATCTTGTACCTCGACACCTGAACGGTGTGGCCTGCCGGGGTTATAGGACAAAACGTGTTGGTTTTGTAGTGACTTTTCGGCTTGTTAGTGCGGAAAAATCGGTATTGAAGTTGGTGAGAGCCAACTTGAAGGATGGACAAAACGTGTTGGTTTTGTAGCGACTTTTCGGCTTGCTGGTGCGGGAAAATCCACATTGAAGTTGGTTGTTTCATCGTGGGGGTATGAATACCCCGAAATGCCCGGCGTGCGGGCGCGTGATGACCAGGTATGGGCACTCAGCGTCAGGGGCGCAGCGATGGCGCTGCTCCCTGTGCAATATCAGCCAGGTCAGCCGCATTAATTCCACGGCGAAGCATCTTGATGAGTTCTTGGCCTGGCTGCTCAGTCGGCGCCGTCAGGCGGATTTACCTGGTGGGGGACGCTCGTTTCGCAGGCGCTGTGAGCCATTGTGGCAGTTATGGCCGTTTAGCCCGATCGTCGATGAGGTTCATGACGTCATCTTCGTTGACGGTATCCACCTGGGCCGAGGTGCCGTGGTTCTCATCGCCCAAACACCTGATCATGTGCTGGGTTGGTACGCGGCTAGGAGCGAGAATTCCCGTGCCTGGGAAGCGCTCATGAGCCGGATCGCGCCACCGGCCCTGGTTGTCACTGACGGGGGCAGTGGGTTCGCGAAAGCCTGCAAGAGAATCTGGCCGACCACGCGCATCCAACGCTGCACCTTCCACGCGTATTGCCGTATTCGCCAAGCCACTACAACGCGCCCCAAACTGGCGGCCTCACAAGGTTTATACGCTCTTGGGCAACAACTCTTGCACGTGGAGGGCCGAGAAGAAGCTCAGGAATGGATCGGTGCCTACCAGGGGTGGTGCACGCGCTGGAAGGACTTCTTGGAGGAGAAAACACGCAGGCCTGACGGAGGATGGGAATACACCCACGACAGGCTTGTACGGGCTCGTAACAGTCTCAACAAGCTCATCAGGCAAGGCCTGTTGTTCACGTACCTGGACCCCACCTGGGACCACCCGATGCCTGCAACAACCAACCAGATCGAAAGCACGAACGCGCGCCTACGCCAGATGCTGCGCGATCACCGTGGCATGCGCCTAACCCGACGCATGAAAGCCGTGTTTTGGTGGTGCTACACCCACTCTGCGCACCCACAGCCAGCAGCCCGCATCCTCGCCACCATGCCCACCGACGCAGACCTCGAAAACGCCTGGCAACAAGCCGCGCAAAACCACCAAGCCACCGCCATCATCCCCGGCTGGGGCGACGCAATTTGCTGGAACGAACTCCACCACACCACCCCCTACCACAACACCTGGGACTAACCCCTCAACCAACACGTTTTGTCCTATAACCCGCCTGCCGGGGTATGAGCACTGGCCCCCGGCAGGCCACGGTCTCCCCCAGCACCGCAGGAGTAAGCGGAGGAAGATGCTGAGGAAGACGAACCATCCGCACCACGGATGGCCCCCTCCTCGGTAAGGTGGGTAACACCCGCCAGGCCGCACGAAGCAGTGCGGCACCCACACCTCACCGAGGAGGAAGACTTGGAAACAGCAGCAAACGTCGTCATGGCGGTGTGCGCCATCCTGACGCTCATCGGAGCCGCCGTTTCATGGGTCCGATCGAACGTCTCGAAGCAGGCCAAAGCCGCCGCAGAACGCGCGCGAGACGAAGCACAACGCACAGTCGAAGCCGCTGAACAGACCGCCGCAGGCGTACAACGCCTCGCCGACACCCTCGCCGAAGCCAACGCAGCGCCTCCATGGGAGGTGAAGTGGGAGAAAGGCGACATGTACGCTCTGGTCAACACCGGGAACGCGACGCTAACCGACGTTGAGGTCGACATCGACACTGACAACGAGATTTTCACGCCTCCACCGGCAGGCCCGATCGATGCCAAGTCATCGGCCCTGTTCATGTACTCGAGACACCACGGGAGCGAGATGAATGTCTGCATCGTCGTCACCTGGACTCAGCCTGACGGCACTCGGCACACGTGGAGACACCCGATTCCCCGGAAGCGTGGACTCTGAGCCCGTTCTCGACGTAGCTGCAGTATTTCTCTGCTACAACGCAGGACATCCTCATCAAGCTGTGCTGTAGCTGAGAGATTGGAACGTCGTCGCCCAGCATGACTTGAAGCGTCGGGTAACCCAGCGCCTCAACCGCCCTGTTCAAATCTTCGGCGACCGAAAGGAGAATAGACTCCGCCATCTCGCCCCTGTCAGCTGGCACGATCACGCGCGAAACGCCGATTGCCTTTTGCAGCGCAGACGCTGCTTCGAGGAGACGACTCTCCGCGTACACCTCATGGTCACGGTCCACAGGCAAAACCTTGCAGGGCTGCGCATCCTCACGGATGTTCGACTGATGAGTGTTCGCGACGTCGGCGGCCGAGGCCACGCGGGCAGCAGCGCCGCCCACCGCCGAGCGTTCACGGCTCTCGAAAGTACTGAGGAACATCTCTGCTTCGTACAGGTCCGTGCAGGCCTTGATGACAGCCTGACAGGCCTCCTCGACAGCCTCGCGGGCCTTTTCTTCTCTGCGCATCATGCTGCATCACCGCCGACCACGGCCTCCTCCACAGCGGGGTGGACGCAAATGCACATGCGGGTCCGTACCATGCGCGCAACGCCCGTTTGAGGGCGTTTGAGTTCGCATGAAAGGAGGTGACAGGCATGGCGAAAGGCGGAAAGAGCGGAGGCGGCAAGTCCTCCAAGGGCACTTACCGAAGCGCCGTGACCGGACGATACGTCACGGCCACTTACGGCAAGGGCCACCCGAACACGACCATCAAGGAATCCGGCAAGTGATCCGCTAATCGTGTTCTCCCGGTGGGCGGGTGCCCCGGCACACGGGCGCCCGCCCACCAAGCTTTCATTCATCCTCATGAGAGTTCTCCATGTTCTGACGCATCCATGCGTCCAAATCTGCGATCGAGTAACGGACCAACTGCCCGCGCTTCGCGTACCGGGGACCGTCCCCAGCCCGGCGCAGCGCGTACAACGTGGACTCAGACACCTGCAAGTAGTCCGCCGCCCCCTTCGGGGTTACCCACCCCGGGGTCACGAGGACTCACCCCCCAGCTCCGCCGCGACGCTGCGCATCACGCTGCATCGCCACCGTCGATAGAGCCGTGGAAGGCGTGGAGGATGACGGTGCCCGTGCGCTCATCCTGGATCGCGTAATCCTCGGGAGCGGACGGCGCGGCCGCGAGCGCGGAGCGTCGCTGGGTGGCGTCGCGCTCGTCAGCTGCGATCTGCTCGATGTATGCGCGGTCGAACAGGAAGGCTCCTGTGCGGCCGGGCAGCTTGATCGCCGGAGCAATCGCCCCTGCAGCAAGTCGGCTGGCAAGCGTTGTGCGCGGGACACCGAGAATCTCAGCGGCTTCGCGAGTACCTATGAGTGCAGGCTGTGCGCCCGTGTCTGAACTGTGCATATTCACAGTTTGGCTCACATCTCATTATTCGTCAAGTTTTATCATTGACTTGCCGTGCGGTAGATACAGTCGTTAAACTTATCGACATGAGCACTCAAACACTTGCACCCCGGATCCCCAAATTCGACCTGAATGACCGGCTGAGGAAGGCGCGCGAGACCGCAGACCTTGATCAGGCACAGCTAGCTGAGCTAATTGGCGTCTCGCGAAACTCAGTGTCCGCCGCCGAACGCGGGGCATCCAAGCCCCGCAAACCCGTCCTCATCGCCTGGGCTTTCGCCACCCGCGTGCCATTTGAGTGGCTCACGACGGGGCAGATAAACGAAAACCCCGACCCTGATGGGCCGGGGGGAGAGCTCCTGCGGTTGGATTCGAACCAACAACCGTCCGATTAACAGTCGGATGCTCTGCCGTTGAGCTACGCAGGATTGCGACAAGAGAAGATAGTAGCAGAGACCATTCGGAACTGGCAAGCCAGATACGGGCCTCCAGCTATGCTGCGTGTCACTGCCATCCGACTTCCCTGCCTGGGGCGTTCACTCCCACGTGGGATTTTGGATATCCAGCCCCTGCCGCCTCGCGACGCACTCGATCGCGTCGGCGAGCCACTGCGCAAAGCCAACCTGCTGCGAATCGTAGTGCTCGCGGAATCGCTCGTCGTCGATGTAGCCTCGAGACATGATGTAGTGCTTGGCGGGCGTGACCGGAAAGAACTCGCTGAGTACTTCCCTATGCTCCTCGACAAGGCCGACGGCCCTCTCACTGTCAGGGGCGACACCATCGCGAATTGCGTTGATCATCCTGCGTTCGATGTCGTGGAATCGCTCAGAGTTCTGACGCCATTCTGCAGCGCGCCACGCGGCTGTACGCCTGCGCGATTCACGCCAGTCATCGGTATCTCCGTAGCGCTCTTCGGCCTCGTTCTGGTGAGCCGCAAAGTCGGCGTCTCCCAGAATCTTCCCGACCTCTTCAAGGGTGAGTTCGTTGTCATTCATTGCATCCTCCAACAGTGTATCCAGTGCTTCGATCATTGCGTCTGTTTCGCGACGCTGAGCAAGAAGGCTCTCTCTTTGCCTCTTGAGGTGTTCGATCTCAGAGTCTCCACAGTCGAGGAGAGCCTTGATATCCATCAGCTTCATCCCCGTCGCCCGGTAGATGACAATCCTCTGGACACGCACGCAGTCCTCGCGCGAATAGAGCCGGTAGTTCGACCAGCTCCGCACGGCGGGAGCGAGAAGGCCCTGCGCCTCCCAGTGGTGCAAAGTACGCACCGTCAGCGAGAATCGCTCAGCGACCTCTCCGACCGTGTAGAGAGTGGTGTCGTTACTCATGACAATGATTCTGACCCCTGACGCCGCGTCATGGTCAAGCGGAAGAACACGCGCGCGTCATATTCACGCGGAAGGACGTATCTGTGTCGCGGCCGCATGGAAGAAAATGCCAGTGTCACAGTGGGATTGAAACCACCTCAACGGCCCGGTCACGTAGAAGAACACCCCAGCGCCCTGTCGCGACAACATTCGCCCAGCACGAGGCGCATCCGGCCCCTTGCGTGACAAAGTTCGCCCTGCTCCAGAAAAACTGCCCGATTGTGGCCGAAATGCGCACGCAGGGCGACTTTTGTACCGTTCGCGGCACTCACAAGCCAAGCAAGGTAGGCGTTATCCAACCAATTCGCACGTGGACCCTCTAATCCGCACGTTAACCCGCTAATACGAGCCTGGGCAGCCCCGCCCACACTCCAAATAGCGGGTTTACGCGCGAAACAACGGGTTACTACTCGCAATAGCGGGTTTACGTGCGAGCACGAACACCACGTCAGCCACTGTTGCGCCCAAAACGCAGACCACTTCGCCCGTAACAGCCCATTTTCAGCGTTTTTCACCGAGGTGGTCTGCGATCTGGGCGTTACATCAGCGTCAGATGCGGCTTCAGCACCAACATGTGGGGGAGTTACACGACACGTGGCTCCGATACGCTGACAACACGCCACCAGGGGGCTTCATGTCGTGCAAACCCCCACTGCCACACACCAAGCAAGCGACCAGGCCGGTACGCACCACCGAACTGGATAGGAAACAGCAATCTGGATAGGTTATTGCGTTCTGGATAGGTTAATGAGCTATCCAGAAGCGCCGTTCCTATCCAGAACAGAGCTTCCTATCCAGAATACGCACACCACAGGAAGGTCCGGAGGACCCGGCCGCAGGGCCGGTGGGCGAACGACGTTACAAACGTCGTCAAACTGGCGCATTTTGAAACGGCCTTCAACGGGCCCTGTTACAAACGTCGTCAATCTGCGCCCAAAAACCACTATTTTCAACGAAAAAGCCGCCGGATTGACGACGTTTATAACAACGGATCCGAAATCCACTCGAAAAACGCCTTGGATTGACGACGTTTGTAACAACACGCAGAAGATCGGCCAGAAATCGCAGCGCGCGAGACCCCTGCGATACCCACGGGCGGCACCACAGCTGCCAGGCACCACTGGTGTGGAGGGCACCGGAGGGACCGGAGGGTACGGCTGCGGCGTCCGTGGGCGGCGGCGGGTCCTGGCCGGGCTATTCACAGCGACACGGCACCACTGGTGTGGAGGGCGCCGGAGGGACCGGAGGGCCTGGCTGCGGTGCCCGTGGGCGGTGGCGGGGCCTGGCCGGGCATCGAGACGACGCACCGAACCAGAAAACAGCGACCAGGCACCACTGGTGTGGAGGGCGCCGGAGGGATCTGCCGCGGTGCCGGTGGGCGGTGGCGGGGCCTGGCCGGATCGCGAGACAACGCGCCAAGCCAGACCTCAGTACACCAGGCCCCACTGGTGTGGAGGGCGCCGAAGGGTCCGGAGGACCTGGCCGCGGTGCCCGTGGGCGGTGGCGGGGCATGGCCGGGCTTCGAGACGACGCGCCGATCAGCGCCCCAGCCCCACAGGTGTGGAGGGCGCCGGAGGGCCTGGCTGCGGCGCCCGTGGGCGGTGGCGGGGCCTGGCCGGGCTTCGAGATCGACCACTCCGAGCCGCAGGCTCGCGTGTGGCGATCTCGCGGGCGGGCCGCCGCCCACGGCGCAGCACGGCCTAACAAAGCACACGAGGCGCCCGAAACACCCGTGGCGCCCAACAACGACTATGACTCGTCCGACTCGCTGCGCGGCTCACGCAGGGACAGGCCGCGGTAGCGGTTGATGGCGGCACCCACGTCGATGAGGCGCGGACGTGCCAGGAACGCCGGGTAGGAGCGGGCGCCGAACTTGCAGACGGCGTCCAGGCCTTCGGAGGCGAGGCGCCGTCCGAGCTTGGCCATGAGCTCAGGCATGGACTGCTTGCCGGCCATCTCCTCGAGGACGCCGCGCACGCACCAGGCGATGGCCTCGGCCTGCCCGGGGTCGACGACTGCGGCAACATCGGAAATGTCGACGGTCGAACGGTCGATCGTCAGCACGGAAGTGCCCGAGGCCTTGGTGCGCGGGCGGTCCACGCGGGCCTTTGCGGCGGGCACGCGGGGCGCCGCCTCCCAGCTGGTGGGGGCGTCGGTGCGGGGGCGCGGCAGGTCCGCCACGACCTCGCGTGCGCGGGAGGTGACGTCGAGGCAGCGGTAGTTGTCCATCATGAGGACCCGGTCGGCGGCGTCGAGGAACGCGCCGGAGCCGCCGACGACCATGATGAGGGAGACGCCGGCCTCGGTGAGGGAGGTGACGCGGTCGACGAGGGGCGTGATGGGTTCCTTCTCGGCGGCGACGAGGTCGCGCATGCGCGTGTCGCGGATGAGGAGGTTGGTCGCGGAGGTGTCTTCGTCGATGAGGAGGGTGCGCGCGCCCAGCTCGAGGGATTCGATGATGGAGGCGGCCTGCGAGGTGGAGCCGGACGCGTTCTCGGTGGAGAAGGACGTGGTGTCGGCGCCGCCGGGCAGGTGGGTGATGAACGGCGAAATGTCGACGCCGGTGACGGCTCGCCCGTCGGCGGCGCGCACCTTTGTGGCGGTGGGGTCGGTGGCGACGAGCTCGCGGCCGTCGCCGGGGATGTGCGCGTACACGCCCTGGGCGATGGCCTCGAGGAGCGTGGACTTGCCGTGGTAGCCGCCGCCCACGATGAGGGTCAGGCCCTGGGGGATCGCCATGCCGGACACCTCGCCGGTGTGCGGCAGGGTGACGGTGGCGCGCAGGGTTTCGGGGGCGCTGAAAGCGACGACGCCGTCACCGGTCAGGGGCGCCTCGGAGACGCCGGATCGGCGTGCCAACAGGGCCTCGTCGGCGACGAAGGACACCCAGCCGCGTTCCTCGAGGATCCCCTGGAGGGCGCGGTAGTCCTCGTAGGCGGCGACGTGGCCGAGGAGCCGGGAGCGCTTGCGGGTGGTGTCCGGGTCCTCGGAGACGAAGTCGAAGCAGTCCATGACGATGTTGGGCACGTCCACGTCGAAGAGGCGGGCGGCGCTCTTGCCGAGGATCGTGCGTCCGCGCGCGGGGAGCTTGACCTGGAAGCGGACTTCGACGCGGTCGGGTAGGACGGTCGCGTAGGATCGCTGGAGGATGAGGGCGCCGGCGCGGGCAATGGACACGTCGCGGGTGCCGCGGGCGCGGATGGCCTCGTCGAAGGAGCGGGCGATAAAGTCCGCGGCAGCCAGGCGCGCGTCGGACGAGGCCAGGGCGGCCTCGGGCAGTCCCATGGCCTCGGGCGTCGACCAGGCGCGCAGGGACGAGGGCGGGGCGTAGGGATCGGCCTGCACGTGATCGATCGCGAGGGTGAAGTCCCCGTAATCCCAGGCACCGAGGGCGTTCTTGTAGAAGCGGTAGGGGCGTCCGTCCGCGTGTCGCAGCTGGTCGAGGAGGTCTGCGTCGGTTCCGGCGATGGCGCGCGAGGGTGCTTCGTATCGGGGAGTCATACCCTCAAGAATACAGGCGGAGCCTGCGGAAACGGCATCACCGTTCCTACAGGCTCCGGAGTGTGAGGAGTCGGCGCTGTCGCGCGACTCTCACAGTGGCGTCAGTCAAGGATGCTGACAATGATCGCGAGGAGAAGGATGGCGGACTGGATGCCCACAATAATCATCGACACAATCTTCGCGGGCTTCGTCATGCTGAGAACGGTAGCCGGCGCACCCTGATTCCGGGCGCTGGAGTCGGTGACGATAGCCCAGATCATCGCGGGGATCGACATCAGGATCCAGAGGAAGAACCAGCTCACGATGGACAGGACCATCGCGATGATCGCCTGCGTGCGCATGCTGTCGAACTGCGTCGAGACCGGCGGGGTGTACATCGGCTGGCCGTAGACGGGTTGACCATACGCCGGCTGCTGGCCATACGCTGGCTGCTGACCGTAGGCGGGCTGCTGACCGTAGGTCGGCTGCTGGCCGTAGGGGGCCTGCGAGTTCGAAGAATCGGGGGAGTAAGGGTTGACGGGATCGCTCACGGGGAACTCCACTTTCATATGTTGCTGGATACATCGTTTATCGTAGCAGCGGTCGTCAACCACTATGCGTTGGGGCCCGGGGAAACTCGCCATTTCCACGGGCCCCACACGTAACGATGCGTCAGCTGTTGGCGGCCGCAGTCGCGCCGACGATCACCATCAAGATGATGAAGAACAAGAAAACCGCAACGACGAGCGCGATCTGGATGATCGAGCAGATCTTCGCAGCCGAGCGCGCGCTCTCCACATCCGCCATCACGTCCATCGGGGCGCCCAGGATCTTGGCTTCCTCGACCAGCTTGTTGGTCCAGAACCACATGCCACCGGCAAGCAGGAGGTGGCCGACCAGGAGACTCACGAAGGAGAGCATGCGGGCCGTCGACGCGTTCGAACGGATCCTCTCAATCTCGGGGTTGAGGGCGTAAACGGGCTGGCCGTAGGCCGGCTGGGCCTGACCGTAGGCCTGCTGCTGACCGTAAGCCTGCTGGGGCTGTTCCTGGCCGGCGGCGGGGTAGGCGTTCACGGGATCGCTCATGAGTTACTCCGAATGGCTTGTGTCGATCGGATACGGCTGTCATCGTAGCCGACGCGAGAGTAGAAAAATAAACAAAACGGCCTTTAGTTACCGCGAACACAGTGGCTGCCACTGGATCGCTAACGCATGTTCTCCGAGACAATCAGCAAGATGATCAGGCTCACCTGCAGGAGGAGCATGCCGAACGCAATGCCACACGCAATGTTCACCTTCCGCGTCACGTCGGACGGAGCGTCGATCTCCCGGGCGTGTGTACACAGGCACTGCGCCCGAACCGCGTTAGCGAGCAGCAGGATGACCGGCGTCGTGAAGAACCACACGAAGGACATGACGAAGAAGACGGTGGCGCTGGACTTGAGGCGGGAGAAGGCCAGCTGCAGGAGCTGATCCTGGGCCGGTTGCGCGGGCTGGCTCGCGTACGCGGCCTGCTGATTCACGCCGTACTGCGGGGTGGCGGCCTGCTGCGCGGCGGGCGCGACGTTTACGGGCGCACCCACCGGGGGCGCAAACTGGGCAGGGCGGGGGCCTGAGGTGCGGCGGGAGCGTTCGACCACGACGAGGCGGGAGCACCCGCCTGGGGCGCGACGGGGCCGTCGGCTTGCTGCGGCCAGCCCAACCCGGACTGCATGGCCATCGAGGGAATCTGTTCGTTACTCATACACGCAACCAATCACTTCGATGATTCCGAGAGCCAGACAAGGAGGAAGGGCGCGGCGATCAGAAGGCCAAACAGCACGATCCCGACAATTCCGCAGATGAGAGCCGTCGTTCGCGCACCGCGCACGTCCCTCAGCACGTCCTCGGGGGCTCCCAGGCTCTCGGCCTCGCTGAGGAGGCTCATACTCCAGAACCACGCACCGAACGACAGGAGCGGCCCCACCGTCACAAAGCTAACGAAAGACATGATGCGCACCATGGACGCGTTCGAACGCACGCGCTCGACGGCGGGGTTCAGGGCGTACACGACCTGGCCGTACATCGGCTGCCCGTAGGAAGCACCCGCGCCGTACGAGGTCTGGGCGCCGTACGCGGGCTGGGTGCCGTAAGCGGGCTGCTGCACTGGGGGGGCCTGTCCGTAAGCGGGCTGAGTGCCGTACGAGGCCTGGGTGCCGTACGCTGGCTGGCTGCCGTAGGGGGTCGCGCCGCCCGAGCCGTAGGGATTGGAAGGGTCGCTCATCAATAGCTCCGGTCAGAATGTGGGATCTTATCCTCCCACATCATACGAGCAACCTCTGCAACACGGAAGTTCCGCCTCATTGTCCCTTCTCACCACTCACTACAACTCGACGCAGCCCGCCCCAACCTCACGCCGGCGCTCCCGGCCCACCCCGGCCTCGTCCCACATAAAAAGGTGCGGGGGCCGGTTTCCCGACCCCCGCACCACCCGACAAACGGGCGTCACGTCACAGCATGCAGGACACGCAGCCCTCGACCTCCGTGCCCTCCAGGGCCATCTGGCGCAGGCGCATGTAGTACAGGGTCTTAATGCCCTTCTTCCACGCGTAGATGTAGGACTTGTTCAGGTCACGCGTCGTCACCGTGTCCGGGTAGAACAGCGTGAGCGACAGACCCTGATCCACGTGCTGGGTGGCCACCGCGTAGGTGTCGATGATCTTCTCCGGGCCGATCTCGTACGCGTCCTGGTAGTACTCCAGGTTCTCGTTCGACATGTAGGGCGCCGGGTAGTAGACGCGGCCGATCTTGCCTTCCTTGCGGATCTCCACGCGGGACACGATCGGGTGGATCGACGACGTCGAGTTGTTGATGTACGAGATGGAACCCGTCGGAGGCACGGCCTGCAGGTTCTGGTTGTACATGCCGTACTTGGCGACGTCGGCCGCCAGGGCCTCCCAGTCCGCCTGGGTCGGGACCTTGATCGAGGAGGCTGCGAGCAGCTCGCGGCACTTGTCCGTGGTGGGGGCCCACTCCTCGTCAATGTACTTGCGGAAGAACTCGCCCGACGCGTACTTCGACTCCTCGAAGCCCTCGAAGGTCTCGCCGCGCTCGCGCGCGATCTTGCACGAGGCCTTGATGGCCTCGAACAGGACCGTCATGAAGTACATGTTCGTGAAGTCCAGGGCCTCCTCGGAACCGTAGTGCACGTGCTCGCGCGCCAGGTAACCGTGCAGGTTCATCTGGCCCAGGCCGATCGCGTGGCTCATCGCGTTGCCGCGGGCGATCGACGGCACCGAGCCGATGTCCGACAGGTCCGAGACGGCCGTCAAGCCGCGGATCGCCATCTCGATCGTCTTGGAGAAGTCCGGGGAATCCATGGTCTTCGCAATGTTGAGCGAGCCCAGGTTGCAGGAGATGTCCTTGCCGACGTGGTCGTAGGACAGGTCGTCGTTGTAGGTCGAGGCCTCGGACACCTGCAGGATCTCCGAGCACAGGTTCGACATGGTGATGCGGCCCTTGATCGGGTTCGCCTTGTTCACCGTGTCCTCGAAGACGATGTAGGGGTAGCCGGACTCGAACTGGATCTCCGCGATCGTCTGGAAGAAGCGACGCGCGTTGATCTTGCGCTTGTGAATACGGCCGTCGTCCACCATCTCGTGGTACTTCTCCGTCACCGAAATCTCGGAGAAGGGCACGCCGTACACGCGCTCCACGTCGTAGGGGCTGAACAGGTACATGTCCTCGTTCTTGCGGGCCAGCTCGAACGTGATGTCCGGGATGACGACGCCCAGGGACAGCGTCTTGATGCGGATCTTCTCATCCGCGTTCTCACGCTTGGTGTCCAGGAACTGCATGATGTCCGGGTGGTGTGCGTGCAGGTACACAGCGCCCGCGCCCTGACGCGCACCCAGCTGGTTCGCGTAGGAGAAGGAGTCCTCGAGCAGCTTCATGACGGGCACGACGCCGCTGGACTGGTTCTGAATCTTCTTAATCGGAGCGCCCGACTCGCGCAGGTTCGTCAGCTGCAGGGCGACACCGCCGCCGCGCTTGGACAGCTGTAGCGCGGAGTTGATGCCGCGCGCGATCGACTCCATGTTGTCCTCGATGCGCAGCAGGAAGCAGGAGACCAGCTCGCCGCGCGCCGCCTTGCCGGCGTTGAGGAAGGTCGGGGTGGCGGGCTGGAAGCGGCCCGTCATGATCTCATCGACGAAGCTGCGAGCCAGCTCGATATCGCCGCGCGCCAGGTACAGGGACACCATGGCGACACGGTCCTCGAAACGCTCCAGGTAGCGCTTACCGTCGAAGGTCTTGAGCGTGTACGACGTGTAGTACTTGAACGCGCCCAGGAACGTCGGGAAGCGGAACTTGTGGGCGTAGGCCTGCTTGTACAGCTCCTTGATGTCTGCGAACTCGTACTGGTCCAGGACGTGCTTCTCGTAGTAGCCCTCGTCCACCAGATACTTCAGCTTCTCTTCCAGGTCGTGGAAGAACACCGTGTTCTGGTTGACGTGCTGGAGGAAGTACTGGCGAGCCGCCGCACGGTCCGCGTCGAACTGGATGCGTCCGTTCGCGTCGTACAGGTTAAGCTGCGCATTCAGCGCGTGGTAGTCCAGCTCCGGGGAGGGAGCTTCCTCTACGCCTGTGTCGGTGTAGTTTTCTGCCAAAACTGTTCCAGTCCTTCGCGAACTCTGGAGACGTCCTCGGGCGTACCGAGGAGCTCGAACTTATACATGTGGGGGACCCCCAGCTTGGCCGCGATGATGTCGCCCGCGATGCAGTAGGCCTTGCCGAAGTTGGTGTTTCCCGACGAGATGACGCCCCTGCACAGGACTCGATTGTCGGGGTCATTGAGGAACCTGATGACCTGCTTGGGCACCGCTCCCTTGATATTTCCACCGCCGTAGGTGGGCACGATGAGCACGTACTCGTCGGTCACGCGCAGGGGTTCATCCTTGGGAAGCAACGGGATTCGCGCCGCCGGGAGGCCGAGTTTTTCGACAAAACGGCGGGTGTTGCCCGTCGCCGACGAAAAGTAGACGACGCTGCCCATGATGATCCTTCCTGCTTGGCGGGATGCTGAACCTCTAGTGTCTCACCCCCGAGGCCCGGGCGGCGGGTCCTCACGGCCAGTTGGCTGCTCATTTCCCCGCATCGATGATGCGTTTCACTCCTCGCCGATGCGAGCGCGTGCATGCCGTTTCCGCGTGAGTGAGCCCCGGCCTCGTTCCCGCCCAGATACGCGAAAGTCCCAGCCTCGCGACCGGGACTTGTCGGCGCGACTCAGGCCTGCAGCGCCAGGGGGGCAGCTGCGGCGGCGACAGCCTTGATGCGGTCGGGGCGGAAGCCGGACCAGTGATCCTCGCCGGCCACGACGACGGGCGCCTGCTGGTAGCCGAGGCCCTTAATGAAGGCGAGGGATTCCGCGTCCTGGGTGACGTCGATCTTCTCGTAGGAGACGCCCTGCTTGTCGAGGGCGCGGTAGGTCGCGTCGCACTGGGGGCAGCGGGGCTTGGAGTAGACTGTGATCGACATGTTCGTGTCTCCTTGCGGCTCAAGGCCGGACGTTGGCATCCTGCGTTGTCTTTCTGGCGGCTCGTTCGCCGCGAACACCACAACACTACACCTCGTGGCCACCCACGCAAGCGACCCCTAGATGTTGTGTGCGCCGCCCCTACTGTGGACGAGGCGGGAGGGGTCTGTGGATGGAGCGAGCGGTCAGGATCTCGGAGGCACCTTTGCGGTTTGTCGCCCCCTCAACACAGGTGGGCGAAGATGCGCGCAAACATTGGGGTTTGCAACTAACCCACGGGCATATCTAGGGGCTTCCAACACCCTCACACACACCTGTGCACCCTGTGGACAAGCACATCATCACCCTGTGTATAACCACCTGCCAACCACCTGAAAGATGTCGAGCATCACACTCTTTGGTGGATACCTTGGGCGTGTCGTACCCGAACATCTAGGGGTCGTTGGTGACTAAGTGCCCCTAGATATAGGGGTGAGTGGCATTTTCTGCGAAATGGCCGGAATCATGCGGAAAGGCGGTCGAGGGGCGCCTGAACGAGGCACCCACTGGCGATCTATACGGGCGGTGTGCCCTAGATCTAGGGGCCTGTACGAGCCCTACATATAGGGTGCGCATCTGGGCGCGCCGCAGACCGAGGAACATATCGGCAGCAAGAGGCCCTAGATGCAGGATCCGGTACAAAACTCGCCCAGCACAGGCCCTCCATCGGCACATCCGGTACAAAACTCGCCCAGCACACCATAAAACGCCAATTTTGGGCACTTTTTCGCCTGCAGGGCGAATATAGTCACGCTCGCAGCTCAACCAAGCGGAGCAGGGCGAACTTTTTCGCGCGCAGGCAGCTGTGACGTGGCGACGATGCAGGTCAAGTCCTGTGGAGTGGTGTAATCGTTTTGTGTCCTTCGGGTTGGGTTATGCGCTGAGTTGGAGTGGGGTGTCCTCCTGTTGGGTGGGTTGTGGTGTGAGTCGTGATTTGGTGAGGATGTCGAGGCTGAGGTAGCGTCGGCCTTCGGCCCATTCGTCGTTTTGTTCGGCGAGGACGGCTCCGACGAGGCGGATGATTGCGTGGCGGTTGGGGAAGATTCCCACGGTGTCGGTGCGTCGGCGGATTTCGCGGTTGAGGCGTTCATTGGGGTTGTTGGACCAGATCTGGGTCCATACCCCGGTGGGGAAGGAGGCGAACGCGAGGACGTCTGCCCTGGCTTGATCGAGGTGATCACACACGGCGGGGAGCTTGTCGTGGACGTAGTCCAAGAGCCGGTCGTATTGTGCGTTGACCGATGCGGCGTCGGGTTGGTCGTACACCGAGTGCAGCATCGCTTTGACGGCGGGCCATAGTGCTTTGGGGGTGACCGACATGAGATTAGCGGCGTAGTGGGTGCGGCATCGTTGCCAGGTGGCTCCGGGCAGGTTGGCGGCGATGGCTTCAACCAGGCCCAGATGGGCGTCACTGGTCACCAGGCGCACGCCGGTCAGGCCCCGGGCGACCAGGTCAGAGAAGAACTCGTTCCAGGCTGGAGCGGTCTCACTGGTAGATACGCGTACCCCCAGCACTTCTCGGTGTCCGTCATTGTTGACTCCGGTGGCAACCAGGACCGCGCACGAGACGACGCGTCCTCCTTCGCGCACTTTCATGGTGAGCGCGTCAGCGGCGACGAAGGTGAAAGGCCCGGCATCGTGGAGGGGGCGGTTGCGGAACTGATCGACGTGTTCGTCTAGGTCTGTTGCCATGCGTGAGACCTGGGACTTGGACAGTCCTGTGATCCCCAGGGTTTTGACGAGCTTGTCCATACGGCGTGTAGACACTCCTGCTAGGTAGCAGTCAGCGACCACTGTGATCAAGGCGCTTTCGGAGCGTTTGCGCCGTTGCAGCAACCATTCTGGAAAGTAGGTGCCTGAGCGCAGCTTGGGGATCGCCACGTCAATGGTGCCGACCCTGGTGTCCAAGGGCCGGTGGCGATACCCATTGCGCTGGGCCTGGCGCTGCGGATCTTGTTGACCCCACTGGGCCCCGCACACCGCATCAGCGTCCGCTGATAACAACGCGTTGATCACGTGCTGGAGCAAGGAACGCATCAAATCCGGGGATGCCTGGGACAACGCCTCGCCAAGCATGCCAGCAGGGTCGATAATATGAGGAGCGGTCATCGTTGTGCCTCCAAATCGTTTCGAGTCAGAAGTAGAGAGCTTTCTCGAAGGATCACACGGTGACCGCACCCATATCAAACGAGCCGACCACCACACGGTTACACCACTATGCGGGACGCTACTACGATGCAACCAATGACACCTCCGCAACCACTGATGCAGGTCAGCATGAAACCCCCATCACCACTGCACGCCCTTGAATAGCAACTGTTGAAACCACCATCACCACTGCAACCAAAATACGCACCAAAATCGACCGATTCTCACCCGCAAAGGCGACACCGGTTTCAGACGACCACACCGCCTGACCTGCAGGGCATGGCCGCGGTACCCGCGGGTCCTGGCCGCGGTGCCGGTGGGCGGCGGCGGGGCCTGGCCGGGCTACTCCAAGCGACACAGCACCACTGGTGTGGAGGGCGCCGGAGGGACCGGAGGGCGCAAGAGGTCCAGGCTGCGGCGGCGAGGCCTGGCCGGGCTTCGAGCCGACGCACCGAGCAACATCAGCAACCAAGCGCCGCCGGCGTGGAGGGCGCCGGAGGGACCGGAGGGCACGGGCGGGCTTCGAGGCGCGGCGCCGAACGAAGTGAGGCCCTAGCCTCGCGGGCGGCCGGGCCCTCCGGCGCCCGGAACGCCAGCGGCGCTACAAGCAGCACCGCTAGAACACGCGCAGAAGGAAATCCCTACAGCCCCAGGAACGCCTTGATCGCGGGCATTTCGCGCACGGCCTGCACCAGGCCGGCACGGTAGGTCGCTTCCAGGCGTTCGCGCCTCGACTCGGTGTTGTTGATCCACAGGTTGTCGGGGGCGAACACGTAGGCCTGGCCTCGTTCCTCGAGGTCGAAGAGGAGGCGGCGTCCCGCGTTGTAGCGGTCGGGGCGGCGAGCCACGCCCTCAAACACGGACGGGAACTGGCGGTAGGCGGTGCGCAGGAGGGCGCCGACGCTGGCGGGCATGGGGCCCTTGACGTAGTCGCGGGGGCGAGTGAGGACAACGAGGAGCTTGCGGTAGCCCTCGCGCAGGGGCTGGTCGAAGGGCAGGCCGCCGTTGGGGCCGAGCGCACCATCGACATAGGTGTCGCCGTCGATCTCGACGGGAGGCATGAGGATCGGCAGCGTGGAGGAGGCGCGGATGATGGGTCCGAGCGTGTCCAGGGTGCTCATTTCCTCCTTGGAGAACCAGCGGACCTCACCGCGCGACGCGTTGAAGGTCGCGACGCGCGTGGTCGCCGGGTTCGCCAGGAACGCGTCCATGTTGAAGGGCAGGGCGCCGTCGGGGTAGCAGATCTGCTGGTAGATGTACTCGGCGTTGAAGTAGCCGTGGCCCTTGCGGAAGTGCTTGAGTCCGCCGAATTCGGGATCCTCGACGATGTCGACGAAGGTGTCGTGAGAGCGCTGAGCGTCGCGGGAGGTGAAGTTGCACAGGTGGCTGGACCCCGCAGAAACCCCGGAGATATGGGGGAAGTTGATGCCTTCGGCGATGAGTCGGCTCACGAGCGCAGCCGTGTAGGCGTTGCGCATGCCGCCACCTTCGAAGACGAGGGCGGTGTCGTCGATGGTGACCATCGTGGCGATGGATTCTTCGGGGGTCGGGTAGTGCTCTGGCGTTTCCTTCACGTTTCGACCCTACCGCCGTGCCTCGAACCTACGCGCGCGTATGCCCGGTGAAGACCACGTAGTGGTAAAAGAAGAAGCGGAACGCTGTACCCAGGGCGAAGCCGATGACGTAGACGGCGATGTTGTCGGCCAGCGCCGACGTGTACCCCAGGATGTGGTGGGTGAACAGCAGGCAGAACTGGGAGATGCCGATACCGCAGGCGTTGGCAAAGAAGAAGAGGAAGGCCTCGCGCGTGGCGTTGTCCCGCGTGCGGCCGCGGTAGGTCCACAGGCGGTTGGCGATCCACGAGTACAGGGTCGCGGTCGCGGCGGCGATGAATTGCGCGGTGTTGGGGTGTCCGGCGAGGAAGCCGAGCGGCCCGTGCTGGAGCAGGTTGAACAGTCCGGCGTCGACGATGTAGGCGGTGGCTCCGACCATGCCGAATTGGATAAATTCGCGCACCCAGGCGAGGAGTCGCTGCGTCAGGCTCAGGGACGAGGCCGGGGCCGGTCCCCCGTCAACCTGTCCTCGGGTCTGGGGCTGGGTAGGGGGCGCGGACGGGTCCGCGAGCGCCGCGGGTTCGAGCGTGGCAGCGGATCCGCGCGAGGAAGCTTGTTCGTCGTTCACCCCCATAGTCTCGCACGGTTACGCCACTGTTTCGTGGATCCTCATCAGTTCGCCCGCCTCTAAGATGGTCCACATGACTGACACAACCACGCGTGAGGCGGCCAATGCCTCGTCGATGAACACTCCCCCGGTTGCCCCGAAGCGTTACGGGTACCGGGTGCGCGACCAGTTCGGGCAGCATTTTGATGACCCGTGGGATTGGTTGCGTGACGGCGAGGATCCCGAGGTCAGGGCTCATTTGGAGGCGGAGAACGCGTGGGCAGACACGGTGACGGCGCCGACGCGCGAGGCGGCCGCGCGCCTCGTGGAGGAGGTCAAGGCTTCCACGGCGCTCACCGACGTGACAGTTCCGATCCGCGAGGGCGAGTTCTGGTATTTTCGGCGTTTCGCGGAGGGCCAGTCGTACGCGACGCATCACCGCGCGCCGGTGGAGCGCGACGAGGCCGGGGCGCCGATCCCGCTCGTCCCCGAACCGGGCGTGCCAGCGCGCGGTGAGGAGCTCCTCGTCGATGAGAACGAGTGGGCGCGCGGGCAGGAGTTTTTCCGCCTGGCGGACATGTACCCGTCCCCGGATGGGCGCCTGATCGCGTGGGCGCGGGACACGAGCGGGGATGAGCGCTACACGTGGGTCGTGCAGGAGGCGTCGGGCCGCGTCATCGACGAGGCCGTGGTGGACGCCGGGTACGGCTTCGCGTGGGCGGATGATTCCGCTTCCTTTATCTACATGGGTGTGGACGACGCGTGGCGCGCGTGCGACGTGTGGTTGCACCGCGTGGGCACGCCTCGTGAGGCCGACGAGCTGCTGCTGGTCGAGCCGGACGAGGGCTTCGAGATGGGGTTCGCTCCCTCGGGTTTCCCGGGGCACGTCGTCATTCATGCTTCGTCGTCGACGGCGGGCCGCGCGTGGCTGTGGCTGCCCGCCCACCCGTCCGTGCGCCCGCTGCCGCTGATGCCGGTGCGCCCGCGCACGCTGGTGTCGGCGGATTCGGCGGGCGACCGCCTGTTCATCGTGCATACGGGGTTGACGCAGGAGGGCTCGCTCGCTCAGGCGATGCTGCCCGAAGGGGGTTCGCCCGAGGCCTTGGCACAGTTGGGTGTTACTTCTTCCCCCGCGTACAGTCGCCAGGCCCTGGCGGATCGCACGCCGGGCACTCCCCTGCCGGAGGAAGAGCCCGCACCCCTCACGCCGTTTGAGTCCTGGGAGCCGCTGCGCAGCCCCGGCCCGGGCGAGCGCATCACCGACGTCGAGGCCCACGCGGGCTACGTGGCGCTCTCGCTTCGTTCGGGCTCGCTGACGCAGGTCGACGTGTGGGATCGCCGCGAGCCCACACCCACGTGGAGGCGCGTAGAGGTGGACGCCCCAGTGCGCACGATCGCGACCGTGCCGACCCCGTGGCCCGATCCGCTGCGCGTGGAGTTCCAGTCGCAGACCGTGCCCCCGACGGTCGCCGAGGTTTCCCTGCCGAACCCGGCCCCGGCCTCGTCCCCCGAGAACCCCGAAGGCGCGGCCCTGACCGTGCGCACCCTGCGCACCCGCGAGGCGCCCGGCTGGGACCCTGCCGAGTTCGTCGAGGAGCGCGTGTGGGTGCTCGCACGCGACGGCGCCACCCGCATCCCCGTTACCCTCATCCACCATCGCGACGCGCGCCCGGACGGCACGCACGCGGGCTGGCAGATCGGGTACGGCTCGTACGAGGTCAGCTACGACCCCGAGTTCGAGACCCTGCGTCTGCCGATCCTGCGCCGCGTCGTCTACGCGATCGCGCATGTGCGCGGCGGCGGCGAGATGGGCCGCGCCTGGTACGAGGACGGTAAGGAGCTGGTCAAGGAGCACACCTTCACGGACTTCATCGACGTGGCCGACTGGCTGGTCGACTCCGGGTGGGTGGCGCCCGGCCGCCTGGTCGCGGAGGGCCGCAGCGCCGGAGGCCTCCTCATGGGCGCGGTCACCAACGCCGCCCCCGATCGCTTCCGCGCGATCCTGGCGGGCGTGCCCTTCGTGGACGCGCTGTCGACGATCCTGGACCCGTCCCTGCCGCTCACCGTCGGCGAGTGGGAGGAGTGGGGCAATCCGCTGACCTCGCGCGCCGTGTTCGACGCGATGAGCCGCTACACGCCGTACGAGAACGTGCCCGACGGCGCGCTCCTGCCCGCGATCATGGCGACAACGTCGGTCAACGACACGCGCGTCGAGTTCGTGGAGCCCACCAAGTGGGTGCAGCGCCTGCGCGAGGCCACCGGCCAGGTTCCCTCCACGGACGAGGCCGGGGCTGGGCAGCGCTGCAATTGCTGCGATTCGGAGGCCGGCGAGGCGAGCGCGAGCGGGGAGGCCGGCCACGGCCTCGTCGCCTCACGCGACCCGCTCGAGCGTCCGATCATCCTACGCACCGAGATGGTCGCCGGGCACGCCGGCCCCTCCGGGCGCGAGGGCCGGTGGGCGGCGCGCTGCGAGGAGTTCGCCTTCGCGCTGGGCCAGGTGGGCGTCACGGTGTAACAGGTGGGGGCGGTCTTCGTTGGAAGACCGCCCCTCTCGCGTTGCGTCACTGTGCCGCGCGGCTGCACGTGTTACTGCGCGCCGCCGTCCCAGCCGGGGCGCAGAGAGAACGACTGAATCCTTCGCCAGTGGCCCGACGACAGAATATCGCCCTCCAACCAGACGTAGTCTGCCAGCTTGTCCATTGTGATGACGTCCCGGTATGCTCCCCCATCCCACGGCCGGTAAGAGAGGGTGACATTGTGATCCTCCCGGCGGCCCTCGAGCGCGTATACGCCCGTCTCACTCACCTGGTACACCATTCGCTGGTTGATTCGTGTACCGGAATAAGAGAACAGGTAGCGGCCTCGACCGCTCCTCAGGTCCACTGCAAACGCATCCCCGCCTTCGCTGATGAACCGGTACTCATCACCGACCTGAACCCCCTCGTAGTCGAAAATGCTGCGGTCCCTGTTCACTTCGATAGGATTCCCCTGCTCGTCGATCACAGGAATGATCGTGCGCTGCCCCGTCGACAGATCCCAGCGCTCGAGAACCATCGTTCCCGTCTCTCCACCATCTGCCAGCACACGAACGACTCGAGAGTCGCCCGTCTGGACGCTCGGCATCGTGATCACGTCCCCCTCGCAGGCGAACTCTCTCTGTCCCGACACCAAGCCGTCGATCATTGGCGCGACGCCAATGAGCCGAGGAGTGTCACCATCGCGATCATTCAACTGAACGACAACAGACAGCACCTCCGGCTGCGCACCATCATTGCCATCATTGCCCGACTGTGCGGCGTATGCCTCGAAGGCCTCTGACTTCATGCGCGACAGCTGCTCCGTGTCAACGATCGACAGGATCCTATCCCCGCACTGTCCTATGTCCCCGCGCGTTCCGGGAGTTGACACACTCGTCACGCTTCCATCAAGTTCGATCGTATCGACCCGATAACCCAAGTCCATCTCGTACGAAACCACGATGAATCGACCATCCGACAACTCATAACGCTGGACGTTCGAGGACCGCCAGCCCTCAGTTTCTTGACTACTCGTTCCGTTTTCTGTCGTCTGGTACTCCCATTGCTCGGCACCGAAGGAGATACCGCGATCAGACCACAGGATCCTACCTTCCCACTGGTTGCCGATACGCACGATATCCTGCTCCCCGTGCACGTCAACGAGTGCGACCAAGTTGTTCTGAATTGGGGATTCAAGGCCCGACTGCGATTGTGCTTCACCCAGCTGCACAGCAATGACGGCATCCCCGATGGCCAGTTCGCTGGTCGGCGTCACCGGCAGGGAAGCCTTCGGAGCGCAACTCCACGCGAGCAGCGCAATCGGGAGAGCGAGCGTCAGGAACGCCCATCGCCGGGAACGCTTCGGTTTCTTCGAGCTGCCTTGCTCCTGTTCGTCGGCACCCGTCTCGCGCTTCTCACCGTTGTGTGTACTCATGGTCGCCTCCGTCCTCGTCTGTGCGGCAGCGGGCGCTTCCACGCCCACCCCCAGAGTCTAGGGCACGAGGCCGAGGCTGCCCCGGCCTCGTTCACCGACACCCAGAGTCAGCTCGCCAGCCGGCTGCACACGCTACTGCGCGCCGCCATCCCAGCCGGGGCGCAGGGCGAAGTTCTCGATCTCTCGTTCTTGTCCCGACGACAGGATCCCTCCCGCGTTCGTCCTCAGATACTTCTCGAGTTGGCCCGTCGTGATGACCTCGCGCAGGTCTCCTCCATCCCACGGCCGGTACGAGATGGTCACGAGATGCTCGCGGTAGCGGTCCTCGAGCACGTAGACGCCGGTTTCGGTCACCTGAAACAGCGTCCTATGCGACGCGGTCTCTGTGGGGATAGTGAAGAGGTGGCGGGCCTGACCGCTCCTGAGGTTGACCGTGAAAGCATGGCCCCTACGACTGATGAACCTGTACTCGTCACCTACCTGCACCGCCTGGTAGCCAAAAATCGTCAGATCTTTGCTCAGCGTGATCTCATTGCCATTCTCATCAAACGCAGGAATCACCGTGCGCTGCCCTGTCGACAGGTCCCATCGCTGCAAAACCATGGGACCAGTCGTTGCATCCACGCCAAAGTTACGCGCAGCGACCGGATCATCCTGCAGCACGCTCGGCATCGTAATGACATCCCCCTCGCAGGCGAACATGAACTGCCCTGATTTCAATCCTTCAATCATTGGCGCGACCGCAAGGACTCGCGGCTCATCACCGACCGCGTCGTTCAGTTGCACAACAGCCGCTAATTCCTCCGGCATGTCAGTCTGACTGCCGGACTGGGCAGCATAGGCCTCGCGGGCAGATCCCTTAATGCTCTCGGATTCCTGAGTGTCTGTGATCGCCAGGATCCGTGACCCACACTGCCCGACATCACCGGACGTTTCCGCTGTCTTGACGCTCGTCGTGCTTCCATCGAGCTCAATGGTGTCAACCTGATTCCCCGTATACTTTGCACCTCCGAGGACAGCGATTCTTCCATCGGGGAGGGCATACCTCTTATCTTCAGTCGTTCGAAAACCCGGGCGCGGAGTCCGCCGAGTCCCCTTCTCCGTCGTCAGAAAGTTCTCGTTATTGACGCCAAAGGACAGACCGTTTTCAGTCCACAGGAGAGGATCCACCGAAGAGTCATCGAGATAGCTCACCGTCGGCTTCCCCTGCGCATTGAGGAGCGCAATCGCAGTGTCGCCACTCCCCTTCGCCAAGCCCGACACAGATCGCCCATGTTCCATCCACACAACCACCACCGCGTCTCCCGTGCTGAGCATCTCGATTGGTACGCTCGGCGGGGGACTGTAGGGCATACAGCTCGCCGCAAGCGCCGCAGCCGACAAGGCGGTTGCGAGGAATCCGCCCCGACGCGCACCCTGTGACCTGAAGACACGAGCGCGTCGTCGCGCCTGCATACCCTTCGACGTCGAGTCGGTGGCGTTAGCGTTCATCATCGATTCATCCTCGTCTGTGCGGCAGCGGGCGCAACCACGCCCACCTCCAGAGTCTAGGGCACGAGGGGCGCGCGGCCCCGGCCTCGTCCCCCTTCCGATCAGGCAAGCGCGATGCCGATAGGATGAGGGCATGACGATTACGGCGGCGGCGGACGGTTCTTCCCTCGGCAATCCCGGGCCCGCGGGGTGGGCCTGGTACGTGGACGAGGACACGTGGGACGCGGGCGGCTGGCCGCAGGGCACCAACAACCTGGGCGAGCTGACTGCGATTCTGCGCCTGCTCGAGGCCACGGCCGAGACCGGCGAAGAGCTGCACATCCTCGCCGACTCGCAGTACGCGATCAACGTCGTGTCGAAGTGGCGGCTCGGCTGGAAGAAGCGCGGCTGGACGAAGGCCGACAAGAAGCCCATCAAGAACCTGGAGCTTATCCAGGAGATCGACCGTGCCATGGAAGGGCGCCGCGTCACCCTCGAGTGGGTCAAGGGCCACGCGGGTCACCACATGAACGAGCGCGCAGACGACCTCGCGCGCGCATGCGCCGAGGCCTACCAGGCTGGGCGCACGCCCGAGCCGGGCCCCGGGTTCGGGGGCGGTGCGTCGCGCGGCAGCGCGTCGGCGGATCAGGCGTCCTCAGATCAGGCGTCCGAGGGTGCTGCCTCTGTGCCCGCGCCCGTCGAGCCGCACGACGTGCCCGCTGCTACTGATGCACTGGAGAGCGCTCCCGCTTCACGCGACACCTCCACCGACGAGGCCGCCACATCGACATTCCGTTCTCATCCCAGCGTTTTCTCCACGCCCGCCGAGTCGAGCGAACCCGCGGAGGCGGCCCCGGCCTCGTCCGTGAGAGCGGCGACCACCGAGGATGCGGTCGCCCACGAGCGCGAGTTCATCCTGGCGTGGACCGGCGGCGACGAGGAGGCGCTGGCGGCCATGACCGACGAGCGGACGACGCGCATCTGGCCGGGCGGTGGCGCGACCACGACGCTGGCGGGACCCTCGCCCGCTTCCCCGGCGATCGGTCGCATCGACGCGCACGACCTGGGCGGGTCGTTCCTGACGCGCTACCGGGTGCGGTGGGAGGGCGGCGCTTCGCTGGAATCCAGCGTGTGGGCGCCGGCGACTTCTGGCGAGTCGCGCCTGATCATGGTGCACCACCAGTCGACGCTGATCTCCTGAGCCGGGGCGTTCCGTCGCGGGCGCGCTCGGTGGGCGAGCTCCTGGTCCGCCCAGCCCCTTATGCGGATAGGTTGCGCACATGCGGATAGGTTATGCGCATGCGGATAGGTTATTAAGGTATCCGCATCCTCGTAACCTATCCGTATCCTCGTAACCTATCCGCGAGCCCCAACGGCACCTACGCGACACTGCACCCGATCAGTGGCACTACACCCGATCAGTGGCAGTGCACCCGATCAGAAGAGGTGCAATGCCTACGGATCGGGTGCAGCGCCCCGATCAACAAGAACAAACGCGGCATCTACAGGTCAATCGATGCCACCACCACAAGCAAACTGCACGCAGGACGCCGCCGGGTCGAGCTGAATCGGGAAATTTCCAGGCGCGACGCCCAATCATCGGGGAACGTTGGACAACACCAGCTATCAGCAGGGGCGCAAGCTTGCCGGAGCACCCCTCACCGCAACCCGCTACAGCTTGGCGCCCTCGAAGCTGAAGATATCGAGGAACTTGCGCGCACGATCCGATGAGGGATCCGCGAAGAACTTGCGCGGCGGGTCGACCTCGACGATGCGGCCCTCGTCCATGAAGACGATGCGGTCGGCGATCGCGCGGGCAAAGCCCATCTCGTGGGTAACGATGAGCATCGTCATGCCGGTGCGAGCCAGTTCCAGGACGACGTCGAGGACCTCGCGCACCATCTCCGGGTCGAGGGAGGCCGTGACCTCGTCGAGGAGGAGGATCTCGGGGTCCATCATGAGGGCACGCACGATAGCGACGCGCTGACGCTGGCCGCCGGAAAGCTGGCGCGGGTAGTCGTCGGCGCGGTCCGCCAGGCCGACGCGCTCGAGCAGTTTCAGCGCCCGCGCGCTCGCGTCGGCGCGCGATTCTCCCGCGACGAGGCCGGGGGCGAGCGTCAGGTTCCCCATGACGGTCAGGTGGGGGAAGAGCTCGTAGGACTGGAAGACCATGCCGATGCGACGGCGGACCTCGGGCCAGGAGACGCCGGGGACCGCCAGGTCGTTCCCGTCGAAGAGGATCTGCCCGGAGTTGATGGGCTCGAGGCCGTTGATAGTGCGCAGGAGCGTGGACTTGCCGCAGCCGGAGGGTCCGATGATGACGACGACCTCGCCGTCGGCGACGTCGAGGGAGACGCCGCGCAGGGCGTGGTGGCCGCCGGGGTAGGTCTTGTCGAGGTCGACGAGGCGCAGCTGCGGGTCGGAGGTCAGTTCTGCCATGTTTTCTCCATGTGGCGTGAGAGGAGCGAGATCGGCCAGCAGATGAGGAAATACAGCACGAAGATCAGGCCGTAGATCCACAGCGAGGCGGTCGGGTAGTTGAAGCGGTTGGCGTCGATGATCTGCTGTCCGACTTTGAGGACTTCGACGACGCCGATGAGGACGACGAGGGAGGTCGTCTTCACCATGCGGGTGATGAGGTTGACGGCCGGGGGCGCGAGCCTGCGCAGGGTTTGCGGCAGGATGACGCGGCGCATGGTCTGCCTCGGGGTGAGTCCCAGAGCGTATGCGGACTCGTACTGGTGGCGCGGGATCGCGATGAGCGCGCCTCGCACGAGGTCACCCATTTCGGCGCCGCCCCACAGGGTGAAGACGAGGACGGACGCCGTGATGCCGTCCAGGTTGATCCCCGCGACGCGCGTGAGCCCGAAGTAGGCGACGAACAGGAGGACGAGCTGGGGCATGATGCGCACGAACTCGAGGTAGAGCTGCATGAGCCAGCGCAGGGGGCGCCAGCGCGAGCGCATGCCGAGGCCGACGAACACGCCGAGCACCAGCGACAGCACGACGGACAGCGCGGAGATCCCGACGGTGACGCCCAGGCCCTCGAGGATGCGTACGAGGTTGCGGCCCTCGAAGATGACGTTAATTCCCAAATCCGCCACGGCGCACCTTCTTTTCGATGAGTCGGGCCGCGATGGACACGGGCAGGAGGATCACCAGGTAGGCGATGACCAGGAGGATCAGCGCTTCGGAGGTGTTGTAGGACATGCCGATGAGGTCTTTCGCGACGTACACGAGGTCGGGCAGGGCGACGACCGAGACGACGGAGGTTTCCTTAATGAGGAAGATGACGTTGGCGGCAAGCGGCGGCACGGAGGTCGCGATGGCCTGCGGGAGAGCGACGTGGCGCAGCGTCTGGGTGCGCGTGAGGCCGAGCGCCGCAGACGACTCCCACTGGATGGTGGCAATCGAGTCGAGGCCGGAGCGCAGGGCCTCGGCCATGTAGGCGCCACCCAGGAAGATGAGGCCGACGATCGCGCAGGTTTCACCGCTCCACTTGATGCCCACGCGCGGCAGGCCGAAGTAGATGAAGAAGAGCTGCACGAGCAGCGGCGTATTGCGCGACAGTTCAACGTAGGCGGCGGCAATCTGGGTGGCGACGGGGATCCGGTACTGCCGGATCGCGGCCACGAGCAGGCCGACCGCGAGCGAGCCGACGATGCCGATAGCCGCGATCCTCAGGGTGAGGATGGCGGCGTCGACGTACAGGGGCGCGTATCGCGCCAGAATGTCGAGATTCATAGGAAAAATCTGGGACGAGGCCGGGGCCGCCCGGGGCGTTCACCCGCGGTGGGCGCTGTCCCCAGTGGGGGCCACGGCCTCGTACCTGCGTCAGTTGGTGGAGGTGGTGTCCACGCCGCCTTCGACGACGAGGTCGTCGGGGGTCGCGGCGTCACCGTAGACGGGGGCGAGGGTCTGCTCGTAGTCCTTGTGGAAGAAGTTTTCCTTGCCGAGCTCAACGAGCTGGTTGTTCAGCCAGTCGAGGAGGGCGGTGTTGCCCTTCTTGACGGCGGCCGCGATGTAGCTGGTCTCGCCCAGGCTCTTGATGCCGACGCTGAAGCCGGGGTGCTGGATCGCCCAGGCGATGACCTCGGTGTTGTCGGTGGAGAAGGCATCGCCGCGGCCATCCTCGAGGGCCTGGTAGGCATCGGAGTACTGGTCGTACTTCTGGAGCTTGACCTCGGGGTGGTTGGCCTCGAAGTAGGCTTCGGCGGTCGTGCCCTTGGTGACGATGAGGGTCTTGCCGGCCAGCTGGCTCACGTCGGTGATTTCAGCCGAGGTGGGCGAGACGACGCCGAGGGAGACCTTGAAGTAGGGGTTCGCGAAGTCGACCTTTTCGGCGCGCTCGGGCGTGACGGTGAAGTTCGCGAGGGTGATGTCGACCTTGTTGGAGGCGAGGACCTCGGTGCGGGCAGCGGCGTCGACGGGGACGTACTTGGCGGTGACGCCCAGGTCGGCGGCGATGCGGTCACCGTAGACGACGTCGTATCCGGCGGGCTTGCCGTCGGCGTCGATGTAGCCGAAGGGGGCCTTGTCGGAGAAGATGCCGATGACGATTTCGCCGGCTTCCTTGATCTGCTCAGGGCTGCGGTCGCCGACCTGCGCGCTCGACGAGGAGGACGAGGAGGTGGACGCGCCTCCGGAGCATGCGGCCATGCCGAGGGCTGCGACCATGGCGACGGCGGCCGTGGCGAGTCGAAGGAATGGCTTCTTGCGTGCGTGAGTGGCGCTCATGAGGGCTCCTGATCTGCTTTTTTATTGGAAGCGCCGAGGGGATATTCCTCGGCGACAGGAACGATATTTCCACCGGACGGTTTATTGCGCGAGGGCTGTTTCCCGTTTTGAAACTATGTGACAGGTCCGTGACGAGGCTCCTTCCCACTTCGTGGAACGCCCCAGCCACGAGAGCGTGCAAGTCGTCACGCAGGGCCCCGCCAGCGCGCACTCCCACCGCCTCACGCGCCACAATTGCACCCATGCCCAAGCTACCGCGCACTGTGAACCTCCCCGTGCCGGCTAGCCCTACCCGCCGCGAGATCCTCGAAGGCCTGCGCATCACGGCGCCCGTGGCCGCGGGATACATCCCGCTGGGCCTCGCGTACGGCGTTCTCGTCATCCAGCTGGGCCTGCCGTGGTGGTTGGCTCCGTCGCTCTCCCTGGCTGCCTACTCAGGGTCGGCCGAGCTGCTCGTCGTCACTCTGGCCGCGCAGAATACGCCGCTCGCCGTCATCGCGGTGACGATGCTGCTGGTGAACTTCCGTCTCCTGTTTTTCGCTTTCTCGTTCCCGCTGCACGTCATCGAGGGCCGCTTCGCGCGCCTCTTCTCGATGTACGCCCTCGTGGACGAGGCCTACGCGCTGACCGCCGCCCGCCCGAACGGGTGGACGAAGCCTCGGCTGCTGGCGATGCAGGTTCTCTTTCACCTGACGTGGCTGATCTCGAGCCTCGTGGGCGTGTCCGCGGGCTCGTTGATCCCCACGCAGATCGAGGGCCTCGACTTCGCGCTCACGGCTCTGTTCCTCACGCTGACCCTGGACGCGGCGCGCACGAGGCGCGAGCTGCCCTCGGTCCTCCTGGCTGGCGCGTCCTTTGCGGTGGCCATGGTGGTGGCGCCAGGCCAGCGCCTGCTCGTGGCGCTGCTGCTGTTTGTCGCATGCCTGGTGGTGCGCCACGTTCTTCATCGCCGAGGCATCCTGCGCTCCGCGGATGAGGTGGCCGAAGGGGGTGCACAGTGACTCCGACGTTGGGCTACCTGCTGGCGCTCCTGGCGATCACCTTCGTCATCGACTTTACGTTGCGCGCTCTGCCGTTCAAGATCCTGGAGCCGCTGCGCGATTCGCGTTTTGTCTCCGACATGGCGGTGTGGATGCCGCCGGGCATCATGCTGATCCTCGTGCTCTCGACGCTGACGCAGAGCGCGCAGGAGACGGGCCGCTGGTGGGCGGCGCTGGTGGCGACGAGCGTCACGGTCGCGGTGCACTTGCTGAGCGGCCGCAAGCTCCTGTGGAGCGTCGGCATCGGAACGGTCTGCTACGTCGCGTTGCTGAACTGGCTCTGACGAAATAGCGCTGACGAACTGGCTGTCACCCGCTGGCTCTGAGCCGCGGGCGCGCGGGTTACCGCCCCCAAAGTCGCACGTAATTTAACATGGTCATTTTTCGAGATGCTCCACAAACGCTGCAATTCCAACGACATGCTTTCAAAGCCTGAAATACTCGCAGGGGAATTACGTGCGAGATTGTTGGGGAACCGCGTATGGCAGTCCACCCCTTTGATCCGTACGTTAACCCGCTAATACGCGTGTAGGCCCGCTAATACGAACCTGGGCATCCCCTCCCACAACCCACATAGCGGGTTTACGTGCGATATAGCGGGTTAGCACTCGCAATAACGGGTTCACGTGCGGACAACACACCACGCCAGACACCAAATCCGCCACAGTGCAGCCCCGTTCAGTCAAAACAGCCCATTGTCAGCATCTTTCACCGAGGTGGTCTGCACTTTGGGCGCTACACCACCCCCTGCAGTACTCGCACTCCCACCAACGGGGGGAATGGCGTCATTAGGGGTATGACACGCCGGCGACACGCGGGCAGCCAGTTCCTAATGCTGCAAAACCCCCATCGGCAGCCAGCCTGAAGCTCGCGGCGCGGACGTCTCGCGGGCGGGCCGCCGCCCACGGGCACACCAAGCAGCCCGGAACACCCGTGGGGCCACGCAGCGCCCGGAAAACAGACGGGACAGCAAACGGGCACAACGGCACCGCCGCAAAACCGCTACCATTGTGTCCATGCACACAGAGTCGTACCTGCACCACGGTCACACCGTTTACGAACACCGCCTGGACGTTCCGCTTGATCACCTGCGCCCCACCGGCGAGGACAATCCGACGATCCAGGTTTTCGCGCGCGAGGTCGTGCGTAAGGGCCGCGAGGACGCGCCCTACGCGGTGTTCCTGCAGGGCGGCCCCGGCTACCCGAGCCCGCGTTTCGGCACGTTTACCGGCGGGTGGATGAATCGTCTCCTGCAGGATTACCGCGTGGTGCTCCTCGATCAGCGAGGCACGGGCCAGTCGACACGCATGGACGCACAGGCGCTCTCCCACTTGGACACGGACGAGGAGAAGGCCGCGTACCTGCGCCACTTCCGCCAGGACCAGATCGTGTACGACGCGGAGGCGTTGCGACGCGAGCTGTGCGGGGATGACCCGTGGACGACGCTCGGCCAGTCTTTCGGTGGCTTTATCACGACCTCGTACCTGTCGTTGGCGCCCCAGGGCCTGAAGGCCAGCTTGATCACGGGAGGCCTGCCCGGCCTCGTCCATGTGGACGACATCTACCGCCTGACGTATGAGCGCACGGCGGCGCGCAACCGCGCGTACTTCCAGCGCCACCCGGCCGATGAGCGCACGGTGCGCGAGCTGTGCGCGCACCTGGCGGACGCGGAGGAGACGCTGCCGACGGGCGAGCGTCTCTCCCCCGCGCGCCTGCGCATGATCGGCATGATGCTGGGCGGACAGGGCAACACGGATCAGCTGCACTACCTGCTCGAGGGCCCGTGGACGTCGGTTCGAGGCCAGCGCAGGCTCTCGTCGCAGTTCCTGGCGGCGATCGGCTCGCAGGTGGACGTCGCGCCAATCTACGCAGTGTTCCAGGAGTACATCTACGCGTGCGCGACGCCGGACCTGGTGGGCACGGCGACGGGCTGGGCGGCGGATCGCCTGGCCGAGGAGATCCCGGGCTTCGCGAAGGACGCGAACCCGCTGGATGAGAGTGAGCCGTTCTACCTGACGGGCGAGCACTTCATGCGCCGCGTCTACGACGAGGACCCGGGCTTGGCGCCGTTGAAGGGCGTCGCGGAGATCCTCGCGTCGACGACGGAGGCGGCTCCCGTTTACCTGCCGGATGTGCTGGCTGAGAACACGGTGCCGGTGGCTGCGGCCGTGTACTACGACGACATGTTCGTGCCGCGTGAGCTGTCCGTGGAGACGGGCGAGCTGATCGGCGCCCGCCACTACATCACGAACGAGTACCAGCACGACGGATCCGCCTATTCCGGCGGAAAGGTCGTTTCTCACCTGCTTGACCTGCTCGCGGACTGATCCGCGTGCTCCCGATTGAAAGGACTGGCCATGGCCGCCTCATCTAGCTGTTCTTGTCCGTGCGCTGGCTCGGTGGACCCGACTCGGGTCGCGGGGTTCGCGGCGGGCGTGGGTGCGACCGTCGCGTGGTACGCCCTGCCCGATTACGTGCGCTCGCGCCCGTTGCGCGGTCTCGTGAAGGCGGGCCTGCTGGGGGTGCTCGGCTGGTCGATGGTAGCGCAGTTGCCGGAGCCCTCGGAGCTTCCGCCCTACGATGACGAGGACGTGGATTGCTCGAAGTCGTCCCCCATCGCAGGTGAGGATCCGCTCGAGGGTGTCACCGAGGCGGATCCGGCGGAGCTGGCGGTTCTCGCGGGCGCGGCGCTGGGTTCGGCGATGATCACGGTCGGCGTGGAGCGCTGGCTGTTCCGCCGCGGCGAGGGTCGCCGCGCGCAGGGCGTTCGTTTTGCCCACACGAGGCAGGGGCTGGCCCTGGGCGCTCTGGAAGCGGGCCTGACCGCGCTGACGTTCGGCGCGGGGGCTGTGCGCGAGAAGCTTTCGAAGGGCTGACCTTCCGTCCCGCGCCAACGAGGCCGGGGCTCGGTGATCGGGTCCGTGCGCGTGAGCGTGCGGGCCCGACGTGCGTCAGAGGGTGCGGCCGTTGATGCGGCGCAGGGCTTGGCAGGATCGCCAGGAGTTGAGGAGCCCCATGGCGAGGGGCAGGGAGACGAGGGCGGCGAGGAGCGCGGATTCGGTGGCGACGGCGATGCCACCGACGGCGAGGAAGCCGATGAACCAGGCCAGCTGCATGCGCGCGCAGGCGGTCATGACGGCGCCGTCTTGCCGGGCGGCGTGCAGGGCTGCGTGGGACTCGGAGAAGATGACGAGGTCTTCGTTGCCGTCCCATTCGCGGTGCCAGCGACGGGCGGCGATGAGGAGCGCGGCGAGGAGCGCGAGGAGGATGAGCCCTCCTCCGAGGATGAGGGTCAGGGCGAGGCCGGCAAGCTTTTCGAGGATCGTGTCGGGCATGGAAGAGAACTCGACGATGGCGACGATGGCGCTGACGGAGACGATTAGGAGGATGGTGACAACGTCGATGGCGATGTTGACGCGGCCCTGCGTTCGCTGTCCGGCGCGCACGCGGTTGTAGCGGCGCAGCTGGTCATTCCCCAGGCGGTAGGGCCGGGGCGCAGCATCGAATTGTAAGGGCTGATAGGTCACGCCCTCACAATAGCGCTGTCCGTTAATTATTCGCGCCTTACAAAGCAACTGTGCGATGCCCAGTTGGACACTTTTTCACTGGTCAGGATATGAGCATTTTTCGCCGTCATCACTGAAACTGCGCGGCGACAGGGATCAGCGGGTGAGCGCCATCAGCCCGAAGAGGATGAGCCCCGCCAGCACGATCATGCGAATGAAGTCCATGACGGAGCTCCCCAGGTCCGGGAAGCGCTTGCGCAGGATCCTGAAAGTCAGGCGCACGCCTCGCGGGAGGACGCGATTGAAGAGCGCGATCTGCGCGAACGTCATGAGGTAGCCACTCAGCGACATGACGGCGTACAGGAGGAAGAAGAACAGCGCGAGCTCATCCGTCATGACGCGCAGGGTCGCAACGTAGCCAATTCCGCAGCCAAAGCCCGCGAAGATGGCGAAAATCCAGGCTTTGTCAAGGGCGAAGGTCACGCGCTTGAGCATCCGCCCGTAGGCCTCGGCGACGGTCGACTCCATCTCGATGGCGTACGAGGAGCGCCCCGCTCCCTTGAGCGGGTGGGCCAGGGAGTCGTATGCGAACTTCGCTTCGGCCAGGTCCGGGGCGTTCGCGGTAGCGCGCCCGAAGGCCCACTGGGCGCCGTTGGGTTCGACGGGTGCCCACAGGCGCCCGTATGCCATGAGGAGCTCGACGTCGTTGGGAAGGCCGTCGGTGGCGATCTCGGAGACCGGGCGCGCTTCGTCGTAGCGTCCGAGGTCGACGAGGCAGAGGGTCAGCTCGCGGGCGATCTCGGCGGATTGGGGGTGCAGGCGCATGCCGGCCGAGGCCGTGGCCTCCGCGTCCTCGACGAGGCCTTGGTGGCGCCGGGCGCGCGCAATGAGCGCGAAGGGGTCGGCCATGTCGTCGCCGTAGGCGCGTGCGCGCGTCGCGTACTCCTCACACAGGGGGTACAGGCCGAGGCGGTCGGCGCAGGCCGCGGCCTGGACGTCGCGACGGTAACAGGCGTCTTCACCCACGACCTCGAGAGATTCGAGGATGGATAGGGTCGCGCGGTAGTCGTGGCGGGCGAGGGCCTCGTCAACGTCGGCGAAGGTGGGCGTCGTCATGGCGAACACGATACCGCCCCGCACGCGCCAGAGGTGACCTCGTCCACGACATGCAAACTCCCGCCACGTCACGGTATGGGAAAACCGCTCGCGACCTCGGGCGACGTCATTCGTCGGCGCTCTTCGGCCAGGTTTCGCTGCAGATTGTTAAACAACCGGAGTACGCTGACCAATAAGTGATGCGCAACACGCGCGCCGCTCGATTGTTCCAACGGAGTGAAGCAATGCCCCCCCTTCCAGCCACCTCAACGGTTCCCGAATCGGCGGGAACCGTAGAATTCGCCGAGTCCTTTTCGTGGGATTTTCCGGTTAAGGTGGACGCGATTCTGTCGCTGAAGGACCAGTGCGACAAACCGATCGCGGCACTCGACGAGGCCATTGGCGACGCGACAGCCGCCCGAGGGATGGTCGAACATCAGAGAGCCAGGCTGGTGGAGACCGTCGTCGAGCACCTGACGAATGTCATCTCCGCGAGCGAGCATGCGCTGTCATGTTTCCGCTCGCTGCAATCCGCCCTGGAGGACTACGGGGGTGCCATGCAGCCCGTCAGGACGGAGTTTCAGGCCATCATCACCGACGCTACGGCAGCCGGACTAATGGTTTCTCAGGCCGGCACACAGGTCACCATCAGCCACCCGGCAGACGTTCCAGGAGGCATTGGCGTCATCTTTGCGTCGCTGCGCTCGCGCTGCGAGATCAATCAGAGGAAGTTCGCCTACGCGGAAACACTGTTCGGCGATGCCCTCGCGGGCATCGACCCCGCCCTCTGGGAGTCGACGCTCCTCCCCGTCTTCAATAAATTCGTCGACACGTATGGATTCCCCACGGGGTTGAATGTGCCAGCTCGCCTACCCGGCTGGGCGGACACCATGCGCAATACCCTCGCAGACGGGATCGAGTCGGTCTACCTACAGGCGAAGGGCGCCAAGTACCAGGCACCTGCCGGAATCAAAGACGCGTCCCTCTGGAAGCAGATCACCGAGCGAGGAAACCTCAAGAACTGGAAAGTCCCGGGAGTGGACGCCGTCAAGGGCGGCAGCCGAGCGATCAAGACAGCCGACGTTTTGCGGCTCTTCATAATTGAGGGTGTGGGGGTGGTATGCGGGGTTGGGCGTGTCGTGGCCGGGTAGAGGTCGAGGTCTTCCGATGATGGGGGTTGCGACACCGTCCATCTGAAAGACCTCGACATGTCCAATGCTACCTTTGATCGCCCTGATCTGAGCGCCTTCACGGGCCTGGATGACCTAGGACTGGAAGTGATGGGTCAACGTGTAGGAGACGATCGGACCGTCTTGGCCTGCAAGGTAGTGGGTGAGGATCGGTGGTGCCGACAGTGTGGGGGTGAGGGCGTCGTACGTGACACGGTGGTCAGGCGCTTGGCTCACGTACCCTACGGGTGGCACCCCACCATGTTGCACGTGAGCGTGCGCCGCTACCGCTGCCCAGAGTGTGCTCACGTGTGGCGTCAAAACATGAGTGCAGCGGCCGACCCGCGTGCGAAGCTCTCGCGTGCGGCGGTGCGCTGGGCGCTGGTGGGCCTGGTGGTCCATCATCTGACGGTGGCGCGCGTCGCCGACGTATTGGCCGTGTCGTGGAACACTGCCAATACCGCGATCTTAGGTGAAGGCCAGCGCATGCTCATCGATGATCCTGATCGTTTCGAGGGGGTGCGTGTCATTGGCGTGGATGAACACGTGTGGCGACACACCCCATACGGGGACAAATACGTCACCGTCATCTTGGACTTGACTCCTATACGTGACCGTCGTGGTCCCTCCCGGCTCCTGGATATGATTCCGGGCCGATCCAAGCGGGTTTTCAAAACCTGGCTGGCCTCCCAGCCCGACACCTGGCGCGAGCGCATTGAGATCGTCGCGATGGATGGATTCACCGGCTTTAAGAGCGCCGCCGCCGAAGAGCTCCCAGACGCGAGGGCGGTCATGGATCCTTTCCACGTTGTGCGCCTGGCCGGTGATGCTCTCGATGAGTGCCGCAGGCGCATTCAGCAAGAACTTCACCATCGGCGCGGGCGGGCCACGGATCCCCTGTACAAGGCTCGCAGGATGTTACACACCAGATCTTGCCTGCTCACCCCACGCCAGCAACACCAGCTAGCCGATCTGTTCGCCAGCGATTGCCACGTCGCACTCGAAGTCACCTGGAGCGTCTACCAGAACATCATCGACAGCTACCGCGATCCCCACAAAATCCGCGGCAAGGCCCTAATGCAAGCCGAAATCAACACACTGACCTCCACGCGCGTACCCAGGGGCCTGACCGAGCTCATCACGCTGGGCAGAACGCTCAAACGCAGAGCCGGAGACATCTTGGCTTACTTCGATCATCCCCACACCAGCAACGGTCCTACCGAAGCCATCAACGGCCGCCTCGAACACCTACGCGGATCCGCACTCGGATTCCGAAACCTCAACCACTACATCACCCGAGCACTCCTCGAAACCGGAGGATTCAGACCCCAACTACACCCTCAATTATGAAGAGCCCGTTTTGCGAACGGGCGGTAAGCTCGCAGGCCGTGCCTGCGCGGTCCTGGACGGAGTCGTCAGCGCCTACGACAGCTACCAGTCAGACTCCTACCACCACCCGGAGATGGGACAGGGCGAAAAGATCGCAAGAGCCGGCGTGACGGGCGCAGCCAGCGCTACAGGCGCGTACTTCGGAGCAACCTACGGGGCACAACTCGGCGCAGCCATCGGGGCAGTCGGCGGCCCCGTCGGCATTCTCGCCGGAGGCGTGATCGGCGGAGTCATAGGCGGGCTCGCGGGCAGTCAGACCGGCAAGTTGATCGGCAGCTGGATCAACAACGGCATAAGCGCCGCATTACATTCCTAGGTGGGAGAACACAACATGATTGCAATTGCAATAGCAGGACTGATTCTCATCGGCCCTTTTGGCCTGTACTCATGGTACGCACAGACCTACACGGACTCATCAAGCGCCTCGCTATGGAGACGCATGTCCACCTCTCCGCAGGCGTTGGGTAAGAGCAGCACCCTCTTCAGACCACTCATTAGTCTGTTCTTCACCCTCATGGGAGCAGGAATGCTGCTGGACAAGATAGGCTTTCCTCCGCGCATATTCTTAATTCCAGCCGTTCTTGGTTTCCTATGCCTCCCACTCGCACTTATCTGCTTATTCCCATTTCGCGCCCCACGCTTCGTCAATATGGAATACCAGTACATGAAGCGCCACGGCATGCTGGACGAGAACGGTGACCCCCTCCCGCAGTTCGAGCTTTCGGAGGACGGCGAGGAGCCCGCTGACAACGATCAGGGATGGGGGACACCATGAGCCTGTCGACCTATTGGCTGATGCCTCCCCGCTGGTCGTCGTGCCCACAGGAGGAGATCTCCTCGATCCTCAACCAGGCATTCGGGAGCGCCGACGACACACAGGACCGAACGCCAGACAGCGATCAGCATCCGGCCGAAGGGGGCGTCATCGCCCTCGCCGTCGGCCCCATCGATGCCGACTACGATTTCACCCCCACCCTCCTCGTGCTCGCATCCCCCATCCCCGCGAGCACGACGCCCGCGCAGGCGCTCGCCGACTCGGCACGGTCCATGTCCGATCAGGTTCCCGGCTTTCGCATGCTGGAGGATTGCGCGTGGCCGGCGCAACCCGAATCGTCACACCTGCGCACGGGAATCTACATTCAGGGCAAGGTTCCCATCACCGCCTGCCAGTGGGCGTGGATTCATTCCGACGGCGGGAATGACTTCCTCCTCACGGCGACTGCGACGATGACGACCCCGACGTTCGGCGACCTGAACGAAGACGTTCTCGCGATCATCATGAGCCTGGAGGTGCGCAATGCCTGACCGTCCTCACGTCGCCATTCCGGGCGACGTCACCTCAAGCTTCGCCACTTCAGAGGGACTCACCGGCGACGCGGAGCATCTCGCGACGCTCATGCGCGCAGCTCGCTCGCGATTGGTCATCGCCACCACGTCTCCGAATGCTTCCCAGTGCCGCCAGGCTCTCATCTGGATGCAGCCGGGGCCCTGCGTCGTCGCCCGTACCGCTACCACCCCCGACGGCGATACTGAGACTCACATTTATCAGATCGATAACGAGGAAATTCCACACGTCGCGGCGGCGATATCTCCGCTCACGCCTAACCCCGCCGTCTTCGACGGACCTCCCGTGCTACCGACGGCCATCGTGTACGCCGCACAGCAAGGCACGACCGAACAGACGGCCCAGCTCCTCGAGAATTACTCCTCCTACGGCCCCTCAGATTCCTCCTTCGCACAGGCTCTCGTGGCCCAACGCTGGGCATACACCACCTGGATCCGGGAAGAGCGCACGAAGAAGGGCTCCTTTGTTCCGACCTCCACCCTCTCCACCTTCATCACGCCAGCCGCCGCCTACAGGGTCGAGGCTCCGCTTTTCGCGCCCAGCACCGGACCTCACATCCCCATCCACCCCATCTACAACACGCAACTATGGGCGCTCATCACGTATTTCTTCACCCTGTCACCCGAGAGGAGCCTGGCATGACTTACCGCGTTCTCGAATGGAATTACGAGGAAGTTAATTCGATCATTGCAAAGCTCAGCAACGCGTGCGCAGAACTCAGGAAGACGCCAGCCCTCAGCACATCCGACACGGGCAGTGAACACGATGCAACTCTGAGCAAACACGTCACGGCACTGAACTCAACACTCAACCACATGGCGTGGATCCTGAACGGCATCTACTTGGGCCTAGCGGCCGCGACGGAGGACTTCAAGTGCACGGACGACGCGGTGGCGGACGTCATGCGCGAGATCCAACGCTACAACGACGAATACAACCACAAGTACACGCCCCCGATTCCAACGGGGAACACGCAGATCACAGCCGTGACCCCCTCATCAAGCTGATCTCGTCCATGAAACACAGCAAGTCACAGTTCACTTCTGAGCGCACACCATTACGACGACTACTCTTCAACAGCACGATTGGATCAATCGATAGTAAGCAGATTCAACGAGACATTCCTCAACTCAATCGGAAGATAGGAGGAGATGATGAGCTATCTATGGTCCTTTGCAGGCCTAGCCATCGGTCTGTTCGGACTGTATTCATGGTATGTGGAAACTTACACAGACTCGCCTATTGCCGCACTATGGCGAGAGATGGGTGATCGAAACGATAGGACAACAAGCGGAGATTCCCTGTCTCCACTATTTATATCTACGGGAATCTCACTGTCCGCATTAGGGGCAATGCTATCCAACCTCGTTCCCAACATACGCATCATCCTTATTTCTTTCCTCAGTATCGCCTACGTTGGGATAGCACTTATGGTCATAGGTTTCATTTGTTTCTTCCCATTCCCTGTCCCCCGCTGGGCCGACGCTCGGTACCAGTACATGAAGCGCCACGGCATGCTGGACAAGAACGGCGATCCGATCGACGTCGACGAAGAAGCCGACCCACCAAGGTGACCTCGTCCACGAAACACGGGCCACCAGCATCGTCGCGGGCCTCGCACCCACTATCCTGGAGCCTATACGCGAGGCCGCCCCGGCCTCGTCCGTCCGACACCGCACACAGAGGAGCCCCCATGGCGACCGAGCCCGTGTTCGAGGCCATCAACTGGAACAAGATCCAAGACGACAAGGACCTTGAGGTCTGGGATCGCCTGACGGGCAACTTCTGGCTGCCTGAGAAGATTCCGCTCTCCAACGACCTGCCGAGCTGGAAGACCCTCACCAAGGACGAGCAGCTCATGACGAACCGCGTGTTCACGGGCCTGACCCTGCTGGACACGCTGCAGGGCACGGTTGGCGCGGTGTCGCTGATCCCGGACGCGCGCACCCCGCACGAGGAGGCCGTCTACACGAACATTGCGTTCATGGAGTCGGTGCACGCCAAGTCCTACTCGTCGATCTTCTCCACCCTGCTGTCCACGGAGGAAATCAACGAGTCCTTCCGCTGGTCGAACGAGAACGAGGCGCTGCAGAAGAAGGCCGAGATCGTCAAGTCCTACTACGACGGCAACGACCCGGAGAAGCGCAAGGTCGCCTCCACGATGCTCGAGTCCTTCCTCTTCTACTCGGGTTTCTACGCGCCCATGTACTGGAGCTCGCACGCCAAGCTCACGAACACTGCTGACCTGATCCGCCTCATCATCCGCGACGAGGCCGTCCACGGCTACTACATCGGCTACAAGTACCAGCTGGCCGTGAATGAGTCGAGCCAGGAGCGCCAGGATGACCTGCGCGACTACACGTACTCGCTGCTGTACGAGCTCTACGAGAACGAGGAGCAGTACACGGAGGACCTGTACGATCCGCTCGGCCTGACCGAGGACGTCAAGAAGTTCCTGCGTTACAACGCGAACAAGGCGCTCATGAACCTGGGTTACGAGGCCCTGTTCCCGCACGATGCGACCGACGTGAACCCCGCGATCCTGGCAGCCCTGAGCCCCAACGCGGACGAGAACCACGACTTCTTCTCGGGTTCCGGCTCGTCCTACGTGATGGGCGAGGTCGTGGACACCGAGGACGAGGACTGGGACTTCTGAGTTTCACGAGGCCGGGGACGGGCTGCGCGAACAACGCGGCCTGACCGCCTCCCTCAACTCAAGACGCACGTGGGTGCGCCCGCCATCAGGCAGGCGCACCCACGTCATTTTCGATGGCTCCAACAACAGTCGCCAGCGACAGAAATGCGACACGACATGTCCACACTCTGTTTGCTCCGACACACTTATCGTCACACGTGTAACATGTGCACCAAATGTCACAGGCGCATCATGGCAAGGTATTCCCTGCCATGACGGGCCTTCGATGCGAGCGCGCAGGCCTTTGCTCATCGGGAACATCCCGACAGATGGGGCCACACCGCTTCGCGCGGCGGCTAAACTGTGACTGGGAGCGGCCTCGCTTCCACCCACACCGTACGTCGCGCGCACAGCGCGGGGGAATGAGGAGAGCACGACTATGAGTATCTTCGACCGCTTCGAGAGCGCCGTCGAGAGAGGCGTCAACGGCGCCTTCTCGCGCGTGTTCCGGTCGGGGATCAAGCCCGTGGACATCACCACGGCGATCCGCCGCGCCATGGACGAATCCGTCCAGGAAGTCTCCGCCTCGCGCATCATTGCCGCGAACCACTTCTCGGTCTACGCCTCGCGCACCGACCTTACCTCCCTCGAGGCGTCCCTTGACGTCCTCGCCGACGAGTTCGCCCAGCAGGCCACCGAACACGCCACGGCGAACAGCTACTCCCTCCTCGGCCCCGTCACGATCGAATTCATCGCCGACGCCTCCGAGCCCAGCGGCACCCTGAAGGTCGACGCCGAAAACCGCCGGGGACCCGCGGCCCCCGCCACGGCCTCGTCCGCGTCCCCCGAGCACCCGATCATCGACGTCGACGGCGAAAAGTGGCTCCTCACCGAGCCCGTCACCGTCATCGGACGCGGCTCCGAAGCCGACATTGTCGTCAACGACTCGGGCGTCTCGCGCCGCCACCTCGAACTGCGCATCACTCCCACCGGCGTGATCGCGACCGATCTGGGCTCCACCAACGGCTCCTTCGTTGAGGGCCACCGCATCGACGCAGCGACCCTGCTCGACGGCAACCAGATCGTCATCGGACGCACCAAGATCCTCTTCTGGACGCACCCAGACCAGAGCGGAGTTTAATGAAGTGACCACTGACCTCGCATTTACCGTTTTCCGCATCGGGTTCCTGGTGCTGCTGTGGCTCCTCGTGCTCGCGGCCGTCAACACGCTGCGACGCGACATCTTCGGCACCGTCGTGACCCCGCGCGGCAAGGGACGCGACAAGGCCACCTCACGCCGCAAAGCCTCCCGTGAGAAGCGCAAGGACAACAAGAAGCGCACCTCCACGAACCCCCTGGCTCCCAAGGATCTCCTGGTGACCGGCGGCCCCCTCGTCGGCACCATGCTGCCCCTCGGCGAGGCCCCCATCGTCATCGGCCGCTCCCCCGCGTGCACCCTCGTGCTCGAAGACGAGTACGCGTCCAGCCGCCACGCGGCACTCACCCCCCAGTCCGACGGCTGGTGGATCGAAGACCTCTCCAGCCGTAACGGCACCTTCATCGACGACGAGCGCCTGAACGCCCCGCGCCAGCTCAAGATCGGTGACGTCATCCGCATCGGCCAGACGACTCTCGAATTGGTGGGTTGATATGTCAGGAAACGCGGTTCAATTCCACTACGCTGCCCGCTCCGACGTGGGCCTCGTACGTTCCAACAACCAGGACTCCGGCTACGCCGGCGCGAACCTGCTGGTCCTCGCCGACGGCATGGGCGGTCCCGCGGGCGGCGACATCGCCTCCTCAGTGGCCCTCGCGCACCTCGTGCCCCTCGACACGGACTCGCACCCGGCAGACTCGATGCTCCCCCTCCTGCGCGAGGCCCTCCTCGACGCGCACGAGGAGCTCACCGACCGCTCGAGCCGCGACCGCGACCTCGAGGGCCTGGGCACCACCTGCATCGCGCTCATGCGCAGCGGCAACCGCCTCGCAATGGTCCACATCGGCGACTCGCGCGCCTACGTGCTGCGCGGCGACACGCTGACCCAGGTCACGACCGACCACTCCTTCGTGCAGTACCTGGTCGACACCGGCCAGATCACGCCCGAGGAAGCCGAGCACCACCCCAACCGCAACGTCGTCCTGAAGATCCTCGGCGACGCGCAGGCCGACGTGGCCCCCGACGAGACGATCCGCGAGGCCGTCGTCGGCGACCGCTGGATGCTGTGCTCCGACGGCCTGTCCGGCCTCGTTTCCCCTGAGACGATCGGCCAGGTCATGGCCGATTTCAAGGATCCGGGCGAGTGCGCCGAAGAGCTCATCCGCCTGGCCCTCCTGGGCGGCGGCCCCGACAACATCACGTGCGTGATCGCGGACATCGTCCCCGCCGGCACGTTCCCGCCCGCTCCTCCGCAGATCGTGGGCGCCGCGGCCATCGACCGCAACGCCAAGTCGCGCGGCGGAGACGGAGCGGCCGCGCGCGCCGCTGCCCTGGGCTCGTCGGCCTCGGGCACCCCCAGCGACGAGGACGAGGCCCCCATCGAGCTCAAGCCCCGCTCCTCGTGGTGGACCCCCGTGTTCATCTCACTCGTGACGGTCCTCGTGGTCGCCGCGTCGTGGATGTCGTGGAAGTGGACGCAGACCCAGTACTACGCGATCGGCCAGGACGGCTACGTCGTCATCTACCAGGGCATTCCGCAGTCGATCGGTCCGTGGCAGCTCTCCCACGCGGTGGAGGTCTCCAACGTCGCACTGTCCGACCTCGCGCCCGTGGACCGCCAGCGCCTCGACACCCCGGTGCTGCGCTCCTCGCGCGCCGACATCGACTCCTACATCGAGGGTCTGCGCCGCTCGGTCGTCCAGCCCGCCACCCCCTCGTCGCCGACGCCCCAGTCGGGGACGCCGCAGTCCGGTGAGGCCCAGTCCGGGGCACAGAGCGGGGGCGCCTCCTAATGGCTACCGTATCGATCGCGCCCGCCCGGCCTCGCCGATTCCTGGAGCTGACCCTCATGGGCCTGGCTCTGGCCGTCGGCATCGCCGGCTACGTGCTGACCTCGCTGAACTACACGGGGGAGATCCCCGCGAACCTTCTCACGCAGGTCGGCGTGCTCGTCGCGATCGCCATCATTGCCGAGGTCGGCGTGCACTTCCTAGCCCCCTACGCGGACCCGGTGATCCTGCCGGTCGCCGTCGCGCTGACGGGCCTGGGGCTGGCGATGATCTACCGCCTCGACCTGTCGTACGCACGCAGGGACGAGGCCACAGTGGGCTTCCGCCAGGCGCTCTTCGTGGGCATCGCGATCGTTATCGCGGCCATCATCTTGATCATGCTGCGCGACCACCGCATGCTGCGCCGCTACACCTACACCTTCGGCGCGCTGTCGCTGTTCCTCCTGCTCCTGCCGATGATTCCCGGCCTGGGCCAGGAGACCTTCGGTGCGCGCGTCTGGATCCACCTGGGTCCCATCTCCGTCCAGCCCGGTGAGCTCGTGAAGATCACGCTGGCGATCTTCTTCGCCGGATACCTCGTGACGAACCGCGACAACCTGGCGATCGGCGGCCGCAAGTTCCTGGGCATGCGCCTGCCGCGCGCCCGCGACCTCGGCCCGATCATGGTCGTGTGGCTGATCGGCATCGCGATCCTCGTCCTGCAGCGCGACCTGGGTACCTCGCTGCTCTTCTTCGGCCTGTTCGTCGCGATGCTGTACGTGGCGACGAACCGCGTGTCGTGGCTGGTCATCGGTTTCACGCTCTTCGTGCCCGCCGTCGCGATCGCGGTGAAGTCTTTCAGCCACGTGCAGACGCGCTTCAACATCTGGCTCAACGCCCTGGATCCCGAGGTGTACGACCGAGGTTCGTACCAGCTCGTTCAGGGTCTGTTCGGCCAGGCCTCGGGCGGTCTCATGGGCACCGGTTGGGGTCGCGGCTACCCGCAGCTGGTACCGCTGGCGAACTCCGACTTCATCCTGTCCTCCTTCGCGGAGGAACTGGGGCTGACCGGCATGGCCGCCATCCTGGTCCTGTACCTGATCCTCATCCAGCGAGGCCTGCGCGCGGCGCTGACGGTGCGCGACGGCTTCGGCAAGCTCCTGGCGACCGGCCTGAGCTTCTCGCTGGCCATTCAGCTGTTCGTGGTGCTCGGCGGCATCACGCGCATCATTCCGTTGACCGGCCTGACGGCCCCGTTCCTGGCCGCGGGCGGCTCGTCGATGGTGTCCTCCTGGATCACCGTCGCGCTGCTGATCCGCGTGTCGGACGCTGCTCGCCGCCCGGCCTCGGCCCCCGCGCCGTGGAACTCCGGTATTCAGCCTGCCGTGGGAGTGGGTGAGTGAGCCGTGAATAACCAGATCCGCAAGATCTTCATCATCGTTCTCCTGATGTTCGCCCTGCTGGGCGTGGGCGTCACGAACACGCAGTTCATTTCCGCGTCCTCGCTCAATGCCGACGCTCGCAACCAGCGCACGATCCTGCACGCGGCCGAAACCGACCGCGGACCGATCATCGTCGACAAGACGGCGATCGCCTCCTCGGAGCGCGAGGCCGACTCAAAGCGCTACGTGCGCACCTACGCCGAGGGGCCGCTGTACGCGCCGGTCACAGGCTACTTCTCGTCGGTGGGCAACGCGTCGACGGGCATCGAGGCCGCCGAGGAGGACGTCCTGGACGGCCAGTCCCAGACCCTCCTCGGACAGCGCCTGCGCAACCTCCTGACGGGCCAGAACCGTCAGGGCGGCGGCGTCTCCCTCACCCTGAACTCTCAGATGCAGAAGGCCGCAGCCGAGGCCCTCGGCAACCGCAAGGGTGCCGTCGTGGCCCTGGATGCGCAGACCGGCGCGGTCCTGGCGATGTACTCGTCACCGACCTTCGACCCGAACCAGCTGGCCTCCTCCGACGCCGGCGCGGTGTCCAACGCATTCTCCGCGCTCTCCTCGGACCCGAACAACCCCCTGCTCAACCGCGCGATCTCCGAGCGCTACGCCCCCGGCTCGACGTTCAAGATCCTGACGACGATCGCCCTCATCGAAAACGACCTCGCCGACCCGGATATGCACATGCCCTCCCCCGTGTCGACGACCCTGCCGGGCACGGCGACCGAGGTCTCCAACATCGAGTCCTCCACCTGCGGTGACGGCAACCCGACGCTCACCGAGGCCTTCGCGCGCTCGTGCAACACGACCTTCGTGCTGGCTTCCGAGCAGCTGACGAACCAGCAGCTCCTCGACGTAACGAACCGCTTCGGCTTTGGCCGCGAGTCGCAGATCCCGCTGACGGTGACGCCCTCCGTGTTCCCCGCCGACGCGGACGCCGCGCAGCTCGCGATGAGCTCGATCGGCCAGTACACGGTTCAGACGACGCCTCTGCAGATGGCGCAGGTCGCCCAGGCCATCGCGAACGACGGCCAGATGATGACCCCCTACCTCATCGACTCGATCGTGGACGCCGACAATCAGGTCGTGCGCACGAATAGCCCGACCGACGCCGGCAAACCGATCTCGTCGGAGACGGCCTCGAAGCTGCGTGCCATGATGGAATCCGTGGTCTCCCAGCCCTACGGCACCGGCACGACGATGGCCCTGCCGAACATTGCGGTGGCCGCAAAGACCGGCACCGCCGAGACCGGTAACGGCGACCGCGCAAACGCCTGGGCCGTCGGTTTTGCCCCGGCGGACAGCCCGCGCATCGCTTTCGCCGTCCTCGTCGAGGGCGACGACAACGATCCCACGCCGCACGGTGGGGACGTGGCCGGCCCGATCGCCCGCGCCCTCCTGGAAGCGGGGCTCCAGTGAGCACGCCACGCATGACTTCCGGTGCCGGGCGAGTGCTCGGGGGGCGCTACACGCTGCTCACCCCGATCGCCCAGGGCGGCATGGGCGAGGTGTGGAAGGCCCGCGACCGCGTCAGCGGCCACATCGTCGCCGCGAAGGTCCTGCGCCCCGAGCTGACGGGCGAGGAGCTCTCGCTCTCGCGCCTGCGCCTCGAGGCCCGTAACTCGATGTCGATCTCGCACCCGAATATCGCCAACACACAGGATTCGGGCGAGGAAGACGGCATCGGCTGGATCATCATGGAGCTCGTCGACGGCCATCCGCTGACGGATTACCTGCGCGGCGGCTCCCGCATTGAGCCCGAGTACCTCATGCCGATCCTCGTGCAGGTCGCGATGGCGCTGGGCGCTGCCGCGCGCGCGGGCGTCGTGCACCGCGACATCAAGCCCGCGAACATTATTGTTCGCCCTGATGGCATGGTGAAGCTAACGGACTTCGGCATTTCTCGCGCGAAGGGCCAGGTCAACCTGACCGCCGCGGGCATGGTCATGGGCACCGCCCAGTACCTGCCGCCCGAGCAGGCCATGGGAGAGGTCGCCACCCCCATCGGTGACCTCTACGCCCTCGGCGTCATCGCCTACGAGGCCGCAGCCGGTCGACGCCCGTTCACCGGCGAAACCCAGGTGGACATCGCCTTCGCACACGTCAACGATCCCGTTCCACCGCTGCCGGACTTCGTGCCCGAGCCCCTGGCCGACGTCATCTTGCACCTGCTGGAGAAGGACCCCGCGAAGCGCCCCGAGTCCGGGTCCGCAGCCGTGCGCGAAATCGCGAGCGCAGCCAAGGCGATGGGCGTCTCCGTAACCCCTCGCCCGCTGCCCCTGCCGAAGGCCGCGCAGCGCCCCGAAGAGGTGCGCACACCCGTCCAGCCGTCGGTGCCGATCGTCGCACCGGTGCGGCACCTAACGCGCCGCACGCTGCCCGACGAGATGCTGCAGCCCCCCTCGGGACTCACTCCGAAGGTGCGTGCGACGACGGGCCGCCACGCCAAGCTGCCCGTCCTCGAAGAAGCGACGACGATCGCCCCCTCCTCGGCCCCGATCCCAATCACGGGTCGCCACGCCGCCGTCCCGCGCATCCTCGACGAGGCCGAGGTTCCCCCGATCTCTCGCCCCGTGTCCACTCCCACCCGGGTTCGTCGCCTGCACCCCGAGACGACCGGCGAGCAGGAGCCCGCAGTTTCGGGTGCCGTCCGATCGCTGACCTCGACCGGTCGCCACGCAGCCGTCCCGGCCCCCGCGGCGAACCCACCGACACCGGTCTCGGCCCCGATCCCGACGCGGTCCACGGCCAAGACGGCTCCCGCGCAGAAGGCTCCTGCGCCCGCCGCTCCTATGCCCGCGCAGGCCGCCACCGCCCGCACGACCACAGGTTCCATCCCGAGGCACGCGGCTCCCGCTCACTCCGAGCAGGTCCCCCAGCCCAACAGCGAGACCGCCCAGCGCCCCCAGGCCTCGGCGCCCGCGCAGCGTTCCGCGCCTATCCCGGCCCCTCCGGCCGATGCAGCGCCCGCGCACACCGCCGCACCGAAGACCCCGCTGCCGTCCGAGCCGCAGGATCGACGCGCCGCCCTCGCCGAGCGATTGCGCCAACGCGAGGCAGCCCGACAGGCCGAAGACGCCGCCGAGGAGCAGCGCCGCGCAGCCGTCGCCCGCGAGGAAGAACAGCGCCAGCGCGAGCTTCAAGAAGCCCGCGCACGTCGTGAAGCTCGCGAACGCCGCGAGGCCGAAGAAGCCAAGCGTCAGGCAGCCCGGCAGGCGACCCCGCGCATTCCCCAGCCCACCCGCTCCGAGTCGCCTCGCCACGACAAGGCGGCCACGGCCTCGTCGCCGCGCGTGTACGGGACCGTTCCCCAGCCTCGCGCAGCCACGCCCTCGAAGCGCCAGCGACGCTCGGTCTATGAGCCGCGGCCCGAGAAGGCGAAGCGCGGGCCGCGCTGGCACGAGCTCGACGCTCGCAGCGCGCAACGTACCCGTCCGGCGGCCAAGACCGCGTACTCGCGCAGCGTCGTCGCACCACCCGTCCCAGCATCCAGGCAGATTATTCGCGCGGTCATCGTCGCAATCATCGTGATTGCGCTCATCGCGCTTGCAGCTATTACGATCAAACACATGCTTGGCTCCCTGATACAACCAAGTGCGGGAGCACACATTATCGAGGAGGTTAGGACATGGCAGAGCCCATGGCCCACCGTCTAGCTGGCCGATACGAGGTCCGCTCGCTCATCGGGCGAGGCGGAATGGCCGAAGTCCACCTGGGCTTCGACACTCGCCTGTCGCGCGTCGTAGCAATCAAGATGCTGCGCCGCGATCTGGCGCAGGACTCGATCTTCCAGGCGCGCTTCCGTCGCGAAGCGCAGTCGGCAGCGTCGCTGAATCACCCGAACATCGTCGCCGTGTACGACACGGGCGAGGAGATCATCGAGGATGCGACCGGCCGTTCGATCGCGGTGCCCTACATCGTCATGGAGTACGTCGAGGGGCACACGGTCAAGGACCTGATCTCCGACGGCACGGCCGTTCCGATCAACGAGGCCATCGAGATCGTGTCGGGTGTCCTGTCCGCCCTCCAGTACTCGCACGCAAACCACCTGGTGCACCGCGACATCAAGCCCGGCAACATCATGCTGACGTCGGACGGCAAGGTCAAGGTCATGGACTTTGGCATCGCGCGCGCCCTGACGGACTCGCAGGCCACGATGACGCAGACGAACGCCGTCGTGGGCACCGCCCAGTACCTCTCCCCCGAGCAGGCTCGCGGCGAGACCGTTGATGCTCGCTCCGACCTGTACTCGACCGGTGTCGTGCTCTTCGAGCTGCTGACGGGCCGCCCGCCCTTCAAGGGTGACTCGGCCGTCGCCGTCGCCTACCAGCACGTCGAGCAGATCCCGCCCACGCCCTCGTCGATCCTGTCCGACATCCCGGACTCGCTCGACCGCGTGGTGCTGAAGTCCCTGGCGAAGAACCGCGAGGACCGCTACCCGAGCGCCGCAGCAATGCTCGCGGACCTGCAGCGCGTGGCCCGAGGCCTCGACGTGGGCGCGCCGCCCGCCGACTCGTGGGCGACCGAGGTTCTGCCCGCCGCCGGCATGGCGTCCGCACGGACCGCCGCGACCACGCCGATGGCGGCGGTCCCCAGCCACGCGCCCGCCGCGGCGGTGGCTGCGACCTCCACGTCGCTGCCCGCGGTTGCCACCGATGACACCGCGAACGAGGCCGCCAAGGCCCGCAAGCGTCGCACAGCGATCATCGCGACCGTGTTGCTCATCGCCCTGCTGCTGATCGGCGGCTCGGTGTGGGCCCTGACGCGCGGCGCCGCCGAGCCCGAGTCGATCGCGGTTCCCAACGTCGTCGGCCTGACCCAGGCCGAGGCGAAGACCCAAATCGAGCAGGCGGGCTTCACCTGGGAGCTCAACCCCGACAAGGTCGCCTCCGACACCGTCGCTGAGGGCTCCGTGGCCTCCACCGACCCCGCCGCGGGCACGCAGGCCGAGAAGGGCGCGACCGTCCGCGTCACCATCTCCTCCGGCCCCGATTCGGTGACCCTGCCGGACAACCTCGTCGGCATGAGCCCCGATGACGCCCGCAAGGCGATCGAGGCCCTTGGCCTGAAGTGGGAGCTCGACTCCAGCAAGGTCGCCTCCGACACCGTTCCCGAGGGCAAGGTCGCGCAGACCAACCCCTCCCCCGGTTCCAAGGTGAAGGCCGGCCAGACGATCCGCGCCTACCTGTCCTCCGGTTCGGATCAGGTGGACGTGCCCGACCTGTCGGGCATGACCCAGGATCAGGCGCGCAGCACCCTCAAGGGCGTCGGCCTGGAGCTGGGCAACGTGACGAGCGTTGACTCCGAGAAGGAGAAGGACCGCATCGTCGAGCAGGATCCCGCGACCGGCACGAAGGTCAAGAAGGGCACCGCCATTGGCGTGTCCATCTCGAGCGGCAAGGCCGCGCAGGTGGAGATTCCCACCGTCGTCGGCATGGGCCGTGAAGACGCCGAGGCGCAGCTCAAGGCCCTGGGCCTGACCGTCACCGTCGAAGAGGTCGCAGGCAACCAGCCCGCAGGCCAGGTCCTCTCCGTCGAGCCCGGCGAGGGTTCGAAGGTGGACAAGAATTCGACCGTGAAGCTGAAGGTGTCGAAGGGCGGCCAGAACGGAAACAACGGCGGCAATAACAACGGCAACAACAACGGAAATGCACACCACTGAGTGAGCCCCGGGCCGCGTCGCGGTAGTACCGCTTCGTAGTCGCCCCCGTGATCAGTGAGGCCCGCGCCTGCGAGGAAAAGTCCTCCGGCGCGGGCCTCACTGTATGCGCGGGGGCGGCCAACACGAGCGCCAGAAAGCCGGTCCTCTACGCGGATAGGTTATGACGATGTGGATAGGTTATCGGCATCCGGATAGGTTAATAAGCTATCCGGATGCTCATAACCTATCCGGATGCTCGCAACCTATCCGCATGCATGCACCCACAAGCACATCTGCGGCACCGTAGCTAACACGCCCATCTGCATTCACAACGTGCTGCACCTATTGGGGAGCATTGCACCATTTTGGGAGCATTGCACCAGCTCGGAAGGGGTGTAATGCTCCCGAAATGGTGTAACACCACAAAGGAACAAGAACTTTCGCGGCAACAGCATCGTTCAGTGGGGGGTTTTGCACTACACGAGCCTCCGACACGCCGATGACGCGCGCTCCCAAGGCCCCAAGTAGTGCAAAACCCCCACTGCTCCCCAGTTGACGAGCACGAATGTGAAGAGAACGGGCTTCGTCGCCCAACGATCTGGATAGGAAACGACGATCTGGATAGGTTATGGCGTTCTGGATAGGAAAATAACCTATCCAGAAGAGCAGTTCCTATCCAGAACACAACTTCCTATCCAGAACACGCATCCGTACTCGATGGGGCCACGAAACCTACAGCTTGAAACGCTCCGCGACGACGGGCTTCAGGGACACGGCCCGTTCGCGCGCGTCGGCGTCGCCGCAGGCGGCCAGCCAGTTGGCGAACATGAGGTGCCCGGACTGGGTCATGACGGACTCGGGGTGGAACTGGACGCCTTCGAGGGGCAGGGAGCGGTGGCGCACGCCCATGATGATGCCGGACTCGGTGGTCGCGGAGACCTCGAGCTCGTCGGGCATGGTTGCGGGGTCGATCGTCAGCGAGTGGTAGCGGGTGACGGTCAGCGGCGAAGGCACGCCCTCGAAGACGCCGCGCCCGTCGTGCGTGATGACGGAGGTCTTGCCGTGCATGAGTTCGGGCGCATGCCCGACGGTCGCGCCGAAAAGCTCACCGAGGGACTGGTGCCCCAGGCACACGCCCAGCATCGGGATGCCATGCTCGGCGCAGTCGGCGATGGTCTGCAGGGATGCGCCGGCGCTCTTGGGGTCGCCGGGTCCGGGGGAGATGAGGACGCCGTCGTAGCCGGCCTCGAACCACGCGGGATCCACGACGTCGTTACGCACGACGTCCACGGTCGCACCCAGGTGGCGCAGGTAGCCCACGATCGTGAAGACGAACGAGTCGTAGTTATCGACGCAGAGGATTCGTGCCATCGCGGGTCCTTTCATGTACGAGGCCGTGGCCTCTTCTCCGGCATCCATCGTAGGGCGCTCCCCTAGTGGGCGCGCGGGCGCTGTCCGCTCTCCGGGCGCACGGTCGCGTACGGCGACACCCAGCCAACGTCCGTGGATACGACACGAGGCCGGGTCTCCCCGGCCTCGTCCCATCCTCAAGCGAGCGGCTCAGGCTCAGCCGACGGAGGACTGTCCGAGCTCCAGGTAGGACTGGACCCAGGGGTAGACCCAGGTGAACAGGGCGGCGACGGCCGCGGCGATGAGGGCCAGGGATTCAATGACTTTGAACCAGGTGGGGCCGGGCAGGTGGCGGAAGATCCATGCGTACATGTGGGGTCCTTCAGTTCGTGGGTTCGTCGACGAGTTCGGCGGGGACGCCCGTGTCCTTGGGGGTCCAGGATTCGAACTTGAGATGGACGATGTAGCGCTGCCAGTTGCCGTATTCGGGGTGGCAGGTGGTCATGGTCATCCAACGCTCGGTGGGGGTTTCGGACCAGGAGACGTCGTCGATGACGGGGGCGACGACGCGCATCTGCGTGGGGTCGGTTGCGTCGATGATCTCGGAGGAGACCATGGAGTAGACGAGGTAGTGGTCGTCGACTTCCACGACGACCTTGTCGCCCTGGGTGAGGCGGTCGATCCAGCGGAAGTTGTTGCCGTAGGTGCGGCGGTGGCCAGCGATGGAGAAGTTGCCGACGCCGCCGGGCTGGGTGGTCATGTCGTAGTGGCCGGCCCATCCCTGGTCGAGAACGTAGGAGGTGGTGCCTTCCGCGAGGGGGATCTTCATCCAGTCCCAGGTGGGCACGTGCACGAGGCCGTAGACCTCGCCGTCGCCGACTTCGCGCGTGAACTCGGGCGGATCATCGGTGCGGACTTCGCCGAGAGTGCGCTTGGAGGGCTGGTGCTCTTCTTCGTACGAGGCGATGGTCTGGGAGACCTGTCCGGCGACCTCGTAGGTCGTCCAGTAGAGCTGCCAAACGGAGAAGAGGCCGACGATGATGGCGAAGGTGATGAGCAGTTCGCCGACGACACCGACGATGTTCCAGAAGATGTTGGAGCGCTTCTTCTTAGCCGGCGTGGTCGGGGCGACGTGTTCACCCATTCGTTTCCTCCACAGTTGCGTAGTTGACGGTCAGCGGGGTGGTGGCGGGCGCGAAGCTCAGGGAGTCTTTGGTCTGCATGTCCCACCCGAGGCCGTACTTTGTCACGTAGGCCTGGTAATTCACCATACGTGGGTTTGCGGTAACCGTCGCGCGCAGGGTGGCAGGATCACCGATTGCTTGGATCACATAGGGCGGGGAGAAGCTGGTTCCGTCCACGAGGATGACGTTGCCGATGCAGCGGATGACGGTGCGCGAGGTGATGCGTACGCCCTGGACGGTCATGGCTTCGGCGCCTCCGCTCCACAGCGCGTTCATCGTATCTTCGATGTCTTGCTGGTGGATGACGAGGTCGTTGGGGGTTGCGCCTTCGGGAATTTCTCCGGGGGGCGCGTCGCTGAGGGTGATTTGGACGCCGGGGCCGGTGACGGTTTGGGTGGAGCGAGCGGTGAAGACGTCCTCGTCGCCGGATTGGGGGGCGACGGAGGTGTAGCTCTGGATCTGCGTATCGAGCGAGGAGACCTCATTTTCGAGGGCTTTGACCTGTTCCTGGCGGTTGCGCACGAGGGTGGACAGGTCCGAGGTTGCCGCGGGATTTTTGCGTTCGTTGAGCGCAGAGACGGAGAAGAGGAGGCCGGAGGCGACGGTCACGGCGAGCACGCCGGCGACGTGGCGAACGCTGCGTGCGTGCATCTTTCCCCCTTATGTGGCGCTGCGCTTTGGCACTTTCCACGTCCGAGACTACGCTAGTGTTGCGACTAATTCATCACCGCCGGGCGGTTTTCTTCCCGCGCGGGCCAGCAGAGAGGACCCGACGTGGCCGAATCCAAGAAGCGTAAGAAGAATGGGCACGAGGTTGAGGACGATACCGACATCCAGAACTGGACTGACGGTATTCCGCTTAGCCCCGCCTGGTGGGCGCCCACGTTTGTGGCCCTGATGATTCTGGGCCTGCTGTGGGTTGTTGTCTACTACATTTCGTCGGGCACCTACCCGGTTCCGAAGCTGGGCGCATGGAACATCGCGGTGGGCCTGGGCACGATGATGGTCGGCTTCCTGATGACGCTGCGTTGGCGTTGACGGTGGCACGGCGGGCGTGAACCTGCTGTCTCCAGTGAGTGTGAGTGTGGGGCGTTCCGGCTGCGGCCGGGACGCCCCACTATTTCTATCGACGAGGCCATGGCTGACTACCGGGTCACGGCCTCGTCCTCGGGTCAGGGCCTGCTGAGCTCAACCCTCATGCCGGCGTCGTACATGCCAAGGAGGGAGCGTCCGGCGAGGCCATCTTCGAGGCGCGCGGGGTGCGCGCTGGCGAAGGACATGACGGTCGTGGCGCCGGCATGCAGGATCGCGGGGGACGCGGGGGCGGAGGGGCCGAGGACGACGGTGTGGGCGCCGGAGGCGAGCGCGAGGAGGCGCGGCATGGTCTTGTTGACGAATGCGGATCCGGAGATGAAGACGTAGTCCATCTCGGGGAGCAGGTATTCGCAGGCGGAGTCGGGGTAGTCGCCTTCGAGGACGTTGCGTTCGAGGATGTTGAGCTCGGCGACGTCGGGCATGGCGGCGGCCGCGAAGGGGAAGTGGCCGATGACGGCGACGCGTTTGCCGGCGACGAGGGGGGCGTAGGGATGGAAGGTGCGCGCCCAGTTGTTTTCCTTGCAGGGGCGGAAGCCGTGGGCGAGGGCGCGTACGGGGTGGGAGTGGTAGGCGTTGACGGCCGCCATGCCGATGCCGGCGTCCTCGAAGTTCCAGGACTTGGCGAGGGCCGCGACGTCGCGCAGGGGGCGGCCGACGAGGTCGGCGGGGTCCTCGGTGGCGCGCGGGCGCGACTGGACGTTCATGCCGAAGGCCATGCCGACGCCATCTTCGCTGGAGGCGACGCGGCGCCATTTGCCGTCGGTGAAGATCTGGGTAACGGTGATGTCGGCGGGGATCTCGTCGATGAGCTGGTCGTACAGGTCCCAGGGGCTGGTCATGGTCTCTCCTGTGGGCGCATGAGGAAGGGTCCGGCACTATTTGCCGGACCCTTCCTATATTAGGTCATCCTTAGATGCCATGCGCCTGTCGACCGTTGACCGCTCACGCGCCATAGACCTCGTACAGGACGCGGAACACGAGGGCATTGAGCACGAGCATGCCGGCGATCATGCCGAGCGCGACGACTGCTTCGCGCCGGTTCTGATGCACCTGCGTGACGCCCGGACGCGGGCGGGCCATGCGCACCAGGACCCACGTGGCACCCACGCCGGCGATCGCCCCGCCGATGTGGCCCTGCCAGGAGATGCCGCTGACCATGAAGCCGTAGACGAGGTTGATGCCGAGCAGCGTCAGGATCGCGGTCGTGTCTGAGCCGCCCAGGCGCTGGAGGACGAACACGGCGCCGAACAGGCCGAAGACTGCGCCCGACGCACCCACGGTGCTCACGAAGATCTCAGAGGGCTGGATGAGGCACCAGGCAAGAATGAAGGCCGAGCCGCCCAGCGCACTCACCAGGTAGAGCGTGAGGAAACGCCACCGGCCCAGGACCGGTTCGATCGCGCGCCCCACCCAGTACAGGGAGAGCATGTTGAACAGGATGTGCATGATGCCGCCGTGCAGGAACGCGCCGGTGATGACCGTCCACGGGTGCGACATCAGCCACGCGGGCACGAGCGCCAGGCTGAGCTTCGTCGACGGCACGAGGAAGGTCACCGCGTACATGAGGACGCAGATCGCCATCATCGCGTAGGTGACGACCGGCGTGCCGGCCGCGGCCGCGCGCGAGGCGGAGCCCATCCACCGCTTCTTGGAGGACGTGCAGTCCACGCAGATCGAGCGGACCTCGGTGGGGATCGCGCAGTCCACGCACATGGGCCGGTTGCAGCGCTTGCAGTAGTCGACGCTGCGCACACCCGGGTGTCGCGGACAGTCGGGGGCGGCGCGCGGGTCAGAGCGCTGGCCGTAGCTCGGCATACTCATAGCTTCCCTTTCAGCAGGCGGGTAAGGGACGAGGCCGGGGCGTACCATCCCGGTCACTGCACGCAGCAGCGGGGGGCGGCCCCGGCCTCGTCGATGATGAGGGGAGAGGATCAGTCGACGATCTCGATGGAGTTGATGACCTGCTCCGTCACGGGGCGGTCCTGGGCGCCCGTGGGGGTGGTGGCGATGGCGTCGACGACGCGCTTGGACTCCTCGTCGGTGACCTTACCGAAGATGGTGTGGTTGCCGAGCAGCCACGGGGTGGGGGCCACGGTGATGAAGAACTGGGAGCCGTTGGTGCCCTTGCCCATGCGCTTGCCGGCGTTGGCCATGGCGAGCAGGTAGGGGTCGTTGAAGTTGAGCTCGGGGTGGATCTCGTCGTTGAACTGGTAGCCGGGGCCGCCGGTGCCGGTGCCGAGGGGGTCGCCGCCCTGGATCATGAAGCCGGGGATGACACGGTGGAAGATGGTGCCGTCGTAGAGGGGACGGGAGGTCTTCTGGCCGGTCGTGGGATCGACCCATTCGCGCTCGCCCTTGGCCAGGGTCACGAAGTTGTTGACCGTGTTGGGGGCGTGGTTGGGGAACAGTTCGACGGTGATGTCGCCGGCGGAGGTGTGAAGAATAGCTTTCATGACTGTAATGGTCGCATCTTTTCCTGGGTGTTTCCTGTCCGTCACGCACCTCACGCGAGCCGGTGGGCTGCAGATCACAGCTCGTTGTTGCACAATAGGAGTGAGTGGCGCGTCCGCGCCCCCATTTATTGTGGACAGAATCGGAGACATCATGGTTACTTCGCCGACTTTCGATGCAGAGAAGCTGCGTGCATCGTCTCAGCAGCTTCGCGACGCCGCTGCCATTTACGCCGGCAAGGTTGCCGTGCGGGCTGCCGATCTGGCTGGCCAGGGCGTCGACTGGGCCGCGCCTCGCGCTCAGGCCGCGCTGAATTCCGCGATCGAGCACGCGACCCCCGCGATCGAGACCGCCGCCGCTCGTGCGCAGGCTGCCGCCGCGCAGGCCGGCCCGGCGATCGAGAACGCTCGTGAGCACCTCGTGGACGACTACCTGCCGCGCGCTTCCCTCGCCGTCAACCAGGCGGGTGCGGCGCTGTCGGCTCGCGGTTCGCTGTCGGAGCGCGCTCGTCGCGCTTCCGAGGCTTCGGCTGTCGCCCTCACCACCCCCACGCGTAAGCGCCGCAAGTGCCGCGCGCTGCGCGCCTTCGGCCTGACGGCCCTGGTGGGTGCCGTCGCCGGCGCGGGCTACATCCTGTGGAAGCGTTCGCAGCCGATCGAGGATCCGTGGGCCGAGGAGTACTGGGCGGATCTGGACACGGATTCTTTCGTGCCGGACACCGAGGCTGAGAAGGCCACCTTCGAGGCGGGCGAGTGAATTTAACCTCTTGAGAGGTTTTTGCTTCGGGGGGCCGCGGCGCGCTGCGCTGCGGCCCCCCACTCATCGCCACCGAGCATCGATTGTGTGAGCCGCTACGTCGGAGTACTTTCTCCTCGTCATGGTCGACACTTACTCCGCATTTTTGCGCGCTTTGCCGGATGGTCATATGATGAACATCATCTCATTGACGTCTGCAGGCCACGCCTGCGCTTGTTACGCCCGGAGGTTGTCGTGAGCGACGTGAGCTTCAGCTCCCAGAATCATGATCAGACGCGCCAGGATGGAGCCCTTGGAGCGGAGTCTTTCGACACGGCTGCTCAGGCCGCTCGGGAGTTTGCGGACGCTCAGGTCGCCGACGTATGGGGCACTGAGTCTGGCGTTGAGGCCGCTCGGCAGGCACTGCAGGACGCCTACAACACCGCTCGGGAGGGTTTCGCATCCGAGGGCGATAAGCTCCGTGATTTCGACAGGAAGGTTGTCGAAAGCGAGGACGACTTCAAGAAGACAGAAGACGAGGTCATGCGCAAATTTAAGGGCGAAGAAGCCAACATGGCTTCCATTCCTTTCCTCGCTTCTCTCGTCTCCTCGCTCGGTGTTCCGGTCCATCAGGCTGCGGGAACGCTCAATACCGCTTCCACGACGCCTTCGTCATCAACGTACTCGGCAGGCTCACAGGATAGTAACAATCCTGTTGTCAGCGGCAGTTCCGACTTCTGAGGATAGGGAAGGATACTGCAGTGGTTAAGAGTCCGATGTACAAGCGCCTCATGCAATTCGTGGAGGACGCAAAGGCAAACGAGTCTCTCGCGAGCCTCGATCTCAAACACCGCACCACGATGGATGCCATTAACGAGGCCGAGCGACGCTTGCGGCACTACCGCACATACCAGGGTTTCCAAGGCCAGACGGGCACCGCCATCGACAAGTGGCTCGCGGACGCTGAGCAACGCTTGCAGGACTGGCGTGAATCCTACCTCGCGACCGCTCAGGTCGAGGTGGAGATGCGCCGGGTCATGCAGCACGCCCGCGAAGAGGCAGAGATGCTCTCCCCCGTGCTGGTCGACTCCAGGCTGGACGCCTTGCGTGACATGGCCGAGGTGACGATCCCCGTCATGCAGAACTTGGGCATTTTCGGGGCCGGCGTCAACGCCGTCGCCTCGACCGGCGCAGCCGTCTACGACGCCGTTGCCGCTCAGGCCAACGCGCAGCGCGAGGCCAACTCGGCGGACATCCTGCGACGCCTGAACGACTCCATGCACGAGTTGGCAAACCACGCCCGAGATGTAAAACAAACCTCGAGGGCAAGGAAAGTGGGTACGAAAAAAACCGGGCACGTATCGGATTACCCCTCAGTTTCCGCTCCCTGGGTTGCCAAGGAACTCGAGAACGGAAACAAGTCAGCATCCCCCGATCAGCCCGGCGTGTACCCGGGCGACCGCGAGAGCGACTACGGACGCGCATTCCAGCGCGGCGCCAATTCCAGCGCCTACCCGAGCGGTTACGACGACCCAACCGCGCAGGACGCTGATGCCGAGAAGCTGCGCAAGCTCCAGTCCCAACGTATCCCCGATCGCTATACCAGCGAGGGCCAGCTGGGTAGCCGCAGCAAGCCCATCACCGACCCCGAGGATCTGAAGGGGATCGACCTGATGCACACCCGCATCGGTGGCGAGCGCTACGCTAACGGCCTCACTCGCGGCGGTTACACCCCCGCGCCTCCAAGCGATCGCCATCATCCTCTGTGGAACATTAACGGGGGGCCCTCCACCCGCTTCGACGCCTCCGGGCGCACGAGCCTCGCGGGCGCAGGAGCCCTCGGCGCCGGCGTCCTCGGCGCGGGTGCCCTCCGGAGCAGCACGGCATGGAAGTCAGTGCGGTCGAGCGTTTTGAGGCTCCCGTTCA